>CAVTFP010000035.1:0-44131 GCA_963733645.1 uncultured Alphaproteobacteria bacterium
TTCACCCGCTCCAACATAATTCGCGGCTCGTAGTCTTAGTGCTTGTAAATTCCGCGCAGCGTCTCGGCTTTGCCGTCACGCTGCCAGGTGATGTCGCTAACCCGCCAGTCGTTACTGACCATGACCAGGTCGAGCGCGACGCTGACTGGCTGACCCGCATTGCGGAAGTTAACGGTTGCGCGGGTCTTGTTCGACGCTGAATCGGCGAATGCGATTTCGAAGGCGGCGATGTCCCAATCCTGAGCATCGACGAACGGATCGCCGTCGAGAGCCGGGACATCATGCCGCCGCGCCGCATCCTTTTGGTCTTTGCTGATCAGCGCAGCAAGCGAGGGCTCGAAGTAACGCTGGATGGTGCGCGCGTTGTCGAGCGGAAGCCCTTTCGCTTTTTTGCCTTTGTAGGCGTTGTAGATAACGCCACGAAAGCTGTCGCCGCTGCATCGTCGGCAACCGCTGACGCGGCAACGAGCGTAGCAGCGGCGCCGAGAATGATGGTGCGTCGTGTTAGCATCGCTCTTTATGTCGGCCGGCCGGCGCTTCCGGTTCAGGGCTTGCGTTGCCGGGCGCCAAAATGGCATGTGAACGCCGCCTAGGAGTGTAGCTCAATGGCTAGAGCACCGGTCTCCAAAACCGGGGGTTGGGGGTTCGAGTCCTCCACTCCTGCCAAGGGTGGAACCAAGCCTCGATACCACTACGGGTCGGTATGGGCGCCTGGCGGCGGTCTAGCGGCGACCGGGAGCTTTAATTGTGCCCCGCGCCGCGTAGTCCGTGAAACCTGGTTCGTCCGGTAAGAATACAGCCGCAGATTACGAACGCGACTGCGCCCGCCAATAACACCCAGAGTGCCGCATCGACTTCCATGTCGTTCTCCCTCGGCGCCCCCTTGCCAAATCAACCACGGTTCGCTGCCGGCGTTTCAGTGCCGCAATGTCGCATTGCCGCTGGCGTACTGTCGCAGGGGGTAACCGATTGAAGACACTAACGGACCTTCGTTTCCCTTGACGCTGCGCACGGCGGGCAGTAGGAAGCTGGCATCGCCAGCGGCCCGGTAACGGATTTCCGCGGCGAGCTTCTCCCCCAAAAGGAACCGCTCTAGCCGGTCTCGTCCTTAAAGTCGGGCGGGGAATGCTTATTTGGTTCGAGCAATGGCAAAGATCAGTCCGTTCAAGTTTCTGCAAGAGGTACGCGCCGAGGGCCAGAAGGTCACTTGGCCGACGCGGAAGGAGACCACCGTGACCACCATAATGGTGTTCGTCATGGTGTTCGTGGCGTCGATCTTTTTCTTGCTGGCGGATCAGGTCATGCGCGTTGCCGTGAGTTTCTTGCTCGGTATCAGCAGTTGAGCCATTGTCGACCAAAATTCATGATGCGGAATTCATGACATGACGAGCCGGTGGTACGCGGTCCACGCCTACTCGAACTTCGAGAATAAGGTCGCGGATTCGATCAGGGAGCAGGCCAAGCAGCGCGGTCTTGGCGACCTGTTCGAGGAAATCCTGGTCCCGAAGGAAAAGGTCATCGAGGTCCGGCGCGGCCGCAAGGTCGACGCCGAGCGCAAATTCTTTCCCGGCTATGTGCTGGTGAAGCTGGAGTTGACCGACGAGGTCTATCACCTGATCAAGAATACGCCGAAGGTGACCGGCTTCCTCGGTTCCGACAACAAGCCGATGCCACTGTCGGAGGCCGAAGCGCAGCGCATCCTGCATCAGGTGCAGGAAGGCATCGAACGGCCGAAGCCATCGGTGTCGTTTGAGGTCGGCGAGCAGGTCCGCGTGTCCGACGGGCCATTCGCGTCGTTTAACGGCACGGTGGAGGAAGTGGACGAAGGCCGCTCGCGGCTCAAGGTCGCGGTATCGATCTTCGGCCGCGCTACGCCGGTCGAACTCGAGTTTGGCCAGGTGGAGAAGCTGTAGAGTGTGAAGCCGTGGGAGGTGAGGCGGTCGCTGGCCGTCGATATCCGCACCACTAACAGGAGTTGAGAATGGCGAAGAAAATCACTGGATATATAAAGTTGCAGGTGCCGGCGGGGGCGGCCAACCCGTCGCCGCCGATCGGACCTGCGCTCGGCCAGCGCGGCCTCAACATCATGGAGTTCTGCAAGGCGTTCAACGCGCAGAGCCAGAAGCTGGAGAAGGGCGCGCCGATTCCCGTCACCATCACGGTCTATGCCGACCGTTCGTTCACCTTCGAGATGCGCACCCCGCCGGTGTCGCACTTTCTCAAGAAGGCGGCGAAGCTGGAGAGCGGCTCGAAGACGCCGGGCCGCGATATTGCCGGCTCCGTGACGAAATCGCAGGTGCGCGAGATCGCCGAGCAGAAGATGAAAGATTTGAACTGCGACACGATCAAGTCAGCCATGCGCATGATAGAAGGCTCGGCCCGCTCGATGGGGCTGGAGGTGGTGTCATGACGCTCGGCAAACGCACGATCAAAGCGCGCGACGGGGTCGACCGCGAAAAGCTTTATCCGCTGCAAGAGGCGGTGAAGATGGTCAAGGAGCGCGCCAAGGCTAAATTCGACGAAACCATCGAGGTCGCGATAAATCTTGGCGTCGATCCGCGCCACGCCGATCAGCAGGTCCGCGGCGTCGTCAATCTGCCGAACGGCTCTGGCCGCTCGGTGCGGGTCGCGGTCTTTGCGCGCGGCGCCAAGGCCGACGAGGCCAAGGCGGCGGGCGCCGATGTGGTCGGCGCCGAGGATCTTGTCGAGAAGGTACAAGGCGGTACGATCGATTTCGATCGTGTCGTCGCCACGCCTGATCTGATGCCGCTGGTCGGCCGTCTCGGCAAGGTATTGGGTCCGCGAGGGCTGATGCCCAATCCGAAGGTCGGCACGGTGACCATGGATGTCACCAACGCAGTCAAGGGTGCCAAGGGTGGCTCGGTCGAGTTCCGTGTCGAAAAGGCCGGCATCGTCCAAGCCGGCGTTGGCAAGGCCTCTTTCGCGGAAGAAAAGATCATCGAGAACATCCGCGCTTTTGCCGATGCGGTGCAGAAGTCGCGGCCGCAGGGCGCCAAGGGTCACTACATCAATCGCGTGGCGATCTCTTCGACCATGGGCCCCGGCGTGAAGGTGGAGCCGGCGAGCCTGTTCCCAGAGTCACAGCAGACGCACTAGCTGGTCTGCGGGGAATTGAAAGAATGTCGTCATGGCCGGGCTTGTCCCGGCCATTTCGTTTATGGCGGCACTGTGCCGCGGCGATCGGGAATAAGTCACGCTGCGGCGCGCTTTCCCCACAGCGCCTGGGTCGCGATCTGCGCACCCTCGGCCAGCGATTTCAATTTCGCCCACATAATGGTCGGATGAACTCGCCGCTCGAACGGGCTTTGCGCGAAACCGCAGTCGGTGCCTGCGATGACGTTCTCGCGGCCGACGAGCCTGGCGAGCCGTACAATGCGTTCGGCGACCAGTTCCGGATGCTCGACGATGTTGGTGGCGTGACTGATGACGCCCGGAATCAGGATTTTGCCGGGAGGCAGCTTGATCGTTTCCCACATTCGCCATTCGTGGGCATGACGCGGATTGGCGGCTTCGAAGGAATAATGACCGACCCGGACCTGAAGGACGAGGTCGATAATGTCCTTGAGTGGCACGTCGAAGGCATGCGGTCCGTTCCAGCTACCCCAGCAGATGTGATAGCGCGAACGTTCCTCCGGGATTCCCCTGAGCGCGTGGTTGAGCGCGTCGACGCGCATCTGCGCCCAGCGTCGATAGTCGGCGTTCGACATCGGCGGCACCATGCGCTCGTGCATGTAGGGCAGGAAGGCGTCGTCGATCTGCACGTAGAGGCCGGCATCGACGACAGCTTGGTATTCCTTATGCAGGGCGTCGGCGAGCGCGAACAGATAGGTTTCTTCGTCCTTGTAATGCTCGATCTTGGCGCTGGGCAGCGCGCTTGCCGGAGCCACCACCGGAAGGAACGCAGCCAAAGACGGATGCTTGTCCTTAACTTTGGCGACGCCTGCCTTCAGGTTCGCAATGTCGCGCTTCACTTGCGTATCGGAATAGGTGATCGGTCCATTGACGACAACTCGATTGCCGAGCCGTTTGGCCAAGCCGTTGGCGATATCGTACTCGTTATAGAATTCGGCAAACGTCTTGCGGTCCTGTCCACCCGTCATCGAGGCCAGCGGATCATTGAGTTCCTCCGTCGTTGCCGGCCGGATGGCGATCCCGGTGATCCGCTTGAAAATGTAGAAGGCCCAATTGCGGCCTTTACTGAATTCCCCGTCACTGACGATATCGATCCCGGTGTCGGCCTGTTGGCGCACGACATCGGCAACGGATTGTGTGAGGCAGGCTTCGAACGCCGCTTCGTCGTAGGGCTTGCCGTCCTCGATGGCGCGCCAGAATTCGATCAGTTTCGGGGGTCGGATCAGGCTGCCGACGTGGGTGGTGAGGATGCGATCAGTGTTATGCGGCATGGTCGGGCGTTCCTCCGGCTTGCTTTTGAGCAATGTTATGCCGCAAATTTTTGCCCGGCAAAGCGGGGCTAAAGCCCCATAATCCCCTTGGCAAAGCCGCCGGAAGCCGCTAAATGACCGCCGTGGGCGCGCCGGCCCGGTTTGTCGGTGTGTCTTTGCGCGCTTCTCGAAAATCAGAAAAGCGAGACTGGCTCTTAGAACCCATCCTTTTTGGATCTCCTAAGAGACTGGAATGCTTAGCGGTATTCGATCAGTGCGGTCCTGTCCGAGACTGCCGGCGCCCGTCAGGGCTTAATCCGAAAGGGCCAGCATAGATGGGTGAAGACCGAAACGGCAGCAGAGTGCCCTTCGGTTTGAACCTCGATGGCCCGGTCGAGCGCAAGCTTGCCGGGGGGCAGGGTTGAAGTGTCATAGCCCAACCTGGCGGTGCCAATCACGGACCCGCCAACCGGAGAGAGCTGGTGGAACGCGCGGTAAAAATCGAGCAGATTGCGAGCCTTGGCGAGGTCTTCAAGACCACCAAGGTCGTCGTTGTTGCTCATTATTCCGGACTTACGGTCGCCCAGATGCAAACTCTGCGCAAGCAGATGAGGCTGGCTGGCGCGAGCGTTAGGGTCGCGAAGAATCGCCTCGCCAAGATCGCTCTTGAAGGCAGTGACGTCGCCTCGATCGCGCCCCTGATGAAGGGGCCGACCCTGATCGCCTTCTCCGGCGATCCGGTGGCGGCGCCCAAGGTCGCCGTCGATTTCGCCAAGACCCACGAGCGTTTCGTGATCCTTGGCGGAGCGATGGGAAAGACCTCGCTCGACCAGAATGGGGTCAAGGCGCTCGCCGCATTGCCCTCGCTGGACGAGCTGCGGGCAAGGATCGTCGGCCTCATCCAGGCGCCGGCGACCAAGATCGCTCAGGTGGTCAATGCCCCCGCCGCGAAGCTTGCCCGCGTGGTCCAGGCCTATGCCTCGAAGAGCGGGGAAGACGCGGCCGCCGCCTGAACTCTCCGCAACTCTAAGGTTCGAACCGAAGGACAATAGTCATGGCTGATCTGCAGAAAATCGTCGACGACCTCTCCGGCCTCACCGTGCTCGAGGCTTCGGAGCTCGCCAAGCTTCTCGAAGAGAAGTGGGGCGTCTCGGCTGCTGCCGCGGTTGCGGTTGCAGCCGGTCCTGCGGCTGCGGCTGCGCCCGCTGCCGAGGAGAAGACCGAGTTTACAGTCATTCTTTCCGCCGTCGGCGAGAAGAAGATTGAGGTCATCAAGGAAGTTCGCGCCATTACCGGCCTCGGGCTGAAGGAAGCCAAGGACCTGGTCGAAGGCGCGCCGAAGAGCGTCAAGGAGGGCGTCAACAAGGACGAAGCCGCCAAGATCAAAGCGACCCTCGAAAAAGTCGGCGCCAAGGTTGAGCTTAAGTAAGTAGTGCTTACTTAGAGGGAAGTCCCGGAAGGTGAAGCGAAGTCCGGGGCTCCAAGAAATACGTGTGACTTCAGCGGCCGGGCCCTGGAATCCACACACTCGCCGGTTACCGGCGAAAGCGGCGCGGTGATTCGGAGAACTGGCCAAATCAGCGGAGAGTAGGGCATGTGACGCCTGTCCGGACGGTCGCGATGGATTGCGGCCTTTCGGAAAGTCGCCTTGATCGCCCCGGTACCTCGATCTCGCGGGTCTTTGCCCATTTGAAGGGCTAAAGGCCACGAGAGGTCGAGCGTGTTGGTTTGGGCCAAGGGTTAAGCCTTAGGTTGGTTTAAACCCTGGTTCGAGCCTATGGATCGATTGAGCGAGAGGACATGATGGCGCAGACGTTTATTGGTCGGAAGCGCGTTCGCAAGGATTTCGGAAAAATCGAGGAAGTCGCGGAGATGCCGAACCTCATTGAGGTTCAAAAGGCGTCCTACGATCAATTCCTCCTGGTGGTGGAGCCGCAGGGCGGCCGGCCTAACGAGGGCCTGCAGGCGGTCTTTAAATCGGTCTTTCCGATTTCGGATTTCTCTTCCACCTCGATGCTCGAATTCGTCAAATACGAATTCGAGCCGCCGAAATACGATGTTGACGAGTGCCGCCAGCGCGGCATGACCTATGCTGCGCCGCTTAAGGTCACGCTGCGCCTCATCGTGTTCGATATCGACGAAGAGACCGGCGCCAAATCAGTCAAAGACATCAAAGAGCAGGATGTCTACATGGGCGACATTCCGCTCATGACCAACAACGGCACGTTTATCGTCAACGGCACCGAGCGCGTCATTGTTTCGCAGATGCATCGTTCGCCGGGCGTGTTCTTCGACCACGACAAGGGCAAGACCCATTCCTCGGGCAAGCTGTTGTTCGCCGCCCGCATTATTCCCTATCGTGGCTCGTGGCTCGACATCGAGTTCGACGCCAAGGACATCGTCTACGCACGTATCGACCGGCGGCGGAAAATTCCCGTCACCTCGCTGCTCTATGCGCTCGGCATGAGTGGGGAAGAAATCCTCAACACCTTCTACAAGCAGGTGCCTTACAAGCGCACTAAGGATGGCTGGCGCGTTCCGTTCGATGCCAATCGGTTGCGCGGCTACAAGGCCTTCAATGATCTGGTCGACGCCGATACCGGCAAGGTCGTGCTCGAAGCCGGCAAGAAGCTCACAGTGCGTCAGGCGCGTCAGCTCGCCGAGAAGGGGCTTAAGGCGCTGCGGCTCTCCGACCAAGAATTGATCGGCCACTACATCGCCGAGGATCTCGTCAACACGAAAACCGGCGAAATCTACGCCGAGGCCGGCGAGGAGATTACCGGCACCGAGCGCAAAGACGGTGAGTGGGATATTGGCGTCGGCAAGACGCCGCTGAAGTCGTTGATAGAGTTTGGCTACAAGGAGCTGCCGCTTCTCAATATCGACCACGTCAATGTCGGCGCCTACATCCGAAACACCCTCGTCGTCGACAAGAACATGACGCGCGAGGACGCGCTGTTCGACATCTACCGCGTCATGCGTCCGGGCGAGCCGCCGACCATCGACACGGCGCAGACCATGTTCAATTCGCTGTTTTTCGATTCGGAGCGGTATGACCTCTCTGCAGTCGGGCGCGTGAAGATGAACATGCGGCTCGACCTTGATGCGCCGGACACCATGCGTATCCTGCGTAAGGAAGACATCCTTTCGGTGATCAGGACGCTTGTCGATCTGCGCGACGGCAAGGGCGAAATCGACGACATCGACCATCTCGGCAACCGCCGTGTGCGCTCGGTCGGTGAACTGATGGAAAATCAGTATCGCATCGGGCTTCTGCGCATGGAGCGCGCCATCAAGGAGCGCATGTCGTCGGTCGATATCGATACCGTGATGCCGCAGGACCTGATCAACGCTAAGCCGGCGGCTGCCGCCGTGCGCGAGTTCTTCGGTTCCTCGCAGCTGTCGCAGTTCATGGATCAGACCAATCCGCTGTCGGAGATCACCCACAAGCGCCGTCTGTCGGCGCTTGGCCCGGGCGGTCTGACGCGCGAAAGGGCGGGCTTCGAGGTGCGCGACGTGCATCCGACCCATTACGGCCGCATCTGTCCGATCGAGACACCGGAAGGGCCGAATATCGGCCTGATCAATTCGCTGGCCACATATGCGCGGGTGAACAAGTACGGCTTCGTCGAGACGCCATATCGAAAGGTGAAGGATGGCCGCGTTACCGATGAGGTGATCTACCTCTCGGCGATGGAGGAAGGCCGTTACACGGTTGCGCAGGCAAACTCGGCAATCGACGCCAAGGGCCGCTTCACCGACGATCTTGTTGTGGTGCGGCATTCCGGAGACGTCCAGCTTATTCCGCCGGACAAGGTGGACTTCATGGACGTGTCGCCGAAGCAGCTGGTTTCAGTTGCCGCGGCGCTGATCCCGTTCCTTGAGAACGACGACGCCAACCGTGCGCTGATGGGCTCCAACATGCAGCGCCAGGCGGTGCCGCTGGTCCGTGCCGAGGCGCCGTTCGTCGGCACCGGCATGGAAGGTGTGGTCGCCCGCGATTCCGGCGCCGCTATCGCCGCGCGCCGTACCGGCGTGGTCGATCAAGTTGACGCCACCCGTATCGTTATTCGGGCTACCGACGAGCAGGATCCGACCAAGCCGGGCGTCGACATCTACCGGCTGATGAAGTTCCAGCGCTCGAACCAGAACACCTGCATCAACCAGCGTCCGCTGGTGAAGGTGGGCGATCAGGTCAAGAAGGGCGACATCATCGCAGACGGTCCGTCGACCGATCTCGGCGAGCTTGCGCTCGGCCGGAACGTGCTGGTCGCGTTCATGCCGTGGAATGGCTACAACTTCGAGGAACTCGATCCTGCTATCCGAGCGGATCGTCAAAGACGACGTGTTCACGTCCATCCACATCGAGGAATTCGAGGTGATGGCGCGCGACACCAAGCTCGGCCCCGAGGAAATAACGCGCGATATTCCAAACGTTTCGGAAGAGACGTTGAAAAACCTCGACGAGGCCGGCATCGTCTACATCGGCGCGGAAGTGCGCGCCGGTGACATTCTGGTCGGTAAAATCACGCCAAAGGGCGAAAGCCCGATGACGCCGGAGGAAAAGCTCCTGCGCGCCATCTTCGGCGAAAAGGCGTCCGACGTTCGCGACACGTCATTGCGCGTGCCGCCGGGCGTCCAAGGCACCATCGTCGAAGTGCGCGTGTTCAACCGCCACGGCGTCGAGAAGGACGAGCGCGCACTCGCCATCGAGCGTGAAGAGATTGAGCGGCTGGCGAAGGACCGCGACGACGAACAGGCGATCCTCGATCGCAACGTCTACGGTCGTCTCGCCGAACTGCTCGAAGGCCGGCAAGGCATCGCTGGTCCGAAGGGCTTCAAAAAGGACACCAAGATCACGCGCGCGATACTCGACGAGTATCCGCGGGCGCAGTGGTGGATGTTTGCTTCGCCGAACGACAAGATCATGGCGGAGATCGAAGCGATCCGTAAGCAATACGACGAATCGAAGAAGCGCCTCGAGCAGCGCTTCCTCGACAAGGTCGAAAAGCTGCAACGCGGCGACGAATTGCCCCCCGGCGTCATGAAAATGGTCAAGGTCTTCGTCGCCGTGAAGCGCAAGATCCAGCCCGGCGACAAGATGGCCGGCCGCCACGGCAACAAGGGCGTGGTGTCGAAGATCGTGCCGATCGAGGACATGCCGTTCCTTGCCGACGGCACCCAGGTCGACATCGTGCTCAATCCGCTCGGGGTGCCGAGCCGCATGAATGTGGGACAGATCCTGGAGACCCATCTGGGCTGGGCCTGTGCCGGCCTCGGCCTGAAGATCGGCAGCGCCGTCGATCTGTATAATTCCAAGAAGAACTCCAAGCCCCTCAAGGAGTTGTTGAAGAAGGTCTACGGCGAGGACGAGACGATCAAATCGCTCGACGACAAGGGTCTGATGGAACTTGGCACCAACCTGCGTCACGGCGTGCCGATTTCCACGCCAGTATTCGACGGGGCGAAGGAGGCGGATATCGAGCACATGCTCGATCTCGCCGGTCTCGATCATTCCGGTCAGGTAACGCTCTACGACGGGCGGACGGGCGATACGTTCGACCGCAAGGTTACTGTCGGCCACATCTACATGCTTAAGCTGCATCACCTGGTGGACGACAAGATCCACGCCCGTTCGATCGGTCCCTACAGCCTGGTCACCCAGCAACCGCTGGGCGGCAAGGCCCAGTTCGGCGGCCAGCGGTTCGGCGAGATGGAGGTCTGGGCGCTCGAAGCTTACGGCGCCGCTTATACCCTGCAGGAGATGCTGACCGTGAAGTCGGACGACGTCGCCGGCCGTACCAAGGTGTACGAGGCGATCGTACGTGGCGACGATACGTTCGAAGCCGGTATCCCGGAAAGCTTCAACGTGCTGGTCAAGGAAATGCGCTCGCTCGGCCTCAACGTCGACTTGCACAATTCCAAGCAACAACGCGGTGACGGCGTCGCCGAGGCGGCCGAGTAACAGCGACGGAGAGCGGCACACGCGTCGCTCTCCTGGATGTCATCGCCCGCGAGGGCGATCGCTCCAGTAACGCGCACGGACGAAAGAGAATTACGACAGCGGCCGACACGGTCGGCAAGCGGAGAAGACGATGAACCAAGAACTTATGAATTTTTTCAGCCCGCAGGTGCCGGCTCAGGTCTTCGACCAGATCCGGATTTCGATCGCGAGCCCGGAGAAGATTCTGTCCTGGTCGTACGGCGAGATCAAAAAGCCCGAGACCATCAATTACCGTACCTTCAAGCCCGAGCGCGACGGCCTGTTCTGCGCGCGCATCTTCGGGCCAATCAAGGACTACGAGTGCTTGTGCGGCAAGTACAAGCGCATGAAGTACAAGGGCATCATCTGCGAGAAGTGCTCGGTCGAAGTGACGCTGTCGCGCGTGCGGCGCGAGCGCATGGGCCATATCGAGCTCGCCGCGCCGGTAGCGCATATCTGGTTCTTGAAGTCGCTGCCGTCGCGTATCGGGCTCTTGCTCGACATGACGCTCAAGGACCTCGAGCGCATCCTGTATTTCGAATACTACGTCGTCCTTGAGCCGGGGCTTACCCCGCTCAAGGATCGCCAGCTTCTGTCCGAAGACGAATACGTCAAGGCGCAGGACCAGTTCGGCGCCGACAGCTTCACCGCCATGATTGGCGCGGAAGCGATCCGCGAAATGCTCAAGGCTCTTGACCTTGAAAAAATGGCGGCCGATCTGCGTCAGGAGATCATCGAGTTCGACCTCCGAGCTCAAGCCGAAGAAGCTTGCCAAGCGGCTCAAGCTGATCGAGGCCTTCACCCAGTCCAGCAACAAGCCGGAATGGATGATCCTCACGCATGTGCCGGTGATTCCACCCGACCTGCGCCCGTTGGTGCCGCTTGATGGCGGCCGCTTCGCCACGTCGGACCTCAACGACCTCTATCGCCGCGTCATCAACCGCAACAACCGTTTGAAGCGGCTGATCGAACTGCGCGCGCCCGACATCATCATCCGCAACGAGAAGCGGATGCTGCAGGAAGCGGTCGACGCCCTGTTCGACAACGGCCGCCGCGGCCGCGTCATCACGGGCGCCAACAAGCGCCCGCTGAAGTCGCTTGCCGACATGCTCAAGGGCAAACAGGGCCGCTTCCGCCAGAACTTGCTCGGCAAGCGCGTCGACTATTCGGGCCGCTCGGTGATCGTGGTCGGTCCCGAGCTCAAGCTTCATCAGTGCGGCTTGCCGAAGAAGATGGCGCTCGAACTGTTCAAGCCGTTCATCTATTCGCGGCTCGACGCCAAGGGTCTGTCGACAACGGTGAAGCAAGCGAAGAAACTGGTCGAGAAGGAGAAGCCCGAAGTTTGGGATATTCTCGATGAGGTCATTCGCGAGCATCCGATCCTGCTTAATCGCGCGCCGACACTGCATCGGCTCGGCATTCAGGCGTTCGAGCCGGTTCTGATCGAAGGCAAGGCGATCCAGCTGCATCCGCTGGTCTGCGCGGCGTTCAACGCCGACTTCGACGGCGACCAGATGGCGGTTCACGTGCCGCTGTCGCTCGAGGCGCAGCTTGAAGCGCGCGTCTTGATGATGTCGACCAATAACATCCTGCATCCCGCGAACGGCCAGCCGATCATCGTGCCGTCGCAGGATATCGTGCTCGGCCTCTACTTCCTGTCGATCATGCGTGATGGCGCCCCGGACCAGAAATTCAAGATTTTCGGCAATCTGGCCGAGATCGAACTGGCGCTGCACGAGAAGTCCATCGGCCTGCATAGCAAGATCAAATACCGCTGGGACGGCCTCGGCGAGGACGGCAAGCCGGTGCAGCGCTGGTACGAGACCACCCCTGGCCGGGTCATTCTCGGCGAAGTGCTGCCGAAGCGGGCGAAGACTCCGTTCGACCTCGTCAACAAGCTGATGACGAAGCGCGAAATCTCCGGGATGATCGACACGGTGTATCGCCACTGCGGTCAAAAGGAGACCGTCATCTTCTGCGACCGCGTGATGGCGCTCGGCTTCCATCACGCCTTCAAGGCCGGCATCTCGTTCGGCAAAGATGACATGGTGGTGCCGCAGTCCAAGCGCGCCACCGTCGAAAAGACCCGCGATCTGGTGAAGGAGTTCGAGCAGCAATATAACGACGGTCTGATTACCCAGGGTGAGAAGTACAACAAGGTCGTCGACGCCTGGTCGAAGTGCACCGAAACCATCGCCGAAGCGATGATGAAGGAAATCTCGGCCACTCGGCCGGCGACGGAAAAGGGCCAGGAAGGTCAGGTCAACTCGATCTTCATGATGGCTCATTCCGGCGCGCGCGGCTCGCCGGCGCAGATGCGTCAGCTCGCCGGCATGCGGGGTCTCATGGCCAAGCCGTCCGGTGAAATCATCGAGAGCCCGATCATCTCGAACTTCAAGGAGGGCCTCTCGGTGCTCGAGTACTTCAACTCGACGCACGGCGCCCGCAAGGGTCTTGCCGATACCGCGCTGAAAACCGCGAACTCCGGCTATCTGACGCGGCGTCTCGTAGACGTGGCGCAGGACTGCATCATCACCGACTATGACTGCGGCACGACGCGGGGCATCAAGGTTCGTGCCATCATCAACTCCGGCACCGTCGTGGCGTCGCTGGCAAGCCGCATTCTCGGCCGAACTACGGCTGAGGATGTGCGTGATCCAGCCGGTCACGAAGTTCTAGTGCCGAACGCGACGCTGCTCGAGGAGCAGCATGTGGAGAAGCTGGTCAATGCCGGCGTGCAAGAGCTGAAGATTCGTTCGGTTCTCACTTGCGAGACCACGAGCGGCTGTTGCGCCGCGTGTTATGGACGCGATCTCGCCCGCGGCACGCCCGTCAATATGGGCGAGGCTGTGGGCGTCATTGCCGCGCAATCGATCGGCGAGCCGGGTACCCAGCTCACCATGCGCACGTTCCACATCGGCGGCGCTGCCCAAATTTCGGAGCAGTCTTTCGTCGAGTTCGAACTTCGACGGCACGGTCAAGATCAAGAACAAGAACGTCGCCAAGAATTCGGACGGCGATCTGATCGCGATGAGCCGCAACCTCATCGTCGCCGTCACTGATCCGGACGGCACCGAACGCGCGGTGCACCGTATCACCTACGGTGCGCGGCTGAAGATCGGCGACGGCGAACACATCAAGCGTGGTCAGCGCATCGCGGAGTGGGATCCATACACCCGCCCGATCCTGACCGAGGTCGATGGGTTGATCGGCTACGAGGATCTGGTCGAAGGCCAGTCGTTGACCGAAACGCTCGACGAGTCGACTGGCATTGCCAAGCGCGTGGTTATCGATTGGCGTTCGGGTTCGGCCCGCGGCCAGCAGGATTTGCGTCCGGCGCTCGTGGTCAAGGGCAAGGACGGTAAGATCCTCAAGCTCAGCCGCGGAGGCGACGCGCGCTCGCTGCTCGCGGTCGATGCCATCATCTCGGTTGATCCCGGTGCAAAGGTAGGTGCGGGCGACGTCATCGCGCGTATCCCGACCGAGAGCGCCAAGACGCGAGACATCACCGGCGGTCTGCCGCGTGTTGCCGAGCTGTTCGAGGCCCGCCGGCCCAAGGAATCTGCGGTCATCGCCGAGATTTCCGGGACGGTACGCTTTGGCCGCGACTACAAGAACAAGCGGCGTATCTCCATCGAGCCTGCCAGCAAGGACGAGGAGGTTCGGGAGTATCTCGTCGCCAAGGGAAAGCACATCCACTTGCAGGACGGCGATCTCATCGAAAAGGGCGACTACATCGTCGACGGCAATCCGGCGCCGCACGACATCCTGGCGATCAAGGGCGTCGAGGAGCTCGCGGGCTACCTCGTCAACGAGATCCAGGACGTCTACCGGCTCCAGGGCGTTGCCATCAACGACAAGCACATCGAAGTGATCGTGCGACAGATGCTGCAGAAGGTTGAGATCGAGGACTCGGGTGAAACCGACCTGATCCAAGGCGAGCAGGTCGACAAGACCGAGTTCGACGAGGTCAATGCTCGCTTCGGGGCTGAAGGCAAGAAGCTGGCAACCGCGCACCCTGTGTTGCTCGGCATTACCAAAGCCTCGCTGCAGACGCGTTCGTTTATCTCGGCGGCGTCGTTCCAGGAGACAACGCGCGTGCTCACCGAGGCTGCGGTCAACGGCAAGGCCGACACGCTCGACGGGCTTAAAGAGAACGTCATCGTCGGCCGGCTCATTCCCGCCGGCACGGGCGCGATGATGAACAAGCTCCGCGAGGTCGCGGTCAAACGCGACGCGCTCATTCTCGCCGAGCGCGAGAAGGAAGCGGCGCTCAAGGCGGAAGCCGCAGTGGAGCCCGTGGCCCTGCCAGCGGCGGAATAATCTCGCCACTGTCCGCATTCGCAACGACATTAAGGGCCGCCAGGTTGGCGGCCCTTTTTTTATGAGGAAAATGACTTGAGCGGCCCCACGATCAAAATCCTCAGCGGCGGTGCGATGAAATCGCTGATGCTCGAAGTCGCGCCGCTGTTCGCGCGGGCGAGTGGGAGCCAGGCCGATTTCCGCTTCGCGCTGACATCGGTGCTTAGGAAGGACATCGAGGATGGCGCGGCATTCGACATCGCACTGTTGCCGCGGCCGGAACTCGATGCGCTGGCGCAGGCCGGCAAGGTTGCTGCCGGTACGCAAACCGACATTACGCGCTCGGCGGTGGGACTAGCGGTGCGGGTTGGCGCTCCAAAGCCCGACATAAGCACCACTGAAAGCGCTCAAGCGCACACTCCTCGATGCACGGTCGATCGGCTACAGCGACGGTCCGAGCGGGGCCTATATCGCCGAGCTTTTAGAGCGTCTCGGCATCGCGCAGGAGGTGAAATCCAAAATCAGGCTGACCAGCCGGCTGGTCGCCGAGATCGTCGCCGAGGGCGAGGCCGAAGTCGGAATGCAGCAAATCGTGGCGATTCTTCCCGTCAAGGGCGCCGAACTCGTCGGCCCGCTGCCGAGCGAGTTGCAGAACATCATCGTTTATGCGGCCGGCCTCTCGCCTGTGGCGGCGCAAAGCGGCGCCGCGCGAACCTTTATTGCCTTTCTTGGCATGCCCGAAGTGCAGCAGCTCATTCGTGCCAAGGGCATGGAGCCCGGTTGATCGGAAGCGCCTGCAATTAGCGCAGATGTCCTTGTGGCATCGCGCTTTCGTGCCCATATCGGCTTGACTTGAGGCGGTGTCACCGATAGATACCGCGAACTTTACGGCAGGCGGTGAGCTTCGCCCGTCGGAACGGCCTGCCCGGGTCCCCGTTAAGCTACTGAAAGTGTTTGCTTTCTTAGCCCGTCGGACGCGGCGTGACGCCTCGACGAAGGAAGCTCAAACGCTGCCACTGACTGCGCAAAGTCAGATTATTGGAGCATGACCGCGGTCGCCGTACCGCGGTCCTCTGCGTCGGCCAAGCGCCCTTCCGCATCGGGAAGCGGATGGCGCGATTTGGTTTTGCGCGTTGGATTCGTGCGGCAAAAAAGGGCGCAGGCCCGTTTTTGGAGTGATGAGGCCGGATGCCGACTATCAATCAGCTCATTCGCAAGCCGCGGGTCGCGCAGCATGCGAAGAAGAAGGTGCCGGCTCTGCAGCAGAGCCCGCAGAAGCGGGGCGTCTGCACGCGCGTCTACACGACGACGCCGAAGAAGCCGAACTCCGCGCTGCGCAAGGTCGCCAAGGTGCGGTTGACCAACGGCTTCGAAGTCATCGGCTACATTCCAGGCGAAGGTCACAACCTCCAGGAACATTCGGTGGTCATGATCCGCGGTGGCCGCGTGAAAGATCTTCCGGGTGTGCGCTATCACATCCTGCGCGGTGTGCTCGACACGCAAGGCGTAAAAAACCGCAAGCAGCGGCGATCGAAATACGGTGCAAAACGGCCCAAGTAATTGGGTCGTTTTGCGTCTTGAGAACAGAAAGACGAAGGAAGCAGCGAGATGTCCCGCCGTCACAGGGCAGATAAGCGCGAGATCCAGCCGGACCCGAAATTCGGGAACGTTGTGGTCACGAAATTTATGAATTCGGTCATGCACGCCGGCAAGAAGTCCGTAGCGGAGACGATTGTCTACGGCGCACTCGACATGATCGAGGGCAAGACTCGGCAGAGCCCCGTCGCGGTATTCCAGCAGGCGCTGGACAACGTCATGCCGAGTATCGAAGTCCGTTCGCGCCGTGTTGGCGGCGCCACCTATCAAGTGCCGGTCGAAGTGCGCACCTCGCGCCGTCAGGCGCTTGGCATCCGCTGGATCATCTCGGCGGCGCGCGAACGCAACGAAAAAACAATGACCGAGAGGTTGTCCGGCGAACTGCTGGACGCATCGAATAATAGGGGGAACGCCGTAAAGAAGCGCGAAGACACGCACCGGATGGCCGAAGCCAACCGCGCGTTCTCGCACTATCGCTGGTAAGGCCAGCGGCAGCGAAGGAACTCCGGAAAAATGCCCCGCACCCATCCCATCGAGGACTATCGCAACTTCGGCATCATGGCTCACATTGATGCCGGCAAGACGACGACGACCGAGCGCGTCCTCTACTACACCGGCAAGAGCCACAAAATGGGCGAGGTGCACGACGGCGCCGCGACCATGGATTTCATGGAGCAGGAGCAGGAGCGCGGCATCACGATTACGTCCGCTGCCACGACTGCGATCTGGAACGGCAAGCGCCTCAACATCATCGACACGCCCGGCCACGTCGACTTCACGATCGAAGTCGAGCGCTCGCTGCGCGTGCTCGACGGTGCAATTTGCGTGCTTGATTCCAACCAGGGCGTCGAGCCGCAGACCGAGACCGTTTGGCGGCAGGGCGACCGGTACAAAGTTCCGCGTATCGTGTTCTGCAACAAGATGGATAAGACCGGCGCGGACTATTTCCAGTGCCTCAAAGACATCGTCGATCGTCTTGGTGCCAAGCCGGTCGCGCTGCAGCTACCCATAGGCTCTGAAACCCAATTCAAGGGCATCATCGATCTCGTCCGTATGGTTGGTATGGTGTGGGACGAGGAGACGCTGGGCGCCAAATATCACGACATCGAAATTCCGGCCGAGTTGGTGGGCCAGGCCAAGGAATACCGCGAGAAGCTAGTCGAGGCCGCGGTCGAACTCGATGACGACGCGATGACCGCATACCTCGACGGCAAAGAGCCCGACGAGGCAACGCTCAAGCGGTTGGTCCGCAAAGCAACCATTGAAGGCCATTTCTTTCCGGTGTTTTGCGGCTCCGCGTTCAAGAACAAGGGCGTGCAGCCGCTGCTCGACGCCGTCGTTGATTATCTGCCGTCGCCACTCGACGTGCCGCCCATCAAGGGCATCGATCTCAAGGGCAACGAGGTCGTCCGCAAGCCTCTGGATAACGAGCCGATGGCGTTGCTCGCGTTCAAGATCATGGACGATCCATTCGTCGGCACCATTACGTTTTGCCGCATCTATTCCGGCACGCTCGAAAGCGGTACCGGCGTGATGAATTCGACCAAGGAGCGCAAGGAACGCGTTGGCCGCATGCTGCTGATGCATGCCAACAATCGCGAGGACATCAAGGAGGCTTTTGCCGGCGACATCGTCGCGCTGGCGGGCCTCAAAGAGGTCCGCACCGGCGACACGCTGTGCGATCCGCAGAAGGCCGTGATTCTCGAAAAGATGGAGTTTCCCGAGCCGGTTATCGAGATCGCCATCGAGCCGAAGTCGAAGGCCGATCAGGAGAAACTCGGCGTCGCGCTTGCCAAATTGGTGGCAGAGGATCCGTCGTTTCGCGTCAACACCGATCCTGAATCCGGCCAGACCATCATCAGGGGCATGGGCGAACTGCATCTCGACATTAAGGTCGACATCCTCAAGCGCACCTACAAAGTCGATGCCAACATCGGCGCGCCGCAGGTGGCCTATCGCGAGAGGCTTAGCCGGTCCGCCACGGTCGATTACACGCACAAAAAACAAACCGGCGGCCACGGCCAGTTCGCGCGCATCAAGATCGTTGCCGAGCCGAATACGCCCGGCGCGGGCTTTGCCTTCGAGAACGAAATCGTCGGCGGCTCGGTGCCGAGGGAATTCATCCCGGCGGTCGAAAAGGGTCTCGAAGGCCAGCTCACTGCGGGCGTGATCGCGGGCTTCCCGGTGGTCGACCTGAAGGTTGCGCTGGTTGACGGCGCCTCCCATGACGTTGACTCGTCGGCGATGGCGTTCGAGATCGCGGCGCGCGCCGCGATGCGCGAGGCGCTGCAAAAGGGCGGCTCGGTGCTGCTCGAGCCGATCATGAAGGTCGAGGTGGTGACGCCGGAAGACTATACCGGCTCGGTCATCGGCGACCTCAATTCGCGCCGAGGCCAGATCCTCGGCCAGGACATGCGCGGCAACGCCAACGTCATCAACGCGATGGTGCCGCTCGCCAACATGTTCTCGTACGTCAACAACCTGCGCTCCATGTCACAGGGGCGCGCCACGTTCACGATGCAATTCGATCACTACGCTGAAGTGCCGAAAGCCATCGCGGAAGAGGTCCAGGCGAAGTTCGCCGGATAACATCAACCAGAGTTTGAGCAAGAGCCGGAACGGAGAGTCCTATGGCCAAGGAAAAATTCAATCGCAACAAGCCGCATTGCAATATCGGCACGATTGGTCACGTCGATCACGGCAAGACGTCGCTGACGGCGGCCATCACCAAGGTGTTGGCTGAAAAAGGTCAGGCGACCTACACGGCCTATGACCAGATCGACAAGGCGCCGGAAGAGAAGGCGCGCGGCATCACCATCGCCACCGCGCACGTCGAGTACGAGACCGACAAGCGGCATTACGCGCACGTCGATTGCCCCGGGCACGCCGACTATGTGAAAAACATGATCACCGGCGCGGCGCAGATGGACGGCGCGATCCTGGTGGTGAGCGCGGCCGACGGACCGATGCCGCAAACCCGCGAGCACATTCTTCTCGCGCGTCAGGTCGGCGTTCCGGCGCTCGTCGTATTCCTGAACAAAGTGGACATGGTGGACGATCCCGAACTCCTCGAGCTCGTCGAGCTCGAAGTCCGCGAGCTTCTGTCCAAGTACAATTTCCCCGGGGACAAAATTCCGATCATCAAGGGCTCGGCGCTGATGGCGCTCGAGGACAAGGATCGCCAAGCTCGGCAAGGAAGCCATCTTCGAGCTGATGAAGGCCGTCGATGAGAACATCCCGCAGCCGGAGCGGCCGAAGGATCAGCCGTTCCTGATGCCGGTCGAAGACGTGTTCTCGATCTCGGGCCGCGGCACGGTGTGCACGGGCCGCATCGAGCGCGGCGTCATCAAGGTCGGCGAGGAAGTCGAGATCGTCGGCATCAAGCCGACGACCAAGACCGTCGTCACCGGCGTCGAGATGTTCCGCAAGCTGCTCGATCAGGGTGAGGCCGGCGACAACGTCGGTTGCCTGCTGCGCGGCACCAAGCGTGAGGAAGTCGAGCGCGGCCAGGTGCTGTGCAAGCCAGGTTCGGTGAAGCCGCACACCAAGTTCAAGGCCGAGGCCTACATCCTCACCAAGGAAGAGGGTGGCCGGCATACGCCGTTCTTCACCAATTACCGGCCGCAATTCTACTTCCGCACCACCGACGTGACCGGCGTGGTGACGCTGCCGTCCGGTACCGAGATGGTGATGCCCGGCGACAACATCGCCATGGAAGTCACCCTGATCGTGCCGATTGCCATGGAAGAGAAGCTGCGTTTCGCCATCCGCGAGGGCGGCCGTACCGTCGGCGCCGGAGTTGTGGCCAGCATCATCGAGTAACGGAAAGTGCAACGGGCCGCGGTTCGCCGCGGCCCTTGCCTTGGAGCAAGTCGAAATGAACGGCCAGAACATACGAATCCGGCTCAAGGCGTTCGATCACCGCATCCTCGATGCGTCGACGCGCGAGATCGTCAATACGGCGAAGCGCACCGGCGCACAGGTTCGCGGACCGATCCCGCTGCCGACCCGGATCGAGAAATTCACCGTCAACCGCTCCCCGCACATCGACAAGAAGAGCCGCGAGCAGTTCGAAATGCGCACGCACAAGCGGCTGCTCGACATCGTCGATCCGACGCCGCAGACGGTCGATGCGCTGATGAAGCTCGACCTCGCCGCCGGCGTCGACGTCGAGATCAAGCTGTAAAGGCGCGAAGGGAATAGACAATGCGTTCCGGAGTGCTGGCGCAAAAAGTCGGAATGACGCGTCTCTTCACCGAGGCCGGCGAGCATGTGCCGGTCACGGTGCTGCGTCTCGGCAATTGCCAGGTTGTCGGTCACCGCACCAAAGATAAGAACGGTTACGTCGCGCTTCAGCTCGGCGCCGGCTTGCGCAAGGTGCAGAGCACCAATCGCGCCGATCGCGGCCATTTTGCCGTCGCCAAGGTAGAGCCCAAGCGCAAGCTCGCAGAGTTTCGCGTCGATGATGACGGGTTGATCCCGATCGGCGCCGAGATCACGGCGGATCATTTCGTCGTCGGACAATTCGTCGATGTCACCGGCACTTCGACCGGCAAAGGCTTCGCCGGCGGCATGAAGCGCTGGAATTTCGCCGGTTTGCGCGCGAGCCACGGCGTCTCGATCTCGCACCGCTCGATCGGTTCGACCGGTGGCCGGCAGGATCCCGGCAAGACGTTCAAGAACAAGAAAATGCCGGGTCACCTCGGCGTCGACCGCGTGACCACGCTCAATCTCAAAGTGGTACAGACCGACGTTGCGCGCGGCCTGATCATGGTCGAGGGCGCCGTTCCCGGCGTCAAAGGCGGCTGGATCACGGTACGCGACGCCGTGAAGAAGAGGCTCCCGGACGGCGTGCCGAAGCCCGGTAAGTTCAAGCTCGCCGACAATGAGTCGACTGCCCCTGTCTCGGTCGGCCAGCAGGCAGAGGGCGCGTGATATGGAACTGAAAATCACGTCGCTTGACGGCAAGAGTTCTGGTTCGGTCACGGTGTCCGACGAAATCTTCGGGCTCGAGCCGCGCACCGATCTCATTCATCGCTGCGTGGTGTGGCAATTGGCCAAGCGCCAGCGCGGCACCCACGAGGTGAAGAATCGCGCCGATATCCATCGTACCGGCAAGAAAATGTACAAGCAGAAGGGCACCGGCTCGGCCCGTCACGGCTCCGCACGCGTCAATCTCTTCCGCGGCGGCGGCCGTTCGTTCGGTCCGCACACCCGGAGCCACGAGATCGGCCTGCCGAAGAAGGTACGTGCGCTTGCGCTCAAGCACGCGCTGTCAGCCAAGGCAAAGGACGACGGCATCATCGTCATCGAGGCTTTGACCGTCACGGAGGCCAAGACCAAGACGCTGCGCACCCATTTCGAGAAACTCGGCCTTTCCAACGCGCTCCTGGTCGACGGTACAGAGATCGCTGCAGATATCCGCACCGCGGCGCGCAACATCCCGAATATCGACATGCTGCCGGTCGTCGGCATCAACGTCTACGACGTGATGCGGCGGCGCAAACTGGTTCTCACCCGGGCCGCCATCGAGGCGTTGGAGGCGCGCTTCAAATGACCACCAACGATCCGCGCCATTACGACGTGATTATCGCCCCGCTCATCACCGAGAAGGCGACCAATGCGTCGGAGCAGAACAAGGTGATCTTCAAGGTCGCCATGACCGCGACCAAGCCGCAAATCAAGGATGCGGTCGAAAAGCTGTTCGACGTGAAGGTCAAAAGCGTCAACACGCTACGCCGGCGCGGCAAGTGGAAGATCTTCAAGGGCCGCTACGGGCAACAGTCCGACACCAAGCGCGCGATCGTGACCCTCGAAGAGGGCCAATCGATCGACGTGACCACGGGATTGTAGGAGCGGCTGATGGCACTCAAGCAATACAATCCAGTCACCCCCGGACAGCGCCAGCTCGTGCTGGTCGACCGGTCGGCGCTGTATTCCGGCGCGCCGGTCAAAGCGCTCACCGAAGGCAAGAATTCGACCGGCGGCCGCAACAACAACGGCCACATTACGTCACGCTATCGCGGTGGCGGCCACAAGCAGGCCTATCGCACGATCGATTTCAGGCGCCGCAAATTCGACTTGCCGGCCAAGGTCGAACGCATCGAATATGATCCAAACCGCACCGCCTTCATCGCACTCATCAAATACGGACGACGGCGAGCTCGCTTACATCCTGGCACCGCAGCGGCTCTCGGCCGGCGATACCATCGTGTCCGGGGAGCATGTCGACGTAAAGCCGGGCAATGCGATGCCGGTTGCCAACATCCCGGTCGGCACGATCGTCCACAATGTCGAGATCAAGATCGGCAAGGGCGGTCAGATCGCGCGCTCCGCCGGCACCTATGTGCAGATCGTCGGCCGCGACGGCGAATACGTCATCCTGCGATTGAATTCGGGCGAGCAACGGCTGGTGCACGGCCGCTGCATGGCGACCATTGGCGCGGTGTCCAATCCCGACAACATGAACGTCTCGATCGGCAAGGCCGGGCGCACACGATGGATGGGACGGCGCGGTCATGTGCGCGGCGAGGCGATGAACCCGGTCGATCACCCGCTCGGCGGCCGCACGCGCGGCGGCAGGCATCCGGTGACGCCGTGGGGCAAGCCGACCAAGGGCAAGAAGACCCGCAAGAACAAGCGTACCGCCAAATTCATCATGGCAAGCCGCCACGCGCGGAAGAAGACATAGAGCGTTAGGAGCGATTATGGCGCGTTCGGTTTGGAAAGGCCCGTTTGTCGACGGCTATCTGCTGAAAAAGGCGGATGCCGCGCGCTCGTCCACTCGCCACGAGATGATCCGCATCTGGTCGCGGCGTTCGACGATCTTGCCGCAGTTCGTCGGCCTGACATTCGGCGTCTACAACGGCCAGAAGCACATCCCGGTCGTCGTCACCGAGGAAATGATCGGCCACAAGTTCGGTGAATTCGCGCCGACGCGTTCGTTCTACGGCCATTCTTCGGACCGCAAGGCCAAGCGCAGCAGCGGTGCATCCGGCGCACCTGCCGGAGGAGGCGAGGGCGCCGCGCCGGCGCGCCGCACCGGCGGCCAAGGCGTGAGGCGGGGAGAGACATCATGAGCAAGAAGAAGCGTGAGCGCGCGCTCTCCGACAACGAGGCAAAAGCCGTCGCGCGCATGCTGCGGGTTAGCCCGCAGAAGCTCAATCTCTTGGCGCAGCTCATTCGCGGCAAGAAAGTCGCGAGCGCGCTTGCCGATCTCGAATTTTCGCGCAAGCGCATCGCCGCCGATGTACGCAAATGTCTGGAATCGGCGATCGCCAATGCGGAGAACAATCACGATCTCGACGTCGATGATCTTGTCGTCGCCGAGGCGCATGTCGGTAAAGCGATCGTTATCAAACGACACGAGTTGCGCGGCCGCGGCCGCGTCGGAGCGATTACCAAGCCGTTCGCGAACCTCACCATCGTGGTGCGTGAGGTCGAGGCGGCGGCGAACTAGAGACGCGGTCAGGAGACGGTCATGGGTCAAAAGGTCAATCCGGTCGGGCTTCGGCTCGGCATCAACCGCACCTGGGATTCGCGGTGGTATGCCGGCAAGACGAGCTATGGCTCGCTGCTGCACGAGGACATGGAGATCCGCAAGGCGCTGTTGAAGGAACTCAAGCAGGCGGCAGTGTCCAAGATCGTGATCGAGCGCCCGCACAAGAAGTGCCGCGTCACTATTCACTCGGCCCGTCCCGGTGTCGTCATCGGCAAGAAGGGCGCCGACATCGAAAAGCTGCGCCGCAGGGTCGCAGAGCTCACTGACAGCGACGTCGTCATCAACATCGTCGAAATCCGCAAGCCCGAACTCGACGCACAGCTTGTCGCCGAATCGATCGCTCAACAGCTCGAGCGGCGTGTTGCCTTCCGCCGCGCCATGAAGCGCGCAGTGCAATCGGCTATGCGGCTCGGCGCCGGCGGCATCCGCATCAACTGCTCGGGCCGCCTCGGCGGCGCCGAAATCGCACGCATGGAATGGTATCGCGAGGGCCGGGTGCCGCTGCACACGCTGCGCGCTGACGTCGATTACGGCGTTGCCACCGCGTTCACCACCTACGGCACCTGCGGCGTCAAGGTCTGGATCTTCAAGGGTGAGATCATGGAGCACGACCCGATGGCGCAAGACAAAAAGATGGCCGAAGGCGATGCCGGCAGGCCGCGTCGGGACGCGGCCTGATCCGGCGAATGCAAGGGAAGGCGCGAGAGGCGTAAGTCATGTTGCAACCGACGCGAACGAAATTCCGCAAGGCGCATAAGGGCCGCATCCACGGCGTGGCGTCGAGCGCGGCCACTCTCGCCTTCGGCCAGTTCGGCCTCAAGGCGCTTGAGCCGGACCGCGTCACGGCACGGCAGATCGAGGCGGCGCGCCGCGCATTGACGCGGCATATGAAGCGATCTGGTCGAGTTTGGATTCGGCTCTTTCCGGACGTTCCGGTGTCGAAGAAACCGCTGGAAGTGCGCATGGGTTCGGGTAAGGGCACGCCGGAGTTCTGGGTGGCGCGCGTCAAGCCGGGCCGCATCCTGTTCGAGCTCGACGGTGTCACTGTCCAGATCGCCAAGGAGGCGCTGGCGCTCGCCGCGGCGAAGCTTCCAATCAAAACCCGTTTTGTCGAGCGGATCAGCGAGTAGGCGTGTCATGAAAGCTGCCGATGTCAGGGCAATGACGATCGATCAGATTGACGACGAAGTGCTCAAGCTCAAGAAGGAGCAGTTCAATCTGCGCTTCCAGCGTGCCACGGGCCAATTGGAAAACACCTCGCGCGTGCGCGAGGTGCGGCGCGACATCGCGCGGCTGAAGACCATCGCCCAAAACAAGCGCCCCGGCGCGCCGAAGAAGTAAGAGGATCGATATGCCGAAGCGTACCCTTCAGGGCGTGGTCGTGAGCGACAAGCAAAGCAAGACGGTGGTGGTGCGTGTCGATCGCCGCTTCACTCATCCCTTGTACAAAAAGACGGTGCGCAGCTCGAAGAAGTATTACGCCCACGACGAGAATAACGAATTCAAGGTCGGCGACATGGTTTGGATCGAGGAGCATCGCCCGATTTCCAAGCTCAAGCGCTGGGCCGTGGTGCGCGGCGACAAGAAGAAGGCGTCGTGAAGTTAGAACGAAACGACCGGAGTAACCCATGATCCAGATGCAATCCAACCTCGACGTCGCCGATAATTCCGGCGCGCGCCGCGTCATGTGCATCAAGGTGCTGGGCGGCTCCAAGCGCAAATACGCCACCATCGGCGACACCATCGTCGTCTCGGTGAAGGAGGCGATTCCGCGAGGCCGGGTCAAGAAGGGCGAGGTGATGAAGGCCGTCATCGTACGCATCTCCAAGGACATCAAGCGCGCCGATGGCTCGATCATCCGGTTCGACCGCAACGCCGCGGTGCTGATGACTGCGCAGAACGAGCCGGTCGGTACGCGCATCTTCGGACCGGTGCCGCGCGAACTGCGGGCGAAGAATCACATGAAGATCATCTCGCTCGCGCCCGAGGTGCTGTGATGGCGGCAAAAATCAGAAAGGGCGACACGGTGATCGTGATCGCGGGCCGCGACAAAGGCCGCACCGGCGAGGTCATCGAGATGCGCCGCGACGACGGCCGCGCTCTGGTTCGCGGCGTCAACATGGTCAAGCGCCACCAGAAGCAGAGCCAGACGCAGGATGGCGGCATCATCTCCAAGGAGGCGCCGATCCACCTGTCGAATATCGCGCTGGCGGATCCAAAGGACGGCAAGCCGACCCGTGTTGGTTTCAAAATTGTCGGCAAGGGCGAAGATAGCAAGAAGTTGCGCGTTGCCAGGCGTTCGGGAGTTGAGATCGATGGCTGATACCGAAGAAAAGCAAGCGAAGCCGGAGAAATCCTCGCGGCCGCTAAGCGCCGAACAAACCGTCAAGGCCGAGAAGGAAGGCAAGAAGGCTGCCAAACAGGCGAGGGCGGAAAAAGGCGCTGCCAATGCCAAGGCAGGTAAGCCGGCTGCGGCGCGTGCGCCCGAGCCGAAGGTTCCGGCACGCCTCAAGGTGGAATACGACGAGACGATCCGCGGCAAACTCGCCGAGCAGTTCGGCCATAAGAACCGGCACTCGCTGCCGACCCTCGACAAGATCGTGATCAACATGGGCATCGGCGAAGGCGTCGCCGACCGCAAGAAGGTTGATAACGCCGCCGTTGATCTGGGCCTCATTGCCGGGCAGAAGCCGGTGATCACCAAGGCGCGTAAATCGATTGCGACTTACAAGCTGCGCGACGGCCAGGCGATCGGCTGCAAGGTGACCTTGCGCAAGGCGCGGATGTACGAGTTCCTCGACCGCCTCATCAACATCGCGCTGCCGCGCATCCGCGACTTCCGCGGGCTCAATCCGAAGAGCTTCGACGGCCGCGGCAACTACACGCTCGGCATCAAGGAGCACATCGTGTTCCCCGAGATCGACTACGACAAGGCCGCCGATATCTGGGGCATGGACATCACCGTATGCACTACCGCGCACAACGACGACGAAGCGCGCGCTTTGTTGACGGCATTCAATTTTCCGTTCCGGCAGTGAGGCACTGAAGGCCTCAAACGCGGGACATCAGGAGCACTAGATGGCGAAGAAGAGTTCGATCGAGAAGAACAACCGGCGGCGCCGGATGACCAAGGCCTTTTCCGGCCGGCGCGCGCGGCTCAGGGCGATTGCGCGCGACAAGTCGAAGCCGGTGGAGGAGCGTTTTGCCGCCACATTGAAGCTTGCCGAATTGCCGCGCAATTCTTCGGCCACCCGCATCCGCAACCGTTGCGAGATGACCGGCCGACCGCGCGGCTACTATCGCAAGCACAAGCTGTCACGCATCGCGCTGCGGGATCTCGGCTCGAAGGGGCTGATCCCGGGCCTGTTGAAGTCGAGCTGGTAAGGAGGGTCGCGCAATGCCAATGAACGATCCGCTCGGCGACCTGCTGGCCCGCATCCGCAATGCGCAAATGCGCAACAAGGGCAAGGTTACCTGTCCGAGTTCCAGGCTTCGTGAAAGCGTGCTCGAAGTGCTCAAGACAGAGGGTTACATCCGCGGCTACTCGGTGACTGAGCGCGAAGGCCGCGCTGAACTCGACATCGAACTGAAATATTTCGACGGCGAGCCCGTCATCCGGGAGATCGAGCGCATTTCCAAGCCCGGCCGCCGGGTTTACACCTCGGTCAAGAATCTGCCGCGCATCAATAATGGTCTCGGCGTCGCCATCGTCTCGACGCCGAAAGGTGTCATGGCCGACCACGCCGCGCGCGACGCCAATGTCGGCGGCGAAATCCTTTGCACGGTGTTCTGATGTCCCGTATCGGCAAAAAACCAGTCCCTGTGCCTTCGGGCATCACCGCCAATGTCGAAGGCCAGACCGTGAAGGTCAAAGGCCCGAAGGGCGCATTGTCTTTCGTGGTCCCGGACGACGTCGCGGTGAAGCTCGACGACGGCCAGATCAAGGTCGATCCGCGCAATGACACCAAGCGCGCCCGCTCGCAGTGGGGCACCTCGCGTACACTGATCGCCAATCTCATCGCCGGTGTCACCAAGGGTTTCGAGCAGCGGCTGGAGATCAACGGCGTCGGCTACCGCGCCGCCGTGCAAGGCAAGAATCTACAAATCGCGCTCGGCTACAGCCACGACATCGTCTACGCGATCCCCGAAGGCATCACGATCGCGACGCCACGGCCAGTCGAGATCATCATTACCGGCGCCGACCGCCAGAAGGTGGGGCAGGTCGCCGCCGAGATCCGCGATTATCGGCCGCCGGAGCCCTACAAGGGCAAGGGCATCAAGTACGCCGCCGAGCGTATCTTCCGCAAGGAAGGCAAGAAGAAATAACGGAGCCGCGTGATGAGCAAGTTGAGCGACAGGATTATGCGGCGCAAGGGGCGGGTGCGCGGCACTCTGCTGCGCGCTGCGATGAAAAGTGACCGCAAGCGGTTGTCCGTTTTCCGCTCGTCGAAGCATATCTACGCCCAGGTCATCGACGATGGTCAGGGTGTCACGCTTGCTTCGGCGTCGACCATGGAGAAGACGGCGCGCGAAGGCTTGAAAACCGGCGCCAGCGTCGATGCGGCGAAAGCGGTGGGCAAACTGATCGCCCAGCGCGCCCAGGAAAAGGGCATCAAGGATGTGGTGTTCGACCGTGGCGGCTATCTCTATCACGGCCGCGTCAAGGCGCTCGCCGACGCGGCGCGCGAGGGCGGACTGAACTTCTGAGCAACGGAACAAGGCGAACTGGATCGATGAAAATGGCGCACATACATGGCACGTGAACCACACGGTCGGCGAAACGAGGATCGCGATAGCGAGTTTGTCGACAAGCTCGTTCACATCAATCGCGTTGCCAAAGTCGTCAAGGGCGGCCGCCGCTTCGGCTTTGCCGCATTGGTCATTGTCGGCGATCAAAAGGGCCGGGCGGGCTTCGGTCACGGCAAGGCGCGCGAGGTGCCGGAGGCGATCCGTAAGGCGACCGATGCCGCCAAGCGCGCTCTGACCCGCGTGCCGTTGCGCGAAGGTCGCACGCTGCATCACGACGTGGCGGGCCGTCACGGTGCCGGCAAAGTCTTTTTGCGCGCCGCGCCTCCCGGCACCGGCATCATTGCCGGCGGTCCGATGCGCGCGGTGTTTGAAACGCTCGGCGTCCAGGACGTGGTGGCGAAGTCGATCGGCACGTCGAATCCGTACAATGTCGTGCGCGCCACCTTCGATGCGCTCAAGCACCAGAACTCGCCGCGTTCCGTGGCCGCGCGGCGCAACGTCAAGGTCTCGGCCTTGCAGGCGCGCCGCCGCGACGTCGATTCCGATGCGGCAGCGGCAGATTGAAGGTTCGGGAGCCTGCGATGAGTGACGCCAAACATTCCGGCAAGACCGTCAAGGTGATGCAGACCGGCAGCCCACAGCGCCGGCATCATCGCCAGCGCGAAACGCTGGTCGGTCTCAAGCTCAACAAGATCGGCCGCGTTGCCGAATTGGTCAACTCGCCGCAGACTCGCGGCATGATCGCCAAGGTCGCGCATCTCGTCGAAGTGGTGGAGAAGTAGGCGCTATGAAACTGCACGAACTCTCCGGCCGCCCCGGCGCCCGCCAGACGCGAAAGCGCATCGGCCGCGGCATCGGCTCCGGCAAGGGCAAGACTGGCGGTCGCGGCGGCAAGGGCCAGACCGCGCGTTCCGGCGTGCGCATCAAGGGTTTTGAAGGCGGCCAGATGCCGCTACATCGCCGGCTGCCCAAGCGCGGCTTCAAGAACACGAAATTTGCCCGCAAGCTCAACGAGATAAACCTCGGTAAGCTGCAGGCTGCGATCGACGCCGGCAGTCTTGATGCCTCCGGTAAGATCGACGCTGCGGCGCTGGTCAAGGCCGGCATGCTGCGCCGGGCCAAGGACGGCGTTCGGCTGCTCGGCGACGGTGAAATCAAGGCCAAGGTCACATTAGCGGTGTTCGGGGCGTCCAAATCGGCAGTCGCAGCGGTAGAGAAGGCCGGCGGCTCGGTCGAGATCCTGGCGCCAAAGCGGGAACCGAGCGAACAGGCGGCCTGATCACCATATAGGGCGGGTTCTTAAACAAACCCACGGAGCATCGGCGGATGGCCTCTGCAGCAGAACAACTGGCAGCCAACCTCAACTTTTCGGCGCTCGCCAAGGCCGAAGAGCTGAAGAAGCGCATCTGGTTTACGCTCGGAGCGCTGCTAGTTTATCGGCTCGGCACCTACATTCCGCTGCCCGGCATCGATCCCAATGCCTGGGACCAGATCTTCCAGTCCCAGTCCGGCGGCATTTTGGGCATGTTCAACATGTTCGCCGGCGGCGGCATCCACCGCATGGCGATCTTCGCGCTCAACATCATGCCGTACATTTCGGCCTCGATCATCATTCAGTTGATGACGACGGTGTCACCGACCCTCGAACAGCTCAAGAAAGAGGGCGAAGCGGGGCGCAAGATGATCAACCAGTACACTCGCTATCTGACGGTGCTGCTGGCGGCGGTCCAAGCCTACGGCATCGCGGTCGGGCTGGAAGGCGCGCAGGGGGTTGTTGCCGCTCCGGGCCTGTTCTTTCGCATTTCGACCGTGATCACGCTCACGGGTGGCACCGTGTTCCTGATGTGGCTCGGCGAGCAGATTACCCAGCGCGGCATCGGCAATGGCACGTCGCTCATCATCATGTCGGGCATTGTCGCGCAATTGCCTACCGCCATCGCGGGCACGCTCGAACTCGGCCGCCAGGGCGCGCTGTCAACCGGCCTGATCCTCATCGTGCTGGTGGTGGCGGTCGCCGTCGTCGCGTTCATCGTCTTCATGGAGCGCGCCCAGCGCCGGCTTCTGATTCAGTATCCCAAGCGCCAGGTCGGCAATCGCATGTTCGAGGGGCAGTCCTCGCATCTGCCGCTCAAGCTCAATACGTCGGGAGTGATTCCGCCGATCTTTGCCTCGTCGCTGCTGCTATTGCCGACGACGATCGCCAACTTTACCGCGGGCCAGGGCCCGGGCTGGCTCACAACCATCACCACGCAGCTTGCCCACGGCCGGCCGCTCTTTTTGCTGCTCTATGTCGGCTTGATCGTCTTCTTCGCCTTCTTCTACACGGCGATCGTGTTCAACCCGACCGAGACTGCCGACAATCTCAAAAAGCACGGCGGCTTCATCCCGGGCATCCGGCCCGGCGAACGCACGGCCGAGTACATCGATTATGTGCTGTCGCGGATTACGGTGATCGGTGCAGGCTATCTCGCGATCGTCTGCCTGTTCCCGGAAATGCTGATCTCTTACGCGGCGGTGCCGTTTTATTTCGGCGGCACTTCGCTGCTCATCGTGGTCAACGTGACGATGGATACGGTGGCGCAAGTGCAGGGCTACCTGCTCGCGCACCAATACGAAGGACTGATCAAACGGTCGAAACTAAGGGGGCGCCGTCGATGAGATTGATCCTGCTCGGCCCGCCGGGGGCTGGCAAGGGAACGCAGGCTTTGCGTCTCGTCGCCAAATACGGAATCGTTCAACTCTCCACCGGTGAAATGCTGCGCGAAGCGGTGAAGGCGGGTACGCCGATCGGCCGTCAGGCGAAGGACATCATGGCGCGCGGCGGCCTGGTGCCCGACAACATCGTAGTTGGCATTGTGGGCCAGCGCATCGACGAGCCCGATGCGCGCAAGGGGTTCATCCTCGATGGATTCCCGCGCACGGTGCCGCAAGCCCAGGCGCTTGACCGGCTGCTTGCAGACAAGGGGCAGTCGCTCGACGTGGTCATCGAGTTGAAAGTCGATGAGGACGCCCTGATCAGACGCATCGAAAACCGGGTCGTCGAAATGCAGGCGCGCGGCGAGGCGCTGCGCAGCGACGACAATGCCGAAGTGCTGCGGCAGCGGCTGGAGGCCTACCGGGCTCAGACGGCGCCGCTGGTCGCCTATTACCGGGGAAAGAACTTGCTGCACACCGTTAACGGCATGGCGCCGATCCCGGAGGTGACAGCCGCCATCGATGAGGCGCTGCCGCCGGAATCGCCGCTGACTGGCCAGCCAGCTCAAAAAAAAAGCGAGCAGCTCAACCCGTAAAGCGAAGACGAAGCCCCATAATAGGAAAAAAATCCGAAAATCTGAAGCCAAAAGTCAGCAAACCTGCTGCGGCGCACAGATTGGCGGTCTGCCCCCGTAAGGCAGCGCACGCCCTCAAACGGGGAACCCGCCGTTAAATCGTTTTGTGCACGAAATAGCTATCCGAGGTTGACGAAAGCGCAGGGAATCCATTAATAAGCCTCGAATATCCAGTCGGAGATTTAGCAGCGATGCCAAGCCCCAAAAGGGGCAGGCAGGCGCTGGTTTTTTACGTTCGGTGGCCTCTTTAAGTGACATTGGAACCGACAGACAGCGGCTCGCCAGGCCGGGTGAGACCGCTGACTGTCACAGGGAGTAGCTGAAGTGGCTCGTATCGCCGGTGTCAATATACCGACCAACAAGCGCGTTGTGATCGCGCTGCAATATATCCACGGCATTGGCAACGCCAAGGCCAAGGAGATTTTGGAAAAAGTGTCGATGCCTGAATCGCGCCGGGTGTCGCAATTGACCGATCAGGAAGTTCTTCAGCTCCGCGAAGTGATCGACCGCGATTACGTCGTCGAAGGCGATCTGCGGCGCGAAGTTGCGATGAACATCAAGCGGCTGATGGATCTCGGGTGCTACCGCGGTCTGCGCCATCGCCGCAGCTTGCCGGTGCGCGGCCAGCGCACCCACACTAACGCACGCACCCGCAAGGGGCCGGCCAAGGCAATTGCCGGGAAGAAGAAATAACGCGTCAAACGGAAATGTGACGGTGCCGGAGCGGCCGGTGCCGATCTTCGAAAGGGTTCAGAATGGGTAAGGATGCCACGCGCGTACGCCGACGCGAACGTAAAAACATCGCTTCGGGCGTTGCGCACGTGAATGCTACGTTCAACAACACGATGATCACGATCACCGATGTGCAAGGCAATACTATTGCCTGGTCATCGTCAGGAACGATGGGTTTCAAGGGTTCGCGCAAGTCAACTCCATATGCGGCGCAGGTTGCCGCTGAAGACGCCGCCAAGAAGGCGCAGGAGCACGGCATGCGCACGTTGGAAGTCGAGGTCGCGGGCCCCGGCTCCGGCCGCGAGTCGGCGCTGCGCTCACTGCAAGCGGCTGGCTTCACCATCACGTCAATTCGCGATGTGACGACGATCCCGCACAACGGATGCCGCCCGCGCAAGCGGCGGCGCGTTTAGGACCGGCCGATGGAACATGTGGACCATTTGCCGCCGCTCGATCTTGGCCCCACGGAGCGGAGTGGGGCGCGCGAGGCATTCGCGCCGCTCAACGCGATGGGTGATAACGTGACGATTCAGAAGAATTGGCAAGAATTGATCCGACCGAGCAAGTTGCAGGTCAGCCCCGGCTCCGACACGCGGCGCACGGCTACCGTTATTGCCGAACCGCTTGAACGCGGCTTCGGTGTGACGCTTGGCAATGCGCTACGGCGTATCTTGCTGTCGTCCCTGCAAGGCGCGGCGGTGCAATCGGTGCATATCGACGGCGTGTTACACGAATTCTCGTCGATCGCCGGCGTTCGCGAGGACGTCACCGACATCGTGCTCAACATCAAGGACATCGCCATCAGAATGCAGGGCGATGGTCCCAAGCGCATGGTGGTGAAGAAGCAGGGTCCGGGCACAGTGACGGCGAGCGACATTCAGACCGTCGGCGATGTCGTGGTGCTCAATCCCGATCTCGTGCTGTGCACGCTGGACGAGGGCGCCGAAATTCGCATGGAATTCACGGTAAATACCGGCAAGGGCTACATCCCGGCCGAACGCAACCGCCCGGAGGATGCCCCGATCGGGCTCATCCCGGTCGACAGTATGTATTCGCCGGTGCGCAAGGTTTCCTACAAGGTGGAGAACACGCGCGAAGGTCAAATCCTCGACTACGACAAGCTCACGCTGACGATCGAGACCAACGGCGCCCTGAGCCCGGAAGATGCGCTCGCCTATGCCGCGCGCATCCTGCAAGACCAGCTCAACGTGTTCGTCAATTTTGAAGAACCCAAGCGCGAGACCAGCAGTGCGCCGATCCCGGATCTGGCGTTCAATCCGGCGTTCCTCAAGAAGGTCGATGAGCTCGAACTGTCGGTGCGTTCGGCGAACTGCCTGAAGAACGACAACATCGTTTATATCGGCGATCTCGTTCAGAAGACCGAGGCAGAAATGCTGCGCACGCCGAACTTCGGCCGCAAGTCGCTCAACGAGATCAAGGAAGTGCTGGTGCAGATGGGCTTGCATCTCGGCATGGAAGTACCCGGCTGGCCGCCGGAAAACATCGAAGAATTGGCCAAGCGGTTTGAGGATCATTACTGAGACGCGTCATCGCCTGGATAGTCCCAGGGCCGGGCATGACGAATGAGTAAACGTTAGGAACGACGACATGCGTCACGCAAAGACCCATCGCAAGTTCAGCCGGCGTTCGGATCATCGCAAGGCGATGCTGGCTAACCTGTGCGCGGCGCTGATCAAGCATGAGCAGATCACGACGACACTGCCGAAGGCGAAGGATATCCGTCCGATCGTCGAGAAGCTGGTCACGCTCGGCAAGCGCGGTGACTTGCATGCGCGTCGGCAGGCGATAGCGCAGATGCGCGACCTCGCTATGGTCAAGAAGCTCTTCGACGTGATCGGCCCGCGCTACAAGGGCCGCAACGGTGGCTACACCCGGGTCATGAAAGCCGGCTTCCGCTACGGCAATTCCGCGCCGGTTGCAGTGATTGAATTTGTCGAACGCGATGTCGAGGCCAAAGGGCTGGATTCCGGGCCGGTCCAGGCCCGCGTCGCCGAGCCTGCCGCCGCGACGGCCTAATCAGCGCCATTCGGATCTTGCTTCAGGGGCAGCTCTTTGCTGCCCCTTTTTGCATTTCGCGCCAAACGGAAGTTCTGTTTTGCGGGTAAGGTAACGTCGCCTATCCTTGAGGCGGAACAGGGCAAAGGGCCTTATCATTATAAGGCTTGCGGCATTCTCGGTTGCGGCACTGGTTGTCGGCGGTGCGGCGTATGCGGATACGCCGGTCGAGCACGGCAGCTATCTGGTCAACACCATCGTGACCTGCGGGAATTGTCATTCGCCGAAAGGTCCGCCGGACGTCGTCGCGGGCAAGGATTTTTCCGGCGGCTTGCGTTTCAACGAGCCGCCATTCGACGTGACTTCGTCGAACATCACGCCAGGCAAGGACACCGGGATCGGCACCTGGAGCACGGCCAAGCGAACGGTCGCCGTTGCGGGCCGTGCCCGCTTTTGAGATCATATCGCCGACCTTGCGCGGGGAGCGTGGCTATGTCCGATACCTTTGTCGAAACGACATCGAAGTCGTGGCTGTCGAGGATTGCCGGATCGATCGCCGGTATCATCTTCGGCATTCTCTTGATTATCGCTTCGATCGTTTTGCTGACCTGGAACGAAGGCCGGGCTATCCAGACGGCGCGCTCGCTCGCCGAAGGCAGCAAGATGGTGATCGACGTCGCTTCCGATCCGATCGATCAGGCAAATAACGGCAAGCTCATCCATGTCAGCGGCACCGCCAGCGCCACGGCTGCGACGGCCGATCCGGAATTCGGCGTTTCGGTGGTCTCCTTGCGCCTTCGGCGCATTGCCGAAATGTATCAATGGGAGGAGGACAAGGACGAGCAGACCCACAAGTCGCTGGGCGGCTCGGAAGAGACCACGACCACCTATACCTATAAAAAAGTCTGGTCGGATCGAGCTATCAACTCGCAGAATTTCCGCCAGGCCGGCAACCATAGCAATCCGTCGAAGAAGTACGATGGCTTGAGCGTGACCGCTACGGACGCCACGCTCGGCGCTTTCATGCTCAATGCTCCGGTGCTCAATCTGTTGCCCACCGACACCGCGCTGCGGGTGGATCCGGGGATTGCCGACAAGATCAAACCCCGCATCGCCAACGCCCAGGTGGTCGATGGCAAAATCTACGTCGCTGCGGATCCCGATACGCCGCAGATCGGCGATTACCGCATTTCCTATTCGTTTGCTCCGAACGGACCTGTGAGCGTCATTGGCCGTCAAGCGGGATCAGGGATTGGGTCTTATCAGACCAAGGCTGGCGACCGGCTGTTGATGGCGGTCTCCGGGTCGCAAGATGCAACTGAGATGTTCAAGGATGCCGAGCGGTTCAACCAGATTTTGACCTGGGCCATCCGTGCGGGCGGCATGCTGGCGATGTGGCTCGGCGCATATCTGCTGATTCGTCCGGTCGTTATCATTGGCGACGTAGTGCCAGTGTTCGGGAGTATTCTGAGTGCCGGTGCGGGTCTGATCACGTTGGCGTTTGCCATCGTTGCCGGAGCCGTCGTTATTGCTATTGCCTGGCTGTGGTATCGGCCCCTCGTCTCAGCGGGCGTGCTGGCCGTCGGGGTGGTTGTCGGCTTTCTGCTGCATCGCCTGGCGGCAAGCCGCCGCGCGACACGCAAATCTACCGCTGCGGCCTGAAACCACGCTGCCGGCTGCCCTTATCTTGCCTCGCACAGGGCCTTATATGATTGGCGCCACAGTGTTTTGAGGGATTCGGAGGATCGATGCCGCGGCGGTTTCTTTTGACATTTGGTGCGCTGTTCTTCGGGCTGTCGGCTCTGACGCCGGCGAGCGCGCAGCAGCGCCAGGTCCCCACCTCGGCGGCGCAGCTTACGCTCTCGTTCGCTCCGGTCGTGCAGCGCGTCGCGCCGGCGGTGGTCAACGTCTATGCCCAGCATGTTGTCGCCAACAACAATCCGTTCATGGCCGATCCATTTTTCCGCCAGTTCTTCGGCGGCGGCGGCGTGCCGCGCGAGCAGGTGGAACGCTCGCTCGGCTCCGGCGTCGTTGTCGATCCCTCGGGCCTGGTGGTGACCAATTTCCACGTCATCGCCGACGCCAGCGAGGTGAAAGTCGCGCTGGCCGACAAGCGGGAGTTCGATGCAGAGATTGTCTTGAAGGATCAGCGCAGCGATCTCGCAGTGCTGCGGATCAAAGGCGCAGGTGAGCGCTTTCCCACGCTCGAATTTGCCAATTCCGACGAGTTGCAGGTCGGTGACGTCGTGCTGGCCATCGGCGACCCGTTTGGCGTCGGCCAGACGGTGACCCACGGCATCGTCTCGGCACTGGCACGCAGCCAGGTCGGCACCAGCGACTATCAGTTCTTCATCCAGACCGACGCCGCCATCAATCCCGGCAACTCCGGCGGCGCGCTGGTCGATCTCAGCGGCAGGCTCGTCGGCATCAACTCGGCGATCTATACGCGCTCCGGCGGTTCGAACGGTATCGGCTTCGCTATCCCGGCCAACATGGTGCGGGTCGTGGTGGCGTCGGCGCAGGGCGGCAGCGCTTTGGTCAAGCGGCCGTGGCTCGGCGCCAAGCTCCAGGAAGTGACGCCGGAGATCGCCGAAAGTCTCGGGCTAAAACGTCCCAGTGGCGCGCTGGTCGCCAGCGTCACGGCTGACGGGCCGGCCGCGCGTGCCGGCGTCAAGACTGGCGATCTCCTGGTCAGTGTCGACGGCGTGACCGTCGAGGATCCCAATGCCTTCGATTATCGCTTTGCTACCAAGCCGCTCGGTGGCGAGGCCAAGATCGGATTGATGCGGCAGGGCAAGGAAGTGGTCGCCACAGTGGCGCTCCAGGCGCTGCCCGATACGCCGCGCAATGAAGTGGAGATCCGCGCCCGTTCGCCGTTTCTCGGCGTGACGGTGGCAAACCTGTCGCCGGCACTGGCCGACGAATTGCGGCTCGACTCGCAGACCGAGGGCGTAGTCATCACCAATGTCGCCGACGGTTCCGCGGCTCAATCGGTCGGATTTCAGAAGGGCGACATCGTCGTGTCGGTCAACGGCCAGACCGTCGCCAAGTCGTCCGATCTGGAGCGCATCGCCAGTGCCGGCGTTCGGCAATGGCGGATTACCATCCCGCGTGGCGGCCAACAGATTTCAGTCATGTTCAGCGGATGAGCTCCCGGCCAAAGAAGGGCATGCCGACACTGTTCGCGGCGGGCGGCCTCGACCGCGACGCACCACGTCCCTTGGCCGATAAGCTACGTCCCGACAAGCTGGCGGACGTGGTCGGGCAGGATCATTTGCTCGGACCGGACGGCACGCTCACACGCATGCTGGAAACCCGCTCGCTCGGCTCTCTGATCTTCTGGGGACCGCCGGGAACCGGCAAGACCACGGTGGCGCGCCTCCTGGCGCGCGAGACCGAACTTTATTTCGAGCAGATTTCGGCGATTTTTTCCGGCGTTGCCGATCTCAAGAAAGTGTTCGATGCGGCTCGGCTGCGCCGCGAGACCGGGCAGGGGACGTTGCTGTTCGTCGACGAGATTCACCGCTTCAACCGCGCGCAACAGGATTCCTTCCTGCCGGTGGTCGAAGACGGCACCATCGTCCTTGTCGGCGCGACGACGGAAAATCCCTCGTTCGAGCTGATTGCGCCGCTATTGTCGCGGGCGCGCGTCCTGGTGTTCAAGCCGCTCGATGCTGCGGCGATCGAAAGACTTCTGGTTCGTGCCGAGGCGATCGAAGGCAAGATGCTGCCGCTTGACGAAGAGGCGCGCGCGTCGCTGCTGCGCATGGCCGATGGCGACGGCCGTGCCGCGCTCACGCTCGCGGAAGAGGTCTGGCGGGCAGCACGTCACGGCGAGACTTTCGATGCGGCCGCCCTGCAAGGCGTAGTGCAGCGGCGCGCGCCGATCTACGACAAGAAACAGGATGGCCACTACAATCTCATCAGCGCGCTGCATAAATCGGTGCGCGGCTCCGATGCGGATGCAGCATTGTATTATCTCTGCCGCATGCTCGATGCCGGCGAGGATCCGCTCTATCTGGCGCGTCGCGTCGTGCGCATGGCGGTCGAGGATATCGGGCTCGCCGATCCGCAGGCGCTGGTCGTCGCCAATGCGGCGAAGGACGCTACGATTTTCTCGGCAGCCCCGAGGGCGAGCTCGCCATCGCCGAGGCCGTGATCTATATCGCCACCGCGCCGAAATCGAACGCCACCTATGTGGCGTTCGGTGCGGCGATGCGAACCGCGAAAGAGGCCGGCTCGCTGTTGCCGCCCAAGCACATCCTCAACGCGCCGACCAAGCTGATGAAGACCGAAGGCTATGGTTCGGGCTACGAATACGACCACGACACCGAGGAAGCATTCTCCGGCCAGGACTATTTCCCGGAAAGCCTTGGCCGTCGTCAGTTCTACGATCCGCCCGAGCGCGGCTTCGAACGGGAAATCAGGAAGCGGCTGGAATACTGGTCCAAGCTGCGCAGAGAACGGGGCAGCAGTTGAGGGACAATCGCAGACCACGGCAGCCCAGTGGCGGCAAGCAGACCGCTGGGCCGAGACGCCAACACGGCAAAGTTGTTTCCCGCCATCCAGAGGCGCGAGCGAAAGCGAGCCATCCAAATCGCCTAATGCCGATTTGGGTAATGTCAAACTCGAAATCGGGCGAGCCCTATTTCGATGGGACGAAGGCCCGGGCGGGCGGATCGGCATCCTCCAAGGGCCGCTTCGCGCCCGCTTCAGGATGACGGAGAACGGGAAGCTTCATCGCTGCCGCTGCCGACAAACGTGCAAAACGTCGCCGTTACGCCGGACGAAGCCGGCATGCGGGTCGACCGCTTCTTCGAGGCGCGTTTTCCCGGCCTGAGTTTTTCCCACATCCAGCGCGTCATCCGCAAAGGCGAGGTGCGCGTCAACGGCAAGCGCACCCAGCCGAAGAACCGGCTGGAGGCGGGGCAGACTGTGCGCATCCCGCCGCTGCGGCTCGATCAGCCGAAGCCGCGCGCGACGGGGAGCGAAGCCGACGAAAAGACCCGGGAGTTCCTGAAATCGATCACGCTCCACGAGGACCCCGACGTTCTGGTGCTCAATAAGCCGATGGGGCTTGCGGTACAGGGCGGCTCCGGTACCACGCGTCATCTCGACGGCATGCTGGAAGTTTTGCGCGATGCGCACGGCCAGCGGCCGCGGCTGGTGCATCGGCTCGACAAGGACACCTCAGGCTGTCTCCTCGTCGCCAAGACGCGATTTGCCGCGTCGGCCTTGGCCAAGACCTTCCGCTCACGCTCGGCGCGGAAAGTTTATTGGGCGCTGGTTGCCGGCGTGCCGAAGCTGCATCAGGGCCGCATCTCCACGTTTCTCGCCAAGGAGGAGCGCGAGGACGAATCCTTCATGCGCATCGCTAACCACGGCGACAAAGGCGCCAGCCACGCGATGACTTATTATGCCGTGGTCGATAACGCCGGCCCGATACTGTCATGGATTTCGCTCAAGCCTGTCACGGGCCGCACCCATCAACTGCGCGCACACATGGATCATATAGGTCACCCGATCATCGGCGATCCGAAATACTTTGCGCGCGAGGACTGGGAATTGCCCGGCGGCATGCAGGACCGGCTGCATCTTCTGGCGCGTCGCATCGTCGTGCCGCATCCGCGCGGCGGCACACTCGACATATCCGCGCCGCTGCCGCCGCACATGCTGCAATCGTGGAACCTGCTCGGCCTCGATGCCAAGCGCTACGATCCAATCGTCGAGGCTCCGGAAGAGTAGTAAGCAAGGAACACCGGCAGCAGCGCCGGGTTGAATTGAAAGCTGCGGTGCCGATTTGAGAGGCTGTTATGGTGCCTCGTATCCGTCTCATCGTCTGCTACTGCGCGCTGGCGCTGATCGCCACCCGAGGTGCCCCTGCTGCGGCGCAAGGTTACCAAGGCTATCCCTATTCGATCATGACGCCGGAGCCCGGCACGGCCGGCCATCATCGCGCGACTGCGGTGGCGCCTGCGCGCTCACCTCGCGCGAGCCTGTTGGGCCGCGAAAAGTTTGTCGCCAAGCTCCATCGTCCGCCCGAAGGTGTTTGTAAGCACGGATCCTCCGGCTCGGTCTTGCCGACACCGTTGCCGCGAACGCAGGCCATTCCGCCCGAGGGCGGCGGTATCGCGGCGGTCCCCGGCGTTGCCGCACGAGCAGGGCCCGACGCTTTTGCCCGGCCGAAACCCCATCCCCAACTTGCCGCACGGCGCCAGAGACCTTCCAGGATAGCGCGTCGCGTTGCGCCCATCAGCAGGGCCTCTACGGCGTGCCGGGCACTGCCAGCAATCAGTACATGAGCGCCTGCATTCAGTGACTTCACGGCCGGTCCTACCGGCATTTTTATTCGACTTGACAGGCAACCAAATGGTTGCATATTGTCGTCATGGATGCGGTGTTCAAGGCACTGGCCGACGAGAGCCGCCGCGAGCTGCTCGACCGGCTGCGTGCCGATAACGGCCAGACGCTCGGCGACCTCTGCGCGCGGCTCGACATGTCGCGCCAGGCGGTGAGCAAGCATCTGGCGATCCTTGAGGCCGCTAATCTCGTCGCCACCGTGCGGCGCGGCCGGGAGAAATTGCACTACCTCAATCCGGTGCCGATCCACGAGATCGGCGAGCGCTGGATCGGGAAATTCGAGCGCTCGCGATTGCAGGCGCTCAGCGACATGAAACAGGCATTGGAGACGCGTGATGAGTGACAAGCCGAAATTTGTGTACGTGATCTATATCGCGTCGACCGCCGAAAAGGTGTTCGAGGCATTGACCAGCGCGGAGATGTCCGAGCGCTACTGGCATGGCGCTCGCGCCGTATCCGACTGGAAGGTGGGTTCGCCTTTCGCGCTCAAGCTTCCGCGCGAGAGAAACAAAGACATTACCGGCACTGTGCTGGAATGTGATCCGCCGCGGCGGCTTGCCTACTCGTTCCAGCCGCATCACGGCGGCATGGACGGGGAGGCGCCGTCGCGAGTCACGTTCGAGATCGAGTCGTACAAGGACCAGGTCAAGCTCACCGTTGTCCACGATGGCTTCGAGCCGGGCAGCCAGGTGTTCGAACCCATCAGCAAGGGATGGCCGCTGGTGCTATCGAGCCTCAAGAGCTTTGTCGAAGGTGGTCGGGTCTTGCGCGCGCCCTGGTACGACGACGCGGAGCCGCAGATGGCGGGGGCGGCTCGGTGAGCGACAAGCCGAAGTTCGTGTACGTCACCTATATCCGCACCACGCCGGAAAAACTTTGGCGGGCGCTGATCGAGCCGGAGTTCACAAAGCAGTATTGGGCGGGGACAACCCAGGAATCCGACTGGAAGGTCGGCTCGCCGTGGCGGATCATGATCCCCGACGGCCGGGTCGCCGACGCCGGCGAGATCGTCGAATTCGAGCCGCACCGCCGTCTCGTCCTGACATGGCAGAACCAGTTCCGGCCGGAGCTTCGCGTCGAGCCTCACTCGCGGCTGACCTACGAACTCGAACAGCAGGGCGACATGGTCAAGCTGACGCTCACACACGAGAGTGAACAGCCGGGATCGAAACTGATCGAGGCGGTGTCGAACGGATGGCCCGCGATTCTCGCCAGCCTGAAAAGCTTGCTGGAAACTGGCGAGTCGCTTGAAGCCACGCGGCGTTGGCCGGAGAACATGAAGTAAATGGCCAAGTTCGAGCCGAAGACGGTCTATGTGACTTACATTGCCTCAACGCCTGAAAAAGTGTGGCAGGCGCTGACATCGTCCGATTTCACCCGGAAATACTTCTGGGACCGCAACCTCGAGATTGAGCCAAAGCGCGGCGGCGCTTTCGCGCTGAAACTGTCCGACGGCCGTATCAATGTGCGCGGCAAGGTCGTCGAGTGGGATCCGCCCCGAGTTCTAAAGATCACTTGGAAGGTCGAATGGCCCGAGGAGTTCCGCAAGCTTCCGGAATGTCTCGTCAGCTACGAGATCGCGCAGGCCGGCGAGGCGGTGCGGCTCATCATGACCGAAGCCCATTCGTGGAACGTGCCGGAAGCAATTCTGTCAGGTGGACGATCCGGCTGGCCTGCAGTGCTATCAAGCCTGAAAAGTCTGCTTGAAACCGGTAAGCCTCTTTCGGTCGCGCTGGAGCCGCCGCGCGAGATGTTCGAGGCGATCAAACGGCTGAATTAATCAGCGCAGACTGGCGTTGATTTTTTCCAGCGCCGCTGATCCTGGGCACAGCTCTTTCTCATCCATCGCATTGAGCGAGGTCTCGACAGTGTTGAGATGGCCGTGCAGGTCCTCGGCCTCTTCAGCGACGTAAAGCAGACCGGTGACGATCTGTCCCTTGGCGGCATGATGTTGCAGGAAGCTCATCGCGGCGAGCCGGTCGTGCACGTCGTATTCGGAATTTAGCTTGCGCAGCGCGAGCGTCGTACCGTCGTGCTGTTCGACTAGTTCAACCGTGCCGGGCGCATAATCGATATGGATCGGCGCACGGCCGGTCATGAAATCAAGGAAGTTGACCGCCTCGTTGTGCTCGCGCACGTAATCGAAGCTCTTGGTCGAGCCGGCATGGTTGTTGAAAGCGACGCACGGCGAGATGCACGTCGACAAAAGCCGCGCCTTGATGCTCGATCGCGGCCTTGATCAGTGGGACAAGCTGCTTTTTGTCGCCGGAGAATGAGCGGGCGACGAATGTCGCGCCCAGTTGCAGCGCGATGCTGACCATGTCGATCGCGCTGTCGGTGTTGGCGATGCCGCGCTTGGATTTGGAGCCGCGATCGGCGGTGGCGGAGAACTGCCCCTTGGTCAGGCCGTACACGCCGTTGTTCTCGACGATATAGGTCATATTGACGCCGCGGCGCATGACATGGGCGAACTGACCGAAGCCGATCGAGGCGGAATCGCCGTCACCGGAAACGCCGAGATAGATCAGGTCGCGGTTGGCGAGGTTGGCGCCGGTGAGTACCGACGGCATGCGGCCATGCACCGAGTTGAAGCCGTGCGAGGCATTGAGGAAGTAATCAGGGGTTTTCGACGAGCAGCCGATGCCGGAAATCTTGGCGACGCGGTGCGGCTCGATCGACGAGCTCGAAGCAGGCCTCGATGATCGAGGCGGTGATCGAAGTCATGGCCACAGCCAGCGCACAGCGTCGAAATCTTGCCCTCATAGTCGCGATGCGTATAGCCAAGCGAGTTCTTGGGCAGTTCGGGATGATGGAATTTCGGTTTGACGACGTAGGTCATGGGATCATTTACCCGGTTGCTTCGTCATTGCCGGACTTTTCCGGCCATGACGAAGGCCTTGGAAATGCCTTGCCAGATTGATCGGGATGCGCGGCACAAGGTCGGACATGACAAAATAAAAGATGCGTTCATGCCCCCACCTTCCGCAGCGGCGTGACTTTCAGCGCATCAAGATGTTCGCCGATGGCGCGGGCGATGAAGCGCGCGGTGATCGGCGTGCCATCGTAGTGCAGCACCGGAACCAGGCGCACTGGATCGATGCCGCACTCGTTCACGATCAGCGAGCGCAACTGGGCGTCGCGGTTCTGCTCGACCACGAAG
>CAVTFP010000036.1:0-13290 GCA_963733645.1 uncultured Alphaproteobacteria bacterium
AACAAGGGCAAGGTTACCTGTCCGAGTTCCAGGCTTCGTGAAAGCGTGCTCGAAGTGCTCAAGACAGAGGGTTACATCCGCGGCTACTCAGTGACTGAGCGCGAAGGCCGCGCTGAACTCGACATCGAACTCAAATATTTCGACGGCGAGCCCGTCATCCGGGAGATCGAGCGCATTTCCAAGCCCGGCCGCCGGGTTTACACCTCGGTCAAGAATCTGCCGCGCATCAATAATGGTCTCGGCGTCGCCATCGTCTCGACGCCGAAAGGTGTCATGGCCGACCACGCCGCGCGCGACGCCAATGTCGGCGGCGAAATCCTTTGCACGGTGTTCTGATGCCCGATCGGCAAAAAACCAGTCCCTGTGCCTTCGGGCATCACCGCCAATGTCGAAGGCCAGACCGTGAAGGTCAAAGGCCCGAAGGGCGCATTGTCTTTCGTGGTCCCCGACGACGTCGCGGTGAAGCTCGACGACGGCCAGATCAAGGTCGATCCGCGCAATGACACCAAGCGCGCCCGCTCGCAGTGGGGCACCTCGCGTACACTGATCGCCAATCTCATTGCCGGTGTCACCAAGGGTTTCGAGCAGCGGCTGGAGATCAACGGCGTCGGCTACCGCGCCGCCGTGCAAGGCAAGAATCTGACAAATCGCGCTCGGCTACAGCCACGACATCGTCTACGCGATCCCCGAAGGCATCACGATCGCGACGCCACGGCCAGTCGAGATCATCATTACCGGCGCCGACCGCCAGAAGGTGGGGCAGGTCGCCGCCGAGATCCGCGATTATCGGCCGCCGGAGCCCTACAAGGGCAAAGGCATCAAGTACGCCGCCGAGCGTATCTTCCGCAAGGAAGGCAAGAAGAAATAACGGAGCCGCGTGATGAGCAAGTTGAGCGACAGGATTATGCGGCGCAAGGGGCGGGTGCGCGGCACTCTGCTGCGCGCTGCGATGAAAAGTGACCGCAAGCGGTTGTCCGTTTTCCGCTCGTCGAAGCATATCTACGCCCAGGTCATCGACGATGGTCAGGGTGTCACGCTTGCTTCGGCGTCGACCATGGAAAAGACGGCGCGCGAAGGCTTGAAAACCGGCGCCAGCGTCGATGCGGCGAAAGCGGTGGGCAAACTGATCGCCCAGCGCGCCCAGGAAAAGGGCATCAAGGATGTGGTGTTCGACCGTGGCGGCTATCTCTATCACGGCCGCGTCAAGGCGCTCGCCGACGCGGCGCGCGAGGGCGGACTGAACTTCTGAGCAACGGAACAAGGCGAACTGGATCGATGAAAATGGCGCACATACATGGCACGTGAACCACACGGTCGGCGAAACGAGGATCGCGATAGCGAGTTTGTCGACAAGCTCGTTCACATCAATCGCGTTGCCAAAGTCGTCAAGGGCGGTCGCCGCTTCGGCTTTGCCGCATTGGTCATTGTCGGCGATCAAAAGGGCCGGGCGGGCTTCGGTCACGGCAAGGCGCGCGAGGTGCCGGAGGCGATCCGTAAGGCGACCGATGCCGCCAAGCGCGCTCTGACCCGCGTGCCGTTGCGCGAAGGTCGCACGCTGCATCACGACGTGGCAGGCCGTCACGGTGCCGGCAAAGTCTTTTTGCGCGCCGCGCCTCCCGGCACCGGCATCATTGCCGGCGGTCCGATGCGCGCGGTGTTTGAAACGCTCGGCGTCCAGGACGTGGTGGCGAAGTCGATCGGCACGTCGAATCCGTACAATGTCGTGCGCGCCACCTTCGATGCGCTCAAGCACCAGGACTCGCCGCGTTCCGTGGCCGCGCGGCGCAACGTCAAAGTCTCAGCCTTGCAGGCGCGCCGCCGCGACGTCGATTCCGATGCGGCAGCGGCAGATTGAAGGTTCGGGAGCCTGCGATGAGTGACGCCAAACATTCCGGCAAGACCGTCAAGGTGATGCAGACCGGCAGCCCACAGCGCCGGCATCATCGCCAGCGCGAAACGCTGGTCGGTCTCAAGCTCAACAAGATCGGCCGCGTTGCCGAATTGGTCGACTCGCCGCAGACGCGCGGCATGATCGCCAAGGTCGCGCATCTCGTCGAAGTGGTGGAGAAGTAGGCGCTATGAAACTGCACGAACTCTCCGGCCGTCCCGGCGCCCGCCAGACACGAAAGCGCATCGGCCGCGGCATCGGCTCCGGCAAGGGCAAAACTGGCGGTCGCGGCGGCAAGGGCCAGACCGCGCGTTCCGGCGTGCGCATCAAGGGTTTTGAAGGCGGCCAGATGCCGTTACATCGCAGGTTGCCCAAGCGCGGCTTCAAGAACACGAAATTTGCCCGCAAGCTCAACGAGATAAACCTCGGTAAGCTGCAGGCTGCGATCGACGCCGGCAGTCTTGATGCCTCCGGTAAGATCGACGCTGCGGCGCTGGTCAAGGCCGGCATGCTGCGCCGGGCCAAGGACGGCGTTCGGCTGCTCGGCGACGGTGAAATCAAGGCCAAGGTCACATTGGCGGTGTTCGGGGCGTCCAAATCGGCAGTCGCAGCGGTAGAGAAGGCCGGCGGCTCGGTCGAGATCCTGGCGCCAAAGCGGGAACCGAGCGAACAGGCGGCCTGATCACCATATAGGGCGGGTTCTTAAACGAATCCCACGGAGCATCGGCGGATGGCCTCTGCAGCAGAACAACTGGCAGCCAACCTCAACTTTTCGGCGCTCGCCAAGGCCGAAGAGCTGAAGAAACGCATCTGGTTTACGCTCGGAGCGCTGCTAGTTTATCGGCTCGGCACCTACATTCCGCTGCCCGGCATCGATCCCAATGCCTGGGACCAGATCTTCCAGTCCCAGTCCGGCGGCATTTTGGGCATGTTCAACATGTTCGCCGGCGGCGGCATCCACCGCATGGCGATCTTCGCGCTCAACATCATGCCGTACATTTCGGCCTCGATCATCATTCAGTTGATGACGACGGTGTCACCGACCCTCGAACAGCTCAAGAAAGAGGGCGAAGCGGGGCGCAAGATGATCAACCAGTACACTCGCTATCTGACGGTGCTGCTGGCGGCGGTCCAAGCCTACGGCATTGCGGTCGGGCTGGAAGGCGCGCAGGGGGTTGTTGCCGCTCCGGGCCTGTTCTTTCGCATTTCGACCGTGATCACGCTCACGGGTGGCACCGTGTTCCTGATGTGGCTCGGCGAGCAGATTACCCAGCGCGGCATCGGCAATGGCACGTCGCTCATCATCATGTCGGGCATTGTCGCGCAACTGCCTACCGCCATCGCGGGCACGCTCGAACTCGGCCGCCAGGGCGCGCTGTCAACCGGCCTGATCCTCATCGTGCTGGTGGTGGCGGTCGCCGTCGTCGCGTTCATAGTCTTCATGGAGCGCGCCCAGCGCCGGCTTCTGATTCAGTATCCCAAGCGCCAGGTCGGCAATCGCATGTTCGAGGGGCAGTCCTCGCATCTGCCGCTCAAGCTCAATACGTCGGGAGTGATTCCGCCGATCTTCGCCTCGTCGCTGCTGCTGTTGCCGACGACGATCGCCAACTTTACCGCGGGCCAGGGCCCGGGCTGGCTCACCACCATCACCACGCAGCTTGCCCACGGCCGGCCGCTCTTTTTGCTGCTCTATGTCGGCTTGATCGTCTTCTTCGCCTTCTTCTACACGGCGATCGTGTTCAACCCGACCGAGACTGCCGACAATCTCAAAAAGCACGGCGGCTTCATCCCGGGCATCCGGCCCGGCGAACGCACGGCCGAGTACATCGATTATGTACTGTCGCGGATTACGGTGATAGGTGCAGGCTATCTCGCGATCGTCTGCCTGTTCCCGGAAATGCTGATCTCTTACGCGGCGGTGCCGTTTTATTTCGGCGGCACTTCGCTGCTCATCGTCGTCAATGTGACGATGGATACGGTGGCGCAAGTGCAGGGCTACCTGCTCGCGCACCAATATGAAGGACTGATCAAACGGTCGAAACTAAGGGGGCGCCGTCGATGAGATTGATCCTGCTCGGCCCGCCGGGGGCTGGCAAGGGAACGCAGGCTTTGCGTCTCGTCGCCAAATACGGGATCGTTCAACTCTCCACGGGTGAAATGCTGCGCGAAGCGGTGAAGGCGGGTACGCCGATCGGCCTCCAGGCGAAAGACATCATGGCGCGCGGCGGCCTGGTGCCGGACAACATTGTTGTTGGCATTGTGGGCCAGCGCATCGACGAGCCCGATGCGCGAAAGGGGTTCATCCTCGACGGCTTCCCGCGCACGGTGCCGCAAGCCGAGGCGCTTGACCAACTGCTTGCAGACAAGGGGCAGTCGCTCAACGTGGTCATCGAGTTGAAAGTCGACGAGGCCGCCCTGCTCAGACGCATCGAAAGCCGGATCGCCGAAATGCAGGCGCGCGGCGAGGCGCTGCGCAGCGACGACAATCCCGAAGTGTTGCGGCAGCGGCTGGAGGCCTATCGGGCGCAGACGGCGCCGTTGGTCGCCTATTACAGGGGGAAAAACTTGCTGCGCACCGTTAATGGCATGGCGCCGATCCCGGAGGTGACAGCCGCCATCGATGAGGCGCTGCCGCTGGAATCGCCGCCGAGTTGCCAGTCAGCTCAAAAAAAAAGCGAGCAGCTCAACCCGTAAGGCGAGAACGAAGCACCATTATAGGAAAAAAGTCCGTAAACCTGAAGCCAAAAGCCGGCGAACCTGCTGCGGCGCACAGATTGGCAGCCCGCTCTCGCAAAGTTGCGCTCGCCCTCGAACGGGGAACCCGCCGATGAATCGTTTTGTGCACGAAATAGCTATCCGAGGTTGACGAAAGCGCAGGGAATCCATTAATAAGCCTCGAATATCCAGTCGGAGATTTAGCAGCGATGCCAAGCCCCAAGGGGGGCAGGCAGGCGCTGGTTTTTTACGTTCGGTGGCCTCTTTTAGTGACATTGGAACCGACGGACAGCGGCGGCTCGCCAGGCCGGGTACTGCTGACTGTCACAGGGAGTAGCAGAAGTGGCTCGTATCGCCGGTGTCAATATACCGACCAACAAGCGCGTTGTGATCGCGCTGCAATATATCCACGGCATTGGCAACGCCAAGGCCAAGGAGATTTTGCAAAAAGTATCGATGCCCGAATCGCGCCGGGTGTCGCAATTGACCGATCAGGAGGTTCTTCAACTCCGCGAAGTGATCGACCGCGATTACGTCGTCGAAGGCGATCTGCGGCGCGAAGTCGCGATGAACATCAAGCGGCTGATGGATCTCGGGTGCTACCGCGGTCTGCGCCATCGCCGCAGCTTGCCGGTGCGCGGTCAGCGCACCCACACCAACGCGCGCACCCGCAAGGGGCCGGCCAAGGCAATTGCCGGGAAGAAGAAATAACGCGTCAAACAGAATATTTGACGGCGCCGGAGCGGCCGGTGCCGATCTTCGAAAGGGTTCAGAATGGGTAAGGATGCCACGCGCGTACGCCGACGCGAACGTAAAAACATCGCTTCGGGCGTTGCGCACGTGAATGCCACGTTCAACAACACGATGATCACGATCACCGACGTGCAAGGCAATACGATTGCCTGGTCATCGTCAGGAACGATGGGTTTCAAGGGCTCGCGTAAGTCGACTCCGTACGCGGCGCAGGTCGCCGCCGAAGACGCCGCCAAGAAGGCGCAGGAGCACGGCATGCGCACGTTGGAAGTCGAGGTCGCGGGCCCCGGCTCCGGCCGCGAGTCGGCGCTGCGCTCATTGCAAGCGGCCGGCTTCACGATCACGTCGATTCGCGACGTGACGACGATCCCGCACAACGGATGTCGCCCGCGCAAGCGGCGGCGTGTTTAGGACCGGCCGATGGAACATGTGGACCGTTTGCCGCCGCTCGATCTTGGCCCCACGGAGCGGAGTGGGGCGCGCGAGGCATTCGCGCCGCTCAACGCGATGGGTGATAACGTGACGATTCAGAAGAATTGGCAGGAATTGATCCGACCGAGCAAGTTGCAGGTCAGCCCCGGCTCCGATACGCGGCGCACGGCCACCGTTATTGCCGAACCGCTTGAACGCGGCTTCGGTGTGACGCTTGGCAATGCCCTGCGGCGTATCTTGCTGTCGTCGCTGCAAGGCGCGGCGGTGCAATCTGTGCACATCGACGGCGTGCTGCACGAATTCTCGTCGATCGCCGGCGTGCGCGAGGACGTGACCGACATCGTGCTCAACATCAAGGACATTGCCATCAGGATGCAGGGCGATGGACCCAAGCGCATGGTGGTCAAGAAGCAGGGTCCCGGCACGGTGACGGCGAGCGACATTCAGACCGTTGGCGATGTCGTGGTGCTCAACCCCGACCTCGTGCTGTGCACGCTGGACGAGGGCGCCGAGATCCGCATGGAATTCACGGTGAATACCGGCAAGGGCTACATCCCGGCCGAACGCAACCGCCCGGAGGATGCGCCGATCGGGCTCATCCCGGTCGACAGCATGTATTCTCCGGTGCGCAAGGTTTCCTACAAGGTTGAGAACACGCGCGAGGGCCAAATTCTCGACTACGACAAGCTCACGCTGACGATCGAGACCAACGGCGCCCTGAGCCCGGAAGATGCGCTCGCCTATGCCGCGCGCATCCTGCAAGACCAGCTCAACGTGTTCGTCAATTTCGAAGAACCCAAGCGCGAGACCAGCAGCGCGCCGATCCCGGATCTGGCGTTCAATCCGGCGTTCCTCAAGAAGGTCGACGAGCTCGAACTGTCGGTGCGTTCGGCGAACTGCCTGAAGAACGACAACATCGTCTATATCGGCGATCTCGTTCAGAAGACCGAGGCAGAAATGCTGCGCACGCCGAATTTCGGCCGCAAGTCCCTCAACGAGATCAAGGAAGTGCTGGTGCAGATGGGCCTGCATCTCGGCATGGAAGTTCCCGGGTGGCCGCCGGAAAACATCGACGAACTGGCCAAGCGGTTTGAGGATCATTACTGAGACGCGTCCTCGCCTGGCTAGTCCAATCGCCGGGCATGACGAGTGAGTGAATGTTAGGAACGACGACATGCGTCACGCAAAGACCCATCGCAAGTTCAGCCGGCGTTCGGATCATCGCAAGGCGATGCTGGCAAACCTGTGCGCGGCGCTGATCAAGCATGAGCAGATCACGACGACGTTGCCGAAGGCGAAGGATATCCGTCCGATCGTCGAGAAGCTGGTCACGCTCGGCAAGCGCGGCGACCTGCATGCGCGTCGGCAGGCGATAGCGCAGATGCGCGACCTCGCCATGGTGAAGAAGCTATTCGACGTGATAGGCCCGCGTTACAAGGATCGCAACGGCGGCTACACCCGGGTCATGAAAGCCGGCTTTCGCTACGGCGATTCCGCGCCGGTCGCGGTGATTGAATTTGTCGATCGCGATGTCGAGGCCAAAGGCCTGGATTCCGGGCCGGTCCAGGCGCGCATTGCAGAGCCTGCCGGCGCGATCGCCTAGTCGCCGGCGCTCGTATCTCCCTAAGGGGCGGCCGTGCCGCCCCTTAGTCGTTTTACAGTCTGCGCGCACTTCCGGTCGCCGCCGCCGTTCTGTTTGGCGAACGAACGGACTCCCCTTATTGTGGCCGCGACACGGGCAGGGGGCGTCATGATAAATCTTGCAAAATTCTCGCTTGCGGCACTGTCGTTTTCGGTATTGTCGTTTTCGGCGATGGTTGTCGGCGGCACGGCGTATGCGGACACAGCGGTCGAGCGCGGCAGCTACCTCGTCAACACCATAATGACTTGCGGCAATTGTCATTCGCCGAAAGGCCCGCCGAACGTCGTCGCGGGTAAGGATTTTTCCGGCGGCTTGCGTTTCAACGAGCCGCCCTTCGACGTAACCACGCCCAACATCACACCGGACAAGGACACCGGGATCGGTACCTGGAGTGCGGCCGATATCAAGAAGCTGATCCTCGACAATACTTTGCCGACCGGTGTGCAGATCGTCGTCATGCCGACAGGCTTCTATCGCATCCTGTTGCCAAGCGATCTCGACGCGATTGTTGCCTATCTGCAAAGCATCAAGCCGGTCAGCAATAAGGTGCCGGATTCGATCTACAAAATGCCTGTGCCGCATCAGATCTTTCCCGGCGCCGAGAAGCCAATCAATTCGACCGACCTCAATGACAAGGTCAAGCGCGGCTTCTACCTCGCCACAATCGGGCATTGCATGGAGTGCCACACCGCCAGGGAAAAAGGCGTTCAGGATTTCCAGAATGCGATGGGCGCCGGCGGGCAGGAATTTCCCGGTCCATGGGGCGTGTCGACGTCGCGCAATATTACCTCGAGCAAGACCAAAGGCATCGGCGACTGGACCGACGCCGATATCAAGCGCGCCATCACACAAGGCATCGACAAGGACGGTAATCACCTCAAGCCCCCGATGGGCTTCCAGTATTATGCCAAGATGACCGACGCCGACCTCGACGCCGTCATTGCCTGGCTTCGCACGGTGCCACCGAAGGACTGACGGCAGCGGCGGAAATGCCCTTCTAATGCCGCTGTTAGTTGCCTATATAGCCGCGGAGAATTGGGATTTTCCTTATGCCGCGTTTGACGCGCTCGTTTGTAACGGTATCAGTCGCGGCAGCGCTGGTCGCCTCGGGGCTGGCGGCGCTTCCGGCCGGCGCGCAGCAGCGCCAGGTCCCCACCTCGGCGGCGCAGCTTGCCCTCTCATTCGCTCCGGTTGTGCAGCGCGTGGCGCCGGCGGTGGTCAACGTCTATGCCCAGCACGTTGTCGCCAACAACAATCCGTTCATGGCCGATCCGTTTTTTCGCCAGTTCTTCGGCGGCGGCGGCATGCCGCGCGAGCAGGTGGAACGTTCGCTCGGTTCAGGCGTCATTGTCGATCCCTCGGGCCTGGTGGTGACCAATTTCCACGTCATCGCCGACGCCAGCGAAGTGAAAGTCGCGCTCGCCGACAAGCGCGAATTCGATGCCGAGATCGTCTTGAAGGACCAGCGCAGCGATCTCGCGGTGCTGCGGATCAAAGGCGCTGGCGAGCGATTTCCCACGCTCGAATTTGCCAATTCGGACGAGTTGCAGGTCGGTGACGTGGTGCTGGCGATCGGCGATCCGTTTGGCGTCGGCCAGACAGTGACCCACGGCATCGTCTCGGCACTGGCGCGCAGCCAGGTCGGCACCAGCGACTATCAGTTCTTCATCCAGACCGACGCCGCCATCAATCCCGGGAATTCCGGCGGCGCGCTGGTTGATCTCAGCGGCAGGCTCGTCGGCATCAACTCGGCGATCTATACGCGCTCTGGCGGTTCGAATGGTATCGGCTTTGCCATCCCGGCCAATATGGTGCGGGTGGTGGTGGCGTCGGCGCAGGGTGGTAGTGCTCTGGTCAAGCGGCCGTGGCTCGGCGCCAAGCTCCAGGAAGTGACGCCCGAGATCGCCGAGAGTCTCGGGCTGAAACGTCCAAGCGGCGCGCTGGTCGCAAACGTCACGGCCGACGGCCCGGCCGCGCGGGCCGGTATCAAGACCGGCGACCTCCTCGTCAGCGTCGACGGCGTGACCGTCGAGGATCCCAATGCCTTCGATTATCGCTTCGCCACCAAGCCGCTCGGCGGCGAGGCCAAGATCGGGTTGATGCGGCAGGGCAAGGAAGTGGTCGCTACAGTGTCGCTCCAGGCCCTGCCCGATGCGCCGCGCAATGAAGTCGAAATCCGCGCCAACTCGCCTTTCCTCGGCGTGTCGGTGGCAAACCTGTCGCCGGCGCTGGCCGACGAATTGCGGCTCGACTCGCAGACCCAAGGCGTAGTCATCACCAATGTCGCCAACGGTTCCGCGGCCCAATCGATCGGATTTCAGAAGGGCGACATTGTGGTGTCGGTCAACGGCCAGGCGATCGCCAAGTCGGCCGACCTGGAGCGCATCGCCAGCGCCGGTGGGCGACAATGGCGCATCACCATCCTGCGCGGCGGCCAACAGATTTCTGTCATGTTCAGCGGATGAGCTCACGGCCAAAGAAGGGCATGCCGACACTGTTTGCGGCGGGTGGTCTCGATCGCGACGCACCCCGGCCCTTGGCTGATAAGCTACGTCCCGACAAACTCGCCGAAGTAGTTGGGCAGGATCACCTGCTTGGTCCTGACGGCGCGCTTACGCGCATGCTGGAGACCCGCTCGCTCGGTTCGCTGATCTTCTGGGGACCGCCGGGTACCGGCAAGACCACGGTGGCGCGGCTCCTGGCGCGCGAGACCGAGCTGTATTTTGAGCAGATTTCGGCGATCTTTTCGGGTGTGGCCGATCTCAAGAAAGTGTTCGACGCGGCACGCCTGCGCCGCGAGACCGGGCAGGGGACGCTGCTGTTTGTCGACGAGATTCATCGTTTCAACCGTGCGCAACAGGATTCCTTCCTGCCGGTGGTCGAAGACGGCACCATCATCCTTGTCGGCGCCACGACGGAAAACCCCTCGTTCGAGCTAATCGCGCCGTTGTTGTCGCGGGCGCGTGTCCTGGTGTTCAAGCCGCTCGATGCGACTGCAATCGAAAAGCTTTTGGCCCGCGCCGAGGCGATCGAAGACAAGATGTTGCCGCTCGACAACGAAGCGCGTGCATCGCTCATGCGCATGGCCGACGGCGACGGCCGCGCCGCGCTCACGCTTGCGGAAGAGGTCTGGCGGGCGGCGCGACACGGCGAGACTTTCGATGCGGCCGCGCTGCAGGGCGTGGTGCAGCGCCGCGCGCCGATCTACGACAAGAAACAGGACGGCCACTACAATCTCATTAGCGCGCTGCATAAATCGGTGCGTGGTTCCGATGCGGACGCTGCATTGTATTATCTCTGTCGCATGCTCGATGCCGGCGAGGATCCGCTTTATCTGGCGCGGCGCGTCGTGCGCATGGCGGTCGAGGATATCGGGCTCGCCGATCCTCAGGCGTTGGTCGTCGCCAATGCGGCGAAGGACGCATACGATTTTCTCGGCAGCCCCGAGGGCGAGCTCGCCATCGCAGAGGCTGTGATCTATATCGCCACCGCGCCGAAATCGAACGCCACCTATATGGCGTTCGGCGCGGCGATGCGAACCGCGAAAGAGGCCGGCTCGCTGTTGCCACCCAAGCACATCCTCAATGCGCCGACCAAGCTGATGAAGACCGAAGGCTACGGCTCAGGCTACGAATATGACCACGACACCGAGGAAGCATTCTCCGGCCAGGACTATTTCCCGGAAAGTCTTGGCCGTCGTCAGTTCTACGATCCGCCCGAGCGCGGCTTTGAACGGGAAATCAGGAAGCGGTTGGAATACTGGGCCAAGCTGCGCAGAGAACGGGGCAGCAGTTGAGGGACAATCGCAGACCACGGCCGCCCGGCGGCGGCAAGCAGAATGCAGGCCCGAGGCACGGGCGCAAGCATTTTTCCCGTCATCCTGAGGCGCGGGCGGCGCGACCTTCGAAGGGCGACCGTCTCGCCGCTCGGGTCGTTCATCCTTCGAGGGCCGCTTTGCGGCCGCCTCAGGATGACGGTGAACTCAGAACTGCGCCGGTTGCGCTCCCGACGGCGGTCCAGACCGTAACCGTTACGCCGGACGAAGCCGGCATGCGGGTCGACCGCTTTTTCGAAGCGCGGTTTCCGGGCCTGAGTTTTTCCCACATCCAGCGCGTCATCCGCAAAGGCGAGGTGCGCGTCAACGGCAAGCGCACCCAGCCGAAGAACCGTCTGGAGGCGGGGCAGACCGTGCGCATCCCGCCACTGCGGCTCGACCACCCGAAGCCGCGCCCGCCGGGGAGCGAAGCCGACGAAAAGACCCGCGAGTTCCTGAAATCAATCACGCTCCACGAGGACCCCGACGTTCTGGTGCTCAACAAGCCGATGGGACTTGCGGTGCAGGGCGGCTCCGGCACCACGCGTCATCTCGACGGCATGCTGGAAGTTTTACGTGATGCGCACGGCCAGCGGCCGCGGTTGGTGCACCGGCTCGACAAAGACACCTCAGGCTGTCTTCTCGTTGCCAAGACGCGTTTTGCCGCGTCGGCACTGGCCAAGACCTTCCGTTCGCGCTCGGCGCGCAAAGTCTATTGGGCACTGGTTGCCGGCGTGCCGAAGGTTCAACAGGGCCGCATCTCCACATTTCTCGCCAAGGAGGAGCGCGAGGACGAATCCTTCATGCGCATCGCCAGCCACGGCGACAAAGGCGCCAGCCACGCGATGACTTATTATGCCGTGGTCGATAACGCTGGCCCGATCCTGTCATGGATTTCGCTCAAGCCTGTCACCGGCCGCACCCATCAACTGCGCGCACATATGGATCATATAGGTCATCCGATCATCGGCGATCCGAAATACTTTGCGCGCGAGGACTGGGAATTGCCCGGCGGCATGCAGAACCGGCTGCATCTTCTGGCGCGCCGCATCGTCGTGCCGCATCCGCGCGGCGGCACACTCGACATATCCGCGCCGCTGCCGCCGCACATGCTACAATCGTGGAACCTGCTCGGCCTCGATGCCAAGCGCTACGATCCAATCGTCGAGGCGCCGGAAGATTAAGCAAGGAACACCGGCGGCAGCGCCGGGTTGAATCGAAAGCCGCGGTGCCGATTTGAGAGGCCGTTATGATGCCTCGTATCCATCTCATCGTCTGCTATTGCGCGTTGGCGCTGATCCCACCCGAGGTCGCTCCTGCTGCGGCGCAAGGCTACCAGGGTTATCCCTATTCGATCATGACGCCGGAGCCCGGCACGACCGGCCATCATCGCGCGACCGTGGCCGCGCCCGCGCGCTCACCTCGCGCAAGCCTGCTGTTGGGCCGCGAAAAGTTTGTTGCCAAGCTCCATCGTCCGCCCAAGGTGTTTGTAACGCATGGATCCTCCGGCTCGGTCTTGCCGACACCGTTGCCGCGAACGCAGGCCATTCCGCCCGAGGGCGGCGGTATCGCGGCGGTCCCCGCGCTGCCGCATGAGCAGGGCCCGACGCTTTTGCCCGGCCGAAACCCCATTCCCAACTTGCCGCACGGCCCAGAGACATTCCAGGACCGCGCGTCGCGTTGCGCCCATCAGCAGGGCCTCTACGGCGTGCCGGGCACTGTCAGCAATCAGTACATGAGCGCCTGCATTCAGTGACTCACGGCCGGTCCTGCCGGCCTTTTTATTCGACTTGACAGGCAACCAAATGGTTGCATATTGTCGTCATGGATGCGGTGTTCAAGGCACTGGCCGACGAGAGCCGCCGCGAGCTGCTCGACCGGCTGCGTGCCGACAACGGCCAGACGCTCGGCGACCTCTGCGCGCGGCTCGACATGTCACGCCAGGCGGTGAGCAAGCACCTGGCGATCCTTGAGGCCGCTAATCTCGTCGCAACCATGCGCCGGGGCAGGGAGAAATTGCACTACCTCAATCCGGTGCCGATCCAC
>CAVTFP010000037.1:0-147265 GCA_963733645.1 uncultured Alphaproteobacteria bacterium
CCAGACTGAAGGCTCGGCTATAATTCGCTGGCGCGAATGGGCGGAATATAAAAGGTGGATAAAATGGCGAAAGCCAATTCAGAAGTAGATCGTTTGAATCACGCAACTGTCAACTCATCACTTCTCTATACGAGCGTTTGACGTTGTGCTATTATTTGTTTGCTGGACGGAAAGGCCAATGATCCGGTGTCGTAAGACCGCCACTTTTTTGCCGACCCGTCCAGCTTTTTAGTCGCCTTGTGATCGCATCAGCAGATGCGTGAAGGCGCTGGCACCGAGCAGACACAGCCAAGGTCTAGCTCGCCTGCCACAACGCTCCGCGACACTGGCAATTCACACCATTAATCCGTCAGGAGCGAAGCTATGACTAATTATGTGGACGCCGCAGCGCGTCTGATATCGGAGATGAATGAACGTGCCGCGCGCGACGAGGCCAAACATGCCGCCAATCGCGCGGAGATTTAAGGCAGCGCGTCGAAAACGAACGGCGCATATGTGAGGCGTTGGCCCGCGTGAAAATCTAATCGTTGCGCGTGCCGTATCAGCTTAAACTGTGCGGCACGCTTTTTATTTAAGCGCGCGGAATGTCCAGCCAGCCGCTTTTGTTCAATGCGATCGGGACGTTTTTCGCGTCAAGATGTCTTTTTAGACGCGGATGATCTTCAAGAACTATGCCGTCCCAATTGGATTGCAAACAGTGATCGCAAATTTCGACATACCACTGCCCAATATATCTGCCGTTGTAGATGTGAGGACCAAATTGAAAAGGCACGTCGCAAAGGAAGCAATCGTATAGGATTTTTTTGCCATCCATCTTCATCGCCATCATACCCCTCCACGTTCCGAATTGACAACACAGCCGCGCAGCTTAACAAAAACCTAATTCACTATCGCGGAGATTTTTGACTTTGGAACGAATTTCCGATATACTCTGAAAATAAGTCGGAAGAGTGCGGCAAACGCGCCTAGCGAGATTAGCGACTTGTAAGCGAGACCAGCGAGAACAGCGAAATCTAAAAACCGAGACGAAACTTAGGTCTCCGGTTTTCCACAGCGAGCAAACTACTTGCTCGCGATCGCTCGGGGTCCGCTGTGTCGCAAGATCAATCTGAGAACTTTGACAACGATTTGATTTGGCACGTCGGGCCGATCGCAAAATATCTGCGACGCACCGAACGGGCAACTTATCACATGCTTGAAAAGGGCGTGCTGCCCGGCGCGATAAAACGCGGCGGCTGGTGGTGCTTCAAGCCATCCATCTGGCTCAAATCATTCGAACAACAAGAGGTCGCGTAATGAGTTTATTATTCCAAATTGTTTCACTCACCGATGGTCCGCAACCGGGCGCGCCATATGTTGTTCGAAATTTTGAACAGCTAAAGGGCCAAACACTTACCGTTGCCGCCGCTGCCGGCGCAAGCGCTACGTTGAAGCGTGTCGATAATCAAACCGGCGCAGTCCTTGAAGTGTTCTCACTCGTTGCCGGCGGGCAGATGCAATTCGGTCCATTTCCCAACAAATCGATACTATCGGCTTGAGGTGTCGGCGGTGTCGGTGACCTATTCCATCGATATTTTCGACAACGACTACGCGACCCAAACCGCGAACGTTGAGGGCTTTAGCGCCAGCTTCACCTTGCAGTTATCGAACTGCGGTAAGCTGATGAGAAAAACGACTTCGCATCCAATCTGACGGTCACGGTTCCGAACAACTTGCCGACTGGATTCAACGTTTCGTTTTCACCTTGGAGCACGGGCAGCATCACGCTTTCCCCTGCGAGCGGCGCAACCAATCGTTCCGCGAAAACCGCGCTATCCGCGCAATACAGCCAAGGGGCATTGCTCGTCGTCAAAAATGCAGATGCCGCCAGTGCTGAGTATGTTGCATCGGGGGCATTTTCTTGATGCTCCTTCCGGCATTTATCGGACAGTCGACCGTGGCGGCGAAACGCAGCGGAAGCCTCGGCGACAAAATGCGTGCGCTTGCCGATCACGCAAAGCAGCTTCCGGCTGATCTTGAATCGCAAGTTGAATGTCGCGTCGGCGCGATTGACCAAGATTGGCCAACGCGGCACCGCTGCGCTCGGTGGAATGCACGCGGCGCTTGACGAAGTGGATGCAGGCGTCGCCGCAACCGAGGATGCGATCAACCAACTTACCAACGGCGGACCTGAGTTATGAGCGATCTGTTCCGATTACTTGGCGTGACGCGCCATTCTCCGGACAAGTGCACAAAGCCGTCCGAGCGGGAGGGCGTGTCAATTCTGGAAATAGTCGAGTTGGATTCCCGACCTGCCGCCGCAGTTTGAGACGGCAGGCGTGGCCTGCATCAACGGCGAAGTCGTGCCACGCCACATGTGGCACGCAGTACGGCCTAAAGTCGGCAAGCGTGATGTTGTGGTCACGCTGCACCTCGCACCGGCCAATGGTAAGACGCTCGCCCTAGTGGCGTCCGTGGCCGTGCTCGTGGCCGCAATTGCCGTCAGCGCGGGCGCGCTTAGTTTCCTGACTCCCGCGCTCGCGAGCGGCTCAGTAGGTGCAGCCGTTGCGGGCGGTGCCGTTTCCGTTGTCGGTCCTCTCGCAATTGGATGATGCAAATGTCGTGCGCGGGTATCGCAATCAATGATTTCTTCGTGACCGTATTCACCGATGGCGGCTGCACGAATGGCATGCCGGCCGTGAAGCAGTGGCAAATTCCCCACCTTAACGCTGTTGTCGCGTTCCGTGGTTCGCCGCTCGTCGGGAGCATCGCCGCACAATACCTAAGTATGTGTCGATCATTTGACGAGATGAAACAAAGCGCACCCGTAATCTTTGGCGATGCGTTCAACGACGCGAACAAGGTTTTTCGCAATCATCCGTCTGAAATCTACGTCGCGGGATTTTCGGAGGAAAAAGGTGCCGCTGCCTTTGTTGTGGCGTCACATAAAACCTACGATTTTGAACCCTACACGGTCGCCGCCATTCCGAAATGGTGTCTCACGCCGGCAATAGAAAACCGGCTGGCCGAGCCGGGCTGCGACGTTGAGGGCGAAATTCTCCGCATCGGCGACGCATGGCACGCGGCGGGACATGCTTCCGAGTTTCTACAGGTTACGGCTATTTGCAATGGCGGCGACATTGTTACCCACATTGTGAAACGTTGGCAGTGAAATTCACCAATCAACCAAACTGAGGGAGCTAAACTAAAATGTCGAGCATAGCGTTGGGTGCAACCACTGAAATACGAAAACGCCTTTTTTCTTGGGGGAAAAAATCGCAAGCAAAAGCCTCCGCGTGACGGCGGCGCACGGCCTTCGTGCTATCAACGTGACGGAGGAATTTATCGCGTCAAAATCGAAGTACGATGCTAATCCGCATTTGAATGATGCCGGCAAAGCCGCCAACTTGCGAAAAGACATGGATAAGGTGGCAAAACGCCTTTGTCTGTCCCGGATCGGAATTGAGAAAGCGACGGCCAATTATAAGTCGGAAGTCGCCACAATAATCCAAAAAGCCTTTAGCTCTCTAGCCGTCGACGCGATGAATCCCGAAATTAGGGCGGCGCTAAAAGACCTGCCTCTCAATCAAAAAATCGCCATCGCGCAGAAAGATGTACGAGTCGCGGCGCTTTATAACGCCCCAATTTCTGCACCGCGTGCCGGACAATGCCTTGGCCGCGATGGCACAAAATTATATGGAATTAAAATTTCCGAGCGACCTTGCCCGCGCGCAGGCCCAAGATAAGGCGGCCGACAATGTGCTGGAAGGTGCAAACGCGGCCCTTCGAGTCGCACAGGACACGCTGTTTAGCCTCGGGGCATTTCCACATTCAAAAGCTTTCGAAGATTGGGTGACGGAGAAGGGAACGCCGACAGCCGCCGATATCGAAACGGAATTGAACGGCGGGGCCGCCGCCGGTTTGCCTTCTTGGACAATCGGTGAATTGATCGACGCCATCATGAGCGACGGCTTCGCAGGAATGCCGAAATAACTTATCTCTTGCGCGGCCTTCGGGCGCTTCCACGCGCGAGAGGGTGCGCACGCAGTGTCGAGGATATCCCGGCTGCGGAGCGCGATCATACGCTCGCGGAAAAATTGAAAGCTGAATGGCCGGGAATTTTAGCGTGGCTTATTGAAGGGTGTCGGCTTTGGCAACTTAAAGGTTTACAGCCGCCGCAAGCCGTTCGTGCCGCAACCGCTGCTTACTTGGGAAAGTGAGGATGCGCTTGCTGCGTGGCTAGACGAGCGGTGCGAGCGTGATCCCTCTGGATGGGCTTCCCGTGAGCACCTGTTCGCGTCTTGGAACGCATGGGCGTCTGCGGCCGGCGAATTTGTCGGCTCGTCCAGGCGCTTCCTAAGCATGCTGGAAAGCCGTGGCTTCGAAGATGCGCGGCGAAATAACAAACGAGGTTTTGCTGGTCTAAAATTACGCGATTTATTTGCTCAACCGCCGCTACCAGCGCGAACAGTCAGCGGATAAGTTGCTTCGCTGCCACTTTTGCCAGTTTCCAACATTATAGGCGTCTATATGATTCATATGTCGTTAACGCGCGCACGCACGTATGACGGTCTTAATGTTTTTCCGTGGCAAATCTGGCAGGTAGACTTATCCGTTGACAGTGAACATCACTGTTCGGTTGCTGTATCTATTGTTCAAGCCTTCGATTGTAGCGCGCTGGTTTTGCACGCTTATCGCGTTCGCCCGTGGTAAAAATATCCGTTTGCAGCACCATCTTGCTGTTTGGCTTTGGTCTATCGCGTCGTGGAATTGCAGTTTGGCGGACAATGTTTCCGCCATCGCTTATTGATATTACGCGGCTTTTAGCCGAGCGACTTGCCAGCCCATGGCGTTGCTCAGTGCGCCGCTCATGCTCGCAACGGAATTACCTGTGCCGAAGGCTTTCCGTCGCGGCAATATATTGCCCATGCGTCCATTAGTCGGCGTCTTTTGTCGGAACAGGTCGCCGCGCCGGTATGCGGCTTCCACTTTATCGTCGACGGCGTGAGCTAGCGCCTTTTCGACAACCTCACGTGACGATAGTCGGTGCATTCGGACGCCCAATCGCGGAACGTGCTGCGAAAGCCGTGCACGGTTGCGCGTCCGTCTTTGAAGCCCATTCGACGCAGCACTGCGTCCATCGCCATATCGGACATTGCGCCGTGGCGTCCCGGAAAGAGGATGCCGTCATCGCCCCGTAGCGGCTTCAATTCGTCGACGATCGCCAAGGCACGATCACAAAGCGGTACGCGGTGCTCTACCTCCGCCTTCATGCGTTCGGCCGGAACGATCCACACCCGGTCGCCTGTATTGATTTCGGTTGCCGTCGCACCGATCGTTTCGCTCGTCCTAGCGGCGGTTAGGATTGTCCATTCAAGCGCGCGCGCTGCGATGCCGGGTTGCTCACGAACGCGTACAAGAAACGCCGGTAGCTCGGTGTAGGGTAGGGCGGCGTGGTGCTGCACCTTGCGCACGGTGTTTCGATCGGCCAACTGCGTCTTGATAAGACGCCATCGTGCCGGATTTTCGCCAGCGCGAATACCGCGTGCCGTCGCCCAATCAATTATCATTTCGATGCGACCACGCACGCGGCTCGCCGTATCCACCTTTTTCGCGATCCAAAGCGGCTCAATCACTTTTAGGACGAGGTCAATCGTCACGGCTTGCACCGGCAACCGACCAAACACGGGCGAAGCGTAGGTGCGGAGCGTATTGGGCCATTGTTGACGGTGCTTGGCGTTGCGCCATCCAGCTTCGCGCGCCTTGATATACGCCGCCGCGCACTGGTCGAACGTCATCGCCTTGGCGGCTAATTCGGCGGCTGCGGCACGCTTCCTTTCGCGCTCATCCATAGGGTCGATATCGAGCGCGACGAGCTTTCGGAATTCTTCGGCTGCGGCACGTGCTGCGGCGAGGCCAACATCGGGATATGAGCCGAGACCCATATCACGCGTTTTCGGCTGTCCGTATCCTTTGGCCTTCTGAGTACACGTGGACCGGGGATACGAAGCGGAAAATCCAGCCACGGACGTTATTGGGCGCTACCCGAAAGTACAGGTTCCCACCATCGGCGTAGTACTTCTCAGCGGTGTAATTTTCGATCTCTTTGGTACTAAGCCGATCGCGCGTGTGTGCCACAGCCGCCGCCCCCGCTCATATCCTAGCCCATGTTTTAGGCCCCGGATAGTACCCGACTTTGGCGGGCAAGTAAATGCAAGGACGCACAATAAATGCCTATTTCTATTGGACTTATCGTACTTCGGCGGACGGTGGCTTACGGGGCGGACAGTGCCTTGGCGGAAGGGGTATTCGAACTCACGAGGGAGCGGACCCCCTGCCAGTTTTCAAGACTGGTGCCTTAAACCACTCGGCCACCCTTCCGTTTTGCGTCCCGTGTACATTGACATTACCGGCAATTTCTCAATGAAATAAATGGTCGCGTCTCGCCCGCTCGTGCTGCACCGAGCGCGAATGTGTGGCGTATCGAATAGAAACGCAAGAATTGCGCTCAGGCGATTGATTTTGCTTCGGACAAATTGCGCATTTGTCGCAGCAGTGGCAGCGCCAAATGCGCAATAATATAGATTAGTGCAACGAGATTCCGGGATGACGATGTTCAAGAACCGTGCAGTTTATATGGCGGCGGCATTGATCGCACTGCCGGCGGCAGTTTCGAACGCGCGCGCCGACGACTTCTACAAGGGCAAGGTGTTCAGTATCGTCGTCGGCTTTACTCCGGCCGGCGGCTACGACAGTTACGCGCGCAATGTTGCGCGCTACATCGGCAATCACATTCCCGGGAATCCGACCGTCATCGTGCAGAACATGCCGAGCGCCGGGAGCCTGACCGCGGTTCGCTACCTCAATCTCACTGCGCCGAAGGATGGCACGGTGATGGTGATCTTCAATCCGGGCATGGTCACGCAGTCCGTCGTCGAGCCCGAAAGGGTCAAACTCGACTTCCGCGATTATGCCTGGGTTGGCGTCGTCACACCCGATTACAGAGTTTGCTACGGCTACGGTGATAACGGTCCGAGGACCTGGAACGAGATGATGCACCGCAAAGAGTTTATCCTGGGTTCGACCGGCAAGGCGTCGGGCAACTACATCAACGGCGCGACGCTGCGCGAGGTGTTCCACGCACCGGTTAAGCAAATCATGGGATATCCCGGCAGCGCTGAGCAGCGGCTTGCCATCGAGCAGGGCGCTCTTGACGGCGATTGCGGGTCCTACAGCAGCATTCCGCTGGAATGGATCAGCAAGGGCTTGGCCCATTCTTTCGTGCGTTTTACCAACCATCGGCCGGCGGAAATTCCGGAGACTGCCGTCTATATCGGTCAATTCGCCACCAGCGACGAGCAGAAGCAGCTTCTCAACCTTCTCAATGGTGGCGACGAGGTCGGCAGGCCTTTCATTATGTCGAAGGACGTGCCCGTCGATCATCTGGCGATCATCCGTAAGGCGTTCGACGACACCATGAAGGATCCAGCATTCCTCGGCGAGATGGACAAGCAGCAGCTTCCGGTACACCCGCTGACCGGCGACGAGGCGCAGAAAACCGTCAGCGATCTGATCGCCGTACCGCCCGCCATCGTGGCCCAGGCGAAGCCGATCTACGAATAGCCGCGCGCCGCGGATTGCCGCTTTCGCAACGTCCTGTTCACTATGGACGCGGCCTCGTCCATTTCCGCCACAATCTAACCACGCTAAAATTCGATATAGTTTCGGACGGGACGGGGACGATGCGGGGTCGCACAGGTTCGGCAATGCGCGGCCTTGCGCCGGTAAGCGCTTGCGCAATGCTGTGCCTTTCGCTCGCCAATTGTACGAGTTCAAGCCGCGTCGATTCACGCTGGGGGGTGTCCGCCAGTGAGCGCGTGGTCCAGCCCGGCGAGCCGGTGCCCAAGGGCGGCGGCACCTATCGGGTCGGTTCGCCTTATGTGGTCGGCGGCCAGACTTATTTCCCGCAGGACGACCCGCACTATCACGCCGAAGGCCTCGCTTCCTGGTACGGCGACGATTTCCACGGTCGCTACACCGCAAATGGCGAACTATTCGACACCAATGGTATCTCGGCAGCGCACCCGACCCTGCCATTGCCGAGCTATGTCCGGGTGACCAATCTTACCAACGGCCGCTCGATTATCGTGCGCGTGAATGATCGCGGTCCCTACGTCGGCAACCGCATCATCGACGTCTCGACCCGTGCGGCCCATCTTCTTGGCTTCTACGATCGCGGCACCGCGCCGGTGCGCGTCGAATATGTCGGCCGGGCGCCGCTCGAAGGCTCCGACGACCGCATCCTCGAGGCGACGCTGCGAGAGCACGATGCGGCGCCGGCACCGTGGAACGTCAAGCTAGCCTCGACATCCATCATGCCGTCGCTGCCGGCGCAGCCGCCGCCGGTGCGGACTCAAAGCTATGCCAGCGCTGCGATGACAGATGTCACGGCGACCACTCACGCCATGTCGTTTGCCGCTACGCCGAACGGCATAGATGGCGTCCAACTGCTCAACGGCCGCGGACTCTATTGACCCGAGCATGGGCCCGGCCCGGGCAGATCATCTTCACGGGCATGTGCAAGGCGCAATAGCCCGTCAGGCATCGCGATATTCTGACTAGGAGGCTCGGTCGATTGGTCGCTCCCCAGCTTGCGCATGCCCTATTGTGCGCGCGATGTTGGGGTGAGATCACATCGACTATGGGACCGCGGAGACGGGCGTGCACGTGCGTTTTGGCATGAAGGAGTGGCGGGGCAGGGTCCCTTGCGCACTGCTGGCCTGCCTGCTGTATGCGGCAATCGCCGCGCAGGCTGCATCGAGCGCGGCGCCGGCCAAGAAGGAAGAGGGCTTCCAGAGCAGTGCTCCCGCAGCGCTCCTCCTCGATTCCGACAGCAACAATGTGCTGTACGAGAAGAACGGCGACATGCCCGTGGCGCCGGCCAGCCTCGCCAAGCTGATGACACTCGAATTTATTTTCAACGAGATCAAGAAAGGTACCGTCAAGCCCGACGACACCTTCGTCATTTCCGAGAACGCTTGGCGCAAGGGCGGCGCGCCGTCGCACGGCTCGACCATGTTCGCGGCGATCCACAGTCAGGTCCGGCTGGAGGATCTGATCCAGGGCATCATCGTCGATTCCGCAAACGATGCCTGCATCGCGATTGCGGAAGGCGTCGCCGGCAACGAAACCACGTTCGGCCAGATGCTGACCAAGCGCGCCCGCGAAATTGGGCTCGAGAATTCGACCTTTACCAATGCCGAGGGTTATCCCGATCCTAATCTGCGCGTGACGGTGCGCGACATCGGCCAGCTCGCGCGCCATATCATGCTGACCTATCCGCAATATTTTCCGTATTTTTCGTTGCGCGAGTTCACCTGGAATAATATCCGCCAGCAGAACCGCAATCCATTGCTCGGCGTGGTCACCGGCGCCGACGGCATGAAGACCGGCGAGACGGCGGAGGCGGGCTTTAATCTGGTCGGCTCGGCGTTGCAGGACAATCTGCACCTCATCGTCGTGATTACCGGCGCCAAATCGGACAAGGAACGGGCCGAGGAAGCGCGCAAGCTGCTCGATTTCGGTTTTCACGGGTTCGAGGCGCGCGTGCTGTTCGCCGAAGGTCAGACCATCGGTTCGGCGAAAGTGTTCGGCGGCGACGAGAGCTATGTACCGCTGGTCGCTCCGGGCACGATCACCATGATGATGCCGCGCAACGCCAACGACCGGCTGTTGGCGCGCATCGTCTATACCGGGCCGGTGCCGGCGCCGGTGAGCAAGGGGCAGCCGATCGGCAAGCTCAAAGTATGGCGCGGCGACAGCCTCGCTCTTGAAGTGCCGCTTGCAGCGGCGGAGGACGTCGGCAAGGGCAACATGCGGCAACGCGCGGTCGACGGCGCGACCGAATTGATGATCGGGCTGTTCAAGGCCGGCGCCGATAAATTGTGACCGTCCCCAGGTCCGTTGCGCCCGGTGCAAGCCGGGTAGTGCGGGCCTATATTGCAGCAACATGACCCGAATCTGCCCTATGTAACATAGGCAAAACAGCCTGCAAGCTATTGATATTGCGGACATCTGAATTGAGCGGCCTAATGCGCGGCAAGTTCATCACCTTTGAAGGCGGCGAGGGCACCGGTAAATCGACCCAAGCCGCCATGCTGGCGATCCGGCTCGAAGCGCTCGGATTGGGCGTGTTGCTCACCCGCGAACCAGGCGGCTCACCGGGCGCGGAAATCATCCGCCACGTGCTGCTGTCGGGGGCTGCAAAGCCGCTCGGGCCGGACGCCGAGGCGATGCTGTTTGCGGCCGCGCGCGAAGACCACGTCCGCTGCGCCATCGAGCCGGCGCTCGCCGCCGGCAAATGGGTGGTGTGCGACCGCTTCGCCGATTCAACACGGGTCTACCAGGGCACGCTCGGCGCGGTCGATCTCAGGCTGATCAAGGGCCTGGAGCGGGTGTCGATCGGCGATCTTGTCCCGGATCTGACGCTCATCCTCGATACGCCGGTCGAAGTGACCATGGAACGCATGGCGCTGCGCCGCGGTGACGCAAAGGCAGATCGGTTCGAGGCCGAGGGCGTGCAATTCCATCAAAAGCTGCGCGAAGCATTCCTGGCGGTCGCTGCGGCCGAGCCGCAGCGCTGTGTCGTCATCGACACCAATGTCCCGCGCAAGGCAGTCGCCAAACTTATCTGGGACACCGTGCAGTCGAGGCTCGATCCGGTAACCGCGCCCTACGAGTCCCGGGAACCTGCTTCGGAGAATCTGGCCTCGTGAAGCCTCATCCATGAGCCCGCAAGAAAACGAAGACGACGGCGAAGCGCGGCACCCGCGCGAGACCGCGATGCTGTTCGGCCACGGCAATGCCGAGACAGCGTTGTTGTCCGCCTATCGCAGCGGCCGGATACCGCACGCCTTTCTGATTGCCGGGCCGAAAGGCATCGGCAAGGCGACGCTTGCCTACCGGACGGCCCGATTCGTGTTGGCACATCCCGATCCGGCGGGGCGCGAGGTGAAGTCGGCGAAATCCCTCGCTGTCGCCGCGGACAATCCGGTGGCACGCCGGATCGCCGCGCAAGGCCAGCCCGATCTTCTCATCATCGAGCGCACGCTCAACGACAAGGGCGTATTGCACAAGCAGATTGCGGTCGACGACATCCGCCGCACCGTGACCTTCTTCGGCTCGACGGCGCGGGAAGGGGGCTGGCGCGTCGCCATCGTCGATGCTGTCGATGAGCTCAACGCGTCGGGCGCCAATGCTCTGCTCAAAGTGCTGGAGGAGCCGCCGCAGCGTGCGCTCATCCTCTTGGTAAGCCACTCGGCGTCGCGCGTGCCGGCGACCCTGCGGTCGCGCTGCCGCATCCTTTCGCTGCGGCCGCTGGCGCAAGAGGATGTTGCCGCGGCGGTTATGGCCGCAACGGGCAGAGAGGCGAATGACCCCGAAATCGCCGCAGCCGCGGCGGCCGCGGACGGCAGCGTAGCGCGGGCGTTGGCCATGCTCGACGGCGACGCGCTCGAATTGCGCCAGCAAGCGCTCGACGTGCTCGACCGTTTGCCGGACGTCGATTCCAAGGCTCTGCATGCGCTCGGCGAGGCGATTGCAGGCACCGATCCGCTGCCGCTTGCCGCTTTCCTCGACACGATCAACGTTTGGCTATCCCATCGGCTCGAGCGCGAGCGGGGCGGGATCGGCAGGCTGGCGCATCTCGCCGAGGCGTCGGAGCGGATCAATGCCGCGGTGCGCGAGGCGGAGATCTACAATCTCGATCGAAAACCGCTGATTTTCGGCGTCTTCGGCTTGCTTGCCGAGGCCACGCGCGGTTGATACCTAACCGTGAGTCATGGCCGGGCTCGTCCCGGCCATCTACTTCTCAAATCATGCTTTGCAGCGGGCAATATGGCTAAGAAGTCCAAACAAAAGCGAAAGCGATCAAAGCGTCAAAAAGAGGAGGCAGTAAGGTCGGCTCTTTTGAAAAAGAAGAGGTCGAATTCTAAGAAGGCCACTCCCAAGAAGGCCACGTCCCAAGAAAGGTTGCTTCCAAAAAGGTTGCTTCCAAGAAGGTTGCTGCCAAGAAGGTTGCTCACCAAGAAGGTTGCTCACAAGAAGGTTGTTACGCCTACGCCACTGCCTACGCCTCCTCGAAATTCCTATTATATAACCACCGCGATTGCTTACCCGAACGGCGCGCCGCATATCGGGCACGCCTACGAGCTGATCGCGACCGACGCCATCGCCCGCTTCATGCGGCTTGACGGCCGCGACGTCTATTTTCTCACCGGCACCGATGAGCACGGCAGCAAGATGCTGCAAACCGCGGCGCGCGAGAAGCTGACGCCTCGTGAGCTTCTGGACCGTAATGTGCCGCGTTTCCAGGCCATGGTCAGAAAATTCAATTGCTCGAACGACGACTACATCCGCACCACTGAGCCACGCCATCACCGTTCGTCCGAGGCGATCTGGCAGGCCATGGAGAAGGCCGGCGACATCTATCTCGACAAATATTCCGGTTGGTACTCGGTGCGCGACGAGGCTTATTACGACGAAAGCGAAACCCGCCTCGACGACAAGGGCCAGCGGCTCGGGCCGCAGAATACGCCGGTGGAATGGGTCGAGGAGGAGAGCTATTTCTTCCGGCTGTCGAATTACGCCGAAAAGTTGCTTGAGCTTTACAGCGACGTGCCGGATTTCGTGCTGCCGAAAGAGCGGCTCAACGAAGTCGCGAGCTTCGTTCGCGGCGGCCTGCAGGACCTTTCGATTTCGCGCACCACGTTCGATTGGGGCGTCAAAGTGCCCGGCAATCCCAAGCACGTCATGTATGTGTGGGTGGACGCGCTGACAAATTACATCACCGCCGTCGGCTATCCCGATACGGACAGTGAGAAGTTCAGGAAATACTGGCCGGCCGATCTGCACGTCATCGGCAAGGACATTGTGCGCTTCCACGCGGTGTATTGGCCGGCGTTTTTGATGTCGGCGGGTGTCGCGGTGCCGCGGCGGATTTTTTCCCACGGCTTTTTGTTCAACCGCGGTGAGAAAATGTCGAAATCGGTCGGCAACGTGATCGATCCCTTCGCGCTGGCCGATGCCTATGGCGTCGATCCGTTGCGCTATTTCCTGCTGCGCGAAGTACCATTCGGCCAGGACGGCAATTACAGCCACGAAGGTATCGTCAACCGCATCAATGCCGACCTCGCCAACGATCTCGGCAATCTGGCGCAGCGCTCGCTGACCATGGTGGCGCGCGGCCTCGGCGGTACGCTGCCGGCGCCCGGCGTGTTTTCCGACAACGATCAAGCGATCCTGAGTTCGGCCGACGCCATGATCGCCAAGGCGCGCGACGCCATGGCGACACTGCAATTGCATCAGGTGCTGCACGCGGTATGGACGGTGGTGGCGGACGCCAACCGTTATTTTGCCGGCGAAGCGCCGTGGGCCTTGACCAAGACCGATCCAGCACGGCAGTGTACGGTGCTGTACGTGACCGCGGAGGTAATCCGGCAGATCGCGATCCTCGCGCAGCCGTTCATGCCGACATCCGCGGGGAAACTTCTTGACCTGTTGGGGATACCTGGTAGCGAGCGTCAATTTTCCTTCCTCGGCGGCGCGCACCGCATCCCTCCCGGTACAAAACTGCCGCTGCCGTCGGCGGTTTTCCCGCGTTATGTCGAGCCCGAGGGGCGCGCAGCGGAATGACCATTCTCATCGACAGCCACTGCCATCTCGATTTTCCGGATTTTGCCGCCGAGCTCGATACCGTGGTGGCTCGCGCGCGGGCCGCCGGCATTGCGCGGATGGTGACAATCTCGACGCGGGTCGCGCGGCAGCCCGAGCTTTTGGCGATCACCGATCGGTATCCCGATGTCTTCAGCTCGGTCGGCACGCATCCGCATTACGCGCATGAGGAATTGGCGGTCAGTGCCGACGAACTTGTGGCGCGTACGCAGCACCCAAAGGTGGTCGCGCTTGGCGAGGCCGGCCTCGATTACCACTACGACAACTCACCGCGCGACGCGCAGGAGCGTGGCTTTCGTACCCATATCGCGGCGGCACGCGAAACAAAACTGCCGCTGGTCATTCATGCGCGCGACGCCGACGACGATGTCGCGCGCATCCTTGAAGAGGAAACAGGGAAGGGCGCCTTCCCTGCCGTGCTGCATTGTTTTACCGGCGGTCCCGATCTCGCCCGCCGCGCCATTGCGCTCGGACTTTACATCTCGTTCACCGGCATTTTGACTTTCAAGAATTCCACTGCGCTGCGCGATATTGCTGCTGCGCTGCCGGCCGACCGCATCCTAGTCGAGACCGACGCGCCGTATCTGGCGCCCGGCCGTCATCGCGGTAAACGCAACGAGCCGGCCTTTGTCGTTGACACCGCCAATGTTCTGGCCGAAACGCGCGGCGTTTCTTTCGATGCCATTGCGCAGCAGACCACGGCGAATTTCTTCAAGCTTTTCGCCAAGGTGCCGCGGCCGGCCAGTGCGGACAATTTGAAACAATCCGCGCACGCTTGATCGCACGCCCGCCAAAGAATCCCGCAATGACCCTGAAATTCACCATCCTCGGCTGCGGCTCGTCCGGCGGCGTGCCGCGTCCGGCACTGGGCTGGGGCGACTGCAATCCGATCAATCCGAAAAACCGGCGCCGGCGCACTGCGTTTCTGGTGGAAAAGCGTGGCGCGGGCGGCGTGACCCGCATACTGATCGACACGCCGCCCGATCTGCGCGAGCAGATGCTGGATGCCAAGGTCGATTGGCTTGACGCCGTGTTCTATACCCACGAGCACGCCGACCACACCCACGGCATCGACGACTTGCGTGCGTTCTTCATCAAGCAGCGCCGTCCGATCGAGGTCTATCTCGACGAACATACCGCGCGCTCGATGCACGAGCGTTTCGATTACGCCTTCAAGTCGCCCGCCGGCAGCGAATATCCGCCGATCGCAACCGAACGGCGCCTGGCGGCCGGAGAGCCAATTACCATCGCGGGGAAGGGCGGCGCGATCACCAGCCTGCCGATCCGGCAGGAGCACGGCCCGATCACCTCCTACGGCTTCCGCTTCGGCGGCCTCGCCTATTCCTGTGACCTGTCCGGCCTGCCCGAAGCCAGCGCCACGGCGTTGACTGGCCTCGACGTCTGGATCGTCGATGCGCTCCGCTACCGGCCGCATCCGAGCCATTTCTCGCTCGACGACGCGCTGCAATGGATCGCGCGCCTGAAGCCGCGCCGCGCTATCCTGACTAACCTGCACGCCGATCTCGACTATGACGCGCTACGCGGCAAACTGCCGGCCAATGTCGAACCGGCTTACGACGGGATCACAGTCGAGATAGAAGAAAGCTCATAATTATAGGAGCTATGAGCAGTAGGGCGATGTTACACTTGACATACCTCAGGAGCGACCCCTAGATATAGTATTCGGCCATGGGAGATATCCGATGGCCAAAGCCTGTTCTAACCGCCCCGCAATTCCAGACCGAAGCTGCCGCCTTCGCTTACGTCGAAGCGCGGCTTTGGCCGAACGGTCCGGTTTGCCCGCATTGTCGGCGAGACCAGGACCGCATCGGCCGCCTGAACGGCAAGACGACCCGTCCGGGCCTGCTACAAGTGCTACGCCTGCAAGAAGCCCTTTACGGTGCGGATGGGCACGCATCTTCGAGGACAGCCACCTGCCGCTGCATCTGTGGCTGCAAGTCATCCACCTGATGTGCGCCAGCAAGAAAGGCATCGCAACCCGGCAGATTCAGCGGATGCTCAATTGCAGCATGAAAACCGCGTGGTTCCTTGGCCACCGTATTCGGCTGGCTATGGACCCCGGCTACACCGGCCCCATGGGCGGCGAAGGCAAGACGGTCGAAACCGACGAAACGGAAATTGGGCCGCTCGCACAAGACCCGACGCCGCCCCGAAGGCCGCAAGCGGCAACGTCAAGGTTCTCAGCCTCGTTGAGCGCGGCGGCCCGATCCGTTCGATTGTGCTGGACCATCGCGGCATCGGCCCGCGCCTGTATACAGCATTGGACCGGCAATAGCCGCTTGGTCACCGACAGCGCGCCCGCTGTTCAAGCATCACGGGCTGCGGCCAGCCACGAAGCGGTCGATCACTCCAAGTACGAATGGGCGCGCGGCGACGTGCACACCAACACGCTTGAAGGCTTTTTCTCGATCTTCAAGCGCGGCATCATCGGCGTTTATCAGCACGTCGACGCCAAGCATTTCACCGTTATCTGGCCGAGTTCGATTTCCGCATGAACACCCGCGCCAAGCTCGGCATCAACGACAGCAGACCGCGCCGACGATTGCGCTTGCAAGGCGTCAAGGGCAAGCGGCTGACCTACGAAACAACTCAAAAAGCGGGCTTCGGCGTAGATCCGCCCGAGCCAATTGGAATTGCCGTTCGATGACAAGTTGCAGGAAATGGCTGTCATGACTGATTTCCACGGCTATCCGATCAGAGTATGTCGGCATCGCTTGCGTTTCACAAAGAGGGACTACCCCGCTATCCTCAAAATCTTTGAGGACAGCCGATAAATTTGCGTCCACTCGGGATGAGATGGATAAAGCGCGCCGAAAGATCGTCGAACAGGGATTGAAGGATCAGGGGCACGATCGACCGAGCGTGTCTATAGTAGACCCTGACACTTTTCCCGAATGGTGCCGCAAGGAAGGTCTCAGCATCGGCTCCCACGGCACGCCACAAATTCGCCGCCAGCACGTGTCGCTGAAAAATATCGCGACTCGCGGTATAGACCAGTCTTTGTGCTATCATCCGGCATGTCGCGCAAATCGCGAAGCAAAACCGCAAGCTCACCGACGCCGAACGCCACAAGCGTTTCGTCGAAATGGCGAAGGAAGTAGGGGCTTCGGATAAGTCCGAAGGATTTTGAAAAGGCTTTCAAAAAGGTCGCCCTCCCGCAGCGGCAAGGCGAACGCCGGAAGCCGTCTGGATAGCTTGTTCGTAAAGGCTATCCAGGGTGTCGCGACTTAGATTGATCCAAGCCACGTTTCCGCGATACGACACCTCCGCCTTGCTTGGTCTTTTGAGTATTCCAATTGGCTTTTGACCAACTCTGTCGCCCCACGCCGAATATGCGAGATTATCGGCGGCAGCGAGCGGCAGGTCGGTTTTGTCGCCAAGGGTCAGCCCCGCTAGCGCGCGTTGATTGGCCCCCGGCAGCCGGTCTCGGACCCAATTATAGCTTCTGCGAGCATCTTCGACGTTATTGTCGCCGCCCTCTACGACGACATGCAATCGCGGCTCTTTCATATTTTGAATATGGCCAACAACATCAATGCTGTGTGCAAGAGCAGGCACGGAACATCAGCGTATATTTTGAATCCCGACGCGACCTCTGCGGCCAATTCGAACCGCAGATAATATTGGTAATCGTCCTCGCGGATGAAAGCGGCAACACCACTCTGGAGCGTCTCGTTTATGACGTGTTGAAAATCGTCAAAAAACTCCACTTTCCGGTCAACGCGTCCATCCTTTGAAATCGCCGTGGCCGCGTCGTACGTCGATGGCGTTGAAAGACGTTCACCCCGATACCGCTGCGAATAGCTTTGAGGTCTCGCTTTTCGTACTTACGCCACTGGCGAGCGTCGCCAACGTATCCGGCTATTGTCGAGACCTCGGACCCCGCGTGAGTGCCGCTTTCATCAAAATATCCCGTAAAGACCATGAACCTACGCTCCGGTTCCCACCGATGGGCCAGAGCAATGCAAAGCTCGCCAATGAAATCGGATTGGGCGCTTGAGGCGCGTTCACAGCCGCGCCTAATGCAAATCACGGATACTAGACCTATGGGCTAGGTATGGCAAGTGTAACATCGCCAGCAGTAGTTCCATAATATGTCTTATGCGAATCACGGCTCGCGGCCCGGATCGGCCTGCCGCGGGCCCCGCTCCAGCTCTCACCAAACTCCCGGTAGCACCCGCCACCGCACTCGCTCGGCGTAGTCGCGGTAGCCCGGAAGCTCGGCTTGCAGCACGCGGTCTTCGGTGATTGCTCGGTGCAGCAGGAACGGCAAACTCAGCGTTATCAAGAATGCGGTCGCTATCCAGGACCCGAGCGCGACGCCGCTTGCCACAATAATGACGATGCCGGCCAGATAGCCCGGGTGCCGGATAAACGCGTACGGCCCGGTCGAGATTACATGCTGGCCGCGGTCGGACTGGATGCGGATCACTGACGAAAAGAAGCGGTTCACGTACATCGCCCAGAGCGCCAAGGCATAGCCGGCCGCAACCGCTAATAGCCCTGTGCCTTGGAGCCACGGCGGCACGCCGTCGCTCCAATGCAGACGGCCGCGATCGAGCCCGGCGACGATCCAGTGCACAAGGAGGACGATTGAAAACAGGCGCAGTGCAAGCGGCGGGCGTTGGCCGCCCGGATGCATGCGCTCCCGCAGCAGTCCCGGATCGAGCGCCGCGAATGACACGACCATGACGGCGGCGAAAATAGCCAGATAGAGCCAAAACTCCGGGATAGCAAAAGTGCCGGCTCCGCCGAACAGCGCCAGGGCGGTGAGGATTACAAATGCGCCGGCTTGGAAGTACGCGGAATTCGGCATAGCGGTTATTAGGGCCGGATATCACGCACGCGCAATGGCGGCGATCACATCATTGCATTGGAACAAACCCCGGTGCCGCAGGTTTAACGCCAGACCCGGTGGTCCCCGCCGCCCGGAATGTCTTGCTGCGTCCATAGTCATGACCCAAGATTTTGAGGTGATGCCGTGAACAACAAAGTCAGAGCCCTCCATCCAAACCGCAAGGTTGCGCCGTCTCTCGATACCCCGACCGACCTTTCCGAAACCGCGGTCCGCGCACTTTCGGTCAAGTTAAACGAGATTTTGGCCGATGCTTTCGCGCTTTACCTGAAGACCAAGAATTTCCATTGGCACGTCAGCGGCCCGCATTTCCGCGATTACCACCTCCTGCTCGACGAGCAGTCCGAGCAGATTTTTGCCACTACCGACGAGATCGCCGAGCGCGTGCGCAAGATCGGCGGTACCACGCTGCGCTCGATTGGCCATATCGCAAAATTGCAAACCATCGATGACAACAATGACAATTTCGTGCCGGCCCACGACATGCTGCGCGAGCTGATGAACGACAACAAGAAGATCGCGGCTTCGATGCGCGAGTGTCACGAGCTTGCCGAAAAGCACGAGGACGCGGCGACCTCCGGCCTACTCGAAAACTTCATCGATGGCACCGAACGGCGAACCTGGTTTCTGTTCGAGGCGAGCCGGAACGCTGAGAAATAATCTCCCGTCATTCTGGGCCGCCGCGAAGCGGGGAGTCCGGAATTCATACTTCCGGCGCTGGCGTATGGATTCCGGGCTCTGCTTGCGCTCTGCCGCGGAATGACGCAGGTATTTGGAGTCTGATAGGTTCACGCGACCCTATCAGGATTCTCCCAATGACCCCTTCCCGCGAAATTGCTCGCCTGCTCGATATCATGGCGGCGCTGCGGACGCCGAATACCGGTTGTCCGTGGGATTTGGCGCAGAATTTTGCGACCATCGCGCCCTATACGATTGAGGAAGCCTATGAGGTCGCCGACGCCATCGCGCGCGACGATCTGAACGATCTCAGGGAAGAACTGGGCGATCTCCTGCTGCAAGTCGTGTTTCACGCCCGCATGGCGCAGGAACAGGGCGCGTTCGATTTTGCCAATGTGGTTGAGACGCTGTCGGCGAAGCTCATCCGCCGGCACCCACATGTCTTTGGCGATGAAAAATCTCGCACGCCTGAGGCCGTCAAGGGATTGTGGGAGCGCATCAAAGCCCAGGAGAAACAGGAAAAGGCCGTACGCGGTACTGCGACTAATGACAGCGCCCTCGCCGGCGTGCCGGTTACCCTGCCCGCACTCACGCGCGCGTTGAAACTGCAAACCAAGGCCAGCACGGTCGGCTTCGACTGGAATGACCCGCGCGCTGTTCTGAGCAAGATCCGCGAGGAAGCCGACGAAATCGAGGCTGCCTTGGATGATGACGGCGCAGAGGCGGCCGCCGAAGTGGGCGATCTGCTGTTCGCCGCCGTCAATCTGGCGCGTCACCTGAACGCTGATCCGGAGGCGGTGCTGCGCCAGACCAACCGCAAATTTGAACGACGTTTCGCGGCGATCGAGTCGGCGCTCGCGGCACAAAGCAGGACCCCGGCCGACGCCACCCTCGCCGAAATGGACGCATTGTGGGATCAGGCCAAGGCTCAAGAATAGCTATTTCACTCCCGCTGCACGCAGATAATTCAGGTCCACGAACTGCTCGGGAGAGGGCAACGGTGGCTTGATCGTGCCGCCCTCACCCATAAAAGCGATCACCTGAGCCAAACCGTTGAGGTCGATTTCGGCTTCCTTGGGCATGACGCCGCGGTCGGGATCGAGATAGAGCGCAAGGATCGCGCGCGCGATGTCTTCGGGAGCGCCTGTGAGGTCGACAACCGCCTTGGTGACTTCAGCGCGCCGCGCCGGATCGCGAATAAAGCGACAGGCGTCGGCAAGCGCAGCGACAAAGCCGATGACGACTGGCATATGGCTTTCGGCAAAATCGCGCCGCACGGCGATGACGTCGAATGCGAACGAGGCCACAGCTTCCGTGGTGTCGCCGAGCCTGCGATAGCCCTCCTTCACCGCGACGAGATCGTCGGGCTGGCCAAGCGGAACGGCGTCGCATTCGCCATTTTTGAGGCATGCGGCACGCGCCGGCGAGCCGACCAGTTCTTTCACGCGGTAATCGCCGTCGGGTACGCCTTTGAGAGCCAGCAGCCGTCGCGTCGAGATCGAAATGGTGTCGATGGGCAGCGACAAGCCAATGAGCTTGCCTTTGAGATCGGCGAAGTTTTTGATCTTCGTCTTGGCGATCAGGCTATAGACCGGATTACCGACCTCGCCGGCGATGGCCACGGCCTGCGAGCCATTCAGTACCGCCTGGATCAGATAAGGCGTCGCTGTCTGCGTCACATCGACCTCGCCGCGGTCAAGCGCGGCTACCATGTTGCCGGTGCCGCCGGCGATCGGCACGATATCGAGCGTCACGTTTTCCCGCGCGAAAAAGCCCTGGCGTTCGGCGATGAAGAGATTGAGCGACGTCATCCCGTGCGCCGACGATGGGATCTCGCCAAAGCGCAGCGTTGCCGTCTGGGCGTGAGGCGAAGTGGACGCGCCGAGCAACGCGATCAACGTGGTGAAAATCCGAATTGATGCCAGCCGCTCCGCGCTCATGTGTAATCCCCTTCCCGCTACGATTTGATAAGCCCCGCATGGCGCGGCAGCCATAGCGCGATTTCCGGAAAGAATGTCACCAGCAGCACGATTGCCAGCATGGCGACGATAAATGGCGGCACTTCACGAAAGATTTCGGCTAGCGGCGTGCCGGTCAACCCGCTCATGACAAAAAGCAGCAAGCCGTGCGGCGGCAGCGTCAGCCCGACCATCATGTTTAACACGACGACAATGCCGAAATGAATGAGATCGATGCCGAGGCCCTGGGCGATTGGCACCAGCAGCGGCACGATGACCAGAAGAATCGTAACCTCATCCAGCACGATGGCGAGTAGCAGCATCAGCACGTCTATGCACAGCAGAAATTTGTGCGGTGACAGGTTCCAGGCCACGAAGGTGCTTTGAATAAGCTGCGGCACGCCTTCGTTGGCGACCGCGTAATTGAATACGAAAGCGCCCGACATGATCAGCGCAATCATGGCGGTGGTTCGCACCGTATCGGAGATGACCGTGACGAGTTGCGCCGGGCCGAGCGTGCGATAGACGATGAAAGCAAGCAGCAGTGCGTAGCTCGCGGCGATGGCGGCGGCTTCAGTCGGCGTCGTCACTCCCGAATAGATCAAACCGAGCAAAATACCGGGTAACGCGATTGCCGGCAGCGCGCGGGTGAAAACGGCCGGAGTCTCGACCCAACTTTTGCGTGCCTCGCGCGGAAAATTGCGTCGCCGCGCGATCACTGCGATCACGACCATCAGCGAGGCCGCCATGATGACTGCAGGAGCGAGACCGCCGAGAAACATGGCGCCGACCGAGGCATTGGCGATCAGCGCATAGAAGATCATCGGGATTGACGTCGGCATCAGCGGACCGAGCGTTGCTGAAACGACCGAGGTGGCGGCGGCAAAGCCGCGCGGATAGTGACCGTTCTTCGACATCATGCGCGCCACGACGAGGCCGGGACCGGAGGCGTCGGCGACCGCGCTGCCGCTCATGCCGGAAAAGATCAGATTGGTGACGACGTTGACCTGCGCCAAGCCGCCTGGAAGGTGCCCGACCATGGCGGAGCCGAAGGACAGCAGACGCTCGATCACGCCGCTGGCATTCATGATATTGGCCACGAAAATGAACATCGGCACGGCTATCAGGAGATAGCTGTTGTACAGACCATTCATCGTCTGATCGACAACCAGGCCGACGTCCTGGTGCGTCGCGATCAGATAAACGAAGCCGGCGGCGAGCATCGACAGCCCAAGCGGCGCACCGAGCAGCGCCGCCACCGTGAACACGCCGAGCAGGACCCACAATCCCTCAGACACGGCGTCACCTCGCTGCTCAAATGTGCATTCGCCAGCGCGGCCCAATGACTTTGGCAATGCCGAGGATCGAGCGTGCGATCACGGCGAGCATAAACAGCCCAAAGCACGCATAGACATAGTCGAGCGGCAGATTGAGGACGGGCGTGTGCTCTCGCCACAGGAAAGCGATGTAGCCGAGCGATCCCGGGGCCGCCCAAGCGAAGATGCCGCCGATCAGAAGATAGCGCGCGAGTGCCGCGGCTCGCTTTGCCGCCGGCGGCAGCAGCCGATACACCAGGTCGAACGTGATTTGCATCCGATCCGGCACAAGAAAAGCGTTGGCCCAGAAAATGATCCAGATGAACAGGATCACGAGGACTTCGTCGGCCCATACCGCCTCGTCATGCTCGAAATAGCGCGTGAAGATCTTGTAGTTGAAGATCAGAAAGACGGCGGCAAACATCGCGCAGGCGATCCAATCGCCGAGCTGCAACGCGGCAATGGCTACCGCGGCCGCCCTGCCCGGCTTACTCTGCCTGCCGTCCGGCAAGTCACTCATCGCGCGCTACGCTTTCATCACCCGCGCCAGCCCTGCGGCATCCCAAGCCTTGGCCATATCGGAATCGGCATAGACGCGATCCGCCGACGCACGGAATGGTCCGAGATCGACGGCGTCAACCGCGAGGCCGCGATCCTTCAGCGCTTGCACAATCGCTTTTTCGTCGGCAAGCCGGGCGTCGCTGCCGATCCCGGCGAATTTCTGGGCGGCGGTGGTAAGCGCCTTCTGCTGGTCTGCGTTCAACTTGTCCCACACCGGCTTGGCGATGGCGAAAAATACCGGTTGCACCATGTGCGACGTCAGCACGATCTGTTCCGACACTTCGTAGAATTTCGCGGCATTGAGAATGGAAAGAGGATTTTCCTGACCGTCGACAGTGCCGGTTTTCATGGCGAGGTAAACTTCGGGCATGCCAAGCGGCACAGGAGTGACGCCGAGCGTGCGTCCGAGTAGCAGCCATTCCGGACCTGCCGGCATACGCATCTTGACGCCGGCGAGATCGGCAGGCCCCTGCACTGCGCGCTTCTGCCGCAAGCTGACCTGGCGCGTGCCGAGATAGTGGGTCGCCAGAATGTTGATGCCCATTTTCTCGGAAACGGCGTTGCTGAAATCCGTTCCGACCGGACCATCGAACACCCGGCGAAGCTGATCGTAATCGCGCAACAGATAGCCACGATTAAAATAGCCCAATTGCGGAATTTGTTGCGCCACTTCGAACGTGGTCATGGTGCTCATTTCCAGATTGCCGCGCTGCAAGGCCGGAACTTCGGTGCCCTGCTTGAACAGCGTCGAGGCAGGATGAACGCTGACGTCGAGGCCGACATTGGCGGCGTCAAGATCGGACTTGAGCTGATCGAGCGACTTGCTCAGGAAATCCGACGGCGGCGCCGCGGTGGAAATGCGGATTTGTATCTTCTCCTGGGCGTGCGCATGACCCAACGGCGCGACCAGTGCCGAGACTGCCGTGCCGGCAATGAAATGCCTGCGTGTCGTCATCATTTCCCCTCCGGTGCCAATCGCCGTGATCGTCGTTGCCCGACAGGACGACTAGTGTACCCCGAATTTCGCGCGCACCGAGTCCGCCCGGTCGGGTGCGGTACGCACTGTCATGGCGAAGTGGCCGGTCTCGTCCATCGCTTGGCGGATCACCTCGGTGTGACGGTGCAGCCAGCTTACGCCGGCGCCGTCGGCGGGGTCGAGTTGGAGCTCGATGACCACACGGCCGACCGACAGCCGATCTTCAATGGCCGCGCACAGCGCATCAATACCCTGCCCCGCGATCGCCGAGACCAGCACCGGCCGCTGATCGGCCGGCTTACGCTCGGCGATGTTGGCCAAACGCTCACGCTGCTCCGCGGCCAGACGGTCGATCTTGTTCCACACCTCAATCATCGTGTGCTGGTGCTCTGGATCGTTCTGCGGGTCGATGCCGAGTTGTTCCAAAACCGTCTCGACGTCGTGCAACTGCGCTTCGGCGTCGTCATGCGAGACATCGCGCACGTGCAGGATCACATCGGCCTCGATCACCTCTTCGAGCGTGGCCCGGAACGCCGCGACCAGCATCGTCGGCAGATCGGAAATAAAGCCGACGGTATCGGACAGGATGACGCGTGAGCCGTGAGGCAGGTCGACCGCGCGCAATGTCGGATCGAGCGTGGCAAACAACATGTCGGCGGACAGAACTTTCGCCTGCGTCATGCGATTAAAAAGCGTCGACTTGCCGGCATTGGTGTAGCCGACCAACGCAACAATCGGATAAGGCACCCGGCGGCGGCTGTCCCGGTGCAGCGCGCGGGTGCGCTTGACCTTGACGAGCTCGCCCTCGATCTTGGCAAGCCGCTCCTCGATCATCCGGCGATCCGCTTCGAGCTGTGTCTCGCCCGGGCCGCCGAGGAAGCCAAAACCGCCGCGCTGGCGTTCGAGATGAGTCCACGAGCGCACCAGGCGCCCTTTCTGGTAGGTGAGATGCGCGTGCTCGACTTGCAGCGCACCTTCGCGGGTGCGGGCGCGCCGGCCGAAGATTTCCAGGATCAGCCCGGTGCGGTCGATGACTTTTGCGCCCCACGCTTGTTCGAGGTTGCGTTGCTGTACCGGTGTCAGCGCGCCGTCCATCACCACGACGCCGACTTCGAGTGTTTTGATGATGCCGGCAAACTCCTCGACCTTGCCTTTGCCGAGAAGCGTAGCGGGGCGGAGCGCGCCGAGCATAACGATGCCCGACTGCACAACGTCCAGATCGATGGCACGCGCGAGACCGATCGCTTCGTCGAGTTTTGCGGCCGGGGTGCGGTCGGCGGTCGCGTACCGCGCGCCGGCGCGACGCAGCACCGGCTCGATGACCAAGGCGCGGCCGGTCGCCGAGCTTGCGGAGCTCAGCCGATCAGCGCGCGTCTCGCGGCGGCGCGGCTCCAATCAGATCTTTTCCCCGGCGGGCGGTTCTTCGGCGCCTTCGAAGAGCTGCACCGGATGCCCGGGCATAATGGTCGAAATCGCATGCTTGTAGACGAGTTGCGAATGCCCGTCGCGACGCAACAGCACGCAAAAATTATCGAACCACGTAACCACGCCCTGTAGCTTCACGCCGTTCACCAGGAAGATGGTGAGCGGAATTTTGGCTTTACGGACGTGATTGAGGAAGGTGTCTTGCAGATTTTGTGCGCGGTCGGCTGCCATGGCCGTTGTTCCGTTCTTGTCGCGCGGGTGAATGCCCCGCGGGTCTTTTCTTTACGTTGTTAAGTGGGGTGGGTAGAGCCACCGTGTCAGGCCCGTAGTGGCCAGCTCGATGACAAGCTCCAGAAACCCACCGCAGGCCCCATTATTTGCAAGACGGGTTTCGCTATGCTCAACCCGTCCTACAGCCGCCATTAGAAAGCCCGCCGCAGGACGATGCAAGCCCAAGTTGGGAGCAAATTGACAGCTTCCACGCCGATTATCCAGTCTCAGCAAAGCGGTGAAACTCGCGCCGCAAAGCTGATGCAACCGGGCCGGGCCTTCCGTCGCCGATGATGCGGCCGTCGATCCGTACCACGGCAAGCACGATTTGGGTCGCGGACGTGATGAAGGCCTCCCGCGCCGCGTAGGCCTCGTCCAGGGTAAAGGCGCGCTCCTCAACGGCGAGATTTTGCGCCTTGATGACGTCGAGGGCGACGGTCCGGGTAATACCGCGCAGAATGGCATGATCGGCGTGGCGCGTGACGAGCTTTCCCCCCGGTGTGACGATCCATGCGTTGGCCGAAGACGCCTCGGTGACAAGTCCGTCAGCAGTAATGAACCAGGCGTCGCGTGCGCCCTGCTCGATCGCGGCCTGCCGCGCCAGCACGTTGGGCAGCAAGCCGACCGTCTTGATGTCAACTCGGCCCCATCTGTTGTCCGGCATACTCACGACAGCGATGCCGCTTTTTGCGAGCGCCTCGTTACGCGCGCGGTCCAGACGGCGCGCGGTCACGACCACGCTGGGGGCAGGTTCAGGCTTTGGAAACGCATGATCGCGCCGCGCCACACCGCGACCGATTTGCAGATAGACGAGGCCGTAGCCGATACGATTGCGCGCCACCACCTCGCGCAAAATGACCCCGAGCGCGGCGGGCGACATCGGCAGGCGGATGCGAATTTGATCGAGCGAGCGCTTCAGGCGGTCCAGGTGCCGCCGCTCGTCAACCAGCCGGCCACCGCGCACCTCGCATACTTCGTAGACTGCGTCGGCGAATTGGTAGCCGCGATCCTCGACGTGGACCCGGGCATCGCGAAATGGCAGATAACGGCCGTTGACGTAAGCGATCCGCGACATCGACCTTAATCGATTCCGAGCGCTTTGAGTTTGCGGTGCAGGGCCGAGCGCTCCATGCCGACGAATTCGGCTGTGCGCGAAATGTTGCCTTCGAAGCGGTTGATCTGTGCGAGTAGATATTCGCGCTCGAAGACTTCGCGGGCCTCGCGCAGCGCCATCGTCATCAGATGTTCGCCGCCATTGGCATTGGGCATAGCTGGAATCATCGAACTCACGTCTTGGGGCAGCATGGCGGCGGTTATTGCGGCGCCCGGATCGCCACCGGCAAGGATCATCAATCGCTCGACGTTGTTGCGCAATTGCCGAACGTTGCCAGGCCAGTCGTGCGATTGCAGGACGGCGAGCGCATCGGAACCGACAGTGCGCTTGGGCAGACCGGTGGTCTGCGAAATCTGCGCCATGAAATAATCGACAAGCTGGGGAATGTCCTCGCGGCGTTCGGCGAGCCCCGGCACACGGATCGGAACGACCGAAAGTCGATGATAGAGGTCCTCGCGGAATTTTCCTGCGGCGATATCAGCCTCGATATTGCGGCTGGTCGAGGAGACGATGCGCACATCGACTGTGACCTTGGTGCTGCCGCTGACGCGCTGGAAGGTCTGATCGACGAGCACGCGCAGTATCTTGTTCTGCGTCTCGCGCGGCATGTCGGCGATTTCGTCGATGAACAGCGTGCCGCCGTGGGCCTCCTCGAGCGCGCCGACCTTCCGGCTGTGCGTGCCGTTGCCGCCTTCGACGCCGAACAATTCAACTTCCATATGTTCGGGAGTGATCGCCGCGGCGTTGATTACTACGAACGGTCCGTCTGCGCGTGTTGACAGGCCGTGGATAGTGCGGGCGGCAAGCTCCTTGCCGGCGCCTGAGGGCCCGATGATCAGGATGCGGCTGTTGGTCGGCGCAACCTTCTCAATTGTCTGGCGCAGCTGATTGGCGGCATGCGAGTGGCCGACCAGCGTAGGCGGAGCGTGCTGCTTGAGCTGGCGTACTTCGCGTTTCAAGCGCGAGTTTTCCAGGGCGCGATCGGCGACTAGCAGCAGCCGGTCCGCTTTGAACGGCTTTTCGATGAAGTCATAGGCGCCGCGCTTGATCGCTGACACTGCGGTTTCGATATTGCCGTGGCCGGAAATCATCACGATCGGCAGTTCGGGATGCTCCTGCTTGAGTGTGTCGAGCAGTTGCAGCCCGTCAAGCCGGCTGCCCTGCAGCCAGATGTCGAGGAACACAAGGTTGGGCCGACGCGCCACGATCGCGGCGAGAGCGTCGTCGCTGTCGCGCGCGGTGCGCGCGCCATGGCCCTCATCTTGCAGGATGCCCGCGACCAATTCGCGGATATCAGCTTCGTCGTCGACGATCAGGATATCGGATGCCATGATCTGACAGTCGCCCTCTGGTACTTAGTCACACGACCGCTTGGCGCGGATCAGCTTTTTCGGTGGCTGTTAGTGATTCTGCTACGAAACGCAATTGCATCCAGGCACCACGGGCGCCCGGATTCTTTTCTGACGCATCGCGCAGTTCAAGGCGTCCGCCGTGCTCTTCGAGAATGCGGCCGACGATGGCAAGGCCCAGGCCGGTGCCCTTTTCGCGTGTCGTCACATAGGGTTCGAGCAGCCGCGCGCGATTTTCTTTCGGTAGCCCGATGCCGTTGTCGATTACGTCGATGACAATGTCTATACCGTCACGTTGCGCGCTAACAATGATACGGCCGCGTCCGCCAAGCTCGCTGACCGGCACCGCGCCGATCGCTTCCGTGGCGTTCTTGACGATATTGGTCAGCGCCTGCGAGATCAGCCGCCGGTCGAAGCGCGCCGACATGGCTTCCGCTGGCAGCTCAACCTCGAAATCGATGTCGGGATGCGCAACACGAAGCAGGAATACGACCTGTCGCACGGTGTCGGCAACATCCTCGCCCGTCATCACGGCCTTCGGCATGCGAGCGAAGCGAGAGAATTCGTCCACCATGCGCTTGATGTCGTCGACCTGCCGCACGATGGTGTCGGTGCACTGTTCGAAGACTGCCGGGTCGTCGGTGATGGTTTTGCCATATTTGCGGCGCAGCCGCTCTGCAGAGAGCTGGATCGGCGTCAGCGGGTTCTTGATCTCGTGGGCAATGCGTCGCGCGATGTCTGCCCAGGCCGTGGAGCGTTGCGCCAGCACGAGCTCGGTGATGTCGTCGATGGTGATGACGTAGCCGTGCTCCGCTTCCGTCGCCTGCTCGCTGGTGACGCGCACGGAGAAATTGCGTTCCTGGCCGTCACGCATCAACGTGACCTGGCGCTGGAGGAGGCGTTGATTGCTGCTGCGTCCCGCCTCGAAAATCTCGGCGAGCTCGGGGGCGATTTCGACGAGTGGCCGGCCGAGCGCCTCGCTCTCGGTGCGTCCAATGAGCCGCTCGGCCGAGCGATTGAGGATCGTGAGGCGGCCGTCGGCGGTGACGCCAAGGACGCCGGCGCTGGCGCCCGACAGCACGGCCTCGGTGAAGCGCCGCCGGCTGTCGATGAGGTCACGCGCGCGCACGATGTCCTCGTGCTGCGTTCGCAACTCGTGTGTCATTTTATTGAACGTCTCGCCAAGCCGGGCGAGGTCGCCTTCCGAACGGTGGATCGGGACCTGAACTTGCAAGTTTCCCGTCGAAACCACATTGGCGGCGCCGATCAGGCGGCGGATCGGAGCAACCAGCCGGTTGGCGAAATCGAGCCCGATCCACGCCGAAGACAGCAGCACGATCAGGGCGATGACCGCGAACATCAGCGCGAACGCGACCTGGATGCCGAGCCGGCGGGCTTCGAGATTGGCGTAGTCGCTGACGCTTTCCTGTGTATTGCGCAGTTGTTGCACCACGCGTGGATCGAGTAGCCGCGCGACGTAGAGATACATGTTGTCGTAATCGTGCAACTTGACCACGGCGGCGACATGATCGCCCTCGGGAATGAGAGCAACCTGCGGGTCTGTGTCGGTGACCTGACGCAGCAATTCCTGCGACGGCAGAACGATCTTCTGCTCCATCGTCACGTTGGCGCGCTCGACAGTCGAACCGTCCGATGTGATGACAATCGCGGCAGACAGATTGCGGCCGGTGGCTTGTGAAGTCAGGAACTGCCGAAAGCGATCACGATCTTGATCGAACAGTGCCTTGGCGCGGTTGACGTCGAAGGCCATTGCCAAGTCTTCGGCGCGCAGGTTTTGGGCGTGTTCGTTCACATAGGCATCGGCGACGGTGACCGATTGCTCGATCATGGCGCGCATCCGCGTCGAGAAAAAACGGTCGAGCGCGCGATCAAGCGTCGTCGAAGCGACGACGGCGATGAGAATGGTGGGAACGGCGGCGATAACGACGAACAGGCCCACGATCTGCACGTGCAGGCGCGAGCCCGCACGTCCGCGCCGGCGCGCTTGTACCACGGACCAGATTTCCCGTCCGATAATGGCAAGCAGCAAAAATCCGGTCGCCGCATTCACGCACAGCAGCGTTACCACCACTTCGTGCACCGGCGAGATCGGGGTGAGGCCGGCGAGCACTAAGAAGGTGGCCGTCGCCGACAACAGCGCAGCGCCGACCGCGATCGCCCCGATCAGGCGTGACGCGATGGGCATCGGCGTCGCCGCGCCCGGGTCGATCGGCGCGGCGTGTTCAATTGTTGTCATTTTACACGCTTGCTGGACGCCATGAATGCGCGAAAAACTGGTTCCAAGCTAAAAGGACACAAGTCGCAGCCCGGAACTCGCTCCCCGAGTGATGCTTTTATACAACAATGTTGCCGGATTGCGACAATTCGTTGGCGGGCCCATTAGCGCGACTGCCGTGCTACCCGCCTGGCGCCGCGCGTGCCGCAAAGGGCCTCGCGGCCTGCTTTTTCGCAGCAGGGATCGCGGTTAGGCCCTCAGGGCGTTCTGAAGGCAGTGCGTAGGCAAATATGCTAAACGCCGCCGGTGCGATAAACCTGAATCTCGAGGTCGCGGATTTTCTTGCGCAACGTGTTGCGGTTGACGCCGAGCAGATCGGCAGCACGGATCTGGTTGCCCCGCGTCGCCGCCAGCGCAGCCGACAGCAACGGACCTTCAACCTCGCGCAGGATGCGGTGATAGAGCCCGGGCGGCGGCAAGCCGTCATCAAAGCCTGAGAAATACTTCGCAAGATAGCGCTCGACCGCAACCGAAAGGTTATCGTCGGATCCGCCGGTTTCGCCGGCCGCCGTCAGCGTCGGTTGCGACAGCTCGGCCTCGATGACTGCCGAACTGATGGTTTCTTGCGGGTAGAGCGCGGCGAGGCGGCGAGCCAGATTTTCTAGCTCACGCACATTGCCCGGCCAGCGGTGTCGTTTGAGCCGATCGAACGCCGCCTGATCGATCTGCTTCGGCGGCAATCCCTCGCGTTCCACGATCGTAAAGAAATGCCGGATCAAATCGGGAATATCTTCGGTGCGCTCGCGCAAGGGCGGCAAGCGCAATGGCACGACGTTGAGCCGGAAGAAAAGATCTTCACGGAACAGGCCCTGCTGGATGAGCTGGCGCAAGTCCTTGTTGGTCGCGGCGATGATCCGTACGTCGGCCTTGATCGGCGTGCGGCCGCCGACCGTCGTGTACTCGCCCTGTTGCAGCACACGCAGGAGCCGTGTTTGCGCTTCCATTGGCATGTCGCCAATTTCGTCCAGGAACAGCGTGCCACCCTCGGCCTGCTCAAAGCGGCCAGCGCTGCGCGAATTTGCGCCGGTAAACGCGCCCTTCTCGTGGCCGAACAATTCCGATTCGATGAGATCGCGGGGGATTGCGGCCATGTTGATGGCGACGAACGGCCCGGTGCGACGTTTGCCGTAGTCGTGCAACGCACGCGCGACAAGTTCCTTGCCGGTGCCGGACTCGCCCGCGATCATGACCGTCAGATCGGTCTGCATCAAACGCGCCAGCACGCGGTAGATTTCCTGCATTGCAGGCGAGCGCCCGACCAACGGAATGGATTCGAAGTCCTCGACTTTGGCAGGCAACCGCACTTTTTCTTTCGGCTCCGACAGCGCGCGGCCGACGATGGCGATCAATTCCTTCAAATCGAATGGCTTCGGCAGATATTCGTAGGCGCCGCGCTCGGAAGCGCGGATCGCGGTCATGAAGGTGTTCTGCGCGCTCATGACGAGCACCGGCAAATCGGGCCGCGCCTTCTTGATCCGCGGCAGCAGATCGAAGGCGCTTTCGTCCGGCAGAACTACGTCGGTGATGACGAGGTCACCGTCGCCCTGGCTGACCCAGCGCCATAGCGTTGCAGCGTTACCGGTCGAGCGAACCTCGTAGCCGGCGCGCGACAACGCCTGATTAAGCACCGTCCGGATGGCGGCATCGTCGTCGGCGACGAGAATGCTCCCCGTAACCATCAGCGATCCCCTCGTGACTGGAGGGCGGTGTCCGGCGAGGCTCCCTCACCCGTGTAGACCGGCATAAGAACGCGAAAAACGGTTCGACGAGACTGCGATTTACATTCGATGATGCCGCCGTGATCGCCGACGATCTTGGCCACGAGCGCGAGCCCGAGACCCGATCCGGTCGGCTTCGTTGTCACGAACGGATCGAAAAGATGCGGCATCAATTCGTCGGGCACTCCCGGTCCGTTGTCCTTGATGCAGATTTCGAGCGGCAGCGATATGCGCGCTTTCGCTCCCGGCAGCGACAACCGCACGCCGGGCCGAAATGCCGTGGACAGCACGATCTCACCGCCGTTGGAAGCTTCGCCGACGGATTCGGCAGCGTTCTTGATCAGGTTCAAAAACACCTGAACGAGCTGGTCGCGGTTCGCCAGGATTGGCGGCAACGACGGATCGTATTCTTCGACGAACTTAATGTGCTTGGCGACACCGCTTTGCGCCAGTCGCTTCACGTGATCGAGCACCACATGGATGTTGATTGGCTCGCGCTCGACAGGGCGTTCGTCGCCGAACACTTCCATGCGGTCGACGAGCTTCACGATGCGATCAGCCTCGTCGCAGATCAGCCGCGTAAGCGTACGATCGTCGTCGTCGACAGATTGCTCGAGCAATTGCGCCGCACCGCGGATTCCGGATAGCGGATTTTTAATCTCGTGCGCCAGCATCGCGGCAAGCGCGATCACTGACCGCGCGGCGCCACGATGGGTAAGCTGCCGATCCATCTTGTCGGCGATGGTGCGCTCTTGCAGCATCACTACGACGGAATCCGGTTGCTCAGGCAAAGGCGCCACGTAGAGATCGACCAGCCGGTCGCCCGGATTGCGCGGCGTGCCGAGGTCGACCTTGTATTCGTTGACGGGCGCGCCGCGCGCGCGAACCTGCTCGACCAGCGTCAGCAACGGGCTGCCGAACGGCACAAGGTCGCGCAGCAGATGGCGCCGCAAATGCGTTACCGAGACTTCGAAAAATGCTTCCGCCGCCGCATTTGCATCGCTCACTTTCCCGTCCGATGACACCACGATGACGGGGTGTGGCAGTGCGTTCAGCACCACATCAGCTGACGCCGAAGTCAGGAGGCTTTCGGCCATGCTCATCCAAGCGTCCCTGAGCCTAGGCTGTGTTCACCACGGAAAGTCGGCGGAAAGTGCCTTTTTCCCAAGGATTTCAATGTTTTTCGCACGCGGGCGCGGTACAGCGGCATTTGCACACGAATTAGGCGTGACTGAATCTCTGCTTAGAGTTTAGCCAAAATCAGGTTCAGCGCAAGTGCTGCACTGCAATATACCTAACCGGTGTGCACAGTCCTGCATCCGGACAATTGTGTGACAAACAGCGGTTCATCGGTCATCCAATCGTCACGCGGTTCGCACATTCCGGGAACATGCGCTAAAGCGATGCCGAATTGCCGAACGGAGCGTGATGAGATGGCCGACCTGATCGCTGCTGTTGTCGTTGCAGGCGGCCGTGGCCTGCGCGCCGGCGGTGACGTTCCCAAGCAATATCGCGAATTGGCCGGTGAGCCGGTTATCCGCCCGGCGCTGTTGGCATTTCTATCCCATCCGCAGGTCAGCGCGGTGCAACCGGTCATTCACCGGCAGGATGAGGAGATATTTCGCGCCGCCACTACGGGCTTGCAAAAGTTGCTGCCGCCAGTGTGGGGCGGCGCGACGCGGCAGGCATCGGTGCGCGCCGGTCTCGAAGGATTGAGCGCGAATGCACCCGCGCTTGTTCTCATCCATGATGCCGCGCGCCCGTTCGTTTCCGGCGCGCTTATTGGCCGCGCCATCGCCGCGGGCAAAGATCGTGGCGCCGCCGTACCAGCCGTCGCTATTGCCGACACGGTGAAGAAAATCGACGCCAACGCAGTGGTCACGGAAACGCTCGATCGCAACCTCTTGCGCACAGTGCAAACGCCGCAAGCCTTCGAGTTCGGCCTGATCATTGCCGCGCATCGGCGGGCGGCGTCCGCAGGCCTGGAGGATTTCTCCGACGATGCGGCACTTGCCGAATGGGCGGGCCACCCCGTCAGCGTATTCGACGGCGAACAGGGCAATGTAAAGCTGACCACCAGCGACGATTTTCTGCGCGCGGAAGCGATACGCGCTGCCGCCCTTGCCGATGTGCGTACCGGCAACGGCTTCGACGTGCATGCGTTCGCCGAGGGCGATCATGTCATGCTGGGCGGCGTGCGGATTCCACATTCGCGCGGGGTGACCGGACACTCCGACGCCGACGTGGCATTGCATGCACTAGTCGACGCGATCCTCGGTGCACTCGCCGAGGGCGATATCGGCCTGCACTTTCCGCCGAGCGATCCGCAGTGGAAGGGCGCGTCGTCCGACCGCTTCCTTGCCTTTGCCTGCGATCGCGTACGGGCGCGGCGCGGTATGATCGCTCATCTGGACATTACCGTGGTCTGCGAAGCCCCACGCGTATCGCCGCACCGCGACGCCATGCGCGCACGCATCGCCACGATCGCCGGGATTTCGCAAGACCGCGTCGCGATCAAAGCGACGACCAGCGAAAAACTTGGCTTCACTGGCCGCGGCGAAGGTATTTTTGCCATGGCGACGGCGACGGTTCGGCTGCCGTGGAGCGGGGCATGAATAACGCGTCGCTGCGCAGCCAGGCAAAGCGCGTTCTCGCGCGTTGCCGCAGCCGCGGTCTGCACGTCGCCACGGCGGAATCCTGTACTGGCGGCCTGGTTGCTGCCGCGCTGACCGAAATCGCCGGCTCGTCCGACGTCGTCGAATGCGGTTTCGTGACCTACTCGAATGCCGCGAAACTGGCGCTCCTTGGCGTGACGGCTAAAACGCTCGATCGACACGGTGCGGTCAGCGCCGAAACCGCAATCGCCATGGCTGTTGGCGCACTGAAGCATTCGCAAGCCGATTTGACGGTAGCCATCACCGGCATTGCCGGTCCGGGCGGCGGTTCAAAGCAAAAACCGGTCGGGCTCGTACATTTTGCCGCTGCGAGACGCGACGGACGACGGATCGCGCGCAAGCAACTCTACGGCAAGATTGGCCGCCACCGCGTGCGTCAGCGCTCGGTGGCGGAAGCGCTTGCGCTGCTCTTGGAGTTGGCGGCGGACTAACGCGCTACGTGCCGTAAACCTCATCCGCCCGTCGTTCGAACGCCGTGGCGAAGCGGCGGAACGCGGCGTCGAACACGGTACCCATGAGCATACCTAGGGTGCGGCTGCGAAACTCATATGATATGAAAAACTCCACTTCGCAGGCATGCTCGTCCTCCGGACGAAAGCTCCAGCGGTTATTCATTTTCTGGAACGGGCCTTCGAGATATTCGACCAGAATTTGAAGCTTTGGCCGATCGAGCGTGACGCGGCTGGTAAAATTCTCGCGGATCAGCTTATAGGCGACCGTCATGTCGGCGACGATGACGTCCCTTCCCTCTCCATCCTCAGTTCGCTTGCGCACTTCGAGCGAACGGCACAGCGGCACGAATTGCGGATAGTGCTCGACGTCGGCGACGAGATCGAACATGTCGTCCGCGGAGTGCCGCACCCGCCGTGTGGTCGTAAATTGCGTCATCTAAAACTCAACGCGACGCGCGCGCCGCCTTCAGCCGGGCGAAATCCTCGCCCGCGTGGTGCGAGGAGCGGGTCAGCGGCGATGCCGAGACCATGAGGAATCCTTTTGCATAGGCGACTGTCGCCAGTGCATCGAATTCCTCCGGTGGCACGAAGCGCATGACTGGATGATGCTTGCGCGTCGGTTGCAGATACTGGCCGACGGTGAGGAAATCGACATCGGCGGCGCGCAGATCGTCCATCACTTGCAGCACTTCGTTGCGTTCCTCGCCGAGCCCGACCATGATTTCGGATTTCGTGAACATCTGCGGGTCGAGTTCCTTGACCTGTTGCAACAATCGCATCGAGGCGAAGTAACGCGCGCCGGGGCGCACTGTGAGATATTTCGACGGCACGGTCTCGAGATTGTGGTTGAACACGTCTGGCCGCGCCTCAACCACCGTCTCCACCGCGTCATCCTTGCGCAGAAAATCCGGCGTCAGCACCTCGATCGTGGTCTTAGGACATTGCCCGCGGATGGCGCGGATGACGGCGGCAAAGTGCCCCGCCCCGCCGTCGGCGAGATCGTCGCGATCGACGGAGGTGATGACGATATGGGCAAGTTCGAGCTTGGCGGTTGCTTCGGCGACACGGGCCGCTTCGTCATGATCGAGCTTACCCGGCAGTCCGGTCTTGACGTTGCAGAACGCGCACGCTCGCGTGCAGGTGTCGCCCATGATCATGAAGGTGGCGTGCTTTTTCTCCCAGCATTCGCCGATATTGGGGCAGCCTGCCTCCTCGCACACGGTGTGGAGACCGTTGGCGCGGACGATTCGCTGCGTGTCGAGATAGCCCGGCGATACCGGCGCCTTCACGCGAATCCAATCCGGCTTTCGCATCGACGGCTGATCCGGCCGATGCGCCTTTTCCGGATGGCGCGGCGCGCCCGATGGTCCCAATACCGTGTCGATCACGACGGCCATGACGGCTCTCCTTCCGCATCAAATACTTACGAGCCTGACTGCTGCGCCGCAAGACGAGGCTGACGACGTTGGAACGCATGGGTTCGTGAACGAAATGTAAGAATTGCAACGGCTTTTCGCTCCTTCGGACGTAACTTTTGCCACAATGAAATTGCTCACTGGGCTTGGCGTAATAAAATCGCCGCGGGAGCATGTCGCTGTGATCGCTCGTGGCAGGGAAGCAGCGGCGCTGGCGCTGCACCGGTTTGGCTTTGGGCCGGCGCGCGATCAGATTGCCGCCATTGCCAGCGATCCGCGCGGAGCTGTGCTGGCCGATTTGGATCGTCTGCAGGCCGGCGTCATCGCCAGCGCGCTTCCTACCAGCAGCGAAGCCGCGCGCGCCGTGTTCGATTTTCAGTCCGCGCAGCGGGCAAAACAAAAACTGACGCAGCGTATCGAGAAGCAATCCGATGCTGGCACCGTGATGCCTGCCGCCTCCGAAGCGATGACTGCCATATCCGCAGATCTGATGGCGGAACAAAAGCCCGGAGACAAACAGCCGCCGCTGCCCCAGGAACTTTTCCTCGACGAAGCCAAGGCCCGCGTCGATGCCGCAACCAGCGCGAATACCGGATTTGTCGAGCGCCTAGTCTGGTTCTGGTCGAACCATTTCTGCGTCTCCGCCGATAAGGTCGTTGCGATGGCAGGCCCCTACGAGCGTGAGGCGATCCGGCCCCATGTACTCGGCCGCTTCGTCGACATGCTGCAAGCGGCCGAGAGTCATCCGGCCATGATTGTCTACCTCGACAATGCACAGTCGATGGGTGCGGATTCCGTTGCCGGCATCAACCGAGACAAGGGATTGAACGAAAACCTCGCCCGGGAGATCATGGAATTGCATACGCTTGGTGTCCGTAGCGGCTACACCCAAAAGGACGTCACAAGCTTTGCCAATGTGCTAACCGGCTGGACCTGGATTCCTCCGGCTCAGCCCGATCATGGCGGTGAATTCGCCTTTGCCAAACGCTTGCACGAGCCCGGCGACAAGATTGTGCTCGGCAAGACTTATCCTGACACCGGTCTCGGGCAAGGCCGCGCCGTGCTGGCCGATTTTGCCCTTCACCCTGCAACGGCACGTCATATTGCCGAAAAACTTGCACGTCATTTCGTCGCCGATGTACCGCAGCCGACGCTGGTCGCGAAACTCGAAAAGTCATTCAAGGACAGCAATGGCGATCTCAAAGAGCTGGCGCGGACATTGGTGATGTCTGATGAGTCCTGGGCGCCGCAGCGGAGCAAGCTCAAACAGCCTTCGACATGGATTGTCGCGATGCTACGGCTGGCGGGCCCGGCGGTATTGCCGCCGAACGCCATCGGCCGCCTGATCGGTGCGCAGGCCGCTCTTGGCGAGGCGCTGTGGCGGCCGCCTGCTCCGAACGGTTATCCGGACACCGAAGCCGCCTGGATCGATGGTGTGCCGCACCGTCTCGATATCGCCAACGAATTTGCCGGCCGTGTCGCCGCGAATGTCGATCCGCTGGCGTTGCTCGACGCGGGTCTCGGTCCCCTCGCCTCGGCCGAGACGCGGCAAACCGTCGAGCGTGCGGCAACCCGTGCCCAGGCTTTGACACTCCTTATCATGGCGCCGGAATTTCTGCGGAGCTGACGATGAAAACTCTACACGCACCTTCACGGCGCCAGCTATTGGTTTCCTCCCGAACGCTATTCGCCTGGGCCTACGCGCCGCGGTTGGCGCTTGCGGAGGGCCGCGATCCGCGCTTCCTCGCCATCGTGCTGCGCGGCGCGCTCGACGGCCTCGCGACAGTCGCTCCGATCGGCGATCCGGACTGGATCGCGCTGCGCGGCGACAATGCCTTGACGCTCGACGGCAAGACCCCGGCGCTCAAACTCAACGACTACTTCGCGCTCAATCCGGCGATGCCGAACTTGAATCGAATGTATGCGGCAAACGAGGCGATCATCGTTCATGCCTGCGCGACGCCGTACCGCGAACGCTCGCATTTCGACGGTCAGGATCTCCTCGAAAGCGGCTTGGCCAAACCCGGAGTGAGCGACAGCGGCTGGCTTAATCGCGCGCTCACCGGCCTCGCGGCGGCGGGCCGCGTCGATCCGAAGGGCGGCAAGGCCTTTGCCGTCGGTCCGGTCACGCCGCTGATCGTGCGCGGGCCGGCGCCGGTTCTGTCGTGGTCGCCGCAGCGGGCGCAGCCGGCAAGCGCCGATACCGCGCAGCGCCTGCTCGATCTTTATCGGCAATCCGATGTGAAATTGGCGAGCGTGCTCGCGGATAACGGCAAGCTGACCGCAATCGAGCAGTCCGGCGAGATGAATCGGAAACCGGGCGGTGCGGCGCCGGGTCAGGTGCGCGCCTATTTCGCTGAGGTCGCCGGTACCGCAGCGAAATTCCTGGCGCGGCCGGACGGACCACGTGTTGGTGCGCTCGCGCTCGACGGCTGGGATACGCATTTCAACGAGGGCATCGCCAACGGCCGGCTGTCGCAACTGCTCGGCGCGCTCGACGGCGCGCTCGACGCGGTCAAGACCAATATGGGAACGGCCTGGAGCGAGACCGTCGTAGCGTTCGTCACCGAGTTCGGCCGCACCGCGCGCATCAACGGCACCGAAGGTACCGACCACGGCACCGCGACAGTGGCGCTGCTCGTTGGCGGCGCGCTCAAGGGCGGACGCGTGATCGCCGATTGGCCTGGCCTCAAGGAAGCCAACCTCTACGAAAGCCGCGACCTCAAGCCGACCACCGATCTGCGTGCCGTGCTCAAAGGCATCTTGAAAGATCATCTACGCGCCGATGATCGTGCGTTGGCGCAAAATGTGTTTCCCGGCAGCGACACCGTGACGCCGATGACCGGTCTCCTGATGTCATCCTGAATCGCTCGCCCAGGCACCGACGCGGCGATGTTCAGGCCGGCTTCGGCGGCAGACGGTGGTTCGGCGTTGAAGCGGAGATAGCCAGCTCCTCTTCGTTCATGTCGGCTCCGATATCGCCGAACAGCGGCGTCGACAGGTAGCGTTCGCCGGTATCGGGCAGCATGCAGAGCACGGTCGTGCCAGGCGCCGCTTGCTTGCAAACTTGCAGAGCCCCCGCAAAGGTCGCGCCGGCGGTGATGCCGACAAAAATGCCCTCCTGCTGCGCCAGCGCCTTTGAGCATTTCATCGCATCGGGACCGGCAATCGTTAGGATGCGATCAATCGCCTTCATGTCGACCGCTTCGGTGGTGATCAGCGGGATGAAATCGGGGCTCCAGCCCTGCATCGGATGCGGTCTGAATGCCGGGTGAGGTTTTGCCGGTGAGCCGTCAGCATTGCGCTCCTGCCGATCTCCGGAGGTGAGCATCGGCGCATCTACCGGTTCACAGACAATGATCTTCGTCTCCGGGCGTTCCTTGCGCAGCACGCGAGACACGCCAGTCAATGTTCCGCCGGTACCGAAGCCGGTCACCCAGTAATCGAGCCGCTCACCATCGAAATCCGCGATGATCTCGCGTGCTGTCGTGCGCTCGTGGATGTCGGGATTGGCCTCATTCTCGAACTGGCGAGTCATGAACCAACCATTGGCCTTTGCCAGTTCCTGCGCTTTGCCCACCATGCCGAAGGCACGCTCCGCCGCGGGCGTCAGCACCACCCTGGCGCCCAGAAAGCGCATCAGCTTACGACGCTCAATTGAAAAGCTTTCCGCCATTGTAACGACGAGCGGATAACTCTTGGCCGCACAAACCATCGCGAGACCAATCCCGGTATTGCCGGAAGTCGCTTCGATTACGGTTTGGCCAGCCTTGAGCTCGCCCGATTTTTCCGCCGCTTCGATTACCCCGAGCGCCAAACGATCCTTCACCGAGCCGAGCGGATTGAAGGCTTCGATCTTGACGTAGAGATTGATCCCCGCTGGAGCGAGCTTGTTGATCTTGACGACCGGTGTATGGCCGATCGTGCCGAGAATATTATCAAACTTGGCCATCGTGTTGCCCCGTCTGGTATGCAGGTACTCGCAAAGCCTAGATATTCAGAACGCGTCCATACGCGTCGAGTACCGCTTCCTTCATCATCTCCGACAGCGTGGGATGCGGGAATACGGTGTGCATGAGCTCTTCTTCGGTGGTCTCGAGATTCATGGCGATCACGTAGCCTTGAATTAGCTCGGTAACTTCAGCACCGACCATGTGCGCGCCGAGAAGCTGGCCGGTCTTTTTGTCGAATATGACCTTGACCATGCCCTGATCTTCGCCGAGCGCGATGGCCTTGCCGTTGCCGACGAACGGGAAGTGGCCGATCCGGACCTCGATCTTCTGCTCCTTCGCCGCCTGTTCGGTGAGCCCGACCGAAGCGACCTGGGGCGTGCAATAGGTGCAGCCGGGGATCATGCGCTTGTTCATCGGGTGCGGATGCAGACCCTTGATGGCTTCGATGCAGATGACGCCTTCGTGTTCGGCCTTGTGTGCAAGCAATGGCGGACCCGCGACATCGCCGATGGCATAGATGCCGGGCACATTGGTCTTGCACATGCCGTCGATGACGATGGCACCGCGATCGGTCTTCACGCCGAGTTTTTCCAGTCCGAGATTCTCGATGTTGCCGACAACGCCGACCGCGGCAATGACGCGATCGACGGTGAGCGTCTGCGTGCCGCCCTTGCCGTCGTCGATCGTCGCAGTGACGCTGTCGTCTTTCTTGTCAAGCTTGGTCACCTTGGCGCCGGTGAGAATCTTGATGCCTTGCTTCTCGAAGCTTTTTTGCGCGAAGGCGGCGATCTCGGCATCCTCCACCGGCAGGATCTGCGGCAGCACCTCGACCACAGTCACCTCGGCGCCGAGGGTTCGGTAGAACGAGGCGAATTCAATGCCGATGGCGCCGGAACCGACGACCAGCAGCGATTTCGGCATCTTGTCGGGCACCATGGCCTCGAAATAAGTCCAGACCAGCTTCTTGTCCGGCTCTAGTCCCGGCAGCACACGAGGGCGCGCGCCGGTCGCAATGATGATGTGCTTGGCTTGGTAGGCGCCGGCCTCGAGCGCGCCCTTCGGCGCTTCGCCGCGACCGGCTTTGACGGTAATCTTGCCAGGAGCGTCGATGACGGCCTCGCCCCAGATCACCGTGACCTTGTTCTTCTTCATCAGGAAGCCGACGCCATCATTCAGGCGCTTCGACACGGCGCGCGAGCGCTTCACCACCGCGCTCGGGTCGTAACTGACCTCGCCCGCTGACAACCCGTAATCCTTGGCATGCTGCATGTAATGAAAAATCTCCGCCGAGCGCAGCAGCGCCTTCGTCGGAATACATCCCCAATTCAGGCAGATGCCGCCCAGATAGTCGCGCTCGACGATAGCGGTCTTGAAGCCGAGCTGCGCGGCGCGGATCGCCGTCACATAGCCGCCCGGACCCGAACCGATGATGATGATGTCGAAATCCGTGTCAGCCATTCCAATCCTCGCGCCAATCCTCGCGGGCGTCCGCCGCCTGACCCTTATATAGGAGGGGCCAGCGTGACCTTATAGCAACTCATTCTAATCGGGGATCGGCCGAAAAATCCCATCCACGCCGAGGCGTTCGAGCACGCCGGAGCGGATATCGAAAAAGCAACCGTGCAGCGAGATATGGCCGGCTTCGACCGCGTCCCTGATCCAGGGAAACGTCATTAGATTGTCGAGCGAGAGGCGCACCGACTCGTGTTCGCAGACATCCTGTTGCTGGTCCGGTGGGGCCGCCAGCGCGCGTTGCCGTGCCGGCTCCGCGATGCGGACCCACTGGCCGATAAAATCCGACGTCTCGTTTGGCATGCTGTTCAACAGCGCGTGGATGCCGCCACACATGGCATGGCCGAGTACGACGATTTCACGCACCTGGAGCGAGCGCACGGCAAATTCGATAGCGGAACTCACGCCGTGCGGCTGGTCGTCGGGACCGTAAGGCGGCGCGATATTGGCGACGTTGCGGACCACGAATAGCTCGCCCGGCCGGGCGTTGAACACCATTTGCGGATCGGTCCGACTGTCCGAGCAGGCGATGATCAGCGCGCGGGGCCGCTGCCCGAGGCGGCTCAACGCCTCGAAGCGCTTGCGCTCTTCACGCCAGGTGCCGGCGCGAAAGCGGCGATAGCCCGCGATCAGGTCATCCATGGGGCTGCCAAAGCATCTTTTGAGATATAGGCAAAGCAAGAAAAATGCCTGCCGCAAGTCAAGTTGAATGCCGGCCCGATCATGTATGTAATGCGGTCTGGATCGGCATGGGGGATGTAGTGAACGAACTCAAGGTCTTCAGCACCATCGCTGTGCGCGGCGCTGTCGAGGCGATGGTTCCCAACCTCGAAAAAGCGCTCGATTACGCGCTCGCAGTTACCTGGTCCACCGCGCCGACGCTGGTCAAGCGGATTGAAGCTGGCGAGACGACGGACGCCCTCATTCTCAGCCAGGCCGGGATCGATGCGCTGAACAAATCAGGCAAGATCGTTCCGGGCACCGTAGTTACGCTGGCGAGCTCGGCGACGGCAGTCGCGGTGAAGGAGGGCGCGCCGAAACCCGACATTTCGACGCCAAAAGCATTCGTGCAGGCGTTACTCGACGCCAAGGGCATCGCCTATACTGATCCGGCGGCGGGCGGCGCAAGCGGTGTCTATTTCGGCCAACTTATCGAACGGCTGGGCATTGCCGCTGCCATTAAGGCCAAGACCAAACATCCGCCAGCCGGCGGCTTCTCTGGCGATCTTCTGCTGAGCGGCGACGCCGACATCGCCATTCAGCAAAAGCCGGAACTCATGCACGTTGCCGGCACTGAGATTGTCGGCTTATTTCCGGGCGAGTTGAACGTCGTCACGGTGTTTGTCGGTGCCGTGATGGCGGGCAGCGGCCATGGCGCTGCCGTGAAATCACTGATCGCGATGCTGCGATCGCCAGATGCTGTCGCGATGTTCCGCGCCAAGGGCCTCGAGACGCCCTGAAATCACGCTCGCGCCTTATGGCCTCTGGGCATCGACGATTTGTCTGATCTTGTCGAACATCTGGTCCGGCTCGGTTATATCGCGCACGCTAACTCCACTGGCCGACACATTTCCTAGGCCCAGCGCTCCGAACGGGTTCCGGTACGAGTTGGTCCCCGTGGCGAGCGTGGCCAGATAAATCGTGCCAAGCCCGTAGATGCGTTGCAGGATTCCCTTGCGCAGAGTGACCTCACGAACGTCGCGGAACATGATCACTTTCTCGTTGATCGAGAAGAAGCCTTCTTCGAATTCGAGACGATCGGCAAAGAATCGATATTCGGTGCGGCTGTAATTGAGTTTCTTGCCGACGTAGGCGGCGACAGGAATGCCAAAGAAAGCAAGCGAACCGAAAACTATGTAAGGTGTCGAAGACCCGCGCCCAAAGAATTGCAGGGATTGCGTCATTCCGCCGAAAAAAATCGCGGCCCAACACGTCAAAAATAATTGGAACGGCAACTGGATCAACAGCGTAATCCAGCCGATGAACACCGGCCGGACCGAAAATGTCGTGTCATCTCTTGCTAACATTACGTCGACCTGCCGCAGGCTTGGTGAAGACCAAGCGTACGTATTCTCGCCCGACGCCACTCCGGGAAGGTTAAGAACCCGCGTGGCCTAATGATTTTTAAACCAGCATCATTACTGGATTCTCTATGAGCGCCTTGAATGCGCCGATCAGCACGGCGCCGAGCGCACCATCGACGGAACGGTGGTCGCACGACATCGTCACGCTCATGATGTGCGCGGCTTCGATCTTGCCGTTGCGCACGACCGCTCGCTCCTCCCCGGTTCCGATGGCGAGGATGGTCGATTGCGGCGGATTGATCACCGCGGTGAAATCCTTGATGCCGTACATGCCGAGGTTCGACACCGAGGTGGTGCCGCCCTGATATTCGGCGGGCTTGAGCTTGCGTGCCCGCGCGCGCGCCGCGAGTTCTTTCATCTCGTTGGAGATCGCCGACAGCGATTTTGTCTCGGCGCTTTTGATGATCGGGGTGATCAGGCCATTCGGCATGGCGACCGCTACGCCGACGTCGGAATGCTTGTGCTTGAGCATGCCGGCTTCGGTCCAGCTCACATTGGCGTCGGGCACCCGCTGCAGCGCAACCGCCAGCGCCTTGATGACAAAATCGTTGACCGAAAGCTTGTAGGCCGGCTTGCCGTCCTTGTCCTTGGGCGCCGAAGCGTTGATCTCCTCGCGTGCGTCGAGGAGCTTTCCGATGTCGCAATCGATGGTGAGGTAGAAGTGTGGGATTGTCTGCACCGACGCGGTGAGACGTTGCGCGATCGTGCGTCGCATGCCGTCGTGCGGGACGAAATCGTAGGAGCCGTCTTCGTACAGCGCGCGGATCTGCTGGTCCGACATCGACGGCGCGATCGCAGGAGCCGGAGCGCCCGCCGGCGTGGCGGCCGGCGCGCGCAATCCTTTGCCCGATTTAGCGTCCTCGACATCGCGCGCTATGACGCGGCCGTGTGGGCCGGTGCCCTGAATGCGGCCGAGTTCAATCCCGGCCTCTTTCGCCAGCCGCCGGGCGAGCGGTGAAGAAAAAATACGGTTCGCACCGGTGCCGGTGCCGGCGCCGTGACCATTGGTGACGGGCGCGGGCGGCGGCGGCGCGGCGACAGGGCGCTGTTGCGTCGGCGGCGGTGCTTTCGCTTCTTGCGGCTTTGGCGCAGCGATTGAGGCCGGTGTTGGCGTGACGGTCGGCGCTTTTGCGGTAGGCGCGGCGCCCTTCCCTGCCGCCGTTGCCGCGGCTTTAACGTCTTCGCCTTCCTGCGCCATCACGGCGATGAGCTGATTGACCGGCACGTCGGCGGTGCCTTCCGGCACCACGATCTTGGCCATGACGCCGTCATCGACGGCTTCGTATTCCATGGTCGCCTTGTCGGTTTCGATCTCGGCAATCACATCGCCGGTCTTGACCGCGTCGCCCTCCTTCTTGAGCCACTTGGAGAGATTGCCCTTCTCCATCGTGGGCGACAGCGCCGGCATGAGGATGTTGATGGGCATGGCGTCCCGGCCTAAAGGCGTTAGCGGTAACTGACGGCTTTCGCCGCCTCGACGACTTCAGCGACCGAGGGCAGCGCGAGCTTTTCCAGATTGGCGGCGTAAGGCATCGGTACGTCCTTGCCGGTCACGCGCGCCACCGGCGCATCGAGGTAGTCGAACGCTTGTTCCATCATGCGGGCGGCGATCTCGGCACCGACGCCGGATTGCTTCCAGCCTTCCTCGACGGTGACAAGCCGGCCGGTCTTCTTCACCAACTCGATGATGGTATCGCTGTCCATCGGCTTGAGCGTGCGCAGATCGATCACCTCGGCGGAGATGTTTTCCTTGGCGAGTTCGTCGGCGGCCTTGAGCGCATAGGTCATGCCCATCGACCAGGCGACGATGGTCACGTCAGTGCCTGGGCGTACGATGCGCGCGCGGCCAATCGGCAGCACGTAATCGTCGAGCTTAGGCACCGGCGAAGAATGGCCGTAGAGAATCTCATTTTCCAGAAACATCACCGGGTTCGGATCGCGGATAGCGGCCTTGAGCAGGCCTTTGGCGTCTGCCGCCGTCGAGGGCGCGATCACTTTGAGGCCCGGCACGTGCGAATACCAGGCAGAATAATCCTGGCTGTGTTGCGCGGCGACCCGCGCCGCCGGCCCGTTCGGTCCGCGGAACACGATCGAGACCCGCACCTGTCCGCCCGACATGTACGGCGTCTTGGCCGCCGAATTAATGAGTTGGTCCATCGCCTGCATGGCGAAATTGAAGGTCATGAACTCGACGATAGGCTTCAGCCCGGCCAAAGCCGCGCCGATGCCGAGGCCGGCAAAGCCGTGCTCGGTGATCGGCGTGTCAATGACGCGTCGCGCGCCGAATTCGTCGAGCAGTCCCTGCGTTACCTTGTAGGCACCCTGATATTCCGCGACTTCCTCGCCCATGACGAACACGTCGGGATCGCGGCGCATTTCCTCGGCCATGGCATCGCGCAACGCCTCGCGCATGGTCATGGTGACGAGTTCTGTTCCCTCCGGAACTTCGGGTTCGGGCGCGGCTTGGACCGCAGCCTGTGCTGATGGCGCCTTGGCACCATCGCTCTTGGCCGACGCCTCGGCCGGTTTTGCGGGCTCGGCTTGCTTGGCTTCAGGTGCCGCGGGCTTGGCTGGAGTTGATTTGCCGTCCTTGAGGGAAGCGGCATCCTCGCCTTCGCCGAGGATCATGGCGATCGGTGTATTGACCGCGACATCGGCGGTCCCTTCCGGCACCAGGATTTTGCCGAGCGTTCCTTCGTCGACCGCTTCCACCTCCATGGTGGCTTTGTCGGTCTCGATCTCCGCGATCACGTCGCCGGATTTGACGGTGTCGCCTTCCTTCTTGAGCCACTTGGAGAGGTTGCCCTTCTCCATCGTGGGCGACAGCGCAGGCATCAAAACTTCGGTCGGCATAGCTCACTCTTCGGTCTTATGCCGGCGGCGCCGCGGGCACAAAAAGCTTGGTCGCGGTTAGCGATACATATCGGTGTAAAGCTCGGATGGATCAGGCTCGGCGTCCTGGGTGGCAAACTCGGACGCTTCATTGACAGTGGCGCGGACCGATGCGTCGATCTTCTTCAATTCGTCCTCGGTCGCCCATTTTTTGTCGAGTAGTCGTTTGCGTACTTGCTCGATCGGATCGTGCTCGGTGCGGACTTTGTCGACTTCCTCTTTGGTGCGGTATTTTGCCGGATCGGACATCGAGTGGCCGCGATAGCGGTAGGTCATCATTTCCAGAATGATCGGGCCTTTACCGGAGCGGCACCAGGCCAGAGCACCTTCGGCGGCGGCTTTCACCGCGCGGACGTCCATGCCGTCGACCTGCTGGCCGGGAATATTGAACGACAGGCCGCGCTTGGAAAAATCGGTTTGCGCCGACGAGCGCAGTACTGCCGTGCCCATGGCGTAGCGGTTGTTCTCGATGACAAAGATGACGGGAAGCTTCCACAACTCCGCCATGTTGAAGCTTTCGTAGACCTGGCCCTGGTTCGCCGCGCCATCGCCGAAATAGGTCAGAGATACGCTGTCGTTGCCGCGATACTTGTTGGCGAACGCGAGGCCGGTGCCGAGCGGCACCTGGGCGCCGACGATGCCGTGCCCGCCGTAGAAATGCTTGTCGAGCGAGAACATGTGCATCGAGCCGCCCTTGCCATGCGAATAGCCGTCGCGGCGTCCGGTCAGTTCCGCCATCACGCCCTTGGGATCCATGCCGCAAGCCAGCATGTGGCCGTGATCGCGATAGCCAGTGATCATTTGATCGTTGTCTTTTTTCGCCATTGCCATGCCGACGACGACCGCTTCCTGGCCGATATAGAGGTGGCAGAAACCGCCGATCAGGCCCATGCCGTACATCTGTCCGGCCTTCTCCTCGAAGCGCCGGATCTGCAGCATTTGGCGGAGCGCGTGGAACTCCTGGTCCTTGGTGAATTCGGGCACTGCGCTTTCATGCATTCCCCAACTGATGTCCGGGCGAAGCTCTTGTTCAGCAGGCTTGGCTTGGGCTACGGCCATTATTGTCCTCGAGACGGCACGGGCGGGCTTTAGTCCATTAGCCGAAATCGCCCCATTGCGGAAGCGGTCGGCCTGCCAATTGGGGATGGGTTTGGCTGTCCAAATCATTGCCGTAAAAAATTATTTTGGGAAGAGCGATCTGAAGTTCAAGGCCGAGCAGGCGCCTGGGCCGCTGCCCGCCAAAAGGTCATGAAGGTCAGATCGTTGGTATCGACGTAATCAAGCAATGCGCGGGCCCGCTCATCGAGCATATCCGGGTCGATCTTGTCGGATTTGAGCAGCGCGACCCGGCGTTCCCACTGCGCACGTTCGAGCTTGAGCCGGTCAAGGTCGGTCGACAGCGTCGAAATCTGCCGGTCGATGTCTTCCTTGGCTTTGAGCCCGTGATTGCCGCTGAAGGCGTTGACCCCAAAATAGCCGATCAACAGCGCGGCCATGACGTAAAGACCGAGCGCGGTGAGGATCGAACGCAGACGCTTACGGGTAACCATCTAGCTACCATGCGAGGCAGCCACTTAAAACCGCATTAATGCCGGGGTTTACGGCAGCCGGTTGCGAACCTCGCTGAGGAGGAAATTGCCGACGCGCTTGGCGCGATTGCGCATCACGCGCAACGGGCCGGCATCGACGAAATAGGTCAGGAGAATGCTGTCGCGCGTATTCACCTCAGGCCCCACCGCATCCGCCGAATGCCAGGTATCGGTGCCGACAGCGAAGGCGTAGCCGGTGTTGGGCGCAAACGTCATCTGCTTTGCCCTCGGCCCACAACTGCCGTCGGCCAGCTTGTCGTGAAAGATGGTGCCGATGTGGCTAACCGAGCGATCGCGCGGCAGGTAGAGCTGCACGGTGATGCCCTTCCAGCGCGTATCGGTATGCGGGGTGATCAGATAGCCCGGAATGTCGCGTGTGAGTACCGGGATCGGATACATCCTGGCTTTGGCGAAGCCTGAACCGAAGCGGCGTTCCAGCGCCGGCGCCAGTCGCCGGACAAACGCGGCTCGGACCGCGGTAGAGCATAGCGCGCGGCCGACCACGTCCCACACCGCGCGCTTTTGCGGCGGCAGATGGCGGATGTATTCTGGAAACACATCGATTTTCACGCGGGTGTGCGTGCCGTCGGTAAGATCGTGGCCTTTGCTGCGGCCGTGCATCGGCCGATAGTCCGTAGCGTCGGGCATATTATCGAGCATTGCCGCATAGACGTCTTCGGGGAACACGTTTTCAAGTACGAGATGATAGAACGGCGTCTCGAAGGATGGCGCAGCGTCGATCGAAGCCGCGACAAAATCACGTAATCTTTCGACCGCGAGCCGGCGGTTGCCGGCCTTCAATTCGAGCGTTTGATCCATCGCCTTGATATACCCCCGCATGCGATAGCCGGACAAGCGAGCCACAACTAGCCGTCATGCCCGGGAAAAGCCCGGCTATGACGATTGCCCCAACACCTTGAATGCTGAGCGACCGGCATAGGCCGCCTGCGCGCCAAGCTCCTCTTCGATGCGCAGAAGCTGATTGTATTTTGCCGTGCGGTCGGCACGCGCGAGCGAACCGGTCTTGATCTGCCCGCAATTGGTGGCGACCGCGAGGTCGGCGATCGTCGAATCCTCGGTCTCGCCCGATCGGTGCGACATCACCGCGGTATAGCCGGCCTTGTGGGCGGTCTCGATCGCCGCCAGTGTTTCAGTCAGCGTGCCGATCTGGTTGACCTTGATCAGGATCGAATTGCCGATGCCGTTCTTGATGCCGTCAGACAATCGCGCCACGTTGGTCACGAATATATCGTCGCCGACAAGCTGACAGCGGCTGCCGATGGCCTGTGTCAGCTTTTTCCAGCCGGCGTAATCGTCCTCGGCCATGCCGTCTTCGATCGAGACGATCGGGTAGCGTTTGACCAGGGCGGCGAGATATTCGACCTGCTGCTCGATCGAGCGCGTCTTCCGTTCGCCCTCGTAGCGATAGCCGCCGTCCTTAAAAAACTCGCTTGCCGCCGGATCGAGCGCCAGCATGACGTCGTCGCCGACCCGGTATCCGGCCTTGCCGATGGCATCGAGCACGAAATCGAGCGCCGCTTCGGCCGACGGCAGATTAGGCGCAAAGCCACCCTCGTCGCCGACATTGGTATTGTGCCCGGCGGCTTTCAGCGCCGCGCGCAGCGTTTGAAAGATTTCCGAACCGGCGCGCAGCGCCTCGGCAAAGGTTTTTGCGCCGAGCGGTACGATCATGAATTCCTGAAAATCGATCGGGTTGTCGGCGTGCACGCCGCCATTGAGGATGTTCATCATCGGCACCGGCAGGAGCCGCGCCGCGGTGCCGCCGACGTAGCGATAAAGTGGCAGTTTGTTTGCCACGGCCGCGGCTTTGGCGACCGCGAGCGAGATACCGAGGATCGCGTTTGCGCCGAGGCGTGCTCTGTTGGGCGTGCCGTCGAGCACGATCATGGTCTCGTCGATCTTGACCTGTGCCTCCGCATCCATGCCGGAGAGCGCATCGAACAACTCGCCGTTGACCGCCTCGACAGCGTTACGGACGCCTTTGCCCAGGTAGCGCTTCTTGTCGCCGTCGCGCAGTTCGATCGCCTCGTGCGCGCCGGTCGAGGCGCCTGACGGCACCGCGGCGCGGCCGCGGGAACCGTCCTCCAGCACCACATCGACCTCGACTGTCGGGTTGCCGCGGCTGTCGAGGATTTCCCGGCCGATGATGTCGGTTATTGCAGTCATGGTTGGTTGGTCGGTCGTGCCGGCTCCCGGTTGGCAGATGCGGCGCTTCTACAGGATCGGGCGGCCTCTTGTCATGTCCGGGCAAAGCGAGGCATGCAATGCGGGATGGCCAAGAAAGCACTTCAACTTGGGCGCCCTGCGGCGATCCCTTCCTCGCCCGACCAGGCGGTGCTCGACCGCGTGCGCAATCCGCACCCAGGCACCAATTACGTCGCGCGTTTCACCTTTCCCGAATTTACCGTGATGTGCCCGGTCACCGGCCAGCCCGATTTCGCCACGCTGGTCATCGACTACGTGCCGAAAGCGTGGCTCGTGGAGTCGAAATCGCTCAAGCTTTATCTGAACAGTTTTCGCAATCACGGCGCGTTCCACGAACAATGCACGGTCGCGATCGGCAAGAAACTCGTCGGGGTTTTGAACCCGAAATGGCTTCGTATCGGCGGCTATTTTCATCCCCGCGGCGGCATGCCGATCGATGTGTTCTGGCAGGCGGGAAAGCTGCCCGCGGGCGTTTGGGCGCCCGATCAGGGTGTCAGGACCTACGGGGCTCGCGGCTAGCCACCGATCCAGTCAGCGTCGCAATCAGCGCCCTCACCTCCTGCGCCGGTTCGGCGGCGCGCATGACGCCGCCCATCACCGCGACGCCGGAGCAGCCGGTGGTGATGATTTCGGCGATACGAAGCGTGTTGATACCGCCGATGGCAAGTAATGGAACGCGCGCCACGCCGGCCATCTCGGCAAGGCCCTTACGGCCGATCTCGGGACCGTAGCCGGGTTTGCTTGTCGTCTCGAAGGCCGGACCGGCCAGCGCATAGTCGAGGACAGCCGGATCGAGCGTCTCGGCTTCGCCCAAGGTGTGGATCGACACGCCGATGATCTTGTCACGGCCAAGCAGCGTGCGGGCGGCGACCGCGTCGCTACCCGCCGGCAGATGCGCGCCGTCAACGCCGGACAGCTTGGCGAGCGCGGGCTCGCCGTGCACCATCAAGAAAGCACCGTGACGGCGGGCCATTGGCAACAGCGAACGCGCCAGCAGAACCTGCTCATCGTCGGGCAAATCTTTCTCGCGCAGGCTGATCCACCGACAGCCGGCCGCGAGCGCCATAGCCGCGATCTCGGCCAGCGGCCGGCGCGCCTGCCGGCGATCGGTCACTATCAGCAGCGGCGGATCGGGGAGCTTCACCAGCGAATATTTCCGTAGCGTCTTCTTACCGTCCGAAGACCTGTTTGAAAAAGCGCGCGGTCGCGACTTTGGACTCGTTGTCGGCGCGTTCTTCGTCGGCATCCTTGGGTGTGGAAAAGCCGTGCTCCGTGCCGCTGTAAAGGTTGAGTTCAAAAGCGACCTTGGCGGCGCGCAACTGGCCGATCAGCGTGACGACTTCGGAGAGCGGCGCGACCGGATCTTCGGCACCGTGCAGGATCAGGACCGGGCCGTGGATGTTTTTCGCCCCTTCGGGCGGGTAACCGCGGAACGAGCCGTGGATCGTCACCGAGCCGACGATCGGCGCACCGGTCTCGGCGAATTCGATGCCCACTTCGCCGCCGAAACAATAGCCGACGGTGGCGATTTTGGAGGTGTCGACCATCGGATTTGAGCGCAGCACGTCGAAGCCCGCCTGCGTGCGCGCCCGCATCAGCGGCCGGTCTTTGCTGTAGATCGCGGTTTGCGCCTGCATCTCCGGAACGGTTTTGGGGCGGATGTCCTTACCGAAAATATCCGGCGCGAAGACCACGTAACCCTGCTGGGCATACATGCGGGCGTTTTCCAAGGTCAGGTCTGACATGCCGTCGCGGCGATGCAGGAGCAGCACACCCGGGCGCTTGCCAGTGAGGCTGTCGTCGTAGGCGAGATAGCCTTGCAGCGCCGTGTCGCCCTGTTTGTAGTCCACCCATTGGGTCTTGATTTCCGCTTGCGCGACGCCGGCGAACAGGCAGGCGATCAGTGCGAAGACGACAGATGTGGCGCGGTTCATATCGATCCTCCCCAAAAGAGCGCAATTGTGTTGGCGCGGGCGTTCAATCGGCCGCGTCCTGGGAACTCTATCGAACGCCGCTGGTCTTCACCACTTAGCGGGAGCGATGTGCTAGGAACCCGCGAAACCGATGAACCGTCCGATCAAGCAACCTGCCCGTATTTCCTTCGTCTCGCTCGGCTGCCCGAAGGCGCTGGTCGATTCCGAACGGATCATCACGCGGTTGCGCGCCGAAGGCTATGAACTGACGCGCGATCATGCCGGCGCCGACCTCGCCATCGTCAATACCTGCGGGTTCCTCGAAAGCGCCCAGTTGGAGTCGCTTGAGGCCATCGGCGCGGCGATGGCCGAGAACGGCAAAGTCATCGTCACCGGCTGCATGGGGGCGGAGCCGGAAAAGATCACTTCGGCGCATCCCGGTGTGCTCGCGGTGACGGGGCCGCAGCAATACGAAAGTGTTTTGGAGGCCGTTCACCGCGCCGCTCCCCCCGCGCATGACCCTTACAATGATTTGATCCCGCCCGAGGGCATTAAGCTCACGCCACGGCACTACGCTTATCTAAAGATTTCAGAAGGCTGCAACAATCGCTGCACGTTCTGCATTATTCCCAAATTGCGCGGCGACCTGGTATCGCGGCCGGCCGCCGACGTGCTGCGCGAGGCCGAACGTTTGGTGGCCGCCGGGGTCAAGGAACTGCTGGTCATTTCTCAGGACACCTCGGCCTATGGCGTCGATATCAAATACGCTACCAGCACCTGGAAGGGCCGCGAGGTGCGGGCGAAATTCCTCGATCTGGCCCGCGAGCTTGGCGAGTTCGGGGTGTGGGTCCGTCTGCACTACGTCTACCCCTACCCGCATGTCGACGACGTCATTCCATTGATGGCCGACGGGAAGGTGCTGCCCTATCTCGACGTGCCGTTCCAACACGCCAGCCCCGATGTGCTCAAACGCATGCGTCGGCCTGCGGCGCAGGAAAAGACGCTTCAGCGGATCGCGGCGTGGCGGGAAATCTGCCCGAGCCTGACCATCCGCTCGACATTCATCGTCGGCTTTCCGGGCGAGACGGAGGCAGATTTCGCGCTGCTGCTGGAATGGCTCGGCGAGGCCGAGCTCGATAGAGTCGGCTGCTTTCGCTACGAGCCGGTCGCCGGCGCCGCGGCCAACAATCTCGGCGCGCCGGTGCCGGCCGAGGTCAAGGAAGAACGCTGGCACCGCTTCATGGCGCACCAGCAGGCAATTTCCGCAAAACGCCTCAAGCGCAAAGTCGGCAATCGCGAACGCGTCATCATCGATGAGGTCGGTCCTAGCGTCGCAAAGGGCCGCAGCAAGGCGGACGCGCCGCAGATCGACGGCGCGGTTTACGTCGCGAGCCACCGGCCGCTGCGCGTCGGCGAAATCGCAACGGTGAAGATCGAGCGCGCCGACGCCTACGACCTGCACGGCACCGCGGTCGGTTACTGAACGGCGCGGAGAAGCAACGATGGAAAAGCGCGTCTTCGGCCGCACCGGAATGCAGCTTGCGGTTTTGGGCTTTGGTTGCGGTGCAGTTGGCGGGCTGATGGTGCGCGGCGATCCGCGCGACCAGGAGCGCACCATTGCACGCGCCCTCGCCGCCGGCGTGAACTACTTCGACACGGCGGTGCAGTACGGCGACGGCGAGTTGGAAAGGAATCTCGGCCGCGTGCTGCAAAGCCTGAAACCCGCAAATGTGTTTGTCGGTACGAAAGTGCGGTTGCCGGTCGCCGACCGCGGTCGCATAGCTGATGCTGTAACCAAGTCGCTCGAAGGGAGCCTGACGCGGCTACAGCGCGACCACGTTGATATCTTCCACTTGCACAATTCAATTTCAGAGAGCGGCGGCGGGCCGGCGCTGAGCGTGCAGCAGGTGCTTGGCGAAGTGGTGCCGGCATTCGAGCGGCTTCGCCAGCAGGGCAAGACACGTTTCCTAGGCCTCACCGCGGTGGGCGACACGGCGGCTCTGCACGCGGCGATCGACTTCCGCGCCTTCGACAGCGCCCAGGTCGTCTACAACATGCTCAGCCCATCAGCCGCCGATGGGCTGCCGGCGAACCACCCGGCGCAGGATTATGCCCGGCTGTTCGACCATACGACGCGGGCCGGCACCGGCGTCATCGCCATCCGCGTGCTTGCCGGCGGCGCGCTGTCCGGATCGGCCGTACGCCACCCGATTGCGAGCCCGCCGCCCGAACCGATCGGGTCGGCGATGAACTACGACGGGGACATTGCACGTGCCCACCGCCTGATGCCGCTGGTGACGGAAGGCTTTGCCGCGAGCCTGACCGAAGCCGCGACGCGGTTTGCACTTACGCAGGCAGCCGTGAGCACGATCCTGGTCGGTATGGCAACGCCAGGAGAGTTCGATGATGCGCTGGCTGCCGTCGGAAAAGGCCCATTGCCTGCCGCCGCGCTCGAACGGCTGACGGCGCTGCGGCAGGAGTTCGCCGGGGAGCTACGGTGATCAGACACGCCACCCAAAAGGTACGAAAACGGATGACACGCCTCATTTTCAGGGAAGTGGGTTAGTCAACGCAGATACCCTTTGAGGACGGTCACGACCGCGTCGGTAAGCTTGGCGACTTCATCCTCGACAATCGTGAAGGCAGGCGTGAGATACACGATGGAACCGAATGGACGGATAAAAACGCCTTTTGTAATAAAGCGTTGGCTGAGATTATTGAGATTTTCGATCCGGTCCAGTTCGACCACCCCGATAGCGCCTTTGACTCGGACGTCCCTGACCCGAGGCAGCAGACGGCAGGGCTCGAGGCTGACGCGTAACGTGCGCGAGATTGCGGCGACCTGATCGAGTCGCGGCTCGCGCTCGAACAGGTCGAGTGAGGCATTGGCTGCGGCGCAGGCCAATGGATTAGCCATGAAAGTCGGGCCGTGCATCAGCGCTTTTGCCGGATCATCCGACCAGAACGCGTCGAACACCTTTCGCCGCGCGATCGTTGCGGCGAGCGGCAGTGTACCGCCGGTCAACGCTTTGGATAGCGTGATAATGTCGGGAACAACGCCGGCCTCTTGGAATGCGAACAGCGAACCGGTGCGGCCAAATCCGGTGAAGACCTCGTCAAAAATAAGCAGAGTGTCGCAACGGTCGGCTGCGGTGCGGAGCCTGCGCAACACGTCCGCGTCATGAAACCGCATGCCACCAGCGCCCTGCACTAGCGGCTCGACAATGATTGCCGCAAGCTCGGCGCCGTGCCGTGCCAGCGTTGCATCTAAAGCGGCGTTACTCTCCTCGTCGACCGGCAGGCCTATCGTGATCTGCTCGGGCAATAAGCCCTGAAACGCGGCGTGAAAGCTTCCCTCCGGATCGGATACCGCCATCGCGCCGGTGGTGTCGCCGTGATAGGCGCCGGTGAAGCTGAGGATACGGCTACGCCCGTCCACTCCGCGATTGCGCCAATACTGCAGCGCCATTTTCAGCGCGACTTCGACCGCGACCGAACCGGAATCGCTGAAGAAGACGCGATCGAGCTCGGCCGGCGCCATGAGGCCTGTGAGACGTTGGGCCAACTTCAGCGCCGGCTCGTGGACCATGCCGCCGAACATCACGTGCGGCATGCGGGCGAGTTGGTCTTCGACCGCGGCGCGGATATGGGGATGGTTATAGCCGTGGCAGGCCGTCCACCACGACGCGATGCCGTCGATCAGTTCGCGGCCGTCGGCGAGTTTTATGCGGCAACCGTCGGTCGCGACGACCGCAAGCGGCGGCCCGAGCGTCTTCATTTGCGCATAGGGCAACCAGACGTGATCGAGGCCCGCGGTGTACCATTGCGGCGCTGCGGTCCCCATTTCCTTATTTTCGCTGGTATTACCAGACATTCGGCGCTTTCATGACACCGCGATGCGCTCGCTTGATGAATTCGCGTGCGGCAAGCTGGCGGCGCTGGAGCGCGCGCAGTTGCGCCGCACGCCGGTGGTAACGGCGCGCAAAGGCATTTATGCCGAGCGCGGCGGCCGCCGTTTGCTGTCGTTCTCGTGCAACGACTATCTCAATCTTAGCGGCCATCCGGCGATCATCAAAGCGGCCGTCGAGGCGGCACAGTGCTACGGCGTCGGCGCCGGCGCCTCGCGCCTCGTCACGGGCAATCATCCGCTCTACGACGAATTGGAGAACCGGTTGGCACGGCTCAAAGGCGCCGATGCCGCCTGCGTCTTCGGCTCCGGTTATCTCGCCAATATCGGCATCATTCCGGCCTTGGCAGGGCCAGGTGATTTGGTTCTGGTCGACGAACTCTCGCACGCCTGCATCAACGGCGGGGCGAAACTCTCCGGCGGCACCGTGTGCCACTACCGACATTGCGATGTGGCGGCAGCCAAAGCGCTGTTGGATGCGCACCGCGCCAGCCACGTCCGCGCGCTGATTGTCACCGACGGCGTATTCTCCATGGATGGGGATCTGGCGCCGCTTGCGGCGCTGTCCCGTCTTGCCGGGCAATACGACGCCTGGCTGCTCGCCGACGATGCCCACGGTCTCGGCGTCGTCGGCCGCGGCCGCGGTTCGGTGTTCGCGAATGGACCGGCTGACGTCCCGCTGCAAATGGGAACACTGTCGAAGGCTGTCGGCGCTTATGGCGGCTATCTCTGCGCCTCGCGCCCGGTGATCGACCTGATGCGCACCCGCGCGCGGTCGTTCATCTATTCCACCGGCCTGCCGCCGCCGGTGGTCGCCGCCGCCATTGCCGCACTGGAGTTAATCGAGCGTGAACCGGACTACATCGCCGAACCGCTGCGCAAGGCGCGCCTGTTCACCCGCGCATTGAACTTGCCCGAAGCGCAGAGCGCGATCGTGCCGGTGATCGTCGGCGAAACGGATGCAACGCTTGCCGCATCGAAAATGTTGGAGGACGAAGGCTTTCTGGTGGTCCCGATCCGGCCGCCGACCGTGCCCGCCGGCACCGCGCGGCTGCGCTTTGCCTTCACGGCGCAGCACCCCGACGCCGAGATTGAGCGGCTTGCAGCCGTCGTGCGCAGCCGCGTGTTGGAATACGCCACGTGAGCGCAATCTTCGTCACCGCGACCGGCACCGACGTCGGCAAGACATTCGTCGCCGTTTCGCTGATCCGGCACCTGCGCCGCCAGGGCCATGAGGTCGAGGCCATCAAGCCGGTGTTGAGCGGCTTCGATCCGAATGAGGCGGCTGCGAGCGATCCCGGCATGCTGCTCGATGCGCTCGGCCTTCCGGTCACCGCCGACGAAATCGAACGGATTTCGCCCTGGCGCTTTCGCGCTCCGCTGTCGCCGGATCTCGCCGCCAGCATGGAAGGCCGCCGCATCGACGTCGCGGACGTCGTGGCGTTCTGCCAGAACGCGGTCGCCGTACGCCGCGATGTTCTGCTGATCGAGGGAGTCGGCGGCATCATGGTGCCGCTCGATGACCAGCGCACCATCCTCGACGTCATGATGGCGCTTGGCCTGCCGCTGATCCTGGTCACCGGCAGCTATCTCGGCAGCATCAGCCATACGCTGACCGCGCTCGAACTCGCTGTTCACCCGCGACATGAACGTGATGGCGGTGATCGTCAGCGAGACGGCGGGCTCGGCCGTGCCGCTCGACGAGGTGGTGGCGACCATTGGCCGATTTACCGAACCGGTCATCGGCTTGCCGCGGTCAGGACCACGAGCCGGCGATCCCGGAGATGGTCAAAGCCTGGGCCAGCTCTTTGGCGCCAAGCGCGACCGTTGATCGAATAATCAGGAAAAATATTTCACCAGCAGCACGGTTTCCATCGTGCCTTCGAGATTGAACAACGCGTGCAGCAAGAACGTCAGTAGCGTCGAGCCCGAGGTCCATCGCACCCAGCCGAGATAGAGACCAACGACGAAAATCTGCAACATGCCCGCCCAGTCGTACTGGATGTGTAGTGCCGCCCATAACAGCGAGATGACGACGATTGCCGGCCACGCCGAGCGTTCCGACCGCACGAAGCCGCGAAACAGAAAACCGCGAAACATCAGCTCCTCGCCCGCCGGCGCGATGATGATGGCGGCGAATGCCATTTCAGGAAGCCAGCCTTCCGCGGCGGCGGTGTTGTAGGACTGCAACTGGAATGGCGTCACCAGCTCGCGTCCGCTCAGATAAAGCAGCGCATCGCTGATCGCGATCAGGCCGACCAGTAGGGCAAGCCCGATGATGACGTCGCGCTTTCGGGGCCAGATCAAGCCGAGATAGCCGGTGACATCGGCGTGGGCGAGCCGTACCGCAAGCACCAGCACGGCGACTGTTACCGGATTGGAAACCAAAATGAATAGTGTAACCAGCACGCCATCATAGGGCGTCTCCAGCAACGCATTGAGCTTGCCGGAGCGCCACAGCACGACAAAGCCGAGCGCCGCAAACTGTCCAACGAGAAAGGCGACGACTGCCCACGCAGCCGTCGCCCAATAACCCCAAGGTCTCGCTACCTGCGTGTCATCATTCACGTTCGCGGCGAACCTTATGGCAACAGTATCGAGGAGCCGGTGGTGCCGCGGCTTTCAAGATCGTGGTGCGCCTTGGCGGCATCGCGCAGCGGGTATTTCTGATTGACCGGGATTTTGACCGCACCGCTGGCGACAACCTCGAACAGGTGGTTGGCGATATCGAGCAGGTCCGCGCGTTTGGCCGCGTAGGTGTTGAGCGTTGGCCGCGTCGCGAACAGCGAACCCTTCTGTTGCAGGATGTTGATGTTGAAAGCTTCGACCTGGCCCGATGCGCTGCCGAAGCTGACGAACATGCCGAGTGGCGCCAGGCAATCGAGCGAGGCGGGAAACGTGGTCTTGCCGATGCCGTCGTAAATCACCGCGCACATTTTGCCGCCAGTGATTTCCTTGGTCTTGGCGACAAAATCCTCATCGCGATAGAGGATGGTGTGGTGGCAGCCGTTGGCCTTGGCGAGTTCAGCCTTCTCTTTGGAGCCCACGGTACCGATGACGTTGGCGCCGAGATGGTTCGCCCACTGGCACAGGATCAAGCCGACGCCGCCGGCAGCGGCGTGCACGAAGACGTTCTGGCCCTTCTCCACCTTGAACGTTCTACGCACCAGATATTCCACCGTCATGCCCTTGAGCATCATGGCGGCGGCCTGTTCGTAGCTGATACTGGCCGGGATTTTTACGGCGCGGTCGGCCGCGACCAAGCGTTCTTCGGCGTAGCAGCCGAGTGCGGTGACGTAACCGACGCGATCGCCGACTTTGAAATCGGTCACGCCGGGGCCGACGGCGACGACTTCGCCCGCGCCTTCGTTGCCGGAGACGAACGGCAACCCGACCGGCGACGGATACATGCCCATGCGGAAATAGGTGTCGATGAAATTGACGCCGCAGGCGTGCTGCTTGACCTTGACTTGTCCCTGGCCGGGCGCCGGGACTTCCACCTGTTCGTACGTCAAAACTTCCGGACCGCCGTACTTATGAACGCGTACTGCCGCAACCATTTTTCTCTCCCTTGAACACGCTCGAATTGTCGGTGAAAGGCTCGGCCGGGACTATAGGCACAGAAGCCTCGAACACAAGGCGGCTCAACGTCCGCCGGAAACGTTGAGAACCGCGCCGGTGATATAGGACGCGGCATCCGACAATAGGAATAATATAGCCTCGGCGATTTCGTCCGGCTGGGCGGGCCGCTTCATTGGCAATAGCGGGGTGATGCGCGCCACCCTTCCGGGCTCGTGGATTTCAGTATCGGTCACACCGGGCCGGACGGCATTGACACGAATGCCTTCCATGGCGACTTCGCGTGCCAGCCCGTTGGTGAGCGCATCGACGCCGCCCTTCGCCGCGGCATAAAATACGTATTCGGTAGCGCCGCCGGTCACCGCGGCAATCGACGACAACAGCACGATCGAGCCGCCCTTGCCGCCATGCGAGGTCGACATGCGGCGGACGGCTTCGCGCGAACAGATCAGCGCGCCAAACAGATTGACGTCGAGCACTTCACGAATGGTGGCAGCGCTGGCGGCGTCAAGGCGCGAATTCTTGCCACCAATGCCGGCTGAATGGACGAAATGGGTAATCGGTCCGAGCGTCGCCGCCGCTGCGTCGAACACGCGCACGATATCGGCCTCATTCGACATGTCGCCTTGAATCGTAAAGCTGTTGCCGCCTGATTTCTTCACGGCGCCGGCGATTTCCGCCGCCGCTTTGGCATTGCTGACAAAATTGACGGCAACGTCATAGCCACGTTCGCCGGCAAACCGTGCAGTCGATGCGCCAATGCCACGGCTGCCGCCGGCAATCAGAAGAACAGGTCGTGACACGGGTAGGCTCCTTCAAAAATTGCGCCGCTGTCACGGATGATGACGGCGCAGAAATCCAATACCGACGAAGTAGATTGCCAAGACGCACAGCGCTGCGTCGATCCAATAGCCGGGTTCGAGGTTTTCCGCGACGGCTAAGATTGCGAGCAACCCCCACGCTGCGAGCGCAGCCAGCGTAAGCGCGCGTAAGTGCGCGATACGCATGGGGTGGATGACATGGAACGGCACGAAAGTCAGCACCGCGAGCGCCGCCACGATAAATGCACCCAGCCAAGGCGCGGGCTTGAGCAAGAAGAGATAAAACGCCGCGACGTTCCACAGCGCCGGGAAGCCGCGAAAATAATAATCGGACGTCTTCATCTGGCGGTCGGCAAAATAGAGCGAGCCGGTCACGACAACGAGAGCGCCAAGCGCGGTTGCAATCGATTGCGGCAACAGCCCGCTTGCCGCCAGCGCGTAAGCCGGCACGAACACGTAGTTGAGGATATCGACCACGAGATCGAGCACGTCGCCCGACCAGCGCGGCAATACCTCGGCGACGCGCAGCCGCCGCGCTAACGTGCCGTCGACGCCATCGATGACGAGAGCTATGCCCAGCCAGACGAACATGGCGGGCCAGTCGGCTCGTACCGCCGCAATCAGCGCCAGCAGCGCGCAGGCGGCGCCCAAGGCGGTGAAAATGTGGACGGCGAAGGCAGCCGCGTGCGGCTCCTTTGACCCTGGCGGCGGTTCGGTCGAGGCCATGGATCGAGTTTACACGTCTGCGCGAACATCGTGCGCAATCTCTCTGTCATTGCTAAGGTTTCAGCCCTACATCACAGGCTGGGCGAGGCCAGGCCCTGTTGTAGCGAGGTTGGTACAGCGTTGAGCAACGCGAGCGGCAAATTCACCGCGGAAGTGGCCGTTATCGGCGGCGGCCCTGCCGGCCTTGTCAGCGCGTTGGCGCTGGCGGCCGCCGGCGTCGACACTCTGCTGATCGCGCCTCCGGTTGGGGCGGATCATCGCACCACGGCGCTGCTCGCCGGTTCGGTCACGGCGCTGGAAACGCTCGGAGTGTGGCAAGCGTGCCTGCCGCACGCCGCGCCGCTGCGTAAGATCCGCATGGTGGACGACACCCGACGGCTCATTCGCGCACCGGAGGTCTGCTTTGACACCGCGGAAATCGGCCTCGAAGTGTTCGGTTACAATATCGAGAACCGGCATCTTATCGCTGCGCTTGATGCACGCACCACCGCGCTTAAATTGCGGCACATTCCGCAAGCGGCGCTGGCGGTCGAAGCCGACACGTCAGGCGTCATCATCGAGCTTGACGATGCCGAGGTGCGTGTCCGGCTTGTGGTCGGCGCCGACGGACAACGCTCGCTCTGCCGCACCGCCGCCGGCATCGCGACCACACGGCGCGCTTATCCGCAGACCGCTCTGGTGCTCAACCTGGCTCATGCGCGGCCGCATGACGATACGTCGACGGAGTTCCATACCGGGAGCGGCCCGTTCACGCTGGTTCCCCTGCCCGGACAGCGATCCAGCCTGGTGTGCGTGCTCGATCCGGAAAGCACAGCCGAGTTCGCCGCCGTGAACGACGCCGAGCTTTCGTCCGAAATCGAGCGCCGCGCCCATTCGCTGTTGGGCAAGATGACCGTCGAACAAGGCCGCGGCACGTTTCCGCTCGCGGTGGAGACCGCGGATGCGTTTGCGCGCAACCGCATCGTCCTCGTCGGCGAAGCAGCGCATGTCGTGCCGCCGATCGGCGCGCAAGGCCTCAATCTCGGTCTGCGCGACGGCGCCACCATCGCCGAATTGGTGGCCGATGCACGGCGGCAAAATCGCGATGTCGGCGCGCCCGGTGTTCTCGCCCGTTACGACGCGCAACGCCGCGCTGATGTGATGAGCCGCACCATCGCCGTCGACCTGCTGAACCGGAGCCTACTGTCTGATTTTCTGCCGGCGCAAGGCGCTCGCGGGCTGTCGCTCTACCTCGTCGACCGCGTTGCGCCGTTGCGCCGCGCTCTTATGCGCGAAGGGGTCACGCCCGCCGCTTCGCAGCCGCGCCTGATGCGCGGCGAGATGGTGTGAATGGCGCTAATTCCTAGGCAGGGCTGGCGTCAAAAGCGGCTTGGCGAGGTCCCGCCGTTCATCCTAGCCTTCGATATCGGGTGTTGCGGGGTCGCGCGATGAAGCTGCCACGAAATTTCTTCAAGCCGCTCGCGATCGGGGCGCCGGCCCCGTTGCGCGAATTGCCGCCGCGGCTCGAGCGCATGATCCATTTCGTGCCGCCGCACAACGAGAAGGTGCGGGCGCGGGTGCCGGATCTGGTCCGTCAAGTCGATGTTGTGCTCGGTAATCTTGAGGACGCCATTCCAGCCGACGCCAAGGAAGCCGCGCGCGCGGGCTTCATCGCCATGGCGAAGTCCTGCGAGTTCGGCGACACCGGATTGTGGACTCGCATCAACGCGCTCAATTCGCCGTGGGTGCTCGACGACATCACCGAGATCGTCGCCGCCATCGGCGGCAAGCTCGACGTCATCATGCTGCCCAAGGTCGAGGGCGCGTGGGACATCTATTACCTCGATCAACTGCTGGCACAGCTTGAAGCAAGGCACGCCGTCAAGAAACCGATCCTGATCCATGCCATCCTCGAGACCGCCGAAGGCGTCAACAATGTTGCCGATATCGCGGCGGCTTCGCCGCGCATGCACGGCATCAGTCTCGGTCCCGCCGATCTCGCCGCCTCACGTGCGATGAAGACGACGCGGGTCGGCGGCGGCCATCCCGACTATAGGGTTCTCGCCGATGCCGCTCCCGGTGCGCCCGTCGACGCGCCGCGGGCTGCGTATCAGCAAGACCTCTGGCATTACACGACGGCGAAAATGGTCGATGCCTGCGCCGCTGCCGGCATCAAGGCGTTCTACGGCCCGTTCGGCGATTTCGCCGACAGCGCCGCGTGTGAGGCGCAATTCCGCAACGCCTTCCTCATGGGCTGCGCCGGCGCCTGGACGCTGCACCCCAATCAGGTGCCAATCGCAAAGGGCGTATTCTCGCCCGATCCGACGGAAGTGGCTTTCGCCAAGAAGATCATCGACGCCATGCCCGACGGTAGCGGCGCGGTGATGATCGACGGTAAGATGCAGGATGACGCGACCTGGAAGCAGGCCAAAGTCTTGGTCGATCTCGCCCGCCTGGTCGCGGCGAAAGACCCCGAAATGGCGGCCCGGTACGGCCTATGAAACCATTCACGCCCAGAGTCCCCCGCTTGCCACAATTGGGCCCTTGCATGCCGGCGACGCACAGGCTGTAAATTACAGGCGGCTATGATCAAGATTCGCAATGCGAAGTACCAGATCGGTCAGGTGGTCAGGCACCGCGTGTATCCTTTCCGCGGCGTCGTATTCGACATCGATCCGGTGTTCGACAATTCCGACGAATGGTACGAGGCGATCCCCGCGGAAGTCCGGCCGCAAAAGGATCAGCCGTTCTATCATCTGTTCGCCGAGAACGACCAAACCGAATATGTCGCCTACGTCTCCGAGCAGAACCTGCTGCCCGATACCAGCGGCGAGCCGCTGCGCCATCCGCAGGTGGCGGAAGTTTTCGTGAAGGACGGCCATGGCGGTTACCGCCAGCGCGCGGCGTCGCTGCACTGAGAGCACTTCGGCACGCGTGACATTCGTTGTGGTAATTCTATAGAAAGCCAGCGTAATACGCTGAAGCGTCGGCCATTCTACCGTCGAGTGGTGCGCGAGTTCGCACGCAAACGGGACGATAAAAATCGTCCGTATCGGAATGCCCTAAAATAGAATTCGCGGCCGGACGACGTAATGTTGTGCGTTCCTCCGGCCGGGCAGACTGTTCGAACCGTTGGCGACTTACTTGCCTGCCTGCGGCGCGGGAGCGGGTGCTGCGCCACCGGGCTGGCTTTCCAACTTCTTGCGGGCCTCGTCGGCGCGGTGCTGCAATTCTTCCTGCAACTTTTTTTGCTGCTCCTCGAACACCTTCGGATCGGTGGGCGGGCCGTCATAGGCTTTGCCAAAATCCGTGAGCGGCAGCACCAGGCTAATCGGCTGGCCGGTCGAATTGATCGCCTGCACGACCAGGCCCTGGCCACTCTTCATCTTGGTGATCATGTCAGCTGTGGCTTCGTAATCCGCCATGCAGCCGTTAGTGAAGCAGATCACGTAAGGCGCGGTCATCGGCTGGTTCTGGTCGATGATGACGCGGGTGCCATGGACGAGCTGCATGCCGAGCGGCAGGGTCACGCGGAGGATTTTCTTCGGCTCGTTCTCCGGTTCGATCAGCACGGCAGCTACCACCGGCATACCGGATTCGATGCGGGCATCCTTGCCGGTGAAGCAGACTTGCTTGGCGTCGGCCTCCTGGCCCTTGAGACAGAACTTGGTCCAGGGCGAATAGATCAACTGCACCGGCTGGTCGCCGCCCTGGCCCTGCGGCGGGGGTTGCTGAGCCTGCGGGGCAGGCGCGGGCGCGGGCTGCGCCGCGGCCGGGGGCGCAGCAGGCTTTTTGGCGGCGGGCGGCTTCGGTTTGGCAACCGGTGCAGGCGCCGGAGCCGGCTGCTGGGCCACTGCGACCGTCGAGGCGCCGAGCGCCAGCACGGCGGCGAACGACGCGGTCCGGGCGATGGCAGCGAGCGTTCGGCGAACCGGTTGAGCCGGCGGCGATGCCTTCGAATAAATCATAAGATTTTGTCCTCTTCCGTTCTGCCGCCCGCAAACCGACCGTGATCGATCTGGCTGATCAGAGTTGCCCAATTCAAAACGCGATCTCGCCCGGAAACCCGCTTCCGCCGCAACGCCGTTTCGAAAGTGCCCCCAATTCGACGGTCCTTCGACGCAGAATACGGCAACAGCGTGACCCGTGGCGGGCGGGATAACCCAATTGTGCCGCCAGATAAAGCCCGCGTGGCGACTTTTGCCGCTGCCCTGCCGCTGATGCACCGGAGACGAAACGGGTGTTGGGCCACCGCCATGCTAAAATCGTCTGTTAACGACCGGGAATCGGCGTTATCGCCGTTCGCCAATGCAGTATCTCCGAAAGACTTGGCTTGACCGCGCGGGGACAGCGCTGTGCGCCACTCTGGCGGCGCTGGCATTGGTCGCGCCAGCCGCAGCGGCGGCAACTCGTGCTATCGCCATGCACGGCACGCCTGCCCTGCCCGACGGCTTTACCGCTGTTCCCTATGCCAACCCCGATGCGCCGAAAGGCGGCAGGCTGGTGGAGGGGGTGCTTGGCACTTTTGACAGTCTCAATCCGCTCATCGTCCAGGGTCTCGCCTTGCAGCCGGTCCGCGGCTACGTCGTCGAGAGCCTGATGGCGCGCTCCTACGACGAGCCGTTTTCGCTTTACGGCCTGCTCGCGGAGCAGATCGAGACCGACGACGCGCGTACGTTCGTGACCTTCACGCTCAATCCGGCGGCGCATTTTTCCGATGGCGTGCCGGTCACCGCTGACGATGTCGTGTTCTCCTGGCAGCTGTTGCGCGACCACGGCCGGCCGAGCCACCGCACGTACTATGGCAAGGTCGCCAAGGCCGAGGCGCTCGATGCGCACACCGTGCGTTTCGACTTTGCCGATGGCAGCGACCGGGAATTGCCGCTGATCCTCGGCCTGATGCCGGTCCTGCCGAAGCACGCCATAGACGTGGCGACGTTTGAGAATTCGACACTGGCAAAGCCAATTGGCAGCGGCCCCTACGTCGTCGACGCCATAGATGCCGGGAAGAGCGTCACGTTCAAGCGCGACCCCAATTATTGGGGCGGCGCTTTGCCGATCAATCGCGGCCTGTGGAATTTTGACGAGTTGCGGTTTGATTTCTATCGCGACGCCAATGCCTATTTCGAGGCGTTCAAGGCCGGACTTTATGACGTGCGCAGCGAGACCGATCCCGGCCGCTGGCAGACCGGCTACGATTTTCCTGCCGCGCGCGACGGCCGCGTCGTCAAGGAAGCGTTCCCGACCGGACTGCCAAAATTTTCCTCCGACCTCGTCTTCAACACGCGGCGGCCGATCTTCGCCGACATCCGCGTGCGCCAGGCGATTTCGTTGCTGTTTGATTTTAAGTGGGTCAATCGCAATTTCTTCTACAATCTCTACCAGCGCAGCGCGAGCTACTTCGATGACTCCGAATTGTCCGCCTATCATCGTCCGGCGGGCGAGCGCGAACGCGCACTACTCGCCCCCTTTCCCGACGCGGTGCGGCCCGACGTGCTCGACGGCACATGGTCACCGCCGGTCAGCGACGGCTCGGGCCGCGACCGCGCCATGTTGCGCCAAGCGATCGAACTCCTTCGCGCCACCGGCTACGAGCTCGACGGCACCACGCTGCGGGATCGCTCCACCCACCGCGCATTCAGCTTCGAGATCATGGTGACCGACCGCGACGAGGAGCGGCTGGCGCTTAACTTTGCCGCTAATCTCGCGCGCGCAGGCATCAATGCGCAGGTGCGCCTGGTCGATGCCGTGCAATACGACCAGCGCCGCTCGACATTCGATTTCGACATGATCGAATACCGCTGGGAGCAATCGCTGTCGCCCGGCAACGAGCAGACTTTTTATTGGGGCTCGGCCGCCGCGAGCGAAGATGGCTCGCGCAATTACATGGGCGTGCGCAGCCCGGCGGTCGACGCCATGATCGCGGCGATGCTGAGTGCGCGCCAGCGCGTCGATTTTGTTGCCGCGGTACGCGCGCTCGACCGCGTCTTGATATCCGGCTGCTACGTCGTGCCGCTGTTCTATCTGCCGGCGCAATGGGTGGCGCGGTGGTCCTATGTGCGGCATCCGGCGCGGACCTCGTTGTACGGATACTTGCCGGAAACCTGGTGGCGCCAACCGGCGGGAGCGCCGCAATGATCCTCGGCGACGCCGCACTTGCCGCAGCGCCGGCTCCGGCGGGGCAGAACCGCGTGACGCTCGACGACATTTTCCGCCGTGTCGCGCAGCGGCGGCCCGGCGCCCTGGCGCTGGCCGATCCGCCGAACCGCATGACGTTCACCGATGGCGTGCCACGGCGGCTGACTTTCGCCGAAGCCGACCGCACGATCACGGCGATTGCCGGCCGGCTGCGGCAAATGGGCCTGTCCACCGACGCTGTCGTCGGGATCCAATTGCCCAACACGGTCGAAAATATTCTCGCTCTCCTCGGTGTGATGCGGGCTGGCATGATCGCGGCGTCCCTGCCGCTGTTGTGGCGGCGTGCCGATACCATCGCGGCGCTGGCGCGGCTCGGCGGCAAGGCGCTGATCACCTGCGGCCATGTCGGCGCTTTCAACCATTGCCAGTTTGCCATGCGCGTCGCCGCCGAAGTGTTTTCGATCCGCTACGTCTGCGGTTTCGGCGACGCACTGCCCGACGGCGTGGTGCCGTTCGACGATCTGTTCACCGCGGCGAAAATCGATCCTGTTCCGCCGCTCGAACGCGAAGGACAAAGCGCCGCGCATGTCGCCGCGATCACTTTCGATGTCAGCAAAAACGGCGTCGTGCCGGTGGCGCGCAATCATCTCGAGCTGCTGGCGGGTGGCCTTGGCGTGCTTCTTGAAAGCCGGCTGGCGCAGGACGGCATCGTGCTGTCGACGCTCGCCCCCGCCTCGTTCGCCGGCTTGTGCATGACGCTGTTGCCTTGGCTGCTCTGCGGCGGCACGCTCCTGCTGCATCATCCATTCGATCCGGCGGCGCTGGTCGGCCAATGGCGTGGCACGGAACGCTGCGGAGCGCTGATCATGCCGGGCCCGCTCGCGTTCCGCCTCGCGGAGACCGGCGTGTTCTCCGATACCGGTCCGGCATGCGTGGTGGCGACGTGGCGTTCGCCGGAACGGCTGTCTGCAAGCCCACATTGGGACGAGCGCGACGGTGCCCTCGTCGACGTCTCGCTGTTCGGCGAAACCGGATTGGTCGCGTCGCGCCGCGGTTTCAGCGGACGGGCAGCGCCGCTCCCGCTCGGTCCGATTGTTGCGCCGCGCGGCAGCCCCGGCGCGCTGCGCGTCGCCGAGCTGATCCCGACCGGGCGCAACACCGTCGGCCTGCGCGGTCCGATGGTGCCTCGCCAAGCTTTTCCGCCCGGCGCCGAACGAGCCGGTTTTCCTCATTTTACCGTCGGGCCCGGCGGCGTGATCGATACCGGTTTTGCATGCCAGATCGACGCTGCAGCCCGGACCGCCGTGGTCACCGGGCCGCCGCCGGGAATTGTCAGCGTCGGCGGCTACCGTTTCCCGTTGCAGGACCTGCAGGATGTGGTCAGCCGCATCGATCCGGCAGCCACACTGGCCGCCCTGCCCGATCCGCTGCTCGGCGAACGTCTGGCCGGCAATGCGGCGGATCGCTATACGATCCAGGCGGCGCTCAACGCCGTCGGCGTCAATCCGATCGCCGTTGCGGCCTTCCATGATCGCAGCGACCGCGCTATTGCGGCACAATCCAGTCACGGCTGATCCAGGCCTATCCTCACCGCAAGCCCTTTGGAGACGAATTTGGCCGAACATCAGTTCAAAGGCCGCCGCGAAGACGCCCGCCTGGTGAGTGGCCACGGACACTACACCGACGATTGCCGCTTCGATGACGAAGCCAAGGCCAGTTTCGTGCGCAGCGATCGGGCCCACGCAAGGATCGTGCGGATAGACACGGCCAAGGCGCGGGCGGTGGCCGGAGTCGCCGATATTCTCACTGGCGCCGATCTCGTGGCCGCCGGCTGGAAGGGCATGCCGGTGACGTCTTTCTTCAAGGGCGTCGGCGGCAGCGCGTTGCGCGTTCCGTTCCGCACCGGTCTCGCCCATGAACGCACCCGCTTCGTCGGCGAACCCGTTGCAGTCGTGGTCGCGGAGTCCGAGAACATCGCCCAGGATGCCGCCGAACTCGTTGAAGTCGAATATGAGGATTTGCCGGTCTTCGTCGAAGCAAGCGATGCGCTGGCCAAGGGCGCGGCGGTCCTGCATGAGGACATGCCCGACAATCTGGCGTTCGAGTACGAGTACGGCAACAAGCAAGCGGCCGACGAGGCCTTCGCCAAGGCCGCCCACGTCGTTTCCGTGCACCTGTGCGCGCAGCGTATTGCCGGCAACCCGATGGAGCCGAAATCCTGCGTCGCCCATTACGACGCGGCAAACGACGCGTTCGATCTGTGGGTGCCGACGCAGGGCACAGCCGATCTCAGGAACGCGCTGGCACTGATAACCGGTGTCGCCGCCGAGCGCATCCGTGTCCATTCCGACGATGTCGGCGGCGGCTTCGGCATCCGCAACGAAGTCTATCCGGAGTTTCTCGCCGTCATGCTCGCCGCCAAAAAGATCGGGCGAGCCGTGAAGTGGCGCGGCACGCGCTCGGAGACCCTTTCCGGCGACCATCACGCCCGCGCCGCCGATCTGTCGGGTGAACTGGCGCTCGATGGCGACGGGCGTTTCATTGGCGTACGCGTGCAATGGCTGGTCAATATCGGCGCCTTCTGCGCCAATGCCGGCCCGCTCATCAACACCATCGCGGCGCCGACCAGTTCGGCAATCAGTCTTTACAATGTGCCCGCCATTTATGGGCTGCATAAGCTGGTCTTCACCAACACGACGCCGACCACGGCCTATCGCGGCGCCGGACGGCCGAATGTCTCCTATCTGTGGGAACGCATGGTCGAGGACGCCGCGGCGGCGACCGGGATCGATTCCGTAAAACTGCGACGTATCAATTTCCTGCGCAAAAAGATGTTTCCGATGCGCACGCCGACCGGCTCGAATTACGACAGTGCCGACCCGGAGCGCCTTCTCAAGACAGCCCTGCAAGCCTGCGACTGGAAAGGTTTTGCCAAACGGCAGAAGGCTGCCAAAAAACGCGGCAAGCTGCGCGGCATCGGCGTGGCGATGTTCCTCGAACCGTCGGGCGGCGTCGGCAAGGAACAGGTCGAAATCCGTGTCCAGGCCGACGGTCGTTTGGCGCTGTACTCGAACGTCGGCCCATCGGGGCAAGGCCATGAAACGGTCTTCCCCGATCTGGTTTCGGAGGTCCTCGGATTCCCCGCGGACAAGATCGCCCTGCGCTACAACGATCCCGACGCGCCGAAAATGGCCGGTACCGGCAGCTTCGGTTCGCGCTCGTTGATCAGCCATGGCGGCGCGCTCACGGTCGCCGCCAGGGAGATGGTCGAAAAGGGCCGCAAACTCGCGGCGGGCGAACTGGAAGTCGCGGCAGCGGACGTCGTGTTCGACGACGGCCTCTACACTGTCGTCGGCACCGATCTGAAGATCACCATGCAGTCGCTGATCCAAAAAAAATGGGACGAGCCCACGCATCCGCTCAGCACCAACACGACAATCGATCTTGCAACTGCGTTTCCGAGCGGTGCCCACGTCGCCGAAGTCGAGATCGATCCGGACACCGGAGAACTGGAGATACTCAATTACATTGCCGCCGACGATTGCGGCACGATCTACAGCCATAAGCTGGTCGAGGGGCAGTTGCACGGTGGCCTGATGCAGGGCGTCGGCCAGGTGATCGGCGAGCACGTCGCCTACGAGCGCGATTCCGGCCAGCTCATATCCGGCAGCTTCATGGACTATTTCATGCCGCGGGCGGTGCATGCGGCGCCGACCACGTTGATCGATTGCGGCGTGCCCTCCCCGGCCAATGTGCTCGGCGCCAAAGGCGCGGGCGAAGCCGGCGCCACCGGCTCGGTACCGGCGCTCGCCAATGCGGTGCTCGACGCCCTCAAAGCGGTCAACGTGCGGCAACTCGACATGCCCTACACGTCGGATCGCATCTGGCGCGCTATCCATGAGAAGAGCGGATCGGCAAATTCTTAGATCGCATTGACGCGACGTTAACAGCGCCTTGCCTATGCTGGGGTGAGTTTGCCCCCGAGCTCTGCATCCGGCCATGGCGCTGCAAGGAACGTTTGTCGTCGTTGCCGACAGCCCGGTGCAGGATGTTGTCGCCGGCCTGTGCGCGGCGGGCGCTTTCCCGGTCATCGAAGCGCGTTGGGCCGAGGCGCCGGCGGCGCTTGCTTCCATCGAGCCCGAAGCGATCGTGCTCGGTGATATTTGCGGCAACGACAAGCATACCTTTGCGCTCCAGCGCGCGCTGGCCGAACGGCGCAAAAAAACCGGCGGCATCTTGATCCCGATCATTGCCCGCACCGGCGACGACGTCGCGGTCGGCATTCCCGACGCGCTTGGCATTGCGGCCTCCGCTCCCGTCGAGCGCATTGCCCGGCGGCTCGCCTCGGCGCTGCGCATCCGCGCGCTGCACGCGACCGTGCTTCGCCGCACCGATACGCTGGCGTCGCGCGGTCTGCTGCCGCCCGAACTGAAATCCGCCGATCCGCTTGACGACGCGACTGTCCTGCTGGTCGGCCGCGGCCGTTCCTATCCGGCACTGTCCGTCGCGCTCGGCGAACGGGTCGGCGTTGTCGGCGCGCTCAGCGTCGAACGCGCGGCGCGCACGCTCAAGGCCCGCGACATCGACGGCATCGTGATCGGCGAAGGTTTTGGTCCGAAGGTCGTCGAAGCGTTGTTGACCGTTCTCGCCGACGACGTCCGCTTTCGCGATCTGCCGGTCGCCGTCCTCGCCGGCCCGCCGAATATCGTCGAGCCGTACTGCCTCGACCTGCCCAATCTCGAACGCATCACCGACGGACCGGCGCGGCTTGCCGAACATTTCCTGCCCTATGTGCGCATGCACGCGCTCGGGCAACGGCTGCGCCGCATGCTGATCTCGCTCGACGCCAAGGGCATGATCGATCCGGAAACCGGGCTTCTCGCCCATGACGCGTTCTGGCGCGATCTCAACCGCGCCGTCGGCGAAGCGGAACAACGCGGCATCGGGCTTTCGATCGCGCGGTTTTCGTTCGGCCGCGCCGATCGCCGCTCGAGCCTCGATGCGGCGCGGCTCGTCGCAAGGCTCGTGCGCCAGGTCGATTTCGCCTGCCGCGAAGCCGACAATTCGATCTACGCGGTCTTCACCGAGACCGATCTGCGCTCGGCCCACGTCATCGCCCGCCGCATCGCCAGCGTCCTGAAAAACACCATGCTCGAGTCCGACCGCAAGCAATTCGACGCCGACGTGACGCTGGCAACGCTCAAGTCCACCGACAACGTCGATAGCCTGATCGCTCGCGTCGTCGGCGCCGGGTCCGCCGGCTGATCGGATACGCAAATCAGCGCGTCTCCTCCGCCGAATGAGCCATTCCCCCGGTTCCGGCTGATGCGCTAAAGTCGGCCTCGACGAGTCGAAAGCGCGGCCGCAACAGCGCCCACGAGGACGCCAATGCCCGAAGACGAACCCGAGACGGCATCGCTCCATGAGCTTCCATCGCTCCACGTCGAGGTCGTGTCCGACGTGGTGTGTCCGTGGTGCTACATCGGCAAGCGCCGACTCGAGGCCGCGCAGACGCTGACGCCGGACATTGCGGTCGAGATCAACTGGCGGCCGTATTTCCTCAATCCCTGGATCCCGCGCGAAGGCATCGACCGGCAGACGTACCTCGAGACCAAATTCGGCTCGGCCGAGCGCTACACCGTGATCGCCGAGCGCATCACCGCCGCGGCCGCGATGGAAGGCCTGCTTTATCATCCCGAGAAGATAAATCGGCAGCCCAACACGCTCGATTGCCATCGCCTCATCCTGTGGTCGCGCGGCGTCACCGATCCCGGCCGCATGAAGCAGCGGCTGATGGAGCTCTATTTCGCCGAGGGCGGCGATCTCAGCGATCCCAAAGTGCTGATCGGGGCCGCGGTCGATTGCGGCATGGACGCCGACCTGGTGCGCCGGCTGTTGGCCAGCGATGCCGATGTCGACCGCATCGAAAACGAAGCCAACAGCGCCAAGGAAGCCGGCATCGACGGCGTGCCCTGCTTCGTCTTCGGCGCCAGCACCATCGTCACCGGCGCGCAATCGCCCGAATATCTCGCCAACGCCATCCAGCGCACCGCCGCCCGCCATTCGCGGGTGCGGGTCTGAATTTTCGCGCCGCGCGCTTCGCGGGGACGGATGAAATGATTCCGCACGCGTAGCGATCTCTACTCTCCTGCCCCGCGATAGCGGGGAAGGGGGACCGCGCTCTTGCGCGGTGGAAGGGGCGCTTGCATTAACGCTCCTGCTGATGCCGCAGAATTTTCCTCACCGCCCGCGCCCCCTCCACCATGCTTCGCGTGGTCCCCCTCCCCCGCTATCGCGGGGGCGGATGTTTTTCCGTCATTGCGAGCGGCAGCGAAGCAATCCAGCGCTCAACGCAAGCCGCCCCTGGATTGCTTCGTCGCAAGAGCTTCTCGCAATGACGGCATGCAATCTCGTTCCCGCGATGCACCCGCATCCGAGTTAGTGAAAGCGCAAGCCGCCAAAGCCAAGAATCTTTCCAGCCAAAGCCACGAAACTTTTGCCTCCGAACAAGAAGGGAGGCGGAGCGCCGATAGGCGCCATCCAACCAAGCTCCGCACCATCGGGTGCGGCGGCGTGCCCTTATCTCTTTCTCCTCCCCCGCTTGCGGGGGAGGTTGGGAGGGGGCGCGCCCGCCTTTCGGCGCTCCACCGCGGCACTCGCCAGGCCGGTCGCAACCAGCATTGGCTCAGCTCCAGACCCGCGCTTCCTGAGACCAGGCTCCTTCGGGCGTTACCCGTTGTCGCCAGTCTCGAGTCTACCGAGCACCTCGGAGACCGGTCGTAGTGCCGGTCGGTCGGGGACCCAGAGCCGCCCGGGAGCGGTTTGCGAAACCGCGCGCGGGCACCGCACTCGCTCCACTTTCAGGATCGCATCTAGAAAGCACCCTTCACCGAGGGCGATTATGCGTACTTGACTAGTTTTAAGTATCGGTTATATATTGCCTCCATCGATTGAGGGAGACCGACATGGCCCGCGTCAAGACCGATAAAACAGCTGACAATTCAGCAGCTTGACGGCATGTTCCCGAACGAGGATGATTGTAAGGCTTATCTCGTAGCGCGCCGCTGGCCGGAAGGCATCCATTGCCCGCGATGTGGGAACGTTGACGTTTATCCGGTGAAAAATCGCGCCTTTCATTGGCAGTGCAGTAAGTGCGCTACGGCGGGCGGCTATCGTTTCAGTGTTTTGGTAGGGACGATCTTTGAGAATACGAATAAGCTGCTGCGCGACTGGTTCAGAGTCATTCACATGATGCTGACCAGCAAGAAGGGCATCAGCGCCTTGCAGGTCCATGCGCGTCATGGGCTTCGGCTCTTATAAGACGGCGCTGTACATGAGCAACCGCATCCGCGCTGGCCTCAGTGAGCACAAGCCCGACAAACTCGCTGGCATCGTTGAGGTGGACGAGACCTACATCGGCGGGAAGGACAGAAACAGGCATTGGGATAAGCGCAGCGGCGGAAGCGGCGGCACTGGTTCCGGCAAGATTGGCGTCATCGGTGCAGTCAAGCGCAAGGGCACGGTTGTTGCTCGCGTGATCGAACACTTTGATCGCGACACGCTCGTTGACTTCATTCGCGAAGCCGTTTCCAACAAAGTTAGCTTGCTCGTTACCGACGATCTGCGGGCCTACGACAAGATCGGCACAGAATTTCCGCACGCCGTCATCCGACATAAGAGCAAGGAATATGTTGTTGGTGCCGTACACACCAATACGATCGAAGGTTTCTGGTCGCTGGTGAAGCGCGGTGTCGTCGGCACATTCCACAAGGTCAGCGCCAAGTACATGCCCTCTACGTTGCTGAGTTTGAGTTCCGCTACAACAACAGAGAGAACACGGAATATTTGGAGCCGCGATAGCAGTTGAGTGTCCGCTATATATCCAAAGCGGTGACTTATGTCAATGGAAGAGGGACAATTATTTGCACTGGGTGCGACGGCTCTTGTAAGGCGTAAGACGGTAAGCCATATTGTCCCCATGAACCGGCAAACCCGCACGCCAGCCGCATTCTCGAAGGTCTCGGTCAAAAGCCAGACCGTGATCCCGCGCGAAGTGCGGGAACGGTTGGACTTGAAGCCCGGCGATACGCTGCGTTATCGCGTGACCGACCAGGGCGTAATGCTCGACAAGGCGCCGGCGAACGAGGCTGATGACCCGTTCGCGGCATTTTCCGAATGGTCGAGCGAGGCGGACGAGAAGGCCTATGGCGGCCTCTGACGATATCCGCTTCGATCCTTTCGACATTGTCGTCGTGCCCTTTCCCTACGCCGATCGCCTGGCCGAAAAGCGCCGCCCTGCCCTCGTCATCTCCAACCGCAAGCTTGCTGCTCACGGTCTCGTTTGGGTCGCGATGATCACCAGCGCCGAGAATGAACCTTGGCCGAGCGACATTGCGATTGCGGATCTGAAGCGGGCGGGATTGCCTGCGCCGTCTGTGGTCAGGCCGGCAAAGATTGCGTGCATAGAGCCAAGCCGGATCGACCGTCGCATCGGCCGGATCGACAAGGCCACCGCACGCATCGTGGGACAGAAGCTGCGAGGATTTTTAGGGTAAGGCACCGGGCAATCTTTGTGGGTTTGAAACGTGACGACCGCTATTTTGTGCGATCTGCTCCGCTGTCGCCCTTACTGATCCGAACCTTTTCCCGGTACTTGCCTGCCCAGATATACACGTCTCTGAAGATGTGTCGGTGGACGCGCTGGTAGTGCTGTTCTGTAAGCATGCCGGCCGGCATCGGTTCGCTAAACCGTTGAGCGGTAATGGCCGTCTCGAAATGGCCGAGCGCCTGTTGCGTCCGAAGATTTCGTCAATTCTTGAGAACGGTCGTTCCAGAGTAGCAGTAGGGATCGTCTATGCTGTCGTACATCGACAGGACTGCAGGCTCAGCCGTATCTTTTAATTATCGCGGCGCGTCTCTGCGCTGCAGAAGCGCCGCGGCGCTTAAGTTCCGCAAAGGTATTTTTCATGTCACGCGTCAGGTGCAGTCCTTCGATGGCACTGACCTTCTCAAAGGCTGCAAGGCCAATGATGAGGCGTGGTGTCTTGGCCGCCGCGCGCGTGACCTTGCGTCTCTTGAGCGCCCGATCCGCCTTTGGAGTTTTACCGGTTTTTTTCATTAAATCACCTTACCACGCTAAGGAGTAATGCGCCTCATCTCTTTTTGCTTTTGCGCACTTTGGCTTGCGCACCCGCAGGCGCTCTTTTCGTCTTTTTCGCCTCATTGAAATCGGCGGCGGCGCGGACGAGCGTTTTGAACGCGCGCTCGTCGATCTTGTCGCCCTCATGGATGTCGATCGCGCGCCGCATGTTGCCTTCGAGGCTGGAGTTGAAGAGGCCTGAAGGATCCTTGAGCGAGGCGCCGTGGGCGAAGGTCAGCTTCACGACAGCCTTGTAGGTCTCGCCGGTGCAGATGATGCCGGCGTGCTCAAACACCGGAACCCCGCGCCACTTCCACTCCTCGACCACGTCGGGGCAGGCCTCCTTGATGAGACCGCGGACCCGCGCGAGCGTCGCGCCGCGCCAATCGCCCAGCTCCTTGATTCGCCGTCGATCAGGCTGGGAGGGAGAGGCTCCGGCTTTTCTTTCCTTCGCGCCTGTCTTGCTCTTCTTCACGGTGTCGCTTTCTTCATAAATATTGTCGCTTGCGCGACCACTTGAGACCGCGAATTAGGTAGCAGTGGCACCATCACATCGCGTTTCCATCGAAGCCTTCGAGGGTCACCGAAATTCTAGATTGCCGTCAGTAGTGCGCACTCATACGCGCGCTGAAATTTATTGAAGGCCATTCGTTGGCTAATGAAGGCCCCTATCTCCTCTGTTTTTTCATTCGGTGGCATGGGCATATTAAAGTGCAAATCGAGAAAGCCAGTTAGCGCAAGCCGAAAGAGGCATGCTGCAAAGTCCGTGACGGACTTCCCTTTGAGATTGAGGGCAACAGGTTGGACATCGTTACCGTGCAGAAAGTCATTGCGAAGGTCATAGACCTGCTCGCAAATCCAGGCAGCAAGCTGTTTTTGTCGGCGTCTTGCCGGGGACGATGTGCGTCGCCGTCGACAGCTTTGCGTCGAGCCACTTTACACTTTCAAGTAATGTGGAGACGGTGCAAAAATTAGATTGGCCAGTGTCACCCGGATGAGCAAGGATTTCGTATGCACTGACCCATAGTGCAAGCGAGCGTCCGACATCGTAAAAACGCCGGCTGTTAAGGCGGCGATGCGGCATGCCACATTCGCCATGTTGAGCCCGCGAAAAAGTGCCTTGTCCTGCCACTCTACTTTCGCCGAAGTGAACCGAACCATCCATCGGTTCAGTAGCTCCTTAGCCAAGGGCAGATCTATATCGCCCTCCGTGATTGAAGCGTGGCCCTGTTCGGGAAACGACTGGCCATTAAACTCGCTAAGCAAGTGAATGTGTAGGTTAGCCGGATTTACGAGGATCATGTCCTCGTACTGTTTGTCGAGCATCCATGGGTAGAACTGAAACGTGTTCGTAAAGGCTAGGCCGCTCGCCCTGTCGAAGCGCAGCCGCGATGTGCGCGCGTACGGCACAACAGACAGCGAAATAATATCGCGGAATGCAGTTACAGCCTCTGCTGTATAGCAAGAGGACGGTGCATTAGCATGCAACAGCAACAGCGACGGCCAGACTTGCTCGCCAAACTGCCCCGAAAACTTTGAAAGAAAGGTGGTTAGATCCGGATGGTCGGCGCGCAGCTTTTCAACACGCCTGTCTCCAGATGACACGATGGCGGCAAGATCGCATTCAATTGCCCCGCGCATATCGAGGTTCGGCAATGCAAACAGGGACCAAATCATCCATTGTCGTTCTGATCTGCGGTCGGAAAGCCGTTCCTAGGTCTCGAGGATATCCTATTAGGCAATCGAGAATCGTTAGTTTATTGCCTCAAATGGACCCACCAATAGGGAAATCACCGGGCGTAACTAGCGATCTCGAAAAATCGAATTGGCGGATAACGTGTCGCTCATCCGCGCCACGTGTTGTGAAGTCCATCGCAGACCTCCAAATTGAGGCGTGGTAGCCTTGCGCACAACGCGGCAGACAAGATTTAGTCGAGACAAAGCACATGGCACCCGGGATCGGCAGACGGCAATTCATATCCGCACTCGGCGGCACGGCCGTCGCGTGGCCGTTTGCGGCGCGCGCGGAAGAGCCGTATCCCGCGCGCACCGTTCGCCTCATCGTGCCGAGTACGCCGGGCGGCGTCACGGATCTTCTGGCGCGCGTGATCGGCAAGGCCTTGTCGGAATCGTGGGGCCAGCCGGTCGTTGTCGAAAATCGGCCCGGCGCCGACGAAATGATCGGCGCCCAGGATGTCGTGAGGGCGTCCGCCGACGGCTACACGCTGCTGGTCGCCAGCAACACGGTCATCACCGCCGCGCCGCATCTGCACAGCCACATGCCGTTCGATACGCAAAAGGACCTGACGCCGCTGTTGATGCTGGGCCAGATCACGCCGGTGATGAACGTCGCGGCATCGCTGCCGGTGCATTCGGTGCAGGAGCTCATCGCGCTCGCCAAAGCCAAGCCCGGCGAGCTCAATTACGGCTCGTTCGGCAACGGCAGCTACGCCCATGTCGCCATGGAGGACTTCAAGCGGCGCACCGGCACGCAGATTTTGCACGTGCCCTACAAGGGCGCGACGCCGGCGATCACGGCGCTGATACGCGGCGAAGTCGGGGTGGTGATCGTGAACCTGAGCAGCATCGCCCCGCACGTCAAATCCGGCGCGGCGCGGATCATCGCGTCGGCGGGCGAGAACAGGACTGCTTTTCTGCCAGACCTGCCGACCGTTGCCGAGTCGGGCGTGCCCGGCTTCTCGACCGGCGCATGGTGGGGGCTGTGGGGACCGGCCAATCTGCCGCCGCCGGTGGTCGACAAGATCAGAACCGACGTCACGCGCGCGCTCGCCACGCCGGAAGCACGCACGCTGTTTGAGACCAACACGTTCGCGCTGGTGTCGCAGACGCCCGCGCAGTTCGTGAACTATATCCGCGATGACCTCGATAATTGGGGCAAGCAGATCAAGGCTGCCGGCATCGAGCCCGATTGAGCGCGGTTTGTGTCGCGAGAGCTATGCGTTCAAGCCCGTCATTGCGAGCCAACGGGTCCGACCCGAAGTGGCCGGCCCGATGACAAGCTCCGCGAAGCAATCCAGCGCTCAATGCAGGCCGCCCTGGATTGCTTCGTCGCTTCGCTCCTCGCAATGACGGAATGTTTGCGGTGCTGGCGGCGAGCCCGGTCAGCTCACGCTTGCGGCGCGAAGCAGATGCCCGCCCCGCGAGACGTGCGCCAGATGACGCGGCAGTGGCGCATCTGCTGCCCGGTATCGAAGTTGAGGTCGAACTGGGCGGGCAGAATGACGCTGTAGGAAAGCTGCAGGCCTGCGCCCTCGGCGCTGACGTTGCGCACGATGCAGGCGACCGCCTGTCCGGGCGTTTTGATCGTCGCGCCCTTGAAACACCGTGTTCTCGGAAAGTGCCGCCGGTCTTCCATGGCCAGCCTCCGATGAAGATTTTCGCTGCAAATTGTTTTAGTCTCGATCTATTGCGCGAATGCAAATGCGATCGGATATGAACGCTTAATTTGCGTAAACCTTGAAGACTTGATGCCGATGAAAAGCGACAATGATTTCGCGGCCGGTGACCGCCATCACCGGGGCGACCCACAAGCTTGTCGCAACGCCCTTTTGCCATCACTGTAGAAAGCGGGGGAGCAACCCATGAAACAATTCCTGATCCGATATCGCCGTGGCGGCACCGACGCGGAAACGTGGCATCGTGACGTCGCGGCCTTCATCGCGGCTTTGGATGGCGATGCCGAATTGAGCGGAAAAATCTCGTATCGCTGCATGCGCATCGCCGACAGCGACGATTATCTGCATATCGCCACGCCGGCAGACGAGGCCGCCATCAAGACGCTGCAGTCGCGCGACTATTTCAAGCGCTACAATGAACGGACGCGTCAGGTCGCGGCCGATGGAAAAGTCGAGGTGCTGAAACTCGACGTCGTCGCCGAGACCAAAAACCGCGGCCGAAGGTCGGCCCCGGCGGCCATTAGCGAAGCGTAATCCCGCTAGCTAAGCCGCCCTACGAGCTGTGTCATGACCGGGCTTGTCCCGGTCATCCCGATAACCGTGGCTACGCTGTGCCAAAGCAATCGAGATCGCCGGGACAAGCCCGGCGATGACGGCGCCAAGAAACACGACAATGAAGCACGAACAGCTCGCCCTCTTCCAATCCCTGGCCCCGATGCCGGATGGCTTCCGTTACGCGCCCGACGCAATCGAACCGGACGAGCAGGCGCGCCTTGTCGCCGCGTTTGCCGACCTGCCGTTCAAGGAATTCGAGTTTCACGGCTTCCTCGGCAAGCGCCGCGTCGTGCCCTTCGGGACGCGCTACGATTACAATGGCGGCGGTCTCGAACAGGCCGAGCCGATCCCGCCCTTTCTCTTGCCATTGCGTGACCGCGCCGCGGCCTTTGCCGGCATGCCGGGCGATCGCCTCCAGCAGACGCTTGTGACCGAGTATCGGCCGGGCGCCGCGATCGGCTGGCACCGCGACCGGCCCCACTATGACGACGTGATCGGCATCTCGCTGCTGGCGCCCTGCACCTTCCGCATGCGGCGGCGGCGCGACGGCGGCTTCGAGCGCGCCGCGCTGCGGCTCGATCCGCGCTCGATCTATCTGATGCACGGCCCTTCGCGCGAGGAATGGGAGCACAGCATCCCGGCGGTCGAGGCGCTTCGTTATTCGGTGACGTTCCGGGCGATGCGTAAGGACAACTGCACCGTAGCCTTGTCATTGCGAAGGCGGGGAATCCAGTACAAACCGACGACCCGGCCAAAATCACAATCGCCTGCGATTACTGGAGTCCGCCTGCGCGGAGATTGTCGCGGAACGACAGCACCGCTTATTCCCCACCATTCCAAAGCTTCAATGCGGAGTGCTCCGCAACACGTTTGAAATCATTGTCGATCGAAAGCATTGTCAGGCGGTGTCTGATACAAAGCTGCGCCAGCAGTGCATCTATCGTCGCGATCTGAACGCCGGCACGGCGACAAACATTTCTGAGTTCGGCGGCGTGGATGTGGTCTTCACGATCGGGCGCCAGCAGCGGCACCGCTGAAAATCGATCCAAAATCAAAGTTCGATCACGTGGCCCCGCAAAGCCCTGCAGCAACTCCTGAAGCACGAGACCGGTCGTCATCAAGGTCTCGCCCGAACTCGATAGCGCGAACGAGTACACTGATTTCCGGAGATTTTGCTGGAACGTCACGCCGCAGGGCAAGCGACCACACGCTGGTGTCAACGAACAAAGTCAATCGCGCGCTCGCTCTGCCTTGAAGTCATAGGAGGCGTCCCATTCGAGTTTTCCCATCAGATCAAGCAGCCGTTTATGCCGCCGCCGCGCGATAAATCCTGCAAGGCCTTTGTGACGGCGGCCTTCTTGGTGCGCTCGCCGCTCACTTCGAGGGCGCGGTTGATCAGATCAGGATCAATCGAAAGATTAGTCGCCATGTGTGATACTCCACACATTAATATACACAGACTGCGATTTTCCCGCAAGACGGTGCGGAAGGGCTTACGCCGCCTTTTCCCCTTCTCCGCAATCGCCACCAACTCCCGCAAAACCCCGGTCGCGCCTTTGAGCCGCGCCTCCGGCGTTTCCCAGTCTTCGAAGAACACGACTTTCTGATCCGGCCGCACGCGCGCGCCGACCGGGTGTTTGGCGATGTAGCGGATCAGGCCTTCGGGATTTGCGAAAATGTTGTCGCGGAAGGCGAGCACTGCGCCCTTTGGGCCGACGTCGATCTTCTCGACATTGGCGCGGCGGCACAGCGCCTTGATGGCGATGACCTGCAGCAGATGCTCGACTTCCTGCGGCAGCGGGCCGAAGCGGTCGACCAGCTCGGCGGCGAAGGCCTCGATATCGCGGTCGGTCTCGATCTCGGCGAGGCGGCGGTAGAGCGCCAGCCGCACCGGCAGGTCGGTGACGTAATCCTCAGGGATGAGCACCGGCGTGCCGACGGTGATCTGCGGCGACCAGCGGTCGGCCGCCGGCGCGCTGATGCCGGCTTTCAGACTCATCACCGCCTCTTCCAGCATCTGCTGATAAAGCTCGAAGCCGACTTCCTTGATGTGGCCGGACTGTTCGTCACCGAGCAGATTGCCGGCGCCGCGGATGTCGAGATCGTGCGAGGCGAGCTGAAAACCGGCGCCGAGCGTGTCGAGCGATTGCAGAACTTTCAGGCGTCGTTCCGCCTGCGGCGTGATCTTGCGCGTCGCCGGCAAGGTTAACAGTGCATAGGCGCGGAGCTTTGAGCGGCCGACGCGACCGCGGAGCTGATAGATCTGCGACAGCCCAAACATGTCGGCGCGGTGCACGATCAGCGTATTCGCGGTCGGGATATCGAGGCCGGACTCGATAATGGTGGTCGACAACAGCACGTCGAACTTGCCGTCGAGGAACGCCGACATGATGTCCTCGAGCACGGTCGAGGCCATCTGACCGTGGGCGACGGCGACACGGACCTCGGGGACGGCCTTGTCGAGGAACGCCTTGGCGTCGGCAAGGTCCTCGATGCGTGGGCAGACATAGAACGCCTGGCCGCCGCGATAGCGTTCACGCAGCAGCGCCTCGCGCACCACCACCGGATCGAACGGCGACACGAAGGTTCGCACCGCGAGGCGGTCGATCGGCGGCGTGGCGATGATCGACATGTCGCGCACGCCGGAGAGCGCGAGTTGCAAGGTGCGCGGGATCGGCGTCGCGGTGAGCGTGAGCACATGGACCTCGGAGCGCAATTGCTTGAGCTTTTCTTTGTGCGCGACGCCGAAGTGCTGCTCCTCGTCGACCACGATCAGGCCGATATCCTTGAACTTGATGGCCTTGCCGAGGATGGCGTGGGTGCCGACCACGATATCGATGGTGCCGTCGGCGAGGCCCGCCTTGACCCGCGCCAGTTCTTTGGCGGCCACGAGACGCGAGGCCTGCGCGATATGGAGCGGATAGCCCTTGAGGCGCTCGGTGAAGGTCTTGGTGTGCTGGCGCGCGAGCAGCGTGGTCGGCACCACGACTGCGACCTGCTTGCCGTTCATCGCGGCGATGAAGGCGGCGCGCAGTGCAACCTCGGTCTTGCCGAAGCCGACGTCGCCGCAGACGAGGCGATCCATCGGCCGGCCCGAATTGAGATCGTTGAGCACCGCGGAGATGGCGGCGAGCTGGTCGTCGGTCTCCTCGTAGGGAAAGCCGGCGCAGAACTCGTCGTAGGCGCCCGGCGCGACGGTGAGCTGCGGCGCTTCGCGCAACAGCCGTTCGGCGGCGACTTTGATCAGCGCGGCCGCGATCTCGCGGATGCGGTTCTTCATGCGCGACTTGCGCGCCTGCCAGGCGCCGCTGCCGAGCCGGTCGAGCTCGACGCCGGAGCCTTCCGCGCCGTAGCGCGACAAGAGCTCGATGTTCTCGACCGGCAGGAACAGCTTGTCGCCGCCGGCATAATGGATTTCGAGGCAATCATGCGGCGCGCCGGCGGCTTCGATGGCGCGCAAGCCCACGAAGCGGCCGATGCCGTGATCGACGTGGACGACGAGATCGCCGGCGGCGAGGCTCGTCACTTCGGCGATGAAATTGTCCGCCCGCTTGGATGAGCGGCGGGCGCGCACGAGGCGCTCGCCCAAAATGTCCTGTTCGGAGATCAGCGCGACATCGGCGGTTTCGAAACCCGCTTCGAGGCCGAGCACGGCGAGCGCGGTTTCGTGGCGCGGCAGAGCGAGCGCCTGCGGCCACGAGGCGACCGGCGTCAGATTGACGAGATGATGCTCGGCCAGCACATGCGCCATGCGTTCGCGCGAGCCTTCGCTCCACAGCGCGATCAGCGCGCGCTTGCCGGCGGCTTGCAGCTTGTTGACGTGGGCGGTAACTGCCTCGAACACATTGGTGTTGGGCGTCGAGCGCTCGGCGGAGAAATTGCGCCCAGCGTGCGCGCCGATATCAATCACATGGGCGGCCTCTGGTGCGGAAAACGGCGTAAGGCGCGCCAGCGCCGCATCGCCGAGGCGTTCGCGCCATTCCGCTTCGGCAAGATAGAGCCGGTCCGGCGGCAGCGGCTTGTAGGGCGCCCCTCCTCCGGTCTGATCCTGGGTATCCTTGCGCGCCTGGTAGTAATCGGCGATCTGCACCAGCCGTTCGTGCGCGGCTTCGTCGGCCAGCGGCTCGAGCGCAAGCGGCGTTGCCGGCAAGTAATCGAACAGTGTTTCCAGCCGCGGCTGGAACAGTGGCAGCCAATGCTCCATGCCGCCGTAGCGGCGGCCTTCGCTGATGGCTTCATACAAAACATCGTCGGGCGCGGCGGCGCCGAACGCCGCTACGTAGCCGGTGCGGAATAGCCGGATGGTGTCGGAGGTGAGCTGGAATTCCGCCATCGGCACCAGATCGAGCGCACGCAGGTCCGACGTGGTGCGCTGGCTATCCGGATCGAAACTGCGGATCGTCTCGAGCTGGTCGCCGAAGAAATCGAGCCGCACCGGATCGCCCATGCCGGGTGCGTAAAGATCGATGATGCCGCCGCGCACTGCATAGTCGCCGGCTTCGCGCACGGTCGAGGCGCGGTTGAAGCCGTTGAGCTCGAGCCACTGGATGATGCCAGCCATCGGCAGCACGTTGCCGGGCGCCGCCGACAGCGATTGCTTCGCCACAATCTCGCGCGGCGGCACGCGTTGCAGGATCGCATTCACTGTCGTCAGCAGCACCGCGGGCTTGTCGCGGCCCTTGACGCGGGCAAGGCGCGCCAGCGCCGTCATGCGTTGCGCCACAACGGCGGCGTGCGGCGAGACGCGGTCGTATGGCAGGCAATCCCAGGCCGGAAATTCCAGGACCTCAATGTCGGGGGCGAAGAAGCCGAGCGCGCGCGACAGCATCGCCATGCGCGGCCCGTCGCGGCAGACCACCGCCGTGCTGATGGCCGGCGGCGACGCCCCGGCCGCGATCGAACGCGCGAGATCGGCGACGACGAGACCTTCGGCGCCGTCGGCGATGCCGGCGAGCGTGAGCGGCCTGCCGCGCTTGAGCTGTCGGGCCGGAGAAAGCTCTGCCAATGCCGCCATCAGCGCTGGTTCCTGTCGTGCACTTGCCTGCCGTGCGCGTGGAATGTCTTGAGCTGGCGCAGCACGGCAGTGTCGTGATCCGCCGGAGCTTCGGCCTCGCCGCTGACCCAGCCGTACAAGTCCGCGTTCGGCACTTCGATCAGCCGCTCGAAATCGTCAAGCTCCGCATCATCGAACTTATCGATATAGGCGTCGGCAAAACGCCCGACGATCAGATCGGTCTCGCGCACGCCGCGCCGCCACGCCCGGAACAACAGCTTGCGCCGCCGCACGCTTAACCCCTCGCTTGATCGTTCAGTCATGGTGCAACGTTTCCTGGCGCATGATCCTTTTCGGAAAACCGGTATCCACTTTCCAGGATCATGCGCGAACGCCAAAAGCCCGGACGCGGCCGGGCATGGGGTATATAGAGGGCGTTGCGACGAATGTCAGCCGTTTCCCGCACTGTCATGGCCCGCGCAGGCGGGCCATCCAGTATTCACCGGCGTTCCGTTGAACGACGGATAGATCGGTGATTACTGGATCATCCGCCTTCGCGGATGATGACAGTGTAGAATGGCGCGAATGCGTCCGCCGGTGCTCAATCCTCTCTTCGCCTCGGTGTCGGCCCTGTCCGGCATCGGGCCAAAATTGGAAAAGCTGTTCGCCCGCCTGATCGCGCGCGACGGCGAGCCGCCGCGCATCATCGACCTGTTGTTCCATTTGCCGACCGGGTTCGTCGACCGGCGCAACCAGCCGAAGCTCAATGAGGTGACACCGGACACGGTCGTCACCGTCGCCGTCACGGTCGACCGCCACCGCCCGCCGCCGCCGAACCGGCCGCGCGCGCCCTACAACATCGATGCCAGTGACGACACCAACACGCTCACCATTACCTATTTCAACGCGCGCAAGGATTACCTGGAAAAGCTCCTGCCTGAGGGCGAACTGCGCTACGTCTCCGGGGTCGCAACGCTCTATGACGGCCACTTGCAGATGCTGCATCCCGACCGCGTCGTCACCGCGGAGGGGTTGGCGAAGTTACCGCTAATCGATCCGGTCTATCCGCTCACCGAAGGCCTGCATCCGATCAATGTGCGAAAGGCGCTCGACGGGGCGCTGGAACGGCTGCCGACGCTGCCGGAATGGCAGGACGCGGCGTGGCTCGCGCGTAACCGCTTTCCCTCTTTCGCCGAGGCGCTGCACAGCATCCACCGGCCGCAGTCGCCGGCCGATCTCGAACCGGATGGTCTCGCCTGGTCACGGCTCGCCTATGACGAATTGCTGGCCGGCCAATTGGCGCTGGCGCTGTTGCGCGCGCACATGCGCAAGCGGCCCGGTCACGGCAGCGCCGCCGAAGGACTTCTGCGCCAGCGCATCGTCGCGGCGCTGCCCTATTCGCTGACGCCGTCGCAAGAGCGTGCGGTCACGGACATTGTGGCTGATCTGGCACAGCCGAACCGCATGTTGCGGCTCCTCCACGGCGACGTCGGTTCCGGCAAAACCGTGGTGGCGCTGCTCGCGGCGGCAACCGTGATCGAGGCCGGGCGCCAGGCGGCGCTGATGGCGCCGACGGAAATTCTGGCGCGGCAGCATTATGTGACCATCGCGCCGCTCGCCGCCAAAGCCGGCATTCGCACCGCGATCCTGACCGGCCGCGAGCGCGGCAAGGAACGCCCTGAAATCCTTTCTGGCCTCGCCGCAGGCGACATCGATCTCGTCGTCGGCACCCATGCGCTGTTCCAGGACGACGTCGCGTTCCGCGATCTGGCGCTCGCCGTTGTCGACGAGCAGCACCGCTTCGGCGTGCATCAGCGGCTGGCGCTCACCCGCAAAGGCGAAGCGGTCGATCTCCTGGTGCTGACCGCAACGCCGATCCCGCGCACTTTGGTGCTGACCTATTTTGGCGACATGGACGTGTCGGAACTGCGCGAAAAGCCCGCCGGCAGGCAGAAGATCGACACCCGCGCGGTGCCGCTGGAGCGGCTCGCCGAAGTGACCGAGGCGGTGAAACGCGCACTCGACGACGGCCGCCGCGTCTATTGGGTCTGTCCGCTGGTCGAGGAGTCCGAGACAATCGATCTCGCCGCCGCCGAGGAGCGCTACAAAATTCTGAAGAAACGTTTCGGCGACACTGTCGATCTGGTCCATGGCCGCATGCGCGGCGCCGACAAGGATCGCGCCATGGAGCGCTTTGCCGCCGGCGAAACGCGGCTCCTCGTCGCGACCACGGTGATCGAAGTCGGCGTCGATGTGCCGGAAGCAAGCGTCATGGTGATCGAGCACGCGGAACGGTTCGGGCTCGCACAGCTACACCAATTGCGCGGCCGCATCGGCCGCGGCGCGGAACGCTCGACCTGTCTGCTGCTCTACAAGTCGCCGCTCGGGCCGACCGCGAAGGCGCGCCTTGCCATCCTGCGCGAAACCGATGACGGTTTCCGCATCGCCGAGGAAGATTTGCGGCTGCGCGGCGAAGGCGACTTGCTCGGCACGCGGCAAAGCGGCATGCCCGGCTTTCGCATCGCCCAGATCGGGATTCACGGCAAGCTGCTCTCGGCAGCGCGCGACGACGCGGCGCTGATGCTGTCGCGCGATCCGCGGCTCACGACGCAGCGCGGCGAGGCGCTGCGCGATCTGCTTTATTTGTTTGCACGCGACGAGGCGATCAGACTGCTGGGCGCGGGCTGAGTTTATGCTTGCGCCTTCACGCGATGGCACCAAGGTTCAATTCGCCGTGGTGGGCTCGGCCTCGCGCGCGGTCTGCGCGGCGCGCGCGGTGGCGGCAAGGGTGGCCAGGTTCTTCTGCGGATCGTCGCCGCCGGGCTGGATGATGCCGGCGGACATGATGAGCTGCATCGCCTGTTCGACGGTGATGTCGAGATCGACCACATCGCGCCGGGGCACATAGAAGAAAAATCCGGTGGTGGGGTTCGGCGTGCACGGCATGAAAGCCGAAACATGCTCGGCCGCCGGCAGGCGCGACGAGATATCGCTGCTCGGCGCCTGGGTGAGAAACACAAGCGACCACATGCCGGGCGACGGGAATTCGACCAGTCCGACGTGGCGGAAGCTTGATTCCGAACTGGAGAACAGCGTCTCGAAAATCTGCTTCGCCGTGCGGTAGATCGGACGCACGATCGGCATGCGGCTGACGATGCTCTCGCCGAAGGCGACCAGCCTCCGCCCGACCAAATTCGCCGTGAGGAAGCCGAGCAGCGTGAGCGCAGCGAACGCGAAGATCAGGCCTAGACCCGGGATGTTGAACGGCAGATAGGTCTCCGGGTGGTAGGTCGACGGAATGAGCGGGCGCATCAGATTGTCGACCCAGGTGACGAACCACCAGACGAGCCAAATGGTGATCGCAACCGGACCGGCGACGATCAGACCCGTCAAAAAATAATTGCGGATCCGGCTCATCACGCTGGCCTTCGCCGCACTCGACGGCGGCGTCCTGCTCGTTTCTTGGAGGTTGTTCATATTGTTCGGTCGCGCCCCAGTGACATCAGCGCGAAGTATATAGGAACTGCCGGCGGTTCGCACAGCGGCGCGGCGAACCAGCTCTGCTATTCAACCGTCACCGATTTGGCCAGATTGCGCGGCTGATCGACATCCGTGCCCATGACCACGGCGGTGTGATAGGCGATGAGTTGCACCGGGACTGCATAGACGAGCGGCGTTACCGTTGCCGGCATGGTCGGCAGCGTCAGTGTCGCCATGGAGTCGATATTGGCGGCGCGGGCACCTTCGGGGTCGGTCACCAGGATCAGCCGGCCGCCGCGGGCGGCAACCTCCTGCATGTTCGACACGGTCTTTTCGAAGATATGATCGTGCGGCGCGATCACGATCACCGGCATGGTCTCGTCAATCAACGCGATTGGGCCATGCTTGAGCTCGCCGGCGGCATAGCCTTCGGCGTGGATGTAGGAGATTTCTTTCAGCTTCAGTGCGCCTTCGAGCGCAATCGGGAAACTGGTGCCGCGGCCGAGATAGAGCACGTCGCGGGATTTGGCGAGGTCGCGGGCGAGCAGCTCGATCTGCGGTTCAAGCGCCAGCGCTTCGGCCATGTGGCGCGGCACTTCGATGAGCGCGTGAACGAGTTTTTTCTCATCGGTTTCCGAAAGCACGCCGCGGGCACGGCCGGCGGCGATCGCCAGCGTCGCCAGCGCCGCCAATTGGCAGGTAAAAGCCTTGGTGCTGGCGACGCCGATTTCCGGGCCGGCCAGCGTCGGCATCACCACGTCGCTTTCGCGCGCAATGGTCGATGTCGGCACGTTGACGACCGACAGCACATGCTGCTTGTTTTCGCGCGCGTAGCGCAGCGATGCGAGCGTATCGGCCGTCTCGCCCGACTGCGACACGAAGATCGCAAGCCCGCCTGCTCCCAGCGGCGCCGCGCGATAGCGGAATTCCGATGCGATATCGACTTCGACCGGCAGGTGCGAAAAACGCTCGAACCAATACTTCGCGACCATGGCGGCGTAATAGGCGGTGCCGCAGGCGGCGATGGAAATGCGGTTGAGATTGCGAAAGTCGAACGGCAGCTTCATCGGCAGCGCGACGCGCTCCGCCGCCATGTCGATGTAATTGGCGAGTGTGTGGCCGACGACTTCGGGCTGCTCGTGGATTTCCTTCGCCATGAAGTGGCGATGGTTGCCTTTGTCGATCAGCATGACGGAAGCTTGCGACTTCAAGATCGCGCGCTCGACGACGTCGCCGCCGGCATCGTGGATCTCCGCGCCGTCGCGCGTGAGGATCACCCAATCACCGTCCTCGAGATAGCTTACGGTATCTGTGAAAGGGGCCAGCGCGATCGCATCGGAACCGACGAACATCTGGCCGTCGCCGAAACCGACCGCCAGCGGCGAACCCTTACGGGCGCCGATCAGCAGGTTGTCCTCGCCGGCGAACAGGAATGCCAGCGCGAACGCGCCACGCAGCCGCGGCAACGCCCTTTTGACGGCATCGGCCGGCGATGCGCCGCGCGCCATTTCGGCGGACACGAGATGCGCGATGACCTCGGTATCGGTCTCGGTGGCGAATTTCGCGCCCTGGCCCTCAAGCTCGCGGCGCAGCTCGCTGAAATTCTCGATGATGCCATTGTGCACGACGGCGAGCCGCTCGGTGGCGTGCGGATGCGCATTGTTCTCGGTCGGCCTGCCGTGGGTCGCCCAGCGCGTGTGGCCGATGCCGATCGTTCCTGACAACGGTTCGCTGGCAAGCCGCTGTTCCAGATTCTTCAGCTTGCCTTGGGCGCGCCGCCGCGTGAGCTGGCCGTGTTCGAGCGTGGCAACGCCGGCCGAATCGTAGCCGCGGTATTCGAGGCGCTTGAGCGCATCGATCAATTGCGGTGCGGCCGGTTCACGGCTGATCACTCCGATAATGCCGCACATCCTGCCCGACGCTCTCCTCACCCGCCGCCGCACGGCAGGAGCCGTTAACTGTTAAAGCGCAGCCATTCTAGGGAAAAAGGTCAAATAAGGTCTCGTTTCGTGACAAATTCTTACGCAGACACTTAATGGCCTTTTATTGATCGGCCATAGCCCGAAATTCACCGTGCATCGCGCGGCTTTGCCTTCATTTTGCCGAGCGATTTCAGCGCCCGCAGCCGCGACGCCCAGCCTTTCTTAACGACTTGCCGACCGCGCCCGAGTGCAAGTGACTGTGCCGGCACGTCTTGGGTGATGACAGAGCCTGAGCCCACATAGGCGCCCGCGCCGATCTTGACCGGCGCGACCAATGCGGAGTTGGAGCCGATGAAGACGTCCTTGCCGATTTCGGTGCGGTGCTTGGCGGCACCGTCGTAATTGCAGGTAATGGTCCCGGCGCCGATGTTGGTTTTGGCCCCGACGGTGGCATCGCCGATGTAGCTCAGATGGTTCGCCTTGGCGCCGGCTTCCACCACCGCCTCTTTCACTTCGACAAAATTGCCGATGTGCACGCCTTCGCCGAGCCGGGTGCCGGGCCGCAACCGCGCAAACGGACCGACCAAGGCGTTTTTGCCGACATGTGCGCCGACAAGGTGCGAGAACGAACGGATGACGGCGCCGTCGTCCACCCTCACCTTCTCGCCGAACACCACATAAGGCTCGACGGTAACGTCCTTGCCGAATTTGGTATCGGCGCTGAGGAACACCGTTTCCGGCGCGATCAGCGTAACCCCGGCGTCGAGCGCTGCCTTGCGCAGGCGCTGCTGCGCAACGGCTTCCGCTTCGGCGAGCTGACCCTTGGTATTGATGCCGCGCACGTCGTCCTCCTCGACTTCGACCGCAACTGCGCGCAGCTTCATGCCGCGTGCGATCTCGATCGCATCCGTCAGATAGAATTCGTGTTTGCGATTGTCGTTACCGATGCGCTTGAGGATTTCAAGCGCATGGGCACCGGCCATCGCCATGATGCCGCCGTTGCACAGACCGATGGCGCGCTCTTGCGCACTCGCGTCGGCGTCCTCGCGGATGGCGATCAGTTCATTCCCCGACATAATAAGCCGACCGTAGCCTTTGGGATCGGCAGGCCGAAACGCCAGCACCGCAACCGCGGCGCTACTGGCGAGCGGCGCCCGCAATCGCGCGAGCGTTTCCGGGCGGATGAACGGTGTGTCGCCATAGACGACAACGATATCGTCGGCGGTTTCTGCGATCGCGGCTTTTGCTGCGAGCACGGCGTGCGCGGTGCCGCGGGCCTGGCGCTGAATAAAAATCCTGGCGGATGGAGCGATCCGCGAAGCTTCGGCGGCTACCGCGCCCTGCTTCGGTCCGACGACCACAGCCGTCGCAGTGACACCGGCCTCCGCGGCGGCGGAGAGGACATGCGCCAGCAGCGAGCGGCCGGCGACGGTATGCAGCACCTTCGGCCGCGCCGAACGCATGCGCGTGCCCTCGCCGGCTGCGAGTACGATCGCCAGGCAAGTCCGAACGGGCGTCCAAGCCTCCATCGCCATCTCCGCCGGCGCTGTCTTATCCGAGTACGAGCCCAAGTCCGAGCCTAAGTATGAACGTAAGCCGCGCCTGCAATACCAGCCATTACTGCGGGGAACACCACCACGCCAGAGGTCCGAGCAGTCAGAATCTGCTAGATTTTTAGCACTGATTCGGCAGGCCGCGGGCCGGAGCGGCGGAATGAAAAACGAAGTGCGATTGGCGCAAGTGGATATCAAGAAGCCGGCGGTGACGGTGCCCGTCACCGTGCAGGGCCTGTGGCGGCCCGTGACGTGGGGCGCGACCGCGGCCACGGCCTTGCTGATCGCCGTGCTGGCAAGCCGCGGCGTGGTCGGCTCGCAACGCGCCGCGGTGGCGGCGGCCACGGTGAGTACCGGCGTCGTGACGCCGGTGCGGATTATGCCAATCTCGCGACCAGTCGACGCGTCGGACGAGACAAAGCGGCTTTCCGACGCCGTGACCGAACTCGCGGCTGAAGATAGCCGGATCAAAACCCGCCTTGCCGCCATCGAACAAGACATGTCAGATATGACCGGCTCCATCGCCCGCCAGGCGCAAGAGGCCAAGAAAGTTCCGCCGCCGCCATGGCCCAGCGGACCGGCGGCTCCATCGATTCCGGCCGCGATTGCGGCCGTGGTGGCGCCGGCGTTGCCGATGCCGATGGAATACGGCGCCGATATCGGCAGCGCGTTGTCGGTCCAGGCGCTTCGCTCGCGCTGGCTGGGCATCCACAGCGCGCATCCGCAATTGTTCGACGGATTGGTGCCGACGGTCACGCTTCGGGAAATTCCGCGTTCCAACAGCCCTGAATTGCGGCTCATCGTCGGGCCACTGGTGAGCGCCGATGCGGCGGCGCATCTTTGTGCCGCTCTCGCGGCCTACAAGATGTTCTGCGAGCCGACGATTTTCGCCGGCCAGCATCTGGCGCTTGAGTAGTCTGCGCGTGCTATTGCGCCGGCTTGAGGCCCAGGGTCTTTATCAAATCGCCCCACTTCTTGTAATCCGCCTTGATGATGTCGCGCATTTCGGTGGGACTGTTGGGTGCGGGTTCAAGACCGGCGGCGAGCAGGACCTTTTGCGCGTCCGGCATCGACAGAATTTTTGCGACTTCGCTGCTCAATTTCGCCACACGATCGTCCGGGGTGCCGCGCGACGCGAACAACGCCAGCCACGAACTCGCGCTGAAATTTGCAGCGCCGGCCTCGCTCAATGTCGGAATGTTGGGCATGGCCTTCGAGCGCACTGGCTCGGCAATCCCCAAGGCGACCGCCTGACCATTATTGATCATCGGCAGGATCGCGGCGGTATCGGTAAACACCAGCGGCACTTCGCCTGCGGCGACTGCAACCGCAGCTGGCGCGCCGCCGCGATAAGGCACAGCCTGCATCGTTATCCCGAGGTCGTGCTTGAGTAGTTCGCCGGCGAACCACGACGTCGATCCGAGAGCCGATACTCCATAGCTCAAGGACTTCGCTTTCGCCGCCGCAACGAGATCGCCGATCGAGGCGATGCCCGCCTTGGGATTGGCGGCGAGCACCAGCGGGCTCCTGACGACCCGCGTAATCGGCACGAGGTCGGTCAGCGGATCGTAATTGACCTTCGCCAATTGGACATTGCTCGTAACCGGGCTGTCCGAGAGGATGACGAGGGTATGGCCGTCGGCGTCGCTGCGCATCAGGTCGTCGATGCCGATAATGGCATTGGCGCCGGGCTTGTTTTCCACAATGACGCTCTGTCCGACACTGTCCTGGAGATACTTCGCAATGACGCGGCCGGAGAGATCAATGCTGCCGCCAGGCGGATAGGGAACGATGATCCGTATTGTTCTGGTCGGAAACGTCTGCGCCCACGCAGGTGCGGCGAGGACTGCAAGGGCGAGGAAAACGGTCGGCCACAGTTTCACGTGGAGGAAGCCCCACATGCGCGTTTCTCCCTTGAAGTCAGGCTGTGCGCGTCGGAACCAAGTCTTGCAGGATGGCGGGGTCAAGGTCGAGGGCGATCGTCGAATGCCGATGTGCGTCAAATGCGCATCGTATGGGAACCTGTACAGGAGCCGGGATGTGTAGCCAGGCGGCCATGGTGGTATAGCGTATCGCCAAGGTGCGCCGACGCGCAAAATCGCCCTTCCTGGGAGGGACTATGAAACAGACAATTGTCACTGCACTGCTCGCGTGCGCGGTACAGTTCGCAATCTTTCAAGGCGCGCAGGCCTTCCCCGATCGGCCTGTCAAACTTGTGGTGTCGTCTCCCGCCGGCGGTCCTCCCGATATCATGGCGCGAGTTCTCATGGACCAGATGAGCGCGGCGCTCGGACAACCGGTCGTTATCGAAAACCGCACCGGCGGAGCCGGCGGGTTGATCGCAGCGAAATCGGTCCTGACCGCGGACCCGGACGGCTATACCGTGATGATGGGCAGCACCAGCACACTGCTCACGGCGCCGCTGATTTATAAGGACGCCGGCTACAGCGCGGCCTCCTTCGCTCCGGTGGCCGGCATTTCGCAAACCGCCGAAGTGCTGGCGGTGAATACGACCGTGGCGGCGCACACGGTCGCCGAGTTGGTCAGCCTCGCCAAGGCGCAGCCAGGCACGCTGAGATTCGGTTCGGCCGGCAACGGCTCGCTGCCGCATCTCGAAGGCGAACTGCTCAAGGCACGCGCGCATATCGATATGGTCCACGTACCCTACCGCGGCGGCGGTCCTGCGCTTGTCGGACTGCTTGGCAACGAGGTTCAAGTGTTCTTCTCGGCCTTGACGCAAATGCTTCCGTATATCCGCGACGGAAAATTGCACGGACTGGCGGTGACCAGCGGCGAGCGCGACCCGCTGGCGCCGGACATTCCGACCATGGTGGAGAGCGGCTACGATCAGTTCGTCACCGCGTCGGTCAATTTTATCGTCGCGCCGCCGGGCACTCCGCTTCCGGAAAGACAAAAGCTCAGCGAAGCCGTGGCGCACGCGCTCAACAGCGATCAGGTGAAGAATGCGTTCGTGAAAATGGGCGCCAAGGAAGTTCCGGCAACGCCCGAGCAACTGACGGCTTATCTGGCGCAGCAGCAGATCCGCTGGTCGAAGATCGTGGACATGACCCACATCACCATCGAATGACGGCGATGCAGCGACAGTTGTTCCTGCCAACCGCGCGCCAGACCAATTGGCTGCTGATCGTCGGCTTTCTGTCGGTCGGCCAAGCGCTCTACCTGCGCTACATGGCGATGGAGAACACAAACGTTTCGCTGGCCTGCCAGGCCGGTCTCAAAACCGTGCTGTGCGGCGCATTTCACCTGTCTGCGGTTCTCTACAATCACGAAGTATTCGGCGGAATCGCGCTCGCCGTGGCACTGCTCAATCTGTGGCGGCCGTCGCTCTTGCTGTTCGCGGTGGCGCTGGCGGTGGCCTGTTTCGGCATCGTGCTGCACAACGCCGACCTCTCGGCGCTGGCTGCGGCGGTCCTTATTCTGAGTTTGGCACGTCCCGCACCCGTGCCAGAATGAGCGCGAGGCCGAGGATCGCGGCGCAAAACCAGACCGACTGCCGGTTAGCGAGACTTTCGTTCGGTAAGATGTAAACCGCGCAGGCCGCAAGCAGGGCCGCCGCTGCCGTCTCCGCGACGGCGCGCGGCCCACCCGGGCGCGGCGTCGAAAGCATCAGCGCCAGGAAGGGGATGACTGCGGCGCCGAGCGGCGCGAACACAAAATCGCGGTAGCGCGGATCGAACACGAGACCGAGCAACTCCTCAACCGCAAGCACGACCAGCACCAGGAAAACCCCGGCAAGCGCGACACCGAACAAATCACGCGGTTCACCGCGGCGGCCGAGCAATGCGGTAAATGGCGGCACGCTCCGGCCGGCAGCGATTGCCGCCGCGCATAAGATCGGCGCCACGGCCGCAACAGCACCGAGAGCAATCGAGCGCAGCCAGCCGCCGATGCTGTAGCTCTGGATCGGGATGAGTACGACGGTCCAACCAAACATGATGGACGAGAGGAACGCCGGCACCGCAATCCGCAGCCAGAACCGCGGCAATGGATTTTTGTCGCCTCGGGCGAACCACGCACTCCCGAACGTCAGTGCCGAAAGCGCGATGCCGATCAGCGCTTGCCACAGCCAGTGCGGGTGATCGGACACGGCGCCGCCGAGCGTGAATTTCGGTCCGCCGGCGGCGCGGTCAATGATGCCCCAGTAGCCTCCCGTCGAGCCTTCGAGCAAACGTTTCCAGGGTTGGTCGAATGCTTCGATGACATTGACCCGGTAATTTTCCCGCTTGGCCAGCGCCAGCGTCTCTTCGATGACACGTGCCTGGTTCGAGGGCGACGGCAATGCGCCCTCCCGCATCCGGCCGTGGCTCGGCCAGCCGAACTCGCCGATGACGATGTCCTTGCCGGGGATTGCGGCCGCGACGCTCTTTCTGATGGCGTCGACGTGCGCGGCGGCTTGCGACGCCGGGATTGGAAAGTCTTCCCAGTACGGCAGGATGTGTATGGTGACGAAATCGACCACGCTGCGCAGATCGGCGTAGCGCTCCCAGAATTCCCAAACGTCGGCGTAGGTGACCGGCTCGGTGACCTGGGACTTCACCTGCCGGATGATCGCCTCAAGGTCGGTCGGGGACATTTCGCCGCGCAGCAGCACTTCGTTGCCGACCACGATGGCACGAATGACGTCGGGAAACTGCTTCGCGTATTCGACCGTGGTCGCGACCTGCTTCTGCGTCTTCGCCGGGTTGTTGGAAACCCAAATCCCCTGCAGCACCTTCATCCCGTATTTGCGAGCGTCGATCAGGACCCGGTCGAGCACGTCATCGACCGAATAGGTGCGCACGCAGTCGGTGTAGTGCGACAACAGCGCCATGTCCTCGTCGATCTGCGCCGGCGGGACGACAGTGCCTTCGACCAGCGGATCCTGTCCGTCGCGGAACGGCGCATAGGAGACGCAATAAAGTTTTTCGCCAGGCGCCAACGGTGACGGCGGCAGCGCGACGGGGCCGCCAAGCCACCACCACGCCACGCCGATCGCAAGCGCGGTGAGCGCAAAGCATCCAAGCGGCTGGCCGACCGCATGTCCGTCCGGGAAGCGCGACACACCTGTCGCATTAACGATGCGAGAGCGTTATGCCAAGCGCGACCGCTCCGCGCTGCCGTGTACGCTGGACAAACGGACGGACTTAGGCTGTTGTCGTGGCGGCTGTGCGGGGGAAATAGGCGCGGCCAAAACGGAACAATCCCCGTCGCCTCAGGAAACGCTCGCTTCCATCGGCAAAACGCCCAACGAATTAAGACAAACCATGTTCCATCGTGTGTTTAGCGTAGCGGCCCGACTGTGCGCCGCGGCCGCAATCCTGTCGTTCGCTGCGGCCCAGGTTGCCCTCTCGGCCTCCCCGGCCCTGGCCCAGAGCACCGACGCCAAGCCCGCGGATCAGAATGCGCCGGCGGCCGGGCCGGAATCCGCGCAGAAAATCGATGAATTCGCCGAAGCCCAGAAGGCACTCGCGGGTCCAGCGGGCAATCCCGAATGCGTCTGGCTCGGTCGCCGCGTGGTCAGCCTGCTGTGGCGGGACGATCTGGACACGGCGTTTCGCCATCTCGATCTATACGACCGTTTCGGCTGCCCGGGCGGCCATATCCAGGAGAGCTTCCGCTGCCTGATCCTGCATTCAGCGACGATCGACCCCAAGGCCCCGGACAGCCTCAACGCACGTGTTCACGCATGCTGGATCAACCCTGCCTTGCAGGTTTCACAGCCGGCGACCCCGGCGCCAGCGGCAGCGGTACCGAGCCCGACGACCAGCCGCTAACTCCGCGACGCATCAATCGAAGATGAGCGAAAAGTAATTTCACGGCGAGCAACGTTGTCTTGAATTTGCCATGCCGTGGCGCTACTTGTTTGTTTGCCGCTCGCAAGGTAGCCTCATCGCCTTACGACCAACGTCGAACCTTGGGGACGGGTTCGGGCCTGTGTTTCCTCGCCCCGCGTGGTTGAAAGTCGATGCGCACCGTCGCTGCCGTGCTCGCGCTCGTAGCGTGCGTGCATGCCGGCCTGTGGGCTCTCCTGCGGTCTGAAACTAAAGCTCCGGATTTTACCGGCCAGCTTGCCAGCGTTTCTTACGCGCCGTTCGTCAACGCGTCCCATCCTGACAGCGGCGAGCGGCCCACACCCGAACAAATCCGAGCCGATCTCAAGGCCATCGCTCCCTATACGCGTGCCATCCGCCTTTATTCATCGACTGGGGGCGCCGAATTGGTGCCGCCGATCGCTGCGGAATTCGGCCTCAAGGTCACGGTCGGCGCCTGGATCGACAAGAACCAGGATCGCAACGAGCGCGAAATCCGCTCCGCGCTCGATCTCGCCCGCCACAACAGCAACGTCAACGCCATCGTGGTCGGCAACGAGACCCTGCTGCGCACCGACATGAGCGTCGATGATCTCATCAAGATCATCCAAAGGGTGAAGCGTGCCAGCCCGGTCCCGGTCACAACCGGCGATATCTGGAGCGCATGGATCGACCATCCCGAGCTTGCCTCGTCGGTCGACTTCGTCGCCGCGCACATCCTGCCGTACTGGTCGGGCATGGATGCCAATAACGCGGTCGATTACACCGTCGAAATTTACGACAAATTGCGCAAGACTTTCCCGGGCAAACGGATCGTCATCGCCGAATTCGGCTGGCCGAGCGCCGGCTATAATTTCCAAGGCGCCTATCCGGGGCACGTCGAGCAGGCGCGGTTGATCCGCGATTTCGTCACCCGCGCCGAAGCCTACGGGATCGACTACAATATCGTCGAGGCGATCGATCAGCCCTGGAAGACGATGGAAGGCGGTGTCGGCCCGTACTGGGGGCTGTTCGACGCTTCGCGTCAGGCCAAATTCCCGTGGACCGGCACCATCACCGACCCTGATTTCGTCAAGAGCGCCGGTTTTGCCGTTCTGCTCGGCTTGCTGTTGTCGCTGCCAATCCTTGCCATAAGCGGGGTGACGGTTCCGCAGGCGCTGTTACTCGCGGGATCGGCCAATGTCATCGGCGCCTGGTTTGCCGCCGTCGTCGCGTTCTGGAAAGGGCATTACTTCGTGCCCGGTGCGGCCTTCGCGCTTGGCTTTGGCCTGATCCTGCTGGTGCCGCTGATCGCGATCGCGATGGCGCGCCTGGAAGAGATCGCCGCAATCGCCTTCGGCCGCCGGCCGCGCCGGCTCACTATATCCCCGCCGCTTGCTCCCGAAGGTTACGCGCCCAAAGTTTCCATCCATGTCCCGGCCTGTTGCGAATCGCCCGACATGCTGGTGGCGACGCTGGATGCCGTCGCCAAGCTCAATTACGCCAATTTCGAATGTGTGGTGGTGATCAACAACACGCCGGATCCGGCGCTATGGCAGCCGGTCGAAACACATTGCAGCACGCTCGGCGAACGCTTCAAATTCCTGCGCGTCGACAAGCTCACCGGCTACAAGGCTGGCGCGCTGCGACTGGCGCTGGAGCACACCGCGCCGGATGCGGAAATTATCGGCAGCATCGATGCCGATTATGTCGTTGGGCCCGATTGGCTGAAGGATCTGGTGCCGCTGTTTGTCGATCCGCGGGTCGGTATTGTGCAATCGCCGCAAGACCATCGTGACGGTGACCGCTCCCCGATGCACAAGGCGATGAATGCCGAATATGCCGGCTTCTTCGATATCGGGATGGTGCAGCGGAACGAGGTCAACGCCATCGTCATGCACGGCACGATGTGTCTGATCCGCCGTCAAGCGCTGGAGGCATCGGGCAATTGGCCGACCGATACGATTGTCGAAGATACCGATATGGGACTGGCCATCCTCGAGCACGGCTGGCTCGCGCATTACACCAGCCGCCGCTACGGCCATGGGCTCCTTCCCGACACCTTCGAGGCCTATAAGCGCCAGCGCCAGCGCTGGGCGTTCGGCGGCTTCCAACTGGTGCAAAAGCACTGGCGTCAGATGCTGCCGTGGGCAACCAAGCTGTCACGCGATCAAAAGCGCGAATACAGCATCGGTTGGCTGAATTGGCTCGGCTGCGACACCATCGGCGTCATTGTCGCCGTGCTCAATATCCTGTGGGTGCCATTCGTGGCGTTTCTGACTATCGCCGTGCCGGATCGCATCCTCACCATTCCGATCATCGCTGCGTTCACGGTGTCCGTGGCCCATTTCATCGCGCTCTATCGCCTGCGGGTGCGGGCCACGCCGGGCCAAATGGCCGGCGCAGTCTGCGCCGCAATGGCGCTGCAATGGACGGTTGCGCGCGCCGTCGGGCTCGGCATCCTTCAAGAGCGCATACCGTTCTTGCGCACCGCCAAGGGCGGCACCGGCCGCAAAGGCCCGGATTTCCCGGCATTTTGGGAAGCCATCATGGCCGGGCTGTTGCTTGCCGGATCGGCGACGCTGGTGATCACCAATTACAAGCAGGTGCGCGAGATCGATATCTTCGCGGTCGTGCTTTTGGTGCAGAGCCTGCCGTTCCTCGCCGCCGTTGGCCTCGCGCTGATCGAAGGCACGCGGTTTAATTCGTTCGCCTTCTGGCGCGCTATCGAGACCAGAGTCGTCGAACTCCTGCCGCAGCGCCGCGTCATTACGCAGGCGATCTCCGAACAGCCGAAAGTGCCGGTCGAGAACCGGATCGAAGCGGCGCAGTAATCATCGTCATTGCGAGCGGAGCGAAGCAATCCAGCGCTCCATGCGCTGCTCTGGATTGCTTCGTCGCTACGCTCCTCGCAATGACGGACTTAGCCCGCGAGCGCGGTTTCCGCGAGCCGTACCCAGTACGATGTCCCGACCGGGATTACCTCGTCGTTGAAGTCGTAAGCCGGGTGATGCAGGCCGGCGCTGTCGCCGTTGCCGACAAAGATGAAGGCGCCCGGCCGCTCATTGAGCATGAAGGCGAAGTCTTCCGCCGCCATCCTCGGTGGGCAATCGTTGACCTTGTCCTTGCCCGCGATCTCGCGCGCCACGCTGGCGGCAAACTCGGTCTCGCGTTCGTGGTTCACCACGACCGGATAGCCGTTGGTGTAGGTGAGCTTCGCTGTCGCGCCGTAGAGCCGCGCGGTGCCCTCGACGATGTCGTTGATCCGCTTGCGCAACAATTCACCGACCTCGGGCTTGAGCGCACGCGCCGTGCCGCGAAGCTTGGCGTGTTGCGGAATGACGTTATCGGTGAACCCGGCCTGGAACATGCACACCGACACAACGGCGGCTTCCAGCGGATCGACATTGCGCGCCACGATCGACTGCAACTGATTGATGATCTGGCAGCCGACCAGGATGGTATCGACGGCGGTGTGCGGTCGCGCGGCATGGCCGCCCTTGCCTTCGAGATCGATCGCGATGTGGTCTGCCGAAGCCATGATGGCGCCGGGGCGGATGGCGAATTCGCCGACCGGCAGGCCTGGATAATTGTGCATGCCGTAGACTTCATGGATGCCGAAGCGGGTCATGAGGCCGTCCTTGACCATAGCCTCGCCACCGGCGCCGCCCTCCTCGGCGGGCTGGAAAATCACCACGGCCGTGCCGGCAAAATTGCGGGTCTCGGCAAGATATTTTGCGGCGCCAAGGAGCATTGCGGTATGCCCGTCATGGCCGCAGGCGTGCATCTTGCCCGGCACGGTCGATTTGTACGGCAGGCCGGTTTCTTCTTCGAGCGGCAGCGCATCCATGTCGGCGCGCATGCCGACGACCTTGTTTCCCGCCTTGCGGCCTTTGATGACGCCGACCACGCCGGTCCGGCCGATGCCTGGGACGACGGCATCGCAACCGAAGCTTTTGAGCTTTTCGGCCACCGAAGCCGCGGTCTGCTGCACGTCGTAGAGGAGTTCCGGGTGGGCGTGCATATCGCGCCGCCAGGCGGTGATTTCGCCGTGGAGGGCGGCAATACGATTGACGATCGGCATTTGATACCTCCTCGTGAGGCGCTCACCCGGCGAAGCCGTGATCAATCTAGCAAAATTGCCACAAAAAAGCGCGCGAGGCTGGTAAACCCGGACGGTATTCAGTAATTGAACCGTCAGGTGAGCCCGTAGCTCAGTTGGTAGAGCACGTGACTTTTAATCATGGGGTCGTGGGTTCGAATCCCGCCGGGCTCACCAGTAAAATCAAATACTTATATCCACGCCCAGTCTCCCGCTGAACCGGCCAATGTCTGCACTGTGTCTGCAAGGCCATTACTGGCTAAAGAGAGGTTTCCCAATGCGAGAGCATGCCGACGTCCGCCCCGTGAGCAAAGGCGAAGCGAAAAGCGAGGTGGAAGCAAAGCTTCGAAAACAGCAACTGACGAAGCCGATGACTGAAAAGGAAATGACTGCATTCTGCGAGGCGATGGTCAGGAATTTGGAATTGAAATACAGCGCGCTACCAGACGTTCGCAGTTGGGCACGAAGCTGGCAGTCCGAATGGCTCCGATCCTCTTGCAAATAGTGGCTATATGGAAAACGGCCGGCTTGCCGTCGGGAAGCAAAGGATGCTCCATTGGATACCGAGAATGCGTACGTGAAAGCGCTTGTCGCTGCCCGTATTAAAGCAGTTGCGGAGCGGCGCCGGATCGCTGAGGCGCTGAAAACGGATTACAGGCGCGGGCACTCAGAAGAAACGCTCGAAACATTCGTGAAGCTGCAGGACACGATCGAGGCTATTGACCGAGCCATTGCCGATGAAGAGCGAATGGCCAACCCCGACGCTGCACACACGCCGGGCTTTGGTTTCACCGGCCTATGAGCGAATCGCGATCAAATCGAGTGGATGTCCTAAAACTTCAGGGATAAGCGCTGATGAGTTTTGTATTGATTTTGCAGTTCGTTCTGAATGGCCACGTTCACACGGTAAATACCGGGCGTACGTTTTCCTCACACCAAGAGTGCAGTGTCGCCGGGCAGCAGGCTAAAAGCTTCACCAATCTGGCGCCCGGTGAGCGATATTCATTTTCCTGCCGGCCAAACTAATGAACTGCGCCGCGCATGCGCATGGTGCTGGGTTTGGTGCGAACGATGCCAGCATCATGCGCATGCGCGACGCTGCAACATCCCGGCTGGGCCGGCGCGCCTACGGCCGCCGCGAGCTGCGCGAAGGATATCGTCCCGGTGAACGAATAGCAGGCACCCATAAGCCAGGCCCAGCTATCAACCACGCTCCGATAGGTTTAGAGTTGCACCCACGTGCAATGTGCACGTAGGGGGCTTTTCCAATGATACGCATCATTATGGCGGCGGCGCTTGCGCTCGCCGTCACGCTACCGGCCGCGTCGGCACAAGCGGCCGGGCGGGATCGCGTTTTTGTCGCGTCATACGGCAACGACTCCAATCCCTGTACCTTCGGCTCGCCGTGCAAGACCTTTCAGCATGCGCATGATGCCGTCGCAGCCAGCGGCGAAATTACCGCAATCGACAGCGCCGGTTTCGGGCCCCTTAACATCACCAAGGCCGTCACTATCACCAGCCCGGACGGCGTTGAAGCCGGAATCGCCACGCCGGCCGGCCAGACGGCAATCACTGTGAATGCGCAGAGCACCGATACGGTTTCCCTCCATGGCCTGACGATCGACGGCGCCAATACCGCCACTGATGGTATCGTTTTTGTCGGCGGAGGGTCCTTGATCGTCTCCAATTGCATCATACGCCAGTTCACATCGCACGGAATGCTCTTGAATGCCGCGTCTCCGGTGACGCTGACGGACTCGGTGATCGCGAGCAATTCGCAATACGGCGTTCTCGCCGCACCGGTCGGCGTTGGCGGAACGTTTACCTTCGATCACGTCCGATTTATTGGAAACAACGACGCAATGTCCTTCCAGGATGCGAATTTGAGCAATAAAAACAGCGGTATCCTCACAGCGAGCGGCTCTGACAGCCTTGCCACTGGTAACGCGATTGGCTTCGACGCGATCGGGACTGAGGAACAAGACCTTTACCTGGGGCTCGACAATGTCAGAGTCGAAAATAATGCCACAGGTATAAGGTCTCGCGGCGCGATAATATTTCTGTCCCGATCGGTTATAGGCGTAAATGGCACCGGCTATACTATCGATAGCGATGGCCTAATCGAGAGCTACGGCAACAACAAGGTCGCCGACGTCAACAATAATGGCACCCTGACCAACGGCGGCGGCAACGCACTTCAATAGCGCAAACGGTCGATCATACTTCACAGCGCTGAACAGCTCACGAGCGTCGGATGATCATCCGATGTTGATTGATCCTGTGGCGCTGTGAAGTCCCGCCAACGCTCAGACTGGTCTCGACCCACTACCCCGTCCGATCGCCATCCAAACGTGATGACGCTACGGACGCTCGCCGACGTCCCATGGGAACGAAAAGCCGCTATTCGCCCCCGCGCTGCTAGCATTTCCCAATTTGCGTTTGTTAAATCGGGCAGCGGATCAACTCCCGAGCAAAATGCAACTTACACGCGCTCTGACATGCCCTCGTGATGGTTCATATTGCCGCGGCAATCACGCAGATTGCACACGTCTACTTTGGGGGCTTCAACCATGACCAAAATCGTATCTTTACTCACACTGCTTACGGCAGCGCTGGGCTGCTCGGCATTTGTTCAAACGGCTAATTCCGCTGGCTCGCGATCGCGTCTTCGTCGCCTCATATGGCAACGACAACAATCCGTGCACGTTCGGCTCGCCGTGCAAGACCTTCCAGCATGCGCACGATGTCGTCGCAACGAGCGGCGAGATCACAGCGATCGACAGCGCCGGCTTCGGCCCGATAGTCATCACCAAAGGAGTCACCGTCACCAGCCCCCCCGGCGTCGAGGCCGGCATCGTCGCCGGCGCCGTAGGGGCAATAGTCGTCAACGCAACGTCAAATGACGCAGTTGTGCTCCGCGGTCTGACCCTGGAGGGAGCAAACTTTTCTAGTTATGGCATTACGGTCAACTCAGCCGGCAAAATCGAAATCATCGATTGCGTCGTTCGCGACTTCTCCCAGACCGGAATTCTTATGGACCCCTCTTCACCTATGAATGGCCTGATCTCGAATACCAGCGTTCTCAATAATGCAGGTAATGGGATTCATATCGACTATGAGGGATACCCACCCATCCAGATGACTTTGTCCCACCTGACCGTCGCCGACAACAATGGCCATGGTATCGAGATCGAAAACGAGGTGTACGCCACCATCTCCCACAGTGTCTTCGGCAGCAATGGCGCCGGCACTGGTTGCGATATTTCTGTTACGGGCGCGGCCGGCGAAAACCCTTATGTCTATTATCGCGATCTGATGATGAATAACAATGCAAACAATACGTGCAGCGTCGGCTTGAATGGCCAGCAAAATTCGTATTTCTCAGAAGTTTTTGGAGGTCGGGTGCTCCTAAGCGGCACCCAAAATGTGCAATTTACCGATGGTACTAATGAACTGACATTCTCCCTATCCCAACCCGCCACCATGTCGCCGAGGGACTGAACGCCGCACGCCATGTCGGCTCGCCCGTGGGCTTCGCAGTGAACTCGTGCTGAGCAAACAAAGCAGATTACGGAGAAAAGCGCGGGAGCAAGCGGCGCTGGTCAAACGTGACGCGTATTCGTCGCGTCATACGGCAACGACTGCAATGCGTGCACGTTCGGCTCGCCGCGACCACATCGTCTTCCAACCCCGCTCCGACAGGCGCCGAACGCAGACTTCAAGCCGCTGCTGCGGCCAAACCCCGCCGGCCACGTCTGCACCTCGCCTGCATCAAGACTGGCAATTCATTGCGATCTGCAAAGGGGCGACGGCGGCCCGTCTACGCGCCAAACAGCACGACCTGTTTTAGACTTATCACTATCTTCGTCTTTCAATTCACAGACCAATACGTAGCTATTGCTCGCGCCAGGAATGCACAACCGGGCGCCCACCGAGTACAATGTCCCGCCGTAGTAGCAGTAGCTGCTCACCCCCTCGGGATTTACCGCAGAAAAGTCCTGTGGGAGTTGATACTGTGCGAGCGCCATCCCCGACGTGAGGGTGGCGAAAACTGCAACGGTTCCGAGCAAACGCATTTTACCCCCATTGAACACACGCCAATAATTGCGCGAAAAGATGCTACAAAATCTGCCGCGCTCATCCGAGCGCAATTTTTCAAGCACTTCGCTGGCTCAGCCGATTACGAGGACAAGTCGGGCGGTGATCGGCGGCGCGGGCGCAAGGCGGCGCGCAGCGCTGGGCCATCAGGAGCAACTGTACACCCGAGATCCCACCCAGGGCCCTTCCCACGTGCGACCCCAGTGGCAGGGATCAGCATACGGCGGGTAGACGATACCCAAACCGGGATAGTACGAAGGCCCGATCACGCGGGCCGAATAGTGTCTTGCGTGTCTCCGCTGGGCCAAATGGCCATGATGACCGCCGTGCGCGCGCGATACACTTGGCGTTGTCTCGACCGATGCGGCTGTGCCGTTACGGCTGGTAGGGCTGGCTATGGCCGGCGGGTTTTCATTCAACCCTGCAGGCACCCCGGAAGAACCCGGCAGGCCGCTTGGCGTCCCCGGCGAAACGGGGGTCTCCGGCGCTTGCGGCAGGGTGCTTGGACTTGATGGATTGAATGTCGGAGGCGGCGGAGGAGGAACAGGATTCACAAACTGTGCTTGTGCTTGTCCGAGTGCGAAACACGCGACAATCGCAGTCACCCATCCCGTAATGATGAGTTTCCCCGAAGGCGGCCGGTGCAATCGCTTCGCATCCATTTCGATCTCCGTTGACTCGCTTTCCCTGTAAAGAAAAAGCCCCGATTTACGCCGGGGCTTTTGACGGGAAAGCGGGGGGCTGGGGGGCTTGAATGCATCCCCGTCAAGCCATCCAACGCGCGACAAGGCGTTAGGTTCCCGTAGCCGCCCGCGGCTGACACGTGCTTGCGCCGACGTGGTGTGCACTAAGCTGTGAGCTTTCAATACGGTGGCGCGCACCGGTTAGCGCGACGGACGGTAAGCCGGCACATCGTCCGTGGACCTGTCGGAGGCGGCGCTTTGTCCGGCCGACGCATCGCGCTCGGACGCTTGGCGGATGCTCCCGGACAGGCCGAAGGACTGCCGTGTCGCAACCTTGCTCGTCCGATCCGTCGTAGCGGCGTCTCGGGCGTCGCGCTCGCCGCCGCCACCCGCGCGTACCATCGCTGTCGTGCTGGGACGCGACGTGGCTTCGGGAATGGCCGGAGGGTGAGCCGTGATAACCAAAGGCGCCCATCTGCATTCGCATCGCCATGGCGGTGCCGATCATACCTCCGAGGTCGAACGCAGAAGCCTTCGTCGCGGTAAGGGTCAACAGTCGATGCGCCTATCGCCACCACGGCGATGCTCGTGAGCCGCCCAGCTCGAGGTCACTTTCCCGCGTTGAAATGAGGTTTTCATCGATCCCTCCTCCGCGATAGCAAACCCAAATGCCATCATCTTCGCCTGGAGGCGCTTTGCTGTGACCCGGATCACATTACCGTCCTTTATCGCAACATATTGATATTACGCGAGATTGCGTTCGCTAGCCGCCGCCATTACGTTGCCTGTGACGAGGCATAGTTCGCAAGTTCATGGCCGATCGCGACAAAAAATCCAGGGACTCAGCGCGGCTCGCTCATCGCGCTCGGTGTGGTCGTTTTCATCTTCGTGATCGGTTGGATATTGGCGCGGGAACTTTATGCCGACAGCAAGTTGGAAGATTGCTTGATGTCGGGCCGCACGAATTGCGCCCCGATCATTTCGCCGGATCGCTAAATCTGTAATTGCAGGTGATGACGTAACTGCGCCGTATCGTGCTGCGCCGCGGAATTGTCCACAGCCATCACAGTTTCACGATGGCGTCGTGGGAACGCCATAGACTCCGCGCACGATTACGCACCACAGGGTGCGATGAAGGGGCGCCGAGGAGAATCGACGATGATGATCGAATCCGCGCCCCGAGTTTCAGTGTCCCGGGCGCTTGCGACGGCAGATCTGAGCCGGCCGAATTGTCCGCGTTGCGGCAGCGTGCAACTCGTCGCCGAGGAATCCCGGTTCAGTGCCAATGGCCGTATCGAGCACGACTGGTCGTGCGACGATTGCGGCCATGCGTTCGTGACCTCGATCCGTTTGCGGCGGCGTTGATTGGCAATTCGGCCAAATGTGCTCCGGTGCGGGCCTATTGCAGCCCAAGTACGGCGTACCCACGTCCAATGGTCAAGTCGGCGGTAACGCGCAATAATCGTGGCTCGGGTGGTGTTTGTACCCGTATCGCGGATACTGCCCCACATCGCGAGTACTGCCCACAAGGAGGAATCCCTATGCGTCAAACATTCGTTCGCCGTTCGATTTTAGGTCTTGGTCTCGGCGGCGCGGTCGGCGCCGTGTTGCTCGGGCGCACCAGGCCCAGCTACGCCGCGCCAATGCAATTCAAGGCCACACTCAATGGCGCAAGCGAGGTGCCGCCGAACACGACCACGGGAACCGCGTCCGTTACCGCGTCATTTGACCCTGCCACCAAGATGCTGACCTGGAACGGCACCTATTCCGGCCTCACCGGCGACCCAACAGCCGCTCACTTCCACGGCCCGGCCGAGCCCGGCAAGAACGCCGGGGTGGAGGTATGGATTTCGACCAAAGGCAGCCCTTTCCCAAGCCCGTTCTCGGGATCGGCGACCCTGACAGACGGACAAGCCTCCGACCTGCAAGCCGGCCTTTTGTACGCAAACATCCATACCGCGGCGAACCCGGGCGGCGAGCTCCGCGGCCAGGTCGTGAAAGCCTGATCGCGCTGGCTTGTCGCGTTTGCACTAACGTGACGTGAGTGGCCGCCGGTCCTGCGCAAAACGGACCGGCGGCTTTTAAGTCGCTATAAGCCTGTCGCTATTGCTTGGGAATGTTGGCGCTCGCGATCACCGTTCCCCATTTCTCGATGTCGGAACGCAGGCGCGCTTCGAGTTCCGCAGGCGTCGAAGCGTTGGCATGAATACCAAGATCAAGCGCCTGTTTTTTCAAGCCAGGGTCGCCAAGTACATCGTGCAGCGCGTTGTTCAAGGTCTGCACAATAGCGTCGGGTGTTCCCGTCGGGGCGAAGAGCCCATTCCACGCCGTAACGTCGAAACCGGCGACACCCGCCTCCTGCACCGTGGGCACATCCGGCAGCTCAGGCGAACGCTGCGGTGCGCTTGTGGCAAGTACGCGGGCGTTGCCACTGTCCAGCGTCGGCTTGAGGGCTGCGTAAAAATCGATACCCATCTGGATATCGTTGCGTAGCAGTGCCACGACGACGTCCGGCGAACCGCGAAAAGGCACGATCACGACATCGACGCCCGCCATTGATTTAAATAATTCGGCCGTGAGATTTTGCGTGCTGCCGACCGTGACCGTGCCGACATTGAGAGTGCCGGGTTTCTCGCGCGCGGCTTTGAGGAAGTCGCCAAGCGTTTGAAATGCCGACGACGTGTTGACTATAAAGTCACACGTAAAATATCCGATTGCCGAAATTGGAACGAATTCTTTGACCGGATCGAATGGCAGATGATTGAACAGCGGCACGCTGATCGACGTGCCGTTGGTGAGAAGTGTCAGCGTGTAACCGTCGGTGCCGCCGGCAAGCGCCGCGCGCGCGGCAGTAATGCCGCCGGCGCCGGGCATGTTCTCGATGAAGAAGTTTTGGCCGAGCTTGTTGCTCAGGGACTGCGCGACGAGCCTGGCTGTCACATCGGCGACCCCTCCGGGTGCGAACGGCAATATGACACGCACCGGGTGTTCGGGATATTTGGCCTGTCCGCGCACCGCCGGGGCGACGAGGCCCGCAGAGGCGAGTGCCAGTGAGAAAGCAGCAGTCCGGCGCGTTATTCCGGCCGGAGATGATCGTTGTTTCATAGCGAATGTCATTCCTCAAAGAGGACCTAGTAGCCGTTATTGCGGGCGGATGCCCAGTGGGGCGCTGCGACATTACGTCCGTCCCGACCCGCTGAGGTCGCCTTTGGCATCCCACTGCGCGCGCGTTTGCGCGAGAAAATCGTCAAAGCGGCCGGCGGCGATCGCTGCCTGCGCCCCTGCCATCAGGTCCTGGTAGTAGAACAGATTGATGATCGACAGCAGCGTGCCGCCGAGCGCCTCGCCGCTGCGGAACAGATGATGCAGGTAGGCCCGCGAGAACTCCCGCGCGGCGGGACAGCGGCTCTCGGCGTCGAGCGGTTGCGGATCTTCCGCATGATGCGCGTTCTTGATGTTGATCGGTCCGAAGCGGGTGAAGGCGAGCCCGTGCCGGCCATTCCGTGTCGGCATGACGCAATCGAACATATCGATGCCGCGGGCAATCGCCTCGAGCAGATCGGCTGGGGTGCCGACACCCATGAGATAACGCGGCTTGTCCTGCGGCAACGCCGGCACAGTTTCGGCAACGACTTTGAGCATCACGTCCTGCGGTTCGCCAACGGCGAGACCGCCGATCGCATAGCCATCGAAGCCGATGCCATCCAGCGATCGGGCGCTCTCAACGCGCAGGTCGGGATCATCGCCGCCTTGCACGATGCCGAACAAGGCGCGGCCTGACGGCGCATTCTCGAAGGCCCGCTTCGAGCGCTCGGCCCAGCGCAGCGACAGCTTCATCGCCCGTTCGATTTCGTGTCGCTCCGCGGGCAGCCTTACACATTCGTCGAGCTGCATGGCAATGTCCGAGCCAAGCAGGATTTGCACCTGCATGGCGCGTTCCGGCGTTAGTTCGACCGTTGCGCCGTCGATATGCGACCGGAAAGTCACGCCCTGTTCCGCAACTTTCCGCAACGGCGCGAGCGACATCACCTGGTAGCCGCCGGAATCGGTCAGGATCGGATGTGGCCAACGCATAAAATTGTGCAGTCCACCAAGCGCGGCGACCCGTTCCGCCGTTGGCCGCAGCATCAGGTGATAGGTGTTGGCGAGCATGATGTCGGCGCCTGCGGCGCGCACATCGTCGTGGTGCACGCCTTTGATCGCGGCCTGCGTTCCGACCGGCATAAAGGCCGGCGTGCGCACCACGCCGTGCGGCGTGGCAATTTCGCCCACGCGCGCGCTGCCGCAGGTGCCGACGAGACGGAAGGAAAATGCGTCGGTCATGTTGCTTCAGGGTTGCGGAACAGCAGACAGGCGTCGCCATAGGAATAGAACCGATAGCCTGCTTCGATCGCATGCGCATAGGCGCGTTGCATGGTCTCGATGCCACATAGGGCGCAAACCAGCATGAACAGCGTCGAGCGCGGCAGGTGAAAATTGGTCAGCATGGCGTCGACAGTGCGAAAACGATAACCCGGGGTGATGAACAGCGACGTCTCGCCGGAGTACGCCGCAAGCGTGCCGTCCTCGGCCGCGGCGCTCTCGATCAGCCGCAGCGACGTCGAGCCTACGGCAATGATACGGCCGCCCTCGCGCCGTATCTGATTGAGCGCGGTGGCCGTTTCCGCGCTCACGACGCCACACTCGGCATGCATGCGGTGACCTGCCGTGTCGTCCGCCTTGACCGGCAGAAATGTGCCGGCACCGACGTGAAGTGTCACCCGATGCAGTGCGACGCCATGTCCGTGCAGCGCCTCGACAAGCCGCTCGGTGAAATGCAGTCCGGCGGTTGGTGCCGCGACCGAGCCTTCGTCATGGGCAAACATGGTCTGATAATCGGAGCGGTCGCGCGCGTCGGCGGCACGGCGGCCGGCGATATAAGGCGGCAACGGCATGTCGCCGCGCTCGGCAAGCGCCTGGTCGAGTACGGGGCCGTGAAAAGCGAAAGCAAACGTCACCTCGCCGCCATCGCCTTTCGCTTCGACTGTGGCGTCGAGTTGCTCGAGAAAACAAACGTGGCCTTCGCTGCCGAAGCGTACGATATCGCCCGGCTTGAGGCGCTTTGCCGGGCGCACGAGGGCATTCCAGCGCGAGCCATCGAGCCGCTTGATCAGCGTCGCTTCGATCTTGGGCTCATGCTCGCCGCGGCCCAGTCGCCGGCCATGCAGGCTCGCGGCGATGACTTTGGTGTCATTGACGACCAGCGCATCCCCTGCCCGTAGCAGCGCTGGCAATTCGCCGACCGTGCGATCCTCGAATGCGGCCGGCGCACCCGAACCCACGACCAGGAGCCGCGCGGCGTCGCGCGGCGTCGCCGGCCGCAGCGCGATGCGGTCATCCGGGAGCGCGAAATCGAACAGAGCGGTGTGCATTCCACTTTTCGCTGCAATGCCTTAGAAGGCCATATCGCAACCTTTTACGCGGTACGCAACGTGACCCCGAGCGCCGTCATCCAGGTCAAACCGGGCATCGGCGACGTCATCTGGCACCTGCCGTTTATCCGCGCTGTTGCCGCCGCATCGCCTGGCGGCAAAGTGACTTTTCTGACGCCACCATCGAGCCGCGCCAAGGAACTGCTTGAGGCGGATCCGAGCATCGCCGAAATTATCTATTTCGAGCACGGCGGTTCCGACTTGAAGCGCGGTCTTAACCAGATCCGGCTCATCGCGTTGCTGCGGCGCCGCCGCTTCCAGACATTGTGGATTTTTGACCGCACAATCCGTCCCGCGCTCGCCGCTTGGCTTGCCGGCATACCCCAGCGCATCGGTCTCGGCCTCGGCCGGCAACGGCATTACATCACCAATCCCGGCATCGATGACGGCCATCGTTATGATTGGCCGGTTGAGTGGCTGACCACACTCTTGGCCGCGATGAAAGTGCCGCTGCCTACGACTGAGCCGCACCTGAAAGCATCGCCGGCATTGCTGGCGGCCACGACCTTGAAGTTCGGGGCGTGGCCGCGACCCTGGATTGTGGTGGGGATCGGGTCTCGCGATCCATTCCGAGATTGGCCGAATGCCGCATGGCACGAATTTGTTTCGGAATTGCGGTTGCGCACCAACGGCACAGTTTTCGTCACCGGCAGTGCTGAGGACCGGCCGCGCGCGCAGAAACTGATAGAGCAGCCGGCCGGAGCGCCTGCCGTCAACGAGTGCGGGCTGCCGATACCGGAGACAATGGCTTTGTTGGCCCTGGCCGATCTTTACGTCGGACCAAATTCCGGCCTGTTGAACATTGCCGCTGCGATGGCAACGCCGGCCTTCGGCCTATTCGGGACGATGCCGCCATTCACCTATTCGCGATTCTTTCACGCAATACTGCCTGACAACGGCATGTGGTCGAGTGATGGTATGAATCGCATTTCGCCGCGCAACGTGATCGAGCACATCGCGCCACATATTTAATTAAAGCAAGCTTGTCACCTGGAGAGCATGATCCGGAAAAGTGGAAACCGGTTTTCCGAAAAGATCATTAGGCAGAGCTGCCGTGGCGCGCACGGTAGGATTTCTCCTCGAGGTAGCGCGATCCCGAGGTTTCGTTGATTGCACGCTTAAGACGCGACCGCTCGTCGTTAAGGCGATACACCGCGCGCGCAAGCTCAACAAAGCGCGCGCCGAAATCAGCGCGCAATTCGCATTCGCGGATGTCGTCCTCGACGTCCCACAATTCGCTGTTGACGCGCTTGAGTGCCGCGATCGGTTCCTGCAGGCCGCTGCAGTCGAGGCGTTCGGTTACCCGTCGCAAGGCAACGAGTTCACGCATGACGTTGCCGTGTTGTTCGGAGTTTTTGATGCGTTCGGACTTGATCTCGAGGATCGTGATTTTGTCCAGCAGTTCGCCGGCCGAGATCGGCACCAAAATTTCGTCCATCGCAACTCACCCGTCCGCAGCGATCCTTGGCTGCTCTCTTGGCTTGGTTCCATTTGGCTCGGGAACTACTTGGCGTCAGCCGCCACTTGCATGCGGACGATGCGGTCGGGACTGGACGGCGGCTCGCCGCGCTTGAGCTTGTCGACGATGTCCATGCCGTCGACGACTTCGCCGACCACGGTGTACTGGCCGTTGAGGAACGAGCCTTCGTCGAACATGATGAAGAACTGGCTGTTGGCTGAATCGTTGCTGTGGCCTTTGCGCGCCATGCCGACAATGCCCCGCTTGAACGGCACCTTGGAGAACTCCGCCTTCAGATCGGGGTGTTTCGAGCCGCCGGTGCCATTGCCGTGCTGGCCGTCGCCGGTTTGCGCCATGAAGCCTTCGATGACGCGGTGGAACGGCACGTTGTCGTAAAACTTGTCCCGCGCCAGCATCTTGAGTCGCTCGGCGTGTCCCGGCGCAACGTCGATGCGCAACTTGATAATGATCGTTCCCGGCGTCGTCTCGAGAACGAGGGTGTTTTCCGGATCTTCGTGTTTGTGCTCGGCCATGGTCTCTATTCCTTTTTCCTCAAACGGTCGGATTCTTAATGCGACAGCGAAGCTATGGTTCGATGCTCGCCTTCTTGATGTAATCGAGTTTGCCGAAATCTTTCATCAGATAGGCGTTGCCTTCCTGCTGCATGCGGCCCTGATCGGGCCCCCGTCCGCTCGGCGCGCCCTCGCCGTAACCGCTGTACAGCGAGTCAACGACATTCATGCCCGAGACGACCTGGCCGAACGGCGCGAAACCCATTCCATCCAGCCTGGCATTGTCGGCGAAATTGATGAAAACCTGCGTGGTGCGCGTGTTGGGGCCCGCGGTAGCGAAGGTGACCATGCCCCGGCCATTGCTCTGCTTGACCGGATCGTCATTGATGCGCGCCTGGCGCCACTGCGCCGATACGTTCGGATCGCCGTGGATGCCGAACTGCACCATGAAGCCGGAGACGACGCGGAAAAAACGTGCGTTGTCGAAAAATCCATTCTTGACCAGGTTGTAGAAGCGGTCGGCTCCGGCCGGCGCCCAGTCGCGATGGACCTCGATCTCGAATGCGCCTTTGCTGGTGTCGAACTTGGCCTTGTAGGTTGCCGGCGCCGGAGCATTGAGCGCGGCGGGGTTCATTAGGCCCTGGCTCATCGCCGGAGCGGCGGCCGTAACCGCAAGCAGAATTGCTATCAGACGAAACATGTCATCTCCCGGATGAAGTTTTCAGGCTTTGGTTCAGGACGTTGTTCAGACCTTGGCGAATTTCTTCTTCAGGCGCGCCGCAACTTGCGCCGGCACGAAGGCAGAAACATCGCCCCCCATTTTCGCAATCTGGCGCACCAGCGTGGCGGTGATCGGGCGGACCGCCGGCGAAGCGGGCAGGAACACCGTCTGCACCGCGGGCGCCATTGCCGCATTCATGCCGGCCATCTGCATCTCGTAATCGAAATCCGTGGCATCGCGAACGCCGCGCACCAGAATCGTAGCACCCTCGCGTTGCGCCGCCGTGACCACCAGATCGGAAAACGTGGTGCAGGCGATAGCGCAGCCCGCGGCGCGGCCCAATGGGGCGCAGATCTCTTCCAGCATGGCGAGCCGCTCTTCGGCTGAGAACAGCGGCGTCTTGCCTGGATGGACACCGATGGCCAGCACCAGCCGGTCGGCTAGGCGCACAGCGTTGCCGACCACGTCGAGATGGCCGTTGGTGATGGGATCGAACGATCCGGCAAATAGCGCGGTGCGCGGCATATCCGATCTAGTACCTTATCGGAGCGGATGAAATCTGCGCCAATAAGGTACTAGCATTTTGATTGAGCATGATCTTTTCCGAAAACCGGCATCCACTTTTCGGGATCATGCTCTCTAGCCCGCGCTCAAACGAACCGCAAGGCGGATACCGGCATGGCCAAGCGTGGAAAAGCACCAATTGCGGCTCTGGACCACCGAAGATTCATAAGTCTTTTCAATTAATTGCAAGAAACAGCAAAATAGTGATCGTTATCAAAGAACCTTTACCCCGTCTCGGCGACACTAAAACGCAGGAAAGCGCAACCAAAAACAACACGAAGCGTTGCCACAAAAGACCGCAAGGTTGCCAACAGGGCTGGTGCCATGATCAAGACGCTTTACGCCATCGCCGCGGCCGCGATCATTGCCGCATGTTTTGTGTTCTCGCCAAGCCTGACCGCGCAAGTCGAGGCTGGCGCGCCGGCGCTTAATGGAAAGTCGGATCGAGCCGATGCCCGAGTCATTGGCGGCGATTGCTCGCAGCGCGCCTGGCCGTATTACGAGTCATCCTGTCTGCGCGATACCGGCAATCGGCTCACCCCGCCACGCGATGTGCGCTTTGTGCCGATGGAAAATGTGCCGCATAAGCTCGGAAGCTCTGACGATCGCCTTGCGCTAAACAAGCGACAAAAACCCAGACTTTGCCGTGGACGGCGGTTGCGATGCACCTGCCGTCTTTCTTTTGCCGAAAGTGTACCGCCCGTTATTGCTTGTTAAGGCCGAGCGCGTTGACAATCGGCGACCACTTGGCGAGATCGGCTTTGATCATTGCGGTGAAATCCGCCGGTGTCCCACCAAGCGGTTCATTGCTCAACCGCTCCAGCGCGGTTATCAGTTCCGGCGTTTTCAGGCCCTGATTGATCGCAGTGTTGAGCTTGGCGATGACCGGCTGCGGCGTATGCGCGGGCGCCAAGAGGCCGGTCCAGCTTGTCGAGACGAAATTTGGAAAGCCGCTCTCGACCATGGTCGGGACGTCCGGTAATTGCGGAATGCGTTTCGGCGTGGTGACAGCGAGCGCGCGCAGCCGGCCGGCCTGGATCAGCGGCAGCAACACGGCGGTGCCCTCGAACGTCATTTGCACGTTGCCGGCGACGAGGTCTGTGATCGACGGCCCGCCGCCCTTGTACGGCACGTGGACGATATCGATACCGGCGCGCGCCTTGAACATTTCGCCGATGAGATGCGGCAGCACACCGATGCCGCCCGAAGAAAAGTTCACCTTGCCCGGATTGGCCTTGGCATAGGCAACCAGTTCCTGAACGGTCTTGGCCGGCACCGAGGGATTAACCACCAGGATGTTGGAGCTTTCGCCAACAAGCGCGATCGGATCAAAACTCTTGAGTGGGTCGTAGCCGGCATCGGGATGCAGCAGCGGCGCGATGACCAGTCCGCTCGCGCTCGAATACAATAACGTATAGCCGTCGGGTGCTGCCTCGGCGGCGTCCTTCGAGCCGATGGTATTGCCGGCACCGGCGCGGTTTTCGACGACGAATCCTTTGCCGAGCGTGTTTTGCAGATAGTTCGCCGTGATCCGCGCGATGACGTCGACCGGTCCGCCGGGCGGTGTCGGCACGATGATCTTGACCGGCCGGTCCGGATAGTCTTGCGCCCGCGTTGTTCCGATCACGGGCACCGCGGTCAGCAGCAAAGAGAACACTATCGCCGTGAACGGGCGGAAGCAGGTCATGTTCGTTTCCTCTATCGCTTTTCTAAATTGGCCGACGATTTACCGCATGCCGCGCGCCTTGGCCACGCGCAGCCAGCGTTAAGCGCAGGCCCTCAAACGCCCAAGCGCCATTCTGGCTGCCCTAGCGGGCACCGGCCATTCGCGGTAAATCCTAGCCCGGCTTTGGCCATCCGGCCGCCGGTGCGCGAAAATATGAGCTTTTTCGGTGATTTACCTCATCGACAACTACGACAGCTTCACCTTCAACCTGGTGCACTATCTCGGTGAACTGGGCGCGGAGGTCGTAGTACGTCGCAACGACAGGGTGACGAGCGGCGCGGTGGTCGGTGCCGACCCCGACGCCATTGTGCTCTCTCCCGGCCCTTGCACGCCCAGGGAGGCCGGTATCTGCCTCGATCTGATCGCGCTGGCGGCGCCGAAAATTCCAATCCTCGGCGTCTGCCTTGGCCATCAGGCGATCGGTGACGCGTTCGGCGGCAAGGTGGTGCGCGCGCTGACGCAGGTCCACGGCAAGCTGTCGGAGATCCGGCACAACGGCACCGGCGTATTTCGCGGCATCAATGCGCCGTTCAAGGCAACACGCTATCATTCGCTGATGGTCGAGCGCGCAAGTCTGCCGCGCGACCTTACCGTAACCGCGGATACCGATGACGGCGTAATCATGGGACTCGCGCACGCGAAACTTCCGGTACACGGCGTGCAGTTTCATCCCGAAAGCATCGCCTCCGAGCACGGCCATCTGATGCTGAAGAACTTTCTCGACATCGCCGCGGCGTGGAACGCGTCGACGGGCCGGCGCACCCCCTCCCTACCCTCCCTCGTTCGCGGGGGAGGAATAAGGGAAGGGGCTCTCGACCGAGTGAACTAGGGGCGCAGCCGTGACAGTGGAATTCAGGGCAATTGTCGGCAAAGTCGCGACCGGCGCCACGCTTGGCCGCGAAGAGGCGGCGGCTGCGTTCGAGCAGATGATGTCCGGAGAGGCGACGCCCTCGCAAATGGGCGCATTGCTCATGGCGTTGCGCGTGCGCGGCGAGACGGTCGACGAGATCACCGGCGCCGTCACCGCCATGCGCTCCAAGATGCTTCGCGTGCACGCACCGCCCGACGCCATCGACGTGGTCGGCACCGGCGGCGACGCGTCAGGCTCGTACAACATCTCGACTTGCGCCGCGTTGATTGTCGCCGGCGCCGGTGTGCCGGTCGCCAAGCACGGCAATCGCGCGCTGTCGTCGAAATCCGGCGCCGCCGACGTGCTGGCGGCGCTCGGCGTCAATATCGATCTGCCGCCGGAGAAAATCGGGCTTTGCATCCGCGAGGCCGGCATCGGCTTCATGTTTGCGCCGGCGCATCACCCGGCGACAAAGAACGTGAATCCGACGCGCATCGAGCTCGGCACCCGAACAATCTTCAATCTTCTTGGTCCGCTTTCGAACCCGGCCGGCGTCAAGCGGCAGATGATCGGCGTGTTTTCAAAGCAATGGACCGAACCGCTGGCGCAGGTGCTGAAAAATCTCGGCGCACAGAGCGTGTGGGTGGTGCACGGCTCCGATGGACTCGACGAAATCACGACGACCGGACCGACCAGCGTCACGGCGCTCGAAAAGGGTAACGTGCGCAGCTTCGAAATCTCGCCCGAAGACGTCGGCCTTCCCAGAGTGAAGCCGGAAGCGCTCCGCGGCGGTGATGCCGCGACCAACGCCAAGGCGGTGCAGGATGTTCTCGAGGGCCAGAAGACGCCGTTGCGCGACGTCGCGCTGTTCAATGCCGCGGCGGCCCTTGTGGTTGCCGGCAAGGCTGCCGACATCAAGGCCGGCATCGGGCTCGCCGCCCAGTCCGTCAATTCCGGGGAAGCCGAGGGCCGGCTCGATCGGCTGATCGTAGTGTCGAATGATGGCTGATATTTTGCAAAAGATTGCCGATTACAAACGCGAAGAGATCGCGCAAGCCAAACGGCAGCGTTCGCTGGCGGTGCTCGAACGCGAAGCGGCAGCCGTCGGCACGCCGCGCGGCTTTATGCGCGCGATCGAACAACGGCTCCATGCCGGCGACTATGCGCTGATCGCCGAGGTCAAGAAGGCAAGTCCGTCGCGCGGCCTGATCCGCAGCGATTTCGATCCGCCCGCCCTGGCCGCGGCCTACGAAAAAGGCGGCGCGACCTGTCTGTCGGTGCTGACCGACGCGCCATCGTTCCAGGGCAGCCTCGATCATCTGCGCGCTGCGCGCGGCGCCGTCACGCTGCCGGTGCTGCGCAAGGACTTCATGTACGACACCTATCAGGTGGCTGAGGCGCGAGCGTATGGCGCCGATTGCATCCTCATCATCATGGCCGGGGTGGACGACGCTTGCGCCGTAGAACTTGAAGCAGCGGCGGCGTCGTACGGCATGGACGCGCTCATCGAAGTGCATGACGAAGATGAGTTGGGGCGGGCGCTGCGTCTGAAATCGCGGCTTATCGGCATCAACAATCGCAATCTCAAAACCTTCGAGACCACGCTTGCCACGAGTGAGAGGCTGGCGCGCCATGTTCCCGGCGGGACATATCATGGTCGGCGAAAGCGGAATATTCGCCCCCGACGATCTGGCACGGCTTGGCAAGGCCGGGATTTCGGCCTTCCTGGTCGGCGAAAGCCTGATGCGCGAGAAAGATGTTGCCGCCGCGACGCGTGCATTGCTCACGCGCAAACCTGCCCTCGCATCGGCCCGGTGAGACCGTGGCGCGGCGGGCGAAAAAACTGACCCATTTAGGCTCTCGCGGCGAAGCCCACATGGTGGATGTTTCGGCGAAATCAACGACGGAACGCATCGCCATCGCCGAAGGCAGCGTCGTGATGCGGTCAAAGACGCTCGATCTCGTGCGCAAGGGCAACGCGAAGAAGGGCGATGTGCTCGGCACCGCGCGCCTTGCCGGCATCATGGCGGCGAAACGCACGCATGAACTCATTCCGCTGTGCCATCCCCTGCCCGTCTCGCAGGTCGAGGTCGATGTCACGCCCGACACAAAATTGCCGGGCGTGAGGGTGAAAGCGCGCGTAAAAGTTTCCGGCAAGACCGGCGTCGAGATGGAAGCGCTCACCGCGGTATCGGTCGCCTGCCTCACCATCTACGACATGGTCAAAGCGGTCGAGCGCGGCATGCACATCGAAGGCATTCGCCTCGTCGAAAAGAGCGGCGGCCGCAGCGGCCATTATCGCGTGCGGGAGTAAGGCCGTGGCATTGATCTCGGTGGCAGAAGCGCTCGACCACGTGCTGGCGCACGCCGTGCCGCTCGATGCCGAGGAGGTGCCGCTCGCCGAGGCTGCTGGCCGCGTATTGGCCCTTGATCTGAAATCGCGCCGCACCCAGCCGCCGGCCGACGTCTCGGCCATGGATGGCTATGCGGTGCGCGCCGCCGATGTGGCGGCCGCGCCGGTGCGGTTGAAAGTCATTGGCGAAGTTCCCGCCGGCAAGCCATTCACCACCAGAATCGGGCCGGGCGAAGCGGCGCGCATTTTCACCGGCGGCTTCGTGCCCGACGGCGCGGACTCGATCGTGATTCAGGAACAAACCACGCGCGAAGGCGACAGCGTCGAAGTGCAAAAGCCGACTGTCGCGGGCCGGCACGTTCGCCGCCAGGGACTCGATTTCAAAGCCGGTGAGCAATTGTTCGCCAAGGGCCATCGGCTGACGGCGCGCGACCTGGCGCTCGTCGCCGGGATGAATCATCCGCTGGTGCCGGTCTTTCGCAAGCCGAAGGTGGTGCTGTTTGCGACCGGCGACGAGCTCGTCTCGCCCGGCACCGAGCCGGGTCCGGGCCAGATTGTCTATTCCAACGGTTTTGCGCTCGGTGCGCTGATCCGCGCGGAAGGCGCCGACCTCATCGATCTCGGCGTCGTCGGCGACAAGCTTGATGAGACGATTGCGGCGGTGCGGCGTGCGCGCGATCTCGGCGCCGATATCCTGGTAACGACCGGCGGCGCCTCGGTCGGCGACTACGATTTCGTCAACCGGGCGCTGGCCGCCGAAGGCATGAACCTGTCGTTCTGGAAGATCGCGATGCGGCCCGGCCGTCCGCTGATGCACGGCCGGCTCGGCGCAATGGCAGTGCTCGGCGTGCCGGGCAATCCGGTGTCGTCCTATGTCTGCGCGTTCCTGTTTCTGGTGCCGCTGATCCGCAAACTTACCGGACGCGGCGATCTGGTGGCGCCGATCGAGACGGCATCGCTCGGCTGCGATCTGCCGGAAAACGACGAACGCGCCGACTATCTGCGCGCGACGCTGAGCCATGGCGAGAGCGGGCTGACCGCAACGCCGTTCCGGGCGCAGGACAGTTCGATGATGGCGCCTTTGGCAAAAGCCGATTGTCTGGTGATCCGCGAAACTTTCGCGCCCGCCGCCAAGACCGGCGACCGCTGCGTGCTGGTGCGGCTCGATCGCTGAAATGAAAAAAGCCCGGGACTTTCGTCCCGGGCCCAAATCGTCAAGAAGCGGTATCCGTTAGTGCCAGTTGAACCGGTAGATCAGCTCGGTTCCGAGCATCTGCTCATACTTCTTCATGTTCTCCGCGGTGGTGAGCGGGACGCCAAGGAAGGAGTACTGGAGGTCGGCGGCCTTGAAGCTTGAGTAGCGATATTCGCTGCGGAGGAAGAAGCCGGTCGGCAGCCAGCTGCTGAGCGACATTTCGGTGCCGCCGCCGAGGAACCACCCATCCGCATAATTGTGCGAAGGCAGGGTGAGGCCTGCGAAAATTAACGAAACTCATCGAGTTGAAATTGGCTTGCGTGTAGCCGCCAGAGAAGTAGGTCAGAACATTCGGGTTAACGAGGTATCCGATCCGGCCGCCGGCCACCCAGGTATTCGTCTGTTTCTCTTGGGCTACACTTCCCGCAAAGTCTTGGCTTGCGAAATTGCCCTTGATGCTCATGAAGTCGTAGTCGCCAAGAACGCCGACGATGAAGTTGCCGAGATTGCCGAGGGTGAACTGATAGTCGCAGCCGCCGCCCGCTTGGCCGTACCAGCCCCTTCCGCCCGTGGTGGCCGACGGAGTCACGGATCCGGTCGACGGATAGGACTCGCCATAATGGTCCTGCGTGTAGAGCGCATAGCCGAAGCCGCCATCGACATAGCAACCCGTCCAGTTATAGACCGGTGCCGGCATGGGAGCCGCCTTATAAACCGGCTTCGCAGGCAGATCAGCTGCGAGCGCCGATCCGGACAGCACCGCGAGAGTGGCAAAGGATGCGAGCAGCAGTTTTTTCATAGTCAACCCCCAAATAGAATCCGACGAACAACCGTGATGGCTGAGTCGAGATATAACGCATGGACTCAGAAACGGCTGTGACCGAAAGGCATCAGTTGGCAAAATTCGACAGTGCGGTATTGGGAACCGTCACCTTAGCTCGCAGCCGTGGAACCGAGATACATCGTCCCGCTGGCTCGCCTCTACAGTGCAGGCTGCGGTTCCAGTCCGTCTGTCCCGCTTGATTATCCTTCACCCAATCACACAGACACACCATCGGGCGCGTTTTCCGGCGTTACTTCGTTAAATTCGAGCGTTAAGGGCGGGTTGGGCGCGCCACTCGATTTTTTCACCTCAAATTAAATGGTTGCGGAACACATATGGAACGGATAGCGTCCGTTCATGATTTGTTTCGGCTTTGGCCGGTAAATAAGGGGAACGCCAATGTTGACTCGCAAGCAGGCCGAGCTTCTGCGGTTTATCCATGAGCGCCTGAAGGAAGCTGGTGTTCCCCCCTCGTTCGACGAGATGAAAGACGCGCTCGACCTGCGCTCCAAGTCCGGCATCCACCGCCTGATCACCGCGCTCGAGGAGCGAGGTTTTATCCGCCGCCTGCCGAATCGGGCGCGCGCCATTGAAGTTATCAAGCTTCCGGAATTGGTGGCCCATGGCATGGTGTCGGGCCGCTCCCGCGGGTTCACCCCGAGCGTGATCGAGGGCAATCTTGGCCGCGTCCGTGCCAACTCGGAAGACGAAGGCGGTCGGCCCGTCGCCGTCCCGGTCATGGGCCGTATCGCCGCCGGCACGCCGATCGAGGCAATTCAGACCCGCAGCCACACCATCAATATGCCACCGGAGCTTCTGACCGCTGGTGATCACTTTGCGCTCGAAGTCCGCGGCAATTCCATGATCGAAGCGGGAATTCTCGACGGCGACATCGCATTGTTAAAGCGCATGGAAGCCGCCGACACCGGCGATATCGTCGTCGCCCTGATCGACGACGAGGAAGCGACACTGAAACGCTTCCGCCGCCGCGGTGCCTCGATCGCGCTCGAGCCTGCCAACCCGCAGCACGAGGTGCGCATCCTGCCGCCCAATCGCGTGCGCATTCAGGGCAAACTGGTGGGACTGTTCCGCCGGTACTGAATTTGACGTGATTGCGAGCCAACGTGACCGCGCGAAGTGGCGGGTCCCGATGGCGGCTCCCGCGAAGCAATCCAAGGCGGCGACGCAGCTCTGGATTGCGTCGTTGCCTCGCTCATCGCAATGTGCCTCGATATCTTCAGGCCGCGGCGTTGCATCGCGCGGCGTGGTTTGCGCCGCAGAGGCAACTCGGACTTCTCGGCGGCGCCCGTGACCCATTTAATGAACAGATCGATGCGAGATTGCGGCCAGGTGCCCTCCCCTTTAGGCGGTGGCGGAGGCATGACAGCGCCGCCAATTCCGCGAATGCGATCTTTGATGGCGGCCGCGTGCGCCTTTACCTCATCATAGCTCGCGAGATTGAACGCCTTGCTCATCCCGTGAATGTCTCGCTCGGTAAATAGCGGGCGAATGTCCGCTTCAAAGCTGGTGAGCTTGGCCATCGTGCCTCCTTGTGTGCGCACGGCGCGCGGCCATGCGGGGCCTACGCCGCGGACTTCGCCGAAGTTTTGGCCCAGGTGTCGCGCAAGCCCACGGTCCGATTGAACACGAGCCGGTCCGGCGTCGAATCCCGGTCCCGGCAGAAATACCCCTGCCGTTCGAACTGCACGGCGTCGCCGGAATTGCGGTTTGCCAAAGCCGGCTCGACGCGAGCATCGCCGAGCGCCTCAAGCGAGTCCGGATTGATTTCCGCGGCGAAGTTGCCGGGGCTCGGATCGGGATTTGTGAACAGCGGATTGTAAAGCCGCACCTCCGCGGGTACGGAATCCGCAGCCGAAACCCAGTGCATTGTCGCCTTGACCTTACGGCCGTCGGGCGCGCTGCCACCCTTGCTGGCTGGATCATAGGTGCAGCGCAACTCGGTCACTTCACCGGCTGCGCTCTTCACCACTTCGCGGCAGGTGATGAAATAGGCATAACGCAGGCGGACCTCGGTGCCGGGCGACAGCCGAAAAAATTTCTTCGGCGGGTTTTCCATGAAATCGTCGCGCTCGATGAAAATCTCACGGCCGAAGCGAATGCGTCGGGTGCCGGCGGCTGGATCCTCGGGGTGATTGACCGCCTCGATCTCCTCGCCGGCGCCTTCCGGATAATTCTCGATCACCACTTTGAGCGGACGCAGCACCGCCATGCGCCGCTCCGCCGTCTTGTTGAGGTGCTCGCGGATTGAGAACTCCAGCATCCCCATGTCGACGATGCTGTTGGCCTTGGCGACACCGATGTGCTTGACGAAATCGCGGATCGCGGCCGCCGGCACGCCACGGCGGCGCAAGCCCGCAAGCGTCGGCATGCGCGGATCATCCCAGCCGCCGACATGGCCGCCGCGGACCAACTCGGTCAGCACCCGCTTCGAAAGCACCGTGTAGGTCAGATTAAGCCGCGCGAACTCGTATTGATGCGGATGCGACGGCACCGGCAGGTTTTGGAGAAACCAGTCGTAAAGCGGCCGATGATCCTCGAATTCGAGCGTGCAGATCGAATGCGTAACGCCTTCGATGGCGTCGGACTGGCCGTGGGCAAAATCGTAGCTTGGATAGATGCTCCAGGTTTTGCCGGTGCGCGGATGCTCCGCGTGCAGGATACGGTAAAGCACCGGATCGCGCAGATTAATGTTGCCGGACGCCATGTCGATCTTGGCGCGCAGCACGCGCGTGCCGTCTGGAAACTCGCCGGCGCGCATGCGGCGAATAAGGTCGATATTTTCTTCGACCGGGCGATCGCGGTAAGGGCTGTTCTTGCCCGGCTCAGTCAATGTGCCGCGCGACGCCCTCACCTCGTCCTGCGACTGATCGTCGACATAGGCTTTGCCGGCCCGGATTAGATCCTCGGCCCAACCATAGAGCCGCTCGAAATAATCCGACGCGTGATAGAGATTTTTGCCCCAGTCAAAACCGAGCCAGCGCACGTCGCGCTCGATGGCGTCGATATATTCTTGCGACTCCCTGGTGGGATTGGTGTCGTCGTAGCGTAGGTTGCAGTGTCCGCCGAACTCCTCGGCAATGCCGAAGTTCAGGCAGATCGACTTAGCGTGGCCGATATGCAGGTAGCCATTTGGCTCTGGCGGAAATCGCGTGACGACCGCTTTGCGCCGCCCGGAATCCAGGTCGGCACGCACGATGTCGCGGATGAAATCCTGGCCCGCTTCCTTTACGGGTGTTTCGGCAAGCGTCATGACGCAATTGTTTCCGTGCCTGTTTCCAGGCTTTAAGTGGCAACGGTCCCCGGATTGGACAAGTTGGCGCGCAGGGTCAAGCCCACCACCGGCAAACAGTCAGCTTTCGATAACGATTTGTGTTAAACGGGCGCGCCTGCAAGTTTTTGGAGAGACATGACCGTCGTCACCCGTTTTGCGCCCTCGCCCACCGGCTTTCTCCATATCGGCGGCGCACGCACCGCGCTTTTCAATTGGCTTTATGCTCGCGGCCGCGGCGGCAAAATGCTGCTGCGGATCGAGGACACCGACCGCGAGCGTTCAACCCAGGCGGCGATCGATGCCATCCTTGACGGGTTGTCCTGGCTCGGCATCGCGTGGGACGGCGATGCCATCTATCAATTCGCCCGCTCGGAGAGGCACCGCGAAGTAGCCGAACTGCTGTTGGCGTCGGGGCACGCCTACCATTGTTACGCGAGCCCCGAGGAACTCACGCAAATGCGCGAAGCGGCACGGCGCGAGGGCCGCTCCAAGCTCTATGACGGCCGCTGGCGCTATCGTGATCGAAGCGAGGCGCCGGCTGGCGTCAAGCCCACGATACGGCTGAAAGCACCGCTGACCGGCGAGACCGTCGTCGAAGATCAGGTGCAGGGCCGCGTGGTCTGGCAGAACGAAAACCTCGACGACCTTGTGCTGCTGCGGTCCGACGGCACACCGACTTACATGCTCGCGGTCGTGGTCGACGATCACGACATGACGGTGACCCACATCATCCGCGGCGACGATCATTTGACCAATGCCGCGCGGCAGACCCAGATCTACCAGGCGCTCGGCTGGGCTGTGCCGGTCATGGCGCACATTCCGCTCATACACGGGCCGGACGGCTCCAAGCTCTCCAAGCGTCACGGCGCGCTCGGCGTCGATGCCTACCGCGCTATGGGCTATCTCCCAGCGGCATTGCGCAACTATCTGGTGCGGCTCGGCTGGAGCCACGGCGACCAGGAGATTTTCTCGACCGAGGAGATGGTTGCCGCGTTCGATCTGCCGCAAATCGGCCGGTCACCGGCGCGGTTCGATGTCGCCAAGCTTGAGAGCCTCAACAGCCATTACATCCGCCAAAGCCCGGACATCGAACTGCTGGCCGCAATCGAAAAGCTGTTGCCATACCTCCCCGATGGCCCGGCGCTCGCGGCGCGGCTGACATCGCGCCTGAAAGAGCAATGGCTGGTGGCCATGCCGAGCTTAAAGGAGCGCGCTAAAACGTTGCTTGATCTTATTGATGGCGCAAGATTTCTTCTGTCAGATCGGCCAATTGCGCTGGACGACAAAGCGGCCGCACTGCTGACGCCGGATGCGCGTTCCCTGCTTGCCGGAATTGCCACCGACCTCGCCGGCGTCGAGCCATGGACCGCCGAGGCCACCGAGCACGCCGTCCGCACCTTTGCCGAAAAGATGGGGGCCAAGCTCGGCGCCGTTGCCCAGCCGTTGCGCGCAGCCCTCACCGGCCGCACGACCTCCCCGGGGATTTTCGAGGTCCTCACCGTGCTGGGCAAGGCGGAAAGCCTGGCGCGGGTTGCCGACCAGACAGGCGGTTAAGAGATTGCGGTTATGCGCCGTAGCCAGTCGCGTGGGCCTGTCACAGGCCTATTATCTTGCAGTGCACACTTTGTTACGATACGCCAGTAAGGCCGGATGGAACCTGCCACGCCAGCCCCTTCTTCTAGCGTTTAAGGCGCGCGGCTTGCCGTTTCGGCTGTCAGACATCGAGGTACGACCATGGACGCGAAGACCGGCGCCGGCGCCAATATAAAAACCGGTAAGCTGACACTCGGCGACAAGAATTATTCCTTCCCGATTTATGAGGGCACGATTGGCCCAGAGGTCATCGACGTCAGCAAGCTGTACGCCGAAGCCGGCATTTTCACCTACGACCCGGGCTTCACGTCGACCGGCAGCTGCGAATCCAAGATCACCTATATCGACGGCGACGAGGGCATTCTGCTCTATCGCGGTTATCCGATCGATGACTTGGCGGAACACGGCGACTTTCTCGAAACCTGCTATCTGCTGCTCTACGGCGAACTGCCGACCACGCAGCAAAAGGCGGACTTTGTCGATCGCGTGATCCATCACACGATGGTGCACGAGCAGATGAGCCGCTTCTTCCAGGGCTTTCGTCGCGACGCGCATCCGATGGCGGTAATGGTCGGTTCGGTCGGTGCGCTCTCGGCGTTCTATCACGACTCCACCGACATCACCGATCCGACCCAGCGCATGGTCGCATCGATCCGCATGATTGCCAAAATGCCGACGCTGGCCGCCATGGCCTACAAGTACACCATTGGCCAGCCGTTCGTGTATCCGGATAACTCGCTCGATTACGCCTCGAACTTCCTGCGCATGTGCTTTGCGGTGCCGTGCGAGCCGTACAAGGCAAATCCGGTGCTCGCCCGCGCCATGGATCGCATCTTCACCCTCCATGCCGATCACGAGCAGAACGCTTCGACGTCGACCGTGCGGTTGGCGGGTTCCACCGGCGCCAATCCGTTCGCCTGCATCGCCGCTGGCATCGCCTGCCTGTGGGGACCGGCGCACGGCGGCGCCAACGAGGCCGCACTGAAAATGCTCGGCGAGATCGGCAGCGTCGATCGCATTCCGGAATTCATCAAGCGGTCGAAAGACCCGAACGATTCATTCCGGCTGATGGGCTTCGGCCATCGCGTCTACAAGAACTACGACCCGCGCGCCAAGCTGATGCAGAAAACCTGCTACGAGGTTCTCAACGAGCTCGGCGTCAAGGATCCGCTGCTCGATGTCGCCATGGAACTCGAAAAAATCGCGCTGCACGACGACTATTTCATCTCTAAGAAGCTCTATCCGAACGTCGACTTCTATTCCGGCATCACGCTACGCGCGATGGGCTTCCCCACGACGATGTTCACCGTGCTGTTCGCGCTCGCGCGCACGGTCGGGTGGATCGCGCAGTGGAAAGAGATGATCGAGGATCCGCACCAGAAACTCGGCCGTCCGCGCCAGCTCTATACCGGCTCGCCGCGGCGCGATTATCAGCCGATGTCGAAGCGGAAATGAGGTGAAACGGGCGAATGGCGAAATAGCGAGTGGCGAATACCGAGCAGAAATCGCCTATTCGCCGGTCACTATTCGCGGTTCGGATCGTAAGCCCACGTCAAATAGGCCCCAGCCCAGGTAAAGCCGCCGCCGAACGCCGCCAGGATCAGGCGGTCGCCGGCGCGCAGCATGCTTTCGTAGTCCCACAGTGACAACGGTATCGTGCCCGCGGTGGTATTGCCGTATTTATGGATGGTGACCATGACGCGCGCCGCCGGCAGCTTCATACGCTCAGCGGTCGCTTCGATGATGCGTTTGTTGGCTTGGTGCGGCACCAGCCAGTCGATCTTGTCACCAGTGAGATCGTTGCGTTTCATCAATTCGGCCGCGACCTCTGCCATCCGGGCCACCGCAAATTTATAGACCGCGGCGCCCTCCTGATGAACGTAGTGCAGACGCTTCGCCACGGTTTCCGCCGTTGGCGGCATCCGGCTGCCGCCGGCTTTTTGATGCAGATGCGGCATGCCCGAGCCGTCGGAATGCAAGACGGTATCGATGATGCCGTATTTGTCGCTTGGCTCAAGAAGGACCGCGCCGGCTCCGTCGCCAAACAGCACACAGGTGGCGCGGTCGGTGTAGTCGATAATCGACGACATCTTGTCGGCGCCGACCACTACGATCTTGCGAAATTTTCCGGTCTCGATGAATTGTGATGCGACGCTCAGTGCGTAGACGAAGCCCGAGCATGCGGCCTGCACGTCGAAACTGCCGACGCCGCGGATGCCGACCATGTCACAGATCAGATTGGCGCTCGAAGGAAACACGAAGTCGGGCGTGGTCGTCGCGCAGATCAAAAGGTCGACGTCGCCCGGCGCGGTCGCGGTCTTCTTCAACAGGCCGCGGACGGCTTCAGCGCCCAGGTGCGACGTACCTAGTCCCCTGCCCTTGAGGATGCGCCGCTCCTTGATGCCGGTGCGCTCGACGATCCACTCGTCACTGGTGTCGACCATCTGTGCCAGCTCGGCATTGCTGAGCACGTCGGGCGGCACATAGCCGAAGACTCCGGTGATCGCGGCGTGGATGGCAGGTTTTCGAGCCGTTTTCCTGACTTTACTCACTCTGGACGCTTTATCGGTTCGCTCGCGACGGGCTGGACCTTGGGCATTAGCAGGATGCACGGGGCAATGGTAGGGCCGCGACGGATCAGAGGTTAACGCTGGCCGCGCTCGGCAACGGCAAGGACAATGTCGGCAGCCCTAGCACTCGGCGGCTCGCCGCCGACCCCCATTATGGCGTCGAGTTTCCCGAACGCATCGAGCTGACGCCGACGCTGCGGCGTGTCGGACAACAGCGGAAGCAGCGCGTCGGCCAGTCGCTCGGGCGTGCAATCCCACTGCAAGAACTCAGGAATGACGTTCTCGCCCATGATCAAATTGGCGAGGATCACGCTTTGCAGCTTGGCGTGAAACCGCATCACCCGGGCAACGATCTCCTCGAGAATTGACAAGCGGTAGGCCGCAACGGTCGGCACTCCGGCGAGCGCAAGTTCGAGCGTAACCGTACCGGACGCCGCCAGCGCCGCTCGCGCATTGCGAAAGGCGGACCATTTCTCAGCCGGATCGACGACCAGGCGGGGCGTTACAGCCCACGCGGCCGTCGCGTCACGCACGTACGCTGCAAGGTGAGGAACCGTCGGCAGCACCACTTCCAGATGTCCGGCGCGTTCGGCAATGCGCTCGATCGCTCTGCCGAAAATGCCGAGGAGGCGGCGGATCTCGGTCAATCGGCTGCCGGGCAATACCAGAACAAGTGGCGGGTCTGAGTAGGCGGCGCCGTGTTTCAGAAGCGTTGGGTCGCAACTCGGCGATATGCTCGATTAACGGATGACCGACATAAGTGCAGCGTGGGCCGCCGAGCCTTGCATGCGCCGCCGGCTCGAAAGGCAAGATGGCGAGGACCTCATCGACATAAGAGCGCATTGCTGCGGCGCGCCCGGGTCGCCACGCCCATACCGAGGGCGAAACGTAATCGAGGATTGGCATTGAAGCGACGTGCTGCCGTACCCGGCGGGCGACGCGGTGAGTAAAATCGGGACTGTCAATGATGACGAGGACATCCGGCTTTTTGACAATGATAGCGTCCGCGGTCTGGCGAATTCTTCGCACGATGTTTGGCAGCCGCCGCGGGATGGCGGTTAAGCCTACGATCGAAAGATCTTCGATGCCGAATGGGCTCGCGATGCCGGCGGCCGCCATAGCACGGCCGCCAACTCCGGCAAGATCGAGCGGCCCGCGATGAGCTGCCTTGAGGGCGCGGATCAAGGCAGCTCCCAACGCGTCGCCGGATTCCTCCGCGGCGACAAAATAAAGCGAAAGCGGCCGCTGCGCCGGCGCGTCGGTCATAGTCCGGTGTCCTCCGGAACACCGATGACAAAGATTTTCGCCCGGTCGGCGGCGGCCGCGACCTCCGCAGCTTCGGCGATGATCGTGCTGCCGGCAGTGACGGCCACTCCGGCAAGCCCCGCGCGCACCGCGTTCTCGATGGTGCGTGGACCGATCGAGGGCAGATCAAAACGCCGGTCTTGACCCGGCTTGGGCGCTTTCACCAGCACGCCCACCCCGGCCGGCGACGTCACCCTGCCCTGCCGGCGCAGATCGACGATGCGGCCGAGCATATTATCGGTGCCTTCCGCGGCTTCGACCGCGAGCACGTTATTATTTGCAACTATCGCGGCTTGACCCACATCGAACGGTCCGAGCGCGGCGATCACCTTGAGTGCGCGGGCGATGTCGGTCCGGTCGCGGTCGGAAGGCTCATAGCGGCCGAGCGCTCCCTCGGGAACGAAGACTTCCGGCGCCACCTCATCGAGGCCGACGACCCGCACCCCACCGCTTTCTGCGATTCCAGCGACACCCGCAAGGAGCGTGTCGTCGCCACCGCGAAAAGCCCGCATCAGGCGCGGCATCACCCGGATGGTGTGCCAATCGAGCCGCAATTGAGAGATCGGCGGCCGCAGCACCGCGCCGATGAACAGCAATTCGCGGCAGTTCTCCGCTTGAGCGAGACGAAAGAAACGCCCGGCCTGCCCGATCGCGATCCAGTGATGCGCGTACTGTTCGATCACCTTGGCGTCGGCCCAGCCCTTGAGGCCGAACATGACCGGCCGCCGGCCGCGCCGAACCACGGCATCGGCAACTGCGCCGGGAAGACTGCCGCCACCGCAGATGATCGCAAGCGATTCGCTGTTGGTCCGGGTGTCCGCCATGTCCAGCCCGTTACGCTGGATCGTCGCCGCGCGCATCGAGGCCGCGGCCCGCACGCGGCCGCATCAGCGGCCGTTTGCCGCCGGCGCGGATGAACGCAATGATCTTGCCGACGAGGGGATCCCCGGCGAATTCGTGTTCGACGGCATCGATGCGTTCAGCGATACGTCCTTCGGTGAAGAACAGCGACCGATAGGCGCCGCGCAGCCGATGCAACTGTGCCCGCGTAACGCCGCGGCGCCGCAGGCCGACGACGTTGAGACCGACCAGCGCGCCGGTCTGGCCGAGCGCGAAGCCGAAGGGGATGATGTCGTCGCGTGCCGCCGACATTCCGGCCATCATCACGCCCTCGCCGATCCGCACGTATTGGTGGATCGCGACATGACCGCCGAGAAAGGTCCGATCGCCGACGGTTACGTGACCGCCCAGCACCACATTGTTGGCGAGATTGACGTCATTGCCGACCTGACAATCGTGGCCAATATGGGAGCCGACCATGAGAAAGCAGCGATCGCCGACGCGGGTCACTCCGCCGCCGTCCTCTGTCCCGGTATTGGCCGTGACGCTCTCGCGAAGCTGGCAATTGGCGCCGATGACGAGCTGTGTCGGGCCGCCGCGATAGTGCACGGACTGCGGCGGCGTTCCGAGCGAGCTGAACGGATAGACCTCCGTGCCTTCGCCGATCGTCGTGACGCCGGTAACATTGACGTGCGCCAGAAGACGCACACCGTTTTTAATCGAAACCTGCGGTCCGACCAGGCAATACGGCCCGATCTCCACGCCTTCGCCAATCTGCGCGCCATCGGAAACGCGCGCTGTCGGATCGATCGCCATCTAATTCTCGGTGATGATCGCGCCGACTTCGGCCTCGGCGATAAGAGCATCGCCAACTTTGGCCTCGGCACGATACCACCACATGTTGCGGCGGTGCGCGATCTTGTTGACGTGATATTCGATAGTGTCGCCCGGCACAGCAGGTTTACGGAACTTGGCCTTATCGATGGTGAGAAAAAACATGGAGCGCTGCTTGGCGGCGGCCATCTTGCGCAAGCACAGAACGCCCGCCGTCTGCGCCATTCCCTCGATCAAAAGTACGCCCGGCATTACCGGGTTATCGGGAAAATGGCCGCTGAATTGCGGCTCGTTGAACGTGACGTTTTTGATGCCAATGCCATGTTCCTCGCCACGGATATCGATGATGCGATCGATCATCACGAATGGGTAGCGATGCGGCAGAAGACGCAGGATCTCGCGGATATCGGCAGCTCCGATGCTCTCCTCGCTCATTTTAATCCTCCCGGTCGTTCTTGCCGGCGCCTCGCGCCAGCCGCCGGAGAACTGCCATGCCTCGCCACCATTCGCGCACCGGCTGCGCCGGAAATCCGGCCCAGCGTGCTTTGGCCGGCACGTCCGAAATGACCCCAGTGCGCGCGGCCAGTATGGCGCCGGCACCGATTTCGATGTGATCGCCAATGCCGACCTGGCCGCCCATCACCGCGAAGTCGCCGACCTTCACGCTGCCCGATATGCCGGTTTGCGAAACGATAATGCAGTGCCGGCCGATGATGCAGTTGTGTCCGATCTGGACAAGATTGTCGATCTTGGTGCCCTCGCCGATATAGGTGTCGCGTGTCGAACCACGGTCGATAGTGCTATTGGCACCGATTTCAACGTCATCCTGGATGACGACACGCCGCGTTTGCGGGATTTTCTGATGGCCTTGCGGGCTCGGCAGGTAGCCAAAGCCATCCTGGCCGATGCGCGCCCCCGGATGGATGATGACGCGATCGCCGATCAGGGCATGCAGGATTGTCGCGCCGGCGCCAATCGAACAATTGCGCCCGATGCAGACGCCCGGACCAATCACCGCGCCTGCGGCAATCACAGTGCCGGCGCCAATCTCGGCGTGCGGCCCGACCACGCCGAGCGGATCGAGGGTTACGCCAGATTCGAGACGCGCCGTCGCATGGACATGAGCGTGGACGCTGCGCCCGCTCTCCCCGAACAGTGACGATGGCCGCAACGCGCCTGGAAACAAGGTTCGAGCGATCGTGACGAAAGCGCGGTAAGGCTCGGGCGTCACAAGCACGACGGGCCCAGCTGGGGCCGCAGCCTCGAACCGCGGCGTCACAAAACAGGCGCCGGCCCGCGTCGCCGTAAGAGCCTCGGCATATTTGGAATTGTCGAGGAAGCTGATGTCGGATGCTACCGCCGTGTCGAGCGGTGCAATATTCGCAATGCACCGATCGCGCCGATCGCCCGCGCGCGGCTTGGCGCCGGTAAGTACGGCGATCTCGTCGATCGTCAGCTCGCGGTCTGAGCCAGGCACATTCGGCATTAAGCCGTCCATGACGAGAGCCCAGCCGCAATCAGAAGTGCGTGCCGCCGCCGAAGGCGAAGAACTGGGTTCGGTCGTACCCCTTCTTCAAAAGCGGGTAAGCGAAGTCGAACCGCAACGGACCGAACGGCGAGTCCCAAATTATGCTCGCGCCAACTGACGCGCGAACGCTGGAATCGTCGGCGTACTGCATGCCGCACTGGCAGACGTACTTGCCACCAGTCCCAAAGATCGTGCCGTTGATTTCACCGGTTGCTGGATCTGTTGTCTCGCCCTTGTAGTCCCACTCTGACCCGGCGTCGACGAATACTGCGCCTCGGAAACCGCTGTCCTTGGGCAGGAAATAGAACGGATATTGGAACTCAAGGCTGGCGCCCCAATAATTCGTGCCGCCGAGCGCGTCGTTGGACGTGCCGGGAGTAATGTCGCGCGGGCCGAGGCCGGCGGGAGCAAATCCGCGCACCAGATTGGGGCCCATCTTGAAATCGTCTAGCAATCGCACTCCCTGGCCGGCAAGCCCGATCATGTTGCCGGCTTGAAGATGGACGATGCCGATCAGGTCGGGGATGACTTCGTAATAGCTGTGAAAGTCGATAGTCGAGCGCATGTAGTCGACGTCGCCGCCGAGGCCGGCAAAATCCTGGTTGAAGACGGCAACCAAGCCGCTGGTCGGATTTTTGTTGTTGTCGAGCGTGTTGTAGGACAGACCGTACCCCGCCGACGATGTCAGCGTCGAGCCGTCGGCGAGCTCAACCCGAACCGGAAGTGAGGCTTGGCCGTAATAGTAGCAGTTGGGAGAGGTGGTCGGGTCAAAACTCGGCCAAAGCGCGCCCTGCGCTGTCGCAGCCACGATGGCGGCCGGGGTCGCGAAAGAATTCGCGAAATTCGGGTTGATGTTGTTGCAGTCGTCCAAATACGACGGCAACGTGAGCTTCTGCGTGAACAGCGAATAGCGCAGGAGAAGGCTGAAGTCCTCGCGCAACGGGATGCCAAATTTCAGCGCGCCGCCGTACGATTCGGTTCCGTATGACAAATAGCTGTTGGCGAGCGTTTCCTTAGCAAACAAGTCAATACCCGCACCGATGCGTTGGTCGAGAAAGTATGGTTCGACGAAACTGAAGTCGGCGCCGCGCACATATTCCCCGTAAGTCGCCGACGCCTTTGCGAACCGGCCCGTACCGAGCAGATTTCGTTCCGAGACCGAAACCGTGGCAAGCCAGCCTTCTGCGGTCGAATAACCGCCCATGATCGAAAAATCGCCGGTCGACTGCTCATCGAGATCGATGTTGATCACAACCCGATCGGGCGCCGATCCCGGCTCATTCGTGATCTTCACGGTCTTGAAGAAGTTGAGGTTCTTGATCCGGCGCTCGGCGCGGTCAATCAAAGCGCGGTTATATGGATCACCCTCCGATATATCGAGCTCGCGCCGGATGACATAATCGCGGGTGCGAATATTGCCGCGAATGTTGATGCGCTCGATATAGGCGCGAGTTCCTTCATCCACGACATATGCGACCGAAATCGTATGCGTTTGCGGATTACGGTCGCCGCGCGGCCGCACGGTCGCGAACGGATACCCGCGTCTTGCAACTTCGACGGTGATGTCCTCGACCGTCTTCTCGATCGCTTCACCGTTGTAGAGGTCGCCCGGGCGCGTCAGCAGGATCGGCCGCAACGACTTCGAGTCGACGGCACGGACATTGGATTGAACGTCAATGTTGGCGAAGTGGTAGACCGGGCCTTCCTCGATCGTAAAGGTGATGAGGAAGCCCTTCTTGGCGGGGTCGTACTCCGCCGTCGCCGAGACGACCTGCACATCGGCAAAGCCGTGCTTGAGATAATACCGCCGGATCAAGTCGCGATCGGCTTCGATCCGATCCGGGTCATAAACGTCCGTGGTCTGGAGAAAGCTGAGAATATTCGATTGAGAGGTCTTGATGACCTCTTTCAAACGCCAGGCGGAATAGGATTTGTTGCCGACAAAGACGATCGATTTGACGCCGGTCTTCTCGCCCTCGTTGACGGTGAAGATCAAATCGACGCGATTGTTCGGACGCTCGATAATCTGGGGCACCACGGTGACGTCGAAGCGACCGCTGCGCTGGTAGACCTCGATAATGCGCTGGGTATCGGCTTGCACTTTGGCCCGTGACAGCGAGTCGCGTTCACGCGATTGAATTTCCTGCTTGAGCTGATCGTCCTTCACCCGGCGATTGCCCTCGAAGGCGAGCCGATCGATGACGGGCGCTTCGACGACGGTTACCACGACGCGCCCGCCCGATCGTGAAATATGCACGTCCTGGAACAGTCCGGAGCCGTAGAGCGCCTTCAGGCCGGCGTTGATCTTGGCGTCGTCTAGATGTTCGCCCGGTGCAACCTTGAAATAGGAGCGGATCGTATCGGCCTCGATCCGGCGGTTGCCTTCAACGACAATAGAATCTGCGCTCGCGCTTGAGCCAGCCGGCGGCGCAGCCAGCGCCGTACCGACCGTAAAGCCAATGCACCCCACTCCGAGGAGCAAGCCAGCCACGACCAGCCCTCGTCTCACCCACCCACACATATTCATCCGCAACGCGCCTTTATTCCCCTCGCGGCCGCCCCCAATAGCGGATTCTCTGATTTCTCCCTCGCGTCGTTCTTCGTATGAAGCTGATAATACAGGTATTTCCCCTCATGTCCCCGCGCAACCACGACCTACCCCCTGCTCATACCCCACAGCAGCAAGTGCGATGTCAAAGTGGCCAATCTAGGACGTTGCTAGGTGAACTATGTCATTGAAAGTTGCAAATATCATCAACATCAAGACAATCGCGAGACCGATGCGAAACCCTACTTCCTGTGCGCGGTCCGACAACGGACGGCCGCGGACGGCTTCGACCGAATAGAACAAAAGGTGACCACCATCCAGCAGCGGGATCGGGAACAAGTTCAACAAGCCAATCGATACCGAAATTGCACCTGCGATCTGCATCACGAATGCAACGCTTATAGTTGCAGCCTTGCCAACAACACGGGCGATCCCAATCGGACCACTCAGTTGATCAGCCGATTTGTGGCCGGTCACGACGCCGCCGATATAGCTCATCGTCTGAGTGACAACGCCCCAGGTTTGTTCCACGCCCAGCCAAACCGCCTCGGGTGCTGAGACGGGCTGGAATTTCAGATCTTCGACCGCGCTGGACCGCTTGATGCCGAGCAAGCCGATGTGATGGATATTGCCGAGAAAGTCCTTCTCCTCGCTTAGCGTCGGAGTCGCCGTGAGAACACGCGTCGCGCCGTCGCGTTGCACAGTGATTTGCAACGTTTCTCCCGCGCTTTCGCTTACAATGCGCTGCATTTCACTGAAATCGCCGATTGCGGTTCCGTCGATCGCCACGACTAGGTCACCCGGATTAAAGCCTGCCGCCGCTGCGGCGCTGTCGGGCTGCACCGAATTGACTCGGGGGCTCAATGTCTGCTTGCCATAGAGCATTAGGAGACCGGCGAATATGACTATCGCTAAAAGGAAATTTGCGATCGGCCCGGCGGCGACTATGGCCGCCCGTTTGGCCACAGATTGACCAACAAAACTTTGCGACCTCTCACTCGCATCCATTGTCGCCAGCGCCGCTGGGTCTGGAGTGCTGGCGGCACTATCGTCCCCAAAGAACTTTACGTAACCGCCAAGTGGAATAGCGGCAATTTTCCAACGAGTGCCGTGACGATCACTGAAGCCGACTATCTCCGGCCCAAAACCAATGGAAAACACGAGAATTCGGACACCGCACCAGCGTCCAACGAGGAAGTGGCCCAATTCATGAAAAAAAACGACCAGGCTGAGGACTAACACAAAGGCGACAACGCCGCCGCCAAGCGCGTGCAAATGCGAGAGAATGTACGATCCCATGACGCTCGACGCCCCCGGCTGCCCGCCCAGATACCACTTATTAACGCTAGGAGGCCATTACGGCAATTTCAGGCAGCAGGTCGGACGCTAACCTTCTTGCATTATAGTCAATTTCAAGAGCCTCCTCGACGGATTGCGGCTCCTTGCTCTCTCCGCGACTTTCCGCCGCTGCAAGTGTGGCCTCGACCAGAGCGGGAATGCCGCCGAATCCAAGCCGACGAGCGACAAATTCGCGTACTGCGATCTCGTTGGCGGCGTTCAGCACGGTCGGCGCGCCACCTCCGGCTGCGAGCGCGCGGCGTGCAATCGCCAGTGCGGGAAACCGCACCGGATCGGGCTCTTCAAAACTGAGCTGGCCGACTTGTGCCAAATCGAGGCGCGGCGCCGGCGTCGCCATGCGCACGGGCCAGGCCAGGCAATGGGAAATCGGAATGCGCATATCGGGAGACCCGAGCTGGGCAATCACCGAACCATCGCGAAATTCGACCAAGCCATGGACCACCGACTGCGGATGAACGACGACATCAAGCTCCTCGGGCCGCAGCGCGAATAAATGATGCGCCTCGATCAGTTCGAGGCCTTTGTTCATCAGCGTCGCGGAATCGATCGTGACCTTCGGACCCATAACCCAGGTCGGATGCTTGAGCGCCTCCTCCACCGTCACTTTGCGGATCGCATCGAGCGATAAAGTGCGAAATGGTCCGCCGGAGGCGGTCAGGATAACGCGGCGCACTTCTTCCCGGCGACCGGACGTAAGCGCCTGGAAAACCGCATTGTGCTCGGAGTCGACCGGCAGGATCGTCGCGCCGGCCTTGGCGGCGCGGCGCATGAAGAGTGCGCCGGCACAGACCAGGCATTCCTTATTGGCGATTGCGACCGTGGTGCCACGCTCGGCGGCGGCAAGGGTCGGTTTCAGACTAGCCGCACCTGTGATGGCCGCCATGACCCAATCGGCCGGCCGCTGCGCCGCCTCGACCAGAGCATCCGCACCTGCGGCGGCTATAATGCCGGAGCCGGAGAGCTCCACTTTCAGTTCGCCGTACGCAGCAGGATCGCCCACCGCGGCAAAACGCGCGCCAAGCTCGCGTGCCAGTTTCGCTAACGCTGCGGCATTGCGATTGGCGGTGACCGCCTCGACCCGGTAGCGCTTGCCCTCCTGCTGCAAGAGATCGATCGTACTCGATCCTATCGAGCCGGTGGCGCCAAGTAACGTCACGGTTCGCGGTGCGAGCTCCGTTTTGTCACGCAGCTGATTGCGCGGCGACTGCTTCATCGGCTCTACCATACCAGCAAGCCTTGGGCCGGCGCGCCTGTTCCCTGACGGAGCATCCCGATCAGAAGGGCCGCCAGGGCGGCGACCAGGAAGCCGTCGAGTCGATCCATTAGTCCTCCGTGACCGGGTATCAGCCCGCTCGTGTCCTTCGCGCCGAAGCGCCGCTTCACGGCGGACTCCAACAGGTCGCCGGCTTGGGCCAGAACCGACAGTACGAGGGCAATGAGCGCGACCGCTGCAAGCTTATCGATGCCGCTCGCATAGGCGACCAGGGTTCCGGCGGCAACCCCCCCTATGAGGCCGCCGACAGCCCCTGACCAGGTCTTGTTCGGACTGACCTGCGGCCACAGCCGTGGACCGCCAATCGCGTGGCCTGAGCCGAAGGCGAAAATATCAGTCGCCCAGACAATTACGGTGACGAACAAAACCGCGGTGAAACCGAGATCGGGGTCGCCTCGCAGGAGAGCGGGGCCAAGAAAAGCGACCCCGGCATAGGCCATTCCGGCTGCCATCCAGAACGGTGAATTCCGATACGGCAAAGCACGCGGCCACGCCGACACGACACTCCCCGCCAGCACCGCTCCAATCGCCACCGCCAAGATCGCGGCGCTTGGCCGGTCGAAGCCCGTCAACAGCAGGGCCGCGAGCAACGCAGCAAACCCCGCCAACAGCACTTTGGCATCCGGGCGTGCCATGACCAGCCGCGTCCATTCCCACAAGATGCCCGCGGCCGCGAGCGCGCAGAGCACATAAAAAGTCCAGCCGCCCAGATAAATGCAGGCGAGAACCACCGGCGCCAGCACCATGGCTGAGGCAGTTCGCAGCATCACATTATTCAAACGGCCGGCGGCCAATGGGAGCTCCGCACCTGCGCCGACGTTTTCGCGCTGGTTGGGCGTTGTCACGATCCGGTCTGGGCGGCGATCAATCCGCCGAAGCGACGTTCGCGCCGGCGGTACTCCGCGACTGCGCCTTCGAGTGCGGCGCGGTCGAAATCCGGCCAATAGGTCGGAACGAAAACCAATTCACTGTAGGCAGACTGCCATAAGAGGAAATTCGACAGCCGCTGCTCGCCGCTGGTTCGGATGATCACGTCGGGATCCGGCAGATCCGGCGCGTCGAGATGCTGTGCCAAAAGCTCCGGCGTGATGTCTTTGGCCTGCAGCCGCCCATTGGCCGCTTCGTCAGCGAGCCGCCGCGCCGCACGGGCGATTTCCTGCCGCCCACCGTAATTGAACGCCACGACGAGAAGGAGCCCGTCATTATTGCGCGTCAGATCTTCGGCCTCTTGCAGGAGGGACCGGATATCGCGTTCGAGGTTTTCACGGTCGCCAATGATGCGGACGCGAACGTTGCTCTTGTGCAGTTCGGCAAGATCATTGCGGATGAAGCGGCGCAGCAACATCAGGAGATCGTGGATTTCCGACGCCGGCCGCGACCAGTTCTCGGAACTAAAGGAGAAAATCGTGAGGATGGAAATGCCGAGTTCACCGGCCGCACGCACGGTCCGGCGCAGCGCCTCGACGCCGCGGCGGTGACCCTCGACACGCGGTAAGCCGCGCGCGGCCGCCCAGCGCCCGTTGCCATCCATGATGATGGCAACGTGCCGCGGCATCTCGAAGCCGTCGGTCGCGGCCTCAAGCGTCGGCGTGACCTCGGTTTTAGCGCTCAAACCGTCATGATCTCCTTTTCCTTGCCGGCCAGCATCTTCTCGACCTCGGCGATGCTCGCGTCGGTCGCCTTCTGAACCTCGCCGGCCTGACGCGTTTGCTCGTCCTCGCCGATCTTGTGGTCCTTCTCCATTTTCTTGAGAAGCTCGAGACCGTCGCGGCGGACATGTCGCACCGCCACCCGCGCCGTCTCGGCATATTTGTGTGCAACCTTGACGATCTCCTTGCGGCGTTCCTCGTTGAGTTCCGGGATACGCAGCTTGAGCACCTGGCCTTCCGTCGATGGCGTCAAGCCGAGATTTGCGGCCGAGATCGCCTTTTCCACCGCATGCACCATGGAGCGGTCCCAGACCTGCACGTGGAGCAGGCGCGGTTCCGGAACGCTGATCGTGGAAAGCTGGTTGAGCGGCATGTTGTTGCCGTAAGCCTCGACCTGTACGTGGTCGAGCAGCGCCGTGGATGCGCGCCCGGTGCGCAAGCCGGAAAGCTCCTGCTTGAGCGAGGCGATCGCGCCCTGCATGCGGCGCTTGAGATCGTTCATGTCGAATGCAGTCGTTGCCATGGCGCCCTCCGCAATTGGCCCCTTTGGGCCTGCTTCTTTCGGCCGCTTATGCCGCCCGGGCAGGCGTCAGCCGACGATGGTGAAGTGTCCCTTTCCGCGCAGGACCGTCTCGATGGCGCCCTGCTCCCGGATGGAAAAGACGATGATAGGCATACGGTTTTCCCGGGCAAGCGCGAAGGCCGTCGCATCCATGATCTTGAGGTGCTTTTCGAGCGCTTCCTGGTGGCTGAGGCGCTCGTAACGGGTCGCTTTGGGGTCTTGTTTCGGGTCGGCGGTGTAGACCCCATCGACGTCGGTGGCTTTGAGGACTGCATCGCAGCTCATTTCGGCAGCACGGAGGATCGCCGTGGTATCGGTCGTGAAGTATGGATTACCGGTGCCGCCGGCGAACACAATGATGCGCTTATCGTCGAGGTGACGGAGCGCGCGCTGGCGCTCGTAGGTTTCGCAAACTTGGGGCATCGACAACGCCGACATTGTGCGGGCGCCGACCCCAGCGCGCTCGATGGCGGCTTCCAGCACCAGCGCGTTCATCACGGTTGCCAGCATGCCCATGGCGTCGGCGGTAGGCCGTGACAGGCCTCGCTCGGAGATTTGCGCGCCGCGCAACACATTGCCGCCGCCGACGACGACACCCAGCGCGATGCCGAGTTTGTGCGCGGCGATCAGATCGGCGGCGAAACGGTCTATGGTCGGCTGATGAATCCCGAACTTTTCCGGGCCGCTCAAGGCCTCGCCGGAGAGCTTGACGATCACCCGCCGATAGTTCGCCTTGTCCATGACGCCGATCCGCTAGGAGCCGCCGCTCGCCGCCGAATCCGCGGCGAGAGCAATAGGGCTATCGCATTTGGCGGCGAAACCCAACAGAGTCCCCGCGGTCAGTGGGTGCCGGCCAGAGCCGCGACCTCACCGCCGAAATCGCCCGCCGGCTTGTCGATTCCCTCGCCCAGCGCAAAGCGCACAAAGCCGGTGACCTTGATTGCGCCGCCGACCTTGCCTTCAGCCTCTTTGAGCGCCTGCGCCACGGTTTTCTTGTCATCGAAAATGAATGGCTGATCGAGCAGGCAGACCTCTTTGTAGAAGGTCTTCAGACCGGACTCGACGATCTTGTCGACGACGTTGGCGGGCTTGCCTTGCGCCTTGAATTTGTCCGCCAGCACATTCTTTTCGCGCTCGATGGTCGCCGCATCGAGGCCGGATGGCTCGATTGCCTGCGGATTGGCCGACGCAACATGCATCGCCACCATGCGGCCGAAGGCCTTGAGCTCATCGGCATTGCCGGCCGAGTCCAGCGCGACGATGACGCCGATGCGGCCGAGGCCGTCGAGCACCGCGTTGTGCACGTAGCTGGCGACCACGCCTTTGCCGACCGAAACCGCAGCGGCCCGGCGCAGCGTCATGTTCTCGCCGACCTTGGCGATCGTCTCCGCGATCGCATCGGCAACCGTGTGGCTGCCGACCGGCGCCTTGAGAATCTTTTCGACATCGGGGCCGCTGCCGAGCGCGGCATCCGCAATCATTTTCACCAGCCCCTGGAACAGGTCGTTGCGCGCGACAAAGTCGGTTTCCGAATTGACCTCGACCAGGATTCCCTTGTTTGCGCTCACCGCAACACCGACCAGGCCCTCGGCAGCGACGCGTCCCGCCTTTTTCGCGGCTTTGGAGAGCCCCTTCTTGCGCAGCCAGTCGACCGCGGCCTCGATATTGCCATCGGTTTCGCTGAGGGCTGCCTTGCAGTCCATCATGCCCGCGCCAGTCGAATCCCGGAGCTCTTTCACCATGCCTGCGCTGATATTCGCCATCGCATTCGGTCCTTATTCATCGTCGCTACGGGTAATAAAACGCCGGAGCAGTCCCGCTTATTGCCGGATTTGCCCCGCCGCGCTCACAATGTGAGCGCGCGCCCTACTCGGCTTCGGCCGTCAATTCCTTCGCCTTGGCGATCCAGCCATCGACGCGGCCCGGCAATCCGACTTCCTCGCCGATGTTGTGCGCGGCGGTCGGGGACAACTCGGCAATCTGCGTGAAGTGGAAAATGCCGAGGTCGTTGAGTTGCTTTTCGATCGCCGGCGATACGGCCGGAAGTTTCTTGAGATCGTCGGCGACGCCGCGCGGTCCCGACAATTGCTCGAAGCCAAGTTTGTTGGTCTCCGGCGGCAATTCTTCGACGATCAAGGGTTCGGCCTGTGCGCCGATGTCGCCGCCATGCGCGCCTTGCGCCCGCGAAATGCCGTCGAGCGCCGCCTTGGCGACAAGATCGCAGTACAGCGTGATCGCGCGGCTCGCATCGTCATTGCCGGGAACGACATAAGTGATGCCGTTCGGATCGCAATTGGTGTCAACCACGGCGGCGACCGGAACATTGAGCCGGCGCGCTTCCTTGATCGCAATATCTTCCTTGTTGGTATCGATCACGAACAGAAGGTCGGGCAGTCCGCCCATGTCCTTGATGCCGCCGAGGGCGCGGTCGAGCTTGTCGCGCTCGCGCTGCAACGTCAGCCGTTCTTTCTTGGTGTAGCCCTGCGCCTCGTTGGACGACAGCATCTCTTCGAGCTTGCGCAGCCGCTTGATCGAATTGGACACGGTCTTCCAATTGGTCAACGTGCCGCCGAGCCAGCGCGAATTGACGTAATATTGCGCCGAACGCTTGGCCGCCTCGGCAATGGCGTCCTGCGCCTGCCGTTTGGTACCAACGAACAGGATTCGTCCGCCCTGGGCGACAGTGTCGCTGACCGCTTGCAGCGCACGGTGCATCATTGGCACCGATTGCGTCAGGTCGACGATGTGGATGTTGTTGCGGGTGCCGAAGATGTACTCGGACATCTTCGGATTCCAGCGGTGGGATTGGTGGCCGAAATGAACGCCAGCTTCCAAAAGCTGACGCATATTGAAGTCAGGCAACGACATTTTAGTTCTCCGGTTGATCCGCCGCGGACCGAGAGCCCGGCCCTTATTGGCCAGACACCGGACGGCTGTTTAGGCCAAGGTCCGCGTGTGAGATTGGGCGCCTTATATAGGCATGAGGCCGGCGCAGGCAACCATCACGTTTACGCATCACGATCGGTCAATCGGCTGCCGCAATAGCCTGTGCCCGGGTCATCACGTCCGGTGGCGAGCGGTAAAGCCGCTCGACCAGTGTCTGGACCTCTTCGCCGCTGACGAAATTGAGTTCCAGATTGATCTTCGCTGCTTCTGCGATCAGATCGGGGTCGTGCATGGCCTCGGCAAAGGCCCGCCGCAACGCCGCCGCCACCGCCGGATCGAGGCCTGGCGGCGCCACCAGCGGCCTGCCCATGGAATTACGTGAGAAAATAAGCTCCAGCACCTGGCGGTCCGCCGGGTTTTTGACGAAATCGGTCACCAGCGGAACGTCCCGCAGGTCTGGGTGCTTATTGAGCGCGACCTGAAGGATGATCTTCAACGTGCCGTTATCGAGCTGTTCCTTATTGCCGAAGCGAGCCACGCCCCACGAATAACCGACAATGCCGTCGAGTTCGCCGCGCTCAACCGCGAACATGAGCTCCTGCGTGCCGGGATACCCGGCGATGGCCTTCAATTTGGTGCCGAACAACACATTCAGTGCATTGGTGAACATCTGCTGGTCACCGCCGACGCCGGTTGAACCGACCTTCATGCTCACACCATTGAGCACATCCTGAAAGCTCGACACCGGGCCCGGCTCGCGGACAAAGAACCCACCGACTTCGTTGTTCATGCTGCCGAGCCAAGTCAGGGCTTGGGAATCGAACTTGGGTGGTGAAATCGGTGCATCGATGAGAGGTTCCATGGCAACACCACGCCCGACCATGGCGATTTCGGTGCCGTCGTTCGGCGCGGCATGCCCGATATAGCTCGTGAGATTGATCGAGCCGGCGCCCGGCCGGTTCTGCGGCACGACCGTCGGATTTCCGGGCAGGTGTTTGCCGAGATACCGCGCCAGCAGCCGGCCGTATGTGTCGTAGCCGTAGGCTGTCGGCGAAAACCCGATCAACAGCCGTATCTGCTTGCCGGCGAAACTGATCTGCGCCTTGTCGACTGCGCGTGCGCTGCGCACGTGACCAGGACAATGATCGCTGCGGCTGTCCACTCGTAAAGAACGAGGCGTACTTTGTTATTCCGCCGCACGCTCCAGCCCTGTCGATGCCAGATGCGCCAGCACTTCGTCGATGTGCATCACGTCGGCGTATTTGTGATGAATGTCGAAAAGGTTGACTTTGTGCGTCAGTTCGGCGCGGTCAAAGGTGCATTCTTCGACGACGCTGACATGAAAGCCGCTGGAATACCCATCGACGACACTGGCGCGCACGCAGCCTGATGTGCTCTCGCCGCAGACGATCAGGCTCTGCACGCCGAGCAACGACAAGTGCGAAAACAGCGGCGTGCCCTGGAAGATGCTGGCGCGCTGCTTGAGGATGAGAATATCGTCGGGCTCAACGGCG
>CAVTFP010000038.1:0-187420 GCA_963733645.1 uncultured Alphaproteobacteria bacterium
GCCGGGACTTACACCCACATAGCGCACGCCAAAACTCAGGAAATCGTCTTCATCGCCGGTCAAGTGCCCGTGGACGCATCCGGCGCTGTTGTCGGCAAGGGCGACATCGAGGCCCAAAGCGCTCAAGTCTATGCCAATATTCACACCGCCCTGCGTGCGGTCGGCGCCGACTGGAAGAACGTCGTGCAATTCACGAATTTCTTGGTCCGGCCGCAGGACGCGCCGGCATTTCGGGCATACCGTAGCCGGGAATTTCCCAGGATGTTTCCGGGCGGCGTGTGTCCACCGAGCACTCTACTCATCATCAGCCGCCTGGCCGATGAGAATTATTTGCTCGAAGTGCAGACGATCGCGGCGCTCTAATCGGTTGCGGGGTTCAGTTCGCGCGAGGCAACGTCCTCCAACAGGACACGCATTGCCTTGGCGCGACGAACGCCGAAAGTGCGCTCAAATCCCGCCTGCGCTTTCGCCCAGCCTTTTTGCGCAGCCTCGAACAGAGCCAAGCCTGACGGCGTCAGCCGCAATTCCTTGCGGCGGCGGTCGTTTTTCCTGGGACCGATCGCAACAAGGCCATCGCGCTGCAACGGCCGGATATTCCGGCCCAAGGTCGTGCGATCCATAACCAGCTCGGCAGCCAGGGCATTGATCGTCATCGCCCCCCTGCGGTGCAGCCTTGCAAGAATCGAATACTGGGTCGCGCGCAACCCAATAGGCGTCAGGAATTGATCGTAAAATTGGGTCACATGACGCGTTGCCTGGCGGAGCGCCAGGCAATTGCAGGCTGCGGGATTGGTCGGACTCAAGGTCATCGCGGTCTTCATGGCTTGATATAGGTGTATATACTCCTATATGGTTGTCCATTCAATACGGGACTTCCCGTCATGACCTCAGTGGACATTGCCGCAACCGAACCACAAACCGCCGCGGCGCCGGCTCCAATCCAAAACAAGCCTGCTTACGATCCGCGAACCCGCGCGCTGATCGAGGGGCCGATCGTGAAAACGCTGGTCCGACTCGCTGTGCCAAACATGCTGGTGATGCTGGCACAATCTGCCGTCGGACTGATTGAAACCTATTTCGTCGGCAAGCTTGGAACTGATTCGCTGGCAGGCGTAGCGCTGGTTTTTCCTATCGTGATGCTGATGCAAATGATGTCTGCCGGCGCCATGGGCGGCGGTATTTCCTCGGCGATCGCACGCGCGCTCGGCGCCGGACGCCGCGACGACGCCAACGCCTTGACGCTGCATGCGCTGGTCATTGCTTTGGCATTCGGACTCGCTTTCACGGTCACGGTGCTGCCCGGCGGACGGTGGCTTTATGCCGCGATGGGCGGCAGCGGCGCTTCGCTCGACGCAGCGTTGATATATTCTGGCGTCGTATTCGCCGGGGCGATCCTGGTCTGGCTTTTCAACTCGCTCGCCAATGTGATCCGCGGCACCGGCAACATGGCGGTGCCAGCCCTCGTCACCTGCATCGGCGTCGTGGTGCTGATCCCGCTCTCGCCATGCCTGATCTTCGGCTTAGGCCCGTTGCCGCGGCTCGGCGTCGCCGGCGGCGCGGTCGCGGTGCTGGTCTATTATGCGGTGGGAAGCATTGCGTTCGCGGCCTATCTTCGCTCGGAGCAAAGCGTCGTTCAGCTTTCCTTTCGCGGCATCCGTTTTCGCTGGACGTTGTTTCGCGACATTCTTCGCGTCGGAGCCGTAGCGGCACTGATTACGGTGCAGACCAATCTTACCATCGCCATCGCCACTGGATTCGTCGGCGCATTCGGCTCCGCCGCAATTGCCGGTTACGGCACCGCCTCGCGTCTCGAATATCTGCTCATCCCGCTGGTCTTTGGCCTCGGCGGCCCGCTGGTCGCCATGGTCGGTACCAATATCGGCGCCGGCCGCTCCGACCGGGCCTTACGCGTAGCATGGATCGGCGCGACGATTGCGGCCACGCTCTGCGAGTTCATCGGCGTGTGCGCAGCGTTATTGCCGCGAGCCTGGCTGTTGCTGTTCGGCAGCGATCCGGCCATGCTCGACGCCGGCACACGGTATCTGCACGTCGTTGGTCCCGCCTACGGTCTTTTCGGACTTGGCATGGCGCTTTATTTTGCGTCGCAGGGTGCCGGCCGCCTGCTGTGGCCGCTGCTCGCTAATATGACGCGCCTTCTCATTGCGGCGATCGGGGGCTGGCTGGCACTGCGTTGGACTGGAAGTCTCACGGGAGTCTTTATTGCGCTCTCGGTCGCGCTTGCTACCTTCGGCCTGATCAACGCCGCCGCCGTTGCCAACGGTGTCTGGTTTGATAAGCCGGCAGGCAAACCCGCGGTCGCCGCTTCGTAGGAGCCGATGATGACTGAACGGTACCTGGAAGATTTCGCCGTCGGGCAAGTTTTCAAATCCGCCCGCACCCGTGTCGATAAAGAACAGATCGTCGCTTACGCAAAACAGTTCGATCCGCAGCCATTTCATCTCGACGAAGAAGCCGCGCGAAAAACACCCTTTCAAGGACTGGCGGCCAGCGGCTGGCACACCGCCGGGATGACGATGCGAATGATGCTCGACGGCGAGTTCAAGCCGGTGGGTGGCATTCTCGGCGTCGGTTTCGACGAGTTGAGCTGGCCGCGCCCCGTACGGCCCGGTGACGAACTGCATGCCAAAAGCGAAATCCTGGAAGTGCGGCCTTCCAAGTCGCGGCCCGACCGCGGCATGATCCGCGTGCGCACGACCACGTACAATCAAAAGGACGAGTTGGTAATGGCATTCACCGGCAATCTGCTAGTGCCGCGCCGGCCGGCTACTGCCTGACGAACGTGCCGCAACGTCCACACCACATTCGAGATGGCGCGTGATAGGATCCCTGATCGCGACAGAAGAAGCGCGAAGCGAACGCGAGGAAATGATCATGACAATAATACGTATCAAGAAAATCCTCGCGGTCGCCTCTGGCGTGCTGTTCTGCTTATTCGGAATTTTGGCCTTGCCTGCCGAGGCCGCGGATACCATCGAGACCGGATTGATTGGCGCGCCCAATGCCGTCGGCTGGCCCTGGTATATCGGCCTTCACAAGGGCTTCTTCACCGAGCAGCAAATTTCGCTCGATCTTATCTACGTACCGACCGCCTCAGGGTTGGTGCAGCAGCTCGCCGCCGGCTCGCTCGACATCGTTGGCGATGTCGGTGTCGTCGAACCGATCCACGCCGTCGAGAAAGGCGCGCCAGTCGCGTTGCTGCGCATCATCGGCCAGGTCTCCGCCTACGAGATGCTGGCCAAGGCCAGTATCGCGTCGGTCAAGGACCTCAAGGGCAAGATCATCTGCATAGGCGGCCTGAGCGACATCAACCGCGTCTATCTCGACCGCATCATGCGGGCAAATGGCTTCAAGGATGGCGATTACGATATGATCGTGGTCGGCAACACGGCAGGACGCTTCGCCGCGCTCAAGTCCGGCGCCGTCGATGCGACGATGCTGGCTCCGCCGGTCAATTTCTTCGCCGAGGACGCCGGCTTCCGCAACATCGGCATGATCAGTGATTATGCCGGCGACATGCCGTTTTCCGGAACCGATGTATCGCTCGCTTATGCCAGCAAGCATCGCGAGGCGCTTGTGCGACTGCTAGCCGCGCTCGACAAAAGCGTGGCGTGGTTCAACGACACCTCAAATCGCGCCGAAGCCGTCGACATCCTGGTACAGGAAATGAAATCGCCGCGCGATCCGGTCGAGCGCAGCTACGATTTCTTGCGCAAGATCAATTATTTTTCGCCCAACAACGAGATTTCGCGCTCCCGCATGCAAAATCTCATCAATGCCATGAAAGGACTGGGTGACATCAAATCGGACATCACGGTCGACAAGATCGTGGCGCCGGGCCTGACACGCCTGGTCGATTGATGTTGAGTCACTTCACCCTGCCGCTAAACTTGGGGAAATGTCATGTTCGGTAAGCTCAATCACCTCGCCATCACCAGCGATCACTACACCCTGCTCGGCATGTTCTACCGCGCGATGTTCGGCCTGAAGGTCTCCGGCGATACGGCACGCGAGATCGGCGCCATTTCAGTTGGCGACGGTTACGTTGGCATGACGCTCATTCCTCGCCGCGGGGGCCGCAAGGCGGGCCTCGATCACTTCGGCATCGAGGTGGAGGACCTGGACAAGGTTCGCGGCAAGGTCGCAAAAAAGTATCCTGACATCGAGATCGTCAAACGCCCGGGAAACCGGCCGTTCGCGAGCTACAGCGCCCACGATCCGGCTGGAAATTATTTCGATTTGTCGCAGCCCGGCCATGAAAATCGCGCCGAGGTTTACGCCAAGGGCGAATGGAAGCAGGAAACCACATTCAGCCATTTCGCCATCCGCGCCCGCGAAGCCGAACGGCTGGCGGATTTCTATGTCGACCTGTTCGAGCTCGAGGCGCGCAACCTGCCATCAGAGGAAGGCGGCTATCATCTCACCGACGGACGGATGACCATGGCGATCGTGCCATGGAAGATTTCATCATTTAACGGCGCCGGCATCGAGCAGCCCGGCATGGACCACGTCGGTTTTCGCGTTCCGGATATCAATGCCTTCAACGCCAATCTTGAGATGGTGTCCAAGACCAATATCCAGCTTGCGCCGAAACCAATCCCTTTCGACTCCGAGGGCTCGGCACGACTTGTGTTGTTGAAGAAATGCCCGCACGGCAGTGCGCAGCTTGCGGACCCCGATGGGACCCTGATCGACGTCGCGGAAGATCATCACTAGGCAATGAACATGCGTATCCTCGTCGTCGGCGCCGGCGCAATCGGTGGCTATTTCGGCGGCCGGTTGCTGGCGGCCGGCCGCGACGTAACCTTTCTGGTGCGAACGCGGCGCGCCGCGCAGCTCGCCAGGACCGGCCTCATCATCCGCAGCCCGTTCGGCGACGCAAACGTGCCGGCGCCGCCGAGGGTGACGGCCGACGCGATCCGCATACCGTTCGATTTGATCCTCTTAAGCTGCAAGGCTTATGACCTCGAATCGGCAGCAAACTCGTTTGCGCCGGCCGTCGGAACAAATACGGCGATCCTGCCACTCCTCAATGGCATGGCCCATGTCGATTTCCTCGCCAACCGTTTCGGCGCTGCAGCCGTACTCGGCGGTCAATGCCAGATCTCGACGACGCTTGATGCCGAAGGTCGGGTTCTCCACCTCAACGATTTGCACCTCCTCTCATTCGGCGAGCTTGACGGCTCCAAGACCTCACGCGCTGAAAAGATCGCAGCAATTCTGGCGGACGCGGGCTTCGATTCTCGCCTGAGCACAGCGATTTTGCTGGAGATGTGGGAGAAGTGGCTGCTTATTGCGGCCGTTGCCGGCATCACCTGTCTGATGCGGGCGCCTGTTGGCGATATTGTCGCGGCTCATGCCACTCATCTGACAACAAATTTGCTGGATGAATGTACCGCCGTTGCCGGGGCCTATGGGTTTTTGCCGCGACCTGCCTTCATCGAGCGTATTCGAACAATGATCACAACTCCCGGCTCTACCTTTGCGGCTTCCATGCTCCGCGACATAGAGCGCAACGCGCCGATCGAGGCCGACCACATAGTCGGCGATCTGGTACGGCGCGGCGAGGCCAAGCAATGCAATATCGCACTGCTGCAAATCGCCTATGCGCATTTGAAGGCTTACGAGGCGCGCCGTGTGCGCGAAGGCGGCGCTGCAAAGAGCGCATAGACGGAACATTTGTGGCGACACATTATTGATCCCCCGAGCAGACGCAGGAGTTAGACATGGCCAAAGTCACCTATGAGATCGTCGAACACGACGGCGGATGGGCCTATCGAGTGAACGGCGTCTTTTCCGAAACTTTTCCAACCCACGACGCGGCGCGCAGCGCGGCGGAGCGAGCTGCCCGGGAGCAACATATCCCTGGAAATACCACCGCCATTTCCTGGGAAGACAAGGACGGTCACTGGCATCAAGAATTATCATCCGGGGACGATCGGCCAGAGACCGACGTCAAGGGCTAACGCAAGCGCCTGCTCAACGAGAAGGATCAGCAATGGCCATCGCCGCACTCACGGGCTGGACCAGCGAGCAGAAACACGTCGTCGCGGCAAGCTTCCTCGGATGGACTCTCGACGCCTTCGACTTTTTCCTGATGGTATTCGTGCTCAAGGACATCGCCGCCGAATTCGGCACCCAGATCACCGATGTCACATTCGCGATATTGCTGACCTTGGCGATGCGGCCGATTGGCGCCTATCTGTTTGGCCGCGCCGCCGACCGCTGGGGACGCCGCCCGACCTTGATGGTCGACGTGCTGCTTTACTCGGTCATCGAGCTTGCGTCGGGCTTCGCGCCAAGCCTCACCGCGCTGCTCGTGCTGAGAGCCATCTTCGGCATCGCAATGGGTGGTGAATGGGGCGTTGGCGCATCGCTTACCATGGAATCAATTCCGCCACAGGCCCGCGGTTTCGTATCAGGCCTGCTGCAATCGGGTTATCCCACCGGTTATTTCCTCGCCTCGATCGTCTATGGACTCTTGTTCCAGTACATCGGATGGCGCGGCATGTTCATGGTCGGCGTCATCCCTGCCCTTTTAGTCTTCTATATCCGCCGCAGTGTTCCGGAATCGCCGAGCTGGAAGCCGGCGATGGAGCGCAGCAGCACGCTGGCCATCGTGAAATCGCACTGGCAGCTTGGCATTTACGCGGTCTTGCTGATGACGGCCTTCAACTTCTTCAGTCACGGTACCCAGGACCTCTATCCGACATTTCTGCAAGTGCAGCACGCCATGTCGCCGCATGAGGTCGGCTTGATCGCGGTCATCTACAATATCGGCGCGATCATCGGCGGCATTTCGTTTGGCTCGCTGTCCGAAAGTTTCGGCCGGCGTCGCACCATCATCGTCGCCTCCCTCCTTTCGCTCGCCGTGCTGCCGCTGTGGGCATTTTCGACCAGCGCGGTCTGGCTCGCGGTCGGCGCATTCCTCATGCAAGTCATGGTGCAGGGCGCTTGGGGCGTCATCCCGGTCCATTTGAACGAACTGTCGCCCGACGACGCCCGCGGCACCTTCCCGGGCTTCGTCTATCAGCTTGGCAATCTCATTGCGTCGGTCAATGCGACGCTGCAAGCCGGCATTGCCATCCACTACGGCGGCGATTACGCCATCGCGCTTGCTGTCGTGGCGGGGACGGTCGCGGTTGTAATCGCCATCCTCACCGCACTCGGCACCGAGGCAAAGGGTATTGTGTTCGGCACCGGCGGGACCCCGTCAGACAATTCCCGTCTCAGTACAAGTCCCGCGGCGTGACGACGCCGCCATTACTCTTTAGTTGAGTAAATCTGGTCCGTGAGGTCGAACCGTTACAGCAATTGGAGGCGCAGATGTCCCAAACCGTGGCGGACATTCTGGTCGGTGTACTCGAGCAGATCGGCGTCAAACACATTTTTGGGTTGATCGGCGACTCGCTCAATCCTCTCGCTGATGCGGTACGCCGGAGCAAGATTGAATGGGTTGGCGTGCGCCATGAGGAAGGTGCCGCGCTCGCCGCCGCCGGCCAAGCCAAGCTCACCGGCCGGCTCGGCGTGTGCTGCGGCACCACCGGCCCCGGCAGCACCCATCTGGTCGCCGGCCTTTATGAAGCAAGTCGCGATCACGCTCCCGTTCTGGCGCTTTCCGGCGACATGGCGCGCAAGATGCACGGTACCGACTTTATCCAGACGACAGAGCCCGATCTGTTGTTTCGCGACGTTTCCATCTACACCGAAACACTCTCCTCCCCGGCCCAGGCGCCGGCGGTCATTCATCAGGCGATCGCGGCGGCCTATGCCGGTCACGGTGTCGCCCATCTCACGGTCCCGCAGGATGTCTTTGAAGCCAAGGCCGATGGCGGCGTTTCGAGCGTCGCCACCCTGAAGCCGCGGCCCGAGATCGTCCCCGGCGCGGCGGACGTTGACGACATCGCCCGCCGTATCGTTGCCGCCGGCAGCGTCGTGATCATGTGTGGAGCCGGATGCCACGGCGCTACAGAAGAATTGCGTGCGTTGTCGGATCGCCTCAAGGCGCCGCTCATCCACTCAGTCAAGGGCAAAGACATCATGCCTTATGACGATCCGCACTGGATGGGCGGCATCGGCATGATCGGAACCAAAGCGGTCTACAACGCGGTCATGCATTGCGATCTGCTGCTGATGCTCGGCACCGACTACCCCTATTCGGAATTTCTACCGACCAAGGGCTCCGTCATCCAGGTCGATGAAAGGCCGGAAGTGCTCGGAAGGCGCACACCTACCGCTCTCGGCGTCGTTGGCTCGGTGCTCCCGACGCTGAGACTGTTGCTTGGCAAGATTGCCGCCAAAAGCGATGCCAAATTCTGGGAACGGGTGACAAAGGAGCGCCACAAGTGGGATGAGATGTTGGACACGCAATCCGATCCGGCGCGCAGCACGGATCGCATTCATCCGCAAGCCGTGGCTCGCGCGGTCAGCGATCTCGCCAGCCGCAATGCGGTGTTCGTCTTCGACACTGGGCTAAACACGCTGTGGTCGGCCAATTGGATCCGTCAGAGCGGATCGCAGCGAATCATCGGCTCCTTCAACAACGCGGCGGTCGGAACGGCGCTCGGCCAAGCCAATGGCATCCAGGCGCTCGATCGCTCTCGCCAAGTGGTCGCGCTTTGCGGCGATGGCGGCTTCAACATGCTCATGGGCGAGTTCCTGACTGCCGCGCACCACAAGTTGCCGGTAAAGGTTATCGTCTACAACAACTCGTCGTTCGGGCTGATCACTTTGGAAGCCGAGAGCGTAGGCTTGCCGGCCTACAGGGCGGGCATCGAATTCCCCAATCCGGATTTTGTGGCGCTTGCCCGCGCTTGCGGCGGTCAAGGCTTTAAGGCCGCAAAGCCCGGCGAATTGCACGCCGCAATCAAGGCAGCGTTCGAGGTCGACGGCCCCGCGATCGTCGATTGCGTCGTGGCGGCTGACGAGTTACCCAACTTCCCGCATCTCGAGCTCGATAAGATCGGGAATTACGCCATCGCCAAGATCAAAGAGGCGGTGCTCGCCGTAACCGGGCCGTAACGGCACTGTCACGGCATCCTGTTAGCGACTACCGTCTTGGCGGCTGGGGAGCCCGGGACTGATGAACGACACGTCTGTGCGAACGGTCGAGACCGCGCTAAGCGGTTACGAGCTTTTGAACGATCCGCTGCTCAACAAGGGCACGGCTTTCACCGAACAGGAGCGCGACGAATTCGAGTTGCATGGGCTGCTGCCGCCCCACGTCGCGGAACTCGATTATCAGGTCAGACGGCGACACCATGCGTTTCGCTCCCTCGGCAGCGACATCCAGAGATATACCTTCCTGCGCGGCTTGCAAGACTCCAACGAAACCCTGTTTTACGCGCTGCTCACGCGCAACATCGAAGAGATGATGCCGGTCGTCTATACGCCGACAGTCGGCCTGGGCTGCCAGCTCTTCAGCCACATCTTCCGTAAGCCTCGCGGCCTGTTTCTCAGCCTGCCGCACAAGGACGACATCCGCCGCATCCTTAAAAATCCGCGCTTTGATGGTGTCGAAGCCATCGTGGTCAGCGACGGTGAGCGCATCCTTGGTCTCGGCGATCAGGGCGCGAGCGGCATGGGTATTCCGATCGGTAAGCTGGCGCTCTACACCGCCTGTGCGGGACTGCATCCGTCGACGACGTTGCCGATCATTCTCGACATCGGCACGGACAATCGCGAACATCTGGACGATCCGCTCTATATCGGCTGGCAACACGAACGCGTGCGCGGCGCCGTCTACGACGAATTCGTCGGCGCGTTCGTCGACGCCGTCCGCGAACGTTGGCCGCACGTGCTGCTACATTGGGAAGATTTTGCCATCGGCAACGCCAACCGGCTGTTGACGCGCTATCGCGATACCCTGTGCACATTCAATGACGATATTCAGGGTACAGCCGCCATCGCCGTCGGCACGCTCCTGAGCGCCATCAATGTCACCGGTACGCCGCTGACCGAGCAAAGGATCGCGGTATTCGGCGCCGGCTCGGCTGGCACCGGCATCTGCGCGCTGTTATTGCGCGCCATGACCGAAGCCGGCTTGACGGAAACGCAAGCGCGCAGCCGATTTTATCTGGTCGATCGCGACGGCTTGCTGGTCGAGGGCATGACCGGGCTGCAGCCGTTTCAGGAATCGTTCGTACAGCGCCGCGCCGATCTGGCGCATTGGACGCTGGCGACGTCCGACCGCATCGGCCTCAGCGATGTTGTCATCAATGCGCATCCAACGGTGCTCATCGGCACGTCCGGCCAGCCGCATGCCTTTCACGAAGCGGTAGTGCGCGCGATGGCCGACCGTGTCCGCAGGCCCGTCATCTTTCCGCTGTCGAATCCGACCGAGCGGGCCGAAGCGACCCCGCAGGATATCTTTACCTGGACCGAAGGCCGCGCCGTCATCGGCACCGGCAGTCCGTTCCCCCCGATCGAGCGCAACGGCCACCCGTTTCGCGTCGATCAGACCAACAATGCCTACGTTTATCCAGGCATAGGACTAGGCGCCATTGCCGCCAAAGCGCGCCGCATCTCCGACGGCATGTTTTTGGCAGCGGCGCGCGCCATCGCCGCGGTGTCTCCCGCGAGAGGCGATCCGCAGGCCAACCTGCTGCCGCCGCTCGTCGAATTGCGCATGCTATCCTTCCAAGTCGCAATCGCAGTAGCGAAGCGGGCGCAAGCCGACGGACTCGCCGAGCCGATTTCGGACGACGACCTCGCCGCCGCGGTGCGCGCCAAAATGTGGGAGCCGGTTTACGGCCGGTACCGGCGCCTCCGCGCCTGAGCGCGCGATACGACCGAACACCAAATCGAGTTTTGCGTAGGCGAATATCCTTTATCGGAACGAAGCTCGCGCCACGCTGCGGCGCATCGACCGCTCCAGGATCATGCGACGCACCGCCGCGAACACCGCGTCAAAAGCCGGCCGGCGATAATCCCATTTCTCGTCCGGGCCAAGCGGCGCCATGACCATGGTTGCGTTGGCTTCGAACAGCAATACGTCGCCCTGCGCGTTCACGGCGAAATCGATGCCGCCATAGTCGAGGCCGAGCGTCGCACTGATCCGCCCGAGCGCCGCGACGGCACGGGCTCCGATCGAACTCTCCATGTCGTTGAGAAAATCGCGATCGATGGCGCGGTTGTCCGCCAACTCCGCCATGTCCGCTTTGAAATAATGCACTTTCCAATTCTTCGAAATCGCAAGATGCAACGGATACACTCGCCCGTCGACCAGCATGACGCGAAGCTTACGGTACATCCCGCTGCGGTCTCGCGCATCGAACTGCTCAATCAGCCAGACGTCGTCGCCGGGAATTTGAGAAATCGCTGCGGCAAGACCATTCAAATCCTCGACGCGGAAGAAGTGCTGTCCGGTGTGGAAGCCCGGCGCGCGCACCAGAAGCGGAAATGAAAAGCCGCCGCGTGCGACGAGAGACGCGGCATCGGGACTCATCAGCGTGCTGCGCTTGAAGACCGCCATTTGCGGCACGATGACGTTCGGCAAACCGCGCAGCCGCAGCGCATTCGACAGCCTTCCGGTCTTGAGTACAGCAACCGGACGATTGATCACGGCGCGCAGCGTTTTCTCGAGCACAGCGCATGCCGCTTCGAGACCCTCACGGCAAATATCGGCGTCGCCTATGCTGTTGAAGACCAAGTCGTGATCGGGCAACGGAACCTTCGGATTACAATATTCGGTCACCAATACGTGTGTTTCGAAAATTTGGTCATCAAGGAAAGAGGCAGTCGGCGTATTGCCGCCGGCGGCCGAGACGAGAAGCAGCAGCCGCACTGGGGTTCGATTGCCGCGATAGGGCAAGGTGGTCAGAAAGCAGCTGCCAAAGCCCTTGTCGCGGTGCCGGAGCGCACCCGCCTGATCGCCCGTCTCGGCCAGCAGATTGGCCATGATGCGATGGGCGTGGACATTGGCGGGATCGACCTGCAAGGCCGCATCAAGATGCTGGCGAGCTTGTTCTGGCTCGCCCGTCAAGAACAGCAGGCTCGCCAGATTGATACGGCCCATCGGATTATCTGGATGGTGCCGAACCGCTTCACCGAACAATGAGCGTGCGGCATCCTTGTATCCGGCCTTGAGAACGAGCGTTCCGAAGTCGTTCAGCGCAGTAAAATCGGTAGGCCGGCGGCGAATGAGATCGAGATAGTCGCGCTTTGCCTCTTCGAAGCGTCCCTGTTCGCGCAGCAGCCCGGCTCGCTCGAACCGGGCGTCGATCGCATCAGGATCGCGCGCCAATATGCGATCAAGCTGTCCAATGCGGGCCATTGGTGAGTTCGGCTTCGGCCCATCTTTCACGGTGGAATCGGCCCTTGGTCCTGCGACACGAATCAGCGGAATTTGCCGAGAATATCATGCAACAGAAATCGCGATGCCATCGCGATGCCGCTGAACAGGAAACCGTTTCGGCTTGCCTCCGCCAAATTCCCGGCTAAAATCAGCTCACTTCCGGGATGGAGTCCCCCCGTAACCGCCGATAAGGCTGATAACTCCTACTTGGCGCTTGGCGTCGGTAGGGGTTTGCCTTGGAGCTCCCACTGCCACCAAGTTTATACCCTCTGGAACGCGCCCTAAGGCGGGCGCGCTACGCTTCGCCATGGGGCGGGCGACTTGGAAGGTTGAGCGGGAGAACAACGGATGACCGGAGTCTGGGCGCTTGCTGCTTTGTGGTTGGGTCTGGCACTGGTGGCGAGCCTAATTTCGATCTGGCTGCGCATCTCCACGGCCTTGTCCGAAATTGTCGTCGGCACGATCGCCCAGCTCATCATTGGCGCCGCAGTCGGCTCCGCAATTCTTGGCACTGATAAATCCTGGGTCAAATTTCTCTCCGGTATCGGCGCGATCGTCCTGACATTTCTTGCCGGCGCAGAACTCGATCCGGTGGTTTTCAAGCTCAAGTGGAAAGAGGCGGTTTCCGTTGGATTCGCGAGCTTTCTTTTCCCATTTCTCGGTTGTGCGGCAGCGGCCCGCTATTTGTTAGGGTGGGAGGTCATGCCCAGTTGGCTCGCCGGTGTCGCCATGTCGACCACGTCGGTGGCTGTCGTCTATGCCGTCATGATCGAGTTCGGCTTCAACACCACCGAATACGGCAAGACGATCTTGGCCGCCTGCTTTATCACCGACCTCGGAACCGTGGTCGCGCTCGGCCTGATCTTCGCGCCATTTACGATGAAGACGTTGGTTTTTCTCGGTGTCGGTGCTGTCGTCTTTGTGGTCCTGCCGTGGCTTACGCCGCGGTTCTTTCGCCTATATGGAGGCCGGCCTTCCGAACTGGAGACAAAATATTTGCTGCTCTGCCTGCTCGGAATGGGTGCGCTTGCAGCCTGGGCCGACAGCGAAGCGGTGCTGCCGGCCTATCTTATCGGCATGGTGCTTGCAGGAACCGTCGGCAAGGATCACGCACTGGTCAGGCGGCTGCGCACGCTGACGTTTGGCTTGCTGACGCCGTTCTATTTCATTCGTGCCGGCTCCTTTGTTTCCATACCAGCGCTCATAGCCGCTCCGGCGGCGTTCATCTTCTTTCTCATCGTCAAAATCGTCACCAAGATCGTCGGCGTTTATCCGGTAACTAAATATTTTGGATCGCCGAACAGAGAGGCGATGTACACAACTCTTCTGATGTCCACAGGGCTGACGTTCGGAACTATCTCGTCCTTGTTCGGACTATCGCATGGCATCATTAATCAGAGCCAATACTCTGCGTTGGTCGCGACCGTAATAGCGAGCGCGGTGATTCCGACTGTCATTGCCAATGCCTTTTATCTGCCGCACCACTTGCTGCCGCAAACGGAAGCCAAGGATTCCGGAGAGCAAGCAGAGGTTTCGCCGTTACGGCGGGTCGTGACAACGACAGAATAAACGGGGAGGACCCAATGTTCAGCAAAATTCTGCACGCCAATGACGGGTCCAAGCACGCATTCCAAGCCTTCTCGGCGGCGCTCGCGATCGCCAAGCAAAACAATTCCGAGCTTCATATGGTATCTGTCGAAGAAATCGATTACATGCCGGAATTCATCGAAGAAGTCAGGCAAGAAACAGGAACAGCCGCTCGCCGCTTCCACGCCGTTCTCCAACGCGCCCGTGCGATGGCCGCACAGCACCAAGTAAAATCAGACGCATGTTTTGGCTGGACATCCGGTGCGGGATGTCGTGCGGTTGGCTGCCGAGCTCAAGGTCGAATTGCTTGTTATCGGGGCAACCGGTCATTCGGCACTGTACGAGCGTATGATCGGCAGCCGGGCAGATCGCATCGTGCAGCTCGCACCATGCCCGGTGCTGGTGGTGAAATGAGGACGCAAGACGGTTCAACGGCTTGGAAAAATTAGGGAGCGCGGTATGACGCTCCTTTCAGGGGAGTAACGACCATGAGGTCATGCTCAATCGAAATTGACGGAGACCATAGACCAAATGGGAATGTATATTTTTGTCGCACTCGGGGGCGCCATCGGCACAACGGGGCGTTACTTTCTGTCCGGAGTGGCGGCGCGGCTGATCGGGGAGACATTCCCGTGGGGCACACTCATCATCAACGTTACCGGCTCTTTCATCATCGGTTTCTTTGCGGCACTCACCGGCCCGGATGGAAGACTTTATGTCGGCTCGAGCGGGCGCCAGTTTTTCATGACCGGCATCTGCGGAGGCTACACCACCTTCTCCTCATTCAGCCTGCAAACGCTGAACCTCATGAATGACGGTGAGTGGTTTCGCGCAGGCGCCAATATCGGCCTGTCGGTGGCGCTCTGCCTGATCGCAGTATGGGCCGGAGCATTACTCGCGGGAACAATCAACGCGATGAAATGGACTTGACCATGCAACTCCCGCGTGACGCCGTCCTGCTCCGAATCTTCTTCGGCGAAGACGACAAATTCGATCGCCTCCCGCTGCACGAGGCAATCGTCAGAAAGGCGCGCGAAATGTGTCTCGGCGGCGCGACGGTATTGCGCGGCCACATCGGCTTCGGCCATTCAAGTCACATCCACACGACAAAAATCTTGCGGCTGTCGCAGGATTTACCGGTGGTTGTCGAGATCGTCAATTCGCAGGACAAGATCGACGCGTTCCTCCCCGTGCTGGACGGCATGATGTCCAGCGGGCTCGTTACCATAGAGAAGGTTCAGGTCCTTCAATACGGCACCACGAAGCCGTAAACTCGTCCGCGCAAACCGGCCGGCGAGGGCCGCAGCAATAACGTCACAGAAGGAAACGCTGCGATGGATTTGAACATGACGGGAAAGAAAGCGCTTGTCACCGGCGCCAGCGAGGGCATCGGCAAGGCGATCACGCTGGCCTTTGCACGCGAAGGCGTGGACGTTGCGATCTGTGCGCGCCGCAAGGAGCCGCTCGAGCAGACTGCAGCAGAGATCGCCAGAGAAACCGGACGGAAGATCGTTCCGATACCCGCCGACCTCACCAAGCCCGAGGACGCCGAAAACTTCGTCAAACAGGCGCACGCGGCGCTGGGCAGGATCGATATCCTGGTCAACAATGCCGGTTCGTCTCCGGGCGGCGTGCTCGAACATCTGACCGAGGAGGACTGGGCGAAGTCGCTGCAACTCAAATTCATGGGCTACGTGCGCTGCCTAAAATATGTGCTGCCGATCATGCGGGCGCAGAAGAAGGGCCGCGTCGTCAATCTGATCGGCAACGACGGCGTCAAAGTTTCCTATTGGGAGATCGCACCGGGCGCGGCGAATGCCGCCGGGCAGAACCTGACACTGTCCCTCGCCAGCCAGTACGGCAAGGACAATATCAGCTTCGTCGCCGTCAATCCGGGGCCGGTGCGCACCGAGCGCTGGACCGGGCTCGTCAAGGCCATGGCCCGCGACATGAATCTCAGCTTCGAGGAGGCCGACAAGGCCGCGCCTTCGAGCATCCCGCTCGGCCGCATTGCCGAATGCGAGGAGGTCGCCAATCTCGTCACCTACCTTGCCTCCGACCTCGCTTTCTTCGTCAACGGCACCATGATCGAGATCGACGGCGGGCAGGACAAAGTGCTGATGGACCGGTTGCGCGACCGTTGATCCGACATGAGTTCGACGATGCAGAGGACGTTCGTTCTTATTCACGGCGCGTGGCACGGCGGCTGGTGCTGGCGGCGCGTCGCCGATCTTCTGGAACGGCGCGGTCACAAAGTATTCGCATCGACGCTCACGGGGCTCGGCGAACGCTCCCATCTGATGAGCGGAAGTATCAACCTCGATACTCACATCACCGATGTGGTCAACGTACTCAAATGGGAAGACCTCAAGGACGTCGTCCTGGTCGGTCACTCGTACGGCGGTTGGCCGGTTTCCGGCGCAATCGAGCAGGCCTTCGATCGTGTTTCGTCGGTGGTCTATCTCGATGCCTTCGTGCCGAATGACGGGCAAAAGTCGATTGACACAGCCTCCGACTTCACGCGCAAGGGCATTCAGGAGGCTATCGCCAACGGCGACATATCGCGGGCTGGTCCGTCGGCGGCCACGTTCCATGTCAACGAGAGCGACCGGACATGGGTCGACGGCAAGCTCACACCGCAACCGATCGCCGTAAGCCTGCAGCCGATCAAGCTGACCGGGGCTCTCGAACGGTTGCCCAAGAAGGCGTACATCCGAGCCCCAAAATATCCGCAACCGGCTTTCGATTCGTACTATCGGGCGAAGAAAGACGATCCGTCGTGGCGGACTTACGAGGTCCCGTGCGGCCACGACGTTATGATCGATATGCCGGATCGGCTCACGGAGATTCTCCTGGAAGTGGCGTAATGGCCCGCCTGCTTCGCCGATAGCACACGCTAAGAGCTTGGGGTACTTACGAAATCCGGCCAACGTCGGATTGGACGAAAGACCGATCCCGGTTGAAAAATGCTTCGGTTACAGTAATGTCGAGTGGCGGGCATGGCGCTCAATCTTGTCGGTCTAGGGCGACAACGGTGTGCTCGAAACGTCCAATGCCAGCGAGGCGCGAGGGACAGTTTCATGACGGAATCCGGCACCAGGATCGTGATCCGCCATCTCAGCGGGTCGAAAGCGAACCAGATCGACCAGTTTGATCTTGCAGGCCTGCAAGAAATCACGCTTGGGCGCGACCCGAAGTCGACCGTGGCCTACGACATGCAGCGGGACGACGAGGTCAGCCGCAAGCATGCGGTGATCCGTATCCATAACGAGAAAAACCAATATTATTTCCGGCTCGCAGACCTCAACAGCAGCAACGGTACAATGTTGAACGACGAGCAAGTCGGCGGCGAGTGCGAATTGTTGCCCGAGGACGTGGTGGAACTCGGCAAAGGCGGACCAAAGTTCAGCTTCGACATCCAGCCGCGTCCGGTTTACTTGCCGGCGCGTACGCGCGCGATGACGGCGCTGGATCCGGCCGCAACGCGGCTCGTGACCGTTCCCGACGCCGGAGCCGAAATCGGCGCCACCGCGGAACATTCAGCCGCCGAAGAGACACAGCAACGGTCGGCCACGGTGACCGGCGCGACCATCGCCAAAGGTCCGGTCGGCAGGACCACGATCCTGCGCATGCTGTACGACGAGCGGCGCAATTCCCGGCAGATCTGGATCGCCGCGCTCGCTGCGGTACTAGTGCTCGCGATCGTGGCCGGCGGCGCGCTCTATTGGCACGGCCAGTCGGTAGCGACGCAATTGCAGCAAGAGGTCAACGCGCAGGCGCTCCGATCCGAAGCGATCAGAAGCGAAGCGGCGCAAGCGCTCGCCAAGGAGGCCGGGCTGACGCCGGTGGACATAAAGAAGTACGGCGACGCCACCGTTTACATCCATAATCTCTGGCAACTCTACGACCGTGAGACTAACCGGCCGATCTATCAAAAGATGACGAACGTCAACGGCGAGATGTTGCCAGCCTATGTCAGGATGAATGACGGCAAGCTGGTGCGCTGGCTGACACTCGATAATGACAAGGACAATTCCTACAAGCCGATTGGCAAAGACCACAGCGGCTCCGGCTTCGTGGTCGGCGAGAATGGATTCATTCTCACCAACAAGCATGTCGCCGCCGGCTGGACGTCAGCGTATGAGGATTTTCCCTACTACAACTGGACCCGTGGCTCGGTTTACGGCGTGGGGCAGTCAGACCGGCACGACACCGAACGCAATGTCAATCTGGTTCGCTCGCTGACAGACTGGGTTCCGGAGAGCGGCGGCTACCTCTTCGAATCGGGGCGTCCCTACACGATCTCCAACGGGCTGCGCGACTTCTACGGCCGTAACGATCTCCTGACGGTTCAGTTCCCCGGCACCAGAATCGACAACAACGCCACGCTTCTCCGTACCTCGATCGACGCCGACGTCGCCGAGATCAAAATCGACTCGACACAAGGGTTGAGCAAGCTCGAGCTCGCCGACGACAACAGCGTACAGATCGGCGAGAAAATCGTCCTGCTCGGCTATCCCGGCGTCTCTCAGGAGACCATTGCGGTCCAGAAATCCAGCGAAGGCGGCCAGATCCGCGAGCGTGCGATCTATATCCCGGAACCGACCGTGACCGCAGGCATCGTCGCCAAGATGCCGACCAAGCAGCACAAGGATTCCGGCGACGTGACGACATTCGGAACCACCGGCGACACCTACCAGCTCGACATCTTTGCCGGGCCGGGACACAGCGGCGGACCGGTGCTCAATTCCACGGGTAAGGTCATCGCGCTGTTGTCGCTTGTCAGCACGTCGGCGCAGAACGTTTCCTTTGCGGTGCCGGTCTCCTATGTACGTGAATTGTTGCAGCCGCAGCGCAACGCCTCGCCTTAAAGCTACTCGCCTGATCTCATCGGCGATGCGTTGCGGCCGACGATACTCGTAGTGAATGGTTTGAATATGTTTCAACCGTCGGCCGGCATTCAGATCATCGGCGCCATGCGTACCGACGTGGGCAAGGTGCGTACGCTGAACGAAGACTCCGTCGCGTGGGTCACGCCGCACGATGAGGAAGTTGCAAAGCGCCGCGGCAGCCTCGCCCTGGTTGCGGATGGCATGGGTGGACACGCGGCCGGCGAGGTGGCAAGCGCCATGGCCGCCGATATTATCCGGCGGCTTTATTACGATCTCGACGGCACTATCCCGCAGGTGCTGTCGCAGGCGTTTCTTTCGGCTCACCGCGCCATCCTGGAACACGCCGAGCAGCACCCTGAATGCAAAGGCATGGGGACAACCTGCACGGTGCTGGCCTTCCACGGCGGCGCGGCGTGGCTTGCGCACATCGGCGACAGCCGCGCCTACATCCTGCGCGGCCATACGCTGACCCAGATCAGCCTCGATAATTCACTCGTCGCCAAGGCGGTGCGCGACGGCACCATGACCCAGGACGAAGCGGATCACAGCCCGATGCACAATGTCATCCTGCAGGCGCTCGGCGCCGTACCGCAGATCAAGCCGATGATCGGCGCACACGGCATGCCGTTACATCCGGGCGACGTTTTGGTTCTGTGTTCCGACGGCATCTGCAATATGGTCCCGGACGCCAAGATCGCCGAGATTGCCTCCCGCCTGCCGCCGCAGGAGGCCTGCGATACATTGATTGAAGCCGCGCTCGAAGCCGGCGGTCTCGATAACGCCTCGCTCGGTATCTTCAGCGTGAGAGCGGCGGAAGAAACCAAGCGCGCGCCCGAACCGTCAACACGGCGCATAAAAATCCCGATACCGGATCCGCGCGCATGACCAGAATGGTCGGCCAGTACGAGATCCGCGATCTGCTCGGCGAAGGCGGTATCGGGCAGGTCCATGCGGCCTACGACACGATCTTGCAGCGCGAAGTGGCGATGAAGTCGCTGCGGCCGGAGCTTTTGAGCGACGCGAATTTTGTCGAGCGCTTCCGATCCGAGGCCACCAGCCTGGCGAGGCTCAATCATCCCAACATCACCACGCTCTATTCGCTGTTTCCCGACGGCCGCAATCTCTACATGGTGATGGAGCTCGTGCGCGGCAGTACGCTCGACAGCATTCTCGAAAAGCGGAAGGTGGCGCTCGATATCCGCGAATGCCTCGCCATCATCGCCCAGGCAGCCGATGGGCTGGATTACGCGCATAGTATGGGCGTCATCCACCGCGACATAAAACCGTCGAACCTGATCGTTTCTGGGAACGGCACGCTCAAGATCATGGATTTCGGCATCGCCCGCGTGCGCGGCTCGCAGCGTTTGACGCGCAGCGGTAGCATCGTCGGCACACTGGCCTATATGGCACCCGAGCAATTGCGCGGTGAGGAAGGCGATGATTCCTGCGATCTCTACAGCCTTGCCATCGTGCTCTACGAAATGCTGTCCGGCGCGCCGCCGTTCAACGCGGCGAGCGAATACGACCTGATGCAAGCGCAGATCAATCAGAAGCCGGATCGTTTGACTCCGAAAGTCGCGGCCCTCGACCCGAAGATCGAGAATGCCCTGCTCAAGGCGCTGTCGAAGAAACCGGACCAGCGCTATCCGTCAATGAGAGACTTCAGCGACGCGCTGGGCGCGTCCACGCTGCGGATGGATGCGCCGAAAATCCTGCACAACGATACGCGGCTGATCGAAGCTCCTGCGGCGCCGATAGTGCCGCAGTCCGTGCCGAGCGGCGGCGCGATGGCCGTGCTGGCAAACATTCCGGTATTGAACAAGCTACCGCCGGACCTGCGTGCCGCCGCGCTCGGCGGCGGCAGCGCTCTGGTCGTTGCGCTCGCCATTATTGCTTTTCTTTTCTTCCCCTCGTCAAAGCCTCTGGCCGTCGTCGCGACAAAAACGGCACCGACGCAACCCGCCGCAACTGTCGCGGTTCAGACCCCGGCGCCTCCCGCCGCGGTCGCACCACAAACTCCGCAAGCGCCGACCGCACCCGTATCTTCGGCCACACCCGCGACTGCAACCGGATCCGCGCCCGCCCCCATCGCCAAGACGCCAGTCGACACGACGCCGTCGCTCGATCCGGCAACGTTGCCGGGACCGCTCGCCGACATTGTCGTTGCCGCTAACCGTGGCGATCCGGCGGCGCAAAACCAGTTGGCCGTCAAATACGCGCAGGGCGAAGATCCGATTCCGCGCAACGACATCAAGGCCGTCGATTTGTACCGCCAGGCGGCAAACCAGGGCTTCGCCAAGGCGGAAACCAACCTCGGCGACATGTATTTCTACGGCCGCGGCGGCCTCGCCCAGAGCTACTCCGACGCGGCGTCGTGGTACCTGAAGGCGGCGCAACAAGAGTGGCCTGATGCGCAGTATCGGCTCGCCTACATGTATGAAAAGGGCATCGGCTCGGACAAGGACGTGCAGCGGGCCGTACAACTCTATCGAAGCGCCGCCGAACACGGCTATCCCGAAGCGCAAAATCTGCTCGGTATCCTCTACGCTACGGGCGGCGACGGCTTAACAGAAGACGATAAGCAGGCGATCACCTGGTATCAGAAAGCGGCCGATCAGGGATTTGCCAAGGCGGAAAAGAATCTCGGCGATATATATTTCTTCGGCCACGGCATCGACAAGGATTACAAACAGGCCATGACCTGGTACGGCAAAGCCGCCGATCAGCAATTCGCCGACGCCCAATTCCGGCTTGGCTTCATGTATGAAAAGGGTCTCGGCATCCAGCAAAGCACCCAGGACGCCATTGCCCAATACAAAAAGGCCGCCAACAACGGCAGTGTCGAGGCGCAACGCGCACTAGACCGACTAACGGCGGCGGCGAAGCAATAACTTACAAAAGCCGTCAACGCGAGGGCGCGAATGACGGCGCATCATTGGTCGTCCGGCTTGCAGGGGCCGAGGACGACTGTGCAGCATCGGACGTTTGCGATCGTGTGGTGTTTGACGTAGTATTTGACGATGAGTTGGACGCGCGCGAGCCGCCGTTGGCGGATTGCGATTCGTCCTGCGTTGCGTCCTTTTCCTTGCCCGATTCCTTTTCCTTGGACGAACTGCTGGAAAACTCCTCCGAGCGGCTCCTGGAATGATGCGAGCTTGAGCCCCGGTAGTAGCCTCCGCCATTGTGTTGCAGCGCGCCGCGGATGATCGAGTCGAAGTTGGGTATCTGGGCCGAGGCTTCGGTGGGCGCCAGAATCAGTAGCCACCCTCCAAGCACCAGGCCCAGGGCCGTCCAGATTGAGATTTTCCCGATTCCAGACATTGAAATCTCCTGCGCGGAGCCGAGTTGGAGCTCCAGTTCTTGCGCAAATTGTGCCCGATCAATCGCCTTTTAGCAATCAACCCGGCCTAGCACTGGATGCGTCATGCCAAGGCATTGACAGAAAAAGCAATCAGCCGGAATCTTGCCTCAGGCTCGAGCGGAATGGTGGATAACTGCGAATTTGGGCTAACGAGGGGCAGGAGCCCAAATTGCGTCAGAATAATAACAATCCGAGCCGGAAATCCCGCCCGGTAAGCGCTCGACGCCGGGAAATGATATAGGTTCGAGCAGGATCGCATGGCCCAGCCTTGGGGCAAGTTCAGGCTGCCAAGCGGAGATTTGAGGGTTGGAATGGTTCATTTCCGGCGGGGCCGGTTCTGATGCCGAAGATCAGCATTTCATATCGCCGGGCCGACTCCGAGGCGATGACTGGCCGTATCTTTGACCGCCTCATCGCCCATTACGGCAAAGAGGCAATCTTCCGAGATATCGACGATATTCCGGCTGGCATCGATTTTCGCGTCCACATCAACGAGATACTGCGTTCAACTCACATCCTTCTTGCCATTGTCGGCCCGAGTTGGCTTGGCGCCGCGCAAGGCGGCGCGGAACGTATTCAGGAAGAGGCTGATCCGGTCAGGGTCGAGGTAGAAACCGCGTTGCGGCGGCGTGTGCCGATCGTTCCCGTGCTGATCGGATCGACACGGATGCCGAGTTCCGAGCAATTGCCGCCCAGCCTGAAGGATTTCGCATTTCGCAACGCCGTGAAGATCGATACCGGCCAGGACTTCGACTACCACATGGATCGCCTCATCAAGGCGATGGACGCGATCCTCGGCCAGACGCCAAAGCCGCCGCCAAGCCGCGAAACCAAAGTGCCGTCGCCGGCGGCGAAGCAATCGACGGCGGAACGTCTGGCCGCCGCGGCGCTGCCCGACACACCGCGCCGCAAGGACACCGGCAGCCGCGCCACCGCGCCGCTGGCGGCCTCCGCCGAAGCCGCGGGCACCGGCAAGACGTTTTCGTTCGCATCCGCGCTGCCGTCCGACTGGCGCGAGCAGGTCTGGCCCGAAAACCGGCAAGGCCGAGTCATGCGTCTTTCGATCGCCGGCGCGGCCGCGGTGTTGCTGATGATCGTTGCGATCGTCGTCTTCTCCGGCGGCTCGGGCGGCTCGGGTCAACGCTTGCTCACGCTCAGCGGACACTCAGGCTCCGTCACTGCTTTAGCGTTTGCGCCCGGCGGCCGCACGCTAGTGTCCGGCAGTGCCGACAGATCACTTAAAATCTGGGACGCCGTTTCCGGGCAACTGCTCAAGACCTTGACCGGCGATACTGAAACGGTCTCGACAGTCGTATTTCTGCCGAGCGGCAAGCGCATCGTCTCCGGCAGCTTTGACCGCACGATCATCATTTGGGATGCAAATACCGGCGAGGCGATTCGCTCGCTGCGTTCCGATCAGACCTATTCGTGGGAAGTGCCACCGGCGATGTGGTCGGTGACAGCGTCCCCGGACGGCACGCGAATCGTCTCGGGCAGCGCGGACGGTAACATCAGAATTTGGAGCGCGGCGACTGGAGAACTGCTGCGTGTGCTGCGTGGTCACTCCGACGGCGTCACGTCGGTTGCGTACTTTCCAAGCGGCAAGGCGCTCGCCTCCGGCAGCAAGGACGGAACGGTCCGGATTTGGGATGCCGATACGTGGCAGAACCTGCAATTATTCACCAATCAGGCCGGTCCGGTCTTTTCGGTAGCGGTTGCGCCGAGCGGGAAGCGAATTGCCGCAAGCGGTGGTGCCAATTCCGTCGCCATATGGAACGTGGATACCGGGCAGCAGACCCGCACGCTCACGTCCGAATCAGGCACACTCAACGCCGTGCAGTTTTCCAATGACGGCAAGCGTCTGTTTGCCGGTGGCAGCAATGGCAATGTCCTGGTGTGGGATGCCGAAGGCGGCCAGTTTCTGCACACGATGACCGGACATTCCGGCAGCATTCGCTCGCTTGCGGTTTCGCCCGACGGACAACGCCTCGCCTCAGGCAGCGACGACAAGACGATCGACATCTGGTCGGCGAACTAATTCAGCACGCGACTGGCCGCTTCACTTCGGTCGCGAAAATCTTCTGCAGCATTTGCCGCTCGATCGGCTTCTGCAAAACGGGGACGTCATTGAAGCGGCTGTCTACGCTGTCGGTATCGTAACCGGTCACGAAGATGAATGGTACGCCGCGGGCCGACAATATTTCGGCGACCCGATAAACCGAACTGTCGCCGAGATTAATATCGAGGATGGCAGCGTCGAAATGCCCGTCTTCGGCCGCTGCCATGGCCTCCGAGGCCGTGCCGACTGGACCTACGATCTCAAAGCCGAATTCCGTCAGGCACTCCTGAATCATGATGCCGACAAGCACTTCGTCTTCAACCAGGAGAACACGCGGATGGTCGAGCTTCTCCAATGCGATGACCGCGTTGCCGGAAGTGCTCTCATCGCGGGGACTGTCGCGATCGAATGACCTCAGCCTTTCGGCAAACGGGATCGACAACTCGCATCGCAATCCATTGGGATTCCAATCGAATTGCGTCTTCCCGCCGAGCTGCTGTTCGATGCTCGCGCGAATGACCTTCAGGCCGAAGCTGCGCTCGGTTGGCTGCTTGATCTTTGGCCCGCCGTCTTCCTTCCAATACAGTGTCAGCATATCGGATTGTATCTGCCATGTGAGGCTGACACTGCCCTTCATCGAGGAAAGCGCACCGTATTTTGCCGCATTGGTCGCGAGCTCGTGCAGTGCCAAAGCGATACCTTGGGCGGTCGCCGGCAGCAGTGAGATATTCGGCCCCTTGATTTTAACCTTGTCGCCGGTGCGATACGGAGCCAATTCCTCGCCGACCAGTGTGCCGAGATCGGCGCCGCGCCAGCGCGAGTCGGATAATAGCGTATGCGCTCGCGCCAGGGCCTTGATGCGGCCCTCAACCGTCCAAACGTAGTCGTCGACATTTTTTGCGCGCGTGAGCCGGATAATCGACTGGATGACGGCGAGTGCGTTACGCGCCCGATGATCGACCTCGCGCGCAAGTAGGACCTGGCGCGCCTCGGCCTCTTTGCGGTCGGTAGCATCGATCGTAACACCACTGATGCGCACCACATGCCCCATAGGATCGACACTCGCCGCAGCAGTACCAGTGCACCAGCGCAATTCGCCGCTCGGGCGCCTAACACGAAACTCAATTTGTTGCGTGCGCTCTCCCATTGACGCACGCTGAACATGCTCCCGGAGCGGCGGCACATCCTCGGGATGGATCAGCGCGCCGATATTCTTCGCCGTTACGTGGAAGGTCTGTGGATCGACGCCGAAGATCCGATACTGTCCCTCGTCCCACCGCCACTCGTCGGTCGCAGGATCCCAATCCCACGAACCCATCTGACCCGCCGCAAGAGCAAGGCTCCTGCCCTGTTCGCTCTGCAACAACCGTGCGTTCGAGGATTCCAGCTCCGCCGTACGTTCGGCGACGTGGCCCTCCAATTTCAGGTTGAGCTGCTCCAGCTCGCGAGTCTTGCGATGAAGCTCGACGAATATCCTTACTTTCGCGCGCAACACTTCGGGAATGACCGGCACCGGGACATAGTCCACCGCGCCCATCGCATAACCGCGAATGCGGTCGACATCGGTCAGGTGAATCGCCGAAATGAAAATGATCGCCGTTTCCTTAAAGCGCGGATGCTCCCGCAGCATGGCAGCAAGCTGGAAGCCGTCGAGTTCCGGCATGCAGACGTCGATCAGAACGACCGCGACCTCGTTCTTGAGCAGGAACTGCAATGCTTCGCGCGCCGACGACGTCTTGATGAGGTTCTCGCCAAGCTCATTGAGGATTACATCGTAGGCGAGCAGCTTATCGGGCTGGTCGTCGACCAGGAGCACATTAACTTTATCGGTCATGGATATTTCCCGCCTAGCGATGCAGCCACATCCGCAGCGCGGACAGAAGCTGTTCGGTATTGACGGGTTTGGCGAGATAATCCGAAGCGCCCGCTTCCAGGCACTTCTCGCGGTCGCCCTTCATTGCTTTCGCGGTGAGTGCGATGATCGGCAGACGACGATGATCGCCGTTCTGACGGATCTTGTTGATGGTCTGGTAGCCGTCCATTTCCGGCATCATGATGTCCATCAACACGATCGCAAGGTCAGGCGTTTCGTCGATCAACGCGATCGCCTCGCTGCCGGTGGTCGCGGTGAGAACCTTCATACCGCGGCGCTCCAGCACACTCGACAGCGCGAAGATGTTGCGCGAGTTGTCGTCCACGAGCAGCACTGTCCGTCCGACCAAGTCCTCGTCGGAACTATTGAGTTTCTCCAGCATGTTCTGCTTCTCAAGCGGCAGATCGCCGATAATACGGTGCAAAAACAACGCCGTTTCATCGAGAAGACGTTCGGGTGATTCCACACCCTTGACAACGATGCTGCGCGCCATTGTGTGCAGTTGTGCATCCTCCTCCGCCGACAACTCGCGACCGGTAAATACGACGACCGGGACGTCGGCGAGCACGGCATCGGCTCGCATCCGCTCCAAGACTTCGAAGCCGGACATGTCCGGCAGCCGGAGGTCGAGCACGACGCAGTCGCATGACTGACCGCGCAGCGTCTCCAGTGCCTCGTCGCCCGAGCTGGCATTGACGATTTCGATGTCATCGTGCCCGAGCAACTCCCGGATGCTCATCTGCTCAGCTTTGTTATCCTCGACGACGAGGAGACGCCTGCGCCGCGGCTGCGAGAACTCCTTGATCTTGGAAAGCGCGTCTGCAATGCCTTCGCGGGTCGTCGGCTTGGTGACGAAGGAGAATGCACCGCGCGCCAGTCCGTGCTGGCGATCCTCGTCCAGCGTAACGATCTGCACGGGGATGTGCCGGGTCAGCGAACTTTGCTTGAGCTGGCTCAGCACATTCCAACCCAGCATGTCAGGAAGAAAGACGTCGAGCGATACTGCTGTCGGCTGATATTGCTTGGCGAGATTGAGTGCGTCTTCACCGCGCGTCGCCAGCAGCGCCTTGAAGCCCTTGTCGCGTGCAAGATCGATCAGAATGCGCGCATAGTGCGGATCGTCCTCGACGATAAGCAGGATCTTGTCACCGGGCTGTAGATCCATCCGATCGTCGGGAATCGGCTCGACCGCACGCTCCGCCGCGATGTGAAGCCCGGCACGCTGCGGCGGCGGCGTAGTAGAGCCCATGCCGTGCGTCGCAGTAGAGGGACCAACATATTTGACGGGCAGATAAAGCGTGAAGGCGGAACCGGTATTGGGAGAGCTGCGCAAGTGAATTTCGCCGCCAAGCAGGCTCGCCAATTCGCGGCTGATGGCAAGCCCGAGGCCCGTTCCGCCGTATTTTCGGCTGGTCGAGGCATCGGCCTGCTGGAATGCTTCGAAAATGATCTTCTGTTTCTCAGGCGGAATGCCGATACCGGTATCGCTGACTTCGAAGGCCACGACCGCTGGTGCCTGGCTGAGCACCGGATGGTCCGCACTCCAGCCGCCAAGCGCGGCGGTGACGTTGAGACGAACGCCGCCTTGCGCCGTGAATTTGAACGCGTTCGACAGCAGGTTCTTAAGCACCTGCTGTAAGCGCTTGGTATCCGTGGTGATGGTGCGCCCGAGGTTCGGATCGACGTGAACTTCGAACGAAAGCTGGCGGGTGTCCGCCTCGTGGCGGAATGGCCGCGCCACCATGTCGAGCAGGTTGGTGAAGAAAACCTCCGCGGCATCGACGGTGACGGTCCCCAATTCGATCTTGGATAGATCGAGAATGTCGCTGATGAGGTTGAGCAAGTCGGTGCCGGCCCCGTGAATGGTTCGCGCAAACTCGACCTGCTTGCCAGTCAGATTGCCTTCCGGGTTGTCGGTAAGCTGCTGGCCGAGGATCAGGATCGAGTTGAGCGGCGTGCGCAACTCGTGCGACATGTTGGCGAGGAATTCCGACTTGTACTTGGATGTCAGCGCGAGCTCCGTCGCCTTCTCTTCGAGGGCACGGCGGGCCTGCTCGATCTCTTGGTTCTTGCGCTCTACTTCGACATTACGTTCGGCAAGCTGTTGCGCCTTCTGCTCGAGTTGCTCATTGGTTTGCTGCAACTCTCTCTGCTGCGCCTGCAATTCTCCCGCGAGCTGTTGCGATTGCTTGAGCAGACCTTCGGTCTGCATCGTCGCTTCGATCGAGTTCAGCACGATGCCGATCGAGGTCGTTAGCTGCTCGAGGAACATGGTCTGCAACGCGGTGAACTCGTGAATCGAAGCAAGCTCGATCACCGCCTTCGCCTGGTTCTCGAATAGAACCGGCAAGACGATATTGTTGCGCGGCGTGACCCGAAACAAGGCCGAACTGATCGGCACGGTGCTGTCGGGCATATCCGTGATCAGCATGCGGCGCTTGTCGACCGCACACTGCCCGATGAGACCTTCGCCAGCGCGCAGGTTTTGCGGATGGCCGTTCGACCCGTCGTCGGCATAGGCCGACAACAGCTTGAGGCTTTGCGCCTCCTCGCCTTCGATCTGGTAGATGACGCCCTGGTGGGCGTTAACCAGCGGCGTCAGCTCGGAAAGCAACAACCGCCCGACGGTGGAAAGATCCCGCTGGCCTTGCAACATGTTGGTGAATTTGGCGAGGTTGGTCTTGAGCCAATCCTGCTCGGTATTGCGGTCGGTCGTGAGCCGCAAGTTATCAATCATCGTGTTGATGTTGTCTTTGAGCTCGGCCACCTCGCCGCGGGCCTCGACTTGAATCGAACGCGTCAGGTCGCCCTTGGTCACCGCGGTGGCCACCTCGGCAATGGCGCGGACCTGCGTCGTCAGATTAGCGGCAAGCAGGTTCACGTTGCCGGTCAGGTCCTTCCAAGTGCCGGCGGCTCCGGGCACGTTAGCCTGACCGCCGAGACGACCCTCGACGCCGACCTCGCGGGCCACGGTCGTCACCTGGTCGGCGAAAGTCGCAAGTGTATCCGTCATATTATTGATGGTTTCAGCCAGCGCTGCCACCTCGCCTTTCGACTTCACTGCGAGGTTTTGCTTGAGATCGCCGTTGGCGACCGCGGTCACCACCTTCACGATGCCGCGCACCTGTTCGGTCAGGTTGGCGGCCATAACGTTCACAGTGTCGGTCAAATCCTTCCAGGTGCCGGCGACGCCTGGCACCTGCGCCTGGCCGCCAAGCAGACCTTCGGTACCCACTTCGCGCGCGACGCGCGTCACTTCCGAGGCAAAACCGTTGAGCTGATCCACCATCGTATTGATGGTGTTTTTGAGCTCGAGAATTTCACCTTTCACGTCCACCGTGATCTTGCGTGACAGGTCGCCGCGCGCCACCGCGGTGGTCACCTCGGCGATGTTGCGGACCTGTGTCGTGAGGTTCGCCGCCAGCAGATTGACGTTATCGGTCAAGTCTTTCCACGTGCCAGCGACGCCGGGCACCACGGCCTGGCCGCCAAGGCGGCCATCGGCGCCAACTTCGCGCGCGACGCGCGTCACCTCGGCGGCGAACGAGCGCAATTGCTCGACCATGGTGTTAAGCGTGTCTTTGAGCAGCAGCATTTCGCCGCGCACGTCCACCGTGATCTTCTTCGACAAATCGCCGCCGGCGATGGCGGTCGCGACCTCAGCAATGTTTCGCACTTGCGCCGTCAGGTTCGACGCCATGAAGTTGACGTTGTCTGTCAGATCCTTCCAGGTGCCGGCGACGCCCGGCACCTGAGCCTGGCCGCCGAGCTTGCCCTCGGTGCCGACCTCGCGCGCGACACGCGTCACCTCGGACGCGAATGCGTTGAGCTGATCGGCCATAGTATTGATCGTATTCTTCAATTCGAGAATTTCGCCCTTCACGTCGACCGTGATTTTGCGCGACAGGTCGCCGCGGGCCACGGCGGTCGTTACTTCGGCGATATTGCGCACCTGCGCCGTTAAATTGCCGGCCATGGAGTTGACGCTGTCGGTCAAGTCTTTCCAGGTCCCGGCGACACCCGGCACGTTGGCCTGACCGCCAAGGCGCCCTTCGGTGCCGACTTCGCGAGCAACGCGAGTCACCTCGCCGGCGAAGCGGTTGAGCTGATCCACCATCGTATTGAGTGTTTCCTTCAACTGAAGGATCTCACCGCGCACGTCGACCGTGATCTTGCGCGACAGATCGCCGCCGGCGATTGCGGTCGCGACCTCGGCGATGTTCCGGACCTGCCCGGTGAGATTCGACGCCATCGAATTGACCGAGTTGGTCAAGTCTTTCCAGGTACCGCCGACGCCCGGCACGTTGGCCTGGCCGCCGAGCTTGCCTTCGGTGCCGACCTCGCGCGCAACGCGCGTCACTTCTGCGGCGAAGGCGTTGAGCTGATCGACCATGGTGTTGAGCGTATCTTTGAGCTCCAAAATCTCGCCGCGCACGTCGACAGTGATCTTGCGCGATAAGTCGCCGCGAGCCACGGCGGTGGCAACTTCGGCGATGTTGCGGACCTGCCCTGTCAAATTCGACGCCATCGAGTTTACCGAGTTGGTGAGATCCTTCCAGGTACCGGCGACGCCGCGCACCATGGCCTGACCGCCGAGCTTGCCTTCGGTGCCGACTTCGCGAGCGACACGCGTCACTTCGCCGGCGAAAGCGTTGAGCTGGTCCACCATAGTGTTGATCGTGTCTTTCAGCTCCAAAATTTCGCCGCGCACGTCCACCGTAATCTTGCGCGACAGGTCGCCGCCGGCGATGGCCGTTGCCACCTCGGCGATGTTGCGGACCTGGCCAGTGAGGTTCGACGCCATTGAGTTGACCGAGTTGGTCAAATCCTTCCACGTACCGGCGACGCCGAGCACGTTGGCTTGGCCACCGAGACGGCCGTCGGTACCGACCTCGCGTGCGACGCGCGTCACTTCGCCGGCGAATGCGTTGAGCTGGTCCACCATCGTGTTGATGGTTTCCTTGAGCTGCAAAATCTCGCCCGACACGTTCACCGTGATCTTCTTCGACAAGTCACCGCCGGCGATGGCCGTGGCGACGTCGGCGATATTGCGGACCTGCGCCGTCAAATTGCCGGCCATGAAGTTCACGCTATCGGTCAGATCTTTCCAGGTGCCGGCGACGCCGGGCACCGCCGCCTGGCCGCCCAGCTTGCCTTCGGTGCCGACCTCGCGCGCGACGCGAGTCACTTCCGAGGCGAACGAATTGAGCTGGTCCACCATCGTGTTGATAGTGTCTTTCAATTCGAGAATTTCGCCGCGCACGTCCACCGTGATCTTGCGCGACAGGTCGCCACGCGCCACGGCGGTAGTCACGTGGGCGATGTTGCGCACCTGGTCGGTGAGGTTGCCGCACATGGCGTTCACCGAATCGGTCAGATCCTTCCAGGTCCCGGCGACGCCGGGAACGATCGCCTGACCACCGAGCTTGCCGTCGGTGCCAACCTCGCGCGCCACGCGCGTCACTTCCGAAGCGAACGAGCGCAACTGATCGACCATCGTATTGATGGCTTCCTTAAGCTGGAGAATTTCGCCGCGCACGTCGACGGTGATCTTCTTCGACAAATCGCCGTTGGCCACAGCGATGGTCACCTCGGCAATGTTTCGAACCTGCGCCGTCAGGTTAGACGCCATCGAGTTGACGCTCTCGGTGAGGTCTTTCCATACGCCGGTCACGCCGCCGACTTGGGCTTGGCCGCCAAGCTTGCCTTCGGTGCCAACTTCGCGCGCCACGCGGGTCACCTCCGAGGTGAACACGTTGAGCTGCTTGATCATCGTGTTGACGATCTCGGCGGACCGGAGGAATTCGCCTTTCAGGGGTCGGCCGTCGACGTCAAGGCTGACGGTTCGCAGCAGGTCGCCTTGCGCCACCGCAGCGATGGCGCGCGTCACTTCAGTAGTCGGCCACAACAGATCGTCGATCAGCGAATTGACCGAAGACTCCATCTCGCCCCAGGCGCCATCGGAGAGGCCGAAGCGCACGCGCTGTCGAGTCTTGCCTTCGCGGCCCACCACTTGGCCGACGCGCTCGAGTTGCCCCGCCATGCGCTCGTTGGTGGCGACGATCTCGTTAAAGGTGTCGGCGATCTTGCCCATGATGCCGACGCGGTCGCCAGCCATGCGCACGGAAAAGTTGCCGACTCGCATCGATTGCAACGCGTGCAAGAGTTCCGCAAGCCCATTGGCGTCGCCGTCGAGATCGTGCTCGAGCGCTTGAGGTATCGCCTCGGGATGGGAGGAGCCGTTGGCGGCGGTCGGGTCAAGCTGTTCGGCAGGCGTCTGCATCAGAATCTCCAGAGCCCGCGTGTACGCGGGCGTGACGCGAGGATCGGGCGGAGGCGGCACGGTGGAGGCTGAGCGGACCGGTAGCGGAACCCAGCGCGGCGGCGGTTGGCGCCAGGCGCGCGAATGCGGGCAGGAACGAATCCCGCCGCCAGTTCCGATGCCGAAGTGGAGGTCTCCCCCTCAATTTCGGGCCTCACCTTCCTTGCCATGACCGCGAACGCGGCCGAACGGGGAAGGTTCCGGCAAAACCGCGAATTAGCTTAAAAAAATCCTTCGCAGCTTGCCGCGCCAGCCCGGCCGCGACGGCTGCACCTGCTGGGAATAGGACCCCAGGAGCTCCTCGACGAGCTGGGCCCTCTCCTGCGTCGCAGGCCCCGGCGGCCGCGCCGCGGCCGGGGCCGGGGCCAGATCGGTACTGGTCGAAAGCCGGTCGCCGTGAACGAGATCGTGGATCGCCCCCAGCTTTTTGATGACGGCGGGCGACAGGATAAACGGATAGATATCCGGCTGGCCCATGGTCCGGTTGAGTGAATTGAGCGCATTGCTCAAGGGCAGCCAGGTGTCGACCAAGGTCGCAACGTCGGGCGCGCGATAGGGCTGGAAATCGACAGCGGCTTCGAGTTCCCCGCTGCGTGCGATCGGCGGATTGACGTAGATGCCGAAAGCCCGCGCCATCTCTAGCGTGTCGACGATGTGCAGATAGTGTGCCCAGGTCTCGGCGAAATCCTCCCACGGATGCGTGGTGGCATAAGCGCTGACAAAGTTATCTTGCCAGTTCGGGGGCGGCCCGTCGGCATAATGCTTTTGCAGTGCTTGCGCGTAATCCGCCCGCTCGTCGCCAAAGATCAGTCGGCAGCCTTCGAGCTGATTGCCGTCGCGGACCAGGATGTCCCAATAATAATGTCCGGTTTCGTGCCGGAAGTGCCCAAGCAGTGTGCGGTAGGGCTCATGCATGGTGGTGCGCCGCTTTTCGCGCTCGGCGTCATCGGCCTCTTCGAGAGCGACGGTGATCAAGCCATTATCATGGCCGGTCATGACCCTCGGGGTCGCGGCATCGAGCGGCGTCGCCAGAAAATCGAACGCCAGACGCTCGCGATTGTCGTTAAACCCGCAATCGAGCGGCAACTTTAACTTTATCAGCGTGTAAAACAGCCGGTGTTTGGCGATCTCAATTTTCTGCCAGGCTGCGAGATTGCCGGGCGCTGATGCATCAGGAACTGTACGGTTATGCCGGCAGGCGGCGCAGTAGGTCTCCTGCGAGTCCGTCTCAACGAGCCAATTGCAGACGTTGAACTGCGCATTGATGCAAAAGCGGTACAGCTTGTTCTTGATCGCGAGCGCGCGCCAATTGCCGCCTTCCGGGTCGAGCGCGGATAACGTCTCAGCGCCGGTGATATAGCCGAGATCGTGGCCGCATTTTTCGCATTTGTAGTTTTCAAAATAAAGAAGCTGCCCACAATGCTGACATTTAAAGAGCTTCATGGCGCTTCTTCAAAACCGGGAAATTATGTGACAGTACGTTCTTTGTGAAATAACTACGTGCCGCCGTAAACAAAAGTCCCCCGGACAAAGCCGGGGGACTTCTATGGGGAGATGCGGGCGCGGCTAGCGCTGATTCTGCTGTCCACCCTGGCTGCCACCACCCTGCTGGCCGCCTTGTCCGCCTTGTTGGCCACCTTGACGACCCGGCTGCTGATTTTGCTGGCCCGGCTTCTGTTGACCGCCCTGCTGGCCGCCCTGATTCTCTTTTTCGTTACCCATGAGGAACTTCTCCTGTGGCGGGATCATCCCGCAAGTCAATAACGGTACGAAGAATGTTTTGGTTCCGAGAATGTATTCCGGAACAATTGATCGAAATGCCCGCAATTAATGACTGACCAGCACCATCGAGATCGCCGGTACGTACGTAATAATCATGAGCGCGATGAAATTGACGACGAGGAAGGGCAAGACGCCGAGATAAATCCGGCTCAGCGGCGCATTGAAGATCGCCTGCGAGGAAAACAGATTGAGTCCGAATGGCGGCGTATACATGCCGACGCTGAGATTGACCGCCACAATAATACCAAAGTGAATTGGATTGACGCCGGCGGCGCGCACGATCGGCAGCAATAGCGGTGTCAGGATCAGGATCGCTGCCGGCGGCTCGAGAAAGCTTCCGGCGAGCAGCAGCCCGATATTGAGGATCAGCAGCAGCTCCCACTTTGCCAAATGCAAGCCTTCGATCGACGCCACGATCTGTTGCGGAATTCCGCTCGTGGTCAACAACCATGAATAAATCCCGGCCGAGGTCACGATCAGCAGGATCTGCGAGATCAGAAAAGCGGAAGCCATCACGATCCGCCATAGGCCGGCGAGATCAACCTCGCGATAGATGAATATCGTCACGAAAAGCGAATAGACCACCGCGACGCCGGCGGCTTCGGTCGGCGTAAAGACGCCGCCATAGATGCCGCCGAAAATCACGGCCAGCGAGCCGACCGACCAGCTCGCCTCTTTGCTGGTCTTCCAGATCGTCGCCCAGTGTGCACGATCGCCGAGCGGCACACCCTTGAAACGCGCATAGCCCATGACATAGGCGGCATCGATGACGCCGATCAGAAGGCTCGGCAAAATCCCCGCGGTGAACAACAGAACAGCCGATTGCTCCGCCGAAATGGCGTAAAGGATCATTGCGATCGACGGCGGAATGACGACGGCAATCGCACCTGAAGAGGCGATCAGGCCAACCGAAAAGCGCTCGTTGTAACCGCCCGCCTTGAGCGCGGGATAGATCATCCGGCCCATCGCCACCACGGTGCCGACGGCGGTATGCGACATCGCGCCGAACAGTTCCGACGCGGCGACCGTTGTCACGGCGAGCGAGCCACGAACGCCGCCGACCATGGCCATCACCATGGCGATGACCCTCCGCGCGATGCCGCCCTGCGCCATGATCTCGCCGGCCAGTACGAAGAATGGCACAGCCAGCAGTGGAAAGTTGTCGAGGCTGCCGAACATATAGGTCTGGATCGCCTCCGTCGGCACGTCGGCAACCGTCAATACCGCAACAACCGCTGTCACGAGCAGGATGAGGAAGATCGGAAAGCCGATTACCAGCAGGATCACCGGCAGCCCGAAGAAGACGAAATAGGCCATCGTCGCTGCCTGCCCTAATGCGTGACGTCGCTGCCGGCGGCGCGGCGAGGAGTCCAAATCAGCCGCACCGCGACGAGCAATGCCATCAAGGAGTAGCCAATCGGTATCATCGCCTGGGGAATGACGAGCGGAAAGTTCGCCGCCTGGCTTCGCTCATCGAACGCCGCAAGTTGAGCAATAACCGGCCAGGCAAACGCAGTGACCGCTGCAGCGGTCGCGATCAGCGCAAGCTCCGACAGAAGCTCGAGAAAACTGCGAGCCTTGGCCGGCAGCATGCCGAGAACGACGTCCATGCGAATCTGCCTGCCTTCCCATGCGACCGCGCAACAGCCCGTGAACACACAGCCGACCATGAGGAACAGCATGATCTCTTCAGCCCAGGGAATCGACACGCTGAAGAAATAGCGGCCGATAATGTTGGCGAAGTTGATCGCCACACTGCTAAGCAGGCAAATACCCGCAAGCGAGCGGGTAATCGCCAGTAGCCAACTTACGCCTGTGACGAGAGCGTCGATCATCGTCGGACCTGCCGTGCCGCGCTCACGCGCGTTTCAGATCATTGGCTCGGACCCTGCCGCGTCCGATTCGCCGCGTCAGTGACAATCTGATAGGCTTCACGCAGCGTCGGCTTCGACTTCGACACATCATCGCCAACGCTTGAGAGCGTTTTCATCATCGACGCCTGCTCGTCGCGGGGCAGACTGATGAGTTCGCCACCAGCATCGGTCCAGGCCTTGCGCTGTTCCTGATACATCTTCAAAGCCGTCGGATTGATCAACTGTGATACTGCCGCGCCGTCGCGGTCGACGATCTCTTGCAGGTCCTTGGGCAGCGTGTCGTACCACTTCTGGCTGACCTCAAGTATGATGAAGATCGCCGGCGTATTGGTCTCCGTGACGTATTTCGCCGCATCGACAAAGTGCAGATGGACAAACGGTCCAATACCAGCGACCGAGCCATCGATGGCGCCCTGTTGCAGCGCCGGCAAGACGTCAGCAAGCGTCATCGCCACCGGAGTAGCACCCAGCCGCTCGAAAGCGGTGGATTGGAACTGCGACGCAAATATCCTGATTTTCTTGCCTTTGAAATCCGCAATGTGGCGGATCGCGGACTTTGCAATAATGCAGGACGGTTGCGCCATCATCAGGCCGACGCCGTGTAGTCCTTTACCGGAACCAAGCGATAGCATCACCTTCCACACCGCCGGATCGGCGGCGACGCGCTGACCGTGCTCGAGCGAGTCGACGAGGCCGGGCGCCGCCATAACTTCAAAACGCTCATCAACGCCGACGAAAAACTCCGGTGGAACGGCCGCCGCCTGGATGGCACCGAATTGCGTGCCCTCGATCATGCGTGGGATCGAGCCCAACTGGCTTGCGGGATAGACCTCGCCCTTGATGCGGCCGCCTGAATCGCGTTCTACCGCCGCGGCGAAGTCCTTTGCGAATTGATGCGGAGCATCATTGATGGTCGGCAGTGTGACCTTCATCACGTAGGTCTTGTCCTCGGCCCGCGCCGTACCGAGTGTCAGCATAAGCGACAAGACGAACGCGCCCGCGGCAGCCGCCTTCCGCGCGGATTCCGGACGTTTCCGAAGACGCATGTCCTTGCTCCCTCTGTCGAACCCCAGCTTTGAAACAATCAGCTAATTGCCGCCGGATTTGCTCCCACAAACACGACGGACGCTCATTTATAATGCGCTGGCTGCGAATTTTTTTCGGTGTGACCGACTGCCACGCCCGTCCTTAACTCTTACTCCCCGCTTGTCATCCGCTTGCCACGTTAGAGGATAGCCGGGCGGTGGACAATGGCCCAGCGGCCCGCGCCGCGCGACAATCTCCGCGCACTTTCCTACTTCGTTCGCTGTGCCGCATCGGTGATTAACTTATAGGCAGCGCTGAGCTGCGGCTTGGTGCTCGCCACCTCGTCGCCGATATTGGCCAGGATTTTGAGCATTGCCGCCTGATCATCAGGTGGCAGGCTGAGAAGTTCGCCACCGCTTTCGATCCACGCCTTGCGTGCGTTTTCATTGATTTCTATCGCCCGCGGATTGATGGCCACCGATTGCGCGGCCGCATCATTATCGATGATATGCTGCAAGTCCGAGGGCAGTGAACCATACCATTTTTTGCTGATTTCGACGATGCCGAAGATGACAGGCTGGCTGATCTCCGTCACGTATTTCGCCACGTTTACGTAATGCATCGTATTATCGTTGCTCAAGCTCGTTATGGCGCCGTCGAGGGAATTATCCTGCAGTGCGGGCAGCACCTCGGCCAAAGTCATTGCCTTGGGGATCGCGCCTAGTCGTTGGACCGCTACGCTTTCGAACTGCGAAGCAAATATCCGTATTTTCCTGCCCTTGAAGTCGGCGAGTTGACGGATCGGCTTTATCGCGACGATCGACGAAGGCGCCGCCATGAAAAGCCCTGCACCATGCAGACCCTTATCGGCTCCGAGACCGAGCATCATGTTACGCACGGCCGAATCGGCGGCGAGGCGTTGTCCGGCCGCCCAGGACGTGACCAAGCCGGGAGCAGCCAACACTTCAAAGCGTTCGTCGATGCCGACCAGAAATTCCGGAGCTACGATCTGGCTTTGGATGACGCCGAATTGCACGCCTTCGGCTTGCCGCTGTATCGAGCCTAACTGGCTCGCCGGATAGATTTCGGGCTTGATGCGCCCGTTTGAATCCTTTTCGACGGCGGCTGCGTAGTTCTTGGCGAATTGATGAATCGCATCGTCCAGCGTCGCCAGCGATATCTTCATCGCAATGGGCTTATCATCGGCGCGCGCGCCGATCGCCAATGTTGCCCACACAAGGAATGCACCGACAGCTAGTGCGGCCGGCGCCAGTCCGCGTTTTGTGGTGACCATATTGACCCTCCAATCGGGTCCAACGTGCTGCCTTTTCTCATTTCAAGGACGTATGCCTTTAGCGCGTTCGTTGCGCGGCTGCCGTCACAACCTTATACGCGTCATAGAGCTGAGGCTTGCTCTTTGCTATGTTTTCACCGACGTTCGACAGCGTCTTCATCATCTCCGCCTGATCGTCTTTAGGCAAGCTGATGAGTTCTCCGCCGCCATCGACCCAGGATTTGCGTGCTTTCTCCCAGAGCCCCTGGGCAAACGGATTGATGGCGACCGATTCAGCGGCGGCATCGCGGTCGATGATGTCCTGCAAATCTTTCGGCAGCGCGTCGAACCACTTTTTGCTGACCTCGACCATCAGGAAGATGGCCGGCTGATTGATCTCGGTGACGTATTTCGCCGCGTCCTGATAATGGAACGCATTGAACACGGTGATGCCCGAAATCGACCCGTCGATTGTGCCCTGCTGAATGCCGGGCAGGACGTCGCCGAGACTCATCGCCACCGGGGTAGCGCCAAGACGATCGAAGGCCTCGGTTTGGAATTTCGAGGCAAAGACCCGAATTTTCTTGCCTTTGATATCGGCAAGTTGCCGGATCGGCGTTCTTGAAACGAGAGCGGACGGCAGCGCCATGTAAAGCCCGACGCCGTGCAACCCCTTATCGGCGCCGAGGGAGAGCATCATCTTCATGACATCGGGCTGAGCGAGTAGCCTTTGGCCGTGCGCCAGCGAAACCAGAAGACCCGGCGTGGCCAGAACTTCGAAACGCTCATCAATGCCGACGAAGAATTCGGGCGGAATGATCACGCATTCGATCGAGCCGAATTGCACGCCCTCGATCTCGCGCGGCATCGAGCCCAATTTGCTTGCGGAATAGACCTCGACTTTGAGGCGGCCGCCGGAGTCCTTCTCGACCATTTGGGAAAAGCCGCGGCTGAACTCCTCCGGCGTATCGTTGACAGTCGGAGTACCGATCTTCATCACATAGGTCTTGTCTTCGGCCAGAGTGGAGCCGACCGTAAGTGCCACCGACAAGACAGCCGCGGCGACCGCAAGAAGCACCTGCGTGCCGGCCCCGCTTTTTTTGAAGTGCATGGCGTCCCCCTCCTTTTGCCGGCAAGACGGCACAGCGGTCTATTTACCCCGCTGCGCCGCTGCGACGACGACCTGATAGGCTTCGCTGACCTTTGGCTTGGTCTTTGATACGTCCTCGCCGACGCTCGCCAGCGTTTTGATCAACGCGGCTTGTTCATCGGGCGGCAGGTCGATCAATTCACCCCCGGCATTGACCCAACCCTTCCGCGCGCCTTCGAGAATCTCCACCGCTTCTGGATTGATCGCCAGAGATACGTTGGTGCCGGCCCGGTCGACTATTTGCTGCAAGTCGGCTGGCAGTGAATCGTACCATTTCTTGCTGACCTCAGCGATGATGAAGATGGACGACTGGGCGCTCATGGTGATGTATTTCGCAGCGTCCGCAAAATGCAGCCCGTTGAGGAGTTCAACACCGGCGGTCGCGCCGTCGAGAGACCCTTGCTGGATCGCCGCCAAGACATCGCCGGGAGACATTGCTACTGGCGTGGCGCCCAGCCGCTGGAATGCGACCGACTGGAAATCCGACGCAAAAATCCGCAGCTTCTTGCCCTTGAAGTCGGCGACGTGTCGGATCGCATTTTTGGTGATCACCTCGTTCGGTTCAGCAATGAACAATCCAACGCCGTGCAACCCTTTGTCGCTGCCGATACTGAGCATCAGCTTTAATACCTCGGGGTCCGCTGCCACCCGCTGTCCTTGCGCCATGGAGCTAACAAGGCCGGGTGCCGCCAGTACCTCGGAGCGCTCGTCGATTCCGACGAAAAATTCGGGCGGAACGACCACGCATTGGATAGCGCCGAACTGGGTGCCTTCGATCTGGCGCGGAATCGAGCCGAGCTGGCTCGCGGGATAAACTTCCGCCTTGATGCGGCCGCCCGAATCCTTCTCGACGGCGGCGCCGAAGTCTTTGGCAAAGCGATCCGGCGCGGCATTGAGCGTCGGTGTCGATATTTTCATAACAAAGGTCTTGTCTTGCGCCTGTGCGGCGCCGAACGTCAGAGCCCCTGACAAGATAGTCGCGGCGAATGCGAGAAACGCCCGCCTGCGAGTCTCGCTCTTTGTGAAAAGCATGATGTCTCCCTTGGCTGCCCGCAGAGACGGCACAGCGCCCTATTTGGCCCGTTGCGCCGCGGCGACCACCACCTGATAGGCTTCACCCACCTGCGGCTTCGTTTTCGAAACGTCTTCACCGACGCTGGCGAAGGTCTTGAGCATCGCTGCCTGCTCGTCCGGCGGCAGGCTGATCAATTCGCCTCCGCTGTCCGTCCATTTTTTGTTGGCTTGCGCGATGATCTCAACGCTTTGCGGATTGACCTGTATGTTGGCCGCGGCGGCATCTTTATCGATGATCTGCTGCAAGTCCGCCGGTAGCGCATCGTACCATTTCTTACTGACGGCAGCGAGACCAAACACCACCGGCTGGCCGATATCGGTCACATATTTCGCGGCATCCTGATAATGCATCGCCGAGTAGATCACGGTGCCGGCGACGGCGCCATCGATCGCGCCCTGCTGGAGCGCCGGCAGGACATCGCCCAGTGTCATCGCCACCGGCGTCACGCCGAGCCGGGCAAAAGCGACACTCTGGAACTGCGAGGCGAATACCCGGAGCTTCTTGCCTTTGAAGTCTTCGAGATGGCGGACTGCGCTTTTGGCGATTACTTGCGACGGCTGCGAAGTGAGCAGCGCCACGCCGTGCAGTCCTTTATCGGCGCCAAGGCCCAGTATCAGCTTGCGGACTTCCGGATCGCCGGTCACGCGTTGCGCGTGCGCCAGTGTCGCAAAAAGCCCGGGCGCCGCCATCACCTCGTAACGTTCGTCGACGCCGGAAAAGAATTCCGGCGGCGTGATAACGCACTGTATCGCGCCAAATTGCGTACCCTCGATCTGCCGCGGAATCGCCCCGAGCTGGCTCGCCGGGTAGATTTCGGTCTTGATGCGACCGCCCGAATCCTTGTCGATCAGTGCCGCATAATCCTTGGCAAACTGGTGCAGCGGATCGTTGAGCGCGGCAAGCGATATCTTCATCACGATCGGCTGTTGCGCCTGCGCTCTCGCCGCGCCGAGTGGCAGGGCCGAGACGAGAGCGACTGCGCAGGCAAGCAACAGGCCCTGCGTCAGCAGTCTGCGCCGCGCGACGTTCATTCCGTCCTCCCCTTTTAGTTCTACGGCCGGCGACTGTCCGGCCGAAACGTTAACTGATAGCCAGACCAGGGACAACGACAATCCCGCGACAAATTCGCCTAATGTGCAGCGCGGTTTTTGTTCGTCGCGGCTGATCACGCGTCCAGCACCGCACGAACCTTGGACGCCAATTGGTCGAGCGTGAATGGTTTGGAAATGAAATTCACGCCGGCATCGAGCACGCCGCCATGCACCACAGCGTTCGCCGTGTAGCCGGTGGTGAACAGGACCTTCAGGCCCGGACGCCGGCGAAACGCCTCGTCAGCGAGCTTCTTGCCGTTGATATCCGGCATCACCACGTCGGTGAACAGCAACGTCACCTTGGGCTCCCGGTCGATAATCGCAAGCGCGTTCGCCGCACTGTCACTATCGAAGACGGTATATCCGAGTTCATGCAGCGCCTCGCTGGTCAGCCGGCGCATTAGCGAATCGTCCTCGACGACGAGAATGATCTCACTGCGGTCGCCGGTCCGCACCGGCTCGACCGCCGCCGGCTTGACTTCCTTCGCGTCGCCCGTGAGGCGGGGCAGATAGATCTTCACCGTCGTGCCGGCGCCGACTTCGGAATAGATCTTGATGTGCCCGTGCGATTGTTTGACGAAGCCGTAGACTTGACTGAGGCCCAAGCCGGTCCCTTTGCCGGTGGGCTTGGTCGTGAAAAATGGATCGAACACGCGCGCTGCCACTGCCGGGTCCATGCCGGTGCCGGTATCGGTAATCGCGATCAGCACGAACTGGCCGGGCTCGATCTCGGGATTCTGCCGGCAATAGGCCTCGTCCAAATACGCGTTGGCCGTTTCAATAGTCAGCTTGCCGCCCTCTGGCATGGCGTCACGGGCATTTATCGATACGTTCAGGATGGCGCTTTCGAGCTGCTGCGCGTCGGCGTTGACCGTCCATAAGCCGGCCGCGGTCACGGCCTCAATCTGGATGTGCTCGCCCAGTGTCGATTTCAGCAATTCGGACATGCCGGAGATCATCTTATTGGCGTCGATCGGCTGCGGCGCCAGCGGCTGTTGGCGCGCGAAGGCGAGCAACCGTTGCGTGAGCAACGCGGCGCGCTCGGCCGCATTGGCCGCCGCCTCGACGAAGCGTTCGATGCCGAAGTCGCCCTTGCGGATGCGCCGCAAGATGAGATCGTGCGCCCCCATTATCACGCCGAGCATATTATTGAAGTCGTGGGCGATGCCGCCGGTGAGCTGGCCGATTGCCTGCATCTTCTGCGATTGGCGGAGCTGATTTTCCACTTCCTCGCGGCGGTTCATTTGCTCGAGCAATTGATCGTTGGAAACAAGAAGTCGGTCTTTCGCGGCGGCAAGCGTGCTAAACGCCTGGCGGGTGAACCGCGCGATCAAGGCGCCGAGGATGGCGATCAGGAGAAACGCAATGGCGACACCGGCCTGAAGCAGCAGGCCTGAACGCGTCGCGCTCTCCTGCCGCTCGGTCAGTAGCCGATCCTCCTCCGCCTCCATCGCCGCAATTTTCTGGCGAATTTCCAGCATGAGCCGGAAGCCGTTGTCATCGTTGACGATGGCCAATGCCTCGGCCTGATGTCCGGCTTTGCTGGCATTAACAGTGGAGCCCAATTCATCGACCTTTTGCCTTACGAGCTGGCGCAGGTCGGCGGTCGCTGCCACTTGCCTGGGATTGTCCGTGACCAGATCGGCAAGACGGTCGAGATTCTGCGGCAGCTCATGACCGGCCCTTGTATAGGGCTCGAGATAATCGTCGCGTCCGGTAAGCAGAAAGCCGCGCTGACCGGTCTCCGCGCTTTGCACCAGGCTCAGGACGCGAATGAGCTGAGCGCGCACGGCAAGCGAGTGCTGGACCCAAGCGTCATCGGTCTTGTTGCGCGCACCGAGCCAGAATGCAGCCGCAAGCATCAGCGCCGCGAGAACGGCCGTAACGAACAGGCTCCGGTTGAGCAGAGTAAGCGGTTTTGAATCGGTTAGCGGCGGCTGCACGGCTGTCGCTGTTCTGCCGGCGCCAACGCGCCGACGGGTCGCCCAACGTTCACACGTGCAATCGACATGACCGGACTCAATGGATGAATTGCGATGTTCACAATATGCTGAAAAACTATCTTAGAAGTGCCGCAAGTGCCTATGTCAAAAGACATAATCGCCGGTTGTGGACATGGAACTTTTTTTACGCGCCAAGATTGTCAATGCATCTTTCCCGTACCCGTCGACCGGCCCGTACTGCCAGCACACACGTGATCGCGCACGGCAATAGATGGGTTCAGCGGTATATATTTAAAGGATCTTCCAATGCAGGTGCCCTGTCAGGAATGCGAGTTGCGCGCCTGCGGCTTGTTTCGCCCGATAACGGACAATGAGCTCGGCGCCATTGCCGATATGAAGCGTGAGCACCTTACTCTGCCAGCCGGTACCGAGATCGTTCGCGCCGGCGAGGACAGCCCCGAGCTTTACACCCTTTATTTCGGCTGGGCCTTCCGTTTCAAAACGCTTTCGGATGGCCGCCGCCAGATCCTCAATTTCCTGCTGCCCGGCGATCTGATCGGACTCCAGGCCGCCATGTTCGACGCGGCACGGCACGGCATCGAAGCCCTGACCGACGTCCAATTGTGTCTCCTGCCGCGCCGCAAAGTCTGGGCGCTGTTCGGACAGATGCCCGACTTGGCCTTCGACGTCGCCTGGCTCGGCGCGCGAGAGGAAAGCTTCGTCGACGAGAACCTCACCAGCGTCGGCCGCCGCAGCGCCGCGGAGCGCATCGCGGCGCTGATCGTAACCCTCTACAAGCGGGCCAAAATGCTTGGCCTCGTGACCGACGACACATTTGAATTTCCGCTTACCCAAGAGCATATCGCCGACGCGCTCGGCCTCTCCCTCGTTCATACCAACAAGACGCTCGCGCGGCTGCGGCGCATGGGCATGTTCACGCGCACCAACGGCAATCTCACCCTGACCAATCCGCGCGTATTGGCGCGGGTAGCGCAATATTTCGACGAAGAAATTCCGCAACGCCCGCTGATCTGAGGCGGCGCTCGCCGTCTATCCGATTTGCGTCAGGATAATTAGCACCAGCGTCACGGTCGCCGCGCCGCCGATACGCGTGGCGATCTGAGCAAACGGCATCAATTGCATCCGGTTGCCGGCAGTGAGGATCGCGACGTCGCCGGTGCCGCCCTGCCCGCTGTGGCAGGCGGTGACGATGGCGGTGTCGATCGGATACATTTTCAGCCAGCCGCCGACAAAAAATCCCGTCGCGATGATCGCCACCACGGTCGAGACGATAGTGATGAGATAAGGCACCGTGAACGCGGCGACCAATTTGTCCCAGGGCGTGAGCGAAACGCCGATGGCGAACAGCAGCGGATAGGTGACCGCCGTTGAGAAGAATTTGTAGACGTGAAAGGCGCCGAGCTGGAGCGACGGCGAGACTGCCCGCATCAGCTTCAGCGCCACCGCGAGGATCAGCATCGCCACCGGCGCCGGAAAGCTGAACAGCCGCTGCGTCAGCGCGCCGATCAGATAAAGCGTCACCGCGGTGACGACGGCGGCGGCGATGGTAGTGACATCGACATAGGCCTCGTCGTTCTTCTCTTCGAACTCGAGTTCATCGTGTTCGCCGGGTTGCAGGCGGCCCTCGCCGGTAAGCTGCGGATATTTCTTGCCGACAAAATTAAGCGTGCCCGCGATCAGAATGGCGGTCAGGCTGCCAAGCATGACAGGCGGCAGCACCTGGGCGAACAGATCGCCCTGAGGCTGATGCAGGATCTGCGAATAGCCGATCGAGAGCGGTATCGCACCTTCGCCGACGCCGCCGGCCATGATCGGCACGACGACAAAGAAGAATGTGTGGTAGGCACCGAGCCCGAGCAGCGTACCGATGACGGTGCCGACGATGCCGCCGACCACCGATCCCGAAATCAAAGGAATAAAGATTTTAATGAAACCCTTGATGAGGACGCCGCGGTCCATCCCCAGAATGCTGCCGACGATGATGCAGGCAATGAACAAGTAGAGGAAGTTCGAATCCTTGGTGAACTGCGTCACCGAATTCAAGATCGAGGCCGGCAACAGATGGTGGAACGCGAGATAAGACGGGATGAAGGTGGCGAAAATCGCCGCCGCGCCGATGTTGCGGATGATCGGGATGCGTTTTCCGAGTTCGGCGCAGGCAAAGCCGCCCATCGAGAGCAGTACGATAGCCATCAGGATATCGGACGGTACCGTCCCGGTGGCGGCGAAGCCGGCAATCACACCGATCAGAATCACAAACACCGGCAGCGGAATGATGCCGATCTTGAAATCGACGAGCGACCACCAACCCTTAGGCCACCAGCTTTCGGTCACACTTTGCGGAACTTGCGCGACGCTACTGACATCCGGCATTTGATACGCTCCCCATCCCCGTCGTTTCCCTTTTGCGCAACATTAGCTCATTTGATCGGGGTGGGATACCGTTCAAACTCTCCTGCCTTTTTCCCTCACCCTGAGGTGCTCGCCGCGTAGCGGCGAGCACCTCAGGGTGACGGTCAACGTTTTGCGGACCTGCAAGGCGACAAGCAATCTCGTTCTCGCGATGCCTCCGCATCCGAGTCATTTCAACAAAAGCACCAAAGCCACGAATTTTTCCTTCTTTCCTCCGCCTCACTGACCGGGAAGAAAGAAGGAAGCGGAACGCCGACAGGCGCTGTGTCGCAACCTCCGCACCGTTGCGGGTGCGGCACGCGCCCTTGTCTCTTTGTCCTCACGCTTGCGCGGGAGGTTTTGGAGGGGGCGCGCTCGCCTATCGGCGTCCCACCGCGGCTCTCGCCAAAGGGAGTCATCGTCCCTAAGGCTCAGCTTCAGGCCAGGCTTCCTGGGACGTGGTCTGAACGGGCGTTACCCGCCTTCGCCTGTCCCAGTCCAGCGAGCACCTCGCGCCCCGGTCATAATGCCGGGAGACTGATGCCCAAGCCGCCCGGGAGCGGACCGTATCGCTTCCGCCCGCGGGCACCGCACTCGCTCCGCTTTCCGGAATACCTTCGCGAAAGGCGTCCTTCGAATGAGCGAGTATTTGCCTATAACCGAACGGTGACCGAATGTCAATGAAAAAGTGACAATTGATTCGTTGATTATTGCCGGACAGCGACCATGTCAGGCTGGGCGACTTCGCGGCGACGCCGGAAAAATGCCGGCAAGGACAGCCGCGCCCATGCCATCAGCAGAACACCGATGCCAAGACCGCCGAGGCCGAAGATCAGTGCCGCCCCGATACCGTCGAACGACGTTTTGTTCTGGTCGGGATTTGCGAAGTTGACGCATGCACCGACGAACAACGCCAGCATGCTGAGGCCGCCGATAGCGGGCACAACGCCAATGAAGACGAAGTTCTTCAGGCTCTTGAATATCTCGCGCCGGAAATAGACGACGCAGGCAAAGCCGGTGAGCCCGTAATAGAATGCGATGCCGATCGCCGTCGCCGTGACAGAGTCCGCCAGCACGTTATTGTCGGAGAGGAAAACGATTCCGATATACCACGCGATCGAGATCGCCCCCATGGCAAGCGTGGCAAAACCCGGCGTCAGATGGCGCGGATGAATGTCGCCAAACCGCTTCGGCAAGGCGCCGACCCGCGCCATCGAGATCGCCGTGCGCGCCGCCGGCAAGATGGTGGTCTGCGTGCACGCGGCCGCTGACGTCAGCACCGCGACGATCAAGAGCTTATCCATGCCGGTACCGAGCACATGATTGGCCAGCGGCGCGAGGAAGTCATCGCCGTTATAGGTCGACAGCTCCGGCTCCGCGAACGCGATCGCGGCGACTGATACAATCAAATAAATACCCACCAGCAACACGGTCGAGACAACGGCGGCACGCGCCGGCGCGATTCTGGGATTTTCGGTCTCTTCGTTCACCGTCGCGCCGGTGTCCCAGCCCCAATAGATGAAAATCGCAACAAGCATCGCCTGCATGAAGTCGCTGCCGTTATCCACCGTGAACGGATTGAACCACGAGACCGCGACCGGCGAACCCGGGACTGTGCCCGAATACACTTTCGTCAGCGCGACGACGGCGAAGATCAAAAGAATGACGAGCTCGGCAGCGAGCAGGAATTTCTGCGTGGCGGCGGAAAGCTCGATGCCGTAATAGCAGATGAACGTCATCACCACGATCCAGCCGACGCCCACCGCGGTGACGGCCGCGACCGCCGGTTGTTCGACGCCGACGAGATGCAGCGAATATTCGCCCGCGATTTGCGCCAGTCCGGGCATGACCAGGATGTCGGTGGCGAGGATGGCCCAGCCAGTCATCCAGCCGCCGTAAGGGCCGAAAGCGTGCGTCGCCCAGGCGAACGATGTGCCGCAATCGGGATCGGCGCGGTTGAGATGATAGTAGGCCACGGCGACAAACAAGATCGGCAGGAAGGCGAGGATCAGGATCGCCGGCACACCGAATTTCGCCGCCGCAGCCAGCGCCGGCAGCGCCGCCGCGAGGGAATAGGCGGGCGCCGTCGAGGCGACACCGATGACGACATTCGACGCGAATGAAATCGCGTTCTTCTTCAGCCCCACTTCGCTCATGTCGCGGCGAAAAGCCCCTTGTGACGACCCTTGGCAAGCCCCAGCGGCCCACTATAGTCAGTGCAATGTCTGGGGGACATAACCGGGGGGAACGATGACGAGAAAATTTTATGCCGCCGTGGCGGCAGCAGCGCTTGCGTGGATCGCGCCGGCGGCGCCGGCAGCAGCCGCCGATTTCGTGATGAAGTTTGGCACTGCGACCATAAACGAGACGCAGCACCAATTCATCAAGTTCTACAAGGAAGAGGTCGAAAAGGCGTCGGGCGGCCGCATCGAAGTGCAGATTTATCCCGCCAGCCAGCTTGGCCCAATCCCGCGCGAGATTGAGGGTGTGCAACTCGGCAACATTCAGGGATTCATCGGCCCTGTCGATTTCTTTGTCGGCGTCGATCCCCGCTTCGGCGTGTTCTCGACGCCGCTGCTGTTCAAGGACGATGCCAATGCCGAGGCGACGATCCACGATCCGGCGGTCGAGAAGGCGATGTTCGATCTCGCAGCGCCCAAGCGCATGGTCGGAATCGCCACCCTGGCGATCGGCGCATCCGACTACGGCGCCAAGAAGCCGATCCTCACGCTCGACGATTTCAAAGGCAAGAAGCTGCGCATCAACGGCACCGAGCTGGAACGGCAGAAAATGGCGAAACTCGGCGCCACCGGTGTCGGCATGCCGCTGTCCGAAGTCATGCCGGCGCTCGATCAAGGCACGATCGACGGCACCATCTCGGGCATGTCGGTGTTCGTCGCGTTGAAGATGAACGATCTCATCAAGGTGATTACCGTCACCAACGATACCTATCTCATTGCCATCGCGATGGTGTCGAAGCCGTGGCTTGATACGCTGCCGCCGGACTTGCAAAAGGTCGTTTTGGATGCCGGCGTGACCGTCCAGAAGAGGACGCAGGCCTGGGAGATCGAGTTCACCAAGAAACTCGATGCAGACTGGAAAGCCCTTGGCGGCGAAATTCATATGATTCCCCCGAGCCAGGTCGGCGCCATGAAGGACTTGCTCGGGCCGGTGGGCGACGAAGCCACCAAGGATCAGCCGGCAGTGCATGACATGCTGCAAATGGTGCGCGCGGTCGCCGCAAAAAACTGAGCACCGATGCGCGACGCTCTGCTGCGAAGCGCCAACGGGCTGATGGCCGTGCTTCGCGTCGCAGCGGGGCTGATGCTGATCGCCAGCGTCGCCATCAACTTTGCCAATATCATCGGTCGATATTGCTTCTCGGTCTCCATCTCTTGGGCCGAAGAGGCAATGCTGTTTTTGATGATCGGCGCGGTATTTCTTGCCGCGCCGCCGGTCGGCTGGCTCGGCCGCCATATCAGAATGGATGTGATCGTCTCGCTGCTGCCGCCCCGCGCACGCGCTGCGTTCGAGATTTTTTCCGATCTGGCCACGATCGCAACCTGCATCATGGTCGCCTACTTCGCCTGGCCGGTGATGACCATGCTGCATGAGCTCGATCAGCGCAGTGAGTTGGCCAATATTCTGCTGGTCATCCCGCAAGCGGTCGTGCCGCTCGGCATGATCCTGATGGCGCTCCTGATCGCGGTGCGGCTGATCGTGCTCGGCGTACGCCACGACGATGTGATATCGAGCCGCGAAGTCGAGCACTGAAATGTCGGCAGCGATTCGTCTACTTCATCCTGCCGACGATCCTCCTGATCCTCGGCTTGCCGATCTTCGTGGTGCTGATCCTCACCTCCACGGCGGCGATCCTGTTCGTCGCCCATGTGCCGACCCAGGCCGTGCAGACCTACATGTTCGGCTCACTCGACAATTTCCCGCTGCTGGCGGTGCCGTTTTTTGTGCTGGCCGGTGAGATCATGGGCCGCGGCGGCATTGCCAATCGAGTCGTCACCTGGGTCGTATCGATCATCGGCGGCGTACGCGGCTCGCTCGCGGTGACGACGGTGGCGTCCTCGGAACTGTTCGGCGCCATGGCGCATACATCCGTCGGCACCGTGGTCGCCATCGGCCGGCTGTTGTTTCCCTCGCTCACCAAGCACGGCTACAGCGAGCGCTTTGCGGTGAGCCTGATCACGTCGTCCGGCGCCGTCGCGGTGATCATTCCGCCGTCGATCTCGATGATTCTTTATGCAATGTCGGCGCAGGTCTCGGCGATAAAGCTGTTCACCGCTGGCATCCTGCCGAGCCTTCTGATCGGCATCGTCGACGCGATCTACGTGATGATCTATGCGCGGATCAAAATGGTGCCGCTGTCGTCGCCGGCGCGCTGGAAGAATATCTGGACCTCGACCAAGGAGGCGAGCTGGGCGATCGGCACCATCGTCGTTATTTTCGGCGGCATTTACGGCGGCGTGTTCACGCCGACCGAGGCCGCCGGCGTCGCGGTGGTCTATTCGCTGTTCGTTTCCATGGCCGTCTATCGCGAGATAGGACTCGCGGAGCTGTGGCAAGTCATCGTCAGCTCGGTTTATCTGATCGCGCAGATCCTGATCATCGTCACCGGCGCCGGAGTTTATTCCTGGCTGATGACGACGAGCGGCATTCCCGGGCATTTGATCGATCAAGTCACGGCGATGCAATTGCCGCACTGGCAGACGCTGTTGTTCGTCAATGCCGGACTGCTTGTCGCCGGCAGCTTTCTCGAACCGCCCGCTGCGATCCTGATCCTGACGCCGTTATTGCTGCCAGTAGTCGAAGCGGCCGGCGTCAATGCGCTGCATTTCGGCATCATCATGGCGGTCAATTTGAGCATCGGCCTCTACATGCCGCCGTTCGGACTCAACCTGTTCGCCGCCAAGGCGATCTTCAACGTGCCGATGGGCATGATCTATCGCGGCGTGCTGCCGTTCGTGGTGGTCAATTTCCTGGCGCTGCTCGTCATCACTTACGTGCCGGCGATCTCGATGGTGCTGCTCCGCAGATGATCCGTTCCCTTCGATGGTGTCGCCCCAAGCCAACGATTTTTGCCGGGCGGCCGCGAAGGCATCGACCGCACGCGCATGTGAATGCGACACCGTGCCCCGGCACGGAACAACGGCTCACAACCGCCGGTTATCGACCTAGCGGCGCGGTAACAGACCGGCCGGAACCTGATCGTCCACCCTTGGAACTAACACTGGAACTCGCATCGGCGAGATTGGAGGTAAAGATGAGATCGAAACTATTGGCCGGCGTTGCTGCTGTTTCGCTGGCGGCCTGTACGATGGCGGTGAGCGTCGAGACCGCTTCCGCGAGACCATGGGGTTGGCATGGCGGCGGCTTTTGGCCGGGCGCGGTCGCAGCCGGCGTGGTCGGCGGCGCCGTGGCGGCGGCAACTTCGCCGCTTTGGGCGCCGGGCTATTACGGCGGCGGCTACGGCGGAGGCTACAATGTGAGCGGCTACAACAATGGCGGCTATTACGACTACTATCCCGGCTACGCTTCTGCGCCGCCGGTTGCTGTAGGCGGCAACGACGCCGGATGGTGCTAGGCGCGTTACCGCTCATATAATCCGGCTACCGGAAGCTTTACGGGTTATGACGGGCTGCAACACCCCTGCCCGTAGCCCAAACGAGCATTAATGGATGGAGCGGGACCTCACTCCAAGGAGTGATGGTCCCGTTGCCATGCCCGGATGCCGCCGGCGCGGGAAGTTTGTTCATGCCGAAGCAAAAGGTCGATTTCCCGATTTCAAAGGTCCGGCGCTCTAGACCGCCGCCTGACAGCATCGATTCAATTTTAACGGATCGCGCGCGGTAATTTTAGATAATTTCGGCAACATTGTTCCGGTCGAGCGGCGGCAGACCCTTCACCGCGCGCCGCCATGACCGGGGCTGGCGATGAACGATTTCTGGGGCGGCTGGATGGAAGCCGTGCGCTTCACCTGCGAGGCGCAAAGCGTGATCTCAGCGCGGCTCATGCTGTTCGCCTCGGGCGCGCCGAACGCGGTAGATGAAGCCGCCGATATGGTCGCGGAAAAAATCGCGGTTTTTGCCAAGGCCGGCATGGCGGCCGAACGCGCGCTATCCGAAGGCCACGGCTTTTACACCGCCGCCGAACGTGCCTATTCGCCGTTTAAGGCTAGCGTACACGCCAACAGCAACCGGCTGCTCGGCGCCGCTTCGCGCTAAATTCCCAAGGTTTCGGTGATCCATGACACGCTGCCGGGCGTAGCCCGTCAGGCGCGCCGGGCGCCGCTATGCCAAGGGAAGTTTCCGATGTCCTATCTTATCGCCTATGTCGTCGTTTTGCTGGTGTTCGGGGCAATCGATGCGGTATGGCTGACCACAATGGGGCCGGTGATTTACCGTCCGGCGCTGGGCGACATTTTGGCGACCAGCCTGCGCGTCCCGCCGGCCATCGCCTTCTATTTGACCTTTCCGATCGGCGTCGTGGTCTTCGCCGTGCTGCCGGCACTGCGCGCACAAGCGCCGATTACCGCAACGACGCTTGCCCTTCTGTTCGGTGCACTTGCCTACGCGACCTATGACCTCACCAATTATGCGACGCTGCGCAACTGGAACCTGCAAATCAGCGTGCTCGATATCGGCTACGGCGCGCTCGCATCCGGCATTGCCGCCACGGCGGCTTATTTCGCCGTCCGTGCTATCGCCCGCTGATTGTCCAACGGGCAGGCGTCAGGCGGTAATGACTGACGCCCCACTCCTCGCCGCCGGTATGGCCGAACAGACCCGCCGTCGCCATAAAGAACAGCCGCCAGCGCCGCTGCCACAGTTTTGCATCGCGGCCATAGACCGCCTTGAGCACTGCGAATACCGCATCACCATTGCGATCGAAATTGTCGAGCCAGTCTTGCGCGGTGCGTTGATAGTGCCGGCCGTTCCACCACCATTCGGCATCGACCGAAAAAAGATCGGGAAACTGCCGGATCAGGCCGCGGCTCGGCATGATGCCGCCGGTGAAATAGTGCCGCGCGATCCAGTCTTCCTTGTCTTCAGCCGAAAAGCGGTACGAGGCGTGGCGGTTTGCAAATACGTGCATGAACATGCGGCCGTCCGGTTCGAGACAATCGCGCATGCGCGCCAACAACGGCCGCCAATTCGCCATGTGCTCGAACATCTCGACCGAGACCACGCGATCGAACCGGCCGCCGGGCACGAACGCGTTCATGTCGGCGGTGACGACGGTAAGATTGCTGAGCCCTTCCGCCCTCGCCTGCCCGGCGATGAATGCCCGCTGCGACTGCGAATTTGACACCGACGTGATCCGCGCCGCCGGATAATGCCGCGCCATCCAAAGAGACAGCGAACCCCAACCGCAGCCGAGCTCGAGGATGCGCTGGCCGTCAGCAAGCGCGGCGTGCTCGGCGCTGACCTCAAGCGCGCGCTCTTCGGCGGCAGCGAGCGTGTCGGCACCCTCGTCATACAGGCATGACGAATATTTACGCTGTGGGCCGAGAACCAGCGCGAAGGACGCGGCCGGAATCTCGTAGTGCTGCGCGTTCGCCTCCGCAGTATTGAGCGCGATCGGATACGGCGCCATGGCGGTTGCAAAACGCCGGTCGGCGTCGCGGGGCGCGGTCGACAACAGCCGCTGCGTGCGGCCGACAAGGAACTTTATCGCCGCGCGCGTCACCGCGTCGGGCAGCGGCGCGCGCTCGCCAAAGCCGGTCATCGTCTGCACGAAGCTCATTTGCAGCTCCCTCAAATGGTCCGCGGCGGCGCGGGAAAGAAGGCGTTGGTGCGCGCCTGATAGGCGCGGAATTCGTCGGGGCGGCACTCCAGCATGTGCTCCTCAAGCGGCGGAATGCCGGAGACATGCACCAGAAGCCAATACATGCAGACCGGGCCAGCCAGCGCCGCAAAGCCCCACGGATAGGCACCGCCAACGTCGATGGCGAGCAGCGGATAAGCGAGCCAGCCGAGCCATTCGAAGAAATAATTCGGATGCCGCGACCAACCCCAAAGTCCGACATCGCAAACATGGCCGCGATTGGCCGGATCAGCGCGGAAGCGCCGCAACTGCGCATCGGCGATGCTCTCGCCGGCGATGGCCGCGATGAGTACCAGCGCGCCGAGCGCATCTTGCGCGCGTAATCCAAGCAGCGGATTCCAGGCGGCGAGAACCATCGACAGCGCCAGCGGAATACTGACCAACGCCTGCTTTTGGGCAAGGAAAAACATCTGCCGCGATGCGTCGGCGCCCCACGCGGCAGCCATTTTGCCGTAACGCGGATCGTCCTTGATGCCGGCGGTGCGTGACGCGATGTGCAGGCCGAGGCGAAGCGCCCAGGTCACGATAAGTGTTGCGACAAGCGCCTGCCGCGCCGTAAGCGTGCCGGAGAAGAGCCACGGGCTCAGCGCGCCGGCACAGCCGACCGCACCCAGCCCGAACGTCCAGGTGGTATCGATCCAGCCCGAGTTTTTCGTGCCGCGCCAGGCGAGCCATGCGCCGCTCATGATCGCCGACAGCGCCACGCTCACCGCAACTAGAATGGCGATAAACGTCGAGGCGCTCATGATACAGCCTGCGCGCGGCGGGACCGGAGCGTCCGCGCAATGAAGGCATCGGCATCGCGCAGTACCGGAGCAAAAAACGGCAAGAACAGCGCCAGCGCCGCAACAATGTTGTAGTGACCGACACGCGGATAGATCACCGCGGTGGCATCATTGCCGGTCGCGCGCAGCCGCTCGGCGAAACGGGTGGAATTGCCTGGATCCACGACATCGTCCGCATCGCCCGTCAACAGCAACGCCGGCGGCGCGCCAGGCGCGACGTGGCAGATCGGCTGCGTTTCAAGCCGGTCGGCGCCGCCGAAAATGATTTTCAGCATTTCATCGCGCAGCGGCAGGAAATCGTACGGGCCAGCCAGACCGATCAGCCCGGCAATGTCGCGACCCGGCACCAGGCCGGTTTTTCGCAGCCAGACCGGATCGACCGCCAGCATCGCCGCAATATGGGCGCCGGCCGAATGACCCATCAAAAAGATTTTTTGCGGATCGCCGCCGAAAGCCGCGACATTGTCCTTGGCCCAGCGTACGGCGCCGGCGCCGTCGTCGAGAAAATCAGGGTAGCGGACTTCCGGATAAATCCGGTAGTCCGGCAGCACGGCGACATAACCGCGCCGCGCCAGCGCCCTGGCGACATAGCGATAAAGACGCTTATTGCCGCTGCGCCAGCCGCCACCATAAAAAAAGACGACCACGGGAGCCGCCACCGCGGTTCGCGGCCGGCAGATATCGAGCATGCGCCGCGCGCCCTTCGCATAGGGAACGTCGCGCGTGAGCACGGTGCGATTCGGCAACGACCACGTGAATCTGTTATCGCCCGACGTGCCGCTGGCGGAGGCGATTGTCATGACCTTTCACGCCCGCTCAGATGCGCACGAACGGTTGCAGCAGCTTTCCGAAAAAACCTTGCAGCTCGATATTGCCTTGCAGCGCCACAAGACAGACGCAGCCCATCGCCGAGTCCACGACCGGATCGTGCTCGACGGTCTCGTCGGCCTCGTCGAAGTCGCCGGCGTCATAGCGTCCGAACTGATGACTGAACGCGCCTTCGAAGACGCAGGTCCATTCCGTGCCGGTATGCCGATGCCGCGGCAGTTTCGTGCCGGGCTTGGCCTTGAGCATGAAGACGCGCACGCCCTGGTCGGACACGACATCGACTGAACGCCACTGCACACCGCGTCCGATCCAGCGCCACGGACCCATGGCATAGCGCGACAGCGGCGCCGGAACGTCGCGGGCGCCGCCTTCGCCGCCGATCGCGGGCGCAATGATATCGAGCGGGCCGAGCGACGCCATCGCGCGCTGCAAGGCGCCGGGCGACATCGCAGCCGGTTCAGCCTCGTCCAGCATCGCGCCGCCGCCCTGCTCGAACGCACGCACGGCATTGCGGCACTGGGCACAGAGCGACAGATGCGTCGCGACCACGAGGCCGCGGGCCTCGTCGAGCGTGCCCGAGGCGTATGACGCCAAAGTCGCGTCGCTTGGGTGGTGTTTTATGGTCATTGCAGGTCACCTAGCAGATTGCGCAGCCGGCCCATGGCGAGACGAACGCGCGATTTGACCGTACCGAGTGGCAGATTGAGCAGTGCCGCGATATCGCCGTGGGCGCGGCCTTCGAAAAACGAAAGCTGTAAGACACGAACTTGTTCCGGCGAGAGTTCCCTCAGCGCGGCACGCACCCGCTCGTCGCGTTCCAACGCACTGAGCGCATGGTCCGGAGTTTGCGGCAATTCAGGCTCGATCAGCTCCAACGGTGCATAAAGCGTCGCCCGTCTTTCGCCGCGCAGCCGATCGATGCGCAGATTGCGCGCGATCGTGAAAATCCACGCCGAGGCGCTGGCGCGTGCCGGATCGAAGTGGGCCGCCTTGCGCCATACCGTCAGTAGCGCCTCCTGCGCTACGTCTTCGGCCGCATCGGCCGCCGCGCCCGAGCGCATCAGCATCGCTTTGACCCGCGGCGCATAGAACTCGAACAGCGACGCGAAAGCGGCACGGTCCTGTCGGGCGGCAATCGCCCTTATCCAATCGGCGGCGCTGCATGCGGCCGTTCCGCAGCGCTCATCCGGCATGACGGCTCCAAGCCGGTTCGGAGCCGGATAATGCCTGGAAAAACTGGGCCAAATGACTGCGCTCTCGACCTGCATGCCCCCGGATACGAACGGGGCGAGTGCTTGGATCAACGCCGGCCAAGCAAATTTCCTTCCTCGCCCGTGATCCAAGCTTCGCTCCGGACCGTAACCGCACCGGTCGCAGCAAAGGCAAAGCGGCGTGGCCGGGCGAACCGGAGCAAGGGCGAGCAATGCACGGCAATTTCGCAATCCAGAAAAACATAGCGGTCATCGGTACCGGCATTTCCGGCATGGCGGCGGCGTGGCTGCTCAGTCAAAAGCACAAGGTCACCGTCTACGAATGCGACCATCGCATTGGCGGCCATTCTAACACCGTTACGATCGCCGGTGCGAAAGGCCCGATTCCTGTCGATACCGGCTTCATCGTTTACAACGAGGCGACCTATCCGAATCTGACGGCGCTGTTCGATTATCTCGAAGTGCCGACGCAATTGTCGGACATGTCATTTGCAGTGTCGCTCGCCAATGGCGAACTGGAATATTCCGGCAGCAATCTGGCCGGATTGTTTGCGGAAAAACGCAATCTTATCCGGCCCCGGTTCTGGTCGATGCTGCGCGACCTGCATAGGTTTTATCGCGAAGCGCCGCGCGACCTGGCGCAGCTCGAGCAATTCCACACCACCCTCGGCGATTATCTCGACGCCGGCTCCTACGGCGCGGCGTTCCGCCGCGATCACCTGCTGCCGATGGCGGCGTCGATCTGGTCGGCCCCGGCGGCGACCATTCTCGACTATCCGGCCGCGGCTTTCATCCGCTTCCAGGATAGCCACGGGCTATTGAGTCTGCGCAACCGGCCGCCGTGGCGGACCGTACTCGGCGGCAGCCGTGCCTACGTCGAGCGCCTGACGAAAACTTATGCCGATCGCATCCGGCTGACGGCAGGCGTCACGTCCGTGCACCGGCAGGACGATTGCGTCAAAGTCCGCGACTGTAATGGGCGCGTCGAGACGTTCGACGACGTCGTGATCGCCGCCCACGCCGACCAGGCGCTCGCCATGCTGGACAATCCGACGCCGGACGAACGGCGGCTCCTTGGCGCTTTCCGCTATTGCCGCAACGTTGCAGTGCTTCATTCCGACGATCGGATGATGCCGCGGCGGCGCGCTGTGTGGGCGAGCTGGAACCACATCGGCGGCAACAGTGACGAGGAGGCGCGCGACTGCCCGACCGTGACCTACTGGATGAATTCATTGCAGCGCATCCCTCATGACACACCGCTGTTCGTCACGCTCAATCCGAAGCGCGAGCCGCGCTGCATATTGCACCGGGAGATTTACGATCATCCGCTGTTCGATTCGGCGGCGATCACCGCGCAGCGCCAGCTTTGGTCGCTGCAAGGCCGCCGCAACACCTGGTTCTGTGGCGCTTATTTCGGCGCTGGCTTCCATGAGGACGGCCTGCAGGCCGGTCTCGCCGTCGCCGAATCCCTCGGACCGGTGCGGCGGCCGTGGACTGTTGCCAACGAATCGGGCCGCATCACGCTCGATCGCCAGACACCGTCGGCAGCGCGGGAGCTTGTCGCATGAGCCTGCGCTCGACCCTCTACGCCGGTACGGTGATGCACCGCCGCGTGCGTCCGCGCTCGCATCGGTTGCGTTATCGTGTGTTCTGGATGCTGCTCGATCTCGACGAGATCGCGGCGCTGCCGCACACTTTGCGCTTGTTCTCGCACAACCGCCTCAATGCCGTGAGTTTTTTCGACAAGGACCATGGCGACGGCAGCGGGCGGCCGCTGCGCGCGCAGGTCGAGGAGCATTTGCAAGCCGCCGGCATCGCGCCCGACGGCGGCCCGATCCGCCTACTCTGCATGCCGCGGGTTTTTGGCTACGGCTTCAATCCGTTGAGCGTCTATTTCTGTTACCAACGCGACGGCTCGCTTGCCGCCATTCTTTACGAAGTTCACAATACATTCGGCGAGCGGCACTCGTATTTGATTCCCGTCGAGCGCGCCGCTGGGGCAGTTATCGATCAGCGCTGTCAGAAGCTGTTTTACGTTTCTCCGTTCATGGATATGGCCATGAGCTACGCGTTCCGCGTTGCAGTCCCGGACGAGCGCATATCGGTGGCCATCCGCGCCGCTGACCGTGATGGTCTACTGCTGGTTGCTGCCCTGAGCGGCGATCGCCGTGCGCTGACCGACATGGCGCTCCTACGCGTGCTTGTGGCTTTTCCGCTGCTCACGCTGAAAGTCGTTGTCGCGATCCAGTGGCATGCTCTACGATTGCTGCTCAAGGGCTTTCGACTGCGGCCACACCCAAAGGCGCCGGATATTCCGGTCACGGTCGTGAATACTCAGGGCTGATGCAATGTCTTTCGCAAGCCGATCCCTTGCGACAAAAGGCGGAAGGACCCGCACCCGCCGGACCATATTGTGCCGAGTCGTGGACCGAACACTGCCGATGATGCCGGCCGGTCGTTTGCAGCTCACGCTGCCGAACGGTGAAATCATCGAACGTCACGGCGAGTGTGCCGGCCCTGATGCATCGATCGTCGTGCACCGCTGGCGGGGGCTTTGGCGCATGATGCTCCATGGCGAGCATGGCTTTTCCGACGCCTATCTTGACGGCGATTGGTCGACGCCGGAGCTCAGCCAATTGCTCGAGTTCTGCGTGCATAACGAGGCCGCGCTGACGGAGACGGCGGCTAGCGGTTGGCTCGGCCTGTTGCGCAATCGCATCTCGCATTGGCTGCGGGCCAATACGCGGCGCGGCAGCCGGCGCAACATCGCCGCGCATTACGATCTCGGCAATGAGTTCTTCCGTCCTTGGCTCGATGCCGGCATGAATTATTCGTCAGCACTCTATGTGAATTGCGATACGCTGGAACGGGCGCAGGACGCCAAGCTCGACCGCGCCGCAAGTCTGCTCGATCTCAACGGCGGCGAGCGCGTACTCGAGATCGGCTGTGGCTGGGGCGCGTTCGCGGAACGGCTGATCCGCCGCTATGGCGCAAGCGTTTTCGGCATCACGCTGTCGGCGGAGCAACTCGGCTTTGCGCGCACCCGCCTTGCCAACGAAACCGAGGAAGGCCGTGCCGACCTGCGCCTCTTGGACTACCGCGACGCCGCCGGGCTGTTCGACCGCATCGCGTCGATCGAGATGATCGAGGCGGTGGGCGAGCGCTATTGGCCGAGCTATTTCGGCAAAATCCGCGACTGCCTTGCCAGCGGTGGCGTCGCTCTCCTTCAGGCCATCACCATCGACGAGCGCCGTTTTGCCGCTTACCGCAAGTGCCCCGATTTCATCCAGCGCTACATATTCCCCGGCGGAGTGCTGCCAACAATTTCCATCATCGAGCGCGAAGCCGCACGCGTTGGCCTGAAACTCGTACACCACGAATCGTTTGGCGACAGCTATGTCCGCACGCTCCGCGAATGGCGCAACAGGTTCCTGCAGGCCTCGCCAAAGATCGAGGCGCTCGGCTTCAATGACCGCTTCCGGCGCATGTGGGAATACTATCTCGCTTACTGCGAGGTCGGATTTCGACTGGGCACAATCGACGTCGGTTTCTTCAAGCTCGCCGGCTGAACCGACAGCCCGTCACAGCAATAAGAAAGGGACGGGCTCAGCGCCCGTCCCCGGGGGTCATCCCCGCCAGCGATGCCTGGAGACGGAGGCAGCGCCGGCGGCAATGACCTTTAGCGTCAGGCGTTGCCGATCGGCAGCGCCACAAAATGTGTGGCGGCGCCGACCTTCACGCGCATCAGCACTTCGTGCTTGCCCTGAGCCTTGGCGTCGGTCAGCGCCTTGCGCACATCGCCAGCATTGGCGACGGACTTGCCGCCGACATCGAGGATGATGTTGCCGGTCTGGACGCCTTGCTCAGCGGCAGGCCCGTTCGGATCGACCGCGGTGACCACGACGCCCTGGCCGCCGGCGCCGGACACATCGCTCGCAGGCGCCACCGTCAGGCCGAGATGCGGCACGCCGCTGGTCGGCTGCGCTGCTCCGGTGTCGGCATTGGCCTGCTGCTCGTTGGGCATCTGCGCCAGCGTCAGCGACAACGACTTCGCTTCGCCGTTACGCGTGACGTCGAGCTTGACCGTGCTGTCCGGCGCCAGCATCGCGATGGTGCGTGCGAGTTCACGGGCGTCCTTCACCGGCGTGCCGTTGACCGCGGTGATGACGTCACCGGACTGGATGCCGGCCTTGGCCGCAGGGCTGCCGCTTTGCGGCTCGTCGACCAGCGCGCCTTCGGCCTTCTTCAGGCCGAGGCTGTCGGCGATGCTGGCTGTCACCGGTTGGATCTGCACACCGAGCCAGCCGCGGGTGACGTGGCCGTCTTTCTGCAGCTGGGCCACGACCATCTTCGCAGTATCGGCGGGAATGTCGAAGCCGATGCCGACCGAGCCGCCGGACGGCGAGTAGATCGCGGTGTTGACGCCGATCACGTTACCGCTCATGTCGAACGCCGGACCGCCGGAGTTGCCCTTGTTGATGGGCGCGTCGATCTGGACGTAGTCGTCGTACGGTCCCGCGCCGATATCGCGGCCGCGCGCCGAAACGATGCCCGCGGTCACGGTGCCACCGAGGCCGAACGGATTGCCGACCGCGACCACCCAGTCGCCGACTTGCGGCTCATGGTCGGCGAACTTCACGTAGGGAAGATCGCTCTTGCCGTCGACCTTGATCAGGGCGAGATCGGTTTTCTGATCGGTGCCAACCACTTTGGCGGTGTAGATCGTGCCGTCGTCGGTCGTCACTTGTACCGACTTGGCATGATCGACGACGTGATTGTTGGTCACCGCATAGCCGTCGGGCGAGATGAAAAAGCCGGAGCCTTCGCCGACGATGGTCTCATGCGATTGCCCGCCGTTACGCCCGCCCTGTCCGGGGTGGCCGAACTGCTGGCCGAATTGCTGACCGAATTGCTGAAAGAACTTGTCGAGCGGTGAGCCCGGCACCGCAGGGATCGCGCCGTCGTCGTTCTGCTCCTGTTGCATCATCGCCGGCTCAGCCGAGGCCGGAATCTTGACGCGCACCGAAATGACGGCGGGTTTCACTTTTGTCACGAGGTCGGCAAAGCCGGACGGGTGCTGCATGGTTGAATCGGCTGCAGCCGCAGACGATGTCCATGCCGGAAGACTGGCAGTGCCATAGCCACCGACGCCTGACAGCAATAAAGCGGCGCCCACACCAGCGACGGACGCCAGCAGGACGAGGCGCCGGGCCGTGAGCGATTTCGGATTTTTCGGATTCATGATCGTATCTCCATTGGGGAAGGGCCCAGCGGCCGCTTCATGGAGACATAAATGGCTAACGCGTCTTACGACGTTCTGGAGAGCGGATTAATTCTTCGACATATTACATTCTGGAAACAATCGGCACGGTATGACGGTGAAATTAGCGAATTCGCACTGCGACATTCGCCCTGATTGAGCAGAAAACCTGTCCGCTTGACATTACGCGGCGGACATTGTCGGTGCCCTGCAAGGCCGGAGAAAAGAGATGCGACGCGAACGCAAAACCGCGCAAAGGCGGGCAATTTCAGCAGGTGCCGTGCTGGCTGCTGCGCTGCTCGTCGCCGGATCCACAGCGGCGCAGACGCCCGTCATGCCCGGCCAAACGCTTGCGTTCGACCGCGCCAAGGGCAATTGCCTGACCTGCCATGACATCAAAGGCGGCGATGCCCCCGGCAATGTCGGACCGCCGCTGAACGACATGAAATCCCGCTTTCCGGACCGCAACGAGCTTGCCGCGATCATCTTCGATGAGACCAAACGCAATTCACAGTCGGTAATGCCGCCGTTCGGCCGCAACTTGATTTTGACGCACGAGGATATCGAATCCGTCGTCGATTTCCTCTACACCCGATAAGACGGCGGGAGATGAATATGCGGACGGTTCGCTTGATTCCGCTGACATTGCTGCTGCTCGCTGCGCTGCGGCCCGCTGCCGCAGACGACAGCGTCAACCCTGATGCCGACTTTAGGGCATTCCGCGACTATTTCATCAAGCTATTCCCAAACGTGCCGTTGAACGATTTCGTCAACGGGCCTTATTCCATGGACGCCGACCTGCGCAAACAATGGCAGGCGATCGACGATTTTCCGCCGTACGATTTCGCGGTCAGCCGGGGCAAGGAAATGTTCACAACTCCGTTCAAGAACGGCAAAACCTACGGCGATTGCTTCCCCAACAAGGGCATCGGCATTCGTCAGAACTATCCTTACTTCGACGACAAGTCGGGCCAGATCATCACGCTCGAGCTGGCACTTAACCAATGCCGTCAGGCCAACGGCGAAGAGCAATATTCCTACGTCAAGGACGAGATGGCGTCGCTGACCGCCTACATGGCCTTCACGTCTCGCGGCAAGCCGTTCGACATCAAGATTCCGAACGACCCACGCGCGCTCGCCGCCTATCAGAACGGCGAAAAATATTTTTATACGCGGCGTGGCCAGCTCAATTTTTCCTGCGCGAGCTGCCACGTGCAGAATCCCGGCAACCATATCCGCACCGAAGTGCTGGCGCCGGCGCTTGGCATCCTCGCCGCCATGCCGATCTACCGTTCGGAATGGAACGGCATGGGCACGATCAGCCGCCGCTTCGTCACCTGCAACAGCCAGGTGCGCGGCGTACCGCTGCAGCCGCAGGACGAGGACTATCGCGACGTCGAATATTATCTGTCCTACATGGCAAACGGCCTGCCGATCTCCGGGCCGGGTGCCCGGCCGTGAGGAGCCCGGTCGTGAGCAGGCTTTTTGCGGCAACCGGCCTGATTTTGGCAGCGATGACGGCGGCGGAGGCGGCGGCCACGCAGGCCGATTTCGATGCGGCGTTCACGGCCGCGCAAGCGGCCGAAAAGGACGCTGGCGCGCTGAAGAACCAATGGACTACCACGGAGCAGGTCCTGGCCGCGGCGAAGAAAGCCGCCGCCGCTGGCGACTTCGACGCCGCGGTCAAGCAAGCACAGCAAGCCGAAGCGCTGGCGAAAGCGTCGATCGCACAGGCCAAAGAGCAGGACACCGCCTGGAAGGCCGGGGTCATTCACTGACGCGTCGACGGGAGCATACGCGATTGGACCGCCGGGATTTCTTGCGTTGCCTCGCCGTCGCGGCTGCTTCGGGCGTCGCGACCCGCACCGCAAGCGCAGCCGGGGATGATCTTTATGACGTCGGCCGCTTCGGCAACGTGCGTATCCTGCACCTGACCGATACGCACGCGCGGCTTGCGCCGGTTTATTATCGCGAGCCCAGCGTCAATATCGGTGTCGGCACCATGCGCGGGCATCCGCCGCATATCGTCGGCGGTTCATTTATCGAATACTTCAACATTCTGCCCGGCAGCCGGCAGGCCCATGCCTTCACCTTCCTCGATTATCAGAACGCAGCGCAGCGTTACGGCCGCATGGGCGGCTTCGCCCACCTCAAGCCCCTGATCGACCGGCTGCGCGCCGATATGGGATCAGGCAATTCATTGCTGCTCGACGGCGGCGACCTGCTGCAAGGCACCGGCCAGGCCAACGCGCTGCAAGGCGCCGACATGATCGAAGCCGCCAATCTTCTCGGCGTCGACGCTTTGACCGGGCATTGGGAGTTCACCTACGGCGAAGCGACGCTGCGGCAACGGCTTACAGAGTTCAAAGGCGAGTTTCTGGCGCAGAATGTGTTCCTGACCGATGAGGCCGCGTTCAACAACGCCGAAGCTTTCGACTCCGCTTCAGGCCGTGTCTTCAAGCCTGCGAGCGTGAAGGACATCGGCGGCGTGCGCGTTGCCGTCATCGGGCAAGCGTTCCCTTATGTGCCGATTGCGCACCCGAAGCGGTTCACACCCGACTGGACATTTGGTATCCGCGAGCAGGAGCTGCAAAAACTGGTCGATGACTTACGCGGCGCGCAACACGCCGATGTGGTTGTGCTGTTGTCGCACAACGGCATGGATGTCGACCTCAAACTCGCAAGCCGCGTCACCGGGCTCGACATTATATTGGGCGGTCACACCCACGACGCCGTGCCGCAGCCGGTGCTGGTCGCCAATGCCGGCGGCAAGACCGTGGTGACCAATGCCGGATCAAACGGCAAATTTCTCGCCGTGCTCGACCTCGACGTCGGCAAGGGCGCGCTAAAGGATTTCCACTACAGCCTGCTCCCGGTCTATGCCGACCTGATCAAGCCGGACAGCACGATGCAGGCACTGATCGATCAGCGTGCGGCGCCTTACGCGTGGCAATCCGCCGAAACGCTCGCAACCGCCGATCAGTTGCTTTATCGGCGCGGCAATTTCAACGGTCCGATGGACCAGGTGATCTGCGATGCGCTGCGTCAGGCGCTCGATTGCCAGATTGCGCTATCGCCGGGCTTCCGCTGGGGCACTACGGTGCTGGCCGGTCAACCGATCACAATGAACGATTTGCTCGCGGAGACCGCCATCACCTACCCCGAGACCTATGTGCAGGACATGACCGGCGGGCAGATCAAGGCAATCCTCGAAGACATCGCCGATAACCTATTCAATCCCGATCCCTATTATCAGCAGGGCGGCGACATGGTGCGAGTCGGCGGCATGGACTACACATGTGCGCCCGAGGATGCTGCGGGAAAACGGATTTCCGGCATGACGCTCGATGACGGCAGCGCGGTCGAGGACGGCAAGAGTTACCGCGTCGCCGGCTGGGCTTCGGTCAACCCGCAGGCAGGCAAACGCGTCACCGACGTCGTCGCGGACTATTTACGCCACCAGAAAACAGTGAAGATCAAGCGCCTCAACAACGTCACGCTCAAAGGCATCGCCAACAATCCCGGCATCATCGGGGGAGGATAGTTATGACCGCGATCATCCGTTCCGTATCGCTTGCTTTCGCCGTCGCGCTTCTTGCATGCAACGGCGCATACGCACAAAGCACCAAGCCGCACCGTGTCGTCATCCAGGTTGACCAGAACGACCCCGAAGTGATGAATCTCGCGCTCAACAACGCCAAGAATGTCATCGAATATTACCGCAGCAAGAGCCAGGACGCCGACGTCGAGGTGGTTGCTTACGGCCCCGGACTGCACATGTTGCGCGATGATACTTCGCCCGTGAAAGACCGCATCAAGGAACTGGCCGAGGTCAGCTTCCCCTCGAACATCACGTTTTCGGCCTGCAACAACACCAAGCAGGGCATGGAGAAGCGCGAGGGCCATGCCATCACCATCATTCCGCAGGCGCATCTCGTGCCGGCCGGCGTGGTGCGGATCATGGAACTCGAGGAACAGGGTTACAGCTACGTCAGGCCTTGAACGAAATTGTGGGCGTCGTCCGCCCCAAGTGATGACAAGGACAAGGACTGCACAAAGCCTGCCTCGATTCGACCCGCGACAAGCTCGATTTTGAAGGCGGAGACTTCCTTCAGAATAACGTGCTGTTCCGTAGCGCGCCGCGCACCAGCGCGGCATAGAGCCGATCTTTCACGCCCTTCGGATTCGCCAACCCGAGACGATCGAGACACGGCAGGTCTTCGGCTCGGCGCGAGAGACCGCTGATCAGCAAGCCGGCAAGCTGTATCGGCGACGCGGATTTCAATATCTCCAATGCCGGAATGAGTTGCTGCTCGACTTCGGTGAAATCGGTGCCGAATGGGAACAGGGGCAGGAGCCCAGCATCGGCGGCGGGCTTGAGCAGCCGCACAATCGCATCCGGCGTATTGTCGCGCGCCGATTTCGGCAATTCGAATGTACGCGCAATCTTGCCCGAGTCCTTGGCCTGCCGCAGCAGTTCGTCCTGAAAACGCGAGTCGGTGATCGCCAGCATCGCGGCGATGACTTCGCTATCGCTTTTGCCGCGAATGTCGGCGATGCCGTATTCGGTGATGATGATATCGCGCAAGTGGCGCGGGATTGTGATGTGGCCGTAACGCCACTTGATGTTGGACTCGTCCCTGCCTTTCGCGGAGCGCGTCGCGCGCAGCATGATCGCCGAACGTGCGCCCTCGAGCGCGAAGCTTTGGGCAATGAAATTATATTGCCCGCCGACGCCGCTGACGATGCGGCCGTCTTCCAGGCCGTCGGAGACCACGTCACCAAGCGCGGTCGCCATCATCGCATCGTTGAGGAAGCGGGCGTCGACGCGCGCGCGACGCTTGCTGTCTTCGCCGCGATAAAGCTCGTTGACGAACGAAATCGCCGTCATGCCGAATTTTGCCGCAGTCTCCGGCGGCATTTCGCGCAGGCTTCGATAGAAATCGCGCGAGCCGATGAAGAAACCGGCATGTAACACAATGCCGTTCACTTCACGCTTGAGGATGCCGGCACGGAACAGATCGAGCATGCCCTCGACGAACAGTTCGCTGCAACCGTAGAGGCCGACATCGAAACGCCCGGCGTGAACAGCCATATCGCGCGCCGGATCGTAACCGAGGCATGACAGCAGCGCGCGAAACTCGTCGTTGCTGCTTTGGCGCAGCACCAGCGCGCGCGCCACGGCCTCGCCCAGCGAGCCGATACCGATCTGCAGCGTGCCGCCATCCGGAACGAGACTCGCCGCATGCAGACCCGCGGCATAGTCGCCGAGAGCAACCGGCTCGCGCGGCGGTGCGAATAGCGGAAAATCGGTCGCGGGGCTGTCGAGGAGCAGGTCGAGATCGGTCCCCGCAATGGCCGCATCGCCGGGCATGTACGGCAGTTCCGAATTCAACTGGCCGGCGAACAGGAAATCGATACGGCCTTGCCGCCGCAGATCGAGAAGTTCAAGGGTCAGATCGGGATTGCAGCTCAGGCTGTAGGGCCGCGCCACCTCGCCGGTGCGGTGCGACACAAGTTGCGCGACGACGTTGACGCCGCGATCGAGCACGTAGCGCAGCGCGTGGGTGTAATTTGCTGAAATGTAGTGCTGCTGCGCATAGGGCACGTTCAGCCACTGGCCCGCCTCGAAGAAGAACTCGTTGATCTGGACGTTCGGCGGCACCTGATTTTTGCGCATTGCCGCTGCGTAAGCGAGCGGCGGGTAGCCGGCGAACACGCGCTCCGATATCGGATCGAGGAAACGGTGTTCGAGATCGCTTTTGGCGTGCGGCGGCTCGAGTGTCAGTGCGGTGAAGATGGTCAGCCGGATCGAGGGATCGGCGGCCGCCTTGGCGAACAGCGCGTTGGCGATATGATTGGCCTTGCCGAGCCCGAGCGGCAAAGCGAGCACGATAGTCTTGCCGACCCTTTCGACGATCGCGTCGGCAGTCCGCTCCGGATCGTCGAACTTTTGCGGACCCGTGTCCGAATGGATCATTGCAGGGAGTCCCAGCCCGGATCTGGCTGGAAGCGCGGTCCGTATGACGCCGCAAGCCGCTTGAGCGTGTCGCGCACGTCGGCGACGCCGCGCGAGCGCGCGTAGTGCATTGGGCCGCCGCGGAACGGCGCAAAGCCGGTAGCGAAGATCAGCGCGCCATCGACGATCTCTTCATTGGCGACGACACCCTCGCGCAAGCACGTCATGCAAACGTCAAGCATCGGCAGGATCAGGCGGTCAGTCGTGTCCGGCGGTGACGCCTCGGCTTCTTCCTTGGCTTTCACGGCCTTGCCATCGCGCCACGGATAGAGGCCCTTGCCGCTCTTCTTGCCGAGATCGCCCTTCGCGACCATATCCTTGAGCCATTGCGGCGGGTCGGGCATGTCGTGGTGCAAATTGGCGCGCAGCATCTCGGCGACGTGAAGGCAGATGTCGAGCCCGACTTCGTCGGCAAGCTCGATCGGCCCCATCGGCATGCCGAAATCTTCGGCAGCCTTGTCGATGGTCTCCTTCTTCATGCCGGCGTCGAGCATCACCAACGCTTCAAGCAGATACGGCGTCAGCGCACGGTTGACCAGGAAGCCTGGCGCGCTCTTCACCGGAGCCGGCAAGCGATCGAGGCGGCCGAGGAAGGCGCGCGCGTCGGAGAGCACTTGCGCGTCGACCTGATCGTGGCTGACCACTTCGACAAGCTGCATCCGCGATACCGGATTGAAGAAATGGATGCCGACCAGGCGCTCCGGCCGCGGCAGCCCCTCGCGCAACTGCTCAAGTGGAATGCTCGACGTGTTGGTGGCGAGGATGGCGTCACGCTTCATGTGCGGCTCGATACCGGCGAAGATCTTGCGCTTGAGATCGAGCACCTCCGGCACCGCCTCGATGATAAGATCGGCGGTGGCGACGCCCTGACTCTTGAGATCAGGGATCAGACGGTCAAGCGAGTCGCGTACCCTGCGGCGGTTATCGCGACCGATGATGGCGTAGAGATCGCTGGCGCGCTTGATCGCGCCGGCGATCGGCTCGGATTTGGTGTCGCCGAGGCTCACGGTAAAGCCGTGCCACGCGCACCACGCCGCGATGTCGCCGCCCATCGCGCCGGCGCCGATGACGTGGACGCGGCGACCGTTCCATTTGCCGTCGGCGAGGCTTTTCAAGTTCTCGCGCAGATAGAACACGCGAACGAGGTTTTGCGCGGTGTCGGTGACGAGGAGGCGGGCGAACGAAGATACCTCTCCCTTCTGCATCGCCTCGACGTCGCCACCGTGTTCGGCCCACAGATCGATCAGCGCGTAAGGCGCCGGATAATGCGCCTTGGGCGCTTTCTTGGCGGTTTCGCCGCGCATGCGCGTGGCCAGAAACCCGCGCGCCGGCTCCATATTCATCAACCGGCCGAGCAGGTTTTGCTTGGCTGGAATCATATCGCCGGTGACCGCGGACATCACCGCGGCGCGCACGTGGCGCTCCTGTGTCACCGCGTCGACCAGATGCAGCGACCGCGCACGGCGGGCGCGCTCGGTCTTGCCGGTCAGCATCATGGTCAAGGCCTGCACCGGGCTGATCAAGCGCGGCAGCCGCACCGTGCCGCCAAGGCCGGGATGCAATCCGAGCAGCACTTCGGGAAAGCCGAAGCTGGCGTCGTCGACGGCGATGCGGAAGTCGCAGGCCAGCGCAACTTCGAGTCCGCCGCCGAGGCAATAACCGTGAATAACCGCGATGGTCGGGAGCGGTAATCGGTCGAGGCGGTCAAGTACAGCGTGGCCGCGCGTCAGCACCGCTTCGATCGGCGCCGTGTCGGTGACGCCGCGAAATTGCGCGATGTCGGCGCCGGCAATGAAGCCGCCACGCTTGGCCGAGCGGATCACAAGCCCGCGCGGCCGGTCGCGCTCGAGCTTTTCCAATACCGCATCGAGTTCGAGCAGCACGTCGGCCGATAGTGTGTTGGCGCTTGCGTCTTTCTTATCGAACAACAGCCACGCGACACCGTCTTCGTCGGTGCGCAACCGCCAGTTCGCCCACGGACTTGCGTCCTGCGGCGCCGCGCTGCCGGCAAACGGGCCCAGCTCCATGTCGCGCGGGCCGAGAATGGCGAGTACCGGTTTGGCAGCGAATGTCTTGGTCATGCCGCGCCTCAAACCGCTTCAATCAGCATGGCGCCGCCCTGCCCGCCGCCGATACATTCGGTGGCGATGCCGCGCTTATAGCCGAGCCGTTTCATGGCGTTGACGAGATGCAGCACGATGCGATTGCCGCTGGCGCCGACCGGATGGCCGACGCCGATGGCGCCGCCGTCGACGTTGAGCCGGTCGCGCGGAATCGTTCCGGCCGGGCCGGGAAGTCCGAGCGCGTCGCGGCAGAACTCGGCATCATCCCAGGCAGCGAGACAGCCGAGCACCTGCGCGGCGAACGCCTCGTTGAGCTCCCAAAGTTCGATGTCGCCGAGATTGAGGTTGTGCCGCTTCAAGATCGCGGTTGAGCAATAGACCGGGCCGAGCCCCATGACCGACGGATCGAGCGCCGACCATTCGGAGTCCACGATCACCGCTTTCGGCGTGAGGTTGTGCGCCTTCACCGCCTCCTCCGAGGCAAGAATAACCCACGATGCGCCGTCGGTGATCTGCGATGAGTTGCCTGGCGTGACCTTGCCCCATGGCCGCTCGAACGCGGGCTTGAGCTTAGCGAGCGTGTCGGCGGTGCTGTCGGGCCGCACGCCGTCGTCGTGATCGAACACCGTGCCGTCGCGCGCGAAGGAGGGTTCGACCTCGCCGGCGAAGTAGCCGTTCTTCTGCGCGGTGGCGAGGCGCTGCTGGCTTTCGGCGGCATATTCGTCGGCCTGCCCGCGCGTGATGTGGAACAAATGGCCGACCAGTTCGGCGGTCTGGCCCATATTGAGATCTGTGATCGGGTCGGTCAGACCGCGCTCGAGACCGACGATCGGTGTGAAAAACGAGGGACGCCAGCCAAGGAACGCTTGCAGCTTGGCGCCGATACCGCGGGCGGCGAACAACTTCCCATACCAGGCCACGGCGCGATTGCTGAACACCAACGGCGCGTGGCTGAGCGACTCCGCGCCGCCGGCCAGAACCAGATCCGAAGTGCCTTCCTGAATATAGCGGTAGGCGGTGTCGATCGACTGCATGCCGGAGCCGCAATTGATCTGCACCGTGAACGCCGTCATTTGTTCGCCCATGCCGAGCCGTAGCGCGGCGACGCGCGCCGGATTCATTTCGTCAGCTATGACGTTGACACAGCCAAGGATCACCTGATCGAAGGCGTCCGGCGCGAACGGCTGGCGCAAAAGCAGCGGCCGCCCGCACTGCACCGCAAGATCGACCGGCGTGAACGGGCCGGGCTTGCCGCGCGCCTTGATGAACGGCGTGCGGCTGCCGTCGATAATGTAGACCGGGCGACGCGCTACTCCGCCGCTTGTGGCGGCGGCAGGGCCTGCACCGGTTCCGGTCGAGGCAATTCCACCGGTTGTTCCGAAGTCGGCTGGCTCGTTGCTTGAAATGACTTCTCTCCCTTGTTGGCTTTGCCCCGAGAGGTCAACGCCTCCGGTGCGAAATCGTTAACGGCGACGGCCGCCGCGACAGCATCGGCTGCGGCTTTCAGCTTGCCGGCCTCGTCGGTGGTGATGGTGCGCTGTGCTACCGCAGTCTCGACATCGCGGACGCGAGCGGTGTGCATGCGGTCACGAATCGATTGGACGTCGACTGTCATGGCGAAGGCGCGTTCGACCAGAGCGATGCCATTCCCGGTTTCGCTCGCCGCCGGATGATAGAGATCGACAGTGAGGCGATCTCGCGCCGCGCCGGGATTGGTGATGATTTCGGCGCAACGGTCATTGATCTTGTCCGATACGCCGCGGCGGCGTGGGCCCAGCGGCTGGATGATGAACCGAAGCAGCCACGCCACCGGACGGATCGGGAAATTGGCGTTGATTTCGTCGAAGCGCGTCTCGATCGTGGCAAAACTCAATTCCATGCACGCGGCCAACAGCGGGAAATCGTCCGGCTGGCGGCCCTCGTCGTTCCAGCGCTTGAGCGCCGCGCTCGACAGATAGAGCTCCGAAAGAATGTCACCGAACCGCGCCGAAATCATTTCCTTGCGCTTGAGCGCGCCGCCGAGCGTGAGCAGCGACAGATCGACCGCTAGCGCGAAGGCCGCAGCGTGGCGGCTGAGCTGGCGATAAAATTTGGTCGCGCCGCCGGCTTCCGCCGCCGGAGCGAACAGCCCGCCGGTCCAGGCGCGGCCCCACGCCCTCATCGTGTTGGCGAGGCTGTGACCGACATGTTCCCAAAGCACCTTGTCGAAGGCATCAATCCCGCGTTCGCGGTCGCTGTCTTCCAGCGCCAGCATTTCCTTGAGCAGATAGGGATGGCAGCGGATCGCGCCCTGGCCGAACTGGATGAGGGCACGCGTAACGATGTTGGCGCCTTCCACTGTGATCGCGATAGGGACGCCGCGATAAAGGCTGCCGAGATAATTCAGCGGGCCTTCGATGATGGCCTTGCCGCCATGCACATCCATGGCGTCGTTGACGGCGACGCGCATACGGTCGGTGGCTTGCGATTTCATGATCGCGGTGACGACGGCGGGATGATGGCCATCGTCGAGCGCGGCGCAGGTCATGCGGCGCGCGGCGTCGAGCAGATACGCGGTCGCGGCAATGCGGCCGAGCCGTTCCTGGACCGCCTCGAATTTCGCAATCGGAACGTGAAATTGCTCGCGGATGCGCGCATAGGCGCCGGTGATATTGGCGCAGAATGCCGCGCCCGCCGCTGACAGCGAGGGAAGTGAGATACCCCTCCCCGCCGCAAGCGCGCTCATCAGCATCTTCCAGCCCTTGCCGACCTGAGCCACGCCACCGATGACATGGTCCATCGGGATGAAAACGTCGTGGCCCCAGTTCGGGCCGTTCTGGAAAACGTGCATGGCCGGCAGATGCCGCCGCCCGATGCTGACGCCGGGCAAGTTGGTCGGCACCAGCGCCAGCGTGATGCCGATATCTTCACGGTCACCGATCAGATGGTCGGGGTCACGCAGCTTGAATGCCAGCCCCAGAACGGTCGCGATGGGCCCAAGAGTAATGTAGCGCTTGTGCCAGTTGAGCCGGATGCCAACCGTCTCCTGGCCCTGGAAGCTGCCGCGGCAGACCACGCCGTTATCGATCATCGAAGCGGCATCGGAACCCGCCTCCGGGCTGGTAAGGCCGAAGCAGGGAATCTCTTCGCCCCGCGCCAGCCGCGGCAGCCAATAATCCTGCTGTTCTGTGGTGCCGAATTGCAGCAGCAATTCGCCCGGACCGAGCGAGTTCGGCACCATAGCGGTAACTGCCGTGCTGATCGAGCAGGACGACAATTTGCGGATCACTTCCGAATGGGCGTAGGAGGAAAAGCCGAGCCCGCCGTATTGCTTCGGGATGATCATGGCGAAGAATTTCTTCGCCTTCAGAAACTCCCAGACTTCTGGCGGCAGATCGTGCAGTTCCCAATTGATCTGCCAGTCGTTGACCATGCGGCAGAGTTCCTCAACCGGGCCGTCAAGAAACTGTTTCTCTTCATCCGACAGCCGAGCCGGCGAAAAAGCCAGGAGCTTTTCCCAATCGGGATTGCCGGTGAACAGATCGGCGTCCCACCACACGTCGCCCGCTTCAATGGCTTCGCGCTCAGTGTCGGATAGGCGCGGCAACGCCCGCTGCGCCAGACGAAAAATCGGCTTAGTGAGCCAGTCCCGCCGGAACGATGACGACATCGGCTTTCCCCGGGCTTTATGGGCGGTGCCGTTCAGGCCGCCGCGGTTGGGATGATTCCCTGCAAGACTACTAGGTTCTGGGCGCTTAAATGTTACAATTTCCCGTACTGGCTGGGGCTCCCGTTAGATAGTGATCGGACGGGACGTTCTGCCAGCGGGGGGACTACACAAGCATATACAAGATTCTGGCTCATGTTCGACAAGCTCGAAGCCTATATCGCCGGCAAAATCATACATTATCTCTCCGAGCCGACGGGCCGGTATGCGCCGTTTTTCGCGCCCGACCCCGCGGTGCTGCGCGCCGCCTTGGAGCCGGGCGACATTATTCTGATCGAGGGCAACAGCCGGGTCGCCGCCGTCATCAAATTCCTGACACAAAGTACCTGGTCGCACGCCGCGCTTTATGTCGGCGAACGGCCGAATGATGTCTCACCGATGGGCGAGCCGAACGTACTGCTCGAGGCCGAGGCTGAGACCGGTGTGACCACCGTGCCGCTGTCGAAATATTTTGGCTTCCACACCCGGATTTGCCGCCCGGTCGGCGTCGATGCCGCTAGCCAGCAGAAGGTTCTCGATTATGCGCTGGCGCGGGTCGGCAAACAGTATGACTCCAAGCGCATCCTCGACCTGTTGCGCTATCTGTTCCCCTACCCGCCGGTGCCGGTGTGGTTTCGCCGCCGCATGCTCTCGATCGGCTCCGGCGATCCAACCAGGGCGATCTGCTCGACGCTGATCGCCGAAGCCTACGCTTCGATCCGCTATCCGATCCTGCCGGAACGCGTCTCGATCAACGGCAGGACCTACGGCGTCGCGCCTTACGTGCAGAGCGAAATCGATCACATCCGCACGCACGGGCTATACACACCGCGCGATTTCGATACCTCGCCATTTTTTCAGATTATCAAACCGACGATCTCCGCCGGGTTCGATTATCACGCGATCGAATGGATACCGCCAGGCGTAACGCCGGCGGACGCGCAGAATGAAAAGATCGTTCCGCTATTTTGACGCCTGCGCCGCGATTGATTGCGGATGTCCATCGGCATCGACACGGACATACGTGAACAGACCTTCGGTGACTTTGATCGGGGTGTTGCCGGTTCCGCGCCGCGCCCAGCTCTCGATTTTGATCGCGATCGAGGTATTACCGATCCTGTCGATGCTGCCGTAGCAGGAGACTTCGTCGCCGACACAGACCGGGCGATGAAACACCATCGCGGTGATAGCGACGGTCACCGTGCGGCCGCCAGCGCGGCGGGTGGCGATCGTGGCGCCGGCGAGATCCATCTGGCAAATCAGCCAGCCGCCGAAAATATCGCCGTGCGCATTGGTGTCGGCAGGCATGGCGATGGTGCGGATCGCCGGATTCGTATCGGGCAGGGTCTCGGTCGCGTCAGACGGATCGGGCATGGCAGTTTCCGGCAGGTTGGGAGATGGCGCTCAGGCACAGTGACGCATGGACTTAAATCCAAGTCCATATCATGCTGCGGCTAAAGACGCGGCTGGTGCGGCTATTGCCGCTTCATCGCCGCTCAAAAAGTCAAAAGCAAAACCGGGAGAAACGCCATGTCAATGAGCAGCGGCCAAGCGCCTGCTCGGCCAATCAACTGGACCCTCACCGTCATCGTCTTTTTCGCCGGAAGCGTGCTGCTGTGGGCGGACCGCACCAATTTCAGCGTCGCCGCCGCGGCTTGGGCGAAAGAGTACAATTGGACGCCGTCCACTATCGGCATGATGCTGAGCGCCTTTTCGCTCGGCTATTTGATAATGCAACCTGTGGGCGGATGGATCGCCGACAAGGCCGGGGCGCGGCGCACGCTCGCGGGCTCGATGGCGCTCTGGTCGCTCGCTGTCTTGCTGACGCCCGTGGCGCCCACCGTGCTTTGGCTGACCGCGATATTCCGCGTGCTGTTGGGCGCATTCGAGGGTCCCTACATTCCGGCCAGCGTTGCCGCGGTCGCCCGCGCGATACCTTCGATCGCCAAGCGCGGCAGGTTTGCCGCTTTCGTACAGTCGGGCGCGCAGCTTGGTCCCGCAGCCGGCGTTTTCTTCGCCGGGTTGATCCTGAGCACGACCGGCTCTGCGGTCTGGATATTCTTGATTTTCGGTCTCGTCGGCCTGGTCGGCGCCGCGGGATGGTGGAGCTATGCCAGGAATTTCGACGATCCGGTGCCGACAGGAGTGCACGCCGAAACCGCCGAGGCCAAGGAACGGGCCGCGCAAGCGCCGGTGGCGAACCGGCTGCTGATTGCAAGCCCCGCTCTGTGGCCATTCTACATCGGCTACTTTGCGCTGCCTTACTGCCAATACATCTTTCTCGGCTGGCTGCCGCAATACTTGAGCCACTATCGCGGCATTCCCCTTATCCAGGCCAGTGCACTCAGCGCGTTGCCGTTCCTGGTGGCGTTTCTCGGCGCCAATTTTTCCGGGTGGGCAATGGACTGGCTCGCCGGTGCAGGCTGGACCAAAGGCGGCTTTCACCGCAAGTTGTTTGTCGGGATCGGCGCGGTGACATATGCCGTAACGACGCTGATCGCCGCGACCACCGATTCCAATACGCTCGCGGTGGTCATGATCATCATCGCCAATGCCGGCCTCGCGTTCTACGTCACGCCTTACTGGACGACATGCACCGACATTGCGCCGAACCAGACCGGAACCTTGGGCGGCGTTATGAACTTCTTCGGCATCGTCGGCGCGACGATTTCGCCCTATCTGAGCGGCGTCATCGCGCAGGCAACAGGGGCCTTCGTGGCGCCGCTGGTGCTGGCTGTCTGCATTATGCTCGTGTCAGCGACAACGATGATCCTCTTCTTCCGCTATAAGCCCTTGAGTGAGCTCGTCGCCGAAATGCCGGCAGCCGCAAAGCTCGCCACCTGAGACCTGTTCACCAGGCGTGGGCTCATCATCCGGTGGGCTCGGCGTCGCGGGAAGCAGTTTGAAGACTTCTGGCGCGCGCAGCACGCCGGATCAGCCTGGCTTTATATCGGCAAACTTGATGACCTTTGCCCACCTATCGATATCATCGGCGATGAATTTATCGAATGCAGCCGATGTCATCGGCATCGGCACACCGCCCAAATCCCCGAGTTTTGTCTTGAAGGCGGAATCGGCGAGACCCGCATTCACCGTCTTGTTGATTGCATCGACAATATCGGCAGAGGTGCCCTTCGGCGCGCCGAGCCCGTGCCAACCGCTGGCGTCATATCCAGGCAAAGATTCCGCAACCGTGGGCAGGTCCGGCAGGATCGGCAGCCGCGCCGGAGTGCCGACAGCCAGCGGCCGCAGCTGGCCAGATCTGACGTAGGCGATCGATGCCGGAATTGGCGAGAACATCACCTGCACCTGACCGGCCATCAGATCGGCATACGGATTGCCGGTGTAAGGGATGTGGACGAGGTCGACGCCGGCCATCATCTCAAACAATTCGCCGGCCACATGAGGCCCGGAACCAATTCCGTTCGACGCCATATTGATCTTGCCTGGATTGGCTTTCGCATAAGCGATAAATTCCGGAACGGTCTTCACCGGTACCAAATTATTGATTTCCATCACGTATGGCACAAGATCAATGCTTGCGACCGGTACGATGTCGGTGCTGAAGTTGAAATTAAGGTTCGTATAGAGCGTCGCATTGACCGTATTGGTCGAAGTCATCAGCAACAGCGTGTAGCCGTCCGCGATCGAACGCACGACGTTCTCGGCTGCGAGGTTGGTGGCGGCGCCGGGCCGGTTCTCGACGACGAACTGCTGGCCAAGGTGCTCCGATAATCGCTGCGCAGTCAGACGCGCGATGATGTCGGACGCGCTGCCGGCGGAAAAGCCGACCAGGATGCGCACCGGCCGCGCCGGATAGGATTGCGCGCGCACCACGCCTGACAGGGATGGCAGCGCGGCAGCTCCGGCGGCGAGATGCAGGAATTTGCGGCGGCTGTGTCGCATTTCGTCTCAGTCCATCTTGATGCCGGCGAACTTAATCACCTTGGCCCACTTCTCTTTTTCTTCGGTAAAGAGCTTGCCGTACTCGACCGGCGTCATCTTCGTCGGCACGTTGCCGAGACTGACGAGATGAGACCGCAAATTGTCGTCACCAAGGCCGGCGGTTATTTCCGCATTGAGCTTGGCGACGATTTCGGCCGGCGTGCCAGCCGGCGCACCGATGCCGAGCCAGCCCAGAACCACGTAACCGGGCACGAACTCATTTATGGTCGGCGCCTCCGGCAATGTGTCAATCTTGTTTGCAGTGGTCACTGCGAGCGCACGCAGCTTGCCCGCCCGGACGTGACCGATCGCCGAGATGATAGGGTCGAACATGATCTGGACGCGCCCGGCCAGCAGGTCGGTCTGCGCCTCAACTTCGCCGTGGTACGGCACATGGAAAAGATCGACCCCGGCCATCATCTTGAACAACTCGCCGGCGATATGGGTCAGGTTACCGGTGCCGTTCGATGCGAAATTGACCTTGCCCGGGTTGGCCTTGGCGTAAGCGATGAGCTCCGGGATCGTCTTTGGCGGAAAATCCGGATTGGCCACCACGACGAACGGCGTCGAGCCGACGGCCGCCACCGGCGCAATATCGCGTGCGAAGTTGAAGCTGAGGTTATGGTGCAGCAAGTCGGTGATCATGTTCGGCGTAGCAACGACAAGCAGCGTGTAGCCATCCGCAGTCGCGTGCGCGACCGCTTCCGTCGATAGATTGGTCCCGGCGCCAGGTTTGTCGTCGACGACGAAAGCCTGACCGGTTCGATCCGTCAGCCATTGCGCGATGAGACGCCCGACGACGTCGGGCGCGCTACCGGCACCGTAGCCGCAGACGACGTGGACTGCACGTTTGGGATAATCGAGCGCAAGAGCCGTCCGCGGCAGCGCCGGAAGCGCTGCGGCACCAGCGAGCACACGCAAAACTTCTCTGCGAGGAAACTCCATGCGACGCCCTCCCCCCCGACGGCGGCTAGCGGTCACTCCGCCTTGATATCCGCGAACTTTACCACCTTTGCCCACTTTTCGGTATCGGCGGCGATAAGCGCCTTGAATTCGGCGCGCGAGCTTGAAAATACCGGCGCGCCGAGATCGGCAAGCCGCGCCTTGAACGCGGCATCATCGAGTGCCGCGTTGACCGTGGTGTGGAGCTTGTCGAGAATGTCTTCCGGCGTGCCGGCCGGGGCGCCAATGCCCTGCCAGCCGGCCGCCTCATAGCCGGAAACGGTATCGGCGATCGGCGGAACACCCGGCAGTCCATCGTATAGGACTGCGGTCGTCACCCCTAACGGGCGCAGCTTGCCGTCCCTGATGTAACCGATCGAGGACGTAACCAGATCGAACATGCATTGAAGCCTGCCGCTCAGGAGGTCGGGAAAGGCGGGCCCGGTGCCGTGATAATGCACCGGCACCAGATCGACGCCGGTCATCATCTCGAACAGCGAACCGTACATATGCGGGCCGCTGCCCGGACCGCCGGTCCCCATGTTGATTTTTCCCGGATTGGCCTTGGCGTAAGCGATAAACTCAGCAACATTCTTGACCGGCAACGACGGATGGACCTCCAGCACGCCGAAGGCGCGGCTCATGCTGGCGACCGGCGCAATGTCACGGACGAAGTTGTAGTCGAGATCTTTATAGATCGAGCCGTTCCAGGCGTTGATGGTCGTGACGTTGAGCAGCGTGTAACCGTCGGCCGGGGCTTTGGCGACCATGCCGGTCGCGATATTCATTGCAGCGCCCGGCCGGTTTTCGACGACGAACGGCTGACCGAGGTGGTCCGAGAGCCATTGCGCGACCAGCCTGGCGAGAATGTCGGCCGCGCCGGACGGTGCAAAGCCAACGAGGAGCCGCACCGGACGGCTTGGATAAGCCAGCGCGAGCGCAGGCATCGGCAAAGCCGCGGCAGCGGCGGCGCCGGCGAGTTGCAGGAAGCGGCGGCGGATGACCATCGCACTATTATAGCCGTTCGATTGTTCAAAAGGGTGCGGCGTCTTGGCGCCAAGCCCGGCGGATTTTTGCTTCCTCCGCACTTTATGCCTTGGCCGGCGCCTTCTGCAGGAGCGCCAGCTCCACCGTGAATCTTTCCAGGCACTGGCAAAATGCTTTAGCATGGCGCATGGCGTCGCATCACGGGCACGAACATCATCACGGACACCATCATGGTCATCATCATGACCATCATGGTGCGAGCGCATCCTTTGGACTCGCGTTCTCGATTGCCACCGCGTTGAACGTCACACTCGTCGGCATTCAAGCAACTTATGGCGTCGTGGCGCACTCGATGGCGCTGTTGGCCGACGCCGGCCATAATGCTGGCGACGTGCTGGCGCTGCTCTTGGCCTGGGGCAGCCACGCCATCTCCCAAAGCCACCCGACCGAACGCTACACTTACGGTTTTCGCTCGAGTTCGATCGTGGCGGCCCTGATCAACGCCACCATTCTCCTTGTGATCACCGGCGCCATTGCCTGGGCGGCAATCTTGCGCCTGTTCGAGCCGCAGCCGGTCGCCGGCGTTACGGTGATGGTCATCGCCGCCATCGCCATTGTCATCAACGGCGTCGCCGCCGCGATCCTCGCGCGCGGCAACACCAAGGACCTCAATGTCTATGGTGCGTTCCTGCATCTTCTGTCGGACGCCGCGGTCTCCGCCGGTGTCGTGGTTGCCGGCCTAATCATCCTTTTGACCGGCTGGCTCTGGGTCGACCCGGTGGTGAGCCTGGTCATTTCCGGCGTCATCGTCTGGAGTACCTGGGGGCTCTTGCGCGACGCCGCGAAAATGTCGCTGCACGGCGTGCCGCCGCAGATCGATCCTGGCGCGGTGCGGATCTATCTGCAATCCCTCCCCGCTGTCGCCGAAGTCCACGACCTGCACATTTGGCCGATGAGCACGACCGAAACGGCGCTGACCTGCCATCTGGTGATGCCGGACGGCTATCCGCAGCCGGACTTTCTCGAAGGCGTCTACGTCGGATTGCAGCACTTCGGCATCGAGCACCCGACCATCCAGATCGAAAGCGGCGACCGGCCGTGCAAGCTGTCGCCCGCACACATTGTATGAGGGTGATGACGCGCCGCGATGAGCGATAGTCTGGTTAGGACAAAATCCATACCGCCGCTGTTTCACCATCGCCCGTTCCGGCTTCTGTTCATCACGCGCACCGCCGCCAATACCGCGAACCAGATGCAGGCGGTCGCCGTCGGCTGGCTCATTTACGATCTGACCGGCAGCGCGCTCGCGCTCGGCCTGATCGGACTGGTACAGTTCATACCGCCGCTCGCGCTCACGCTCGTCGCCGGACAGATCGTCGATCATCATAGCCGCCGGCTGATCCTGATCTGCTGCTACACCCTCGAACTCACTGTTTCAGTGGGCCTTTTGCTGCTGGCGATTTTTGCCGAGCGTCCGGTCGGGCTGATTTTCGGGCTGCTGCTGATCAACGCTGTCGCCCGCACCTTCGAAGCCCCAGCCCTGCAGTCGCTGGTGCCCTCAACGGTGCCGCGGGAAATCTTGATGCAGGCGGTGTCGGCGCACGCTTCCGCCGGCAAGATGTCGCAACTAATCGGGCCGGCGCTGGGCGGGCTTCTGTATGCCTTTGGCGCCGGCGTCGATTTCGGCCTCTGTGCTTTGCTCATCGTAATTGCCGGCATCGCGAGCGTGCTTCTGCCTATCCCGCCAGCGCCGGCGCAGCGGCCGAAGGTGACATGGACGACGCTGGTGGCCGGTATCCGCTTCATCTGGCACGAGCCGGCCGTGCTCGGCGCCATGTCGCTCGACCTCGCCGCAACCTTGTTTGGCGGGGTCGTGGCGCTATTGCCGATCTTCGCCCGCGATATCCTGCATATCAATTCGTGGGGCTTTGGGCTGTTGCGCGCCGCGCCGGCGACCGGCGCGCTGATCATGGCCGCTATTCTGTCGCGCTTTTTCATTACGCGCAGCGGCGGCCATATCATGTTCGCCGCGGTCGCCGTTTACGGCGCCGCCACGATCGCATTCGGATTATCCACGCAGCCCGCTTTTTCGCTCGGTTTTTTGATGCTTGTCGGAGCGGGCGACATGCTCTCGACGGTCATCCGCCAGTCGCTGATCCAATTCGCGACCCCCGATGAGATGCGCGGCCGCGTCTTTGCGGTCAATGGACTGTTCGTCAATTGCTCCAGTCAAATCGGCATGTTCGAGTCGGGCGTTACCGCCGATTGGTTCGGCGCAGTCGGCTCGGCCGTGCTTGGCGGCGCGGCGGTGCTCGCCATTGTCGCGATCTGGGCGTGGCGCTTTCCCACCTTGCGGCGCGTCGAGCGACCCGACCAGCTCGCGCCGGACCGGTTTCGCTGAACTCTAACGAATGAAAAAGCCCGCGCCGTCACGCGGCGCGGGCTTCATTTCGAATCTTGCCGAATCATGAAACCGTTAGACCGGCAAGATGTCGACGATCTCGAGCGTATTCGGGTCGATGATCAGGAGTTGATCCCCGACGATGATGTAGTCAAAGCCGCGATATTCCGGAACGATCGTCACAACGTCGACAGGCAATACCTCGAAATGGACGCTGCGCGGAACGGCAGCACCGACCGTGATGTTGAAGTTGACGTTGTTGACGCGCGCAACGTTACGGTCCTTGACGATGACGTCCTTGATCCGCGTGCGTTGCGTGTCGGATAGCTGCGCAGACTTGCCGCTCGAGGCACCGGTCTTGGCAGCGCTTTCATTTGCTTTGCCGTGGTTTTGGCCCTGCGCGTTCTCTTGTGTCCTTGAGCGATCCTGTGTCTGCGCGTTCTCTTGAGTCTTATTGCGCTCCTGCGTCTGCGCATTCTCTTCGGTCTTGCCGTTCGGCGAAGTCTGCGCGTGCTCCGGCCCGTTCACTGCCGGCTTGCCGCCTTCTTCCGCACCGCGCTGCATGGCGTTGCCTTTTTCGGGCATCGCTTGGTTCTGGGCAGCACCGCCGGGCACCATCGGCTGATGCTGCACTGCGCCAGCCGGTGCTTGCGAATGCTGCATCGCGCCGCCCGGCGCCGCGTGCTGTTCGGTTGCACCAGCCTTTGGGGCCGCGCCCTTCTCTTCTTGCTGTTGCGCTGCGGCAAATGTCGTCCCACCGATCAGAGCCGCCATAGCGACTGTGACCATCAACTTACTTCGCATTTTGCTCTCCTGGTTGTCCCTCTGGCCGAGCCGCTTTAAAAATTGCCGGACTGCAATAATGGACTCGACTGAGTGCTCCACACATAACTCGGTCCGAGAGCGGGTGTTCCAAGATGTCACAGATAACTTTGTATCTTTTGACCTTGAATTTAATTTCGACAAGGCGGACGCAATAATCTTGTTTCTAAAATCTTGCCTTCGGTTTCTAAAATGGAACCTGGAGACGGGATGGGAGTTGCCGACTCAAGCTGTAGTGCAACGACTTTTGACGCGATGCGGGCTTGATCCGCAGTATCACTGTCGAAATCTAGGGCCGCCGAGACTTCAGGCGGTTTTCTGTACCTTCAGCCCGAGTTCGGAAATCGTCTCTTCGCGCATGATGAATTTCTGGATTTTTCCGGTGACCGTCATCGGAAACGCATCGACGAACTTGACGTAGCGCGGCACTTTATAGTGTGCGATCTGATCGCGGCAGAAAGCCCTGATCTCCTCCTCGGTGGCGCTGACGCCCGGACGTAACTTGACCCAGGCGCAGATTTCCTCGCCATAGCGGTCGTCCGGCACGCCAATCACTTGCACGTCCTGGATTTTCGGGTGTCGGTAGAGGAATTCCTCAATCTCGCGCGGATAGACGTTCTCGCCACCGCGGATGACCATGTCCTTGATGCGGCCGACGATGTTGCAATAACCCTCGGCATCTATGGTGGCGAGGTCGCCGGTGTGCATCCAGCGCGCCGCGTCGATCGCCTCGCGGCTACGCGCCTCGTCGCCCCAATAGCCGAGCATCACCGAGTAGCCGCGCGTCAGCAATTCGCCGGGCGTGCCAGGCGGCACGATGCGGCCGTTAAGGTCGACAATCTTCACTTCGAGATGCGGCTGGATGCGGCCGACAGTGGAGACGCGGCGCTCCAGCGGGTCCTCCGTCGAGCTCTGGAAGCTGACCGGGCTGGTTTCGGTCATGCCGTAGGCGATGGTGATCTCGGACAGATGCATGTTGGCGACGCAACGTTTCATGACCTCGATCGGGCATGGCGATCCCGCCATGATGCCGGTACGCAACGTCGAAAGATCGAACCGGGCGAATTCAGAATGATCGAGCTCGGCGATGAACATGGTCGGCACGCCGTGCAGCGCGGTGCAACGCTCCTCGGCAACCGTCTCGAGCGTCACCAGCGGATCGAACCCTTCGCCGGGGAATACCATGCATGCGCCATGGGTGACCGCGGCGAGATTGCCCAGCACCATGCCGAAGCAGTGATAGAGCGGCACCGGAATGCAGAGCCGATCGTCGGGCGTAAGCCGCATCGCTTCGCCGATGAAGAAGCCGTTGTTGAGAATGTTATGGTGGGAGAGCGTCGCGCCCTTGGGGAAGCCCGTCGTGCCCGACGTAAATTGGATATTGATCGGCTCATCGAATTGCAGAAGCGGACCAAGCTCGGCGATACGCTGCGCTTCCGCTGCGCCGCCGCGGGCGAGGATTTCGGAGAAACGGAAAGTGCCGGGGTGCCAGCCCTCGATTAGCACCACCGACCGCAACGCCGGCAACCGCTGCGCTTCGAGTTTTCCCGGCGTTGCCTGACCCATCTCAGGCGCCAACTCGCGCAGTATGCCGATATAGTCCGAAGTCTTGAATCTTTCGGCGAGAATTAGCGCCTTGCAGCCGACTTTGTTGAGCGCATATTCAAGCTCGGTGGTGCGATAGGCCGGATTGATATTGACCAGGATGAGGCCGGCCTTAGCTGTGGCGAATTGCGTCAGCACCCATTCACTATTGTTGGGCGACCAGATACCAATGCGATCACCGGGCTCAAGGCCGAGTGTCAGAAGTCCGGCGGCAAGCTTGTCGACGGCCTGCTGCAATTCGCCATATGTCATGCGCACCTTCTGGTGCCGCACGACAAGCGCCGGATGCGACGGCCATTTCGCGCAAACGGCGTCGAAGAAACGGCCTATCGTCTCGCCGATCAGTGGAACCTGGCTTGCGCCATTGACGTAGCTTTGCGTGAGCGCCGCCATCGCGTTTCCTCCGGGTTATTATCTGGAAACATAGCCCGGATTGAGCGTGAGCGAAATCGGGCTGCGGGTTGCTACATATCCCGCAACCCGGCCTGCTTGAGCAGCGGATAGGTAACGTCGCGGAACTCGCGCATGCCCTCGATGTAACGTGGCCATGACAACAGCACGCCGTCTAAGCCGATTTTCGACAGCGTCGAGAGTCCGTCGACTATCTGTTCCTTGGTACCGACCAGCGGGAAACCGCCCCAGCCCGATATCATCATCTCGGCCATGGCTTTGCGCCGTTCCGGCGGATAGTCGCGCTGGTTGATCTCCGCACCCATGGTGTCGATGACGTGCCTAGCCGCCTCCCAGTCGCCCTTCTCATGGACATAGTACTGGTAGAAGTCGCGCGCCTCCTTCTCGGTCTCGGCCTGTATGACCGTGGCGTTCGACCAGACCCGCACTTCGCGGCCGTAGTCCTCGCGCGCGAGCCGATGATAAGCCTGGATATGGGCGGTCTGCGTCGCGATGTCGTGGCTGCGAATATTGGTGAACACGAGATCGCAGTGCTTGCATGCAAAATGCCGGCCGCGCTCGGAGGCGCCGGCATTCATGATCGCCGGATAGGGATGCTGGATCGGCTTCGGTTGCAGGTAGCCGCCCTTGATCTTGTAGAACCTGCCTTCGTGATCGAACGGCTCATCCTCGAGCCACAGCCGCTTGACGACAGCAAGCCACTCCTCGGCGCAGGCGTAGCGATCCTCGTGTTCGAGGAGCTTGATGCCGAACATCTCCATTTCCGGAAAATTCCAGCCGTTGACGACATTGAGTGTGTAGCGGCCGCTGGAGATGTGATCGATGACGGTCGATTGCTTGGCGGCGACGATCGGATGAGTGAGCGCGACATGCGAGGTTGAGATGACGCCGGAACTACGCGTCGCGCCGGCGATACCGGCCGCCCAGGTATAGGTCTCAAAGCCCGGCCCTTGCGGATTGGTGGCGCCGCCAAAGCCGCGCCAGCGCGCAACCGGCACCAGCGCTTCGAATTCCATCTCGTCGCCAAGATGCGCCAGCTTTACTGTATTGGGCCACGTGATATCGAGCCTACCCTCGAGATCCGACATCACGCAGCCAGAGTCGAGATTGGTCTGAAACGTGCCGAGTTTCAGCTTGCGGCTGCCGAACGCCGGGTTGGTGTCGCGCCGGTCCTGCTGTCGCGCCCTCATGCTGGGCGAATGTTGCGGGCGGCGCGGGCTTTAAGTCAAGCAAGCGCGCGCCCCAATCGGGGGCGCGCGTCGGCAGTCGGGCCGAACGGTTTGCTACTCCGCAGGCGTCGCGTGCAACACCTCTCCGGCCGGCGGCCCAGTCAGAGCCGGCGCAAGGGACGGGTAGCGGGTCAGCGCAAACAGGAAAACCGCCACGATGGCGTACGCGAAGGAGAGCGTTGGGCTCACCGCAATGCCGACCGCTTGACCGTGCATGAAGCCGAAGAACGTCAGTACGGCGCCCGCCAGCGCAAAGGCCGAGGCATTGACGAACTTCTTGTCGATGATGAAGGCGCCGATCGCCGCCAGCACGAGGCCTGTGAGGATGGCGCCGCCACCCATTGTTTCGAGGCCCGGATAAAGCACTCCGACATTGCCGAGCTTGTCGAAGCCCAGTGTCGACGCGTCGGTCCCCGCGACTTGGAGCGCGCCATCCATCAAGGTTTTTGCCCAGGCCGCAACATGCGGCGTCAACGCCAGGATAATGGCGGGTGCGTGTATCTTCGGCGTGGTCTGGAACGCCTGGGCGCCGATCAACATGCCGATGTAAAGCAGAATCGGCGAGATCGCGACCACGGGCACGATGGCCAGCAACAGCGCGATAACGCCAAACCAGGACAGGACAATGACCATGACACCGACGGCGGCCGAATAGCCGATACGGCCGCCCATGCCCTTCCAGCCCGGGTGCCCGATATAGACCGCGTTGATATAGGGATTGCCCATCAGGCAGCCGATCAGGCTCACGATGCCATCGGCGGTCAAAACGCGGGTGGTTGGATAGGGATCGCCGCCTGCTTCCGCGCTTTCGACATTATCCATAGCCTCGACCAGGTCGTAGATACCGAACGGGACCGCGGTGACGAGGATCACGCCGAGATACTTGAAGCCCGAGAACACATGATCGAAGGCCGGCAGCGGCACGTTGAAGCCGAAATTCGAGAACGCGTCCATCAAGCCCTTTCCGCTCAGCCCACCGTAATTCAGACCGAACAGATTCGAACCCCAAGCGATAATCATTCCAACCGCAATCGCCACAAGGCCGGCTGGGATGCCCTTCGGATATTGGAAGCCGCCAAGCCAGTTCACCAAGATGATCGCAAAACAGGTGAGCCCGATCACCGGCGTCATGTACATCTGCAACGCCGGAGTCATGGAAATGAAGGTGATCGACACGCCGGCCAGCGTTCCGAGCAACGCGGCGCGGGGAGTGATCTTGCGGATGATCGGCGCAATGAAGCCGCCGATCATCAGGATGAAGCTCTGGAAGAACACCCACACGAGGCCGGCTTCCCAGCCCTGGATCGGATCGCCGGTCTTCAGCTTGATCGGCAGCATGATCACCAGGGTGACGATGAACATGTGCGGCACGCTGATGCCGGACGGCAGCGCGCAGACGTCGTTGCGTCCGGTCCGCTTCGCCAGCCGGTACGCCAGGAAAGCGTAATAGAACGTCGACAGGCACATCATCAGGCCCATCGCCGGCAGGATGCGGCCGAAGACAATCGAGTCGGGCATTTTCAGCACGAACCGCAACAGGATGGTCAGCGTCAACATGTTAACCAGAATGTTGGTGCCGAAGCCGAAGAACGCATTCCAGTCTCCCGGGCTCCATAGTTTCGGGCGAAAATCTGCAGACACCGTTGTTGTGCTCATTGCACGCTCCCCTTGCCGAATTTCCTAAACGCGAATTAGGCGGCTTCCCGGGCACGCAACGAAGCGAGCAACGACTTCGATCCGGTCACTGAACCGAAAATGCCGCCTTGGGCCTTGATCATGGCGAGGCCCGCTTCGTGAAATTTCGGAAAATAAGATGCACAGCAGTCCGACAGCACGATGCAGCGGAAGCCGCGATCGTTGGCTTCGCGCACGGTGGTGTTGACGCAGACCTCGGTCGTGACGCCGCAGACGAACAGCGTGTCGATCCCGCGGTTCTTCAGCATCAGTTCGAGGTCGGTCTGATAGAACGCACCCTTGCCCGGCTTGTCGATCACCGGCTCGTTCGGCAACGGATAAAGCTCGGGAATGATGTCGTGGCCCGGCTCGCCGCGAACCAGGATCCGGCCCATCGGGCCCGGGGCCCCGATGCGGGTTGCGGGATCGCCGCGTTCGACCTTGTGCGGGGGTGCGTCGGTCAGGTCGGGACGGTGCCCCTCGCGCGTATGAATGATCAACATGCCTATCGCGCGCGCAGCGCTGAGCGTTTCGCGGCAAGGCCCAACCGCCGCCTGAAGCATCGAAACGTCATTCCCAAGCGCGGCGCCAAACCCACCCGGCTCGAGAAAATCCCTTTGCATGTCAATGATTACGAGAGCGGATTTGCTGAGATCGACGGACAGCGCCGCCGGTTCGGCTTCTAGCTTGACGCGGTGCATCGGCATTTTCCCCGCTGCTGACCGTCACCAAACTTGCAAGATCGAGGCCAGCCGGGGTCACTCCGCCATGCCTATTAATTGAGCGGGTCTTGCCTGCGAATCTCGGAAGTCTGTCTTCGTGATGCGGCTGGCAAAGCCAAGCAAAGACGAATCAAAGACTTACGCTGCGGCAAAAGCGTTTCCCGGTGTGGCACGGGGCTTGCGGGAAGAAGTTCCAACTCAACCCCAAGCGCCAGCCCTGGGAGGCTTCAATGAAGCGCCGCGAATTTCTCAAATCGATGACAGCACTGACTGCCGCAAGTGCGGTTTCCGCGCCGGCGATTTGGTCTCCGGCCAAAGCCCAGTCCCGACAGGAAACGCTGCTCATCGTCTCCGAGAGCGGACCAAACAACCTCGACATCCATGGTGTGGGCACTAACGTGCCGGGCTACGAGGTGTCATGGAATTGCTACGACCGGCTGATCAGCCACGAAATGAAGGCTGGGCCGAACGGCACGCCTTACTACGACAAGTACAAATTCAAGCCGGAACTCGCCGAAGACATGAACATCGGCGACATGTCGGTAACCTTCAAATTGAGGAAAGACGGCGTCTTCCAGGACGGCACGCCGGTCTCCGCGAAGGACGTCAAATGGTCATTCGATCGCGCCGTCACCGTCGGGGGCTTTCCCACGTTCCAGATGGGCGCGGGCTCGCTGACCAAGCCTGATCAATTCGTCGTCGTCGACGATTATACGTTCCGCGTCGACTTCATGAAGAAGGACCGATTGACGATCCCCGATCTCGCGGTCGTCGTGCCGTGCATCCTTAATTCCGAATTGGTGAAGTCGAAGGCCACCGAGACGGATCCATGGGGCCTTGAATTCACCAAGCTCAACACCGTCGGCTCAGGCGCATACAAGGTGACCAATTGGACAGCCGGTTCGCAAGTCGTCTTCGAACGCAACGACAATTGGAAAGGCGGCCCGATACCGAAGATCAAGCGCATCATCTGGCGCATTGTGCCCGATGCCGGCAACCGGCGCGCTCTGCTCGAACGCGGCGACGCCGACGTATCCTACGACCTGCCCAACAAGGATTTCTCCGAGCTAAAGACCGACGGCAAGCTCACCATCATCTCGACGCCGTACTCGAATGGCATCCAGTATCTCGGCATGAACGTTCAAAACCCGCCCTTCAACGACGTAAAGGTGCGGCACGCGATCGCTTATGCCATCCCCTATCAAAAGATCATGGACGCCGTGTTGTACAATCTCGCCAAGCCGATGTTCGGCGCGCCGGCCGACGCACCGATCGAGGTGGCTTGGCCGCAGCCGCATAAATTCAACACTGACCTCGGCAAGGCAAAACAGCTTCTGTCCGAAGCCGGCGCCAGCAATATCAATGTGCCGATCTCGTTCGATCTCGGATTTGCCGGTGTCAACGAACCGATCGCCGTGCTGGTGCAAGAGAGCCTGGCGCAGATCGGCGTCACCACGACAATCAACAAAGTGCCGGGCGCGAACTGGCGCACCGAGCTGAACAAAAAGACCATGCCGCTGTTTGAGAACGTGTTCTCGGGCTGGCTCGATTATCCAGAATATTTCTTCTACTGGTGCTATCACTCCGGAAAATCGATCTTTAACACGATGGACTATCAATCGCCGACGATGGATGCGTTTATCGATAGCGCACGCACCGCGGCCGCCACCGGCGACAAGGACGCCTACGAGAAGGACGTGAAAGGCTTCGTCGATCTTGCTTTCAACGATTTGCCTCGAATTCCGCTGTATCAGCCCTATGTCAACGTCGCGATGCAGAAGAACATCAGCGGCTATGAGTACTGGTTCCATCGCCGGCTCGACTATCGCGCGTTCGTGAAGGGGTAGCGTGATGGTCCAGGCATTGTCATTGCCCGCGCAGGCGGGCAATGCAGTACGCCCGGCGATCGAAATATTTGGACGCGCGCCAATTTCGATTTCGGCGTTCACCGGACGCTCCGCCCTCGCGGAGCATGACAGCATTGAATTGGCGGGAAGTCCGCAATGCTGACGATGATCCTCAAACGCGCGGCGATGGCGATTCCGAGCCTGATCGGCGTGGTGATCGTCACGTTCCTGCTGACGCGTGCGCTTCCAGGTGACCCTGCCGCCTACTTCGCCGGTCCCGCAGCGACACCACAAGCGATACAGGAAGTCCGGGTCAAGCTCGGCCTCGACAAGCCGCTGATCGCGCAATTCGGCAGCTACGTCATCGATCTCGCGCACGGCAATTTCGGCACTTCGCTGACCACTGGCCAACCAGTGTTGACTGAACTACGCAACCGTCTGCCGGCATCGGCCGAATTGACCCTGCTCGGGCTTCTGGTCTCGATCGTGATCGCGGTGCCGCTTGGGATCTTCGCTGCGACACGGCCGAATTCGCTGATCGATCACGCCTGCCGCCTCGTTACGACGCTCGGCGTTTCGCTGCCGGTGTTCTTTACCGGGCTGATTCTGATCTATGTTTTTTATTATATCCTTGGCTGGGCACCGGCGCCGCTTGGCCGGCTTGACGTGTTCTTCGACCCGCCGCCGCAAGTAACCGGCTTTTATCTGATCGACAGCTTGATCGCCGGCCAACCGGCAACTTTTCTTGCCAGCCTCAAGCAGCTCATCCTGCCGGCGCTGACGCTCGGCATCTTCTCGCTGGCGCCGATTGCACGCATGACACGCGCCTCCATGCTGGCGGTGTTATCTTCCGACTTTGTCCGCACCGCACGCGCCTCAGGCCTCGCACCATACACGGTGATCGTCACTTACGCGTTCCGCAACGCCATGTTGCCAGTCATCACCACGCTTGGCATGGTGTTCTCGTTCCTGCTTGGCGCCAATGTGCTGGTCGAGAAGGTGTTTGCGTGGCCCGGTATCGGTTCTTATGCGGTCGAAGCGCTGCTCGCGTCGGACTTCGCACCGGTGCAGGGCTTCGTGCTGACCATGGCCGTCATGTACGTGGCCCTGAATCTTATTATTGACGTGCTGTACGGGCTGATCGATCCGCGCGTGAGGCTTGAAGCATGACCGCGATTACCACGACACCGCTGCCCGAAAGCGGCGCTACCGCACTATTCAAACACGCGCGCTACGTGATCGCGGAAAATCCGGTCACCGGGTTTGCGTTTGCGCTGTTCGTATTGATTGTGCTCGCCGCTGTTCTCGGCCCCTCTATCGTGCCGTACGATCCGCTCGCCAGCAACACCGCCCAGGCGCTCAAGCCGCCGAGCGCGCATCATTGGTTCGGCACCGATCAGCTCGGCCGTGACGTATTTAGCCGCGTCGTCGTCGCGACGCGGCTCGATTTTTTCATCGCCGTCGCGTCGGTCGTATTGGTGTTCCTGATGGGTGGACTGGCCGGCGTCGCAGCCGGATTCTTCGGTGGCTGGACCGATCGCGTCGTCGGCCGCATCGCCGACACCATCATGGCTTTCCCGCTGTTCGTGCTGGCCATGGGTATAGTCGCCGCTCTCGGCAATACGGTGCAGAACATCGTCCTCGCCACTGCGATCGTGAATTTTCCGCTTTATGCGCGCATCGCCCGTGCCGAAGCCAACATCCGCCGCGAGGCTGGCTTCGTCGAAGCGGCGCGGCTGTCAGGCAATTCCGATTGGCGTATCCTGACCTTCCAGATCCTGCCGAACGTGTTTCCCCTCCTGGTCGTGCAGATGTCGCTGACCATGGGTTATGCCATCCTCAACGCCGCAGGCCTGTCTTTTATCGGCCTCGGCGTGCGACCGCCGACGCCGGAATGGGGCATCATGGTGGCGGAAGGCGCAGCCTTCATGGTGTCGGGCGAATGGTGGAACGCCTTCTTCCCCGGCGCCGCCCTGATGATCGCGGTGTTCTGCTTCAACCTGCTCGGCGACGGTTTACGCGACATGGTCGATCCCAGGAGACGTACATGAGGTGGCGCACATGACGGCGGCGGCCGCACTTTCCATTGAAGGGCTTAGCGTAGAATTCCGCACGCGCTCCGGCATTGTGCGCGCGCTCGACAATGTCACCTTCGCCGTCGAAAAGGGAGAAACCATCGCACTGGTTGGCGAATCCGGCTCCGGCAAATCGGTGACCGCCTATGCGGTGATGGGCATTCTTGATCCGGCGGGCAAAGTCTCGGCGGGGCGCGCCATGCTCGGCGGCCTCGATCTGCTGGCGGCCACACCCGCCCAGCTCGCCGACGTACGTGGGCGCGAAATCGCAATGATCTTCCAGAACCCGCGCACCGCGCTCAATCCGATCCGCACCGTCGGCCGACAGATCGCCGACGTGCTGATCCGCCACGGCAATGTTTCACGGCACGATGCGCCGGAGAAAGCCGTCGACATGCTGCGCGCCGTCGGTATCACCGATCCGTCGCGGCGTGCCGGAGCCTATCCGTTTGAAATGTCTGGCGGCATGTGCCAGCGCGTGACGATCGCAATCGCACTTGCCGCAAAGCCGACGCTGCTTATCGCCGACGAGCCGACGACCGGTCTCGATGTCACGACACAGGCCGTCATCATGGACCTTGTCAGCGACCTCGCCAAGGAGATGGGCATGGGCACCATCTTCATTACCCACGACCTTGCGCTCGCCGGCCAGCGCTCCTCGCGCATCGTCGTCATGCATGCCGGACACGTGGTTGAGAACGCACCGACGGCGGAATTATTCGCACATCCGCGCCATCCCTATACCGCCGAGCTCTTAGCCGCGACGCCGGATTCGGCGGCAAATCTCGATGAGCTCGCGTCGATCCCCGGGTCGCTGCCCGATCTGCGCCGCACCGATTTGCCGCCATGCCGCTATTCCGAGCGTTGCCCGCGTAAAACCGATGCCTGCACACAGCCCTTGCCGAATCCTGCTTCGAATGCCGTGCATTTCGTCGCCTGCTGGAATCCGCTGCCCGCCCGAACCGTGAGTGTGCCAACGGAGAGTGCGGCATGACTGTCCTGCTCGACGTCGCTGATGTCTCCAAGCGCTTTCCGGTTGCCAGCGTGCTCGGACCATGGGCGCGGCTGAAACGGCGCTTTTCCGGCGGGCCGGAGAAATTGCCGAAGGTTTTTGCCGTCGACGATGTGAGCTTCGTCATCGGCAAGGGCGAGACTGTGGGTCTCGTCGGCGAGTCGGGTTGCGGCAAGTCGACTCTGGTGCGCGCCCTCACGCGCCTGATCGACGTCAGCGACGGCACCGTCAAGCTCGGCGACCGCGATCTGTCACGCAAGGCAGCACGCGTGTTCGCCCGCGATCGCGATCGCGCGCGCATCCAGATGGTGTTCCAGGACGCCGGCGAAAGCGTCAATCCGCGCTTCACCGGCTTTGACGCCATCGCCGATCCGCTGCGGCGATTGCGCAAATTGCACGGCAAGGCGCTCGTGGAAAGAGTCGAGACAGTGGCCACGCAATGCGGGCTGCCTCTGCAATTGCTGACGCGATACCCGCACCAGCTTTCGGGCGGCCAGCGCGCCCGTGTCGGCATTGCGCGCGCCATCGCAGTGGAGCCCGAGCTTCTGGTGCTCGACGAGCCGACCGCAGCCCTCGACGTTTCGGTTCAGGTCGTGATCCTTCAGCTTCTGCAACGGCTGAAGAAAGACATCGGCATGAGCTATCTGTTCGTGTCGCACGACTTGAGCGTGGTGCGGCTGTTGTGTGACCGTGTGCTGGTGATGTATCTCGGCAAGATCGTTGAATCCGGGCCAGCCAAGGAGGTGTTCGAGAATCCGCTGCATCCCTACACACAAGCGCTTGTTGCAGCGGTGCCGCGCCTGCACGATGATGGCGTCGAGCGTCTGCGCCTCGACGGCGAACCGCGCAGCCCGATCGATCCCGACCCGAATGTCTGCCGTTTCTACGGCCGTTGCCCACGCGGCATTGATTTGTGCAAAACTACGATGCCAGCGCTGCGGCACTTCGGTGCCCGACAGGTGGCGTGCCATTTCGCCGAAGAATTCCTGCCGAAGCCCAAGACCACGACATGATGCGCAATGAGACAGTGAAAAAAGCGCGGGCGGCCAAGCCTCCTGCGGGCCGCGGCACTAAGGTCGCGGCCAAGCCGAAAGCCAAGACCGCGCCGAAATCCAAGCCTGCCCCGGCCAAGCGCAAAGCCGCCCAACCCGATATGCTCGACGCAATGCTGGCCGCCAGCGCCGAAGCATTGAATCTCCGAATCAATCCGGAATGGCGTGACGGCGTCAGATTCAATCTTGGACTGATCCTGCGCCTCGGCGCACTGGTCGACGGCTTTGCCCTTCCTGACGATACCGAACCCGGACCTGTGTTCCATGCTTGACTTGCCGTCCGCCGATCTCGGCTGGAGCAGCGTCGGCGACATTACGGCCGCGGTCGCAGCCGGGAGCGCCAGCGCGACCGGCGTCGTCGAGGCCACGCTTGCCCGTATCCGCGAGCGTGACCCGCTGCTCAATTCCTTCACCGCGGTCGTCGAGCAGCGGGCGCTGGCACGTGCGCGGGCTATCGATGACGCCTGCGCCAAAGGGCAGAAAGCCGGCCCGCTCGCCGGCGTGCCGTTCGCGGTGAAGAATCTCTTCGACATCGCGGGTCTGCCGACCGTCGCCGGCTCAAAGATCAATCGCGAGGCCGCGCCGGCTGCGCGCGACGCGGCGCTGATTGAGCGCCTTGAAGCCGCCGGCGCGATCCTAATCGGCGCGCTCAACATGGGCGAGTACGCCTATGATTTTACCGGCGAGAATATTCACGACGGGCCCTCGCGCAATCCGCACGACCTCGATCGCATGACCGGCGGCTCGTCCGGCGGCTCCGGCGGCGCCGTTGCCGGCGGCCTGGTGCCGCTATCGCTCGGCAGCGACACCAATGGCTCTATCCGCGTGCCGTCTTCGTTGTGCGGACTGTTCGGGCTCAAACCAACCTACGGGCGGCTCAGCCGTGCCCGCAGCTTTCCGTTTGTGTCGAGCTTCGATCACCTCGGCCCGCTGGCGCGCTCGGCCCGCGATCTCGCGCTCGCTTACGACGCCATGCAGGGCGGCGACCCGGACGATCCAGCTTGCGCTGACCGTCAAGCGGAACCCGTTACCGCACTGCTCGATAAAGGCGTCGATGGCTTGCGCATTGCGGTCGCCGGCGGCTACTTCCAGGGCAAATCCGCCGAAGCGGTATTGGCGGTCGACACTGTCGCCGCAGCACTGGGCGCAAATCGCGACATCCAGATTCCGCAGGCCGACCGCGCCCGCTCGGCCGCATTCGTCATCACCGCTGCCGAGGGCGCGAGCCTGCATATCGAGCGGTTGCGCGTGCGCGCAGACGATTACGATCCGGCGGTCCGGGACCGCTTGATCGCGGGCCTAATGACGCCGGCCACACTGGTGATCAAGGCGCAGAAATTCCGCCGCTGGTATCGCGAACAAGTCCTGAAGTTGTTCACCGAGGTCGACGCCATCGTGGCTCCGGCCACCCCATGCACCGCGCCCTTGATCGGGCAAGAGGCATTCATGTTCGGCGATACCGAACTGCCGGTGCGGGCCAATCTCGGCCTTTACACGCAGCCGATCTCCTTCATCGGCCTGCCGGTGATTGCCGTGCCGGTGCCGCTCTCGCCGTTGCCGATAGGCGTGCAGATCATCGCCGCGCCGTGGCGCGAGGATGTCGCGCTGCGGATTGCGCACGCGCTGGAAACCAAAGGCGTCGTTGCAGCGCCACGGCCGCAGATTTAAAAAACCTCAGGGAGAGAAACATGGAGATCGACCTGCCGGAGGTCGTCGCCGAGGTCACGGCCGAATTTCAGCGTTACGAGAAGGCGCTGGTATCGAACGACGTCGCTACTCTCGATGCGATATTCCGCGACGATCCGCGCACCATCCGGTACGGCGGCTTTGAGAATCTTTACGGATTTGCGGAGATCATGGCGTTCCGCGCCGCGCGATCGTCTGCGGGTCTGGCGCGGAGGCTGTCGAAGACTGTGATCACCACTTACGGCCGCGATTTCGCCGTCACCTCGACGCTGTATGACCGCCTGACATTCCCGGGCAAAATTGGCCGACAAATGCAGACCTGGGTACGCTTTCCCGAAGGCTGGCGTGTCGTCGCCGCCCACGTCAGCATGATCGACAGTCCTACGAACTGACGAACGAGCGCCAGCCTCCGAAACTTGAAATATCGCGCGCGTCGGCCGTTGCTTCTGCCTCGACCAGGAAACCCTTTACGGCGCTGCCGTCGGCGAGCTCGACGGTACCGATCGAAAGCGGCGGCGGAATCGCACCGACGAAGCGGCCGAAGGCTGCATCCGGCAGCATCCAGACTTCGACCTCGATGGCGGTGCCGGCGCCATTCTTCACGCGCAGCATGCCGGGCTTCGGCGGCTTCGTACCAGCAAGCGCATACAGCCGGTAATGCGGCGCGGTCTTTGTGCGCGCGACGAGCCTGCCGCCGGCGGAACGCAATTCGTCGTTGAGTGGCATGCCGGAGAGATGCGCACCGACCACGGCAATGCCAATTTCGCCCGGCGCCGTCGCGGCCTGGAGTTTCGAGAGCGGCGGCTGCCGATACTTGAGCGCACCAAGCGGCAAGCCGGTCGAGTGATGAAATTGCCGTCCGATCGCTGCCAGCGCCGCGTCTTCGCCCGCGGGCGCCAGCAAGGTAACGCCGAATGGCACGCCGTCGGGCCGCATCGACGCCGGCACGGCGAGCGCGCACAGATCAAGGAGATTGACGAAATTGGTGTAGGTGCCGAGCCGACTGTTGAGGTGGATGGGATCAGCCAGCACTTGTTCGACCGAATAGATGGTCGGTGTCGTCGGCACGACGAGCGCGTCGATGCCGCGGAAAACATGATCGCGCACGCGGCGCAGCGCTTCGAGCTGATAAAAGGCGGCGAAGGCGTCAGCCGCCGTACCGTGGGCACCGGCGAGGATGATTTGCCGCGTCACCGGCAGAATGGATTCCGGCGACGAGGCGATGAGATCTTTTGCGGTAAGGTAACGTTCAGCCACCCACGGCCCTTCATAGAGCAATCGTGCTGCCGCATAGAACGGCTCGATGTCGACATCGACGATTTTCGCGCCCTGCTCCGCAAAACGCGCCAAGGTGGCGTCATAGGCGGCGGCCGATATTTTATCGCCGAAAAACAGGCGCTGACCGGTAAGTGGAACGCCGAGCCGCAGGCCGTCCGGCACAGGGCCTACAGGCCGCAGTCCGCGGGGGCGCGAATAAGGATCGGCAGAGTCGGGACCGGCGATCGCCTGGAGCGCCGTCACTGCATCATCGACGGTGAGCGCAAACACCGAGACGCAATCGAGCGTGCGGCAGGCGGGCACTAACCCCGCTGTCGAAACCAGGCCGAGGCTCGGCTTGAGCCCAACGATATTGGCGAATCCAGCCGGCACCCGGCCCGACCCCGCGGTGTCGGTGCCGAGCGACAGCGGCGTCATGCCGGCGGCGACCGCCAGCGCCGAGCCGGTACTCGATCCGCCCGGGACCAATTTTTCGTCGAACAGGTTACGTGCGATGCCGTAGGGCGTACGCACGCCGACGAGACCGGTAGCGAATTGATCGAGATTGGTCTTGCCCAGGATGAGCGCGCCCGCCGCGCGCAGGCGCGCCACGGCGGTGGCGTCACTCCTGGCGCGATAGAGGAAGGTCGGACAGGCGGCAGTGGTCGGCAGATCTCTGACGTCGATATTGTCTTTGACCGAGACCGGGATGCCGTATAGCGGCAGGGTTGTATCGCCGCCGCGCGCAAGCGCCTCTGCGTCGGCAATGACGTCCGCCTCGTCGCGCAGCGTAATGAATATCGCCGGATCGTTGTGAGCGCGGATGCGCGCATAACTACGCGCGACGATGTCCACGGGGGTGGCAGCGCCGGCGCGATAGGCGGCGAGGATTTCGGCGACCGTTTCGGTCACGTGAGGCTCCGTTTGGCGCAACAGGCGGGCCTGGGTGACCGCATCGGCGCTGGCTTGCACAGCAATTGTTAGAGCGCCTGCCTTTGCCGTTCAATCGGTATGGCGAACGGCAGCCGAAGTGCTAGACTGAGGCTAACAAAGCGTCAAAGCATAAATGGCGAGGGAGGCGACGATGCCGGTGGTCATTACGATCGGCTTCTTACTGCTGATCTGGGTAGTCGTGCTCTGGGGCTCGAGCTATTTCAATCAAAACATTCATTAAGCGGCTCCGTCCGGCCACAACACGCTGGCCGAGACCGAGCCATCCGTGCTTGCGTCCGGCGTTGCTGGACACCTGACATTCACGAGCATTGAGCCGCAGGAACTATACGGTGGTTCCTTGCGCGTGCGTGTCCGTGCGCCGCGGAACAGACACCAGCATCGCACGTTGGCGTTTCGGACGACCGCGCTAAGGCGGCGTCGGTTCCGAAAACACGCACAACGATAAGGACGAACCGCAATGGGACTGTTCTCGAAAGACATCAAGACTATGAACGATCTGTTCCTGCACACGCTGGCCGACATTTATTACGCCGAGCAGCAGATCGTGAAAGCGTTGCCGACGATGGCGAAGAAAGCGACCGACCGGCAACTCAAGCAGGGGTTCGAGACCCACCTGCGTGAAAGCGAAATGCATGTGAAGCGGCTGGAGCAGGTTTTCCAGAAGCTCGACGTAAAAGCCAAGGGCGTGGATTGCCCCGCTATAGACGGCATTCTCAAGGAAGCCAATGAGGTCGCCGGCGAAGTCGAGGACAGATCGGTGCTCGATGCCGCGCTGATCGCCTCAGCTCAGGCGGTCGAACATTACGAAATGACGCGTTACGGCACTTTGATTGCGTGGGCCAAGCAACTTGGCCGCCAGGACCTCGTCAGCCTACTGGATCAGACGCTCAACGAGGAAAAGGCCACCGACCAGAAGCTCACGGCGATGGCCGAAGCGCAGGTCAATCGCAAGGCAGCGTGAAGCAAAGGGACGAAGCGTGCCGAAACACCTTACGCGAATGCGCAAGGGTCCCGGCATGTTCGCGACGCTAGATTTGCAGATCCGGGGATGGGCAGAACCCGTCCCCGTACTCTTTTCGATGCTCGATTCAGTTCAAAGGTCGGAACCCGGAGCGGGTCTCACCGATTTACTTCGAGAACACGGAAAACGTCATGGCGTATCACAGTGAAGGCGCCCCGGAAGGCCGCACCGTTGTGTCGACAACCAAAGCGCGACAAGCCGTTACCGGCAACTGCTGCCGGTGCCTCGCAGCCTTCGATGGACTATTTCGCGGACACTCTGTTGCGCACCAACGCGCAGGCCCAAGCGTCGGCGACCGCCAGCGGCGCGCCAGCCGCATCTAACGGCTCAGCTCCGGCGAATGGCGTGAACAGCCAGGCCCCGCCGTATCCTTCTCACCTCGCTCGGCCCCAACGGGCTGTCCAATGACGACCGCACGTATTTGGCGCAGATCGTCAGCGCGCAGTCGGGAATGAGCCAGGATGATGCGCAGAAGAAGGCGGACGACGTGGCCGGCCGCGCCAAGGCGGAAGCCACCCAGGCCTCCGACACGGCGCGCAAGGCTGCGGAGTACTTCGCCTTCTGGATATTCATGTCGCTGTTGTTCGGCACGGTATGCGCATCGCTGGGCGGCATTCTGGGTGACGACCTGCGCGACGAGCATTCAACTCAGCGCGCGGTATCGACGGCGCCGCGATAAGCAGCCTGCTTTAGTGAACCGCGGCCATTAACGGAAATTGGCGCATCGGCCCTACCGGTGCGCCGTTTCTCGTCGTCGCCGTCGCCAGGCGTTCTTCCGCGATATGCGCTTGCGGAACGTCGGAAGCTGTTTGCGGTTACCTTTGCGCGAGGGCCGAAGGGCTAAAGAAGGTTTGCGAAATGGCAAAGAAGAGGAAACGCAGATACTCCCGAAGCGCCGGGCGGGATGTCGAAAATGAGATGCGCCGTTACAAGCGCGGCACAGCGAAGAGCGGCAAGGGCGGTAAAGCCGGCAAGGTGAAAAGTCGCAAGCAGGCTATCGCGATAGGCCTGTCAAAGGCGCGTAAAAAGCGCAAAAAGGTACCGCGAAAGGCGGCCTAGCTCGCAGCCTGCAGCCAATCCAGGCCCCTTCTATTATTCCTAATAAAAGCACCGGCCCGCGGGTTCCCGCGGGCCGGTGCCTTTTCAATGCAAGAGCGTTACCGGCATTATTTGGAAGCCGGTACCCATGCAGTCTTGTCGCTGTCATACTTGAACCCGGGTGCCGATTTGAGCGCGTCTTTGGTCGTGTTCATCGTCAAATAGACCTTGTCGTCCTTCATGGTCTGTTTGACGGCACCAAAGTCCACAGCCACGTCCTTTTCGCCGGCGCCGAGGATGCCGCCAACGCCGACGATCAACGCGCTTACCTGGCCGTTCTGACCGACCAGAACGTCGTCGATCTTGCCGATCTTGGAATTAGACTGGTCGTAGACGTCTTGCTTGTACCAATCAGTGATAGTGAGGCTGCTGCTCGGCACGCTGCTCATCATCGCGCCTTCTGCGAAAGCCGCAGTCGTCGCAAGGAGTGCGCCTGCGGATACAAGGATAAGTGCTTTCATTGGGATTTGACCTCCGGTGTGTTGTTGTTGAACGCGAAGGCCAACGTCCAGAAGCAAGCTTTGTGCCCGGGCGCGGCAGTATTTTCCTATGGAACTTTCCCGGCATGCCAATGTTTTCTGAATTGCGAGCGAACTTAGAAGCTGTTGCATTCGACGCGAAACCATTTGCAACACGAAACCACTTGAAGGGAAACGCCGTGTCAATTGGAACGATCATTCTCATCATCCTGGTGCTTATTCTCCTCGGCGGAATCGGCGGCATCGGCGGCGGACCGTTCTACGGTACGGGATACTACGGTGGAGGCGGCTTAGGCCTCGTCATCGTGATCCTTCTGATATTGGTGTTGATGGGCCGCATCTAGACTTAGGTCAGCCAAGCTTCGGATAAAGTATCGCCCGGCGCGGCCTCTACGGCCGCCCCGTAGCGATTCACGAGACTATAGTTTGCGTTTGTCGAAGCTTATGCTCACCCTATGCGGAGCGTAGCCGGCATGGGCGCGCCCACTGCCGCGACGCTCCCCCCGGCGGCATTCCATGTCTGAAGCGCACGCGCCAGGATTTGCATCCTCGTTGCATCGCTTATTCACCTTGATGCCCTAATTTAATGAGCCGGCGAATTAGCGTGCCAATCTAGGCAAAATGCGTGAAACTAAGCGGAACCCTTTCCGGCGGATCGACGTTACGGTGTTGTGGGGGACTGTGAATGACGAGTGGTCAGGGCCCCAACGAGGCAATCGCGACTTTCTCGAGTCTGAAAGCCTTTATTGACATTGACCAAGCCGCGTTGGACGCGATTCCGACGGGCGTTTGCGTGTGCACGACGGAATCCGCGCTGGTGCGTTTCAACAGCCGCGCCGCCGAGATTTGGGGCCGGACTCCACGAATAGGCGATCCGAGCGAGCAACCCGGCCGCATCCTCCCCCGCTACACGGCTGACGGCGAGCCTCTGCCATTTGCTTCGACGCCGGTGGGCAGTGCCATGCGCACCGGCGAGCCGGTGTTCGGCGCCGAGCTCATCATCGAACGGCCCGATGCGACGCGAATTCCGGTTCTGATGAATGTCAAACCGGTGAAGGACGAATCCGGCCGCGTCATTGGCGCGGTTTGCGGCTTTCAGGAGCTGACCGAGCGCAAACGGCTCGAACAGGCGCGCCGTGCAGAAGAGCAAGCGGCGGTATACCGGTTCACGGACAGTCTCTATCGCGCGGCCTCGCTTCCGGATATCTACAACGCCGCACTCGATGCGATCCTCGCTGCGTTGCATTGCCGGCGCGCATCCGTACTGCGGCTCGACGAGCGCGGCGCGATGCGGTTTGCGGCCTGGCGCGGCCTGTCCGAGCGGTATCGCAATGCGGTCGACGGCCATTCGCCGTGGGCCGCCAGCGAGACGAATCCCGATCCTGTGCTTATCACCGATGCGAATCGCGCGGAGCTGTCCGCGTCGCTCAAGTCCACGTTGAAGGAAGAAGGCATTCGGGCGCTTGCCTTCGTCCCGCTGATGGCCGGCGGCAGGCTGATCGGAAAATTCACCACTTATTACGAGGCACCCTGCAAATTCACGCAGGAGGAAGTTGACCTCTCGGTGACGCTGGCACGCCAGCTTGGCTTCGCCGTGGAACGCATGCAGGCCGAGCAGGCACGTAACGTCATCGAAGGAGAGCTGCGCCTGCTCAGCGAAAAGCTCGAAGACGAAGTCGAGAAACGCACTCTGGAGCGCGATCGGATCTGGAACGTGTCGGAAGATCTGCTCGCCGTTTCGAACTTCGAGGGCTATTTCCTCAGCATGAATCCGGCATGGACCCGGCTGCTCGGCTGGACCGAAGACGAAATCAAATCGATGCATGTGAGCCAACTGCGCCATCCGGACGATGCCCCCCACTCCGAGGCCGGCCGCCGTCAGCTTGCTGAAGGCGTTCCCACCGTGCGCATGGAGAATCGCTTCCGACACAAGGATGGTACGTGGCGGTGGCTGCAATGGACGATGACCGAGGATAACGGCCTGATCTACGTCGCGGGCCGCCACGTCACCAACGAAAAAGAATCGGCCGCCGCACTCGAGCGCGCGCAACGCCAAGCCGCCCATCTACAGAAGATGGAGGCCATTGGTCAGCTCACGGGCGGCATCGCCCACGATTTCAACAATCTTCTCATGATCGTCAGCGGACATGCCCAAAGCCTGAAAAACCGCGTAAGCGAGGCGCGTGACGTGCGCGCCGTACACGCCATTCAAATTGCAGCAACGCGCGGCGAGAATCTGACGCGGCAATTGCTGTCGTTTGCACGCACATTGCCGCTTGATCCGACAGTCATCAGCCCCGCTGAGGCCGTGCGCGCGATCCGCGACGTGCTGGCCGGTTCGCTGCATGTCAATATCGAATTTCTGACCGATGTGCGCGCCAGCACTTGGCCTGTCAGCGTCGACAAGTCGGAACTCGAATTGGCGCTGGTGAATCTCGCCGTTAACGCACGCGACGCCATGCCTGGCGGCGGCCGTATTGCGATCTCAGCGGAAAATATAAAGTTGGGGACAGCCGACGCACCCGACGGCGGAGCCGGCGATTACGTTGCATTGAGCGTCGCCGATACCGGTTGCGGCATTCCTCCTGAGTTGCTGCCCCGGGTCGTCGAGCCATTCTTCACCACAAAGGATCCGGATAAGGGCACCGGGCTCGGTTTGTCCCAGGTCTACGGTTTCGCGCATCGGTCAGGCGGCACGGTGCAGATCGCAAGCGAGGTCGGTCGCGGCACCACGATTACGATCTATCTGCCGCGCAGCCATATCGCCGTCGCCGCACCATCGCCGGAAGATACCGCCCCTTACAAGGCGCTCGATCACCGCACCATTCTTGTGGTGGAGGACAATCCGGACGTGAAAACCGTAACGGTTTCGTTGTTGGAGGAACTCGGTTACCGCACGATTGCCGTGGAATCCGCAACGGAGGCGCTCGATGTCCTGGCAACAGGACAAAAGATCAATTTGATTTTTACCGATGTCGCGCTGCCCGGCGAAATCGACGGCCTCGCACTGGCTCGGAAAGTCGTGAATGATTACGGCGACATCCCGATCGTGCTGACCACCGGCTATACCAAGGCGTTCGACAGCGATCCTGAATTTCCCGTACTGCGTAAGCCCTATCAGATCTCAGCGCTCGGCCGGCTGATCCACCAGGCACTCTATCCGTTGAAAGTGCACACGCCGCAGTCGCGCCAATCCATGAGCCATTAGTATTGGACAAGCGTTTCCGTGATGGCTCATGCTGCGCCTGCTGCCGCCCACGCGGGGAAGCGGCGAAGTGCTGGCGATGGCTCCGTCGCGCTCATGCTGAGGGCGAACATTTCCGGGAATAGGCCGCGCCATAGGACCTGCCTACTATTTGGTCGACGGCTGCTGCAATTTATTTTGACAGGCCAGTAGCCTGCCGCCGCCACGTCTGAGATATTGGGCGGGCGCGTGGGTAACGTCCCACCTATACATGCCCCGCCTATACATTATGTGGGCGCGTATTAAACAGGGAGGTGGAATATGAAACTGCAGTCAACAAAGGTCGATCGGCAGCGCCGCAAGCTGCTCAAGCTCGTGGCAGTCGGCGGGGCCGGAGCAATTGCATCGCCGTGGATGTTTCAATCCTCGCGCGCGGCCGCAAAGACCATCAAGATCGGTATGATCACTCCGGAGACCGGTCCGATCGCCGCGTTCGGCGAGCCGTCGAAGTGGGTTGCCGATGAAGTGAGCAAGTTTCTGGGCGACGGCATCGTGGTTGCCGGCGACAAGCACCCGGTCCAGATTCTCAATCGGGACAGCCAGTCGAATCCGAACCGCGCCTCGGACGTTGCGGCCGATCTGATCAACAACGACAAAATCGACATCATGATCGCTTCGTCGACGTCCGATACGACTAATCCGGTAGCCGATCAGTGTGAACTTGCCGGCGTGCCGTGCATCACCTCGGACGATCCGTGGGAGGCGTGGTTCTTCGGCCGCAAGGGCGATCCGAAGAAGGGCTTCGAGTGGACTTACCACTTCTTCTGGGGCTTCGGCATGGTCGCCAACATGTTCGCCGACATGTGGTCGACGCTACAGACCAACAAGACCGTCGGCATCATGTTGACCAATGATCCCGACGGCATCGCCGCCAGCAACCCGGAGCACGGATTGCCGGCCACGGTGAAAAGCCACGGCTTCGACGTACACTTCCTTGGCCTTTATCCGCCGCTGTCGGACGACTTCTCCGCGCAAATCGCCCAACTGAAGAACATGAATGCCGATATCGGCTGCGGCATTTTCAACCCGCCGCAGTTCGCGATTTTCTGGACGCAGTGCGCGCAGCAGGGTTTCAAGCCCAAGATTATGACGCCGCCGAAAGCGCTCTTGTTTCCCACCGCCGTCGAGGCGCTGGGCGACCGCGGCGCAGGCATGTCGACCGAGGTGTGGTGGTCGCATCATCACCCCTTCAAGTCGAGCCTGACCGGCCAGACCGCGCAGCAATATTGCGACGCCTACGAGAAGGCGAGCGGAAAGCAGTGGACCCAGCCGCTTGGCTTCAAGCATGCCAACCTCGAGGTCGCGATCGATGCCCTCAAGCGCACCAAGAAGCTCGATGCCGCCTCGATCCGCAACTCCATCGCGCAGACCGACTACCAGTCGATCGTTGGTCCGATCACCTGGAAGGGCGGACCGACCAATCCGGTGCCGAACGTATGCACGACGCCGATCGTCGGCGGCCAGTGGGAAAAGGGCACCAAGTGGAAATACGACCTCAACATCGTCTTCAACAAGTCGGCGCCGGAAATTCCGCTCGACAAGCCGTTCACAGCGATTTCGTATTCCTGATACGGTTACAGCCGAAATATAAGGCGCGGGTGGAAACAAGAACGACCGTCGCATGAACAGTGCGGCGGTCGCAGCTTAAAATCGTTCATGCCAGTTCTCCTTCAGCTCCAGGCGGTATCGAAGCATTACGGCGCGCTCAAAGCCGTGGATGATGTAAACGTCGCCGTCGATGGCGGCGAAGCCCTCGCCGTGATCGGCCCCAACGGGGCCGGGAAAACCACGCTGTTCAATCTGATCACCGGCGATACCGCAGTAACTGCGGGACGCATCGAGTTCGACGGCTCCGACATGACATCGATGCCGCCGCACGCGCGATCACGCCTGGGCATCGGACGCTCCCACCAAATTCCGCATCCGTTCGCGAATATGAGCGTTTTCGAGAATCTTTTGGTCGGTGCAATCTATGGCGGCGGTAGTTCCGAGCGGGATAGCTACAAGCGCTGCAGCGACGTGCTCAGGATCACTGGGCTGCATGACAAGGCAAACATGCCGGCGCGAACGCTGACCTTGCTTCAGCGCAAACGATTGGAGCTTGCGCGCGCTTTGGCAATCCAGCCCAAGCTGCTCTTGCTCGACGAGATCGCAGGCGGGCTGACCGAGTACGAATGCGGCGAGCTGGTTAAGACTATCAAGGACATCCATAGAAGCGGCACGACGATCGTATGGATCGAGCATATCGTGCATGCATTAATTTCCGTCGCGAGCCGATTGGTTGTGATGAATTTCGGCCAGATCCTCGCGCAAGGCGATCCGCGCGAAGTGATGGCGGATGCGCACGTACGCGAAGTTTATATGGGCATTCCGGCGGCATGACCCTCTTGCAGACTCAGAACCTGTCGGCTTTCTATGGCGACTTCCAGGCATTGTTCGGCGTCAACGTCGCCGTGGAGCAAGGCGAGACTGTTGCCATCATCGGCGCCAACGGCGCCGGCAAGACGACATTTCTGCGCGCAATCGCGGGCGCCATCGAGAGCGCGCCGGAGATGGTCATGTTCGATGGCTTGCCGATCGGAAACAAGACTCCGCACGAGATCGTGCGGCTCGGGATCGCCATGGTGCCGGAAGGACGTCGCCTGTTTCCGAGCCTTTCGGTGGAGGAAAATCTGCTCCTAGGCACCCACAGCGAGCGTCCGGGACCATGGACGCTCAAGCGCGTCTATGAGCTTTTCCCGCGGCTCTATGACTTACGTCACCTCCCCTCGACGGCGCTGTCGGGTGGCCAGCAGCAAATGGCGGCAGTGGGCCGCGGCTTGATGTCCAATCCGCGATTATTACTCTGTGACGAACTCTCGCTCGGCCTCGCCCCGGTCATCATCCGTGACATCTACAGTTGCCTAGAGCACATCACTGCGGAGGGCACGACAGTTGTGCTTGTCGAGCAGGACATCAACCGTGCGCTCGATGCTTCGACGCGCTTCTACTGCTTTCAGGAAGGCCATCTCGCGCTGACCGCCCTTACTAAAGGCTTTGACCGCGCCGCGATCACCGCGGCTTACTTTGGAATGTAGGGCGAGGCCGCAGCAATGGGTTGGATCAACGCCATCATCCAGGGCAGCCTGCTCGGCGGATTCTACGCGCTGTTCGCCATCGGCTTGTCGATGTCGTTCGGCATCATGCGGCTTGTCAATATCGCCCATGGCGATCTCATCGTGCTCTCGGCCTATGTCGCCCTGGTTGTCACGCAGGCCACCGGACTCGATCCCTTCGCGGGTCTCGTCATCGTTCTGCCAATCATGTTCTTGCTCGGTTACGCGCTGCAACGCGGCTTGTTGAATCAAACGCTCAGCGGCGGCTTGCTGCCGCCACTCTTGGTCACGTTCGGCATCTCGATCATCATCCAGAACGGATTGTTGCAGAGCTTCGGCGCCTACGATCACCGGCTCAAGGAAGGCGCGATCGAGACCGCAAGCGTGCACCTTCCGAATGGCATCGATGTCGGCGTCTTTCCCATCGTCGTGCTGGCGGTCGCCGTACTGGCCATCGCCAGCTTGCAGCTGTTGTTCTATCGCACGCGGCTTGGCCGCGCCTTTCGCGCCGTCTCAGACGATGCCGACACCGCCGAACTGATGGGCATCGATAATCGCAAGCTCTACGCGGCGGCCCTCGGAATCGCGATGATATTCACGGCGCTCGCCGGTGTGCTGTTCGGCATCCGAACGATCTTCGCGCCGTTGTCGGGCCCGATCCGACTGATCCTCGCTTTCGAGGCTGTCATTATCGGCGGGCTCGGCAGCATGTGGGGCACGCTGATTGGCGGCATCGTGCTTGGCGTCGCCCAGGCCGTGGGCGCGCAACTCGATCCGAATTGGCAAATACTGGCCGGACATCTCGCCTTTCTCGCCATCCTGATCGTCCGCCCGAGCGGACTATTTCCGCGGACGAGGGACTGACATGGACTCCGTTCGGGTCGAGCGCGGAACAAGGGCGAGCCGCACTTTTGCTGTTATCGCTGTGCCGCTCGTGGTGGCGCTGATCGCGATGCCATGGTGGGGCGATGCGGGCGATATGCGGCTGGTCGGCGAAATGGCCTACTACCTTGCCTTGGCGCAGCTCTGGAATCTGCTCGCCGGCTATGCCGGCCTGGTGTCGGTCGGTCAGCAAGCTTTTGTCGGGCTCGGTGGCTACGCGCTTTTCTACCTGACCGGTCCGATGAATATGAATGTTTACCTCGCGCTCCTCATCGCCGGACCGTTCGCGGGCTTGATCGCGATCCCGGTCTCGTTTGCGGTGTTCCGGCTGCGTGGCGCCTATTTCGCTGTCGGCACCTGGGTAGTGTCCGAGATATTCGCGCTCTTGGCGAGCCTAATCGCGGTGCTCGGCGCGGGCTCTGGACTTTCGCTCACGCCCGCCATTTTGCGACAGATTTCACCCGATCGCGGCACGCGCGACGCGATTTTGTATCTGATGTCGCTTGCCGCTTCGCTCGTGGTGTTCGCCATCGTCTATTTGCTGTTGCGCTCGCGTCATGGACTGGCGCTGACCGCGATCCGCGACTCCGAACCGGCTTCCGCCAGCCTCGGCGTCAACACATTTCGCACCAAGTTCATCATCTATCTCGCCACCGCCGCATGCACCGGACTGGTCGGCGGGCTGATCTTCCTGCAAAAATTGCGCATCTCTCCCGAGGCAGGATTCAGCATCAATGACTGGACGGTGGTGGTGATCTTCATGGTCGTGATCGGCGGCATCGGCACGCTTGAAGGGCCGTTCATCGGCATGCTGATCTACATCGTGCTGCGTGAAGTTTTGGCCGACTACGGCACGATCTACCTGATGCTGATGGGCGCAATCGCCATCGCCGTGATGCTCAAGGCGCCGTTCGGTATTTGGGGATGGGTGATCCAGCGCTACGATTTGCAGTTGTTCCCGGTCGGCCGGCGTCTGATTCTGACACCGGCCGAGACCTCGTCGGAGTAAGAGCAGCCCATGCAGCAGTCTCCTGCGTCTCCACCAAGTGTAAGCAAACAAGAGATCGTGGAACGCGCCCGCGCGCTCGCGCCGATATTCGCGGCACGCGCGGCCGCGGCGGAGGAGGCGCGACGCATACCTGCGGAGTCGGCAAAGGACATGCTCGATGCCGGATTCGCCCGCGTCCTGCTGCCAACCCGCATCGGCGGCTATGGCCTCGGCTTCGACACCTGGTTCGAGGTCATGCGCGAACTCAGCAAGGCCGATGCGTCGCACGGCTGGTGCGCCGGGCTGATCATCCACCACGCCCATCTCATGGCCCAATATCCAGAGGAGGCACAGAAAACGTTGTGGGCGAATAGCCTCGATGTCCCCGTCGCCGCGTCATTTGCTCCGAATACCCAAGCCGTTCCGGCAGACGGCGGCTATCACGTCTCCGGAAAGGGTTCGCCATTTGCCAGCGGTGTCGATCATTCCTCCTGGGTCATGCTCGGCGGCATGGCGCAAGATGAAGGCGGCCCGGAATGGAAATTCTTTCTGGTCGCGCCCGGCGACTACACGGTGCGCGACACCTGGAACACCGTCGGCATGAGGGGCACCGGCAGCAACACGATTGTCACCGACAACGCCTTCGTACCGAACAGCCGCGTGCTGCGTTTGACGGATTTGCGCGAGGCCAAAACGCCGGGCAGCGCCATGTATAGCGAAACCATCTTCCGCACCCCGTTTTTCTTTTACGCGCCGATCTCTTTCATCACGCCGATGCTCGGCGCGGTGCAGGGCGCATATGAGGTTTTTCGGGACTGGACCAAACATCGGAAAACCCAAGGCGGCGCCGCGATGGCGGAAACGACGTCTGTACAGGTGCGAATGGCGCGCGCTGCCGCCGATATCGACGCCGCCGAACTGCTCCTTGAGCGCGCCGTGCATGTGACCGACGCGCCGGAGCGTTATTCGCCGCGGCTTCTGGCGCGCTCGGCGCGCGACTTTACGCGCGCATCCGAGCTCATCGTCGCCGCGATCGACACGCTTGTCGCCCTGAGCGGCACGGCATCATTCACCGCCTCGCATCCGATCCAGCGCGCCTGGCGGGATATTCACTTCATGGCGATGCATATCAGCGTCAACCCAGAGATGAATTATTCGAATTTCGGCCGCATCGAATTCGGCCTCGGCAGCGACCCGCATCATCCGTATTTGTGAAGGTTCAGCGCAACCCGGCCTGCTGCACCAGCGGGTAGACGTTTTTCTGGAACCAGCGCTGGTCCTCGATATAGCGCGGCCAGTTCAACAGCGTGCCGTCGAGGCCCATTTTAGACATGCGAATGAGCCCGTCGACGATCTGTTCCGGCGTGCCGATCAAAGGATAACCGCCCCACCCGGCTATGAAGTGCTTCTTCATTTCCGCCAGCACCGCCGGCGGCAGCGTCTTGGCGTTGGCGATCATGGTATCGACCAGGTTTGACACCGCTTCCCAGTCGCCTTTCTCCTGAACGTATTCGTTGAAATAGGCTTGCGCCTCCTTCTCGGTCTCGCCCTGCACGACATAGCCATAACTCCAGACCTGAATTTCGCGGCCATATTCATTGCGAGCCAGTTCGCGATAGGAATCCACTTTCGCTTTGCACTCGTCGAAGTCGTGCGAGCCGAAAACCACATAGACCATGTCGCAGTATTTGGCTGCAAAATGCTGGCCTTTGTCGGAGCCGCCAGCATTCATCACCGCCGGAAACGGCTTTTGAATGGGCTTCGGCTCAAGATAGCCTTTCTTGATCTTGTAGAAGCGGCCGTCGAAATCGAACGGCTCGTCGCGCGTCCACAGTGCCTTCAGGACATGCAGCCATTCGGCAGCGCATTCGTAACGATCATTGTGCTCCATCATCGGCGAGCCGAACATTTCAATTTCCGGCCGGTTCCATCCGGTCACGATATTGAGCGCAAAGCGTCCGCCGGTGACATGATCGATGGTCGCCGCCTGCTTCGCTGCCATCACCGGATGAATGGTCGGCACGTGGGATGTGGCGAAAATTCCCGAGTAATGCGTCGAGGCGCCGATTGCCGCGGCCCAGGAAAAGCATTCGAACCCTGGGCCGTTAAAATTCGTTACACCGCCGAAGCCGTGCCAGCGTCCGATTGGAACCAGCGCTTCGAATTCCATCTCCTCGGAAATCCTGGCCAGCTCGAGCGTGTTTGGCCAGTTGATTTCGAGCACGCCGTCGATGGTGGAGATCGCGCAGCCGCGATCGAGATTGGTGCCGAAGGTTCCGAGCTTGAGCTTGCGGTCGTTGAACACCGGATTGGTTCTGCGGCGATCTTCCACCATCGCATCCATGGCGTCTCTCCCTTATGCGCACTTTACGCAAGATTACGAACGCAAGCGCGGTGTGGCAATCCGCCCGCGACCGTGCAAAATTATCGCGATAGGAACCGAGGCCGCTCATGTCGATCTTCGCCGTGAATTACCTGTGCCGCGAGGTGCTGCGCGACCACGCATTCCGCTCCGTCATGAAGGCCGATCCGGCAAAGGCGCTGGCGCCGCTCGACCTAAGCGGGGAAGAGCGCAGCGCACTGCTCGCCGGTGACGTCGGCTCACTCTTTCGCATGGGCGCCAATGGCTTTCTCATGGGCTACCTCGCCCGTTTCGAGGTTTGCGGATTGAATGTCGAAATCTACAACCAGCGCATGCGCGCAGTAAAAGTCGACGAGATCGGCCAGCCGGTGGCTTGAATCGCGGCACGGCTATCGGAGAGTCAGGACATGGCGCAGATCATTGGCGGATTTGGCGTGCCGCATACGCCGATATTCCCTCATTTCGTCAAACGCGACGGGCCCGATTGCGAGATCGCAAAACTGTTCGGCGCGCAAAAGAACGAGCTTGCGGCGGCGCGGCCAGATTTGATCGTGATGTTCGACACCGATCACCTCAATACTTTTTTTCTCAACGACCTGCCGATTTTCGCGGTCGGCATCGACACCGCCTTCAGGGCACCGAACGACGAGCCGCGCGACGTGCCGAACTACACGGTGAAATCGCTGCCGGGACTAGCCGCTCACATACGAGCCGTCGCGGTCGGCGCCGGCTACGACGTCGGCATGACGCAAAATTTTTCGGTCGATCATTCCGTCACCGTGCCGCTGCACTTCCTTACGCCCGACATGCACGTTCCAGTGATTCCGTTCTTCATCAGCGGCCACCTGCCCCCGCTACCGTCGGCGCGGCGCTGTTACGCGCTCGGACAAACCGTGGCCCGCGCCATCGAATCCTGGCCCGAAACGCTGCGTGTTGTAGTCATGGGCTCGGGCAGCTTCTCGCTCGAAGTCGGTGGTCCACGCATGGCGCCGGGCCGCTCCGACGGCGTGCCCGATCCTGACTGGGCGATGCGAGTCATCAAGTTGCTCGAGGAGCAACAGATCGACCGGCTGATCGCCGAATCGACCGAGCATCAAATGCTCAAGGCCGGAAATGTCGGCGGCGAAGTGCTCAATTGGATTACCATGCTCGGCGCCATCGGCAATCGTAAGCCGACTTATATCGCGCCGCAGATTCAGAACGGCCACGCCTACGGCGTGTGGCGGTGGAATTGACGGCGGCCGTGGACTCAGAAGCTGCAAAAGCATGCCGCACCCATTTCATCGGCGGTTGTGCTAGGATTGGGTACTCGGCTCGGGGACAAAATCAATGCAGCGACGGAAGTTCATCTCGCTTGCCGGCTGCGCCGCGATCGCTTGGCCACTTTCTGCTCGCGCGCAGCAGCGCGACAAGAAGCGGCATATTGCGGTTCTGATGGGCGGGCTGTCGCAGGGTGACGCCGGCGGGGAAGCAGAAGCCGCCGCCTTCGAGGCGGGCTTGAACGATTTGGGCTGGAGTCCCGGCGGCAATATCGATATCGCCTATCGCTGGCCGGGCGCCGGGATCGATTCCGTGCGCACAACCGCCGACGAAATCGCATCGAAACGGCCCGATCTGGTGGTCAGTCGTTCGACCCCGGCCACAGCCGCGCTGCTGCATAGCGGCCTGCCCGTTATCTTCATGTTGGTGGCCGCTGACCCAGTGAGTTCGGGCTTCGTGCAAAGTTTCGGGCACCCCGGCGGCAACATCACCGGATTTACGAATTTCCAGGCGTCTGTCGGCAGCAAATGGCTGGAACTTTTGAAAGAGGCCGTGCCTGGGGTTTCCCGGATTGCATTTCTGTTCAACCCGCAAACCGCGCCGTTTTCCGACGATTATCTGCACGCGGCCCAAGCGGCCGCTCCGACATTCGGCACCGCCGTCATCTCGGCACCTTGCGGCAGCACGGCCGACATCGAAACCGCGCTTGCCGCGCGGGCGAGCGAGGGCGGCGGTGGAATTATCGGCATGACCGATACTTTCGTTACCGAGCATCGCGATCTCATCATCGAGCTAGCGGCGCGGTATCGGCTGCCCGCGGTCTTTGGAGTCCGCAGTTTTGCGTCGAACGGAGGACTGATGGTCTATTCCGCCGACTATCCGGACATTTTCCGTCGCGCCGCCGGCTATGTCGACCGCATCCTCAGGGGGGAGAAGCCAGCTGAGTTGCCTGTGCAGGAACCGGCAAAATTCACGCTGTCGGTCAATCTCAAGACTGCCGCCGCGATGGGCCTCACTTTGCCGCAAACTCTGGTCACGCGCGCCGACGAGGTCATCGAGTGAGGCGGCCTGTCGCACGCCAGATCCGGATTGCTACGCATGGGAATGCGTGGAAAATACCGGTCTACCTGCAACCGGGTCCCCATGCGCCGAGGCTCGGGGCTGAGATGATCAAATGACAGCGGATGCGGATCAGCGCGGTGTGGCGACAAATCGGCTTGGCAGTGTCGCGCCGGCGATTGGTCCATCGATCGTGCGCAGCCGGCTCTTCATCAAATATGTCGCACTGTTCGTCACCGTGGTGGTTCTTGCGCTGGTGGCCAATGGCGTGTTCGAGATCTGGTTTTCCTACCAGGAAAACAAGGCCTCGCTGATCAGCATCCAGCACGAAGAGGCGGTGGCCGCAGCCGGCAAGATCGAGCAATTCATCAGCGAAATCGAAAGCCAGGTCGGCTGGACGACGCAACTACCTTGGTCAGACTCAACGCTCGAGCAGCGGCGCTTCGACGCATTGCGGCTGTTGCGGCAAGTGCCCGCCATCACCGAGCTGGCTCAGATCGATGCCTCGGGCCACGAGCAGTTGCGGGTGTCGCGGCTCACCATGGATGTGGTCGGAAGCGGCATCGACGATTCCAGCAAGCCGGGCTTCACCGAAGCCGTGGCGCATAAGGTCTATTTTGGCCCGGTGTACTTCCGCCGCGAATCCGAGCCCTACATGACGCTGTCGCTTGCAGGCACGCGGCGCGACACCGGAGTCAGTATCGCCGAGGTCAATCTCAAGCTCATTTGGGATGTGGTGTCGAAGATCAAGGTCGGCGAGCGCGGCCACGCCTTCGTGGTCGACGCCAACGGCCGCCTGATTGCGCATCCCGACATCAGTCTGGTGCTGCGCAATACCGACATGTCGAAGCTCGCTCAGGTGCGCAGCGCCCGCGCCGCCGCAGCCGGCAATGGCGGCGAGGAAGTTCAGCAAGCCGAGGACATTGCGGGCCACCGGGTACTCACCGCCTCCGCGCCCGTTAATCCGCTCGGCTGGATCGTATTTGTGGAGACGCCGATCGAAGAGGCCTACGCGCCGCTTTACGCTTCGATCCGGCGCACCGGCTTCGTGCTGCTTGGCGCGCTCGCGCTTGCCTTCGTCGCCGGCATGTTCCTCGCCGGACGGATGGTGGTGCCGATCCAGGCACTGCGCGCCGGCGCGGCACGCATCGGCAGCGGCGACCTGACACAGCGCATCAAGATCAAGACCGGCGACGAGGTCGAGGCGCTGGCCAATCAGTTCAACGACATGGCGGGTCGGCTGCAGGAATTTATGCCGACCTGGAGAAGAAGGTCGAGGATCGCACCGCCGATCTCACCGAGGCGTTGGAGCAGCAGACGGCAACGTCTGAGGTCCTTCAAGTCATCAGCGGCTCCCCAGGCGACCTGCAGCCGGTATTCCAAACGGTACTCGGGAATGCGACGCGTCTTTGCGAAGCCGATTTCGGCGTTCTGGCACTCCATGAAGGCGACGCCTTCCGCGTCAGTGCAATGCATAATGCCCCGCCGGCCTTTGCCGAGCAGCGGCGAAGGGAGCCAATATTCAGCCCCGGACCGCTGAACCCGGTAGCGCGCGCAGCCACCACGAAACAACTGCTCCACATAACCGATCTCGCTGAGGATGAAGCCTACAAGCGGCGCGATCCTGCGGCCGTCTTATTTGTCGAGCTGGCCGGCACGCGAGCCCTTCTCATAGTGCCGATGCTCAAAGAAGCGGAACTGATCGGCGTCATCGCCATATACCGGCAAGAGGCTCGTCCCTTTAGCGATAAGCAGATCGAACTGGTGCAGAATTTCGCCGCCCAGGCCGTGATCGCTATCGAGAATGCTCGCCTGCTCCACGAATTACGCCAACGTACCGACGATCTGAGTGCGTCGCTGGAGGATCTGCGAACGGCACAGGACCGTCTGGTTCAGACCGAAAAACTCGCCTCGCTTGGCCAGTTGACAGCAGGCATCGCCCACGAGATCAAAAACCCGCTCAATTTCGTCAATAACTTCTCCAGCGTCTCCGTCGAATTGCTTGATGAGCTGCAGGAGTTTATCGCCGGCGTCAAGGTCGATGACAAGACGCAAGCCGACATCACCGAATTGACGGACACATTGCGCGGCAATCTGGAAAAGATCGTTCAGCACGGCAAACGTGCCGATTCGATCGTCAAGAACATGCTGCTGCATTCGCGCGAAGGCTCTGGCGAGCACCGGCCCGTCGATATCAACGCCATTGTCGAGGAAAGCCTCAATCTCGCTTATCACGGGGCACGGGCGGAGAAGCAGGGTTTCAACATCACGCTGGAGCGCTCGTTCGATCCGGCCGCGGGCGAAGTCGACCTGTTTCCGCAGGAAATCACGCGGGTTCTGCTCAATTTGATTTCAAACGGCTTCTATGCGGCAACCAAGCGCAAGGGAGAGTCGAGCGAAGAAAATTACGAACCGATCCTCGCGGCAACGACCAAAAACCTCGGCGACCGCGTCGAGATCAGGATACGCGACAACGGCACCGGTATTCCGCCCGAGGTGAAAGCCAAGATGTTCAATCCATTTTTCACCACCAAACCCGCTGGAGAAGGCACCGGGCTTGGGCTCTCGCTCAGCCATGACATCATCGTGAAACAACATGCTGGTACCATCGCGGTCGATACCGAGCCCGGCAAATTCACTGAATTCAAGATTGTTCTACCGCGCATGGCGGCCGCTCTTGCACAGCCAGGAGGACGAGCGTGAATTTTCTCATTCTTGTCGTTGACGATGAACCCGACGTCGAGGTGCTGTTCAGCCAGCAGTTCCGACGCGACATTCGCGCCGGCCGCTTCACGATGGATTTTGCCCAATCCGCCTCGGCGGCGCTTCAGCGCATAGCCGATGCGGTTGCCGCTTCGCTCATCCTGATTTTGTCCGACATCAATATGCCGGGGATGAGCGGTCTCGAACTCCTTCCCAAGGCGCGGGCAGCGCGACCCGACGTTTCGATCATTATGATAACCGCTTATGGCGATGCAGAAACAAAGCGCAAGGCACTGGAAGGCGGTGCCGAAGCGCTTCTGACCAAGCCGATAGATTTTGCGATGCTTCGCAATGAGATCGAAACGCGGGTCGGACGCGCTGCATGACCGCACGCATTCTCGTCGTCGACGACGAGCCGGACCTCGAGGCTCTCGTTCTGCAAAAGTTTCGCCGCCAGATCAGGGACGGAGCGATGCGCTTCGTGTTCGCCCACGACGGCGTCGAAGCTCTGGCGATGCTGAAGGCCGATAAGGGCATCGATCTCGTGGTCAGCGACATCAATATGCCAAAGATGGACGGCCTATCTCTGCTACAGCAGTTGCAGGAAAGCGAGGAAAAGGTAGCAGCAATCATCGTATCGGCCTATGGCGACATGTCCAATATCCGAACCGCGATGAATCGCGGCGCGTTCGATTTCGTAACAAAGCCAATTGACTTCGTCGATCTGGAAATCACGATCGCCAAAACAATACGGCACGTCGAATTTTTGCGCGAAGCTCGGCAGAGACAAACCGAGGCTGAGCGGGCGCACGCGTCGCTGTCGCGGTATTTTTCCCCCAATTTGGCGCAGCGGCTCGCCAGCAAATCGGCAGCGGGAGAACTCGAAGGCCAGCGCCGTGAAATCGCAACTCTATTTACAGACATCACCAGCTTCACCGCTCTGGTGGAAATGCTAGAGCCGAGCGTACTCGGGCCGCTGCTAAATGACTATCTCACAGGCATGACCGATATCGTGTTTGCCCATGATGGCACAGTCGCGAAGATCATTGGCGATGCCATTCATGTGCTGTTCGGCGCCCCCGCCGAACAGCCGGACCATGCTACGCGCGCCATCGTTTGTGCATTGGCCTTGGATGACTATGCCCAGTCGGTCAGCGAACGCTACCGGGAAAAGGGGTTCGCGCTCGGCGCTACCAGGATCGGCGCTCATGCCGGGCCGGCGATTGTCGGCGCCTTCGGTGGAAGCCGTTTCTTCGACTACACCGCCTATGGCGATACTATCAATGTCGCGGCTCGACTTGAGGGCGCGAACAAACAACTTGGCACCCGCATTTGCGTGAGCGCCCCACTCGCCGCTAAGGTGGAGCACTTTCAAGGACGGCCGGTCGGCGACCTTGTCCTACGCGGCAAGACCGAGGCGTTGCGCGCGTTCGAGCCGTTGACCAGTGAGCAATACGAGTCTCCCGCCACCAAATCGTATCTCGATGCCTTTGCCAAACTGGAAGCGGGCGACGCAGGCGCGATGGCGGCCTTTGCGGCGCATGTCGGCAGAGAGCCACATGATCTATTGGCAAACTTCCATCTCAAGCGTCTTTTGAATGGCGCGAAAGGCCCCCGCATCGCGATGGAATAGCGCGGCGAGTATGACTACTGCTCTAGAACATCGGATAGGCGGGATTGAGCCCAAGGCCGAACTCCATCCGGCCAAAATTCTCGGCCGGTACGTCCCAGTTCATGACCACGTGCGAAGAGACGGCGTGCACGTCGCGCCAGCAGCGTTGCACGCTGTTATCGTCCATGAGACCGCTTGAGCCGCTGATCTTCACCAGGTCATCCATGGCCTCGCGCAAAATGCGCACGGCGTAAGTGAAGTCGCGGCGCAGCAATGTGCGGGTCTCAATTGACATGCCAGTATAGTCTGCCCGTGCGGTCGCGAATGCGCGACGCGCCAGCAGTTCCGCGGCATCGATCTGTGCCGCGATCTCGGCGATACGAATTTGCACCGGCACATGCTGGGCGATATTGAGCTGCGTGTAGGTCAGGTAGCGCTGTCGCGTCCATTGCACGAAATCCCCATAGCCGCCGCGCGCCAATCCGAGTACCGGCGCCAGCAGCGCATAACTGTGCACCGCGATGAACGGCGTGCGGTAGATCGGATTGGTATTGGTTTTCGATCCGGGCGAGCAGGCGTCGCGCAGCGTCGAGAACGACACACTGCGGTGCTCCGGCACGAAGACATTATCGAGCATAGACGTATTGGAGCCGCTGGCGCGCAGGCCCGCGCAAAACCAGGTGTCGTCCTGCTTCACCTCGGACACTGGCACAAGATAAAGCCGCATGTCGGGATGATCCTCGCCTTCGCGGAACACCAAACCGCCAATCATGACCCACTGCGAGTGCCGCAACCCCGAGCACCATGACCAGCGGCCGTCGAGCCGATAGCCGCCTGGCGCCACGGACACCTTCCCGGTCGGCGCAGCGGAGGTGGCGATGCAGGCTGCAGTATCGCGGCTCCAGACATCGTGCTGCGCCTCTTCCGGAAACGACGCCAGGATGCAGGCGTGATCGGTGAGATAATTCAGGCACCACGCCGAGGAACCGCAGGTCGATTTGCCGAGTTCGACCGCAACGTCGAAAGCAACCTCGTGGTCATGCTCGTAACCGCCCCAACGTTTTGGTTGCAGGGTATGGATCAGTCCGGCCGCGATGTATTCGTCGACCAATTCCTGCGGGATGTTGCGGTCCCGTTCGGCCCGCACCGCCCGTTCCCGGAGCCTCGGCGCCATTGCACGAGCTCGGGCCACAAGGTCTGCGGCGGCCGGAATTTTCTGCGATTGCGGCGTGGCAGGCGGCCGCAGATCGGCAAGCGTCATGACGTTTCCTCCGTTTGCGAAAGACTGCGCCGCCAGCCTGCCAGGATCAAGGCCGACTGCGGCCGAAATCGCGCAGAATCCGCGCCGCGGCCGGCTGCATTTTCACCCCTTCACAAGTCCCGCACAGCCGCTATCGTGTTACAAAATCGCGGAGGGAGAACGATGCGTCTCGGGATATTCATGATGCCGGTGCATCCGCCGACGCGCTCGTTCACCGACACGCTGGCCGAGGACGAAGAGAAGGGGCTCTACGCCGACCAGCTCGGCTTCGACGAATTGTGGCTCGGCGAGCATTTTACCGCGACGACCGAGCCGATCCCCTCGCCGCTGATGTTCTTTGCCAGTCTTGCGCCACGCACTCAAAACCTGACCTTCGGTACGGCGGTGATCTGTCTGCCGAACCACGATCCGGCTATCGTCGCCGCCGAAGTCGCGCAGTTCGACCACATGTGCCGCGGCCGGTTCATACTCGGCGTCGGCCCGGGCGGCCTGCTTTCCGACTTCGAGCTGTTCGATAATGCCGACCGCGCCGTGCGCGGACGCAAATTTGTCGAATCGATCAGGACAATTCAGAAAATCTGGTCGCAGGATCCGCCCTACGACATCGAGGGCGAGTTCTACAAAGTCCGCATCAAGGATGCGATCATTCCCAAGCTCGGCATCGGCTACATGCCAAAGCCATTCCAGAAACCGGGGCCGCCGATCGCAACCTCGCTGTCGAGCCGCGATTCTCTCACCGCCAAGATCGCAGCACTTCAGGGCTGGAGCATTATTTCCGGCAACAACGTACCGTCAGCCGCGATCGCCTCGCATTGGCAGACATACAGCAAGGCCTGCGCCGAAGCAGGCAAACCGGCACGCGGCGAGAATTGGCGTGTGGCGCGCAATGTCATGGTCGCGCCGAGCGATGCCGAGGCGCACGAGCGCGTCCACAGCACGCAGGGCTCCAACCATTATTTCTATACCTATATGCGCGAAGTACTGTCGCGCGTCGGCATCCTGTCGGTGATGAAACCAGATCCGGGCATGCCTGATGAAAAGGCGACCGTCGAAGTCATCACCGAAGGTTGCATGATCTACGGCTCACCGAAGACTTTTCTCGACAAGCTCGTGGCCTTCCGCGACACCGTTGGCCCGTTTGGCACCTTGCTGATGACGGGCCTGGACTGGAGCGGCCCCAACGCAGCCTGGGAACGCGATTCCATGCGGCTCTTGGCGCAAGACGTGATGCCGAAATTCCGGCAGCACGTTGTGGCGCAAGCCGCGGAGTGACAGCGGACAGGACTACTTCGGCTCTTTGCCGGTGTAGCGCAGTACGAAAAGTCCCCACTTGTCGTCGTTCATATAAATGTAGCCCCGCGAGTCGACGGCGAGTTCTTCGCTCCAGTCGATCTCGGATGCATGAGCGCCCGACTGTGCCGGCATGCCGGGCCGTTCAGGCGGCATGAAATAGCCGACCTCCTTGGGCAGGCGCGGATCGCTGATGTCGAAGATGCGCAGGCCGGCATTGAACCAGGCAATGTCCATCAGGTTGCCGGGCTGCTGGATCGCCGGATTATGAATTTCCTGGTTGGTGTTGTGCGGCCCGAAGCGGCCGCCCTTGTCGCAGAAATCCTTGTAGGGCGCCTCCGGCGGCGGTACCGGCGACGGGAAGACCGAAACAAGCCGCGGCTTCGCCGGGTTTGAATTATCGATCATGCCGGCGAAGTTCATGCCGTCATCCTCGCACTTCTCCTTCTGGGCTTCGGAACTGACATAGAGCAACTTGCGATCCCACAATGGCAGCACGGTATGGACCGACTGCATGCCGACGCTGGCGAACGGCTCGGTGATATGGATCTTGCCGATCAGCTTTGGATTGGTCGGGTCGCTGATGTCGAGATTGACCACGTCGGGCGTATAGCCAAACGACGCCATCTTGCCATCGGGGCTGACATTGACCGGTCCATGAAAGCCTTCCGGATAAGGCGATGGCGGCTCGCCGTCCTTCTGGCCGGGTTGCCACCATTTGCCGACTTCCTTCGGATGGGCGGGATCGCTCACATCGAGGATCACCATGATGTGCAGCTTGAAGCCGGGGTAACTCGTCGACAGGTACGCATACTTGCCGCCCGGATAGGAATTGCGATGCGCGCCGGTTGCGCCGCCCATCCACGAACCAACCTGCTTGGGATTTTCCGGATCGGAAATGTCCCACAGCAGCACCGCCGGAGCCGGGTTCGCCTGCGGCCTGAAGCTGTTGAGCGACGTAATCATCAGATTGTCGTGCAAAGTCACTTGCGCGGTGATGATGCTCTTGTCGTCGGTGACATAGGGAATGAATTTGACGAAGCGCGGGTTCGCCGGATCGGTGATGTCGACGATGCTCCAGCCTTGATTGAAAGAATGGCCGGTGTAGAGGTACCACTTGTCGTTCGCCGTATGTTTGATCGCGATCTTGAAGCCGCCAAACCGGCCGTCCAAGGCCGAGAATCCGACCTGCTCCACGTTTTGCGCCTGGCCGCCCGGCGGAAACGGATCGGCCAGTGCGGCGCACGATGCAAATGCCGCCAAAGCAGCAATCGTCAGCGCACGGATATGTGCGCCGCGAGTCAATTTTTGTCCTTTGTTACGCACGAGTTCCTCCCGGTGTTTCAATGGTCGAAATTTTGCAGCATCGCCTCGCGAAAAAACTTCGGCAGTTCAGCAAGATCATCGTCGCCGTAATCGCCATCGACCGCAGCCGACAACGACGCCAACGCGCCGGCCGACAGCGGCATCGGTACGCCGGTGAGCGCGCCGGTCGCGACTGCCGACATGATATCTTTGCGGAGCGTGCGGATGTCGAGCGTGATGTCGGCCGGCGCGCCCTTCAGCACGTCGGCTTTGCTCTTGAGCCAACCGCTCGCCGTCGCGGTCTCCTGCAAGACATCCACCATCTGATCGAGGGCGAGGCCCTGCTTCAGTCCGAGTGCGAGCGATTCCGCCACCGCCTGAATATAGGCGCCGAGACCGAGATTGGCGGCAAGCTTCATCGCATAGCCGGCGCCGTTCGGGCCCATATGGACAATCCGGCGTGTCAGCTTCTCCAGCACCGGACGGGCGCGTTCAATATCCTCGGGCTTACCACCGGCCATGGCCAACAGCGTTCCGGCTCGGACCTGCGGAATGGTTCCGAGTACCGGTGCTTCGATCAGCCGCGCGCCCCGTTTTTCTACAACTGGCACAAGTTCGCGGCCGGTCATCGGTTGGAGCGTACTCATCTCGATGAATAATTTTCCCGTCACGTCGGCCTCGAGAAAACCTGCCGCGCCGCTAAAGATTTTTCGCACACCGTGGTCCTCGGTGACGCTCGATATGACGATCTCGGAATCGGCGGCGACGCCGCGGGCATTTTCTGCAATGCACAGGCCTTCTGCTGCAAGCGCCTGGTTCGCGTGGGCACCCTGGTCCCAGCCGACCACGTCAAAGCCTTGCTCGCGCAATCGGCGAAACATGGCGCCACCCATTCGGCCCAGCCCGACAATGCCGACTTTCATAGGGTCCTCCCAATGCGAACGAACCGGCGGTCATCTTGACTGATTCTGGCCTTGCCGCTGCCTAGAAAGCAGGCGCTGTCTGCTCAATCTGTAATGCGCCCCGCCGTTCTCCGCCTTTTATCACGCAAATTCAGCATCTTATGATCAGGGTGAAATTGGCACATGGCTTGCGACACTCCGGAGAAGGGTGCCGTCCGCGCGCCCGCTGCGATAATGGCGAGGTTCCTTCATGTACAGCGACAGATCAATGACCACTCCACCAAATGCGCGCCGCTGGCTTGCGACGGCAGCCGGGCTTGCGTTGTCGATGCTGGCGACGGTGTCGGCCAAAGCCCAGGACACCATCAAGGTCGGCATTCTGCATTCACTCTCCGGTACCATGGCGATCAGCGAGACCACCCTCAAAGACGTCATGCTGATGCTGATCGACGAGCAGAACAAGAAGGGCGGTCTGCTCGGCAAGAAGCTCGAGGCCGTCGTCGTCGATCCGGCCTCGAACTGGCCGCTGTTCGCCGAAAAAGCCCGCGAACTGATCTCAAAGGACAAAGTCTCGGTGGTGTTCGGCTGCTGGACCTCGGTGTCGCGCAAGTCGGTGCTGCCGGTGTTCAAGGAACTCAACAGCGTCCTGTTCTACCCGGTCCAGTTTGAAGGCGAAGAAGGCGAGCGCAATGTGTTCTACACCGGTGCCGCGCCGAACCAGCAGGCCATCCCGGCGGTTGACTACCTGATGAGCGCCGACGGCGGTTCGGTGAAGCGCTGGGTGCTGGAAGGCACCGACTACGTCTATCCGCGCACCACCAACAAGGTCCTCGAAGCCTACCTCAAGCAAAAAGGGGTCAAGGACGAGGACATCATGATCAACTATACGCCGTTCGGCTTCTCCGATTGGCAGACCGAAGTCTCCAAGATCAAGGCGTTCGGCTCGGCCGGCAAGAAGACCGCGGTGGTGTCGACCGTCAACGGCGACGCCAACGTGCCGTTCTACAAGGAGCTCGGCAACCAGGGCATCAAGGCAACCGACATCCCGGTGGTGGCGTTCTCGGTCGGCGAGGAAGAATTGGCAGGCCTCGACGCCAAGCCGCTGGTCGGTCATCTGGCCGCCTGGAACTACTTCGAAGTCGATCAAGACGCCCGCCAATGCCACCTTCATCAAGGAATGGCATGAGTTTACCAAGAACCCGAAACGCACCACCAACGATCCGATGGAGGCGCATTACATCGGTTTCAACATGTGGGTGAAGGCGGTTGAAAAAGCCGGCACCACCGATCCCGACAAGGTGATCGCGGCGCTGCCGGGCATCAAGCAGGCCAACCTCACCGGCGGCGTCTCCGAAATGCTGCCCAACCACTACATCACCAAGCCGGTATTCATCGGCGAAATCCGCGCCGACGGGCAATTCAACGTGGTGTGGAAGACCAAAGGCCTGGTGCCGGGCGATGCTTGGTCGCCCTACCTGCCGGGATCCAAGGACTTGGTCGCCGATTGGGTCAAGCTCAATTGCGGCAACTACAATACCGTCACCAAAACCTGCGGCGGTTCGTAAAATCCCGCCAGCGATGACAGTGCGGGGAGGCAAACAACCCTCCCCGCAGCAACGCCGGGGATATCACAATGCGTGCTAGCCGAGCTTGTCTCGTCGCGTTGCTATTGGCCTTCGGATTTTTGCTCGGGCAGACAACCGCACGCGCCGACGCCCTCGAGGATGCGCTCGACCGTTTCACTGCCGGCGACTTCGATGAAGCCTTTGCCGGCGTCACGGCTGTTGCAACAAGCGGCAGCCCTCGGGCTGCGACCATTCTCACCGCGCTGCAAAATGGCCAGTTGATGTTCAGCGCCGAAAAGAAATCTGTCTATATCCAGGACACCGACAACAAGCTGTTCGACGCCGCGACCGGACGGGAGGTCAAAGGCGACCCGCCGGCCGACCTCGACACCGTTGCGCTCAATAACCGGCTGCGCGGAACGATCGATGCGGCACTTGGCGGGCTCACGTTATTGTCCAGCGACCCGGCGAAGCGCCTGGACGCCGCGGAGGCGGTATTCAAATCGCGTGATGTTAGCACCTTGCCCACGGTCGAAGCCGCTATCGAGAAGGAGCAGGATCCGCGCATTAAGCGCGCGCTGATGCAAGCTCACGCCGCGATCATCCTATCGAACGACAGCGCCAACGACGAGGATAAGATCGCGGCCGTGGCCGTAGTCCAGCAACGCGGCGATCAGGACGCGCTCGGGCTTCTGCAATCCATCTCGACCGGCACCTCGGCGCCGGTCGCTAAAGCCGCCGCTGGCGCCATCGCCGCAATTCAGAATCGCCTGGCGATTTGGAACACGGTGCAAAACGCCTGGTACGGCATTTCTCTCGGTTCGGTGCTTTTGCTCGCAGCCATCGGACTAGCCATCACTTTCGGCGTGATGGGCGTCATCAACATGGCGCACGGCGAAATGGTCATGATCGGGGCCTACGTCACCTACGTGGTGCAGGAAACAATCCGGACCAGCTATCCAGCGCTGTTCGACTATTCCCTAGCCATGGCTATTCCGCTTGCCTTTATCGTCGCCGGCTTCGTCGGCATCCTGATCGAACGCTGCATCATCCGCTTCCTCTACGGGAGGCCGCTGGAGACCTTGCTGGCGACCTGGGGCTTGTCGCTAATCTTGCAGCAGGCGGTGCGCACGATCTTCGGTCCGAACAACCGCGAAGTCGGCAATCCATCGTTCATGAGCGGCGCATTCGACCTCGGCGGCATCACCATTACCTATAACCGGCTGTGGATCATCTGTTTCTCGCTCGCTGTCTTCGTTGCGCTGTTGGCGCTTCTGCGCTTCACTCGCTTCGGGCTTGAGATGCGCGCCGTAACCCAGAACCGGTCGATGGCGGCCTCGATGGGCATCCGCACCAGCCGGATCGATGCGCTGACATTCGGCTTGGGCTCCGGCGTTGCCGGCATGGCCGGCGTCGCGCTGTCGCAGATCGATAACGTCAGTCCCAATCTCGGCCAAGGCTACATCATTGACAGCTTTATGGTCGTAGTATTCGGCGGTGTCGGTAATCTCTGGGGCACGCTGGTCGGCTCATTCGTGCTCGGCATCGCCAACAAGTTCCTGGAGCCCTTCGCCGGCGCAGTGCTCGGCAAGATCGCGATTCTCGTGTTCATCATTCTCTTCATTCAGAAAAGACCGCGCGGCATGTTCGCCCTCAAAGGCCGAGCAGTCGAAGCATGATGCCGCATCTCCTCATCCGTTCGCTCGATCGCGGTGCGGTGATTTTCCTGATCGTCGTTGCCGCGGCCGCGATCCTGATACCGATCTTCAATCTTGCTTTGCCGCCATCGTCGGCATTGCACGTGCCGACATACCTCGTGGCGCTGTTCGGCAAATATGTCTGCTACGCCATCCTTGCGCTCTCCATCGATTTGATCTGGGGCTATTGCGGCATTCTCTCGCTCGGCCACGGCGCGTTCTTCGCGCTCGGTGGCTATGCCATGGGCATGTATCTGATGCGGCAGATCGGCACCCGTGGCGTCTACGCCAATCCGATCCTGCCCGACTTCATGGTTTTCTTGAACTACAAGGAGTTGCCGGTCTATTGGTATGGCTTCCAGCATTTCCCTTACGCCGCGCTGATGATCGTGGCGGTGCCAGGCGCGCTTGCCTTTGTGTTCGGCTGGTTCGCGTTTCGGAGCCGCGTCACGGGTGTTTATCTTTCGATCATCACGCAGGCGTTGACCTACGCCCTGATGCTCGGGTTTTTTCGTAATAATTTCGGCTTCGGCGGCAACAATGGTCTCACCGATTTCAAGGACATTCTCGGCTTCAACGTCCAGGCGGAGACGACACGCAACGCCCTGTTTGCGCTGTCGTGCATCGCGCTGATGCTCGGTTTCATCGTCTGCCGCGCCGTCGTCACGTCGAAACTCGGTAAGGTGCTCATCGCCATTCGCGACGCTGAATCGCGCACCCGATTTCTTGGCTATCGGGTGGAGTCCTACAAGCTATTTGTATTCACGCTCTCAGCCTGCATGGCCGGCATCGCCGGCGCTCTTTATGTGCCGCAGGTCGGCATCATCAATCCGGGCGAATTCGCGCCGGGCAATTCCATCGAGGCGGTGATCTGGGTCGCGGTCGGCGGCCGCGGCACGCTCATCGGCGCCGCGCTTGGTGCGATCGTCGTCAATTATGCCAAGACTTATTTCACCTCGGGCGTGCTTGCGCCGTACTGGTTGTTCATGCTCGGCAGCCTCTTCATCGGCGTAACGCTGCTGTTGCCGCGCGGCATCATCGGCTCGCTGAACCACTGGACGGCGCTGCGGCGGGCGCGGGTGTCGGCGGCCGCCGAAGACGGCGTGACTGCGCCGCCACCTGAGCCGGCTCCGGCGGAATGAGGATCGGGCAATGGTAGCGCTCACCACCGCACTGCTCTACCTCGACGGCGTGTCCGTCTCGTTCGACGGCTTTCGGGCGCTCAACAAACTGTCTTTCACCATCGAACCGGGCGAGATGCGCGCCATCATCGGCCCCAACGGCGCCGGCAAAACTACGATGATGGATGTGGTTACCGGCAAGACCCGGCCGGACGAAGGCGAGGTCGTGTTCAATGGCGAATACAATCTCACGAGGCTCGACGAGGCCGAGATCGCCACGCTCGGCATCGGCCGCAAATTCCAGAAGCCGACGGTGTTCAACAGTCACACCGTCTTCGACAACCTCGAGCTTGCGCTCAAGGCCGATCGCCGCGCCCGCACGACGCTGTGGTGGCGCGAAAGCCCGACAGAACATCACCGCATCGACGAAATCCTGGAGACGACCCGACTTACCCGGGTGCAAGACCGGCTGGCCGGGAGCCTGTCGCACGGACAAAAACAATGGCTCGAGATCGGCATGCTGCTGGCACAGGACCCGAAGCTGCTCCTGGTCGATGAGCCCGTCGCCGGCATGACCGACGTCGAAACGCACCAGACCGCGGAACTCCTGAAAGAGATCAACCGCGAACACACCGTCGTCGTCGTCGAGCACGACATGACTTTCGTGCGCGAGCTTGGCGTCAAAGTCACCTGCTTGCACGAAGGTTCTGTTCTCGCCGAAGGTACGATCGATCAGGTCTCGGAGAACGAGCGGGTCGTGGAAGTTTATTTGGGACGGTGAGCCATGCTTGACGCACAATCGCTCGACCTCAGCTATGGTGCCGCGCAGGTGCTGCGCGGCGTGTCGCTCAAGGCAGAACCGGGCAAGGTAACATGCGTGCTGGGCCGCAACGGCGTCGGCAAGACCAGCCTGCTCGACGCGCTGGCCGGCCAGCATCCGGTCAGTCAAGGCACGATCACCTGGGAGGGCGCCGACATCACCAGACTGCGGCCCGCGGACCGCGCCCGCCGCGGCATCGCCTATGTACCGCAGGGTCGCGAGATTTTTCCGTTGCTGACGGTTGAAGAGAACCTGCGAACCGGGTTTGCCCCATTGCCGCGCGCGCAGAGTAGTGTACCCGACGACGTCTTTACGCTGTTTCCGGTATTGCAAAGCATGTTGCGCCGGCGCGGCGGCGATCTTTCCGGCGGCCAGCAGCAGCAATTGGCCATTGGCCGCGCATTGGTGATGCGGCCCAGGCTTTTGCTGCTCGACGAGCCGACCGAGGGCATCCAGCCCTCCATCATCAAGGATATCGGTCGCGCCATCAGCTATCTACGCTCGCTCGGCAAGATCGCGATCGTGCTGGTCGAGCAATATCTCGACTTTGCCCGCGAACTCGGCGACCATTTCGCCGTGATGGATCGTGGCGCAGTCGTTTATTCCTGCAACCGTGACAACCTCGACGAGGGCGCGCTAAAGCGGGCCATGGCCATCTGAGCTCTGGCTATCTGAGTTCTGGCGATCTAGCGTCCGATGAATGGCCGATTTGATGGTGGGGAACGCACGGCTACGCAACGAAATCTTCGCCGGTAACCGGGCGGTCGGGCGCGTTGCGTTCACAGTCGCGGCGGGTCCGGGCGGCAGCCGGCGCACGCGCGTTCATGAAGCAGGCTCGCTGCGGGTCCGTTTTCCCAATGCCATCAGCCAGGACACGCTCGATGCGGTGATCGTCAATACCGCCGGCGGCATGACGGGCGGCGACCGCTTCGGCATCGACATCGGTGTCGGCGCCCATGCCGGGCTGACCGTCACCACCGCGGCCGCGGAAAAAGTCTATCGCTCGTTGGGACCGGACACGCAGATTGGTGTCAAGCTCGATATCGGTCCGGGCGGCATGCTGGCGTGGCTGCCGCAGGAAACCATCCTGTTCGATCAGGTCCGGCTGCGCCGCAGTATCGATGTCGATCTTGCCGGCGACGCTCGGTTGCTGCTGGTCGAGGCGATCGTCTTTGGCCGCTCAGCGATGGGCGAGTCAGTCGTACAAGGTTGCCTGTGCGATCGCTGGCGCGTGCGGATCGGTGGCAAGCTCGCTTTCGCCGAGACGCTCCGCCTCGATGGTGAGATAGCGCAATGTCTGGCGCAACGCGCCATCGCCGGCCGCGGCGTGGCGGTGGCAAGCGTCGTCAAACATCCCGGCAACGACGACGATGTTGCCGCGATCCGCGCCATGCAGGACAACTTCGCCGGTGAAGTCGGCGTGTCGGCCTGGAACGGCCTCGTCGTGGCCCGCTTGATCGCGCCGGAAGGCGCCGTGTTGCGCCGCGATCTCGTGGCCGTGCTCGCGGCGCTGCGCGCCGGGCCGCTGCCGCGGCTGTGGGCGAGTTGAGGAAGCGTCATGCAGCTCACACCGCGTGAGAAGGACAAGCTGTTGATCGCCATGGCGGCGATGGTGGCGCGGCGTCGGCTCGAACGCGGCATCAAGCTTAATCATCCGGAGGCTATCGCGCTGATCGCCGACTTCATCCAGGAAGGCGCGCGCGACGGACGCACCGTTGCCGAGCTGATGGAGGCCGGCGCCCATGTTATTTCGCGCGCGCAGGTGATGGACGGCATTCCCGAGATGATTCCCGATATCCAGGTCGAAGCGACGTTTCCGGACGGGACCAAGCTCGTCACCGTGCATGAGCCGATCAGATGAGGTTACGATGATCCCCGGCGAATATTTCATCCAGCCCGGCGAAATCGAGATCAATAAGGGCCGCAGGTGCGTCACGCTCACGGTCTCGAATACCGGCGACCGGCCGATCCAGGTCGGCTCGCACTACCATTTCTTCGAAGCCAATCCTGCACTCAGGTTCGATCGTAAAAAGGCGCGCGGCATGCGGCTCGATATCGCCGCCGGCACGGCCGTGCGCTTTGAACCCGGACAGTCGCGCGACGTGACGCTGGTCGCGGTCGCCGGGGCGCGCACGATCTACGGCTTCCGCCAAGCGGTCATGGGAAAACTCTAGGAAGCGGTCATGCCGGGCAAAATCCAGCGCAGCGTCTATGCCGACATGTTCGGTCCCACCACCGGGGACCGAGTGCGGCTCGCCGACACCGACCTCATTGTCGAAGTCGAGAAGGACTTCACCGTTTACGGCGAGGAGGTGAAATTCGGCGGCGGCAAGGTCATTCGCGACGGCATGGGCCAGTCGCAGGCGACCAATAAGCAGGGCGCGGTCGATACCGTCATTACCAACGCGCTCATTCTCGATCATTGGGGCATCGTCAAGGCCGATGTCGGCATCAGGGGCGACCGCATCTCGGCGATTGGCAAAGCAGGCAATCCCGATATCCAGCCTGGCGTCACTATCGTCATCGGACCTGGAACGGAAGTCATTGCCGGTGAAGGTAAAATCCTCACCGCCGGCGGCTTCGACACCCACATCCATTTCATCTGCCCGCAGCAGATTGAGGAAGCGCTGATGTCCGGCGTGACCTCGATGTTGGGCGGCGGTACCGGCCCCGCGCACGGCACCTTCGCGACCACCTGCACCCCGGGTCCGTTTCACCTCGGCCGCATGATCCAGGCCGCCGATGCATTTCCGATGAATCTCGGTTTTGCCGGCAAGGGTAATGCCTCGCGCCCGGCGGCGTTGGAAGAAATGGTCAAAGCAGGCGCATGCGCGCTCAAGCTGCATGAGGATTGGGGTACGACGCCCGCTGCGATCGATTGCTGCCTGTCGGTCGCCGACGATTACGATGTGCAGGTGATGATCCACACGGACACGCTCAACGAGTCGGGCTTTGTCGAAGACACGATCAAAGCCTTTAAGGGCCGCACCATCCACGCCTTTCACACCGAAGGCGCCGGCGGCGGTCATGCGCCGGACATCATGAAAGTGGCGGGCCTGAAGAACGTGCTGCCCTCGTCGACCAATCCGACGCGTCCCTTTACGCGCAATACGATCGACGAGCATCTCGACATGCTCATGGTCTGCCACCACCTCGACCCCTCGATCGCCGAGGACCTCGCTTTCGCAGAGAGCCGCATCCGCAAGGAGACGATTGCAGCCGAGGACATTCTTCATGACCTCGGCGCGCTGTCGATGATGTCCTCGGATTCCCAGGCCATGGGCCGGATCGGCGAGGTGATCATTCGCACCTGGCAAACCGCCGACAAGATGAAAAAGCAGCGCGGCCGGCTGAAAGACGAGAAAGGCGACAACGACAATGCGCGCGCCAAGCGCTACGTCGCCAAATATACGATCAATCCCGCGATCGCACACGGCGTGTCAAAGCACATCGGCTCGGTGGAAAAGGGCAAACTTGCCGATCTGGTGCTGTGGTCGCCGGCATTCTTCGGCGTCAAGCCGGAGTGCATCATCAAAGGCGGCACGATCGCGGCGGCACCGATGGGCGATCCGAATGCGTCGATCCCGACCCCGCAGCCCATCCATTACCGACCAATGTTCGGAGCATTCGGCAAGGCGGTGACTGCCTCTTCAGTGGTGTTCACCTCGTCGGCCGCCATAAAGGGCAAGCTGCGCGACAAGCTTGGCGTCGAAAAGACATTCGTCGCAGTTGAGAATGTACGCGACGGTATCAGCAAAAAGAGCATGATCCACAACGGCGCGACGCCGAAAATCGAGATCGATGCCGAAACCTACGAGGTTCGCGCCGACGGCGAGCTTCTGACCTGCGCACCAGCGGAAGTCCTGCCGATGGCACAGCGCTATTTCCTGTTCTGACGGCCGGCACCGGGCGCCGATGCGTGCGACTTCCATCAAGGCGGTTGCGACCTGGTCGGGCGGCATCGCCGATAGCGTCGTGCTCGATTACGACGACCGTCACCGCCGGCGCAAGGCGATGAAAGGGACGCGGGGGCTCACCTTTTTGCTCGACCTTCCGGTCGCCACATCGCTACGCAGCGGAGATGCGCTGGTGTTGGAAGACGGGCGTCTGATCGAGGTCGTCGCCGCGCCCGAGCTGCTGCTCGAAATCCGCTGCGCCGATCCGCTGCATCTCGCTCGGGTCGCCTGGCATCTGGGCAACCGGCATGTGCCGGCACAATTGCTGGCGAAATCGCTGCGCATCCGGCGTGATCACGTGCTGGCGGACATGCTGCGCGGATTAGGCGCGCGTGTTATCGAGATCGAAGCGCCATTCGATCCGGAGGGCGGCGCCTATACGGCGGCGGCCGGACACGATCATCACGATACGCACAACCATCATCACGAACAGTCCCACCACGACGGGCACAATCATGGCCGGTGAGAAGCGGATGGTGCGCACCAGAGCCCGAGCCGCGGCGGCGGATGACGCGACCGTGTCGCAGGATGCGCTGTACCGCCTGATGACCTGGCTGTCGCCGGCCTATCCGGTCGGCGCATTTTCCTATTCAAGCGGGATCGAGTGGGCGGTCGAGGCCGGAGATATCACCAACGTGGAAACCTTGCGGCATTGGCTCGAAGCGATGCTGAGCGACGGCGCAGGGATCAATGACGGAATTTTCTTCGCGGAGACCCATCGTGCAGTGTCGGACGGCAGGGATGGCGCGCTGGTCGAAATCGCCGAGCTTGCTGCGGCGTTCGTGCCAACCCGCGAGCGCCATCTCGAAACCATTAGCCTGGGCCGGGCCTTCATCGACGTCACCCGAGTGGCATGGCCCTGCCCCGCCCTCGTCAGGCTGCAAGAGCTTTGGCATGGCCCGGTAGCTTATCCGGTGGCCGTCGGCGTCGCCTGCGCCGGCCATAGCGTCCCACTTGCACTTGCGTCACACGCCTTCCTTACGGCGCTGACGGCCAACTGGGTCTCCGCCGGCGTGCGCCTCATTCCGCTTGGGCATACCGAGAGCCAAAACCTGTTGCGGATGCTCAAACCCGCGGTGGCGCGAGCCGTGCGGCGGACGCTGGATGCGACCCTCGACGACCTCGGCAGCGCGACATTTCGGGCCGACCTTGCCAGCGCCAGGCACGAAGCTCAATACACACGCCTGTTTCGAAGCTGACCCGACGGAGTCCAATCATGCCAAGCCCCAATGGTCCGCTTCGCGTCGGCATCGGCGGTCCCGTCGGCTCCGGGAAGACGGCCCTGATGGATTCACTCTGCAAGTCCATGCGCGGGACCTATGACATCGCTGCGATCACCAACGACATCTACACCAAGTGGGACGCTGAATTTTTAGTACGATCCGGTTCGCTCGAGCCCGATCGCATCGTCGGCGTCGAGACCGGCGGTTGCCCGCACACCGCGATCCGCGAAGACGCTTCGATGAATCTGGCCGCGGTCGCGGATATGCGCGCAAAGTTTCCGGAGCTCGATCTGGTACTGATCGAATCCGGTGGCGACAATCTTGCAGCGACGTTTTCACCGGAGCTTGCGGACCTGACAATCTACGTCATCGATGTGGCGGCCGGCGACAAAATCCCCTCCAAGGGCGGCCCGGGCATCACCCGCTCCGATCTTCTGGTCATCAATAAGATCGATCTGGCGCCCCACGTCGGCGCTTCGCTTGCGAAGATGGAGACCGACGCCAAACGCATGCGCGGCGCACGGCCATTCGTCATGACCAATCTGCGTCAAGGCGACGGCCTGTCCACCATCATTCGATTTATCGAGACGACGGGCGGACTTTCGAGCCGATAGGGCAACAGCGCATGCCGAATTGCAAAAGCGGCGCGGGTGACAAGCGCCTCATTGTCCGATTGTCACTTGCCTGTTCGCAAATCCCCAAACGCATCCTCCAACCGCACAAGTGCTTCCTCGAGGATCGGACGCGGCGTAGCGAAGTTAAAACGCAACCACGTCCCGCCGCCCGGCCCAAACTGCTCGCCCGGGCTAACGAAGATGCGCGCGCGGTTCTTAACCCTGGAGGCAACCTCTTCGGGCGTCAATTTGGTTCCGGAAAAATCGACCCACGCCAGATAGGTGGCTTCGAGATGCATCGAGTGCGCGCCGGGCGCTGCGGCCTGGATTCGTGCATCGAATAGATCCCGGTTTTTGGTGAGATAAGGCAGCAGCGCATCAAGCCACATCTCGCCGGTGCGCCAGGCCGCCTCAGTCGCGATCATGCCAAATCTGTTGTAGGAACCAAGGCCGCTCGCCGCGATGCGCGCGTCAAGGCGACGCTTCAACGCAGCGTTTGAGGTAATGCACGCTCCGACATGGGCGCCGGCAAGATTAAACGTCTTCGTCGCGGCGACGCATGTTATCAGACGATCCGCGATCTCGGGGGCGGCGGCCAATGTTGGTGTGTGCTTCGCGCCGTCAAAGATGAGATCGCAATGGATCTCGTCGGAAACCAGAAACAATTCGTGCTCGGCGCACAATAGCGCCAGCGCGCGAAGTTCGGCGGCCGACCAGACGGTGCCTCCCGGGTTGTGTGGGCTGCACAGGAACACGACTTTCGTTCGCGGCGTCAGCTTCCGGCGCAGCGCATCGAGATCCATCGCGTAGCGCCCCGCGGCCTCGACAAGCTGCACATCGAGAATACGTCGTTCATTGGCGACAATGATCTTCCGAAAGGCGTGATAGGCGGGCGGAAAGACAACGACTTCATCGCCCGGCACACTCACGGCCTGAAGGATGAGACCCAGCCCCGAAACGATCCCCGGCGTTGGGCTCACCCAACTCGGATCAATCCCTATGCCATGGCGGCGCGCCATCCAATCAGCGAGCGCAGCCGCCCAGCTGCCCGTGTCGGCATAATAACCGTGGACTGCGCGTTGGGTCTCGGCAGTAAGCGCCGACGTCACTCCGGGTGGCGCGGCAAAATCCATGTCCGCCACCCACATCGGAATCGCGTCTGGCGCCCCGATGCCCGAAAGACGTGCGATATTGTCCCACTTCGAAGCGTGTGTGCCGCGACGCTCGATAACGCGGTCGAAATCGAACATGAGACTTCGGCTCCCAAAGTTTGGCGTGAACGCCTTGTGATGGTGCGACAGGGGTGCGGCTCTGGTCCCATCCCCGGCGTGGACCAGGAAAGCGACGCAGAGATAGAAGGAAATATCTCCGTATAGACACTCAGCCCGACGCAAAATGGTGTCAACGCGTCACCGAAAGATTTCTTACCCGAGGGGACTACGCAACAACTGGCCCGCTGAAGACGCAGTCCGGATCGCACCGGTCGCCACTACAAATCTCTGCTAAGAGGGAAAATAACAGGGAATTTCTCAGTTTTTGGGCGGCTTCGATGGTTAAGATGGGTCATAAGCCCAATGTCTTTGGGCTTTTTGAGCCAAATTTCCCACCCATCGGAACACCGCCGGAATACTGGCTGAAGGAATTTGAGCGCATGCCCTTAGGAGCAAAACGATGAGCCTTCTGACGCGACGGTCGTTCGTGGCGGCACTGCCTTCGCTGATGGCGCCGATCTGCGCCCGCGCCCAGGATGCTGAGAATTATCCGATTCGTGCGGTCACTGTTATCGTGCCCTACGCAGCGGGCGGCGGTCTCGACCTGGTTGCGCGGGTGCTGGCCCAGAAACTGTCAGAACGTACCGGTCAATCTTTCTTTGTGGAAAATAGGCTCGGCGCGGGAGGCGTCATTGCTGCCAACGCCGTCGCAAAGGCGATACCGGACGGCTACACGATATTGACCGGCAGCAGCACTCAGCTCGCCATTCAGGTGACGCTGCACAAGACGCTACCGTACGATCCGGCGACCGACTTTGTGCCGATCGCACTGGTGGCGAGTGTGCCTTTCGTCCTCATCGTACATCCATCGCTACCGGTGCAAACCGCTGGCGACCTGATCAAGCTCGCTAAGGAACGGCCAGGGCAATTGTCGTTCGGCTCGAGCGGCATCGGCGGTCCGCCACATCTCTATATGGAATTGATGCAGACAATGACCGGCACGCAGATGACCCACATTCCCGTACAAGGGAACATCCCAGGCGATCGTGGACGTCATCGCCGGCCGCGTACCAATCCTCATGTCCGATGTTGCTCCGGCGGCACCGCTGATCAAGGCCGGCACCGTGCGGGCACTCGGCGTGTCATCGACGACGCGGGTCGCCATCTTGCCGGATATACCGCCCATCTCCGAGAACGGTGTCCCCGGGTTTGACGCGGTGGCATGGCTCATGCTGGTCGCGCCCGTCGCCGTGCCGTCGGCGGTCGTAGAGAAACTACACGGCGACCTCAAAGCCGTAGTCGCAATACCGGAAACTCAGCAAAAATTTGCCGAACTTGGCGTTATCCCAATAGACACGCCGCCGGTGCCCGCGCTGCAGGCCTTTGTGAAGGCGGAAATCGAGCGCTGGGGTAAGGTCGTGGAACATGCTGGCCTCGCCGGATCGGAATAATCCGCGAAGGGTTACGGGTCGCTTCGAGGCCCCGCGTGACCAGACTTGGAAAAAGCATCGCGCCGTGCTTAAAATCGACTGATCATACGTTCAAAGGCCCGTCAGCCCATAGCGCAGTATGAACGTGCCTCCACTTTCCCTTCATATAATACGTCGCTCACAGATTTCGGATATCCGAACCGTACCGACGAATCTCCGCCATTGGTGGGATGGAACATTTGAAAGACAATCTGTCTTAGCGACAGTGGGTGATCTAACATCGAAACGCCCAGGTGGTGAGCTATGATAATTGCCCAGTTTATGCTGATTTGGATTGTCGTGTGCTTTGTGGTCGGCACGGCGGCCTATGCGCGCGGTCGCAGATTTTGGGTTTGGTTTCTGTGGGCGTTTATTATTTCGCCTCTCGTGGCGGGATTATTGGTGGCGCTGCTGCCCGATCTGTATCTCCGTGAGGAACTAGAAGAACGGCGCCGGCAAGCGGAATTCGATAGGGCGATGGTGGAGAATCCGTAGCAGGCCGGCGCGTTACAACGCGGGCCGTGTCGCTCCCTCTCCGCCGCAAACCAGTTCGTTTTCGGCAATCGCAATATGCCGACTTGCCCTCCCTTTGAAAGGATTATCTCAGCCGCGGCGGCACAATGTCGGGGCTTTTTTGCTTTCAACGGTACGCCCACACCACCAAAATGACGTTCAAGATGAAGGCCAAGGCCGCAACTGCGGCCAGAACGTACAAAATCTGCGGTCCTCGATCGGTCATCGCTTCGAAGGTCAGCTCGGGCAATTCGGCAAGCCGCGCCCGACGAATCTAAATGCCGCGTATAATTAAAAGATGAAATCGATCACGCGAAAAGGCCGTGCACCCCTGCGTAAACGCGACGCGGCTATGCGGTAGGGCGTCATTAACTTATCCGGCGTCAAAATCTGGCGCCGGGGGAATCATTTAGGGGTGAGCCCATGTTTGAGGTTACAAAATTCGAACCTCCACATATTTTCGTCACATGTCGTCGAACGGGCGAGACTTATGTATTCGGCATTGGAAATGATGGCACCTTGGAGCACGAAAGTGCCCGATTTGACCAGGGCGCTGCCCGGCAGGCCGCAATCGCCTATTTAGCGTGGTTTTCGCAAACGCGGGAACGGCTTACCGATCGTTATTCGACCGGCGGCCGCATGTTCTTCGGGAAGTAGCCAACGCCGTGCTTGGCGCGAAGCAATGCGCGTTTCTTTCCCCTACCAATTCTCAACTCTACGTAGAAAATGGTGGCGGCTCCACATCGGATCTATCGATCTTTCTATTCGCCTTTTTGCTTCTCTTTGCCACTTTTTTGACTGCCTTCTTGAATGCCTTCCTTTCGATCTTGAGCGTCGTCGTTTCGTTTTTCATCAGCTTGTCTGATTTGACCATGCGATACTTTCCTTTCATTTTTGACTCTCAGCGACCCGATCGATCAGTCGGATAATCGTCCGGCGCCCGCGTCGCGCTCGGCGTAGTGGCATTGCACCTTCCCCTGCCCCAATTTACCGAACATCAGCAGCATTTAGGCGTTGCCTTCGAATGCGGAGCAGCGTCGAGGGTAACATAGTGGCGGTCGACGGCATTATTGAAAGCGATATCCCGGCGCGGCTGGACCGCTTGCCGTGGGGTCGCTTCCACACCTTGGTGGTGGCGGCGCTCGGAGTCACTTGGATCCTTGATGGGCTAGAGGTGACCCTGGCGGGCTCGCTCGCCGGCGCGCTCAAGGACAGCCCTGTGCTGCACTTCACCAATACTGACGTCGGGTTTGCGAGCAGCGCCTATCTCGCCGGTGCGGTACTAGGCGCTGTCTTCTTCGGCTGGCTCACCGATCGGCTCGGCCGCAAGAAACTGTTCTTTATTACCCTCACCGTCTATCTCATCGCTACTGCGGCCACCGCCACCTCTTGGGACCTGGCAAGCTTCTCTCTATTTCGCTTCCTGACCGGCGCCGGCATCGGCGGCGAATACGCCGCAATCAATTCGGCCATCCAGGAGCTGATCCCGGCGCGCGTGCGCGGCTGGAGTGATCTCGTCATCAATGGCAGCTTCTGGGTCGGCGCCGCCATGGGCGCCTTCGGCTCACTGGTGCTGCTCAATCCGGACGTGATTAATCCGGAAATCGGTTGGCGGATCGCCTTTCTAATTGGCGCCACGCTCGCGCTGGTGATTTTCTTCATGCGGCTGTGGTTGCCCGAGAGCCCGCGGTGGCTGATGACCCATGGTCGTGCGCAAGAAGCACAGCGCGTGATCGAAGGGATCGAGCACCGCTTTGAGAGGCTACCACCCGCGCGCGATCTGCCACGCGTGCACCTGCGCCCACGTAAAAATACGCCGCTGCGGGACGTTATACACACCCTGTTCAAACTCTACCGCCAGCGTACCTACGTCGGTCTTGTACTGATGGCAGCACAGGCGTTTTTCTATAACGCTATCTTTTTTACCTATGCACTGATTCTTACCGCCTTTTATGGCGTTCGTTCGGACCACGTTGGTTATTATTTGATACCATTTGCGGTAAGCAACTTCTTAGGCCCAGTGCTGATCGGACGCTTGTTCGACACGTGGGGTCGCCGGCCCATGATCGCCTTCACCTATATTGTTTCTGGTCTTTTACTCGCGGGCACCGGCTTTCTGTTCGCGCGCAACATGATCACGGCACAGACACAGACGCTGTGCTGGACGGCTGTCTTTTTCTTCGCTTCTGCCGCTGCAAGCTCAGCTTATTTGACGGTGAGCGAGACCTTCCCGCTGGAAATCCGAGCGTTAGCCATCGCTTTCTTCTACGCGGTCGGCACCGGCATCGGCGGCATCATCGGGCCCTGGCTGTTCAGCGCGCTGATCGATACTGGCTCACGCATGAGCGTATTCAGCGGTTACCTCCTGGGAGCTTTATTAATGGTACTGGCTGGCGCGGTCGCCTGGAGCTTCGGCGTCGCCGCCGAGCGAAAGCCGCTGGAAACCGTGGCGGCGCCTCTGACATTTATTAATTAAAACGCACGTGGCTCCGGAGCTCGCATTCCTCCGATTCGGTCACAGCTTCTCGGCAGTTTGCTCACCCGTCAACCGCCGATATTCAGCGCCCGCGTGGTGTCATCGAACAATTCGTCGACAGAGATGCGGCGCGGAATGAGTTTCTGCTGGTGACAGAAATCGATGATGACTTCCAGTATCGGCCTGCAGGCTTCGACGCCGAAACGATAGGGATCGAGTTCGCCGCCGTCGGGTAAACCCGCGGCCCGCTTGCTTTCATGCATCTGACGGAAAATATCCTTAACCACATCAGGCCGCGAGCGTGAAAGGTCCTCCCGAACCACAAGCATGTGATTAATCGGGACGCCGTGGTGGCGCTCGGCCCATTTCTGAGCAGCCGCTTCGGCGTCAGGGATAAGGTGCTTTAGTTTCGGGTCAGGCAACTTGTCGCCGACAATGCCGGCGTCAACTTCGCCGTCGAGCAGCATCTGCGCCAGATCCTTGCCTGCCGGCGCGCGTTTGACGATGGCAGGATCGTGATACTCGCCAACATGAGGATCCTCGAACGTGATCCACTCCACCTTGTTTATGTCGATGCCGTAATCGCCGGCGAGAATACCCCGCACCCACGTTCCGGTCGTTACAGTATAGGCGCGCACGCCGACCTTCTTGCCGTTGAGTTCTGAGGGCTTGAGCGGGCCGCGCTCAGGGTTGTAGGCGATGGTGTGATGTTGGCCCCGGCTCACCACGACGGCGGGCACCAGCACATAGGGTTTGCCGTAAGCCTTAGCCTGGAGGTAAGTGACGATGGCGAGTTCGGCGACGTCGTATTTGGCCTCGCGTACAACGGCCTTGAACAAGTTGTTGGCAACCTTGACCTCGGCGAAATCGAAATCGACCAGATCCGACTTGATCGCACCGCTCTTGATAGCCGTGGTGTTTGGATAGTTGCCCAGCATCGTGTGGAGCTTGAGCTTGGTTGCAGTTGCCATGAGCGTAATTTCCTATTCTTTTGTCACTTCGCCAGCGAAGGATAGAGGGTGAGCGCAGTCTTGCCGAAAATCCAGTCCTGATCAGAGGCCTTGGCAAACGAGAATGTCTGCCGCGCGGCGCCGAGGATTTCCGCCAGAGTGCCCGGCGAATTGGGGAAATTCGAGCCCCAGGCGACCCGCGAGGCGCCAAATGTATCGACCACCTTGCCGAAGAACGTGTCCGGCGTGCCCTTGCCCCATTTCTTGGTTCCCCAGTTCGACGGCGTGATCTTGAGAAAGACCTGTTTATATTTGGCCAGCTCGAAGAATTCGGATGCCGCGTTATAGGGCGGGCCGTCCTCGAACGGCGCGCGGGCCAGATGATCGAGAATGATCGTGACCTTGGGAAAGCGATCCATGATCTGGCGCAGGAGCGGCAGGCCTTCCTGCTTCATCTGCATACAGACCGGAATGTTCTTCGCCGCGGCGTGTTCCCAGAAAGGGTAGCTCTTCGGGTCGGCAAAAAACGTCGCCTGGTCCGGCAGGGTCGACCCGGTGGTGAACAGCCGCATGCCCGTGCAGCCGCGCCCAAGCCAGTAATCGAATGTCTTGACTGCGTCGGGCGCGAGCACGTCGATGGAATAAACGCCGGTGAAACGCGACGGGACGGCAGCGACCGCGTCCGCCACGTAGCTGTTGTCGTAGCCATAGGCGGTGGAAGAATGCACGAGCGCCGACTTGTCGACGCCGGCTCCATCCATGGACTTGATCATATCCTGGTAGGTGGTCGGCCGCTCGCTCGACCAGGTCGATTGCGTGCCGCCGAGCGGGGCGAGGGGATATTTCTTTGTGTCAGGCGAAACGATGTGCGGATGTATATCGATGATGGGCATGTGCATTTACTCGCGTTCAGGTTCACAGAAAACTTCAGGGGTCGATATCGACAAAGACCTGATCGAGCTGAGGCCGCGACGGTATCAACTCCTGCTGCAGGCTATAGGTGACCAGGGCTTCGATGCTGGGACGGTTCGCTGCCATGCCGTAGGGCAGCGGGTCGCTCATCAAGGACAGGAAGCCGCGATAGCGTTTGTCCTCCGGACTATCGCCCCGACCGTGCTTGAGCTCTTCGAGGTACGGTTTCTTCGCCGCCACGAAAGCATTCATCAGCGAACGCGCCAGCCACGGATAGCGTTTGACGTGTTCGTCTTTCACAACGACGAGACCGTGGATCGGGTAAATTCCGCTGCGGCGGAACCAATCAGCTTCGACCTGCCCGACGTTTGCAATCAGTTCCGGATAGGTGCCCGCATCGGCAGCAGCCTCGGTGGCCTTGTCCCAGCCGCTGATCGGCGGACCTGCCCGGCCGACACCGGCTGGTCCGGAAAATCCGGCTTGAATCTCGCCGGACTTCATCATGCTCTGCAGCGACTTGCCTTCCGGTGCGTGCACCACGTTCGGGGGCAGCTTCAACGTCGACACATGCTCTTCGTCGTCGACCACCCACGTCACTTTGGAGGAATCGAGATCGTACTCATTGACGAAGATGCCACGCGTCCAAACGCCAGTCGTGACCGAATAGGCCCGGACACCCACCTTCTTGCCCTCAAGATCCTTCGGCTTCCTGATCCCCGCATCCGGGCGCACGACAAAGCCGCCGTGATGGAAGCGGCGCATCAGAAAAATCGGCAACGCAATGTAGGGAGCGCCGCGAGCACGAGCGATCATGTACGTTGTCGGCGCCATTTCGCAGATATCGAATTCGAGATCTCGCACCATGCGCCGGAAGGCGCCGATGATCGGAACGACCTGGATGAAGTTTGGCTCGATGCCTTCGATCGGCACCTCTTTCGACATCACGGCACGCGTATGACCGTAGTCTGCGATCGCGATTTTCAGCTCAGGTTGTCTCGCCATGTATCCTCCTGTTTACGCGAGCGCCGATTCGCAGTGCGGGATCGGAACAGCCCTTAGCCCCGGCAAGCGCTCGACGCGCAAAGCGTTCTATTCCTTCGGGATATGAGCTTTCTCGATAACATCCCGCCACTTGGCAATATCCTTTGCCATACGATCATGCATTCCTTGCGGCGTGGTGCCGCGCGCATCCATGCCGAGCCCGCGCGACTTCTCCTGAAGTTCCGGCGCGGCGAGACCTTTATTGATGGCTGCACTTAGAGCATCCACGATATCGGCAGGTGTACCGGCGCGCGCGGCGACACCGTTCCAGCTTGTCACGACGTAATCGGGAAAACCGCTTTCCTTGGCGGTTGGCACATCCTGAAGCAGCGGATCGCGCTCCTCCCCCGAGGTGGCAATAATACGGACTTTGCCAGGGCCGATCACAGGTTGCAGCGCGGCAAAGAAATCAAAGCCGAGATCAACGTCGCCGCGCAGTAGTGCAGTCACCAGGTCGGGAGTTGTGCGATAAGGAATGATCGTATAATCGGCGCCGGTCACCTGCTCAAAAAGGTACGCAGACAGATTTTGTGTGCTGCCCGGATTGATGGCTCCGACATTGAGCTTGCCAGGGTTTTTCTGAGCGAAGGCAACGAGATCCTTTAGATTCTTGTACGGTGAGTTGTCAGGAACCGCGAGCAGCATCTCGAAGCTTGCTGCGACTGATATCTGGGTGAATCCGTTCAAAACGTCGTATGGCAGGTTGTTGAATAACGACATGCTGATCGCTTGTCCGTTGCCCATTTCACCGAGCGTATAGCCATCCGCCGGCGCCTTCAGCACCTCCGTCATAGCGACGATGCCGCCCGCACCCGGCCGATTTTCAATGATGAAATTCTGCTTGAGCTCTTTGCTGAGCTGATCTGCAAGCAACCGCATAGTGAGATCGCCGACACCGCCCGGGCCATAAGGCACGAAGATACGGACTGGTTTGGCCGGATAGTCGCTCGCGGCTTGGCTTGGGGTCGGGAACACCGCAGCAAGCATCATCGTGCATGCCAGTACCATCGCAAGGGGACGCCATGGAATCCGAGCGACGGAATGGCGGCTGTCCGGGGGACTGGAATACATCTGTTTCTCCCTAGGAACGTCTTCTTGGCATTGCCGGTTTTTTGACTGCCGGCCTTTAAAGGCTTCGGCGATCTTGAACGACAAAGTACGGCCAGCATCCGCGTGACCGGGGTCAATTGCCAATTGAATTGCTGCGCACTGTCATAAGTTTTTGCTATACTTCGCGTCTAAATTGGCTCCCCGCTAACTGACACGCAGGCGAGCGTGACCGGAAAATCTCATGATTTCACTTGATGTTCCGTCGCTTCGACAGCTCCGCAACTTCGAGGCCGTGGCGAGATTGAAAAGCTTCAGCAGCGCGGTCCGAGAAGTCAATCTGTCGCAGCCGGCACTGACCCAATCGGTCCACGCACTTGAGGCCCGGTTCGCGACGCACCTGTTCGAACGCCAGCACTCAGGATGTTTCGTCACTGAGGCGGGCGCAATTCTCCTTCCCCGGGTGCAGCGTTTCTTCGACCATATCCGCGTCGCTTTGTCTGAGTTGACGCTTGCAAGTGCGTCGGCCGGCCGGCAGGGGGTAGATGCGATCCTCAACAAGATCACCAGACCGCAATTGCGTGGCCTGATTGCAATTTCCGAAAACCATTCCTTGGACGCCGCGGCGCGCTGGTTGGGAATCTCCGAGCCGTCGCTCCATAGATCGGCGCGGCAGCTCGAGCGTGAGTTGCGGCGCAGTTTGCTGCAGCGGACCGCTCGCGGGGTGACGACCACAGCGCAAGGACGGGAACTCGCCAGACAATTCCAGGTGGCCCGTCGCGAAATCGAATATGGTCTGGAGGAAATGGCAGCGGCGCGCGGTGTCACCGTCTCCCGGATCGCGATCGGAAACATCCCCCACTCCGCAGCCCGCATCTTGTCGAACGCCATCCAGAAGTTGCTTGCGACCTACCCGGACACACGCGTCCAGGTGGTCGACGACCATTATGATGCGCTTCTTAGCGACCTGCGCGCGGGCAAACTTGATGTCCTGTTTGGCGTGCTGCGGCGTCCGGCATGGGCGATCGATACCCACGAGGAGTTCCTGTTTGCCAATCCTTACACGGTCGTGGTTCGTCGCAATCACCCGCTCGCAAAACTCCGCCGCATCACTTTGCGCGACCTCGCAGGTTACGATTGGGTATTGCCAGACCGCGGCACGCCGCGAAGGGAAGCATTCGAGCAGCTGTTTTCCGAGTCGCGATTTTCGCCGCGAGTCAGCATCGAGACCACCTCGCCTGCGGTTTACCGTTCTATTCTGGTGTCGAGCGATCGAATTTCGCTGTTTTCGAAACTCGAAACTGAACAAACCGATGTCGCGGCTCATCCTTTGGCGAAATTACCGTTCAATTCCACTGTTTTGGCGCGAGCCGACGGCGCGGCTACGCGGGCCGATTGGCAGCCCACGCGTGTTCACCGCGAGTTTTTGGAGCTGCTGCGCGAAGAGACGCGTGCTTTACGGACCGCCAAATCCCCTTCGAAATCCCGAAATCGCAGGATGCCCGGATCTCCGCAACGCAAAGCTGCGGCGCCATAATGTATGCGGTGTTCTCAACTTAGTTGGCCTTATACGGCAAAGGGGAGTTCATTGATGGGGCTGAGCAAACCGGTATTGGTCGTCGAAGACGATCCATGAACTCGTTTGATAGCAGTAGTCCTCGATCCGACCACCAGCCAGGAAAGATGGACTGCATTCGCCGATTTCATGTCGCCCGATTTACCGGACTTCCGCGGCTGGTGTGACAAAGTCAGACGGGCGGCTCCGTTGCTCTTTCCAAGCGAAGTGAAACTGGTCTCATCCATACGGGAATTGCAGAGCAATCTCGAAACGGCCGAAGCGATAGTCACTGAGTCACTGAGCGTAGGAAAGGAAGAGCTCGCTTTAGCACCACGCCTGAAGGTCGTTCACAAATATGGGATGCTCCTTCGCAATATTGACGTGGTTGCGTGTGACGCTCACGGGGTAAAAGTGCTGGGCGTACGGCGCCGCGCCAACATTTCTTGCGCCGAACATGCTTTTGCAATGATGCTAACGCTGGCGAGGCGAATGGGCGATTTGGACGGGATAATCAGCATCGATCAGCTTGCTGGCATTGGACGTGAATACCGGCCCTTTGATTCGCGTCACACCCCCGGGGCCAATTGGGGCCGCTTCAAGGGAACGCGATCGCTGAACGGGAGTACGGTCGGCATCATCGGCCTCGGAGAGATTGGCCGTGAGATTGCTCTACGTGCCGTCGCGTTTGGAATGAGGACTTTGTACTTTCAACGGACCAGGCTTCCCGCAATAGACGAAGAAAGGCTCGGCGTTTCGTATGAAGACTTGGATTTATTGCTGTCGGTCAGCGATTGGATTATTCCGCAGCTTCCACTTGATGCTTCGACCCAAGGTCTTCTCAATCGTGAGCGATTCGCGCTGATGAAGCCTGGTGCCTGCATCGTCAACGTGTCGCGGGCGGAAATTATTGAACGCCGCGCACTGCTGGGGGCGCTTCGATCAGGGAGCTTGGGTGGATTGGGGCTTGATTCACTTTATGAAGAGCCCGGTCGATCTGATGACGAGTTATTGTCGTTCGAGAATGTCGTAATGACACCTCACATGGCAGGTTCTCCACGGACAAATGGGCTAAAGGATATTGAAGAGTTGATCCAGGGAATCGCGCGCGTCCTAGCGGCATAAAACGTTCCGATACGAGAGCCCCGTTCCGCAGGATGTCGCGACGCATGGCGAGCAAGTAGCCGGCTGATCACGTCGCAAAATTTCCGGCTTTACAAATGAGGGCCCCACAATTGTGGGCCGATCGACTTCTAAATTTCTTCGAATATTAAAATATGCTGCTCATCTCGTTGAATTACTAAGTGCCATGTTGAAAACATCCCGGTAGCTTACCGGCTCGACTTGAGAGCCCGTTTACTCACGAACTGTGCCGTTGCCAGGGAACTGGCACGTGCCTTGCTTTGTTTTAGCGGAGCCCTTGGGCTGTGGGCTCGAACCTCCGTGTGCCCCGTTGCTTGGAGTTCCCCCTAGCAACGGGGCCATTTCTTTGCGCTCGTACTATCGCGCGACGAGGCAAGCTCGGCTAGCACGCATTGTGATATCCCCGGCGTTGCTGCGGGGAGGGTTGTTTGCCTCCCCGCACTGTCATCGCTGGCGGGATTTTACGAACCGCCGCAGGTTTTGGTGACGGTATTGTAGTTGCCGCAATTGAGCTTGACCCAATCGGCGACCAAGTCCTTGGATCCCGGCAGGTAGGGCGACCAAGCATCGCCCGGCACCAGGCCTTTGGTCTTCCACACCACGTTGAATTGCCCGTCGGCGCGGATTTCGCCGATGAATACCGGCTTGGTGATGTAGTGGTTGGGCAGCATTTCGGAGACGCCGCCGGTGAGGTTGGCCTGCTTGATGCCCGGCAGCGCCGCGATCACCTTGTCGGGATCGGTGGTGCCGGCTTTTTCAACCGCCTTCACCCACATGTTGAAACCGATGTAATGCGCCTCCATCGGATCGTTGGTGGTGCGTTTCGGGTTCTTGGTAAACTCATGCCATTCCTTGATGAAGGTGGCATTGGCGGGCGTCTTGATCGACTCGAAGTAGTTCCAGGCGGCCAGATGACCGACCAGCGGCTTGGCGTCGAGGCCTGCCAATTCTTCCTCGCCGACCGAGAACGCCACCACCGGGATGTCGGTTGCCTTGATGCCCTGGTTGCCGAGCTCCTTGTAGAACGGCACGTTGGCGTCGCCGTTGACGGTCGACACCACCGCGGTCTTCTTGCCGGCCGAGCCGAACGCCTTGATCTTGGAGACTTCGGTCTGCCAATCGGAGAAGCCGAACGGCGTATAGTTGATCATGATGTCCTCGTCCTTGACCCCTTTTTGCTTGAGGTAGGCTTCGAGGACCTTGTTGGTGGTGCGCGGATAGACGTAGTCGGTGCCTTCCAGCACCCAGCGCTTCACCGAACCGCCGTCGGCGCTCATCAGGTAGTCAACCGCCGGGATGGCCTGCTGGTTCGGCGCGGCACCGGTGTAGAACACATTGCGCTCGCCTTCTTCGCCTTCAAACTGGACCGGGTAGAACAGGACGCTGTTGAGTTCCTTGAACACCGGCAGCACCGACTTGCGCGACACCGAGGTCCAGCAGCCGAACACCACCGAGACTTTGTCCTTTGAGATCAGTTCGCGGGCTTTTTCGGCGAACAGCGGCCAGTTCGAGGCCGGATCGACGACGACGGCCTCGAGCTTCTTGCCGAGCAGACCGCCCTTCTTGTTCTGCTCGTCGATCAGCATCAGCATGACGTCTTTGAGGGTGGTCTCGCTGATCGCCATGGTACCGGAGAGTGAATGCAGAATGCCGACCTTGATGGTGTCCTGGGCTTTGGCCGACACCGTCGCCAGCATCGACAACGCAAGCCCGGCTGCCGTCGCAAGCCAGCGGCGCCCGAGCAACCGCTCGGTAGCCGCGCCTATGTGTTTGAACATCGCGTTTTCCTCTGGTTGAAGCGCGCAACTCGCCCGGTGCCGTGCGCGCTACCGCATGCCGCAAAAAACATGCCAAGGCTGGACCGGTCGTTACCCGAGGGGATTCTCGCAATAATTACGCACCACGAAAACGAAGCGTCCAATTCAATGGCGGGTAATCGCGCACATCGAGCGGGGGTTTGACCATTTTTTTATCACGGTTATGAATCGCGATGCCGGCCAGCTGACGCCACTAAGATCCTGTATTCTCCAAAACGCAACGCGTCGCGTCCGTCAGGAGTGGTTAGCTTCGCGCCGAAGTCGGGATCGTTGCTGTCGCCTGGGCGCTGTCGATCCGACGCTCACCGAAGGCGCGGATGGCGGCAAGATACAGCAGACCACCAAGCGTAGCGCCGATCAGCCAGCCCCAGTCGCCGACATTGAGAATGATGCCGTAAGCGCCGAGAAGGGCGAGCCCAATCGACACCAGGCCAGCCGCACCAAGCGCCACCAGCGCGGCAAGATTCCAGCCATCCTGGTAATATAGCGTACCAGAAGATGACGTCGTGTATAGGTCGTCAAGGACGATCTGTTGGCGCTTCACCAGATAGTAATCCGCGATGATGATGCCGAACATTGGTCCGAGCACCGCGCCGAAGATCGAAACGAAGATCGTGATTGCCTGCGAGCTCGACACGAACAGCCACGGACAGACGAGGACCGAGAGGATCGAGGTTATGAGCCCGCCGATCCGGAAACTGATCCGCTGTGGATTGAGATTAGCGATATCGTAGGCCGGCGACACAAAGTTAGCGACGATGTTGATACCCATGGTCGCGACGATGAAGGTCATCGATCCAACGATCACAATGAACGGATTGCCGATGCGCTCGACGATGCGGACCGGATCCATGATTGCCTCGCCGAAAACCTTCACGGTGCCAGAGGTGACGATGACCGTAATGATGGCGAAGGCCATGAAATTGATCGGCAGGCCAAGCAGATTGCCGAGAGTCATCGCCCGTTCGTTCTTGGCGAAGCGGGAAAAGTCGCCGAAGTTGAGCAGAAGCGCGGCGAAGTAGGCGACAATCAGCATGGCCGCGTTTGCCATATGGCCAAGTGTCGAGCCGGCTGCGGGCGGCGCCAGTTGCAGCGAGAGGCTCGACAATCCGGTCTGCGAGATCATCCAGATCGCTAGCGCGAACATCACCACATAAACCGCTGGTCCGCAAAAATCGATGAATTTGCGGATCGTCTCCATGCCGTTAAGAAAGATGAGAAGCTGGAACAGCCACATGAACAGGAAGCTCGCCCAACCGAGTGGCGAGAGGCCGAGCACGCCGCCGTCGCGCAATATTGCGGCTGCAGGTGCGAGCGTAATGACGAGCACCTCGACGGCCTTGGACGCAAAATAAGTCTGTACGCCGTACCAGACGATACCGACAATGCCGCGCACGACGGCTGCGAGCTTTGCTCCGACGACGCCGAACGACATGCGCGCCACAACCGGATAGGGAACCCCGTATTTGAGCGACGGCCGCCCGATGAGATTCATCAAGGCGTAGACCGCCGTAATACCGACCGCCATCGCCAGCAGCACCTGCCAACCCGTCAGGCCGAGGAAAAACAGGCTGGCGGCAAAGGTGTAGCCACCGACCGAGTGCACGTCGGACATCCACATGGCGAAAATATCGAAATAGCCCCAGTGCCTCCCGGCCGGCGCGACGGGTGCGAGATCCTCGTTGTATAGGTCGGGGTGTGCCCCCGGGATCGGGAGCACCGCCAGGGTAGAGTGAGAATGGCCGGACATCCGCTGTCCTAATCAATCAAGAAGCATGATCTTCGCGCATCGACCAGGCATCTAGCAAAAGATAGGCCAAGGATGAGATAGCACTGATACCAGCGGCCCCGGCCACCGGTTTTTGCTGACAAATTCTTGACTTCCTTACTATGCCTCTGGCGAGTTACACGGGTGCACCGTCAACAGCCCTGTTGAGTGCTACAGTCCGGCAGTCGATCCCACCGGGGCATTGATCGTGAAGGTATTCTTGCAATGTCGTCGTTGCCATTTTCGAAGTACCCGCGAGACCTCGCGGGCTACGGGCGTAACCCGCCCGACCCGCGTTGGCCCGGCAAGGCGAGGGTGGCCGTCCAATTCGTATTGAACTTCGAGGAAGGGGCAGAGCGCTCTCTTCTGCACGGCGACAGCACGTCGGAAGCATTCCTCACGGAAATTCTCGGCACTAGACCTTGGCCGGGCAAACGCCACATGAACGTGGAATCGATGTTCGAGTACGGCTCTCGCGCCGGCTTTTGGCGGCTATGGCGATTATTCACGACGCGGAAGCTTCCCGTCACTGTATTCGGCGTCGCCAATGCACTCGCTCGCAATCCGCAGGTGGTCGCCGGAATGCGTGAAGCCGGCTGGGATATCGCGAGCCATGGCTTGAAGTGGATCGACTACAAGGATTTTTCCTACGCCGAAGAAAACGCTCATCTGCGCGACGCTATTCGGATTCATACCGAAGCGACGGGAGAACGGCCGTTGGGATGGTATACGGGCCGCACCTCCGAACATTCACTAAAGCTCGTGCTCGAAGACGGCGGCTTTCTCTATTCGTCGGATTCGTATTCCGACGACCTGCCCTATTGGGTCACTGGCCCGAAGGGCCCACACCTCATCATTCCCTACTCGCTCGACGCCAACGACATGCGGTTCATCAACGCGCAAGGTTTTCCGGACGCCGGATCATTTTTCACCTATCTACGGGATACATTCGACTATCTCTATGCCGAAGGCGCCGAAGCGCCGAAGATGATGTCGGTCGGGCTTCACTGCCGATTGGCCGGCCGTCCTGGCCGCACGGCGGGACTGGCCCGGTTTCTGGATCACATCGGCAAATTCGACCGAGTGTGGATTGCCTCGCGCCTCGATATCGCGCGACATTGGCATCGTGAACATCTCGTCCTTGCATCAAGCGCACCTGTGATTGATTGAGGCCGCGCGGCTATGATGGCGCAAATTACGCTCGACGAACTCAACCGGATGGATAAAAGCACGTTCGTTGCTGGTCTCGGCGATATTTTCGAATACACGCCCTGGGTCGCCGAGGCCATCTATCAAGCACGGCCGTTCCCGAGTTTGAACGCGCTTTACGAGGCGATGACCGCCGCGGTGCGCAACGCCGGTGAGGCGCCACAGATGGCGCTCATCAAGAGACATCCCGATCTCGCCGGCAAGGCGGCGCGCGAAGGAACAATCACAGCGGACTCCAAGCTTGAACAGGCCAGCGCCGGACTCGACCAGCTCTCGGCAGACGAATTTGCTGCCTTCCACCGCTTCAACGACGCCTATCACGCGAAGTTCAGCATCCCGTTCATCGTTTGCGTACGCCGGCACGGCAAGGAATCGATATTGCGCCAATTCGAACAGCGCCTGCACAACGACAGCGCAAGCGAGCGTAATGCGGCGCTGACCGAGATTTTCAGAATTGCCGCGCTGCGGCTCGATCAGCGCGTCGCTGCGCCGGATCGCCTCAAGGTGCACGGCCAGCTTTCGACCCACGTCCTCGACACTCAGCGCGGCAGCCCTGCTGCAGGTGTCGCGATCGGATTTTATGAAGTCGCATCGTCGGGGAGTTCGCGTCTGATATCGCAAACCTTCACCAACGCCGATGGCCGTACTGACCGCCCATTGATCGCGGCGCAGCCAATTCCGATTGCGCAGTACGAACTGCGGTTCGGCGTCGGTGAGTATTTTGCGCGACAGGCTGCATCAACCGCCGATCCGCCGTTCCTCGGCGTCATTCCGATCCGGTTTGCGGTGGCAGACCCCGAAGCTCATTACCACGTACCGCTCCTTGCCACACCGTGGAGCTACGCCACATATCGGGGGAGTTGATGGCGTGATTTCACATCTGACCGAGAACTCGTGCTACAAATGGAGCCAGTCGCTGGCGGCAGTAAAGCTTTGACCTAGGAACTTGAGTGATGATGAAGTCCATCCTCGCGGCGACGATTATTTTGACTGCAACGTCGGCCGCTTTGGCCCAGGCCGGCTTCAATCCCGGAACGGTCGTAGGTAACGTCTACGAAAGCCTGTACGCCACTTACGGCTACGATTTTGCCTTTGGATATTCCCCACCGCCCTACGGCCATGTCCGTGCCGCACCGGGCCATCACCACACTGCTCGCGAGAGACTCGGCGCCGGCACCCGAATTGGAAATGGCGCAAACGCCGAACGCTAGTTCCGATGTGGCCTGCTTCTTGAATGGCTGTCTGCTCTGGCCGTTGACCGAGTGACGCTCGAGGGCGATGTGGATGGATGGGTAGCTCAAGCGGGACAGCTCTCTGGATCAAGGATCCTCTTGCCATTCTGGCGGATGCCGCAGAGCGTGGCGTCGTCGTGCGCGACGGCCGGATCGTCGAACTGGTGCCGGCCGGACACAATCCAGCGACGCGTGATGTGGGAACATTCGATGCCAGCCAACACGTCGTCCTGCCGGGCCTGATCAATACCCATCATCATTTCTACCAAACCCTCACGCGGGCCGTGCCTGGGGCGCTCGACCGGGAATTGTTTCCATGGCTACAAGCGCTTTACCCGATTTGGGCGCGCCTGACGCCCGAGGCGCTCGATCTGGGCATGACACTGGCGATGGCAGAACTGCTGGTCTCGGGATGCACCACGACGACTGATCACCACTATGTTTTCCCCGCCGGCCTGGAAGATTCCATCGATATCGAAGTGGCGGCCGCGAAACGTCTCGGCTTGCGCGTGTTGCTGACGCGCGGCTCGATGAACCTGTCGCAACGCGATGGCGGACTGCCGCCAGACAGCGTCGTGCAGGACGAGGACACCATCCTCGCCGATAGCGAGCGTGTGGTGGCGCGCTATCATGATGCCGGCGAAGGGGCATCGGTCCAGATCGCGCTCGCGCCATGTTCCCCGTTCTCGGTGACGACCTCGCTTATGCGGTCAACGGCGGACTTGGCTGTCCGGCTGAATGTGCGCATGCATACTCATCTTGCCGAAACAGAGGATGAGAACCGCTTCTGCCAGCAACTCTACAATTGCCGTCCGCTCGATTACTTGGAGGACTGCGGTTGGCTCAACGATCGGGTGTGGCTCGCGCACGGCATCCATTTCAACACCGATGAGATCAACCGCCTTGCCCGTGCCGGAACGACCGTCTCCCATTGCGCCTGCAGCAACCAGACGCTGGCATCCGGGACTTGCCCGGTCTGCGCGATGGAAGAGGCCGGCATGCGAATAGGACTCGGCGTCGACGGTTCTGCGTCGAACGACGGCTCGAATCTGATGCAGGAGGTCCGGGCCGCCTTCCTCCTTCAGCGCAGCTGCTACGGGGTGACGAAGGTCAGCCACAGGGATGCGTTGCGTTGGGCGACAAAAGGATCTGCGGCTTGCACCGGACGAACGGATATCGGCGAGATCGCCGCCGGCAAAATGGCCGACTTTGCCCTGTTTAAACTCGACGAGCTCCGCTTCTCCGGCAACGGCGATCCGCTCGCTGCGCTCGTTCTGTGCGGGGCGCATCGCGCCGATCGCGTCATGGTCGGCGGCCGCTGGATCGTCGAGAACGGCGCGATTCCCAAACTCGATCTGGGCGATCTCATGATGCGGCACTCGGCAGCAGCCCGCAGGCTGCAATCTGCGCACTAACCCCTTCTGCCGCGATTGATTGTGCTGATCAGTTTTGGGACAACTTGAAGGTCAACGCTTCGCGCGTTCGCACCGGGAGTTTCGCAATGTGGCGCCGCCTTGCCTTGGCAATCGCTCTGCAGTTTTTCGCGATAGCCCTCCAGGGCGGAATTGTCGATGCTCAGGCCCAGGAAAAGCTTCCCTGCGAGGCTTTCGCGAAAACCGGGGACGGATCGTGGCAAGCGCTGAAAACCACATTTGTTCCGAGCCGAAATTTTAGCATCCAGCAAGGCAGTGTTTGGCGACCCGGCGCAACGGTTCTCGGCCTCGACATTGCGGGCGCCCTCGACGCACAATGTCCAAATGCGCCGATAGCGACACCGGCTTCGGATGTCGCGTCATCGCCGCCACCGCAGCCGCAGCCGCAGTCGCAGCCGCCGGCAGCATCGCTGGCGAAATATGCCGACGCCAACGGAAACCTCGACGTCCACCAACTCACCTGCGGTCATCTTGCCGACACGTCGGCCGATGAGGCCGAGGTGCTACTCGCCTGGTACAGCGGCTGGTACAACGGCACGACAAAAAAACGCGTCGTTAATCTTCCTCGCGTTAAATTCAACGTCCGAACCGTCATCGACTATTGCAAAGTAAACCGTAACAAACGACTCAGCGATGTCATGGAACTGATGCTGAAGTAGTATTAAACGAACGGTACCGAGCATTAATCTGGTGGACTGAAAATTAGCCCAACAGTCACATTCCTGTTGCATGCAGGCGGCCCGAACCATGGGCGAACCACGGCTCGTCCGCCTGTGTCAGCGGCGCAGCTTTGAATATCCAGTTCGGAATCACTTACCCGGAATCTTCTCGTCGATGCCTTTGACATAGAAGTTCATGCTCAGGATCTGACCGTCGTCGAGATGGTCGCCGCCTTTGCATGGCACAGTGTTGCCGTCCTGATCGGTGATTGGGCATTTGAACGGATGCAGCGTGCCGGCTTTGATCGCCGCTTCGGCGTCCATGGCCATCTTCTTCACGTCATCCGGCATGTTTGTGTATGGCGCCATCTCCACTAGTGTCGATTTCAATCCGCCCCAGGTATCGGTGGACTTCCAGCTGCCGTCCAGCACGTCGCTGACGCGCTGGACGTAGTATGGCGCCCAGTTGTCGACAATCGCAGTGAGCTGGCTCTTCGGTCCGAACTTGATCATGTCGGAGTCTTGGCCGAATGCCAGCAGACCGCGCTGCGAGGCGATCTGCATGGCGGCCGGTGAATTGGTATGTTGCATCAGCACATCGGCGCCCTGATCGGCGAGCGCCTTGGCGGCATCAGCCTCTTTGCCCGGATCGAACCAGGTGCTAACCCAGATGATCTTGACCTTGATGTTCGGATTGACTGTCTGGGCGCCCCGTATTGTTGAATTGATGCCAGAGATCACTTCGGGAATCGGGAACGAGACGACGTAGCCGAGGACGCCGGTCTTCGACATTTTGGCGGCGATCATGCCCTGGATGTAGCGGCCCTCGTAGAACCGGCCGGAATAGGTGCTCACGTTCGCGGCGCGCTTGAAGCCGGTGGCGTGCTCGAAATCCACAGTGGGATGCTTGCTCGCCACCTTGATGGTCGGATCCATGTAACCGAACGAGGTGGTGAAGATCAGCTTATGGCCGGTGCGCGCGAGTTGCTCGATCGAGCGTTCGGAGTCCGGCCCCTCATTGACGTTCTCCAGATAGGTGGTGTCGATTTTGTCACCCAGCGCCTTGACCAAACCTTGCCGGCCGACCTCATGCTGGTAGGTCCAGCCGAAATCACCGACTGGACCCAGGTAGATAAATCCGACTTTCAACTTCTCCGCTGCAGGCGCGGCGAGAGTTGCAGCGGCGACCGCGAAGATCACCGCGGCCGCGGCTACGACTATTCGGTTCTTCATGACTTCACTCCGGGTTGGAACGGACGGGCGTCTCAGTTGCCACGTGCGAAGCGCCCGTCGCGCGCGCTCGTGGAGATTATTTCAGCGGTCTGGCACGAAAACCACACCGAGGGATGCAGGTGCGGCAGACCCGGCGGCGCCGCGCGTACGTGAAATCAATACCAAGACGACAACGGTTGCAAGATACGGCAGCGACGACATCACTTGTGGCGGGATGCCCAAGCCGAGCCCCTGCACGGAGAGCTGAAGGAACGTCACCGCTCCAAACAGATAGGCGCCGGCCACCAGCCGTCCCGGACGCCACGAGGCGAACACCACCAGCGCCAGTGCAATCCAACCGCGCCCCGCGGTCATGCCTGGAATGAAGAACGGCGTGTAGGCCAGTGGCAGAAAGGCCCCGGCAAGCCCGGCGCAGCCCCCGCCGAACAGCACGGCGAGCACGCGAATCCGAAGCACCGGATAGCCCAGCGCGTGGGCCGAGGTGTGATTGTCGCCGACAGCGCGCAATACCAGGCCGGCTCGCGTGCGGTACAGGAACCACCAGATGCCGATGATGAGGGCGAACGAGAAATAGACGAACGCGTCCTGACCAAACAGGATTCGTCCAACAATAGGCAGGTCCGTCAAGATGGGCAGGTGCAGTTGCGGTGTGGGTACGATCCTGGCGCCGACGAATCCCGCCCCGATCAGCCCCGACAGACCGGTGCCGAGGATCGTCAGCGCAAGGCCGGCGGCGACCTGGTTGACGGCAAGCCCCAACGTGAGAAAGGCGAATATCGCCGACATTGCTGCACCGGCAACTACGCCACAGAGCGCGCCGACGATGGTGGAATCCGACCCAAAAGCGCCGGCAAAACCGCAAGCCGCGCCCATGATCATCATGCCTTCGATCCCGAGGTTGAGCACGCCTGACCGTTCCACGACCAGCTCGCCGGAGGCCGCGAGCAACAACGGCGTCGAAGCGGTGATCACCGTCAGGATGAAGTTGACGGAAAAAATGAGGCCGAGAACTTGACCGACGGCATCAAACATCGCCGGTGACCGATTTGCGGGACGCACCAACCAGACGGACGCGGTAGAGGATCAAGGAATCGCAGGCCAACACAAAAAACAGCAAGATGCCCTGGAACACTTTGGTGAGATCTTGCGGCACCTTGATCGCGATCTCGGCATTTTCGCCGCCGATGAAGGTAAGGGCGAGAAACAAGCCCGCGATCAGGATTCCGAGTGGATTGAGCCGGCCGAGGAAGGCGACGATGATCGCCGTGAAGCCGTAGCCCGGCGAGATGTCGGGCTGCAAATATCCGATCGGTCCCGCAACCTCGATGATGCCGGCAAGGCCTGCAAGCGCTCCCGAAATGGCGAAGGTGATCAACACCAGATTGTCTGAATTGAAGCCGGAGAATCGCGCGGCCCTCGGCGCGGCGCCGACCAGCCGGATCTCGAATCCCATGATGGTACGGCCGAGCATCACAGCGACCAGCATCACCACTAAGAGAGCAACGAGCGTGCCGGCATGCAGACGGCTACCTTCGATCAGTATCGGCACCGTGGCGACCGGATCGAACGGCGCGGTGGTCGGGAAGTTCAGCCCGTGCGGATCGCGCCAAGGTCCGCGCACGAGATAGTCCATGATGTAATATGCGACATAAACCAGCATCAGACTGGTGAGGATCTCGTTGGCGCCGAAGCGCACCTTGCAGATTGCGGGAATCATTGCGTAAAGCGCCCCGCCAAGCGCGCCAAGGAGCAACATCGCCGGTAGGACCCAGTAACCGGCGTCAGTGCCGTTGGTGCGCACGGCGAGCCAGCTTCCGCACACCGCACCGATCAGGAATTGACCTTCCGCGCCGATGTTCCAGATATTGGCGATGTAACAGAGCGACAGGCCGACCCCGATCATTACCAGCGGCGTTGCCTTGACGGCGATCTCCTCAAGCGAATAGGGGTCGGTCAGCGGGTCGATGAAGTAAACGTCCAGCGCCGTGATCGGATTCTTGCCCAAAATCGCGAACAGCACCGCCATTATAAGGAGTGTCAGCGCAATCGCGATGAGCGGCGAGGCGATAGCGATCGTGGCAGATCGCTCCGAGCGCTTTTCAAGAACCAACTGCATCGCCCACCTCTTGCATGCCGGCGCCCTGCCCGGTGCTGGCGCCGCCCATGAGCAAGCCGAGCGTCTCGCGCGTTGCGTCCGCCGCGCTGAGTGGCTCCGATAGCTGGCCGTGGAACATCACCGCGATGCGGTCGGCAATCTCGGCAAGCTCATCGAGATCCTGACTGATGACCAGTACGGCGGTGCCACGGCCGGCGAGATCGATCAGCGCTTGGCGAATTGTCGCTGCCGCCCCCGCATCGACGCCCCAGGTCGGTTGGCTAACCACCAGCACGCCGGGCTCGCGCAGGATTTCGCGGCCGACAATGAATTTTTGCAAATTACCGCCGGAAAAACTCAAAGCCTCGGGATCGCGCTTTGCCTTGCGCACGTCGAAGCTCTTCGTGGTGCGGTCAACCGCGGCAAGCGTTGCCAGCTTGTCGACGAAGCCGCGATTGACCATGCCGCTCGCGGCATGGCCTGTGAGCAGAGCGTTCTCGGACAATTTCATCCGCGGCGCGGTGCCATGGCCGAGCCGTTCCTCCGGAACGAATGCTGCTCCCATGCGCCGGCGTTCGGTCACTCCGCGCAGGCCCGCCGGTTCGCCGTCGATGACGACAGCTCCATCACTGGGCGCCTGGCGTTCTCCGGATAGTGCGGCAAACAATTCATCCTGACCGTTGCCCGCGACGCCCGCGATGCCGACGATTTCGCCGCCTCTTACTTCAAGCGACACATCATCGAGATGCGTGCCGTGCAGATTGTCCGGTTCCAGCGAAAGCTGATGGATAACCAGCCGCGGCACGGTCGGGGCGCCGCCGGAAGTCATTTTCACTTGGCCGATTTCTGCGCCAACCATCATGCGCGCAAGCGACGCGGCGGTTTCTTGACGCGGATTACAGGTCGCGACTTTCTTTCCGCCACGCAGAATGGTGGCGGTATCGCAGAGCCGTTTGACCTCGTCGAGCTTGTGACTGATGTAAAGCAGGGTTCGGCCCTCTTCCCGCAATCGGCCGAGTACAACAAAAAGCTGGTCTGCCTCCTGCGGGGTGAGCACGGCAGTCGGTTCGTCGAGAATAAGAAGCTTGGGATTTTGCATAAGCGCACGCACGATCTCAATGCGCTGCTTTTCACCGACGGAGAGCTGCCAGACCAACCGCTTGGGATCCAGCGGCAGGCCGTAGACACGAGCGGTCTCTTCGAGCCGAGCGGAAATGGCCGCAAATGATTCAGTCGGCGGCAGACCAAGTGCGACGTTTTCCGCGACCGTAAGATTCTCAAATAGCGAGAAGTGCTGGAACACCATGCCGATGCCGAGCAAACGCGCTTCGGAGGGTCCGGCAAGGACAATCTTCTGATCCATCCATCGTAGTTCGCCCTCACTCGGCTGAATGAGCCCGTACATGATCTTGACCAGGGTCGACTTGCCGGCCCCGTTCTCGCCAAGAAGCGCATGGATTTCAGCCGGGAACAGGTCGAGATCAATGGAATCGTTCGCCAGAAATGTTCCGTACCGCTTCGTGATGCCGATAGCCCGCAGCAGCGGCTCTTTGCCTGAGGAAGCGGAGATCATGCATTGGAATATCTGGAGTGTTGACTTTGCAAAGTTCGTTCCATCGCTGCAGGGCGCGAGCCACGATGCAATCACACCGGCCTAATCGCTGTTAAATGCGAACGCCTCAACTTGCGGTGCCTGATCTACTGCACAGCCGCCCGCGCCGTAGCGAGCTGAACCGACATCCGACGGAGGCCCGTGATTTTCACAGACAGACTGCGCCCGCGAACAGATGAAAAATGTCTCCTTTTTGTCACATAGGCCGGAATTCAGATTGGGCCGGAAAGTGGATAGTCAAAAATTAGGCAGCAAAGGCAAGATGATGGGAGCAAGTCCGCGGCGAGCACGTGCCGTAGTCAGGCGTCGTGTTCAAACAGTTATCAATGCATGATTTTTCAGAGGTTTTTGAAGATTTTTAGATTTCAAACAGTCGACTGACGTTGCGTCGTGGCAGCTTGAATTTATTGCGAAATCCGTGCGCGTAATGCGCTTTTATCAACAAAACAGCAACTCAGTGCCCAAAGTACGGGCTTTCAGTGTGGGAACGCCTGCGTAATCTCGTCTCAAGACTAATGGCATCTCATCTGAGGCCGTTGGGACTTCGCGGGGCCACAGGACTTCAATCGACGATCGCATGGCAGGGGGCCAGCATGACCAACAAGAGACTTAAGTCACACGCAAAAGCAGTTGCCCTCTCCGCCTTGATCGCGGGAGCAGCGAGCAGTTTCGCTTTCGCGGCGGATATGCCGGTCAAGGCACCGCCTGCCGGCCAAGCCGGTACCGTTCTTCTTCGTGAACGATACCTCGGTGAGCTTTACCTGGTTCTTCAACGCGACCGATCCGGGCGTGTTCGGCGGCAGCGATTTAGTTCCCGGCGGCATTGTTGGACAAGGAAATACGTTCTTCCGGGCGTCGGGCGAAATCGATCACTTCGACGTTTGGGAATACGGCACAAACCTAATCCACGTCGAAGCGGACCAGTACAGCCAAAAAAGATCCTGTTCAGGGGCAAGTTGGTGCGACAGGCTCGCGGGAATTCTTTGCATTTTCGCGCAGCACGATCGGCTGGAATGAGCTAACCCATAGCACGATGTTCAAGAACTTCCTGGTCAACGACATCGGCTTCGAGGTGGGCGGCAACTACGGCTCGCAAACCGACTTCCTTGCGGAGGAAACCACGGTCGGCGTGTTCGGATTGAACTTCGACATAGCCATTCCGAAACCTCTCGGAACTTTGCTTGTCGGCATTATGGCCGACAAGGAATTTACCTTTAATGCGTTCAACGCTTGCGGAAATGCGGGCTTCGGCGTTGCTGTCAATGGCTCCTGCACCCCTGGTGGCGGCGCTTTCAGCGGCGACCGCGAATTCGAATGGACTTGGCGGTTCGAAACCTTCTACAATTTGCCACTCGGCGGCATTCTTGGCTCGTGGGCGGATGCGGCCCATATCGTCAATATCGCCAACGTGATCGGCCCGAAGGGCACCGGCATTTCCCAGGCTCAGCGTAACGCCTCGGGAGCGGCGGCATGCTCCGCCCTCGGCTTCATGGGTTCTAGCGCCTTGAACAACAACGAAACCAAGACCGAAGTCTTCGAAGACGTTCGTCTGAGCTCGATACGTCGAAGATTTTCTGGGGCAAGCCAGGCATCTGGGACAGCTACGTCGGCTATCGCTACTGGTACAACAAGTTCGGCACCAATCATAACGCCCCCCTGTTTTCGGCTATCGCGCCTGGCACGTCGGTCGAAAGCACCGCTTACGTGGGCACGACCTATCACTTCAAATGATGCCTATCTGAACTTCGTCCGATTGGCAACATGCCCGGCCTTGTGCCGGGCATGTCCGTTTTTGGCGCAGTCCGAGACTCGCTCGCCGCGCAGTGTAGAGAATCAGCGGACGAAGTGCTTGATAAGATCGCCGCACGTCTGGCATGGTGACATAGCCGGTTCAATACGAAGGAGCCCAACACCGTGGAGCTTGTGCTCACCGAATGGGTGAGTGCCATCCTCCGCTGGCTGCATGTTGTCGCCGGCATAGCGTGGATCGGCAGCTCATTTTATTTCATCCACCTTGATCTCAGCCTCAAGGCGCGACCTGGACTGCCGAGCGGCGTCAAGGGCGACGAATGGCAAGTTCACGGCGGCGGCTTCTATCACATGATGAAATACCTGGTCGCGCCGGCGCAGATGCCGGACAGCCTGACCTGGTTCAAGTGGGAAGCCTACACGACCTGGCTCTCGGGATTCTCGCTGCTCGTCCTCGTTTACTATCTTGGCGCGGATATTTTCCTGATTGACAAGTCGGTGCTCGACATGACCGCGATGCAGGCCGCGGGCATTGCCTTTATGAGTTTGCTCATTTCGTGGCTTGTTTACGAGGGTCTTTGCCGTTCACCGCTCGGCAGGCACGAAGTGGCGCTGGCTCTGGTCGGCTACGTCTATCTCGTCGCGCTGACTTACGGCTTCACGCACGTCTTCAGCGGTCTCGGCGCCTTTACCCAGATTGGCGCACTGATCGGCACGATCATGGTGGCGAATGTTTTCGTCATCATCATTCCCTACCAAAGGAAAACCGTCGACGCGATGCTCGCCGGTAAGGAGCCCGACCCGGCTTGGGGCCAACTCGGCAAACAGCGCTCCGTACATAACAACTATTTGACGCTGCCCGTCGTCTTTCTGATGCTGAGCAATCACTATCCGCTGATGTTCGCGACCCGGTTCAATTGGCTCATCGTCGCAATCGTGCTGCTCATCGGGCCAGTCATCCGGCACTTCTTCAATTCACGTCACGAGGGCAACGGCAGTCCGTGGTGGACCTGGGGCGTCGCGGCCGCCGGTATGGCGCTGATCGCGTGGCTGTCGGCCGCCGGACCGCGCGTGTTGACCACCGGCGCACTGCCGCCGACGCCGCCTAAGTTCAAGCAAGTCTCGAATATCATTCTTTCCCGTTGCAGTATGTGTCATGCAGCCGAGCCGGTATGGGACGGAATTCCGACTGCGCCGAAAGGCATCATGCTCGACAGCGACGAGCAAATTCGCGTTCATGCGCGCCTCATTGAGCTGTTCGCCGTCCGCTCGCAGGCGATGCCGCCGGGCAACATCACGGACATGACGCCGAAGGAGCGCCTAACCCTCGCCTCTTGGATCGCAGCCGGCGAGCCCGCCAACTGACACTCTTATTCCAGTCATTGGCGTCGATTTTGCATCCCATTGTTCAGCGCATAACACGCTGACTAGCCTAAGATCTTGTAATGGACCTGAACACCGTCACCGAAATTGCAAGGCCGCGTCAGCGCGCGGAATTGCCCGCTTGGCGGACAGGCGATGCATGGCTTTCCGGTGGAACGTGGCTGTTTTCCGAGCCGCAGCTTGCGGTGAACCGACTCATCGACATCGTCGATTTTGCCTGGCCGGCACTCGAAATTACCGATCAAGGCCTGCGGATCGCGGCGACCTGCAAAATCGCTGAACTGGATGCCATGACATTTCCGTCCGCCTGGGCTGCCGCACCGTTGTTCAATCAGTGCTGCCGATCTTTTCTGGCATCATTCAAAATCTGGAACATGGCGACCGTCGGCGGCAATCTTTGCATGGCTTTGCCCGCTGGGCCGATGATTTCGCTCACGGCAGCGCTGGCCGGAACCTGCACAATTTGGGCGCCGGACGGGACGGCGCGTCGTGTTCCGGTCACGGATTTCGTATTGGGCCCGCAACGCAACGCACTCGCATCCGGAGAATTGCTTCGTCTCATCGACTTGCCGCTGGCGTCGCTGCGCCAATGTACTGCGTTTCGGCAAATTTCCCTAAGTCCATTCGGCCGCTCAGCGGCCTTGCTGATCGGCACGCTCGCGCCGGATACCGGGGCCTTCACGCTGACCGTAACAGCGTCAACGCCGCGCCCGATCCAGCTTTCATTTCCCAACGTACCACCGAAGGCGGGTTTGCTTGAAAAACTGGGAGACGCGATACCCGAAGCGCATTATTACGACGACATTCATGGCTCCCCGGCGTGGCGCCGCCACATGACGCAGCATTATGCCGAGGAAATTCGCCAAGAGCTTGCCGGCCAAAGCTCGCCATGACGTTCGTGGTGAATGGAAAGAGCCATTCCGCCAAGCCGCAACCCGGACAATGCCTGCGAACTTTTCTGCGCGCGCTGAATTTTTTCGGCGTCAAGAAGGGATGCGACGCTGGCGATTGCGGCGCTTGCACCGTACTCGTCGACGGCGAACCGGTGCACTCGTGCATCTTTCCCGCCTATCGCGCCGAAAACCGCGCGGTCACAACCATTGAAGGCCTGGCGCAGAACGGCGAATTGCATCCGATGCAGCAGGCTTTTCTGCAGGCCCAAGGATTCCAATGCGGCTTCTGCACGCCGGGCATGATTATCACCGCGGCGAGCCTAAATCAGTCGCAGCGCCAAGATCTGCCCTGGGCCCTGAAAGGCAACATTTGTCGCTGCACCGGCTATGGCGCGATCGAAAGCGCCATTCGCGGCGTGTCCGCGATAGAAGAGGCCGAAGCAGGTGCCGCCTGCGGGAGGAGCGTGCCGGCACCTGCGGCGCGCGCCGTCATCAGCGGCGCCGCGCGCTACACGCTCGACTACGTGCCGCCTATGCTACTGCATCTCAAACTCTTGCGCTCGCCGCACGCGCATGCGCGTATCCTATCGATCAAAAAGGACAGCGCGCTGGCGGTGCCGGGCGTGCGAGCGGTGCTGACGTTTGAAGATTCGCCGGCAAAGCTCTATTCGAGCGCCAGACATGAAATCGAACGCGCCGACCCAGACGACACGGTACTCCTCGACCGGGTTGTCCGCTTCGTCGGCCAGCGTGTCGCTGCTGTGGTTGCGGAGAGCGAAGCGGCTGCCGAAGCCGGCTGCCGCAAGCTCGTTGTCGATTATGACGTGCTGCCGGCGGTGTTCGATCCCGAAGAAGCGATGCGCCCGGGCGCCCCTGTCCTGCATGACAAAGGTCCGGAGTCTCGCATTGGCAATCCACAACGCAATACTCTCGCCGAGGTTCATAGCCACATCGGCAATGTCGATGACGGCTATGCGCAGGCCGACGCCGTCTATGAGGGTACTTTCGTCACCCAGCGCGTGCAGCACGCGCATCTCGAAACGCATTGTGCGATCGGCTGGATCGACGACAAAGAGCGCCTCACGATCCGATCGAGCTCACAGACGCCGTTTTTAACACGGCGCGCTTTGTGCAGCTTATTCGATCTCGAACTGGAAAAAGTACGCGTGTACTGCGAGCGCATCGGCGGCGGTTTCGGTGCTAAGCAGGAAATGCTGGTCGAGGACATCGTCACGCTCGCCGTGCTCAAGACCGGACAACCGGTCAAGCTCGAATTCACCCGCGAGGAACAATTCATCGGCGCGACGACGCGTCATCCAATGCAGGTGCGTGTCAAGGCGGCGGCACGGCGCGACGGCCGTTTGACCGCCCTGGAAATGCATATCGTCTCCAATACCGGAGCCTATGGCAATCACGGTGCGGCGGTCCTTTATCACGCCTGCGGTGAATGCTTCGGCGTCTATAACTGCGACAACAAGAAGATCGACGCGGCGGTGGCTTATACCAATACTGTTCCGGCCGGCGCCTTTCGCGGTTACGGGTTGCCGCAAACCAACTTTGCCGTCGAATCGGCAATGGACGAACTGGCCCGCAAGATCGGCATGGACCCGATCGAATTTCGCGAATGCAACATTGTCCATCCCGGCGATCCGATGATTTCGACCGGTTCCGATGAAGGCCACGACGTGCATTTCGGCAGCTATGGCCTCGATCAATGCCTGACTTTGATCAAGCAAGCCCTTGATCGCGGCGGCGGCCTTGTAGCGCCGCCGTCGGATGATTGGCTGGTCGGACAGGGAATTGCGCTTGGCATGATCGATACCATTCCGCCGTTCGGCCACTTTCGCCGATGTCAGTGCGACCTTGCGCGACGACGGCACCTACCAGCTTATGGTCGGCACCGCTGAATTTGGCAACGGCACCAGCACGGTACACCTGCAAATTGCCGCCACCGCGCTCGGCACCACGATCGATAAGGTCACTGTGCGCAACTCCGACACCGACAATGGCCTCCATGACACCGGCGCTTTTGGCAGCACCGGCACTGTCGTTGCCGGCCGTGCCACGCAGCTTGCATGCGAAGCATTGCGCGAGCAGATTTTGCGTTTCGCAGCAGAGCACACAGGCGGCATGCAAGCCGAGTGGTCGCTCGGGACGGATGCTGCGATCCGCGCGGGACGCAGCATAAACCTTGCCGAACTCGCCGCAGCGGCGCGCGCCAAGGGAGCATGCCTCAGCGCGACCGGACGGTCGAACGGAACGCCGCGCTCGGTCGCATTCAACGTCCAGGCCTTCCGCATCGCCGTTAACAAGCGCAGCGGCGTGATAAGAATTTTGCGTAGCGTGCATGCCGCGGATGCGGGCCGCGTCATCAATCCAATGCAGTGCCGCGGCCAGATCGAAGGCGGCGTTGCCCAGTCGCTCGGCGCCACGCTTTACGAGGAAATGGTGATCGACGCGACCGGTCGCGTGATCAATCCGACGTTCCGCAATTATCACTTGCCGCAATTCGGCGACGTGCCGCGGACCGAGGTTCTGTTCGCCGATACGACGGATTCCACCGGCCCGTTCGGCGCCAAATCTATGAGCGAGAGCCCGTACACTCCGATCAATGCCGCGATGGGGAACGCGCTGGCCGACGCGACTGGAATCCGGTTTTGCAAGACACCATTCAAGCCTGATCGAATTTTCCGCGCGATCGTGGAGAAATTTGGCACGGTTTGAAAACGAGCGGACCCCCGACTTTGCAGCCGATCGACGACGGGACGTCGGAAAGCTCGGCGAGGGCGCGGCGCTGCCGGCCGGGAGCTCATCTCAGCCGTGTAACGGCGTCGCGCGGAAAGTCGAAGCCGTAGGATTTACGCGCAAACCTTGCGGGCTGCCTACACTTTAGCCACACGGCAACAATTTAGGCGTCCCGAAGAAGCTACGGCATGTCGAAAGCGACAAATCCGCCTATTTGGCCTTTTTGTTCGAAGTGAGTGGGCGCCAAGTTGGCGTGTAGTTTGCTTCTGTGGACCCGAATACGGCGGCCACCGCCAGATTTCTACGGAAATCTGGGTGCTACCGAGGCTTTGGAACACATGAAGAATCCTCAGACTGAAACCTATCCTAAGCCTCGCCTAGTACTCACCGGCATAACCAAACGTTACCCAAGCGTTGTGGCTAACGATGATGTCTCTCTGAGCGTCAGGCCTGGCGAAATCCATGCAGTGCTGGGCGAGAATGGTGCCGGCAAAAGCACATTGATGAAGATCATTTACGGCATCACCAAACCCGATGCCGGAAACATTTTGTGGAATGGCCAATACGAAACAATCACCACGCCATCGCAAGCGCGACGCTTGGGCATCGGCATGGTGTTCCAGCACTTTTCGTTGTTCGAAACTCTGACTGTCTGGGAAAATATCGCGCTGGCATTGGACGAGCGGGTCGCGCCGGCCAAGCTCGCCGCCAAGATCAAGGACGTGTCGGAGAAATACGGTCTGCCAATCGACCCATATCGTCTCGTTCACAGCATGTCCGTTGGAGAAAGGCAGCGTGTAGAAATTGTGCGTTGCCTACTTCAGGAGCCAAAGCTTCTGATCATGGACGAGCCGACCTCTGTGCTGACGCCGCAAGCTGTTTTGGTGTTGTTCGAGACACTACGACGCCTAGCATCGGAAGGCTGCAGCATACTCTACATCAGCCACAAGCTCGACGAAATTCGCGCCCTCTGCGACAGTGCGACCGTGCTGCGTAGCGGGCGTGTCAGCGGTTCGGCGATTCCGAAGAACGAGACCAACGAAAGTCTGGCCCGCCTGATGATCGGGGGCGAGTTAGCGGAGTGCCGTCTCACCCCTCGCCAACCGAAAGAAATCCGGCTCGAGCTCGATCACCTGTCGCTACCGACGTCGGATCCTTTCGGCACGACGCTCAAGGAAGATCAGCTTGACGGTGCGAAGCGGCGAAATTTTGGGAATCGCCGGCGTTTCCGGAAATGGGCAGAAGGAACTAATGGCGGCGCTCTCAGGCGAACGGTTGAGCCCGAGCGGACCGATGATCAAGCTGCTCGGCCAGCCGGTCGGCAATCTCAATCCGGCACAACGCCGCGAGCTAGGCCTCACTTTCGTTCCCGAAGAGCGCCTCGGGCGCGGGGCGGTACCGCCCATGAGCCTCGCCTACAACGCGCTCCTCACCGGCGCGCGAAAGGGCATGGTGTCGAATGGCATGATCTATCCATCCGTCATGCGCGGCTTCGCCAAGAGCGTGATCGAACGCTTCAAGGTCAAATGCGGTGACGAGCAATCGGTTGCATCGAGCCTGTCGGGCGGCAATCTGCAGAAATATATCGTTGGGCGGGAGACGATGCTGGGGCCCAAAATGATGATCGTGGGGCAGCCGACGTGGGGCGTCGATGTCGGCGCAGCTCAGTTAATCCGCCAGGCCCTGATCGATCTGCGCGACCAAGGCGTGGCGCTGTTGGTGATATCCGAAGAACTCGATGAGCTTTTCATCATCAGTGACCGGCTCGCGGTGCTGGCCGAGGGCCGGCTATCCCCGTCCGTTCGACCCGCCGAAACGTCGATCGGACAAATCGGTACCTGGATGAGTGGCAAGTTCGGCACGCCGGCAAGTCAAAGTGCCGCTGGCGTCGACCCCCTCATGGAGGTTGCATAATGTTCGTCCTTGAGCGACGCGCCAATCCTTCTTTCACGATGGCAGTCGCGTCACCGATATTGGCCGCCGTGGGCATGATTGCGACCGGATTTTTTCTATTCACAGCCTTGGGCAAGGATCCGGTGGAGGTTTTCTATTTGTTTTTTATAAAGCCGCTGTCGACCACATACGACATCGGCGAGCTGCTTTTAAAGACAACGCCGCTTCTGCTCTGCGGACTCGGTCTGGCCATGGGATTTCGCGCCAATGTCTGGAACATCGGTGCGGAAGGGCAACTCACCATGGGCGCGATCGCCGGCGGCGGCGTCGCGCTTTGGTTCGGCGACAGCAACTCCATTTTTGCGATGCCGCTGATGCTGTTGGCTGGCGTGCTTGGCGGCATGGTCTGGGCCGCCATCCCGGCTTTTCTACGGACCCGATTCAATACCAACGAAATTCTCGTCACGCTGATGCTCGTGTATATCGCGCAACTAGCATTGTCATGGCTGGTGCACGGCCCTTGGCGCGATCCCGAGGGACAAAACTATCCGCAATCGCGGGGTTTCGGCGACGCTGAGACCATGTCGGTTCTCATCGACGGGACTCGCGTTACCTGGGGCATCGTCTACGCCGTGGGATTGGCCCTGATCTCCTGGGTGGTCTCGCAGAAGACAATCGCGGGGTTCCGTATGCAGGTTGCCGGGTTGGCGCCGGCGGCCGCCGCATACGCGGGATTTTCCGAGAAGCGGAATATCTGGATTGCACTCTTAGTCTGTGGCGCCACCGCGGGCCTTGCGGGGATTTGCGAAGTTGCCGGACCGATCGGTCGACTGCAGCAGACGATTTCGCCGGGCTATGGCTTTGCCGCGATTATCGTCGCCTGGATCGGCAGACTGAATCCAATAGGGGTGATTTTCGGTTCGCTGCTGATGGCGTTGCTTTATCTCGGCGGCGAAGCGGCGCAGATGGGAATGAGCTTGCCGTCCGCCATCACCGGATTGTTCCAGGGATTGTTGCTGTTCTACCTGCTGGCGGCCGATCTGTTCATCACTTTCCGGCTCAAACGTATCCGCCCCGTTGAGCGCATCGAATCGAAGCCTGCGATCAGGTTGGAGAGCGCGGCGTGAGTCCAGTTGTTCCCATGATTACCGCCACAGTTGTGGCGGCCACTCCCCTGATCTACGCCGCACTGGGCGAAACCGTCGTCGAGAAAGCCGGTGTCCTCAATCTCGGCATCGAAGGCATGATGCTGATTGGGGCGGTTTCCGGCTTTGCCGCAACGCTCATCACAGGCAGCGATACCGTCGGTTTTATCGCGGCGGCCGGCGCCGGCGTTGCGCTATCGCTGGCCTTCGGTTTTCTCACGCTCAACCTGCAAACCAATCAAGTTGCGACCGGTCTTGCACTGACGTTGTTCGGAATTGGTTTGTCTGCCTTCGTCGGACACAATCTCGCCGGAACTCCCTTGCCTCCGCTGCCGTCGATTGTGATTCCAGGGCTAACCAGCATTCCCATTATCGGCGATCTATTCTTCCATTACGACATCATGGTTTATCTCTCGCTGGTGCTGTTCGCCGCAGTGCAATGGTTCCTCACTAAGTCCTATGCTGGTCTGACGCTACGCGCGGTCGGGGAATCGCCGAGTGTCGCGCACGCCATCGGCAAGCCCGTTTTGACGACCCGCTACTTGGCCGTGATGTTCGGCGGCGCCTGCGCCGGCATTGCCGGCGCTTATTTATCGCTCGTCCAGACGCCGATGTGGGTCGAAGGCATGTCTGCGGGCAAAGGCTGGATTGCGCTCGCGCTGGTGGTTTTCGGTACGTGGAAGCCGGCACGTGTCGTGCTGGGGGCATATTTGTTCGGCGGCGTTACGCAGTTCCAGCTTTTTGCTCAAGGGTTTGGCCTGCCGGTTCCGACCGAATTTCTGTCGATGTTGCCGTACGCGGCGACGGTTATCGTTCTGGTGATCATCTGTCGCGATCCCAAAACGATTTTGCTGAACCAGCCTGCCTCTCTCGGCATCAGCTTTCATGCGGCCGCGTGAAAACGCATGAAATAAATTCGTAGTCCAATCCACCGCACCAGTTCCATCTCCAACCAGAAAGTATGGTCATGACGCTAAGCAGAAAATGGAAATCTCTCCCTCTGAGTATCGCCGCAGGTTTGATCGTGACGTGGTCGGCGGCAGCGTCCGCCGAGCCGCTCAAGATCGCGTTCGTCTATCTCGGCCCGGTCAAAGACGGCGGTTGGACCCAAATGCACGATGAGGCCCGTCTGAAGCTCGAAAAGGCGATGGGCGACAAGATCAAGACCACTTTCGTGGAAAATGTCCCCGAAACCGCCGATTCCGAGCGGGTATTTCGCCAGCTCGCCGCCGACGGCAATAAGCTGATCTTCGCCTGCTCATTCGGTTACATGGAGCCTTTGCAGAAAGTCGCCAAAGTGTTTCCGAACGTCAAATTCGAGCATGTGAACGGCTTTAAGACGGCACCGAATATCGTCGTCTACGAGCCGCGCTTCGAAGAAGGCTTTTATCTGATCGGCACCATCGCCGGCCAGATGACGAAAACTAATACGCTAGGCTTTATTGGTTCTTTCCCGATCCCAAGCGTCATGCGCAACATCGACTCCATGACCCTCGGCGCGCTGGCGGTAAACCCTAACGTCAAGATGAAGCCCATCTGGGTCAACACCTGGTACGATCCCGGCAAGGAACGCCAGGCTGCGGAAACCTTGATTGCGCAGGGTGCCGATAACGTAGCTCAGAACACCGACTCGCCTGCGTCCATTCAGGCGGCGCAGGAGAAGGGTACTTACGCTTTCAGTATCGATGCCGATATGTCGAGCTTCGGTCCGAAGGCGCAACTGACCGGCACGACCGAAGACTGGAGTGGCTATTATATCGCCGAGACCCAGAAGGTGTTGGATGGCACCTGGACCGGGCAGCGGCACACCCGGTGGGGCCTCAAGGAGGGCATGGTAGTCATGGCTCCGCTTAATCCCGCGATCCCGCCGGCCGCCGTCAAGGTCTTCGAGGACAAGAAAGCTGCGCTGATCTCCGGCGCACTGATGCCCTTCGCTCGGTCCAGTTAACGACAACACCGGGGCGATGAAGGTTGCCGCCGGCTCGGCGATGACCGACAAGGATCCGGCCTTCAACTCGGTGAATTGGTATGTTCAGGGCGTCGACGGCAGCGTTCCCAAGTAAACCCCATCGGCGAACATGCACGCGGTCCGTATAGGGTGTGTCTGAATTAAATCTTGAGCCGGCATGATCGCGATGCGGTAGTGCCGGCTCACAGAAATTTTGACCGTTCCCGAAGTGCGATCCGATGCCGCCGGTCTGCAAATGAAGAGCGCACATGCCAAACGCGCTTGAGGCCGCAAAAATTTCTTGGTCACCTTAATCGGACAATCAATCTTTCAATCACACCACCCGAGCCGAGCGAACTTTTTTGCGTCCGGCCAATCTGCCCAGCTACCCGCTCGACCGGCTTAGCCGGTATGAAGCAATTCTTTGGCGCCAAGCCGGCCAGATCCCATTTGCGCTAGATGCGTTGGACCGCCGCAAGCTACAAGACCGAGGAGATACCCAGAATCTCCCGATAACCCTCGGAATTGACAGCGCTGGCCACTAGCAGGGAGACATTGCGTACCTCTCCCGCCCAGCTGCGCTTCATTACGATCCCGTCCAGATAGAGATACGGGTGCTCGCCTTCGATACGCCGGTTCCGCCATGCCTCGATGTTGGCGTAGATCTTCTTGTTGAGGTTGGACACCGTGCTCGGGCTCACCCGTGTGCCCCACAGCGCCTCGGTAATGTCCTCAACCCGACGTACCGAAATGCCCGCCAGGTACATCTCGATCAGCGCTTCCTCGACCGAGCTCTCGCGCCGTCGATAGCGCTCGATAATCGCCGTCTCGAAGGTTTGGCGACGCAGCTTTGGTATCTTTAAGACTGACGTCGCCGGCCTTAGTATGCAGCGTCCGTTCGTAGCTGCCCGCTCGGGTATCCTGCCGAGCCTGACTGCGCTCGTAACGGCCGGCGCCGCAAAGCTGGTCCGCCTCAGCATCCAGCATGGCGTTGAGCGGGTGCTCCTTCATTCTATGAAGAAGCCGTCATTCCTGAAAGTGCGAAAGAATCTGTACGTTATCAAGTTGTCGGCAGCGGATGCGTATTCAGCCACAGCTCGCGGGCGGGTACAGTCGGATCGATATCGGCCTTCATCCACCATGCGGATTCATCGCCACAGCGATGAACTTCGCGGTGGTGGCCTCGGCACAGCGGCACGGTGAACTCATCGCTCACCTTGCGCCCGAGCGCGCGATGCTGCGCGAACCGAAGGTGATGCGCGTCCGCCGGCTGGCGGCCACAAATCAGACAGGGTTGCTTGGACACAAATTTGCAATGGGTCTTGTCCCGAAACCGACGCGGCTCCGGTAACGTCAGCAGGCTTTTGTCGACGCCGTTAAAATCCGACGTATCGCTCGGCTCTGCTGGGCGCGGATTTCGCGGCAAGTGGGGTTGGTTGGGGTCAGAGGTCGATAAGGGCGCACTGATCACCTCCCCATCGCTACTCCCGAACGTTGTCATTTTTGCCGCAAATGCGTCCTCGACGCGCCGCGCATCGGCTGCTGCCAGGCTGTTTTTTGCCGCCATGATCCGGTGCGCCCACGTGGCGGCGACATCGGCCGAGCTCAGGCGATCCACCCCAGTCAGAAGCTGATCCCGCAACGCCGCCGACCGGTCCGGGCCGAGCGTAGGTTTTGGATGAATCGTGTGGGCCTTTCCATTGCGCTGGATCGATGATTTTCCTGGACCCCGCCCGCCATTCATTCCGGCGACCTTGTTTGATGGAACCGCCCTTTCAAGTTCTAAATCTGGTACCGCCGGTGCGATGAGATCGGGCGCGTCGAGATCATCTTCCCCGGCAATCCCGACCAGGGTGAACAGCGCGTAGCGGCGGGCATAGGTCAGCGCTGCGCCCATCCGATGTGGCAATGCCGTCTCGCTGACCGGGCAGACCGGCCAGTCCGATGACATCCATTCGCCCGATGCGTGGGCCAAAGTGGTGGTCAGGCGAATGAGCCCGGTCTCATTGTCGATCGCCGTCGTTTGGACGGTGGCAATCTCGTGCTGGCCTAAGAGTCTTGCGCACGATGTCGAGGCCGCTCGACAACGAGGCATAACGGAAGGTCTGATCGCCTTCGCGCGGGAAGTGGGATCGGATCGTTGCCGTTAGCGATTTCTCCGGATTGGTGATCTCGGCCTGCGCCTTAGCCAGCGCCGCCGCGATCGCCCCGATTGATTCACTGGATCGCTGCATGTTCGGCCTCCACCTCCAGCAGATCGAAGCTGATGGCGCCGGATTTGGAGCGCTTGGCGCGAACGCCGTGGCCGATCGCCTCCTTGGCGTCTTCGGGCATCAGTCCCTTCAGCTCGGTCTTGGCTTTTTCGTGCTCAAGAAAGGCGGAGCGGGTCGAACGGAAAACGCCGGCGAATTCGGCCCAGGAATTGGACGCGCTCATGTCGACGATCCGGACCGCCACGATCCGGGGCCGCGGCGGCTCGGCACCAAAGAGGCGAGGGGGCTCGCCACTCTCGACACAGCGCCAGAATTTCTTTTCGGCCGTCTGCAGGAGGTGCTGGTAGAGCGGATCCGCCGCGATGCTGATTTCGACCCACTTGCCGCCCCCAGTGATGATCGAGAGCACCGACAGCTTGGCATTGGTCACCCACATATTGTGCTGCAGCTGCGGCATGTATTTTTCGGCCGCCCCCTCTTCGGAGAACGACCACGGCAGCATGAATTTCGCTTCGAAAACCGCCCCGGTGGCTTCGACCATGCCGTCGAGGGTGGCGGCCATCCAGCGCACGACCGGGTGCTGCACCCGACGCTGGACCCCAGTGAGGACTTGGCCGGTGTTGCGTTCGAACCAAGCCCGATTGAGGGGCTCCGTCACGACCCCGAGTTGGACGATGAGATTGCTGGAGAGGTCCTCCGGCTCGACCTCGCCACGCTTTTCCTTCCAAAGGCGGACGAGCGCAGCTTCATCGCCCCCCATGATGGTCCTGGCGTCGGAGCCGCCGATGAAGGAGCGCCTATTGGACAATCCCGCCACCACGGTGCGGCCGGACAGATTCGTGGTATTACGATTTTCAGCCTGGGTCATAGCTCTTTCCTTTGCCTCGGGTTAGGGCCGGCGGGTGTTTCGACCACCCGTTCGGCCCGTTGAATTTGTAGTTACATTTATCATAAAGGTCAATACATTTATGGGGCGCCCACCGGGACGGATTCAGGATCGACCGTTTCAAATGCGGCTCTCCAATGAATTTTTGGAGCGCCTGGACGAATGGCGCCGGAGACAGCCGGACCTGCCGTCGCGGGCCGAGTTTATCCGCCGTCTCACCACTGCCATGTTGCAGATCCTTAACAAGGACCCCAACAACAAAGTTGCTAAACCAAAGAAGCGGAAAGCCGATTGAGGGGCTCCGTCACGACCGACGCGGCGCCGGTGATCCAGTTCAAGGAGAGGTGACCGTGGCGCGCAAATGTGTGAACTGTGAAACCCGCAAGGGCATGACCCGCTTCGAGGGTGAGACATTCACCATCGAACATGCCGGTCCGGATCGATGCGATTCATCTTGCAGGTCTCGATGAGCGAAGCAACGACGGCCCAGTGTTCACCACCCCAATCCGATCCTGCAAAATGGAATAGAGACACTGGGTGACTGCGGCCGTCCGAGCCTGAGCCAGCGCCGCGCTCGACTCCATCAAGGACACGCAAGGACTGATCCATATTCCGGCAACGATAAGTCGCTTCATGAACAAAAGCCCTTAGGTTTCAGGCGGAATACCGCCCTCTGGCCCCGTGCAGGCGGAAGACGAAACGAAGCCGATTGCCGATCATCGGATGCTTCGAAGCAGATCGAGCGCCTGGCGCATTAGGGTCCGCGTGTGCCGATGTTGCTCAATGCGTTCACGCGTAAAACGACCGTGCTTCAATGCGTTCTTGTTTCCCCGCGGGCCTCCCGATCCAGCAGCTCCGCCATGCATCCGACAGCGCCTCTTCCCCTTCACTGCTGGCGACTTGCAGGGCCTGCCCGATCGGGTTTTCGCTCCACATCGGAGGCTGGCGAGCATCGGGCCGATGTTACGTGGATGCGTGGCCATTGGCTTTGCCGGGCGCCTTGGCGCCGTTTTGATGGACATCGCCAACAATGGCTTGCGCGCCATCCGCAATGGATACTTGCTGCACGGCGATCTTCCGAACACCGCCGTTCCTGTGGCGATCGAAGGCCTCCGTCAAAGCGCAATATGTGCGTAAAAGCCTGTTTAAAGATCGCTCCGCGCTCTCTATCTCTGCAAGCTCTTCGGCGTGGGCCAGACGATTCGCAAACATCATCGCCGATGAATGGAGCACGGCCATCTGCGCGCAGGTTTTTGCTTCCAAAGGATCTTGCGGTGCCATGCCCCTAACGGCCGCAAGTGCAAATTTAAGACCGTTTTCATCAGGAAATCGAACTCGGAGAGCCGACATTCGCTAGCTGTCCGATCAGGCCGTAAACGAAGTCCGGATCTTTTGACCCGTAGGTTGCCATGAACTCCTCTTGGCCGAGCGCCGCTCCGGTGGTTGTAAAAGTGAAATGCGTCCGGTTTCCATGTTTAACCAGCGTCAGCGACAAGCCCTGAATCGTTGTTTGTACGCAGGGTTCCGCGATTGGCTTGTGTAATCTTTCGGGCATGGACATGCTCCTCAACTTTGGAGTTCGATCCCGTTTTCGGCTAGCACTCGTGAAGCCAGGTCCGAGATCCTTTCCCACGTGCAAAACTGCGATCAGTGGCAATTTGTTTCGTTCGGACTAGTTAACCAACGCTCAGAAAATCTGACATGCGGCAGCAACACATAGCGAGCAGTTAACTATTTGAAATCACGTTATAATTCCGGCTCTTGCGCGACATCCAACTCGAAGAGTCAGACTGTGGTTGATCCTTTGCATGGGGTTGTTTTCAAAAATCTATATTTTCTTCAAAGGTCCGGGATTTTCCGCAGGGAGGCCCTCAGCGTCGCGGCTGTCCGCCGGGCTGAACTAAGGGAAGGCAGAGACGTCGTTGACAACCGCAAACGAGCCAGCGATCCGGCGGGCCCTCGATGCGGCCCGGCGCCCCCCGCCTCAGGTAGCGCACGCCAGCGAAGTTGTCGGAAAGGCCTCACCAATGAGAACAGGCGCGATGTCTACCCTAGGCTTGTTGTTGGTTGCAGCCTGCAATGCAAGCGGACCGGCGAAATACTCGCGTAAGGTGTGTCTGAATTAAATCTTGAGCCGGCATGACCGCGATGCGGTAATGCCGGCTCACAGAAATTTTGACCGTTCCCGAAGGGCGATCCGGTGCCGCGGTCTGCATCAGAATTCCAGGGCGGTGGCGTCGTAGGCGTAAAGCCAATCCATGCGCTCCCGTAGGCGCACTTGCTGCCACTCGCGCGCCACAGAAATTGCAATAGCATTCTCGTCGGCAAGCTCAGGGCTGAATGCCTGCCGGCGGTTCTCATGCGCCTTGCGCACGACGGCTGCAGTGCGATCGCGCCTGATATCCTGGTATCGGACGAATGCGCCAATCGGCTCTTTGGCATATTTAGCCAAGCAGGCCGCGACCACGTAGGCGTCTTCAATCGCCATCACCGCGCCCTGCCCTAGAAATGGCAGGGTTGGGTGACACGCATCGCCGAGCAAAGTGATGCGTCCCTGCGTCCAATGCTCCATCGGGCCACGCACCATCAGCGCCCATTTGTACGGTGTGTCGATATTATCGATGAGAGTGTGAACATCCTGGTGCCAGCCGTGGAAGTCGCTGGCGAGCTCGCCCTTCGTGCCCTCGATGGTCCAGGATTCCACCTGCCAGTCATCGCGCTCGACAATGCCGATAAAGTTCATAATCTCGCCGCGCCGGACCGGATAGTGCAGTACATGACCGCGTGGCCCGAGCCAATTCGTTCCGACCATGCGCGCAAGGTGCGGCGGTAATCGATCCATCGGGGCCAGACCGCGCCAAGCCACGCAGCCGGTGAACTCGGCACGGCCGGAGCCGAACAGACAGGCTCGTACCTGGGAGTGAATGCCGTCAGCGCCGATGACGAATGGTGCCGTTATCACTTGTCCGTCGGCGAACTCTACCTGGGCGTGATCCGCCGTTTGGCTGACGGCGATGCACTTTCTGCCGAGTGAGATCGCGTTCGATTTCAGCCGATTGACAGCCTCGGCTAGAATATTGAGCAGATCGCCGCGGTGAAGCATGATGTGCGGAGTGCCGTACCGCTTCGCAGACGACGCGCCGAGATCAAACCAGTTCCAAGTTTCACCAGTGCGCCAATGGCGTATCTCGCGTGCTGACGGAACGACCTGAACGCGAGACAACGCGTCCTGCAAGCCGAGTGCATATAAGACGCGCGTGCCGTTCGAACCGAGCTGAACACCGGCCCCAACCTCCTTGAGTACGGTCGATTGCTCGTACACTTCAACATCGATACCTCGCTGGAGCAGTGCCAGCGCTGTAGAAAGCCCGCCAATGCCACCCCCGACGATAACAATCTTGGAAGGCGGCCCGCCGGCGGCGCTTTGCATTGGAAGTCTGGCAAGGTTTGTTGCGAGTTAGTACCGATTAGGCTGATTTTCTTGAGAAGGAAATACCCCACAGGCTCCTCTCAAACTCATTAGCTGCGTCCGATAATACCTGTTATCAGAGCGCAAGTTTAATCCTTAGCACACAAAAGCAGTTTTGGAGTTTCACAGATATGTGTGGATCACTCCCCATTTGCCAGCGATCGCAATTGTCCCGTTAGTCGCGCCCGAGGCCGGCACGAGGAACGAACAGAGCATCGAGAGCGAACCCGCCACGCGGGAGCACTATAAATGGATTAATATCAATTGAGTGCACGACATCGGCCAAATCTTCTGCGATGCGGCCGAGCACGACAAGCGAATTCACCACAGCATCGGTGTCCAGCGCCGGAGCTGAACGATAGCCGCTCATAAGTCGCGCGGCCTGGGTGCGCCCGATCATGGCGTGCGCTTTGTCGCGGGTAATTGGCGGCGCCGCAAATGCTACGTCCTTGATGAGTTCGAGAAGCACGCCGCCGCTGCCGGCCATGACGATGAGACCCATTTCGGGATCGCGATGTAGACCAAGGACGAGCTCGAGTCCGCCCTCAATGTGCTGGCAGACCAGCATGCCATCGAGTTGGTCGACACCGGCGTGCCCAACATTCTCGGTAATGCGTGCGTAGGCCGATCGGACCTCGTCGTCATTCGTGAGATGCAATGCGACGGCGCCGATATCAGACTTGTGCTGAATTTTTTCGGAGATCGCCTTGAGTACGACCGGAAAGCCGATGTGTTGTGCGGCACTCACTGCTTCGTCGGGCGAATGAACGGCAATCTCCATAGGGGACGCAATGCCATAGGCGCGCAGCAGATCCTTAGATTCTACCTCGTTTAGCGACGCCAGGCCGGAGGATGCAAGCGCGCGCACCTTCTCACCTGCGGCAGCTTCAGTAGGTGTCGGGGCGATTCTCGTTATTGCCGATGCCAGGCGTTCGAGTTCGTTGCATCGCACCGCGCTTTCGATGGCACGCAACGCTTTATCTGCTTCCTGCAGAAACGAAACATGGGGCCACTTCGCCCGCAGTGCGCGGCTATAATCGGACTGACTGTGGGAGATCGGCACGACTGCTGCAATCGGCTTTCGAGCGCCGGCCGCAACCATCGCCTCGACCATGGCGATGTGGCGCTCGGCGCGCTCCGAGCCAGGCTCGCGCGGCAACCTTTCCTGAAACAGGATCATATCCACGTCGGGGTCGTCCTGCAGCGCGTCAATTGTGGCCTTGAAATTCTCGTGGCTGGATAAAACGGCAAAGCCGCCATCAGTTGGATTGCCGACGAGCGAGCCTACTCCCAGGACGGCGTCGAGCTTCGCTGTGGTTTCTGCGGCGAGTGGGGGAAATTGCAAGCGATTATGCTCTGCCGCCTCAATGAGAAGCCCACGAAAGGCCCCGGAATGCGTGACAGCACCGAGGCGCCGACCGCTGGGCATGCCGGTATGAGCCAGAAGCTCCGTGACTTCGACCGCATCGTCGAGGGTGTCCGCGCGGATGACGCCGAGATCGGCTGCAACCGCATCGAAGGCCTCCATTGTGCCGGCGAGCGAGCCGGTGTGCGCCATCGCCGCGGAGCGGCTGCTCTCAGTTTGGCCGAGCTTAACGGCAACAATCACCTTGCCGGCGCTGCGTGCTATCCGGCAGGCGGCCTTGAACTTCTCAAGGTCGGAAATCGCCTCAATATAGACGATGATCACCTTGAGCTCGGGCTGGTCGGCAAAGAAAATGATATAGTCCGGTATGCTGAGGCCCGCTTCGTTACCGCTGGTGATGAGATATTCGGCGTTGATGCCACGCTCCTCGAGCGCGACATTCATGTAAATCAGCATCCCGCCGCTTTGGCCGACCAGCGCCACAGGTCCCCGTCTCAGCGTGAGCGGGCGGTCTTCGGTCAAGGTTACAAAGCTGGTCTTGGCGCAGATGTTACCCATGCAGTTGGGGCCGGAGACGGCGAGTCCGGTTTCGGCAATCACCGCTGCGAGCTCGCGGCCCAGCGCAGCCGCATGCGAATCGAAGGCTTCGCCGAACCCGGACGAAAACACCGTCGCGCTGCGCGCCCCTGCTGCCGCACCGCTACGCAAAAGCTCCGGAACGGCCGGTGCGGGCACCACCACGACGAGATGGTCGGGCGTCTCGGGCAGCGACTGGAAGTCCGGATAGCATGGCGTATCAAAAATTTCCTTCCGGCGCGGATTGATGAGGTAGATCGGTCCTGGAAATTCATAGCGCTTGAGGTTGCGCCATGCCCGCGTGGCCCAGCTTCCCGGGCGATCGCTCACGCCAATCACTACTACATTGCGTGGTTCGGTCAGAGCTTTGACTTTTTTCCTGGATGCTTCGAGATCCACCCGGCGCTCCTCTTTCAGGCCTGTACGGCGGATATAATCGATCGACGCCCAACGAGATAGAACCCGGTGGCAATCACCGTCATTATCATGGTCCAAACCAGCCCGAACGCTGCAAGCTCGGTACCTTGGCCGTTGGCCCATAGGTCGAACATCGCAACCGCCACAGGCTGCGCCCTGGGCGAAGCGAGCATCACGGCAAGTGACAAATCGCGCGCAGCGACAAGAAAGATGAAAAGCCAACCGGCGAGAAGCGCTGGCGCCGCCAGCGGCACTACGATCCGCCGCAGGACGATGTGTAGCGGACTACCGGAAACGGATGCCGCCTCCTCCAGCTCCGGGTGAATCTGCAGCAGGCCTGACGCCGAGTAGCGCATGCCATATGGCAGAAAGCGGATTGTGAAAGCGATAATAAAAGCCCAGAGCGTGCCATAGATCGGGATTGGTACCGCGAGGTAAATCTGGATCATCGCGACGCCCAGAACAATTCCAGGAAAAATAAGTGGTGCGGTCGCAAGCTGATCGAGCAGCCAGCCGCCGGGCCGGCGCCGGACCACGAGCCAGCCGGCGACAATCGTCAAGGCCATGACGCACGTCGCGGCGCCAGCGCTCATGAGTAGCGTTTGCCATACTAAGTCTAAATAGAAGGTCGAGTGCATCACCTCGCGGAAATTGTCGAGGGTCATCAGCGTGAACCCGCGTCTGCTAATACTCTGGCTGAAGGGCATCAACGCAAGCCACATGAGCCCAGCAGTCGGCGCCGCCAGGATCAGCAAGAAGTTAAACAAGACAACGGCGCCGCCGAGATACCGCGCTCGGCCAAGATCTAATTGCCGGGTACGAAATCCGCGCCCGGTCACGCTGTGGTAGCGTGAAGCATGACGCGACAAGCGCGAATAGAGGCTGATGAGCGCGCCGGCGAACACCAGCAGCACGACGGAAAACGCACTCGAATAACCGAAATCGGGTGGCACGTTCTGCTTCATATCGAGATAAATGTCGGTCGTCAGGACCTTGACGTTGCCTGGCAGGCCGACCAGGGCGGGCACTTCGAAGGCCTCGATGGAGCGCACGACGATGAGGAGCGCGACCGCGAGAATCGCAGGCAAAGCGAGCGGTAAAGTAATGCGCGTCACCATCTTCAGGATACTGGCACCGCACATGCGCGCAGCCTCCTCGTATTCAGCGTTGGTCGCTTGAAAGACCGACGAGAGCAGCAGGAAGGCGAGCGGCGACCACAGAAACCCTTCGACCAGAATCATGCCCGGCATGGAATAGACATTGAAGCGCGCCCAACCGAGGCCCACGATAAGATCGTTAACTGGCCCATTACGTCCGAGCAAAAACAACCACGCAATCACATAGAGAACGAAGGGCGTGCCGAGCGAGATGATCGCGGTGAGGTAGGCAAATGCCTTGAATGGGGCGTTGGTGCGTTCGACGAGCCAAGCGACAAGCCCGCCGAAACACAACGCGATCACCAGGCTGCCGAGGCTGAAAATAATCGAATTTGCCAGACTACCGAAAAACTGGCGATCGGAGAGCAGCCGCTGATAATACGCCAGCGTAAAATCGCCAAGCGCGCCTTTTACTGTCGTGGTGTGCAGGCTGCCTTGCAGCAGAAACCACAGCGGTGGAACGACGAGCAGTAATAATACGACCGCCAGCATTGCAACGAGGGCCAGCGTCGAATCGGGCGCAATGCCTAAACACTGAAATCTTCTGGGGCGAACGCTGTGCATTTCTGAGTTACTTTTAGAAAGGACATTTTTTCTCTCGTCGCTTGTCGGGAGAGGTGCGCCTAGTCGAATAGCTCCTTCTTGATTTTGACCCAGCGATCAATATTTCTGGTCATCGTGTCCGGTGATATGAAATTAGCTTTGAAGCCGCCGGCATCCGGCTTAACGCCGGGTGTCTTCGCCGGCACCGATGGCATCGCTGGCAGGTATTCAACGTCAGCAAACTTGCGTTGGCCCTCCTCCGACAGCAGGAAATCGATTAGTAGCTTTCCTGCGTTAGGGTGTGGCGCGTTCTTGACTAAACCGATTGAATGGAAAGGCGCGGGGATGGGCTCGACTTTAAGCCATGTTACCGGTGCGCCTTTCTGTTCGCTGAGCACCGCATGATGATTGAAGATGCTGAGCGCGATGGCGTACTGGCCCAAAATTACCTGGTCAAGAATGGCGCGGTTCGTCGCGTCGACATTGACGATACTCTGCTTGGCGAGCTCTCGCAGGAAGGCCATGCCCTTTTCCTCGCCCATGGTCTGCAGCACGGAACCAACGTAGACCGGGGCCCCTGAAGATGGTTCGGTGCTCCAAGCGATCTTACCCTTCCATTTCACATTGAGAAAATCTCGCGCCGTCCGAATTTCGTCCCTGCCCACCAGTTGGGTATTGACGCCTGGCGTGAGGAAATAAGTGACGAGCGCATTCCAGCGGCCCTCGGGATCGCGGATCGCGGATGGGTATTTGTCGGCATCGGCAGGCACGAATTTTTCGACGAGGCCAGCCTGAAGCAGTGGCGGCGTCGTGGCTATGCCGTCGAACACATCGCCTTCGACCCTGCCGGCGCGAGCCTCGTTGAGGACTTTGATGGCGTTCGGCCCACTGTCGCCACGTGAATATTTGACCTCAATGCCAGGATATTTCTTGTTGAAAGCATCAATAAGGGGACGAACCGCCTGGTTTACGATCAACGACGTATACCAGGTAACTTGGCCTTCCTTCTTGGCAAGTTCGTAGAGTGTGTCGTCAGCGGCTTCTGCACGCGTACAGACAAGAACGATAATCAAGAAGATTGCGGCAGCGCGAACCTTTACCACCGCGGATACCAGCTCGGTTTACGCTTTTCCTTGAAGCTTGCGATGCCCTCGATCGCTTCGGTCGAGTGTAGGGGAGCGTGAGGGGCCCGGCGCGCAAGGAGCGTCGTCACAGTCGGCGTGGCGTAGTGTTCCATCTCGAGCTTTAATGACCGGAGAGCGCCGGGGGCGCCATGCAGCAGGGCATCAGTGATTTCGTCGAGTTTCTCTTCCATCCTTTCGGCGCTCGCAACCTCATGAATGAGCCCTATGCGCAAAGCCTCGTGAACGGAGATGCGTTCTCCGGACAAACCATAGCGGCGAAAGTTGCGATGCCCCATCGCCCGGATCATGAATGGCGCGACACCGAGAGGCGCCATGCCGACCCGCACCTCCGGGATCGAAAAGAACGCGCCTTCAACGGCGAGCACGATATCGCAGCAGGCGGCGAGCGCCGCACCGCCGCCGACTGCCGCTCCATGCACAAAGGCAATGGTCGGCTTCGGCAAGAGGTCTAGCGCAGCGAGTGCATCGACGAGTGACGCCTTTGGCGGAACGGGCTCCGGCTCCTGTGCGCGCGCGACGAGATCAGCGCCGGCGCAAAAGTGCTTGCCACTGCCCCGAAGAACCACGATTCGCGTCCCGTCGTCGGCCTCGCGCGCTGCCAATTCCTTCACCAATTCGGCGAGCATCCGCTGATCGAAAGCGTTGGAGCGCTCGGGACGGTTGAGCAATATTGTTGCGATGCCGCGCGACGAAACATCGACCTCAATACCTCCGCTCATCGGAATAATTCCTGCGTAACTTTCTGCCATTTAGGCAACTGCTGATGGATCTGCTCGGGTCGCAAAAAATTGGCCCGAAATCCCCCGTCGTTTGGCCGCAGCCCCGCGACCATGGCAGGCACGCTCGGCAACGCAGGAAGATACTCGTTCTGCTGAAAGACCTTTTGTCCCTCCTCGGAGGTCAAGAATTCGAGTAAAAGGCGCGCGGCGTTGGGATGTGGTGCGTCTTTAAGAAGGCCAACGGCATCGAGTGCAACCGGCGTGGGCTCGAGTTTGAGCCAGTCGGATGGCGCGCCCTTGCGCGCGCTAATCACGGTATGATGGTTGAAGGCCATCAGGTTGATCCAATATTCGCCAGCAATCACCTGATCGAGCACAGCGCGTGAGGATGCTTCGACGTTGACGACCTGCTGTTGAGCCAGCGCCCGCAGATACGCCATGCCTTTATCCTCGCCCATACTAGTCAAGATGTTACCGACGAATCCATAGGCGCCGGCCATCGAACTGCCGTTCCAGGCCATCTTGCCCTTCAATTTCGGATCGAGCAGACCTTGGAACGTCTTCGGTGCTTGGTCCGTCGGCAACAAGTTCGTGTTGATGCCTGGCGTGAAGACATACATGATCACCGCGATCCAATACCCGTCACTGGCTTTCAGTTCGGCGGGATAATCGGCAGCATTTGGCACTGTAAACGGCGTCAGCAGACCCGCTTCCTCGAGCGGCAACATATTGGCGATGCCATCGAAAATATCGGCCTGCACGCGACCAGCTTGTCCTTCGGCTAAAATCTTCGCCGATGTCACAAGATCGTCGGCGCGCGTGTATTGCATCGTCACGCCGGGATACTTTCTTTCAAAAGCATCTTTGAGCGGCCGGATAATTTGGTTGACTATGAGTGTCGTGTACCAAACGACCTGCCCCTCTTTCTTCGCCGCTTCAATCGTCGCCGGATCGGCGGCCGAAGCGTCGTGGGCCATAAACACAAAAAACGCGATAGCTGCGGCGCAAAGCTGCGCGACTGTTTTCAAGCCTCCCTCCTTCTTTTCCCGACTTGCCAACAGCATAGCAAGCGCTCGGCAAAGTGTCATTCTAGGGCGGCCGAAAATTCTTGCCCAGTTCCTTGCGTCAGATGCTTGGCTGGCACCCACTCCCCACATTAGACGTGATGGGCTTGCGCGACCTGCAAAAGCCGGCTGCACGCCGCTTGCGCGATAGCTACGCACACCCGACTTTTTGCAAAATCACCGGTTGCGCCGATGCCCACGACCGCGATCTTGTCTCGCGTGCTTATTACCTGTTCAATGAGACATCCAATTGCATCAAGGGAGAACGCCATGGCAGCTGCTGAGAAAAAATACGAAGCTATTTTGGTCGAAAACGATCATGGCGTCACTTGGGTAACGCTTAACCGACCAGAAAAGCGTAATGCTATGAGCCCGCAGCTACATCTCGACATGGACGCCGTGCTCGATGATCTCGCTGTGGATCCTGCTACGGAAGTTTTGGTGCTCACCGGGGCTGGTCAGGCGTTCTGTGCCGGGCAGGATATAAGACTCTATTTCCGGGCGAATTCCGGTGACGCCGCGGCGCGCCACAAATTACGGCGCGCGTCCAATAACTGGCGTTGGCAGAAGCTGTCGACATTCCCCAAGCCGACCATCGCGATGATCAACGGCTATTGCTTTGGTGGCGCATTCACGCAGGTCTGCGCTTGCGACTTCGCACTCGCGGCAGACGATGCGATGTTTGGCCTGTCAGAGGTCAATTGGGGCATTTTACCTGGCGGAATCGTCTCCTGGAACGTGGCACAAACGATGAATTATCGCGATGCGCTTTACTACGCCATGACGGGTGATCCGTTCGACGGCAAGCAAGCAAAGCAAATGGGCTTCGTCAATTTCTCTTATCCCAAGGATCGGTTGCGTGAGGAAACCATCAAGCTCGCCAAAAAATTGATGGCGAAAAGCCCTGCCGCTTTACGCTACACCAAAGAGGCGATCCGCGCGGTGCGCTTTATGAACGAGCCGCAAGCGCAGGACTATCTCAATGCAAAAAGCGATGCGCTACGCTACAACGATAAGGAGAGTAGCCGTGAGGAAGGCATGAAACAGTTCCTCGACGAGAAGAGCTATCGTCCCGGCTACGGTAATTTCAAACGCACCCGCGCGCGCGCGTAAGTTCTTGTGGTGCTGACTCTGCTGCTCGCTGGCTTGGTTAATCCGGGGAAGGCAAGGCACGTGGTGGATGCTGCAAGTTGACGACTTGACCAAGACCTACATGCTCGGCGATCGCAGCGTGGTCGGCGGTATTCGTGGTGTCAACTTCGAAGTCGGCGCCGGCGAGCTTTACACTCTGCTCGGCCCGTCCGGCTGTGGCAAGACGACAACGCTGCGGTCGGTCGCGGGGCTTGAGGAACCCAGCGTCGGCCGGATCGTCATCGACGGCCGCCCCGTGTTTGACTCGGTGAGCGGCGCTTTCATACCTGCGAACCAGCGCAATATCGGCATGGTGTTCCAATCGTACGCGGTATGGCCACATATGACGGTGTTCGAGAACGTGGCATTTCCGTTGCGGATGTCACGCACCCGCCGCTATGACGGACGAGAAATCTCGACCCGCGTGGCCCGAACGTTGGAAACCATGGGACTGGGCGCCTTCTCCGAGCGCTCGGCCGCGCAGCTGAGCGGCGGACAGCAGCAACGCCTAGCTCTCGCCCGCGCCCTGGTGGCGGAGCCCCGTTTGCTGCTGCTGGACGAGCCTCTAAGCAATCTCGATGCCCTGCTGCGCGAGCAGATGCGCTCAGAACTGCGCCGCCTACAGAAAGAGGTTGGTGTGACCGCCGTTTATGTCACACACGATCAATCGGAGGCACTAGCACTGTCCGATCGGCTTGCGGTGATGCGGGACGCGCGGATTGTGCAGATCGGCACTCCGAGACAGATCTATTACGCGCCAACTAACGAATTCGTCGCCACCTTCATCGGCCGCAGCAACTTATTGCGAGGCACAGTGATGCAGGATGTCGCCCCACAACAGCGCGCCGTCGTGGAAATGCCAATTGGCGCTGTTGAGTGCCATTTTCCGGCCGGCGCCAAAGCAACGCAGGCGGTGGCCGTCTTGATCCGACCCGAGCATGTCGTTCTCGCCTCGGGCGGTCCCGCGGCAGGAACTGCACTGCCAGCCAACCATTTCCGTGGACATATCACCAGCGTCGTGTTTCTCGGCGAGACAATGGAATATCTGGTGCAGATCAACGACCGCGCGCAAATTATAGTGCGCCGGCCAGCTGACGACGACATCGGCGCCGACGCCGTGACTGTGTCTTTTCCAGTGCATCATGCGCTCGGGTTGGCGGGAACAGCAGATACTTGATCGCGCCGGATCCGCTCGATTATGTTTTCGGCGCGAGTAATGTCGTACATAATGCAGCTGAGCACTTCCCTGAACTCGCCCAGGTCCGGTGGCTTCTTGACCAGGAAATTCAGTGCCGCGTGTCCCTCAGCTTGACGTGATCACGTAAAGCAGCGATCGGCGTGGCGACCGAACGTTACCTGGCAGCGGCCCTGTTCGCCGGCGGCTCAAACATCAATGCCATTCCTCTGCCGCGGAGACCGATCACTGGCTCCTTAGCCTCTGATATTGCGGAGAGATTTTGGGAGACCTGATATGCCCTAAGAACGCAGCTGGCTGGCTGAGGAGGCAGTCTGTATCGGACCGGTCTCCAGTCCAAATTCCCTGCTAACAGGGAAAAAAACAGGGAATTTTGCCGAATTCTGTCCCCCACCGCAATTCTGACGCCCAGTTATCGCGCAAAATCAGTCGCTTGTGGACAAATTCCCTACGCAGCGGAACAGGGAATTTTCAGACGTGTAACAGGGAAAGATTCCCGACGAACAG
>CAVTFP010000039.1:0-131132 GCA_963733645.1 uncultured Alphaproteobacteria bacterium
GGCCTTCGCCCGGGCGCCCCCGATAATTCTTGTTCTGTTCCTCGATACCTACGACACCGAGGCCGCGGCACGTAAAGTCGTGGCACTCGCGCCGCGATTCAAAGCCGCAGGCATCGCGATTCGCGCGGTCCGTCTCGACAGCGGCGATCTCGTCGTGCTGTCGAAAAGCGTACGCAGCATCCTCGACGGCGGCGACTTGCGCGACGTGACGATCTTTGTCAGCGGCGGCCTCGACGAGGACTCGCTCGCCGGATTTATCCGTGCCGACGCGCCCATCGACGGATCGGCATCGGCACCAGCATGACAACATCGTCGGACGTGCCGGCAATCGATTGCGTTTACAAATTGCAGGAATATGCCGGCGTCGCCCGCCGCAAGAATCGGAGAACAAAGCGACCTGGCCCGGCCGCAAACAGGTATGGCGCCATTACGGCGCGGACAGCCGCATGACCGGTGATACCTTGCACTCGAATTCCACGACAAGCCCGGAGGGGGATTGTTCCAGCTTGTGATGCAAGAGGCCGGCGATTGCAGCCGTCGCCACCGCTTGACGAGATCCGTCGGCGCGTAATACACGAATCGAACGGCTGCCGGAGTCCTTACGCCGGCTGGAACGGGCACGACTTATCCGGTCGAAGTTGCTGACGAGCTCAAGGCGCTCGCCGCGGAAGTCGACCGCCGCATGGGCTAACATCAAATCGAGCTAAAGTGATGACCGATGACTTGACCGCAACGTTCGACGACAACGACGTGCTCATCGTCGTGGACGTCCAAAATGATTTTTGTCCGGGCGGCGCGCTTGCGGTGCCGCGCGGCGACGAAGTTGTGCCGATAGTCAATCGCCTGGCGGCAAAATTCCGCCACGTCGTGCTGACCCAGGATGGCATCCGCACGGACACTCGTCGTTCGCATCCTCGCATCGCCGCAAACGTCCATACGACACGATATCCGCGTCCTATGGTTCGCAAGTGCTGTGGCCGGATCACTGCGTGCAGAAACGCCCGGCGCCGAATTTCATCGATCGCTGGAAATTCCCCACGCCGCACTGGTCATCCGCAAGGGCACCGATCGCGCCATCGATTCCTATCGGCGTTCTACGAGAACGACCGCAAGAGGCCGACCGGCTTTGTCGGATACTTCCGCGAGCCGGCCTGTCCCGCATATTCCTAGCCGGCTTCGCACTCGATTTTTGCGTGCGCTACTCGGCCGAGGATGCCCGGCGCGAAGGTTTCACGGTCTTCGTCGTCGAGGACGCCTGCCGCGGCATCGATATCCAAGGTCCGTCGCGGCGACCCGGGCAAGCTCGCTGCGCTTGGCATTTCGTGCTCGCCTCTCGGTCATAGGCCTCCGGATTCGCTAGGATATAAGGGAACGGTGACTTGCTGGGGCATATCCGGGCCGTGGTAATCCGATTCCCAATGCCTGGGAATAGGTTATCCCGTAAATCCTTACCGCAACACAGCGCATCTGTGTGCAATGCACAAAATTTCTTGACTCCCGTTCAAAACAGGCAGGAAATTCATAAAACGGTCATTTGGCTGAACCATGCGCCATCACCCGGCCACACCAACGTCGAGCCTGCCCTCGCTGATGATGCCCTGCCCGGTTTGCGCGGGACGCATGGTTTACAGCGGCCTCCGCCCGATTTCCGCCGATGTTGAAGACACCGTCTACGCCTGCCGGCGTTGTGGCGCTGAGCTTATTCGTACGTCGGTTCGTAAGCCGGCAGGGCGAGCACAGACCCGCGGCCGCCTGAGCCGCCGCGCTTCAGCCTTCCATTAGCTTCATCTGCGTCAGTACCGCGCGGCCGAGCAGGCCGTAGGGATTGGCCAGCGTCTCCAGCATCTCGAAATGATTGTAGCCTTCGCCGATCAGAAGCTCTACCGGCTTGCCGGCGGCCTTCACCGCCGCGGCGAAGTCGCGTGACTGGCGCTGGAATTCCGGGGTCTCGTAAGTGCCGTAGGTAAGAATCAGCGGCGCATGCAGCTTGTCGAGATGCCGCATGGCGCTGAGCTTCTCCTCCATCTCGTCTGTGAAGGCGACGTATTTCGATCGCTTCGATAGCCGCACTGGCTTGAGATCGTACATGCCGCTCGACAGCGCCGCGCCTTTGAGGATTCGGCAGGCCGTTTGGCCAGTCGTGGGTCACGGTACAGCCGGCAAGGTGCGAACCGGATAATGCGACATCAAATGCAGCCGGTTAGGGTCGCCGCCGAATTTGTCGGCGTTGCGATAGACCCAGCCAACCGCGCGCCGCACCTGATCGACCATCGGGAACAGGCTGCCGCCGGCATCGTCGACATTGATAAAATCGAGCACGACGAAATGCGCGCCGGCATGCACGAACGGCTCGGCCAGTGAGGTGAACTCCGCAGCCTGACCGTTTCGCCAAGCGCCGCCGTGAACGAAGATTCCAACGGGCGCGTTCGGTTTTTGCTGCGATAGACATCGAGTCCCTCGATCGCCGTCGGGCCGTAGGCGAACCGCACCGGTTTGCCGATGCGCGCCAGCGCGGCGGCGCTGTTGGCGAGCCGCCGCTTGCCGACCTGATCGCGGTTCGGCGCATAGACGATCTGGTCGTAGGCGTCGTCGAGCTCCTGCTGATCCATATTGAGCCAGACGATGGGGCCTTTGACTTTTGCAGGCGCGGCGGCGGTCATGGTGTTCATTGTTCTTCCTCGTTACCCGGTCGTATCACGCTCCGCCACGGCGGAGCATCCGTATTCAAGATTTTAGACAGTCACGCGTGCCGGTTCCAACGCTTCTGACAGCATCGGCCGTCTGGCCGTCAGTGCACGCCCGCAGGATAAACCAGTGCGGCGGCGCGTTCGACGATGTCTTTCGGCGCGGCGTAAGCCTTTGCCAGCATTTTCGAAATCGCCGCACCGGTCATCGGCTCGACCTCCAACTGGCGTCTTGGCCGCCTCGGCGATGAAATCGGGATCCGCCAGCGTCTCGTCGAATGCGTCGCCCAGCGCCGCGACACGATCGGCCGGCGTGCCAGGTGGCGCGGCGAACGGGCGGCCCGCTTCCTGGCGGATCAGGAACAGTTCCATCACTTGCCGGTTCTGCGCATCCTCGACCAGATCGAGCGCGCTCGGGACGCCGGGCAAATCGTGCAGCTTCGCCAAGCCCACCTGGACGAAGACGTTGAGCAGATTTTCGGCGATCCAGTGCGGCCGCGACGCCTTGATGGTGGACCATGACAGGCCGCAAATGCCGTCGGCTTCGCCGCGCTCGACCGCCATGGTGAGGCCCGAACTGGTATCGTAGCCGGAAACGACCTTAAAGCGCGTGCCGATCAAGGCATTGAGCATTTTCGGCACGATCGCCGAATTGGATGTGGCGCCGGCCGCCGCCACTATGACGTCGCGCGAGCGCGCATCGGCGATTGTCTTCACCGGGCTCGGGTGCCAGGTGGAGCAAACATTCTCCAATTTGCCGATGCTGCCGAGCCAGTTGAATTGCAGCGCATCGTAATGCGCGCCCGGATTGCCGAACAGCGGATCCATGGCGGCGCCGTTGGTGAAGGCGCCGATCACCGAACCGTCGCGCTCGGCGCTGTTGTAAAGCGTCGATGCGGCAGCAAGACCGGCCGCCGCCGGCATGTTCTTCGCGATGATGTTGGGATGGCCCGGGATGTGATTGGTCCAGAAGCGCGCGAACATGCGCGCATAGACGTCATAGCCGCCGCCGGCGCCACTGCCGACCAGCATGGTGATCGGATTTGATTTGTAGAAGCTCTCGACCGATTGAGCGTTTGCCGGCAACCCAACGGCAAGGAGCGCAAAAAGCACCGCGGCTTGAGTCTTCACGCTGAGCGGAGCGTGCCTCATTGCTTCAGATTGTACCTGCGTTCCATCGCCGTGAAGAAGCCTTCGGCTTTCAGCGCGTCGAGCAGGCTTGTATCGATATAGTCGCCAACTTTCTGATCGGCGCTGGGAAACTGCTTGAGGATGTTTTGTGCGCCCTCGACCGATGGTTCGAGATTCTGCGGCGATGCGCCTTGAAGTCATTGTAGGTGATGTCGAGGATTTTAGCATTATCGATCTTCAGCCGCTTGGCCAGCACTTTCTTGGCCCGCTTCTCGTCGGTGAGCGCGATGTAGTTGCCCTCGATGCTCGCGCTGAGAAAGCGCTTGAGCAGATCGCGGCGCGCGCCGATGTCGTCGTGGCGCACGACGATGCCGCTGAACAGCCACGGAATCTGATCCGGAACCAGATCGACCAGCACGTTGACGCCCTGTTCGCGCGCCAGCGACGACAGCGGCTCGTTGATAGCGGTGGCTTTGATCTCGCCCGATTTCAGGGCTTCGAGCCGCTTCAGCCGCCGCCATATTCCTTGATCGTCACGTCGTCACGCGTCAGGCCGAGCTTTTGCAGGGCGAGCGTCACCGTCGAATCGCTTTCCGAGCCGAACGTACTCACGCCGACCACGCCGCCCTTGAGATCGGCCGCGGTCTTGACGCCGGGTGCGGAAAAGAAAGTAAAGCGGATGACATTCGACAGCGAGCCGATCGTCCGCAGATCGCCGCCGCCCTGATTGACACGGACCACTGACGACAAACCGACATGCATGACGTCGATCCGCCCGGCCTGCAATTCCGCGGCGCCCTTGCTGCCGCCGTTCATGTTGATGATTTCGACGACGAGACCGTCGCTGAAATAGAGGCCGGCATCGTGCGCTACGTACCAGGCCAGGACCGTGTTTACCGGATCGGAAATGCCGGCTTTGATTTGCAGCGGCGGGGGTATCGGCTGAATCGCCGACTGTTGCGCGGACGCAGGCCGCGCAGCGGACAGCCCGGGAATTGCGGCAAGTGCTTGAACGCACTGGCGTCTTGTCGGCATTTTTTTACCTCCCAGCTAGAATTCCCGAAACAGCCGGCCGAAGCCGTCGATACGGTCCTTGATACCGCATCGGCGCAGCGCGTCCCACACAATGGCCTGATGGGCCGACATGCAACTGACGCCAAACTCACGTTCGAGCACATCGAGCGCGCCGGCGGTGGGCCAGTGTGGCGACGGAAACAGGATCGAATCGGCGTCCGGGATGTTTTTTCATCATGGCGCGGCCCATGTCGATCGCGGCGTGGCGCGGGATGCGGCCGATCTGATTGAAGGCCGAGCCCCAGCCGGTCGCGCCCAACACCTCGCAGCCGAAATGCTTGGCATAGCTCGCAATGCGGTCGGTCTCGCTTAATTCGTACGGCTGGCAGACCACGACCTTCTTGCAGCCGAGCGCCTTGGCGGCGGCGCCCTGCGCCGACGTCGAGGTCGAGACCTTCACCTTCAGCTCGGCTTCCAGGTCGCGGATGATCTGTCCGGCATTGGCGGCGCCGCGCGACAGGTTGATCGGCACGCCGCCGAGCACGACGATGTCGCAGCCGGCCGCCGCCATCTCGCGCGCGGCGCGCATGCTGATGTCGTAGGACTGATCGACCTCGTCCTTGCTGCGCACCACGATGGCGAGCGAGGTGACCACCAGCGTCACGCCGTCCGGCACGATTTGGTAGAACTCGTAAGGAAATACCTCGGTGGTCAGCGGCGGCGAGGTGTAGCCAATGCGGGCGCGGCTGCCGTAGATGTCGCTGCGTGATTGATCCGGCATTGCAGGGACCGTTCTTATCGTTGGGACGCGAAGGCTATCGGCCACTGCCGGGCTTGTCCATGCATGCTATGATTGTGCAGACATACGGGAGACAGCGATGCAGCGCGTGACCATCACCATCGACGACGAGCTTGACGCCGAGGTCGCTCGATTCATGAAAGCGCGCGGCTATGCCAACCGCTCCGAGGCGATCCGCGATCTCGCCCGTTCCGGCCTGCAACAGGCCGCGACCGAGGTCGGCGGCACGCGGCCGTGCGTCGCGGCGCTGGTTTATCTCTATGATCACGAGGCGCGCGAATTGCCCAAGCGCCTGACCCGCGATTTCCACGACCGTCACGATCTCGCCCACACCACTCTGCACGTGCACCTCGACCACGAGAGCTGCATGGAGGTCACGGTGCTCAAGGGCCGTGGCGCCGACGTGCAGCAATTCGCCGACCGCATCATCTCGGAGCGCGGCGTGCGCCACGGCCACGTCGTCTATCTGCCGGCGGACGGCGCGCATACGCACGGCGGCGGCGCGGCACACAGTCACGGGCACGGCCACAGTCACACGCACGGTCACCGGCGGCGCAAAACCGGCTGACTACGCAAGTCCCATCTGGCTCAGCATGGCGCGGCCGATGAGGCCGTAGGGGTTCGCCAGCGTCTCCAGCAATTCGAAATGGTTGTAGGCTTCGCCGACGATCAGCTCGGCGGGCTTGCCCAAAGCCCGGACTGCCGCAAAGAAGTCTTTCGTCTGGCGCTGAAATTCCGGCGTCTCGCAGGTGCCGTAGGCGAGCACGAGCGGCGTATGCAGGCCATCGAGATGGCGCTGCGACGATGAGTTTCTCCACCATCGCGTCGGTGAATTTCACATAAGATGACCGCTTCGACAGCGGCACCGGCTCGAGATCGTACATGCCGCACAGCAGCAGCGCGCCTTTGCAGAAATTCTGCGGCAGGCCTTCCTCGCGCCAGCCGTCGGTGAGTACGCACGCCGCAAGATGCGAGCCCGACGAATGCGCCGAGATGTAAAGCCGCTCGCGGTCGCCGCCGAAACTGTCGGCGTTGCGCCAGGTCCACGCGATCGCGCGGCGCACCTGCTCGTACATCGGCATCAGATCGCCGCCGGCCTGCTCGACATTGATGAAGTCGAGGATGACCGCAATGCGCGCCGGCGCGTACCAGCGGCTCGGCGAGCGCGTGATAATCCGGCCCCTTGTTGCGCCGCCACGCGCCGCCGTGGACGAAAACGTTGATCGGCGCGATCGCCACCTTCCTCCCCGCTTGCGGGGGAGGGGGAGGGGCGCGGAAAATATCGAGCTGCTCGTATTCGCTCGGCCCGTATGCGATACGCTCCGGCTGGCCGAGGATCGCCCGCGCCCGCTCGGCCGCACGCGATCCGGCGCGTGACGATCAGGGGCCGGTTCGGCGCATAGACATCCTGGTCGTAGGCATCGTCGAGCGCCTTCTGGTCCATGTCGCGCCAGACCGGCGGACCGTTGACCTTCGCGCTCTCGGCATTCGCGGCCATTACGTGTCCTTCCCTTCGTCACGAAGTCCGAATGCGGTTTGCTCTTCAGCAAAGCCCGCAACGGCAAAACGACCGATCTGCATCAGATCGTCCGCACCGTATTTTGCGAACTCCTGCGACGCCACAATGCTGCGTCCCAATTGGCCCGCCAGTTTTTCCAGGCGCGCGGCCAAATTGACCGCCGGACCGATGCACGTGAAATCGAGCCGGTCGCCACTGCCGATATTGCCGTAAAGAACGTCGCCGACGTGGAGCGCAAGCCCGAAGTGGACATCGAAGTCCTCGCCGGGCGCCGAATGCAGCGCCTCGACATTGCCGCGCGCGGCATGGGCGGCCTTCAGAGCGGCGGCGCAAACCATTGCGGGGTCCGCGCCGGCGCCGATCGGAAAAATCGCCAACAGCCCGTCGCCCATGAATTTCAACACTTCGCCGCCCTGCTCGACGATCGGCGGCACCTGGCAATCGAAATAGCGATTGAGCAGATCGACCAGGGTTTGCGGCGGCAGCCTGTCGGCAAGCCTGGTAAACCCGCGCATATCGGAGAGCCAGATCGCGGCATGGATCGCCTCGGTATCGCCACGGCGGATGCGGCCGGCAAGAATGCGCTCGCCGGCATTTTTGCCCACATAGGTCGCCAGGAGATTGCCGGCGACACGCTGAGCCGCGCGAATTTCGGCGACCCGCGTCAACGGGGCGACGACGGATTCAATGACGGCGATTTCCGCGTCGGTGAATCCGCCCGGCTGTTTCGTCGACCACGACGCAAAGTGAATGGCGCCGCTGGTAAAGTGCAATGGCGAGACCACGTAATCGGTCACGCCCTCTTCGCGCAGATCGGGCAGAACCGAAAAATCCATCGGGCAAGCGGGATCGGCGAGTTTGCGGCGCAACGCCTCTCCGGTCGTGGCGACATAGGCCATCGGGCTGTTGCGAAAAATATCGCGCTCCAGCAGCTCGAAGCTGCCGTCGCTGACCTCCGTTCCGGTATCCGGCCGCCACACAAAACGGCGGCCGATGACCTGCGGGTGCAAGGTGCGCACGAACACCACGACGCGCCACAGCGGCAGGCCGCTCGCCGTCAACCGCTCGCACAGTTCGGTCAGCACATCCTGCGCCAGCGGCGCGGACCGCGCCCCATCGATGAGCCACGCGACGACCGATTGTGCGGAAAGCGGTTGTGTCTTCACCAGCTAGAACTTCATCAAATCCTTGGCGATAGTGATAGGCCCGGAATAATATTTCTTCGCTTCGTCGATAAAGCGTTGATAGTCGTCATTCGGGCGTGAGCGACGGGCCGAGGTGCGACATCACCACGGACTTGACGCCGGCCTTCGCCGCCATCTGGCCGATATCCGTTGGCGTCACGTGCTCCTCGTGCATGTGGCGCAGGAATCCTTCCTGCTCGGCCGGCGTCTTTTCCTGCCAGGTGCCGTTTTTCTTGTAGAGCTCGACCACATCCTCGGGCGACGTCGTTTCCGTCACATAAATATCGGCGCCTTTCGCAAGCCCGACCACGGCATCGGACGGCCCGGTATCGCCGGTGAAAAACACCACCTTGTCCGGCGTCTCGAAGCGGTACGAATAGGAATGGTACTTGCCGTAGGCCGGATCGCTCCGGCTTGAAATGAAAGTGCGTATTCTCGATTGCCGTCACTTTCACATTGGCATCCTGGTAAATCAATCCGGGCTGGACGTCGTGCCCGCGGAACGCTTCGGCCATCGGCCGTTTCTTGCCTTCCGACCAGCGGATATCGGCATTCGGCTGAAGGTAAGCAATCGCGCCTTTCACCAGCGCTTCGACGCCGCCGCCGTAAATGTCGGTCGGCGGCGATTGCTGCTCCCATTGCGAGTTCAACAGCGTGGCAAGACCGTCGTCATGATCGCTGTGCGGATGGGTGATGAAAATCTTGCCAACTTTGCGGAAATCGTTGCCCGACTGAACGATGCGCATCGTCACGGCGCCGCCGGCATCGATCAGATAGAGCGTGCCGTTGACGATCAGAAGGTTCGACGACTGCGCCCGGTCTGCGCGCGGCAGCGGGCCGCCTGCCGTGCCGAGCGTGATGAGCGTCGTCTCTGCAGACGCCGGTCCCGCGAGCGACACCGAGATAGCGAAAGCAATAAGACCTGCGAGCAGCAAAGATTTTTTATTCAAGTAACCCTCCCGTTTTGTTTCCCCTCCCCCTTGTGGGGAGGGGTTGGGGTGGGGGTCGTGAGGCGGCTCGCAAGCGTCAACGCTCTCACGTTACCTCGCGACCCCCACCCTGCCCTCCCCACAAGGGGGAGGGTAAATGTGTCTTGCGCCTTAGCCCAAATTCAACGCCTTGAAGAAGTCATTGCCCTTGTCGTCGACGACGATGAAGGCGGGAAAATCGACCACTTCGATGCGCCAGATCGCCTCCATGCCGAGCTCGGGATATTCCACCGTCTCGACCTTCTTGATGCAATGCTCGGCGAGATTGGCCGCCGCGCCGCCGATCGAAGCGAGATAGAAGCCGCCGTGCTTCTTGCAAGCTTCGCGCACCGCCGGCGAGCGGTTGCCCTTGGCCAGCATCACCATCGAGCCGCCGGCGGCCTGGAAATCCGCGACGAAGGAATCCATGCGGCCCGCCGTGGTCGGGCCGAACGCGCCGGACGCGTAACCCTCCGGCGTTTTCGCCGGTCCGGCGTAATAGACCGGATGGTTCTTGAAATAATCGGGCAGCCCCTGCCCTGCCTCCAGCCGCTCGCGCAATTTTGCGTGCGCCAGATCGCGCGCCACGATCATCGGGCCGGACAGCGACAGCCGCGTCTTGATCGGATATTTGGTGAGCTGCGCCAAAATCTCCTGCATCGGCTTGTTGAGGTCGATCTTCACCACCTCGCCGCCGAGATGCGTGGTGTCGACCTCCGGCATATATTTCGCCGGATTGTGCTCGAGCTCTTCGAGGAACACGCCGTCTTTGGTGATCTTGCCGACCGCCTGGCGGTCCGCCGAGCACGACACGCCAAGCCCGATCGGCAGCGAGGCGCCGTGGCGCGGCAGCCGGATCACGCGCACGTCGTGGCAGAAATATTTGCCGCCGAACTGCGCGCCGACGCCGAGCGACTGCGTCATCTTCAGGATTTCCTGCTCCATCTCCTTGTCGCGGAAGGCGTGGCCGTCTTCCGAGCCGTGGTCGGGCAGCGTGTCGTAATATTTGGTCGAGGCGAGCTTCACCGTCTTCATCGTCAGCTCGGCCGAGGTGCCGCCGATGACGATGGCGAGATGGTACGGCGGGCACGCCGCGGTGCCGAGCGTCAGCACCTTCTCTTTCAGGAACGCCAGCATGCGCTCGCGGGTGAGGATCGACGGCGTCGCCTGGAACAGGAACGCCTTGTTGGCCGAGCCGCCGCCCTTGGCGATGAACAGGAACTTGTAGGCCGCGTCATAATCGGGATGCTCGGGATCATGGCCTTCGGCGAAAATCTCGACCTGCGCCGGCATGTTGTTCTTGGTGTTCTTCTCCTCGAACATCGAGATCGGCGCGAGCTGCGAATAGCGCAGGTTGCGCTTGAGGTAGGCGTCGCGCGCGCCCTCGGCGAGCGCCGCCTCGTCGTCGCCCGCGGTCCAGATCAGCCGGCCCTTCTTGCCCATCACCAGCGCCGTGCCGGTGTCCTGGCACATCGGCAGCACGCCGCCGGCCGCGATATTGGCGTTCTTGAGAAAATCGAAGGCGACGAACTTGTCGTTGTCGGAGGCCTCCGGGTCCTCGACGATCGATTTGAGCGACGCCAGATGCGCCGGGCGCAACAGATGCGCGATATCGGTGAAGGCGGCTTCCGCCAGCGCCCGTATCGCCTCGCGCGGCACCACCAGCACCTCCTCGCCCATCACCGTCTCGACGCGCAGGCCGTCGGCCGAGATTTTCCGGTACGGCGTGGTGTCCTTGCCGAGCGGGAAGAGCGGCGAGTGTTTGTAGGGCGGGGTTGGGTGGGTGCTGAGGGGGGCGTTCATGGGGGTTTCCGTTTGGGAAGTAAGGTTTTAGCACTTCTAAGCGACATTGAAAGTCGAACAGGCCCAACGTCAAAGAGCGCGCTCTATTCAATACACTCCGCTGGATGTGTCAGAGAGTAATTCAAGAGGAAGTCGAGCTCCTCAAAACGGGCACCGAAGCTAGTACCTCGCAATGAATCCTCGCCCTCGACAACGTGGCATGCTAAGACTTCCGCACCGCAAGGAATAAAGGAGCCACCCATGCCCGCACGCATCCGCCATATCGCCCTGTCGGTGAAGGACATCGACGCCACCGCGGATTTCTACGAGAAGGCGTTCGGGCTCACGCGCTCGCCGAAGTCGGAAGGGCCGACCGCGTTCCGCGTCTATATGAGCGACGGCGAGATCAACCTGGCGCTCTTGCAATACAAGAGCGAGGTCGGCTCCGGGCTGAAGAAGCCGGGCGAGTTCGTCGGCATCCATCATTTCGGCTTCCAGTGCGACGACATCGAAAAGCAGCAGAAGCAGATCGAGGCCGCCGGCGGCAAGTTCTTCTTCGATCTCGGCGATCCTGACGACGACGATTTCGAGCGCAAGTTCAAGGACCCGAACGGCATCATCTTCGACATCAACTGGAAAGGCTGGGCGCTGACCAAGGGCAAGGAGGCGGCCAAGGCCAGGAGCCAAAGCAAGAGCAAATCCGCCGCTGCGCGCAGCCGGGCGCCACTGAAGAAGTCGGCGCCCCGCCGCGCGGCAAAGTCCGGACGGCGCAAGACGCGCTAGTCCGCGGGGTCTTCTCCGATTCACTTGTCAAACAGCGACGCGCATTCCTTTTCCGTCATCTTGAGGTGCGAGCGTAGCGAGCCTCGAAGGACGACGGTGAACGGGTAAGCTTCATCGTTCTCGCGATGCGCCTTGCATCCGAATTGTGGTCACGCCAGCAATAAAGCCACGAAGCCTTCGCTCTCCGCATCGATCTTCGTCAGATGACGCCAGCGGTGGGGGCCGGGGCCGTCACGATCAATGCTTCGAGCCACGAAATGTAAGCGCAAGAAGAAATAAGGAAGCGGAACGCCGAAGAACGCTGATCCGTATCCTCCGCACCTTGCGGTGCGGCTCGCCCTTTGCAAAGGGCGCTCGCCCATCGGCGTTCCACCACGGCTCTCACCTAAGGGAGTCATCGTCCCAAAGGCTCACCTCGGGCCAGGCTTCGTGCGGCGGGCGTCACGAGGCGGGTTCGCCGCCGACGCGTCACCGCACTCCCAGCGAGCACCTCGCGCGCCGGTCATAGTGCCGGCAGGCTTGATACCCGAGACGCCCGGGAGCGAAAGTGACGAGCCCCGCCCGCGGGCACCGCATCCCGTTCCGATCAGCCAGGGTCACCGGCTGATGTCCTTCAAGCCGAACGGGATTAAGTGCCGTTATTCAAATCGCGGCGGCAATGTCAAAGCGAATCATTTCCGTTCGCGATTGTTCAAAGAAGTCGGAATGTTGCGCGGAGCGGATTTTTTCGCCGAGCGCACCGAATGCGCTTCACCAAAACAAAAGAATTCGCAAAATCGCAGTTATGCCCGCCGATCAATGGTTTTTGCGTCTTATAATATTTCGCCGCGTGCGCGGCAGGCCTGGCGCGCGGAATTGCTTGGCTACCGCTCGCGATGGCGCGGCAAGAGGAATGATTGAAGGAACGCCCTGCCGCAAAAATCGAAATCGCCAGGGAAAACCCGGCGATCGCGATGACCTGGACCATAATCCGATCAGGTTGAATCAGATCATGGATCTTCGTCGGAGCATGATCTTTGCGGAAAACCGGTGTCCACTTTTCCAGAATCGTGCTCTAATCTTTGCGGACGGCGCGCGGGGATCAATCCACGCAGACGCCGTTCGCGCCGACAAGGCCGACGTTCGGCACGCAGCGGTACGCGCCGCTTGCCGGCGACTGGACGTTGGTGCGATGGCCGTTGAACATGCTCGGCCCGCCGGTCTGGCGCGGAACCTGCGCGAAGCCCTTGTAGTTCGCGTAGGGACTCACCGGGCCGGAGCCGGGACCGTACCATGCGCTCCGTGCCGAGGCGGACTGTGAGGACAGCGCGCCGGCGGCGAAGACGGCAGCGAAGAGCAATGCGATTTTAAGATTTGACATGACAGCACCTTTTGAATTCGAGGCCGCGCCATGATGGCCGCGACAAAGATGCGTCCAGGAACGCCGCAAAAGGTTCAAGCCCGCGGGCACGCTCTTTCAGTCCGTCACCATGCCATCGTGGCGCCGGTACCAGCGCAGCGCCGTGACCGGTTTCGAGACCCAGGTGCGCTCGTGCGTGGCGATCTCCGCGGTGCAGGCAAGATCGAACGGCACGATGCTCGACCGGTCTACGGACACGCGATTGGTCGTTATCGCTACGGTGAGCATCGCTTTCGCCAAGCTCGACCAGTCGAAATTTGCGGCTTGCAGGCGCCCGTCGAACCAATCGGCAAGCAATCCCACGGCTGAAATCGCGGGCGCGGCTCCGCTGCCGTGCTGCACCGTGCGGGCCAGGAGATCGATGGTTAGGACGCCGTCGGCCAGATCGGCGAGCGCCTCGAAGTCATGGGCATCCAGCCGACCAGCGATCATGTGGGGCAGCGTATTGACGACGTCGTTGAGGAGCTTTCCCGTCATGTGAGGTCTCGCCACAGTTTGCAGCATAACGAATAAGGACGGAGCTTTCGCTCCGTCCTTATTCCTTGCTGCATTGGCAGAGATTTGGCTGCGTTCCTTCGCTTACATCCGGCCGAAGTGCATTCCGCCAAGTCCGCCCATGTGCATGCCGCCGAGGCCGCCCATGTGCATTCCACCAAGGCCACCCATGCCACCCATGTGCATCGCGGACATCCCGTTGGTGTGCATCACGCCGAGGTTGCCGATCGAGTTCACGTGAGCCGAGGCGAGTTGACGTGGCTGATGGTTTGATGAGCTTCCATGTTGCGCAGCTCGGTGGTGTGCTCGACCGGGGCGGCACGTGCAACCTGCTTCGGGGCGTCGACCTTCTCCGGCGTCACAGTGCGCGTCGAATGCTCCGGATTGGTCTCGGTCTTGGTCTCGGTTTTGGGCTCGGTCGGCTCGTCTTGGAGCTCGGCCTTGGTAGTCTTGGTTTTCGTCGCTCGGTCTTCGCCGGAGCTTGCGGCTGGTCCTGCGTCGACTTCGAGTTGGACTGCTTCGGCGTTTCTGGTCCTGGGTCTTCGCAGTTGCTGTTCGGACTGACTTGCTGTCGCCGTTCAGCTGATCCTTGCCGGCCTTGGGATCGTCTTTGAGAATTTTTCGAGCTCCCTGCGCCGGATCCGTTCGGCATCGCGAGACTGGCAGTCCGCTAGCAGATCCTCGCGCAGCCTCGGATCGTCTTTGAGCAACTTTTCAGTTCCTTGGCCTCGTCTCGGCATCGCGGGACGGACGGCCGAGGCGGATGCGCAGCATATCGTCGGCGTTATCGAGGTAAGTTCGATGCTTCGCAGCGCAGACCGTGTTATGGGCAGGCCGAACGCCGGTAACATAGGGCGAATTCGGTCGCAGGGCACCTTGACCAATTGTCTTTCAGTCGGTATTGTGCCACGGTCAATTGCCGTCCGGCTAGCGATTCGGTGATCACGTAGCTGACGAGGGCGTGCCACATCAGGTTGCCCTCGGTGGAGGTCGACGTGTTGTTCATTAGATTGATCCAGATCACGTTGTCGCGGGTTGGCCGTTCTTGCAAGCTGATTGCGGCAGCGGACACTCGGTTGAGATGCAACGGTCATTCTGGGTCTGGTTATCACGCGTTCTGCGCATCGTTGAACCTAGCTCGGTACGTACTGAGGGTGCTGTTTTGGGCGAAGCGCGGGGGCTGGACAGCAGAGCTGCGATCGCGGTTACCAGCATGAGTTTCTTCATCTCATGGCACGTCTCCTTGAGGGGGGTTGGGGTGGGGTCTTTCAAGCGCGTTCAGAGTTACGTCCCGGACACCCCCGAAAGGTTCACGGCGGTTTCGCAGAGATTATCTTGTGAGATTTATCAAGTAATTTCAAATACTTAATGTAATTTGGCGTTTCCCGGCCGGATCGGACCGCTATTGCATGACGGTCGCGGGGGCTTCCCGGGGCTGGCGGACCGGGCCGTCCATGCTCCCGGCGCGGGACCGGCGGCTGACTTGCGACCCGGCCGGCAAACCCGCAATATCCGCGTGCAATTGTGCCGCGGTCGGCTGCGCCACTCGGCCGATGAACCAAACCGAGCGGGCCGATACCAACTTCGGCTGCACGATATATCCGCAGTGCAATTTTTTGGGGTTGGCAATGCGACGAAGCTCTCGCGGCTCACGCGCGCTCATGTCCACGATTTTAGTTGGGTCTGTCCTGACGGTGACCGGGGTCGCAGGAACGCGGATCGCTTCTGCGCAGGACGACGACCATCCTCACATGGGCCGCGGTCTCGGCATCGGGCTCGGCATCGGCATCGGCGGCGCCCTGCTCGAAGGGCTGGCGTCGCACCCAAACTCAGCTCCGCCGTCCGACCAGCCCTCGCCGAAGAAGAAAAAAGCCGCCGCCACCGATAGCGGCGACTCCGGCAAAAAATCGAAATCCCCGCCGCCGCACCCGAGCCAGGGCAATAACGGCACCACCGGCGTGCCGCCGCAAGGCGAACGCCGTTATCAACCCAACGAGATCATCACCTCGTTTGTTGGCGGAACGTCGCCGCAGGCGATCAACCAGATCGCGCAGCGCTACAATCTGACCCAACTCGAAACCCAGAACTTTCCCCTGATCGGTACGGCGCTCTATCGCTGGCGGCTCGAGCGGCCGCCGGCCGCTTCCCGACGTGATCGGCGCGCTTGAGCAGGAACGCGTCGTTGCAAGCGCCCAGCCAAACTACGTCTTCACTCTGCAAGACGATGCGAACACCGGGACCGGCCTGACCGCGGGCGATCCGGCGCAATATGCGCTCGCCAAAATGCTGGTTCAGGAGGCCCACAAGCTCGCCACAGGCAGGAACGTCCAGATTGCGGTCATCGACTCCGAGATCGATCGGACAAACCGGGAGCTGACGGGCTCAATCGCCAAGACCTTCGATGCACTTGGCGGCAACGACTCGCCCCATCCACACGGTACCGCCATGGCGGGCGCAATCGCATCGCATAGCCGGCTTTTGGGCATCGCGCCGGACGCGCAGCTCTATGTCGCGCGCGCTTTCGACGGATCCGACGCGGCAAAGGGGACGTCGTTTGCGGTGTACAAGAGTTCTGGAATGGTCCGCGGACAACGACGTGCGTCTCATCAATATGAGCTTCGCCGGTCCCAAGGACCCGGCCATGCATCGTTTCCTCGACGCCGCCTATCGCAAGAACATTATCCTCGTGGCGGCCGCCGGCAACGCCGGGCCGAATGCAGGCCCGCTTTATCCGGGCTCCGATTCCGATGTCATCGCCGTGACCGCCACCGACAGCAACGACATCGTATTCAAGATGGCGAACCACGGCGATTACATCGCCATCGCCGCTCCGGGCGTCGACATCATGGCGGCGGCGCCGGGCGATTCCTATCAATTCACTTCCGGCACATCGATCGCCGCAGCGCATGTGAGCGGAACGGTGGCCTTGCTGCTTGAGAGAAATCCGGCGCTGAAGCCGAAGGAGGTCCGCACCATTCTGCTGAACTCGGCGACTCCGCTTGGACCGAAGGACCGCCAATCCGAAATCGGCGCCGGGCTCTGCAACGCCAGTCAAGCGGTCAAGGCGCTGGAGGGCGTGAACGCCAACCCGGACGGCGGCCCTGGCGTGGCAAAGCGCTGAGCCGGCAGGCGCTTGCCTAACCGCTCGCGCCGGGCGCACATTCTTCGCGGGGTTGATGGGGCGACATAAATTTTTCTGCGATTTGCCTGAACCATCGGCCGTGAACCGGGACGTATTCGGGAAGTTCTGGCCGTCATGCAAGCGACTTCAGATGAGGTGCTGATCGCACGAATTGCCAGCGGCGACCAGTTGGCGATGCAGGTCCTGTTCGGCCGGCATCAGGTGCGCATCTATCGTTTCATTCTGCGCCTGGTGCGAAACCCGGCGACCGCGGAGGAGTTGCTCAGTGAAGTCTTCCTTGAAGTCTGGCGGCAAGCCGGAAGATTTGAAGGCCGCTCCGCGGTCACGACCTGGATGCTTGGCATGGCGCGGCTCATGGCGCTATCCACCTTCCGGCATCGCGAGGATCAGCTTGATGAAGGAGCGGCGGAGCAGATCGAAGATCAGTCCGACAGCGCCGGAAACCGACCTGGCGAAGCGCGACAAGGCCGCAGTCATGAGAGAATGCATGACCAGATTGTCCGTGGAACACCGCGAGATCGTCGATCTCGTGTATTATCATGAGAAATCCGTGCGGGAGTGTTCCGAGATCATCGGCATTCCGGAAGCGACAGTTAAAACGCGGATGTTTTACGCGCGCCAGAAATTGTCCGAACTTCTCAAGGAACGCGGCATCGACCGAGGCTGGCCATGAAGGACGAAATCGAAAACCTGCTGCCGTGGCGCGCGGTGGATGCGCTCAGCCGCGCCGAGGCGCGGCAAGTCGATGCGGCATTAGCCAATGACCCGGAACTGGCGCGCCACCTTGAGATGGTGCGCGACGAGCACGGCGAAAATGTTCTGCTCAACGAATCTCTGGCGCGCCGTCGGGGCAGGCCGCACAGAAGCTGTTTGCCAAGATCAATGCCGAGCCGGTGCGGAACAAGCCGCTGTCGTTGCGGCTTGGCACCCGTATCGCGGATTTCCTCGCGGGTTTCTCGCCGCGCACGCTGGCGTGGTCGGCCGGCGCTGCGGCACTCGCCATTCTCCTCCAGGCGAGCGTCATCGGCGGATACCTGATCAAGACGGGCGGGACTGCCGGCTTCGAGACCGCGTCGGCTCCGAGCGGCGATACCGGCACTGTCGCGCTTATTCGCTTCGCGCCGCAGGCTTCGGCAAATGACATCACCCAGTTTCTCGATGACAACAAATTGCAGATCGTGACCGGCCCGATGACCGGTGGGATCTACAGGGTCCGCATCTCAGCGACCAAGCTGTCGAAGGATGATCTTGCCGCCGCGGTGAAGAAACTCGAGGGCAACAAGGTGGTCAGCCTCGTTGCAACATCGCAATAGGCCATTGCCGCTCGTCTTGGCCGCTGGCTTTGAGCGCTGGATTGCTTCGCTACCGCTCGCAATGACGAAAGGGAGCGGCCCTCAAAGCGCCTTGCAATCCCGCGACACCTGCGCGGTGCCGCCGAAAGCCTTGACCTTCATGACATAGGTTTTCTTCGCCGCAGCGCCGGATGATTTCGCGCCGAGCATCATGACGGTGTGGCCCGACGACGGCCCCTTCGCGCCGACCACATAGGCATCGATCACGCACCTGATGCGTTTGTCGCAGGAGTTGGTGAGGCCGATCAGGTAGGTGACGGCGCTGCCGTGCGTCTGATAGTCGCCGGTTTCCGCAAGGCAGGCTTGCAGATCGCCGGTTGCGGTTGCGGCGGGGCCGCGGCTGCGGGCAGCGGATTCTGCTGATCGCCCGCCGGCGTTGCGGCGGCGGGCGCTGTTGCGGGCGGTGCAGGAGACGGAGCGGCCGTGTCCTGCGCCGATGCCGCGTCCGCAAATGCCGCAGCCGTCACGATGACGGCCGCCAATAGTATCGATGTGCAGCGCATGGAAATTCCCGGGCGGTTCCGTTGCGTTGGTCGCGCCAAAACGCTCTCGGGTTCATCGCCAACACCGATCAAATTGTCGGCAATCCGGCCGCGGGCGCTTAACGAGGCGCCGCTAATGTCGCGGGTCTTCACGCGTGGGCCAGCACAAGGACTTGCAATGGAATTCGGAAAACGGCTGCCTGCCGATCATCCCGATAATACGCCGGTCGTCGCCCAGGAAACCTGCGTACGCTGTTACGGCACCGGCCACGTCCGCGAGCGCGGCAACCGCTTTCGCTGCAAGGTCTGCGGCGGCTCGGGGCGCGTCACCGTCGTGCCGGAGCCCGAGTCCGAAGCGGCCAGCGCCGCGTGACCACCGCCGCGCGGCATCCAGCGCGGCATCCACGCGGCATCCTAAACCTTGAACAGCTTCTCGGCGTTGCCGTGGGCGATGCGCTCGCGGTCGGCGGCGCTCACCGGAATCTGCTCGAGGAAGGCGCGCGCTGCCGCCATCGAGCCATAGGGATGATCGACCGAGAACATGATGCGTTCGACGCCGACCTCGAGCAGCAGGTCGAGGAACGTCGCCGGGAAATTGAAGCCGCCGAACGTATAGTGGACGTTCTGCCGCAGATAATCGCCGAACGAGCGCTGCAGCTTGGTCAACGCCGGCGCAAAATTGCGGTCGAGCCGCGGCAACATGAACGGCAACCCCTCGCCGAGATGGCCGACCACGATCTGTAATTTCGGAAAGCGGTCGAACACGCCGCCGAGCACCATGCGGATGACGTGGACCGCAGTCTCGATGTGCCAGCCCCAGCCGGATCCGGCCAGCACGTAATTCACTTCCTTGGAAAAACCGCTGTAGATCGCGTCGATGACGGCGTCCGGCGGCCGCGTCGGATGCAGGTAGATCGGCACGTCGAGCTTCTCGGCGCATTCGAAAATCGGCCAGAAAAACTTGTCGTCGAGATAGCGGCCGCGCGAATGGCCGTTGATCAGCGCGCCCTTGAAGCCGAGCTTAAGCACCGTGCGCTCGAACTCGGCGACGGCCTTGTCCGGCACCATGGTGGCGAGCGCTGCAAGCCCGGCAAAGCGCGTCGGGTGCTTCTTCACCGCTTCCGCCAGCGCTTCGTTGGACTCGTGCGCCATCGACAGCGCGGTGGCGGCGTCGAGCTGCTCGACGCCCGGCGCATTCATCGACAGCACCTGCATGTCGATGCCGGCGGCATCCATCTCGGCGACACGCGCCGCACCGATATTCTCGATCTGCGCGACCAGCTTCTGGCCGCGCGCGCCGAAGCGCAGAAAGCTTTCCTTCAGGTCCTTGCCCGGCCCGTCGAGAAATCCCGGGGTCGCGAAGTGTTCTTCGACGGTTATGGCTCGCATATTTGCACTTTCATGGTTATGAGGATTTGGCCGAATCTGGCCCGATGACGTTCATTCGACCTTGATGTGGGCGTCGGCGATCACCTTGTGGAAACGCGGCTCCTCGGCGTTGATGCGCGCCGTCAGCTCCTCCGGCGTGCCGGCGATTGACTCGAAATATTGCGGGTTGAGCACGTTCTGCACGACCTCCGGATCGGCGAAGGTCTTGCGCACCTCTTCGCTGAGCTTTGCGACAACGTCGGCCGGCATTCCGGCCGGACCGTACAGGCCGAACCACGACGCCGCGGTATAGCCCGGCACCGTCTCGGCGATGGCCGGAATGTCGGGCAGGAGCTTCATGCGCGTTGGCGCGCCGTCGGCGATGAACTTCACCCGTCCGGCTTTCGCCTGCTCCACCGCATTGCCGACGCTGATCAGCATCATCGGGATGTTGCCGGCAATCACATCGAGCATCGCCGGCGCCGCGCCTTTGTAATGAACCGGTGTGAACTTCGCGCCGGTCATCGAACTCGAGCAGTTCCATGTTGAGATGACCGGTCGAACCGACACCGAAGGTACCGTAGTTGAGCGTGCCGGGCTTCGACTTGCCGAGCGCGATCAGTTCGGCGACCGAGTTGACCGGTACCGACGGATTGAGGATGAGGCCGTGATAGATGGTCGCGAGCCCGCTGATCGGCGTGAAGTCTTTCAGCGAATAGCGCAGGTTCGGGAACAGCGCGGGATTTGCGGTAAACGTAACTTCGGGTCCGATCATCAGCGTGGTGCCGTCGGCCGGCTGGTGCATCACGTATTCCGCCGCCAGCTGGTTGTTGGCGCCGCCGCGGTTCTCCACCACCGGCGTCACGCCCCAGTCCTGGTTGATGTGCTTGCCCAGCGTGCGCGCCAGCACGTCGGTCACGCCGCCGGGCGGCGCCGGCACCACGATGGTGATCGGCTTCGAGGGGAAGGTTTGGGCGTGGGCGGTGATGGGTGTTGCGAGAGCCGCAGTAATAACAGCCGCGATGAGCGAGACTTTCATTTGTCGATTCTCCCCAATCCTTCCGTCGTCCCGAGGTGGCCGCGAAGCGGCCCTCGAAGGATGCACGGCCCGGGCCGTCGCCCTTCGAGGCTCGCTACGCTCGCACCTCAGGGTGACGGATATTAGTGGTGCATTTCGTCGCCGGGCATGATGCCCCACAGATTAGAAGCCGAGGGGTCCTTGGCCCACACCTTCGGGCGCTGCGGATTGTCGCGGTGCCACGGCCGCGGCTCGAAATAGCCGAGTTCCTCATTCATGCGGTCAAGCTCGGCGAACAGTTCGGTGATGAAGCCAGCCGGGCTGCGATGATAGGTGAAGAGGTTGTGACCGATGCCGTGACGGCCCGGACCCCACAACAGCTTGTAGCCGTTGGTGGACAGGAAATCGCACGCGGTCTGCATGTGGCCCCAGTCGCGCAGCTCGAACGCGGTGTGGAAATGCCGGTTCGATCCGGTCTGCATCAGGTTGATGGTGTGGTGATCCGGGCCGCAGCGCAGGAATGAGAAGAAGTCACCCATCCAGTCGGATTCGCGAAAACCCAGCACGTCGCAATAGAATTTGGTGACGTGCTTGACGTCGGTGACGTGGAAGGCGACGTGGCCGAGCTTGTGCGGCACGATGCCTCTCGCCTGGAATTTCTGGTGCGAGAAGTCGGCGCGCTTGAACACCTCCATCACCGAACCCTTGGGATCTTCGAAGCTCAGCACTTCCGCGATCGAAGGCTCCGGATCCTTCTTGCGCGCGGTCTTGACGCCTTGCGCCTGCACCTGCTTCTCGAACGCATCGAGATCGTCGTGCTCGCCGAGCTGGAAGCCGACGCGCGTGCATTGCGCCTGTGCGCCCTTGCGCAGCACCACCGAGTGATGATCGACGGTGTTGGCAAGGAATACCGCATCCTTTTCCTTGGCCGCGACCGTCATGCCGAGCACGCTGGCGTAATACTCGGCCTGCTGCTCGACGTCGGGCATCTCGTAGCTGGCGTGGGCGATTTTCTTGACGCGGATCATGCTGTGTCTCCTTATTTTTTCTCGCGCGGCAGCGCGCTGAACACGTCGACCATGCGGGCAACGTCGTCGCCGACGAAACCCATATCCAGAAATTTCTGATACAGCGGCATGACGCAATCCAGAATTGGCGTCGCCACGCCGAGCTGGTCGGCCATATCGCCGATCATGTCAAAATAGTGCTGCAAGGCATCGACCGGGCCCTGCACCGGCTGGAAGCGCCGCTCCGCCATCCACGGCGCGCGGATGCCGAATTGAGTCGAGCCGCCGGAGCCGGTCGCGATCGCCTTGATCATCAGCGGCACGTCGACGCCGGCTTTCAGGCCAAGCGCCATCGCTTCAGCGGTCGCCGCGATGTTGATCGAGACCAAGAGATTGTTGATGAGCTTGACCCGACTCGCGGCGCCGAATTCGCCGAAATAGATGAACGAGTCGGCAAAACCGGTGATCACGTGCTCGGCTTTCTTGCAGGCGTCGGCATCGCCGGCGAGATAAATCACGCCCTTGCGCGCCACAACCATGCCCGGCGTGCCGGAGACCTCGCCGTCGATGAAGGCCGCGCCCTTGGCTTTGAACGGCGCGATCTGGCGCTTCTTGTCCGGCACCGGATGCGAACCGAGTTCGATCACGACCTGGCCGGGCCGCGCGCTTTGAATGAGACCTTTCGGCCCCTGCATGGCGTCATCGAGCGCTTCGGTCGACGGCAGGCACGACAACACGATATCGGCCTGGGCACCGACATCGGCCGCCGAATGTGCCGGCACGCCGCCGGCCTTCTGGAATTCGTCGAGCGATGAGCGGCGAAAGCCGACCACGCGATAGCCGCTCTTGATGAGGTTTTGCGAGATCGGCAGTCCGATCTTGCCGACGCCGACAAAGCCGATGGTTTCCATGACCGTCCCCTACGCACTCTTCTTATGTCGACTGTACTACGTCACCTCGACCGATTGATCGGACAGATTGACCCGCACGCCGAGCGTGCCTTCCATGATCGTCCATTCCTTGAGATCGAATGTGCGCAGGCCATTGACGAAGAACGGATCGGCCTCGGCGAGCGCGCGCGCCTCGTTGGCATCTTTGGCGCGCAGCACGGTCAGGCCAAGCCCGGTCGGCGGACCTTCGGTATCGGCCAGCGGACCGGACGCAAACACATGACCGCGCTTTTCCAGCCCGATCATGTATTCCAGATGCGCCGACAGGAACATCTGCAGTTTTTCCGGCGGCACCACCGGCTTCGACATGACGACGTAGAGCTTCTTGCGCAGCATCTTGCGCGTGAGCTCGGCGATACGCTCTGCAAAAAACATGACGCAACCCTCGGCTCGACGCTTCCCTACTCTCGCCGGCGGGCTTTGCCAAACGCCTTGGCACAGCCGCTGTCCTGGCTTATTACTTAGATCATCTAACTATAAGGCCAGCTAAATGAAACGGTCAAGTCAGCGAAAATCCCGCATGGACCGCTACGTTCCGCTGATCCGCGAATTCGCCACCCGGGACGCGCTGTTTCACGAGGCCGTGGCGAAGAAGATCGACCTGCATTCGACCGACGAAAAGGTGCTTCGCCTTCTCGGCGCAGACGCGATGACGGCCGGCGACCTCGTCAATCACACCGGGCTTACCGGAGCGGCGGTGACGGCGCTGGTCGATCGTCTGGTCAATCTCGGTTACGTGACGCGCGAACGCGACATCGGGGATCGCCGCAAGGTGGTCATTCGCACGGTGAGCACGAAGCTGCGCGACATCGACCATCTCTATGGCGGTCTGCGCGGCACGTTGCAGGCGCTGTTGGCCGGATACGATAACGCTGAATTCGCGGCGATCATGAGCTTTCTCGCCGGCGCCACCGAAGCAATGGCCGAGCAGACCGAAAAACTCGCCGGCGGCGCGAAATCGGGCAAAGCGAGAATCAAATAACGGGTGGCTAACTGCGTATGAGCCGCGATGGCCGTGGCTCCGCTTGCCGCCGGCGTCCGGGGCGCCTGGGTCTTGCTGGTCGAGATCTTGCGTTAAACCCCGCGCCGTCAGATCAGGCGCGACCCTAGCGGCAGGCCGAGGAAGTGCCGGCCGATCGCTTCGAAGATCGAAAGCTGCGACTGCGACTGCTGCGACACAGCATGCATGTCGCGGAACCGCCGCTCGAATGGATTGCTCTCGAAGATCGCGGTAGCGCCGGCCATCACGTAGACCTGCTCGACAATCTGCCGCGCGGTCAGGCTCAAGTGGCTCGACGCCATGCGCAGCCGCACCCGCTGATCCGTGGCGACGGTGCCGGCCTGCGCCGCCTGCCAGATCTCTTCCCATGCGGAGATGAAAAATGCGCGCGCCGCGGCGAGTTGCGATTGCGCCATGCCGATCTGCGATTGCGTGACCGCGCTGTCGCGCAATGTCGTGGTCTGGCCCTGCGGGATCTTGCCCTGCGCCAATTTGCAGAAATCGTCGAGCATGGTGCGGGCGATGCCGAGCCCGATGGCGGGGAAGCTTGAGCCGAATAGCTGGTAGATCGAGAATGCGTATAGCGGCCCGTGCTCGCGGCGGCCTGCGGAATTGAGCGCGTGATAGTCGATCGAGTAAGCCTCCGGCACCAGCACGTCGGTCAAAGTGTATGTGTTGCTGCCGGTGCCTTTCAGCCCCATCACATGCCACACGTCCTGCCATGTGGCGCGTTCGCGCGGCACGAACAGCGTCTTCTGCACCGGATTGCCGTTGGCGTCGCGGCGCTGCGCGCCATCCGGCTCGCAGATGAAACAATGCGCGGCAAGCCAGGTGGCGTGCTTGCTGCCGCTGGCAAACGGCCAGACGCCGTTGACGCGGTAGCCGTCCTTTTCCGCAATCGCCTTGGCGTTGTTGGTGGGACCCCAGGACAGCACGCCGCGCGGATTTTTCTTGAAAATTTCCTCGGCGACTTCCGGGTTCATGTTCCGCGACACGGTCGAGCAGACTGACGTCTGTCCGATACACCACGCGGTCGAGGCGTCGGCCTTGGCGATTTCCTCGATGGCCTGCACATAATCGACCGGCGAGACCTCGTCGCCGCCGTAAGCCCGCGGCAGCAGCATGCGCCACAGCCGGGCCTCATGCAGCGCGGTCACAAGATCGGCAGGCAACTCGCGATTGGCTTCGATCCGCGGCGCCGCCGCGGCGATAACCGGTGCCAAGGCGCGGGCATTGGCGACGCAATCCACTCTGGCCCGGTCGTCCATCGTCACGCACTCCCGACAGCGGCCGTTCTTCGGGCGGCCGGCTGGCCATTCTTGCCCATCATATCAAGGCCGTCTATCGCGGGAGCCATGCTTATTCGTCGCCGACCATCTCGCGGCGCCGCCGTTCCAGTGCCGCCGCATAGCGGCGCAGCACATAAGCTTCGGTCAAAAGCCCGACGACGTGGCGGTCGCGGTAGGAATCGACGACCGCGAGCGCTTCGGCCTCGGCGCGATCGAACGCCAGCACCGCCTCCTTTACCGCCATGCCCGGCAGCAGCAGGTCGTCGGTATAGCGCAGGAGATCCTTGACCGATTTTTCCGGAGAAGCTTCGGCGGCGTGGGCATCGGCCATCAGCACCAGTCCGGCATAGTGATCGTCCTCGTCGACGGCGATCACATAGGCCGTCGATCCGAGAGGAAACGCTTCGCGAAAGTTCTCGATCGTGGTCGAGGCATGCACCGATTGCACGTCCTGGCGCATCATGCTGCCGACTGTCAGTTCGCGCATCCAGCCGATATCGGCGGCGCTGCGGATCGTTTCGCCGCGCAGATGGAAGCGCCAGGTCGCAAACGAATAGCCGAAGCCTTCCCGGGTCACTTGTGCGGCGATGATGACGGCGATCAGCACCGCAGTGGTCAGCCAGAGGTCGCCCGTCGTCTCCAGCGCAATGAAGATCATGGTCAGCGGGCCGCCGATGACGGAGGCGGCAAGCGCACTCATGCCGATGACAGAATAGGCGTTCGGATCGAAATAGGCCGTCGGCCAGAACATGGTCAGCGCGACTGCCAGGAGATGGCCGCCGAGCGCCCCGATCAGCAGAGAAGAAAAGAAAAGCCCGCCACGGAACCCCGATCCCAGCGAGGCGATCGAAGCCACGATCTTGAGCACGAACAAGAGCGCCACTGCACGAAACGACAGATCGAGCATGCCGGCGACGCGCAGCGCACCATGACCCGACGACATCACTTGCGGTGTCAGGATCGCCAATAGCCCGACAACCACGCCGCCAAATCCGGTGCGCAGTATCGGCCGCAGCCGCAGCTTCTGGAACATCGCCTCGCAGATCGCGACGCCGCGCATGAGAACGATGCCGAGCATCGCCGCCAGCAATCCGAGCGTCGCGGCAAGCACCAGATCGTGGAAGACGACGGTGGTCTTTTCGGGCGCGACAACGCCGAGTTCGGCCGGCGAGAAGTAATGCGCAACCAAAAAGCCGATCAGGGACGCAATCCCGACCGGCGCAAGACTGATCGGCGAATAGCTGCCGATGATCAGTTCGAAGCCGTAGAACGCGCCGGCGAGCGGCGCGCCGAACGCGCCGGCGATGCCGGCGGCGGCGCCGCAGCCGACCAGGATACGCAGGTCGCCGCGTCGCAGGCGAAATGCATTGCCGATGCGCGAGGCGATGCCCGCCGACATTTGCGTGTAGCCAGCTTCGAGGCCGACCGATGCCCCGACGCCGCTCGACCAGACGGTCTGCAAGGCGACTATCAAGCTGCCCATGAGAGACATGCGGCCGCCATGCAGCGCATTGGCTTCGATTGGGTCGATTTCGCGATCCGGCCGCCATCGCCTGATCAGCTCGGCGGCAATGCCAAATAGGATGCCGCCGGCGACCGGCACCAGTACCGCAAGCCACGGATCGAGCGTGAGCCGCCCCGACAGCCGCTCGCCCGGCGCCAATTGGAAAAAAATCTCATGCAAGAGATCGACGGTATCGCCCATCAGGGCGACGACCACGCCGGCGATGGCGCCCACCAGCGCCGCCAGGCCGATGAGACTAGACTCACGGGCGCGGACCAGGGCGCGTAGCCGCCGCGGAATCTCAAGTCGGCCTGCAGCTTCAGCAATCAAGGCGCATCACCCGGTGGAACCGTGCTAGTTTGGACTTGTTAGTCTGTCGAACCCCAGGCCGGTGCAGGCTATGCCGTACCCCATTCGCGGAATTCTTGCGGCAAGCGCCGCGGTGATTGCTTCCCTCACTGTCATGCCGCTCTTCGCCCAGACGGGCGCGGGTCTGCTCGAGGGTCCGGCTGCATTTGGCGACTGGCACGCCGACCGTCCGGGAACGCGTCGGCTGATCAGGTCCCAGGACTTGCCGGCACCCGATATGGCCCAGTCAGTACGGAATTCCGTCAGGATAATGCGCCGAACCGACGATCAGAAGCCAATCGTCCCAAACGGCTTTGAAGTCAACCTGTTTGCGTCCGGCCTGTCCGGACCGCGCATCCTGCGCGTCGCTCCGAATGGCGATGTGTTCGCTGCAGAGAGCTCAGCCGGCCGGGTCGTGGTGCTGCGCCCGAACGGCAGCAGCGCATCGGAGCCGTCGGTCTTTGCATCCAATCTCGTGAACCCGTTCGGCATCGCGTTCTATCCGCCCGGCCCCGATCCGCAATGGGTCTATGTCGGCAATACTGATTCCGTCGTGCGCTTTCCCCATCGCAACGGCGACGAAACGGCGCGCGGCCCTGCGGAGATGATCGTCCCGCATCTGCCGGTCGGCGGACACAAGACACGCGATGTCGTGTTCTCGCCGGACGGCAAGATAATGTACGTCTCGGTCGGCTCCGGCTCCAATGTCGGCGATAGCATGGAGAAGATGAGCGTCGCCGACGCGCAAAAGTGGCAGGCCGATCGTCCGCTCGGCGCCGCATGGGGTAATGAACAGGGCCGCGCCGATGTGCTGACCTTCGATCCGCAAGGCCAGAGTGAGCGCATCTACGCGACCGGAATCCGCAACTGCGTCGGCCTCGCGGTCGCCCCCTCGTCCGGCACGGTGTGGTGCTCGACCAATGAGCGTGACGGCCTCGGCGACAATGTCCCGCCCGATTACATTACCCGCGTGCACGAGGGCGCCTTTTACGGTTGGCCCTGGTACTACATCGGCGCGCATGAGGATCCGCGGCACGCCGGCGAGCGTCCGGACCTCAAAGACAAAATTACCGTCCCGGACATTCTCGTCCAGCCTCATTCGGCTTCTCTCGGGATGACGTTCTACAATGCGACGCAATTCCCGGCGGAATACCGCGGCAGCATCTTTGCCGCCGAACACGGTTCCTGGAATCGATCGAAACGGACCGGATATAAAATCATCCGCGTGATCACGAAGGACGGCGCTCCGACAGGCGAGTACGAGGATTTCGCCACGGGATTTACGATTGACGATTCGGCGGTGTGGGGCCGCCCCGTCGGCGTAGCCGTCGATAACAATGGCGCCTTGCTGATTTCGGAAGACGGCAGCGGAACGATCTGGCGGATTTCATATTCCGGCAAGGCCGCACAGGCGAATTGACCCGCCCTACCGCCGGAACACATGACGTGACAGGGCGTTGGTGCCTGTAAGCCTGGGGCTTGTCGGCATTCAGACATGGTATTTTCCACAGGGTGCCTAACGCCGCAGCATTATACCAGTTGCCGTGCTATTCCGCCGTCTTTGCAACAGAATTGGGCACCTAATACCGATGGTGCCTCTTGCCAATTTCGCGCCTTGATCGAGACCGATACCCCTTACACAACCGGCGCGCTGATTGCCGAACCAAAACAGGTCAAAGCTCGGCTGGGCGTCGCCGTCGAACGCAAACCGTTCGAATCGTTGAGCCAGCCACTTGCCTTCATAGATTGAATAGCCAATGTCGCACGGACAAATGGAAATCTTGGACCTCGATATGGAGCTTCCGGATATCTCGCTCGTTCCGGATTTGCGGAAATGCGCGATCCTGCTCGACATCGACGGCACAATTCTCGATCTCGCGCCGTCGCCGCAGCAGGTCTGGGTGCCGCCGGGACTGCGCCGCACGCTGGCGCGTCTTGACGAATTGACCGGCGGCGCGGTTGCACTCGTCTCCGGCCGTTCGCTCAACGACATCGATCTGATTTTTTCGCCGTTGGAACTTGCTGCAATCGGCGGTCATGGCGCGGAGTTGCGCGCCGCCGCAGGAGCCGCGCCGACCCAGCGCGTCGCGCCATTCAGTACGGCGCTCAAACGCAAGCTTGCCGGCGCGACCGAGATCGGGCCGGGCATCCTCGCCGAAGACAAGGGCTATTCGCTGGCGCTGCACTATCGCCTGGCACCTGACAGGGAGGCGGAACTGCGCGCTGCGGTCGAGCGGATTTGCGAGACCGCCGCGCCGGGCTCGCTCGAAATCCTGCCGGGAAAGTACGTCATAGAGATCAAGGCTGCCGGCGTCAGCAAAGCCAGCGCGGTATGCGATCTCATGACCTACCCGCCATTTGCCGAACGCAATCCGATTTTCATCGGCGACGATACCACCGACATCCCGGTGTTCGGCATCATTCCAAAATTCGGTGGATTGGGATTTTCGGTTGGAAAAATCGTTGCCGAGGTCAACGGACATTTTGACACGCCAGAATCCGTGCGCGCATGGCTCGCTCGCATCGCGGCGGAAGGCGCGGGCGCGGCAGAATGAAAGATTTCGGGCTTGATCTTGCGGTTGTCGGCAACGGCCGCGTGGCGGCATTGGTCGATCCGTGCGCACGGATCGTCTGGTGGTGCTACCCGCGCTTCGACGGTGACCCGATCTTCTGCCGTCTGATCGCGGGCAAGGAAGAAAAGGGATTTTCCGACGTCGTACTCGACGACATGGCGGGGTTTCATTCCGAATATGTGCGCAATACCGCAATCGTTTGCACCGAGCTGACCGACAAGAACGGCGGCAAAGTACGGATCACCGATTTCGCGCCGCGCTTTCGCCAATTCGGCCGTGTATTCCGGCCGCCTCAGCTTTTCCGGATCATCGAGCCGATTGCCGGCCTGCCGCGCATCACCATCAGGATGCGGCCCACACGTGACTACGGCAAGCCGATGCCTAATCGGTCACTCGGCAGCAATCATATCCGCTATTCCAGCGACACGACCATTATCCGCCTGACCACGGATGCACCGCTCTCTCTGATCGAAAGCGAGGCACCATTCGTGCTCAGCCGGCCGCTCCATCTGGTGTTCGGTCCGGACGAGCCCTACACCGGCGACTTGCAATCGACCTGCCGCGAATTTGCCGAACGCACGCACGACTATTGGCTGGAATGGGTGCGCCGCCTGTCGATCTCCTACGATTGGCAGGAAGCGATCATCCGCGCCGCCATCACGCTCAAACTTTCCAATTTCGACGAGACCGGCGGCATTATTGCCGCCCACACCACGTCCATCCCGGAAGCGCCGTCGTCCGGCCGCACCTGGGATTATCGCTACTGTTGGCTGCGCGACGCCTATTTCGTCGTGCAGGCGCTCAACCGTATCGGCGCAACGCGCACGATGGAGGAATTCATTTCCTTCACGCTGTCGATCGCATCGAAGTCCGGTCACGAGTTGCGGCCCGTCTACAGCGTGGTGCCGACCAACAGCATTGCGGAATGGACCGCGCCCGATCTCGAAGGCTATGGCGGCGATGGCCCGGTGCGGGTCGGCAACGCCGCGGTCGAGCAGATTCAGCACGATGCTTACGGCAGTGTCATTCTCGCCGCGATGCCGATGTTCTTCGATCGCCGCCTGCCACGGCCGGGAGACGAGGGCTTGTTTCATCTCCTTGAATCGCTCGGCGACCATGCCGCCAGAAAGGCGCTCCAACCCGACGCCGGCATCTGGGAATACCGCGGCCGCGCGCGCATCCACACCCATTCGGCCGCGATGTGCTGGGCCGGCTGTCAGCGGCTGGCGGCGATCGCCAATCGCATCGGTCTTGCCGATCGCGCCAAGTACTGGAATTCGATTGCCGATCCGATCCACGCGGCGCTGATCGACGGAGCGTGGAACGAAAAGCGCGGTGCGTTCACCGCAGCGTTCGGCTCGGACGATCTGGACGCCAGCGTGCTGTTGTTGGCCGATCTCGGCGTCGTCGAACTCGACGATCCGCGCTTCTCCTCGACTGTCGCCGCCATGGAACGCGAGCTGATGCGCGAAAAGCACGTCATGCGCTATACCAATGCCGACGATTTCGGCATGCCGGTGACAGCATTCCTGATCTGCCGCTTCTGGCTGATCGATGCGCTCTGGTCGCTTAACCGGCGCGACGCGGCGCGCGATCTCTTCGTCGACGCGCTCAGTCACCGCAATCGCTATGGCTTGCTCTCGGAGGATGTCGATCCACAGACCGGCGCGCTGTGGGGCAATTTCCCGCAGACCTATTCGATGGCTGGATTGATTCTGTCCGCCATGCGGCTGTCGCGAAGCTGGGAAGATCGCTACTGGCGGGGGTGAGCAGTCCGCCGCTTTTCCGGATCGCGCGTAGTGCGTATGCTGCGCGGCATGACAGACGACAAGGATCAAAAACCAGCCGGCCGCGCGGTCAGAGAGTCCGAGATATTCCGCGAACCGCCGGGCAGCGGCAGTTACTCGAGCAGCATCGGCGCCGCACAGGGCATCGAGCAGTTTGGCGGGCGCGGCCAGACGCGGCCTCCCCGCCCCGCCAAAATCATTTCCGAACCGGCGCGCCAAGTGCCGGTGTTCGCCGAAACCGACGTGCTGGTTGTCGGCGGCGGTCCGGCCGGAACGGCCGCCGCCATCGCTGCCGCGCGGCTCGGTGCCGATGTCTTGCTGGTCGAACGCTACAATCACCTCGGCGGATTATCGACCGGCGGGCTCGTCATCTGGATCGACCGCATGACGGACTGGTCCGGCCGGCACATCATCCGCGGCGTTGCGGAAGAATTCATGGATCGTCTGCCGAAGGATGCAGTCGCGGGACCGCCGCGCGCCAACTGGGGCAGCCGCGACGCGACAACCGCCGCCTACTGGGCGCAGCGCACCGCGGCCTATCACGGCATCGTCACCTGGTCGCCGACGATCGATCCAGAGGCGCTCAAGACTTTGTCGATGCGGATGACCGCCGAAGCCAAGGTGCGGCTGCTGTTGCACGCCTGGTGCACCGCGCCGATTGTCGAAGACAACGTCGTCAAAGGCGCGATCTTCGAAAGTAAGGAAGGCCGCCATGCGGTGCTGGCCAAGGTCACCGTGGACACCACCGGCGACGCCGATCTCATCGCCAGGTCTGGCGGACGCTACGAGGCCGACATCGACGCCGGCGACATTCATCACTGCATGAACACCGCCTTCCTTGTTGGCGGTGTCGACATGGAGCGCTGGCTGGCGTTCCGCTACAACGAACCGGAGGCCTTCGCCGCCTTCATGGCGCAGGGCCGCGAGCGGCTCAAATTCTTCGAGAAGCCTTTCGTGTCGTGGCGCAACGACGTCGCACTATTCATGGGCCCGCGTCTCGCGGGCTATAGCGCGGTTGACGTCGAGGACCTGACCGCGGTCGAGCTTCGATCGCGCGAGCTTGCCGTCGGTCACATTGAAGTTTATCGCGCGTCAGCCCCTGGTTTTGCCGGCGCATTCCTGATGCTCGGCGCGCCGCAAATCGGCGTGCGTCACAGCCGCCGCCTCGCAGGCTTGCGCAAGGTGACGCGCCAGCAATGGGACGGCGGCCACGTTTGGGACGACGAGATCGGCGTCTCGACCTCGCTGTCGCCGAAGACCCCTAACATCTCGGTGCCGTACGGCGCGCTGGTGCCCGAGGCGCTGGACAACATATTGGGAGCCGGCCGCCACGTCGCCTGCGATCCGAGCTCGCACACCTTCCTGCGCGAGATCCCGCAATGCTGGTTCACCGGCCAAGCCGCCGGCGTCGCTGCCGCGCTCGCGGCCGGGACCGGCACACGGCCGCGCGATCTCGCGGTCAGCGCGATTCAGCGGCAATTGCTGCGGCAGGGCGCGTATTTGTCGCCCGTGATCGAAGCCGGTCTGCAGCCGGCCGCCGCTGCGGAGTGATTCCGAGCCGTTGCCGATCAGCCGGTCGGCGGCGCGACCTCGTCGAGGCTCTTCTGCCTCGACTCGGGACCCATCTGTGTCACCGCGATGGCGGCGATGAACAGCAGAGACGCCAAGCACGCGAATACCGTGGTCAGGCCCCAGCCGTTCTGCACCCACAAGATCGTCGGCATGATGAACGCAGTCGCAAGCCGGCCGACGCCCGAGGCCCAGCCGAAGCCCGATGCGCGGGCGTTGGTTGGAAACACCTCCGAGGCAAAAATCTGCGCCGAATTGCCGGCGACCTGCACGCAGAAGATCATGATGAAACCGGCCACCATGAGTTCCGTCGCCGTCTCGGCGTTGGCGAACACCATCGCCATCAGTCCGGCGGCGACGAAGGCCAAGACCGCTGTGACTTTGCGGCCGTATTTATCGAGCGCGTACATCATGCACAGACTTGCGCACGGCACCGCAAAGTTCATCGCCAGGGTGTATTGCAGCGACTTCGTGATCGAGAAGCCCTTGCCGTTCATGATGTTCGGCAGCCACGCGCCGAGGCCTATGGCGATGCCGAAGAACGCCGTGAAGCAGATCATGCCGGCGATCACGCGGACCGGAAATTTGGCGAACACGACCGTGAACGGATCACTCTTGGTGTTGCTGGCGGCATCGGTCGTGAGCGGCTGCGTCGGGCCGGCAATCCCAAGCCGCCCCAGCACTTTGATGGCTTCGTCGCCCCTGCCATGCGTCGCCAGATAGCGTGGCGATTCCGGCAGCGTGAAGCGGAACACCCACACAACGAGGGCGAGGACGCCGATGAGAATCCAGACGCCACGCCACACATGATCGGCGGATTGAGCCGCGTCCGTATAGTTCGCCGCCATGAGAGCGCCAAAACCGATTACGAGCCCGGTTCCGATCGGCCACACGCAGGCGCCGCCGATGAAATGCACGATGGCCAGGATGCGGCCGCGAATGCGCTTGGGCGCATATTCGCCGGCGTAGGCGAAGGCCAGCGGCTGCTCTGCACCGAGACCGATGCCGGCAATCACGCGGCAGACAATCAGGAGAAACAGGCTCGGCGCCAACGCGCCTAGGATCGTGAAAACTCCAAACAGCAGCAGGTTGAACTGATAGATGAAGCGCCTGCCGAACCGGTCCGACAATTCGCCTTGGCCTGCGGTGCCGATAGCCAAGCCAAAGATGGTGGCGCTGCCAATCATGGCAGCGTCAGCGGCTGCCCCGAACCCGGATTTGATGATGAACGGCACCAGCGAGCCGAACACCGTGAAGTCGATGACGTCGCAGAAATAGCCGGCGGCGATAAGCCCGATAACGCGTTTATGCAACGGCGATATTTTCGCTTCATCCAGGGCGTGGCCGACAAAGCCCTCGATGGTTTGCGCACCCGGGGCAGCCCCCGATCCGGCCTGCCCAGCCGGAATTGCACCTGCCGTCACTGTCGCCGACATTAGTTCCTCCCCCGTGATGTGCCGATCAGGCCGCTTTTGCGGCTTCTGTGTCGGCAAGTGTGGAAGGGCGGTCGCCCACTGTCAATGCGGATCGCGCGCGGCGGACGCACCGCCGCCCTAACTCACGCGCCTTCGAACTGCAAAATATACAGGCCGGCGTTGGAATCGGTGAGGTACATCACGCCCTGCGCGTCGACGAAACAATCGCACGACTGAATCACCTGCGGCCGGTTCGGGCGCGGATCGAACATGCGCTCGGGCGCCGGCGGCACGAAGTAAGCGGCTTCGCGCGGCTGGAACGGATTGGCGATGTCGTAGACGCGCACGCCGGCATTGTGCAGCGTCGCGAAAATGAAGCGCGAGCTCTGCATCGCGCCCGGCCGGTTCTCCCAAAGATTATGTGGACCGAAATTGCCACCCTTTTTACAGTAGTCGAATTCGTCCGGAACCGGCATGGTTGCGATGCTCACCGGATTTGACGGTTCGCGGACATCAAACACCCAAATGTAACGCAGCCCCTTGCTGCAATCGGCAAAGTTCGCCTCATCGGCCACGATGAGAAGATTGCGGTCAGGCAGCGGCAGCGGCGAATGCGTGCCACCGCCGAACGGCGGATCCCAATTGCGATGACAGACGAGTTTCGGCTTTGCCGGATCGCCGACATCAACCACCGCGAGGCCGCCGTCGCGCCAGGCGCTGTAGGCGAGATTGCCGGCGACCAGCGCGTGGTGCAGCGCATAGCGCCTGCCCTGCGGCCAGGTCGGCTTCTCGCCGCCGGCTGTCCACATTCCCGGCAGCCAGAATTTGCCGACGACTACCGGCCGCGTCGGCTCCGCCATGTCGACAATCACGAGTATGTGGTCGGAAAATTCCGGCAGATGAACCGAGACGTAAGCGTAGCGCTCGCCGACATACCAGATACGGTGCGGCCCCAGACCACCCAACGGCAGGAACGCGATCTCGCGCGGCGCTTCAGGCTTCGACAGATCATAGACGCGCATGCCGGTCGTAAAATCCTGGCCCTTGAGTTCTTGGCCGGAAGTGCCTTTGAAATAAGATTCCTGACTTACCTGCATGGTCCAGACGCTTGGCCCGTTGACGGCCAGAAGCAGATCGCCATGAGTTTGAAGATGATGGGCGCGCGTGTTCGGCGGGCAGCGCAGGAAATTGACCGGCCGCGGATTTTTCGGATCTCGGACGTCGATCACGGTGATGCCGTTGGAAAAACCGTGGCCGATATAGGCGAAGCCCTTGTTGACCATGACCTGCACGCCATCGCCGCGGCCACCCTGGTCGCTGTGGCTGAGGAATTTGATGTTGTGGCTGGCGACGGCGTTCATGGCTTATCTCCTAAGCTTTGCGGCGACAGGGGACGGCAGGCAGGACAAGCCTGGGGGCGACACGGTAGATTTATCCGTTGACGAGGAAGGACGAAACGATGGCCGCGGCAGAAAAGTCACACGGAATGATTGCAGTCGACAAGATGGGCGGGAAAGTCCTGTTCCTCGATCCCACGACCTATGAGACCGAGGTGGTGATCGACGGCTTTCCTCGCACGGTGCACGAATTGCTTGTTATTCCAGAGACCGGCCTCGCCTACGTGCCGATCTTCGGCGACGGCGTTCACGGCCGCAATCCCAATCCGCAGCATTCCTTGTGCATTTTCGATCTGCACAAACGCGCGCATGTCGGCACGATCGACTTGCGTCCCTATATTGCCCCGCACACGCTCAAGCTCGGACCCGACGGGCTGATCTATATTACCTGCGAGAACAGCGCGGTCGTCGCGGTAATCGATCGCAAGACCAATAAAGTCGTCGAGGCGATCGATTCCGGATCGACCAACGGCCATCGCCTGATCATTTCGCCCGACGGCAAACGGCTCTACACCGAGAACGAGGAAGACGCCACGGTCTCGGTGATCGACCTGACGACGCGAAGCCTGCTCGGCAAGATCAAGACGCCGCGTCCGCTCGCCGGCATCGCCATCTCGGCTGATGGCCGAACTGTCGTTGCCGTCGACGACGCGCAGCCGACGCTGTTCCTGATCGACACCGAAGCCGGACAGGTTCGCGAGGAAGTGGTTCTCAAGGACGTGCCCAAGGCCGCACAAATCGCCCGTTACGCCCCCGACAACAGCTTGATCGGCGTCACCAGCCTGAACAGCGATATGGTGAGCCTGATTGGCCCGTCATTCCGCGAGCAGACCGCGATCAAGGTCGGCTCGCAGCCGATGGATATGGCATTTCGCGGCGACGAGTTGTTTGTCGCCTGCCAGGGCGACGGCTCCATGCACGTCATCGATATTCCAAACCGGCGCGTGAAGAAAAGCTTTCATGCCGGCACCGGCTGCGAGTCAGTCGGCTTCTTCTGAGCTGCTTGAGCGCCGACCGATGGTCGCAAGCATGACATTTGATGTGTGCAGCAACCGGCCTTCGTGAGATTATCCGCGCCACGGGCGGCCCGATTCGGCCATCGGATCGCTTGGATTTGCGGGCTGGTGCAAGCACGAGCTGCCGATCGACATGTCCATCAAAACCTGGCTTCTCGATACTTTTGCCCCGCTGGTTTCCGGCGGTTCGGCCGCCAATACCGGCCGCCTGAGGTTCCAGACGGTCAATGGCTTGGCTTTAGACCCTGCATCGGCTGCGGACTGCCAGGAGCCCTTGCTGAATCTCTCGCCAGCCATGCACGTGGCCATCCCGGCCGTGGTCTTCGCGCTCTCGGCTGTTTCGATCAATATCGTACACAGTGCAGATTTCGTCTCGGCGCTTTGGCTCCCGAATGCTGTCGTTCTCGTAGCGCTACTCCGCCACAGGCGCAGCCTCAGCAATTATGGCTCGATTTTTGCGGGCGCAGCTGCTGCCATTTGGCTGGCGAACCTCTTCAACAACAACAGCCTCCTGCTGTCGACAACCTTCGCATTCGCCAATCTTGTCGAAATCGCAACCGCGTTGCTGCTCCTATCCATTTTCAAGATCAGTGCGGTCAATCTGACGCAATTTAGAAATCTGCTGGTGTTTATCGTCATTGCAGGCGTTGTTGCTCCGCTCACAAGCGCCACGATCGGTGGAATGGTAACCGGAATCGCGCAGGAAATCCCTTGGTTTGCTGTCGGGCGGAACTGGTACTTTTCCGACGCGCTCGGCATGATCTTGGGTACGCCCTTCTTGATAAGCCTCACGTCGAAAGAACTGAAAGCACTGCACATCCGGGAGCGAATCGCCGAAACTGCTGCAACATTGGTACTCGTCATCGCACTCTGTATCTGCGGCGCCTATTTCCGCTCCGTTATCTTCATTGTCGTTCCAGCAGTTCTTTTTGCGACTGTGCGGTTCGGCGTTCTAGGCGCCACAACCGCGACACTCGTGATCGCTGTCATCACCAATGGTTTCCTGATCTTGGGAATAGGCGAACCGCTGCTTGCGCGGCCGGAATTGTCCGATCGGATATTGGCCTTGCAGGTTCTCCTGGTATTCACATCGCTTTGGTCTCTGCCGATCGCCGCGTTGCTCCGGGAACGCGATGGCCTGCTGGGTGATCTCTCGTTTGCAAACTCTCAATTGAAGCTCGAAAGCGATAGTAAATCTCACTTGGTGACCGGCTTGCGCCGCCATTTGTCTATTGCCGAAGAAAAGGAACGATTGCGCCTCTCCCACGAACTCCACGACCAAGCCGGCCAAGATCTCATCGCGGCTATTCTGGAACTCAACGAAATCGACGCATCGGTGCAAGGAGCGGCGCACGATCGCCTCCATATGGTACGCAAACGAATGGAGGAGCTGGGCAAGACGCTGCATCGCATTGCATGGGAGCTGCGTCCGCCGTCGATAGACGAATTAGGACTGAAAAAAGCGCTCGCCAGCTATGTCGCCGATTGGAGTGAGCAATGTGGAACGGAAGTCGATTTTCATTGCGACGATCCGAACATCGATGACGTGCCGAGCGAGATCGGCCCGACTGTGTATCGCGTCGTACAGGAAGGACTCACAAACATCGTCAAACACGCCGGGCAGCCGACTGATGTCAGTGTGGTCATCGGCCGGGTGAATGCGACGCTGCAAGTGATTATCGAGGACAACGGCTGCGGCTTCGATGTCGGTGCGATGGCCGCCAAGACCGCGGGCTATGGTCTGGGCCTCGACGGCATGCGCGAGCGGCTGCAGCTGATCGGCGGCACGCTCGAAATCGAATCGACACCCGGCGTAGGCACCGCCCTTTTCGCCCGCATTACTCTGGACGCGCAAAGGTCGGCGGCGTGACTGAAAAAACGCGCATCGTCCTGGCCGACGACCATCCGATCGTGCTCGATGGTCTGCGCAATCTTGTCGGCGCCGAAGATGACTTTCAGCTCGTCGGCGAGGCGGCGAGCGGCCTGAGCGCCCTTAAGCTCATCCGCGAGAAACGGCCGGACGTCGCCGTTCTCGACATATCGATGCCTGAGCTCAACGGCATTGTGCTCAGCCGCCGGTTGACCGGAGAGATGCCGGACCTTCGGCTGCTTATTTTGACGCTGCACGAAGATCGAGCCTATTTGAACCAGGCCTTGGAAGCCGGCGTCCGCGGCTATGTCCTAAAGCGCTCAGCGGTTGAAAATCTTGTTCAGGCCATTCGCGCAGTGGTGGTCGGCGGGTTGTACATCGACCCGGCAATCGTCGGCCGGATGTTCGACGGCAATCGCATCAACAAGAAACTCACGACAAAAAAAGGGGTCCCGCCGGCACTGACCGACCGCGAGGCCGACGTTCTGAAAATGGCCGCCTTGGGCTTCACCAACAAGGAAATCGCGTCGCGGCTCGACGTCGGCGTCAAGTCCGTCGAGACCTATAAGGCGCGCGGGCTCGAGAAGCTCGGCATCAAGACCCGCGCCGAATTAGTCCGCTACGCCTCCGGCCAAGGATGGCTGGACCTCTAAGTCCATCCGCAACCTCAAAGTAACGATTTGGTTAAGGTGTCAGGCAATCTCTGACAACGGCATTCCGCATTTCAACCCAGCCGATACGTAATTTGTTGTATGACATTCAATCGAGGGGCGATTGCCGGCGGCATTTTTTGCCGTCGTGCCGGCGGTCGTTCGGGGAGCGGCTCATGTTGAAGGCGTCGAAGAAACCCGAGAGCGGCCGTGGACCATTTCGCAGACTTTCCGACAGCGAAACACTGCTGTTCGTCGCGCGTACGCTGAACCCGCGCTCGTCCATATCAGAAACGCCTGACATTTTTGCACGGCTGCAAAGCCTCAGGGATATTCTCGACCACCAGGAAATCGATCTCTTGGATTGGCCGGATTCGCCGGGCAAGGATCGTTTCTACGCGTCGCTTCTGAGCGCGAAACGCTTGGTCGCGCAAATTGCCGGCGACTTGGCTGAATCGGCGGCAGGCGATGCCGCGAATAGCCGCGCCGAAAGCGCGTGAACCCGGCAACGTGATTCGTCGGCGGCCATGCCAATTGGCCATACGTCGGTAGCACCCTCTTTCCCGCTCCACGTCATTCCTCAACAATCAACGACGGTGCGCCGAGAGCGACCGCAAGAAGACCCAAGATCGCGCTTTTGTTGAGTGAGTGAATCCGGCCTGCGGTCTTCAGTCCGCCGCCGCCACGGACATTTCCGTGGGCGGCGCGTGCTCGTCGTGAGCGCGCACGTGGAGCGGCTTTCTTTCCTGCGTCAGGTTGTAAGCGCTATTGATCAGCGAGAGGTGCGAAAAGGCTTGGGGAAAATTGCCGACAAGGCGCTTTGTGACGGGATCGTATTCTTCGCTCAGCAAGCCCAGATCGTTACGCAACCCCACAAGGCGGCTGAAGAGGGCTTCGGCGTCATCGAAACGGCCCTGCAGGATATAGACGTCCACCAGCCAGAAGCTGCACGCCAGAAATGCGCCTTCACCGGGCGGCAACGCGTCTTCGACCTCCTCGGTGCTGTAGCGCATGACAAAGCCGCCGCGGAGCAGCCGGCGCTCGATCGCCGCAATGGTCCGCTCCACGCGCGTATCGGATACCGGCAGGAAACCGACGCACGGCAGTAACAGCAGGCTGGCGTCGAGTTGATCCGACCCATAAGCCTGCACGAACGTACCCAATTTTTTGTTGTAACCGCGCGTCAAAACGTTTTCGCATATCGCATCGCGCTGCTCGCGCCAATGTTCGAGCGGCCCGTCGTGCCCAAACAACTCCGCACTCTTGATGGTCCGATCGAAGGCGACCCACGCCATGACTTTGGAATAGGTGAAGTGTTGCGCCGGCCCACGCATTTCCCAAAGGCCCTGATCGGGCGTTTGCCAGATTTTTTCGAGATGTTCGAGGAATTTGACTTGCGTGTCCCATCCCGCTTCGTTGGTCGAAAGCCCACCGCGCCGCGCCTGATAATAAACGTCCATGATCTCGCCATACACGTCGAGCTGGAGTTGGGTATGCGCCGCATTGCCGATGCGCACCGGCGTTGATTTCTCGTAGCCCGGCAGCCAATCTACAACCCATTCAGCGAGACGGCGTTCGCCGCCGATGCCGTACATGATTTGAAGCTGGTTCGGGCTGCCCGCCACTGCGCGCAAGAGCCATTCACGCCACGCCTGCGCTTCGTCATAATAACCGGCATGCATGGAGCAAAGTAGCGTCAGCGTGGCGTCGCGGAGCCAGCAAAAGCGGTAATCCCAATTGCGTTCCCCGCCGAGTTGCTCGGGCAGCGACGTGGTCGGCGCGGCGACAATGCCGCCCGTCGGCGTATAGGTCAGCGCCTTCAGCGTGATCACCGAACGGCGGACCGCCTCGGTCCATTCTCCGGCTGGCCGGCATTTCGCCGACCATTCTTCCCAGAATTTTTGAGTGTCGCGCAGCGCCGTCGCCGGATCGACCGCAGCCGGCAGGGCCTTATGTGAACGTGAATAGGTCAGGATCAACGGAACAGTTTCGCCGCGGCTGACGGTGAACTCGCCAACTGTGGTCATGTCCTTGCCTTTGAGATGCACAGGGGTGCGCAAGACCGTCATATCCGGGCCGGCGATCGCACGCAGCGAACCGTCCTCGATCTTGGTGACCCAAGGCACCACGGCGCCATATCCAAAGCGCAAGACGAACTCGGTTCGCATCGCGACCGTGCCTGCTGTGCCGACCACAATGCGCACGATCTCCGAATGATCGGAACGGAACGGCATAAAATCGATCAGCGTCACTGCGCCTTCGGAGGTCTCGAAGCTGGTTTCGAGAATCAGCGTGCCGGGCCGATAGCGACGGGTGATTTTGGCTTGTTGCCGCGGCGACACCAGCCAGCGGCCGTGTTCGGGGGTGCCCAGAAGAGCGGCAAAACATGCTTCCGAATCGAAACGCGGCCAGCACAGCCAATCAATCGATCCGTCGCGCGACACGAGTGCTGCGGTCTTGCAATCGCCGATCAGTGCGTAATCTTCAATAGGACTGGGCATGGAAAAACATCATTGGTTCAGGAGAAATCGACGACGACCTTGATGTCGTCCGGTTCTTGCGCAAGCGATTGCGTCCACTGTTCGACCGGCACACGCCGCGTGACCAGACGATCGAGCCAGGATTTGTCGGCGTTCTCAAGCGCTGCGACTGCGGCTTCATAGTGACTACGATTGGCGTTGACGGTTCCAAACACCGTGTCGTTGTCGAGCACCATGGTGCGGTTGACGCTGCCGACGTCGAGCTCCAGGCTGTGACCGGGCGACGACACGCCGACAAGACATACGATGCCTGCTGAGGCCGTGCGGCCGAATGCGTCGCGAACCACGCTGGGCGCGCCGGTGCATTCCATCAACACGTCCGGCTTGAGCGAGCCGAGTTCGCTCAGTTCGCCGAGATGGAAGGTGCCGCCGATGCCGCGCACGATCTCTCGTTTCTCCAAACTGTCATGATGATCGAGCACGTGAACATCGAGGCCGCGCTGCGAGCCGATGAGGGCGGCAAGCAGGCCGATCGGGCCTGCGCCGGTGACCAGCAGCGTCTTCGGCTGCCACGCGCGCGAGCGGCGTCCGATACGTTCGGTGTGATCCCACGCCTTGGCGACGACACTGGTCGGTTCGACCAGCACGCCGGCATTGCCGAGCGAGCCGTCGATCTTGATCAGGAATTCCGGTTCGATCCGGAAAAAATCCGAGCCGTAGCCGTTGCGTTCTTTGATGCCGCGCTCGGTGTAGCGGCCGTTGCGGCACATGTCCCACTCGCCAACCGCACATGCCGGGCACGGGACAGGGTCAGGCCGGCGCACGATGCCGACGACAAGATCGCCGGATTTGAATCCGCTATCGACGGGGGCATCCTGCACTCTGCCGAACGATTCGTGGCCGATCACCAATCTTTTCTCGCCGGGTGGCGCCCAGCCATACTGTCCGGACACGATTTCGCGGTCGGTGCCGCACACGCCTAGCGCCAGAGTGCGCACCAGCACGACGCCATCCGAGCGCGGCGGCTCCGGGATGTCTTCAACTCGTGCCGAATTGGCCACACCGGGCACGACAGTGAGGGCGCGCATTGATATTCCGCTATTTGTGATCGAGGGCAGGCGTGGCCCGCACCGCCCTTCGAATAAACTCTCAGAGCCGAAACCCCGGTGTGTGAAAAAGGTTCCCTTAATGGAACCAAACTGCGGCGTTGTGGTTAGAGGGTGTTCGCCCTGGGCGCGGCAATTCAGCCAGGATTTCGCATGGACTCCATCGGGCGCAGACACTGGGCGATTGCCGAAGGCTATATCCCTTCGCAAAGCTCGTTTTCCGATCCCGCGCTGATCTCCCATGAGACCGCGTGCATTCTCAATGCAGGGGACAAGGAGGCGCGCGTCCGGATTACGATCTATTTCGCTGACCGAGAACCGATCGGGCCCTATCGGGTGACTGTTTCGCCACGTCGTACATTGCACCTGCGCCTCAACGATCTCACGGATCCGGCGCCGCTACCGCGCGACACCGCCTATTCTTCTGTATTCGAATCCGACGTGCCCATTGTCGTGCAGCATACCCGGCTCGATTCCAGGCATGCCGAAGTGAGCCTGCTTTCGACGACAGCTTATGCCGAAGCGTAAGCGCGTTGACGCACCCCCGCATTGCAGCATTTCGCAGAACAGCCACGGGAAATAATCGCCAGAACCTCTACTAAACCAGCCATATCAGAGGCATGCGGTTGAGATGCTGCGCCGCATCGTTAAAGGAACAAAGCACGGCCGTTTGGGTTAATGCAATGCCGCACCAACGGTGAGTGAATGACTGTCATTGTCGTTTCTAATCGCGTAGCCCAATTCCTGCCCGATGAACCGATCTCCGGTGGACTGGCCGCTGCGCTTATTCCCATGGTCAAGGAATCCGGCGCAATCTGGGTCGGCTCCAGCGGACGCACTAGCGACGCGGCGCAACGAAAAGATCCCTTGGTAAAGCTCGAACCGCTTGGCACTGGCGCGCTGGCGACAGTCGATATGCCGTCAAAGCACTATGTCGGCTACTACGAAGGCTTTGCCAATTCGGCGCTGTGGCCGGCGCTGCACTCCCGAGCCGATCTCATCCACGTGACGGCCGAGAACTACACATCCTATCGCGAAGTCAACGCGTTCATGGCGCGGGCGCTGATACGCTTTAGCAAACCCGAGGCCGTGTTTTGGGTGCACGACTATCATCTCCTCACACTGGGCGCGGAACTGCGCCGGTTCGGCATCGACCGTCCGATCGGTTTCTTCCTGCACACGCCATGGGCCGAGCGGCATACGATGGCCGCAGTTCCGCATCAGGCCGAAATCGTGCGCGAGATGCTGGCCTACGACCTCATCGGTTTCCAGACGGTCGAGGATCGGCAGAATTTCGAGGACTATCTGCGCGTCGAGCTTGGCATAACGACTGTCGATGGGACGATCGTCACCGAGTGGGGCTGGACTCAGCTCGCCACTTTCCCAATCGGCATCGACGTCGACGAATTCGCCAGACGCGCTGCCAGCGCGATGACGCGCCCCGAGGTATCGCGGCTACGCGCGAGCCTGCAAGGCGAAAAGCTCGTCCTGGGTGTCGATCGTCTGGACTATTCCAAAGGGCTGGCCAACCGCATCCGCGCTTTTGAACGATTGCTGGAAAACGAGCCCAGCCTGAAGCGCAGGGTATCGCTGTTGCAGGTTGCCGTGCCGTCGCGCGGAAATATCAAGGCCTATCGTGAACTCAAAGCCGAACTCGCCACGCTGGTCAGCGAAATCAACGGCCGCCATGGCGAGGTCGACTGGACGCCCATCCGCTATCTCAACAAAGGGTTCTCACAGCTCACGCTCGCCGGGTTCTATCGCACGGCCCATGTCGGGCTCGTCACGCCATTGCACGACGGCATGAATCTCGTCGCCAAGGAATACGTTGCTGCGCAAAATCCGCTCGATCCGGGGGTTCTGGTGCTGTCCTCTTTCGCCGGCGCGGCAAAAGAACTCGATGCCGCACTCCAGGTCAATCCGCACGATGTCGATGCGGTGGCGCAGCAAATTGCCAAGGGACTGGCCATGAGCATCGAGGAACGGCGCGAGCGGTGGCAGCAGATGGTCACGAAGCTGCGGCGGGCACCAGTGCGGAGCTGGTTCACCGACTTCCTGCACACCCTTGCTGAAGTGCGCCGAGCACCGGCGCTGCCGACGGATTTGCGGCTCGTGCTCGATGGCGCGCGAATGACAGCGCAGCAACGCTGACACTGACAACCATTCGCAATCGCCTTATCTTCGAAGCGTCTTAGCCCTCACCGCGCGGCTGCTTGTCTGCCCCGCCTTTAGTGCGGCCTCCTGCAAGGTGTGGCGAATCTCGTCGCGTTTCTCGTGGATCGAGGCGATCACCGGCCCGACGGCGATACCCAATTCCACCAGGGCCGCTTCCGAAAGTTGCAGGCTCGCTTCGATTGTCTCGGGCACGGCGTCGGTAGCGCCAAGCGCGTAGAGATGGCTGGCGTGGTCGGCGTCGCGCGCACGCGAAACGATAACGATGTCTGGCCGCAGCGCACGCACATGCTCGACGACGCTGTCGATCAGATCGGGAGTGTGGATCGTAATGATGACACCAGCCGCCGTCGCCAGGCCGCAAATTTCAAGGAACATCGGATCGGCAGCGTTGCCATAGTAAACATCGTGTCCGTCGCGACGGTCGCGCGTCACGGTGTGGGCATCGAAATCTGCCGCGATGTAGCGGATACCGTGTTCCTTCAACAGCGCACATACCACCTTGCCGACTTTTCCGTAGCCGACAACGATTGCGTGACCCTGCCCACCGCCAGGACGGGTGATCAATTCGGAATCCACCGGCCGGTTCGACCGCATAAGTGTAGCAAGCCGCCGGCCGGCCAATGACAACAGCGGCGTGAGCGCCATGGTCACCGACGTGACCGCAAGCGCAAAACTGGCGAGATGCGCCTCGATCAGTCCCAAACTTGCCGCCATCCCGATACCGACGAAGGCAAATTCTCCCCCCGGGCCGAGCAGCAACGCAGTCTCGACGGTGACCGGCCAAGACAGGCGAAACAATTTGCCGAGGCCTGCCATCAACAGCGACTTGACGGAGATCAGTCCCACGACGGCGACAATCAGCGCCAGCGGCTCACGCAACAGCTCGCGCACATCGATATCCATGCCGACAGTGAAGAAGAAAATTCCCAGCAGCAGCCCTTTGAAGGGCTCGACGGTCGCCTCGATTGCTTTGCGGTATTCCGTTTCCGCAAGCAGCAAGCCGGCGACGAATGCGCCAAGCGACATCGACAAGCCGGCTTCGTAGGCGACCACGCCGGCGAAAATGATAACGAACAGCACGGCGGCGATGAAAAGCTCGCTGGATCGGGTGGCCGCGACCAGCCGGAATAATGGCCGCAGCAGGACACGCCCGAAGACAACAATCACGGCGACGGCGACGGCCGCTTGCAGGAGTGCGGTGCCAAGGCTGTTGAGGACGGAAGCCCCGGTGCCGGCCCCGAGAATGGAAATGAACATCAGGATCGGAATGACGGCGAGATCCTGTGCCAGCAATACGGAGAAACTGGCGCGGCCCACATTGGTGGTCAGGCGCTCCTGGTTCGACAACAGTTCGAGCACGATCGCGGTCGAGGACAGCGACAGGCTTGCGCCGAGAATAGTCGCGTCCGCGGCGGTCTGCCCTGCCATCAAGGCAACACCGGCAAGCAGCGCGGTGGTGAGCAGCACTTGCAGCCCGCCCAGCCCGAACACCAGCCGCCGCATGGTCACGAGCCGATGGAAGGACAGTTCGAGACCGATCAGGAACAGCAGAAAGACGATGCCAAGCTCGGCGATGCCCTCGACGTTCTTGGCGTCACCAACCGTGACCCAGTACAGGACCGGGAACGAGCCGATGAGGGAGCCCAACCCGAGCGGCCCCAATAAGGCGCCGGCGCCGAGATAACCGAGAACGGGGCTAAAACCCCATCGCCTGACGAGCGGGACGACAACGCCCGCCGTGCCGAGCACGACAAGGGCATCGCTGTAAGCTGCGATGTTGATGCTGGTAGAGGCCAACACGTCCTCCGGCGCGGCGTATCGCCGAATCCTACGCCAACTCCGCGTCGCTTGATATCAACCTTGGCATGGCGGTGCACCCACGCTGGACGGCATTGCACCGGCTCGCAATGCCTGCAAAATTCGAGCCCGATAAAGCCGAAGAGCTTCGAGCGGGAGTAAACGCAAGCCATGACCGACATGACCATCAAAGCTGTCCGGACGACGATGCTGCGCGTGCCGTGGCCCGACACGCCCTGGCTCAAGGGTCATGCCTTTGGCGACGCCCGCAACATTCTCGTGCTCGAGGTCGAGACCAAGGGCGGCATCGTCGGCATGGGCTATCTGCTGCTGTTCAGGCTTGGCATCAAGTCGATCATGGCTTGTCTGGAGGAATCGATTATCCCGCGCGTCATCGGCAAGGATGCCAGTGCGGTCGAGGCGATCTGGCAGGACCTTTGGCGCGCCACTATCACCTACGGCCGCGCTGGCATCGCGGTCATGGCGATGTCGGCGCTCGACATCGCGTTATGGGATGCGCTCGGCAAGCGGGCCAACCTGCCGCTGCATCGATTGTGGGGACACTATCGCGCGCAATTGCCGGCTTACGGCTCTGGCTGCTTCCGCGGCTCGGGCGGCGACGGCATGATCAAAAAGGCGCTGCACTACAAGGAGCGCGGCTACAAAGCGATCAAGATGCAGGTCGCGCATACCGCGGACCTCGCCACCGATCTCGACAACGTCAAACGCATGCGTGAGGCGCTGGGCCCCGGCGTCGACATCATGATCGACGTCAACATGGGCTGGACTGCCGACGTCGCCATCCAGATGGGCCGCAAATTCCAGGACTACGATGTGTACTGGCTCGAGGAGCCGGTGGTGCCGGATGATTTCGCCGGATATTCCCGTATTGCCGAGGCCCTCGATCTGCGCATCGTCGGCGGCGAAACGCATTTCACGCGCTTCGATCTCAAGCCGTTCTTCGAAAATCCGCGTTTGCCTATCCTACAGCCCGACCCGATGCGCGGCGGGCTGACCGAACTGCGCAAGATCGCGACGGTGGCCGACACCTGGAACATGACGATCGCGCCGCATTTGTTTCCCGAACTGAACATTCAGCTCCTGGCCTCGATCCCGAACGGAATATGGATCGAAGACATGGGCCTTGCGGAGGATCTGTGGATCGATCCGGTGCCAGTCGTGAACGGCATGATTACCGCGCCGGAACGACCGGGCCACGGCCTTGCATTCAGGCCCGAAATTTTGCGCGACTGTGCAGTCAAGGGCTGAACGCCCCGCGCGTATGAGCGCAAAAAAATTCGGCCGATTCCAACCGCCGGTCTCAGTACGACCACTCGAAGGCGCTTGCCGGCATGCCTTCAAACATCGTTGTCGTACCGATCAGAATGGCCGTCGTCTCGAGCACGCCATAGAGACGCGGCGACATCGACCGGTACTGCAAACTCGCAAACAGGATCGCGAATAACGCGAACTGGAGGCCCATCAGTTTCCATGTCTTGACCATAGAAAGCTCCATCGCATCTGCAAACATTACACCGACTGGAATCTTCCGCTGTTCCCGCACCAAGCTCCACAATTCCCATTGGACGAAGCATGGCTTCGTCCCGGGGCGAGGGATGTGACGGCAAACACAGGAATGACCATTTCGATAACGCTTTGAGAACCACGCAGTTTTCAGGCGACAAATGCTCTTTGTAATTGGCCGCCGCGCGCTTCGGCAATTCCTACGCACGGCGGAATAGTCGTCGAACCGAGCGGCCGGCCGTCTTCGTGAGCAAATATTTTCGGTGATGGAATGGGCTGGTAGCGGAGGACGGATTTGAACCGCCGACACGCGGATTATGATTCCGCTGCTCTAACCAACTGAGCTACTCCGCCATCGCAGATGCCTCCGGCGGACCATTGGTGCGGCGCCGGCGGGGCAAGACTTAGGGCAGTTTGCGAGCCATTCCAAGGGGCTAATTTTCGCTGGAACTGCCAGCCGCAGGTGCCTCGACGGTCATGGCACCACGGTTGCCGTTTCGAAATCACCGTCGAGCCGGCCGAAGCGGATCAGCGAGAAGTGGCCGAGTGGCGGCATGGGGCGGCGTTCGATAACGTGCACGCCGCCATGATGCGCCGCCCACTGCGCCAGCCGCTCCCAGCGAAACTCGGGCCGCCAACCGAGCCGGCGCGCCACCGGCGCGAACCATTGCTCGAACGACGAACGCATCCCGCTCTCGGCGCCGAGATGGTTCACCAGGACGATCTCGCCGCCGGGCCGCAGCACGCGCGCGAACTCGTTGAGCGTCGCTTCGGGATCCGGCACTGCGGTGATGACGTATTGCGCGACGACGACGTCGAACACGGCGTCCTGAAACCCGAGATGCTGCGCATCCATCACGGCGAGCCCGTCGACATTGGTCAACCGGTGTTCTGCGACGCGTGCCTTGGCCTTGCGCAGCATCGGCGCCGAAAGATCGACACCGGTAATCCGGTTGGTCCATGCATATTCCGGAAGCGACAGTCCGGTGCCGACGCCGACCTCGAGAATGCGGCCACCGATGCGCTCGGCTGCCGCGATCGATGCTTTGCGCCCGCGATCGAAGACCGAGCCGAATACAAGATCGTAGACCGGCGCCCAGCGCGCATAGGCCTTGGCGACCGTGTCCTTGTCCAGTTCGGCCATTATGCTTTAGCGCGCCGCCGCCATAGCGACGCCAGTCGCGCTTTGGCGCATCGCGACCGTAGCGGCGATCATGCCGCCACCGAGCACACGCGGCTGGCCGTCGGCCGCATCATAGAAGGCGCAAGCCTGGCCGGGCGATACGCCGTCTTCGTTGCCGACCAGTTCGACCTCGATGCCGCCGGCGGCGTTGCGGCGCAGCCATGCCGGCTGCGGCGGCCGCGTCGAGCGCACTTTGACAAAGATCTCGCGACTGCGGTCCAGCGCCTGCTCGATCGTGCCGTCACCGAGCCAGTTGACATCGCGCAGATGGATGCGGCTCGTGCGCAATGCGTCACGCGGGCCGACAACAACGCGCCGTGACCCGGCATCGAGTCGCACGACGTAAAGCGGCGAGCCTGCCGCGATGCCGAGCCCACGGCGCTGACCGACGGTAAAATGAATGATGCCGTCGTGATGGCCGAGCACACGGCCATCGAGGTCGACGATTTCGCCTGGACCGGCAGCGCCCGGCCGCAGCCGCTCGATGACGTCGGCATAATGTCCGGTTGGCACGAAGCAGATGTCCTGGCTGTCCTGCTTGTCGGCAACCGTCAAGCCAAAGCGCCGTGCCAGATCGCGCGTCTCCGCTTTAGTGCGGTCGCCGAGCGGAAAGCGCAGCAGTTCGAGCTGCGCTCGCGTCGTGGCGAACAGGAAGTAGCTTTGATCGCGTTCGGCTTCGCGCGCGCGATACAGCGCGCGGCCGCCATCCGGCAGCGCCCGCGATGCGACGTAGTGGCCCGTCGCCAGAACCTTGGCTCCCAGCTCGCGCGCGGTTTGCAGCAAGTCGCGGAATTTGATCGACTGGTTGCATTCGACGCACGGCACCGGCGTCTCGCCGGCGACGTAACTCTCGGCGAAACGATCGATCACCGCTTCCTTGAAACGACTTTCGTAATCGAGAACGTAGTGCGGGATACCGATGCGCGCGGCGACCGCGCGGGCATCATGAATGTCGCGGCCGGCGCAACAGGCGCCTTTGCGGTGGGTCGCCGCGCCGTGGTCGTAAAGCTGGAGCGTGATGCCGACGACGTCATAACCGGCGTCTGCCAGAAGCGCCGCGGTCACCGAGGAATCGACCCCTCCCGACATCGCGACGACGACGCGCGTGTCGGAAGGCCGTCCTCCGATATCGAGACCGCTCAACATGGCAGTTTGGCTGCGCTCCATGGGCCGAGCCTTACTATAAGCGCCGGCCTTCCGCTCCGCCACGGCCCGCGGCTGTGCGGGGATCGCGGGTAGCAAGCGGCAAAATTTGCCGCCGCCGCGCAAGGGCTGCCGCGACGGGCCGCTGTCACGCAACACTAAGCTATTGAATTGGCGTCATATTCCTAGACCACCCTCGGTGGCCCGCGGGTTGCAAGCAAGTCACCGGGCGAGATCGATGTCAGAGGTTTTGCAAGTGTCGAGTATAGCGTCCCACGTCAGTGCCACCTCCACCATCGCATCTTCGCGCCAGCAACTGACCCAAGGATCGATGCCAGCCAGCGAAAGCGACCCATTCGCCGCCTTGCTCGACGCGCTGGCAGCAGAAGACCCGAACGTGACGACGATACCCGTGGCTGGGCAGCAAGCAGCCCAGCCAGTGTCCACTCCGTCGGAGACACCGACAGCCAAATCTGGAAATTCCGCCGCCGGCGCGTTGATCGGCTTCACGCTTACGGCCAGCACGCCAGCCACAACTCAGGCGGGCGCCGCCGCAAATGCGTCAGGTGACAACGATGCCACCGCCTCCGCGATCACAGTCATTAATTCCATCTTGGCCCCGACTCCGAGCAGCAATTCGGCCCAGGCGGCGATTGCGGACACCGCCAGCAATGCGGCCACGACGACCAGCCCCGCTGTTTCGCCAGGGGCAAAAGGCAAGGCGGCCGCGATCAGCACTGCAAACAGCCTCAACGCGCTTCTAGCCGCCACAGGCCACTCGGCCGCTCAAGCCGCGGCAGCCGCAAAAGGTGCCGCCAATCCGACCAGTGGCGCGAACGTGCCGACCGAAAGCGACTTTACGAGCACGTCTTCCCAAGTCGCTACCGCAGCCCAAGTCCCGGCTGCTGAACCTGTCGACGCGGCGAAGGCCGCGTTGGTCAAAGCAGACCTTTCAGTTAGTGACGTCGCCACACCGGGAGTTCCGACTCGATCCGCTTCGACTTCAGAAACAGCCAAAATCGGCGACAGAGTCGGCACAGACCGACACCAGCACCTCGTCAACTCAGAACGTCGCCACAGCCAGCGTGACCGACGCCGGCAGCGGCGCATTGGCTGCGAACCAGGCGCCGCAACCGGCCGCTGCGCCGGTACAACCGGTCGCCGCGGCAATCACCGTCGATAGCCCGATTAATTCCGCGCCGGCAGCCGCAAATGCGCCGGCGGCCGACAAGACTATCGGGGATTTCGACCAAGGCGCGCGCCAAGCTTGTGTTGCCCTCGACCGGCGAACCAAACAGCGGAGCGGCGCAAGCCGCAAACGACAGTGCGACCGCAAAGCCGGCGCCGACGGCCAATAAAGCCAACGCAGCCGCGAGCAAGCAAGGCGGCACGCGCAACGATACATCGAACGCGCGACAGGCGGATTCCAGCGCCGCACAGCCAAGTCCGACCCAAGCTGATGCCAATATCCCGGCGCAAGCCGCGAACAATGGCGCGCCCGCCGTCACCGACGGTGCGCCACGGATCAATGCATCCGCCGTGGTTGCTGGGACCGAAATCTCAGCATCGCCGAACGCCCAAACTGGTGCGGCCGGTACAAAGGATAGCGCCGGCCTGCCGAATTTCGGCCTCTCGCTCGCCAATGCGGCCACGCCGTCAGCCACCGTCGTGGCGCCGGCCGCCGCCGGAACGCCCGGAACGGTGCCGGTCGCCGGGCTTGCCGTCGCGATCGCCAGCCGCGCCCAGGCCGGCTCCAACCAATTCGATATCCGCCTCGATCCGCCCGAACTCGGCCGCATCGATGTACGCCTCAACGTCGACCGCGACGGTCACGTCACGTCGCATGTCACGGTCGACCGGGCCGATACGCTGCAACTCCTGCAAGACCAACAACCGCAAATGCAGCAGGCTCTCGAGCAGGCCGGGTTGAAGACCGCCGATAACGGGCTGCAATTCTCGCTGCGCGATCAATCATTCACCGGACAGAACAACAACGGCGGCGGCGCTCAACCGAACACGGCGCAACTCGTCATTCCCGACGCCAATCTACCGGCCGTGCAATCAACGCAAGCCTACAATCGCCTGGGCCTGGGCACCGGGATCGACATCCGGGTGTAATCGGAAGATTTGAGGAACGATCATGTCAACAATCTCGCAGCTCGCCAGTGCCGCACAAGCGGCAACGACATCGACGACGACCGGTAGCAGCGCCGGGACCACCGACATCGCCGGATCGCAAGAGATCGCCGGCAATTTCAATACGTTTTTGCAGTTGCTGACCACCCAATTGCAGAACCAGGATCCGCTCTCGCCGCTCGACACCAACCAGTTCACCGAGCAGCTCGTCGAATTCGCCTCGGTCGAGCAGCAGATCAACGAGAACTCGAACCTGCAAACCCTGATTTCGCTGCAACAGACCTCCGAGGCGACCCAGGCAATGCAATTCCTCGGTTCGACCGTCACCGTGAGCAGCAACGCGGCAGCCCTCTCCAACGCGACGGGTCAGGAGGCGACGTGGAGTTTGAACTCGCCGTCTCCGGCAACGGCCGCCGTGACCATTACGAGCTCGACCGGCCAAGTCGCCTATACGGGAACCGGCTCGATCAGCTCCGGGACCCAGGCCTATGCCTGGAACGGCAAAGGCAACAATGGCGTCACGTGGCCCGACGGGAACTACACCCTGTCGGTCACCGCAACCGGAGCCAATGGCGTGCCGGTCACGGTCTCCACGCAGGTGCAGGGCACGGTCAGTGCCGTCAATGTCAGCCAAAATCCGCCAACGGTCATGGTGGGAGGGCAGAGCTACCCGATCAGTTCGATCCAATCGATCACCAACAGCGGGCTCGGCAATCTCCTCGGCCAATCTCTGTGATCGTCGGCAACTCCGCCCGCTTAGTACGGCGACGCGAGGCCCTTCTCGCGCGATGACAACACAAAACGACCCTCTCGGACCGTCCACGCCGGCAAAAGCCGCCAATTTCGCGGTTTGCTTAGGTAAATTTTAAGCCGCCACGGGTACTGTCAAAGCCTGTGGTGTTGTCGAGTACGTGAGAGTTCCTATGACCGAACCCCATCGCCCGAGGGTCAAATATGTCATCGGGCCGGACGGTTCGCCGCTTACGATCGCGGATCTGCCAGCTCCGGGTACCAAGCGCTGGGTCATTCGCCGCAAGGCGGAAGTAGTCGCTGCTGTGCGCGGCGGGCTGCTTTCTCTTGAAGAGGCGTGCACCCGGTACACGCTGACGGTCGAAGAATTTCTGGCCTGGCAATACTCGATCGATCAGCACGGCCTCGCCGGCCTGCGCACGACGCGTATTCAACAGTATCGCCAGTAACGCGCGGTTAATCGGTCTTACCAATTCGCCAACCGCCGGCCGCAGTGGCCGGCGTTTTGTTTTTTGGCGCTTGGCCGTTCGAGGAGAGTGCACCGAGAGCACACTTCGCTGGCAAGCGAATGCAGCACAATGGCTTTTGGCCTCATATTAACCGGGCGCTAACCATCCACCGGGCAAATATTGCCCACCGCGACCCGAAGCGTCGCCAGGTGGAGGACACTGCCCAGTGCGAGGTCTGGTGGAGTTTGTCAGGACGCTCGGCGCTCCGCGCGTTGCGGCGATGGGTGCAGTCACTATTGCGCTGATCGGTTTCTTCGCCTTTCTCATCGTGCGCGTGACGTCGCCGCAGATGACGCCGCTCTTCACTGATCTCGCCTTTGACGACTCCGCTTCGATCGTGAAGGAGCTAGATCGTGAAGGCGTCCCCTACGAGCTGCGCAACGACGGCAACATCATCATGGTGCCGAAAGACCGCGTCGGCCGGCTGCGCATGACGCTGGCGGAAGGCGGATTGCCCAAGGGCGGCGGCGTCGGTTACGAGATTTTCGACAAGTCAGACGCGCTCGGCACAACAAGTTTTGTCCAGAATATCAACAACATACGCGCGCTCGAAGGTGAGCTTGCCCGCACCATTCGTGCGCTCGATCGCGTCCAGGACGCGCGCGTACATCTGGTAATGCCGGATCGGCCGCTATTCTCACGCGACAAGGCCGACGCCACGGCATCGATCGTATTGAAGGTGCGCGGCGCACTCGAGCCGCAACAGGTTCGCGCCATTCGCCACCTCGTGGCCACCGCCGTCAACGGCCTGCGGCCGGAGCGTGTATCGATCGTCGACGACCAGGGTCACCTTCTCGCCGACGGCGCCGCCAACGATCCAAACGGCGGCGATGTCAGCTCCGACGAGCGGCAAGCGGCTTTCGAAAAGCGATTGCGCACGCAGGTTGAGGGCATTGTCTCTTCGGTCGTGGGCTCCGGCCATTCTCGGGTGCAAATCGCCGCCGATTTCGATTTCAATCGCGTGACCCAAACGTCGGACAAATTCGACCCCGAGGGTCGCGTCGTTCGTTCCAGCCAGACGCGCGAGGAGACCTCCGCGACAAGCGAGGGCCGGGACAATCAGGTGACCGTCGGAAACGAGATACCCGGCGGCGGCCAGCGCCAGACCAATGGCGCCAACGGCGGCGCCGCGCGGGGCGATGAAACCCGGAAATCGGAAGAAATCGTCAATTACGAAATCTCAAAGACGTCAAAGACCGAAGTCATCGAAGGCGGCCATGTCAATCGTATTTCGGTCGCCGTGCTTGTCGACGGCACCTACGCCAAAAACGACAAGGGCGAGGTCGCCTATCAGCCGCGCAGCAAGGAAGAGATCGATCAGATCGCCGCGCTGGTTCGTTCGGCCATCGGCTTTGACCAAAAGCGCGGCGATCAGGTCGAGGTCGTCAATCTGCGCTTCGCCGAGACGCCGGCGGTCCCGATTGCCGAGCCACCGAGCTGGTTGTCGGCGTTCCAGTTCACCAAAGACGACATCATGCGCGCCATAGAGGTGGTGGTGATGGGTCTTCTGGGCTTGGTCGTGCTGCTGATGGTAGTTCGGCCGCTGGTGCGCCGCATTCTCGCGCCCGACGAACGCGCCATGCGGGCATTACCGGCAGGCAACGGATTTCCCGGAAACCTCGACAATGGTCCTGCCGGCCTGACGCGAGAACCTTCCGCCGGTGCTTCAGCCGGCCTGGACAGCGTTCAGCAGATAAGACCGCCTGATACCAATAAAACATCGCAGATGATCGACATGGCCCAGGTACAGGGCCAGGTCCACGCCCAATCGGTGCAGAAGGTGGGTGAGATCGCCGATAAGAATCCGCGTGAAACCGTTTCCATCATTCGCCAATGGCTGCAAGAAAGCGCCGCCGCCTGATCGGTCGACACCATGGCTTCCGCAACCGCCGATAAAAATGGAAACGATGCCGCAGCTCGCGAAATCAACAGCGCGTTGGCGAGCCTGGTCAACCGTCCAGGCGCGGCAACGCCGGCCAAGCGTCAACTCAGAGGGCCCGAGCGCGCGGCGGTTCTCATGCTCGCGCTCGGCGAGCAATACGGCGCCAAGATATGGAGCCTGCTCGACGACGATGAACTGCGCCAGATTTCGGTGGTGATGTCGACCATCGGCACCATCGACGCGCAGCTGGTCGAAAACCTGCTGATCGAGTTTGTTTCGCGCATATCCACGTCCGGCGCGGTCATGGGCAATTTCGACGCCACGGAACGTCTGCTGCAATCCTACCTTCCGGCGGATCGCGTGAATAACATCATGGAAGAAATCCGCGGTCCCGCCGGTCGCAACATGTGGGAAAAGCTCTCCAACGTTCAGGAGGAGATGCTCGCCAATTATCTCAAGAACGAATATCCGCAGACCGTCGCGGTTGTGCTTTCCAAGATCGGGCCGGAACACGCCGCGCGCGTGCTCGCTATCCTGCCCGAAGAGCTGGCGCTCGACGTGGTGAACCGCATGCTGCGCATGGAGGCGGTGCAAAAAGAGGTGCTGGAGCGGGTCGAGCAGACGCTGCGCACCGAATTCATGTCGAGCCTGTCGCAGACGCGCCGGCGCGACGCCCACGAGGTAATGGCTGAAATCTTCAACAATTTCGACCGGCAGACCGAGACCCGCTTTCTCACCGCCCTCGAGGAAGACAATCGCGAAAGCGCGGAACGCATCAAGACCCTGATGTTCACGTTCGACGACTTGACCAAGCTCGACACCGCCTCGGCGCAAACGTTGATGCGCCACGTCGAGAAGGACAAGCTTTCGTTTGCGCTGAAAGGCGCGACCGAGCCGGTGCGCCAGTTCTTCCTGTCCAATATGTCGACGCGCGCCGCCAAAATGCTGATGGATGACATGCAGGCGATGGGCCCAGTGCGCCTGCGCGAGGTCGATGAAGCGCAGGCACTGCTCGTTAATCTCGCCAAAGACTTGGCCGCCAAGGGCGAGATCATCATCTCCAAGACCCGCGGCGAAGAAGAGTTGATCTACTGAGGCGAATGGAAATGGGCGCGCCGGCAAAATATCTTTTTGACGTCGACTTCGCCGTAGGCCCCGGCAGCAAGCAGGCTGGGTCGGCCATTTCGCTCGCCGAACACGCGCAAAAGCTCGCCGAAGCTGAAACCGCTGCGCACCGCCAAGGCTACGCGGACGCCCAAGCCGACGCCAAGATCGAGTACGACCGCCGCGTGGCCAGCGCCATGGACCGCATCGCCGCCGATCTTGCCGAAGCGAACGGAGCGCTCAAGAGCGTCGAAACACGCCTCGAATGCGAAGCCGTGGAGGTCGCAGTGGCGGTTGCCAGGAAACTCGCGCCGGCGCTGATCGCGCGCGAGCCGTTCGCCGAAATCTCGGCGCTGGCGAGCGGCTGCTTTCGTGAGCTTGTGTCGGCTCCGCACATCGCAGTGCGCATCAACGACGCGCTCTACGCATCGGCGCGTGAAAAGCTCGAAGACATCGTGCGCGCCAACAACTTCCAGGGCCGACTGGTCGTGCTCGCCGAACCCGACATCGCGATCGGCGATTGCCGCGTCGAATGGGCCGACGGCGGGATCAACCGCGACAGCGCAGCGGCGGACGCGGCGATCAACGCGGCGGTTACGAGTTACATCAGCGCGAATCGCAATTTTGCCGACACCCACGAGGCGTTGAGGAGATCTGACAATGAGTGAGGATGTAAAAATCTCGCTGCCCAGCCTCGACGACGCCGGCGCACAGGCCGATGTCCCCCTCGTGGCTGAACCGGAGGGACCGACGACACGGATCGCCGCCGATCTCGAAGCGGTATTCGACGTACCGGTCCAGGTCTCCGCGGTGCTCGGGCGGGCACGGATGGAGATCGGCGAATTGCTCAAGCTCGGCCCGGGCTCTGTGCTCGAACTCGATCGCAAAGTCGGCGAGGCGATCGATATCTACGTGAATAACCGACTGGTTGCCCGCGGCGAGGTCGTGCTGGTGGAAGAGAAACTCGGCGTGACCATGACGGAAATCATCAAGGCGGAGCGGGCGTAGATTGCCCGGCTGTAGCGAAAAGGAATAACAACATGCGCCTCCTCATCGTCGGCACGCTCCACGGCCAGCTCACCACCGCGACCAAGATCGCGATGGACAAGGGCGCGACAGTGACCCACGCCGCCGATATCGCACAGGCGCTTGCCGTGTTGCGTTCGGGTCGCGGCGCAGATCTTTTGATGGTCGATGTCGCAATCGACATTCGCGAGCTCGTCGCCGGACTTGAAGCAGAACACATTCACGCACCGATCGTCGCCTGCGGGACCGCCACCGACGCCCGCGCCGCGGTTGCTGCGATCCATGCCGGCGCCAAGGAATACATCCCGCTGCCGCCCGACGCGGAATTGATCGCCGCCGTGTTGGCGGCGGTCGCCGACGACACCCGCGAACTGATCTACCGCGACGATTCCATGGCGCGTGTCGTCAAGCTCGCCCAGCAGATCGCCGGCAGCGATGCCTCCGTGCTGATCACAGGCGAATCCGGCACCGGCAAGGAAGTGCTGGCACGCTATGTCCACAGCCGATCGAGCCGCGCCAGAAGGCCGTTCATTTGCGTCAACTGCGCTGCGATCCCGGAGACGCTGCTCGAATCCGAATTGTTCGGCCACGAGAAGGGCGCCTTCACCGGCGCGATCGCGCGCCGTGTCGGTAAATTCGAGGAAGCCAATGGCGGCACGCTGCTGCTCGACGAAATTTCGGAGATGGACGTGCGTCTGCAAGCCAAGCTGTTGCGCGCGATCCAGGAGCGGATGATCGACCGCGTCGGCGGCACCCGGCCGGTGCCGATCGATATCCGCATCATCGCGACATCCAATCGCAACTTGGCCGAGGCGGTCCGCGAGAACACGTTCCGTGAAGACCTGATGTTCCGGCTCAACGTCGTGAACCTTAAAATCCCGCCGTTGCGCGAACGCCCGGCCGATGTGGTCGAGCTGTCGGACTACTTCGTCAAGAAATACGCCGCGTTGAACGGCACGCCGGTGCGACCGGTGTCGCAGGAAGCCAGGCGCACGCTCGCGGTCAACTATTGGCCCGGCAACGTGCGCGAATTGGAAAACACCATGCATCGCGCCGTTCTGATGGCGAGCGGCGCCGAGATCGGGCCGGAAGCGATCCTCGCCCCCGACGGCGTGCGGCTCGATCAACAGCGCAGCGCGCCGGGTGTCGTCCATGCCGCACTCGCCGCCGAGCAGGTGTCGCGTGCGCTGGTCGGCCGCACCGTTGCCGAAGTGGAACGCGATCTCATCCTGGAAACGCTCAAGCATTGCCTGGGCAACCGCACGCACGCGGCGAATGTGCTGGGCATTTCGATCCGAACCCTGCGCAATAAACTCAACGAATATGCCGCCGACGGCATGCCGGTCCCGCCGCCCGGCGGTGGCGAGCCGCGCGTGGCGGCCTAGCTAGGGCTCGTATTCATTAACGCTTGATGCCCGTTTTCGGGGAGATAAAGCGGACAGGGTTCGGGCGGCAGGCGCGCACCACATTCCGGCGCTTTACGAATACGACACGCCGCGGGTGCGCGACGGCGGCTTAATGTCATACGGGCCGGACTTGAAGGAATCCATGGAACGCGCCGCCGCCTTGGCCGCGCGCGTCCTCAACGGTGCACGGCCCAGCGATTTGCCGTTCGAGGAACCGACACGCTACCCGTTGGTCATCAACCTCAAAACCGCCAAGGCCACCGGCATCGAGTTGCCATCGAATTTTCCGGCGCTCGCCGATGAGGTTATCGAATGAGCGGGGCGACTTCCGCCTTTTGACCTAAGCGCGATTGGATGTCGGCGCGCCCGCCCATCAAAACTCGCGGCCGATGAGCCTATCGAGCGACCAGCGCCCGCCGCCGCGCAGGAAAATGGCAAGCGCCACGATCCCCATGAACAGTGCGTATTCCATACCGCGCTTACCCCAAGACCAGCTTGGGTAGAGCACGCCAAACGAGATCACTGCCATCTCGATGACGAAAGCCGCGGCGACGATGCGCGTAAACAGCCCGAGCGCCAGCAGGATCCCGCCGAAGAATTCCACCGCACCGATGAAATAGGCCCAGGCTAACGGAAAGGCCCAGCCGAAGTTGACGAAGTTACGCGAGGCGGCGACAGCGTCGTCGCCGAACAGCTTGGCATAACCGTGCGGGATCAGAATGAGACCGAGCGTGACACGGATCAGCGTGTAGGCGAACGGAGCGAAGGTTTCATAGAAACCGCCCGCGGCTGGCACGAATAATCTGCTGCGATCGACTTCTGTCTCAGATGAGGTGCCCACAGTTTTCGTCCCTAGCTTGGCGGCTTTTTCTAGCACCTCCGTAGCCTAGCATATTGTTGGCGACAGAGGCATTGTGCATCATAGCAAAATAGGGGCATTCATCCGTTATCGGTCAGTCGCGCCGCTGGCCCGGTTCGGCCTCGTCCGACTGAGCGGATCAACGCAGCGAGCCTCGCTGTGCCGGCGCCACTTTGCCACCTAGCCTCGACCACACTACCGGATGTATTTTGGTGGCAGTGGGGGCCGGGATGAAACGTCGACAATTCCTCCATCTGGCGGCAGGCAGCGCAGCGCTCACGACGGCAACACGCTTTGCCTGGGGCGAGGCTTATCCATCGCACCCGGTGCGGATCATTGTCGGCTTTCCGCCCGGCGGCCCGACCGACATTTACGCGCGCCTGATCGGTGAATGGCTTGCCAACCGGCTCGGCCAGCCTTTCATCGTCGAGAACCGTCCCGGCGCCGGTAGCACGATCGGAATCGAAGCCGTCGTCACGTCGCCGCCAGACGGCTACACACTGCTGTTGATCAGTTCCTCTGCCGCAATCAGCGTGTCCTACTATAAAGACCTCGCCTTCGACCTGCACCGGGACATCGCGCCGGTGTGCGGCATCGCATTCGTGCCGATGGCGATGGTGGTCAACCCGTCGGTGCCGGCCAAAACGGTTCCGGAATTCATCGCCTACGCGAAGGAAAATCCCGGCAAGATCAACATGGCGTCGGTCGGCAACGGCACCACGCCGCAAATGGCGGGCGAACTATTCAAACTAATGGCCAATGTGGACCTGCTCCATGTGCCGTACCACGGTGCGGCGCCGGCGCTCACCGACCTGCTCGGCGGGCGGGCGCAGGTCATGTTCGAATCCGTCACCACGCTAGTGAGCTACATCCAGGCCGGAAAGCTGCGCGCCCTGGCGGTTTCGACCGCGAACCGCTCACCGGTGCTGCCAGACGTTCCGACGATCGGCGAATTCCTGCCGGGATACGAGGCGAACACCTGGTTCGGCATCGCGGCGCCGAAGAAAACTCCCGCCGATATCGTCGATCTGCTCAACAAAGAGATCAATGCCGGCCTCAAGGATCCGGTCATCAGTGCAAGGCTCGGTCAACTCGGCACGATACCCCTCGTCGGCAGCCCCGCGGATTTCGAGAAAATAATGGTCGGCGACACCGCGAAGTGGGCGAAAGTGATCAAGGCCGCCAACATCAAGCAGGAATAATCGTAATCGCGTGCCCGCGCGAGACGCGCAACGCGGCATAACGCCTGGTTGCGGCGGCTTTCCCGTCATTCACGTGCGGTGTAGCTTGCCGGAATGAAAAACATAGTCCGCCGTCACTTTTTGAATCTCGCCGCTGGAGCGCTTGCGACCCCGGCGGTCCTGCGCAGCGCCCGCGCCGACACCTATCCGTCGCGGCCGATCCACCTGATGGTCGGCTTCCCGCCCGGCGGCACAGCAGACATTATCGCCCGGCTCATCGGCGCTGCACTTTCGGAACGGCTCGGCCAAACCTTCGTCGTCGAGAACCGCGGCTCGGCCGCCCAGCAGCTTGCGGCTGACACGGTCGTGAAGGCGGCGCCGGACGGCTACACGCTATTGATGCTGGCCAATCCGAACGTCATCAATGCGGTGATCAATCCGGATATCAGTTTCTCCTTCACTCGTGATCTTGCGCCGATTGGCGGCATTGCGTCCGATCCGACCATCCTTGTCGTCAATCCGTCGCTGCCGGTGAAAACCGTGCCGGAGTTGATCGAATATCTGAAAGCGCATCCCGGACAGGTCAATATGGCATCCGGCGGCGTCGGCTCGACACCGCATCTTGCCGGCGAGCTCTTCAAGATGCTGACCGGTACCACCATGCTGCATGTTCCCTATCGCGGCGACGCGCCCGCAGTGACCGACATGCTGGCGGGGCAGGACCAGGTGATGTTCGACATGGTGATCCTGTCACAGGAGCATGTTAAATCGGGCGAACTGCGCCCACTCGCCGTCACCAGCGCGAAGCGGCTCGAATTGTTTCCCGACTTGCAACCCGTCGCCGATTTTGTGCCCGGCTACGAGGCGTTTGCCTGGCAGGGCCTCATGGCGCCGAGAGCGACGCCGCCCGACATCATCAACCGCCTCAATTCCGAACTTAACGCCGCGCTGGCGGACACCACGTTCAAGAAACGCATCGAAGACCTTGGCGGCATCCCGATGCCGATGTCGCCGGCCGAATTCGGCAAGCTGATCGCTGCCGAGATGGAAAAATGGGGCAAGGTGATTTAGTTTGCCGGGATCAAGCCGCAATAAAACATAACCGCGGCCGCCTTCCGGGCATCACGTCGTCGCATCACCGCCGTCGACCATAATGGTTTCGACTTCGCCCGCGCCATTGGCGCGGCGAAACGCGGCGGCCTTGTTATATTCGTCGGACTTGAAGCAGGCGACACCCTGCTCGAATGTCGGGAACTCGATCAACACGAAGCGGTGGAATTTGTGCGGGCCTTCCATGATCTGGAAACGTCCGCCGCGCGCGAGAACTTTGCCGCCGTGCTTGCCGATGATCGCGGGCACCAGGTCGGTGTATTTCTTGTATTCGGCCGGATCGTTGATCTTCGACCGAGCCACCCAATAAGCTGGCACTGCGTCACTCCGCGGCGCGGCGCGCGGCGACAATCTGATCGGCAGTGCGGCCGGTCAGTTCGGCCATGTGGTCGAACTTGAACGTGAACGTGCCCGCGCCGGCGGTGGCCGAACGGACCTCTACGATCAAATCGCCGATTTCCGCTTCCGGCATTTTCGCCCGCACCACGTCCCAGCCTTCCCAGCCTTCACGTGTATCGAAGCCGAGAATGTGGCCGCGCCGGCCGGACATCAGCGCGTTGATCTTGGCGGTCGCGTCCGACGGACAGTTGATTTCGACCAGATGGATCGGCTCGAGCAGCACCGGCTGACATTGCGGCAGCGCCTCGACGATGCCGATCCGGCCCGCCTGCCGGAACGCCATGTCTGAGGAATCCACGGTGTGATATGAGCCGTCGACCAGAGCGACATGAAGATCGACGACGGGAAAACCCAGTGGTCCGTGCTGGAGTCCATCGACGACGCCTTCCTCAACCGACGGAATGTAGTTCCGCGGCACCACGCCGCCCGAGATTTTATCCTCGAAGGAAAATCCGGCGCTGCGTGGCATCGGCTTGATGTCGAGTACGACGTCGCCGTACTGGCCGTGACCGCCGGACTGCTTCTTGTGCCGCCCGCGCTGCACGACGCCTTTGCGGATGGTCTCGCGGTAGCCGACGGTCGGCTGGCGACGTTCGATGGCGACACCGAAGCGGTCGCTAAGGCGTTCGGTGGCGACGCGGAGATGCATTTCGCCCTGACCCCACAATACAACCTCGTGTGTATCGGGATTGTGCACGATAGTAATCGAGGGATCTTCTTCGACCAGTTTGTGGAGCGCCTGGCCGAGCTTCACATCGTCCCTGCGCTCCTTGGCTGTAATCGCGATGGCAAGTACCGGGGGATAGGCATCGACATTCGCGACAGGAGCGTGAGCCAGCCTGCCAGATGACAGCGTGTCGCCGGTCTTGGCCTTGTCGAGCTTGGCCAAACCGACAGTCTCGCCGAGTACGGCCGCTCCGCGCTTTTCGGTGCTCTGGCCGACAAGCTTGAACACGCCAGCCACGCGGCCGGCTTCCTCGTCGCCAGATATGAAAGTCGTGCCATCTGCGGCTTGCCCGGCCAGCACACGCGCAACCGACATTTTTCCGCCGTGGGCCGTGTTCAGCGTTTTGAGCACATAGGCGACACCCTCACTGCCGCCCTTTACACCGAGCCGTTTCACCGTCTCGGCAATGCCCGGCGATTCGTGACGCAGTGCCTTCAGCAGGCGCAAAACGCCGTTGGCGCGCGTGGCCGTGCCCATCAGAACTGGGCAAACGAGGCCTTCGCGGAGTTCGCGCGTGAGATCGTCGAATACCTTATCGCGCGGCGGCTGGATGTCCTCGAGCAATTGCTCCATCAGCTCGTCATCGTGATCGGCAAGAGTTTCGAGCATGGAGAAGCGCGCGGTCTTTTCCAGATCGGCCGCGTCGCCTTCCAGCGGGACGACTTCAGAAGGCGCATGTTCTTTGTACACAAAGGCGCGCTCAAGCGCGAGATCGACGAAGCCGGAAATCAGATCGCCGTTGAATGTCGGGATTTGCCGCAAGATCAATTTGGTGCGGGAAGCCGGCTGCAGCAGCTTGAGCACGTCGTGGACGCCGGCATCGGCTTTGTCGATCTTGTTGACGAACAGGATGTGCGGAATTTTCTTCTCCTCCAGCTCGCGCAAAATGAGCTGGAGCTGCGGGACCTTTTTCTCGTCCATTTCGCACACCACCACCGCCACGTCGATCGCCGGCAGCACCGCACGCATGTCATGGACGAATTCAACAGAGCCCGGACAGTCAAGGAAGGTATAAGCGTCGCCCATGAAAGTCGTAGTGGCGACCGAAAGCTCAACACTCATGCGGTGCTGGCGCGCTTCCTTGCTGGCGTCGCCGACCGTGTTGCCGGCTTCGACGGTGCCCTGGCGCTGGACGACGCCGGTCCGGGCGAGGACTGCTTCGAGCAGTGTGGTCTTGCCGCTCTGAAATGGGCCGACCAGAGCGATGCAGCGCGGACCCGACGCTCTTGTGCCGTTACTGCCGTTAGTAGCCATGGATACCTCCCGCAGCGGGCTGGTTGCCGCCATCGTTTCAGGCAGTAGCGGGGGTGGTCAAGGGGCGCGACATTACGCGCGGCACGCTGCCGGCACTTTGCCCTGCGCTGCCGAGGAGCGCCGGCCTACTGGGCGAGATGAAGCTCCAACGATCCTATGCCGGCTGCGATATTCAATCCGACCTGTCCCTGGACCGACAGGGGCTGCAGCGCCACCGATCGATTCGATCCGCCGACCAGCACATTCGCTCCGAGGCCGGCGGCGATCGATGCTTCGGCCGATGCGCCGACATAGGTGCCGGTCAGCATTCCGGTGTAGCGGTTGGTTCCTGAAAATACCGCCCAGATGATTGCGCCGCCGCCGGTGACGCCGACATCAAGTCCAATTCTCGTCATGGTCCCGACATAGGCCTCGGGCGGTCCGCCATTCGGCTTGTAATTGCACGCCACGTTGCGCTGCGAGCCGACGATCAGGCCAATACCCGCCGACATCGAGCATTCGAGCGAGCCTGCCTGCACGCGGTCCTGCTGTGCATCGGCGGGAGTCGACGAAACCGTGGCCAGCGCCGCGGCCCCTAAAGCCGCCACCACAAACGCATTACGAAGCATCTGGATTCTCCCCTCAGCCGGCCCGCATGGCAGACCTTTAGTCAGAGTGTAGGCGAGATTGAACCCGCCGTCTCCCCGCCATTATCGCACGGCCGAACCCCTACAAAGAACAGGATGCCGGCGCGGCTATGCTACTGCAAATTACCGCAGAAGCGCTGGATGCGCGTACAGGCTTCCTCAAGCGCGCTTGTCGCCGTGGCGTAGGAGATGCGGAACGCCGGACCGACGCCGAATGGCGTCCCCTGCACCACCGCGACGCCTTCCGCCTCCAGAAGTTCAGTGACGAAATCCTCGTCGGTCGCCAGCTTCTTGCCGGTCGGCGCCGTCTTGCCGATCGTGCCGGCGCACGACGGATAGACATAGAATGCGCCTTCCGGCTTGGGGCATTTGATACCGCGCGCCTGGTTGAGCATCGAGACGCACAGGTCGCGCCGCTCCTTGAAGATCTTGTTGTGCTTGGCGATGAAATCCTGCGGCCCGTTGAGCGCCTCGACGGCAGCCCATTGCGCCACCGCAGTCGGGTTCGAGGTCGACTGCGACTGGATCATCGCCATCGTCTTGATCAACTGCTCCGGGCCGCCGGCATAGCCGATCCGCCATCCGGTCATGCAATAGGCCTTTGAGCAGCCGTTCACAGTGAGCGTGCGGTCGTAGAGCCGAGGCTCGAGTTGCGCCGGCGAGTAGAATTTGAAGTCGTCGTAGACGAGGTGCTCGTACATGTCGTCGGCCATCACGTGCACGTGCGGATGCCGCACCAGAACGTCGGTCACGGCCTTCAGCTCGTCGCGCGTATAGGCGGCGCCGGTCGGGTTCGACGGCGAATTAAAGATGATCCACTTGGTCTTCGGCGTGATCGCGCTTTCGAGGTCCGCCGGCTTCATCTTGTAGCCAGAGGCCATGGTGGTGAGGATCTCAACCGGCGTGCCGCCGGCGAGCAGCACCATGTCCGGATAGCTCACCCAATAGGGCGCCGGGATGATGACCTCATCGTCCGGGTTCAACGTCGCCACCAGCGCGTTGTACAGAACCTGCTTGCCGCCGGTGCCGATGATGATCTGCGACGGCTTGTAGTCGAGATTGTTCTCGCGCTTGAACTTGCTCGAGACCGCGGCCTTCAGTTCGGCAATGCCATCCACGGCCGTGTACTTCGACGACTTGCCGTCACGGATCGCCTTGATCGCCGCTTCCTTGATGTTGTCCGGCGTATCGAAATCGGGCTCGCCGGCGCCGAGCCCGATGACGTCGCGGCCGGCCAGTTTCAGCGCGCGCGCTTTATCCGTGACAGCAATGGTTGCTGACGGCTTGATGCGCATGATCTGGTCCGCAATGAAGGCCATTCCGTTTCTCCAAGGGCTCTAACGGCGGGTGCTTCCTAAATCGCTCATTAAGCACAGGCAAGCACCAAATCCCGGCTCGTCCTCAAATCTCCGGCATCCGGATTGAGGCTGTCGCACCGGCAACGCTCCGTTAAGGCCGGGCGGGCCTAATGAACAGGGATAGCTGTCCCCCAAGGAGCCGTGATGGACCCGGCGTACGAGACACTGCGCGACGTCCCGACGCTGCGGCGGCTCGACCGGATAATCTGGGCCCTCATCGCGGCAGTGACGGCCTTCGTGCTCATCGCATCGGCCATCAGCAGCTTTTCCCTCGGATGGAGAACCTTCGCGGCACCGGCGCTGGTCGCCGCCGCCCTGATCGGGGGAGCCTGGTTTTATCGCTTCTATCGGCCCGACCCCCGCGCCGCGTCGGGGTTGGAGAACGCCGCCCAGTTGATCGTCTTCGCCGCGGTGGCGGCGCCGCTCTCCTATCTCGCCGCAGCCGCGAACTTGCCGCTCCAGGATCAGGTCCTGGATGCCGTGGACCGGGCGCTCGGCCTCGACTGGCGTGCACTGTTGAACTGGATAAACGGATCACCCGGACTCTATGCAGTGCTGCATCCGATCTACTTCTCGCTCAGTCTGCAGATGATTGTCGCGGCGCTCAGCCTCGCTTTCAGCGGCCGGCTCTTACGGCTGCGGATCTACATGCTGAGTTTCATATTCGCCGCGCTGATCACGATCGCGATCTCGGCGCTGCTGCCGGCTGCGGGCACGTGGCCCTATTACGCCTTGAGCAGCACCGATTCGCCGCACGTGATGCCCGCTGTCAGCACAAGCTGGCCGGTGTTTTATGGCTTGCGCGACGGCAGCTACCGCATGCTGGTGGCGATTGGATCGGAAGGAATTATCTCGTTTCCGAGCCTGCATGCCGCGCTCGCGATGATTCTTATATTGGCACTATGGCCGATACCGTTCGTGCGCTGGGCGATTCTGGTGCTGAACGCGGCTATGCTCGCTGCCACGCCGATCGATGGGTCGCATTATTTCAGCGATGTATTCGCGGGCGTTGGCATCGGCGTGCTGTGCTTCCTCGCCGCAGGATGGATCGCGGCTCGCACCGCGCAATCCTGCAGCGCCTCCACGGGCAGCTTCGTTCCGGATTTCGTGAGCGAATAATCCGCCGATACTTCCGTCATTCGCCGCAGCACCACAACAAACAATAGCGCTGCGGCAGCAATGACGGATAGCTTGATCGCATTGTCGAACGCCGTGACCTTGAACAAAGCCGGCGCCAGATATGCAGCTACCAGCGCGATGCCCTCGCCACGACGAAAGCCGTCGCGCAACGCCTCGCCCAGAAGCCAGGCCATCGGCACGGCCAGGATCAGCAGGTCGTATTCCAGCATGAAAGGCGAGCAAAACGGAATACATGCGGCGATTGCCGCGATTTCCGCCCTGCCCGACCGCATTCCGGGAGGCCGCATCATCAGCGCACGCACCAGCATGAACATGGCCGTGACGCTCACCACTGCCTGAGCCGCGTAGGCCAGCGGCAACGGCCCATCATGCAGACGTATCGCGCCGAAAATCGTCACCAAAAACTGCAAGTACGCCGGCACCGGCGCTTCCATCCAATTGTGGCGCGCTACCTCCATGTCGGCGATGAAGGGCGGCCAAATATCCAAACCGAAAGCCAATGTCGCCGCGGCCACCAGGACCAGCACCGTCGCCGAAGCGAAGGCGAATGCCCGCCACCGCCTCGCTACTGCGAGCGCCAGCGGCACGATGATGCCTAGCTGCGGTTTGTAGGCCAGACAGCCAAGACAAAGGCCTGCCAATTCCGGCCTGCGGTCGAGCCAGACGGCCGCCCCGCCCATCAGCGCCGTGCTCAGGAATCCGTTTTGCCCGAAGCCGATGTTCACCATGACGGCCGGATAACCAAGAAAAAGAACCCAGACATGCGAGCCTGGACCCAAGTCCTTTGCCAGCAGTGCGCGGATTGCGGCGGCGTAGCAGGCGCACGTTGTTGCGAGCCACACGCACAGGGCGGTGAAAAAGCCGAGCAAGGCAAAGCCGGCACACAACAGCAAAAAAAACGGCGGATAAAAGAAAGCAAGATAGAGCCGGCTGGGATCGCCATGCAGGGCCAGTTGCTTAAAGAAATGCGGCATCTCGCGATAGGCGTCCGCCGCATGTCCCTCGAGCGCCAATTCGCCCGCGGTCCAGAATCCCACGAAGTCGCCCGATACGTTGTAGAAGCCGTGAGACGACGCCTGCCACTGCACCCACATCACGCAGAAGCTCAGGAACGCCACCAGAGCCGTCACTTCGCCGGCGCGGAGCAGATAGACGCGCAGGCGCGATGACTGAGACAGCGACGCAGTCACCTGGAAGGATGACGCGGTACGGTCGTGGAGGGCCGGATCGATCGTGGTCATGCGTGCTGGCTGCTTGGCGCGGCGCGCATCGTGGGCGGCGAGTTCTAACACCGGCTTAACGAATGCCGGCCGTTTCTGGGATCGCGATGTCGAATGGATCACGGCGTTCGCCGGCGCCCGCGGATCCCCATGCCCAGCTCGATCTTATTGAATTTAAGGGTTTTTCAAGGTCCGCGGGCTTAGCTGCACGGTAACGGTAAGTGAGGCTGAGCCGCCGATGGCCTTCTATGAAGTGTCTCCGGCAGATGGAGGCCGTGCCAAGCTGGTGCGAGCCGTCGAGCTTGTCTGCTTTGCCCTCGTTGTTGCGCATCTGGTCTATCTCACTACCGCCTACCTCGACGGCATTTGGCTGGAGGCGCCGGACGGCAACGGGTTGCCGACTGACTTCGTCAATGTCTGGGCAGCCGGCAAGCTCGCGCTCGCCGGTCACGCCGCGGCGGCTTACGACTGGCCGACCCACAAGCTCGCGGAGGAAAGCGCTGTCGGCCATGCGTTCGACGGCTATTTCGGCTGGCACTATCCGCCGACTTTCCTGTTCGTCGCCGCCGGCCTGTCACTGCTGCCCTATGCGATCGCCAACGCGGTCTGGGTCTTCGGCACATTCCCTGCCTATGTCATGGCGATCCGCGCCATCATCGGCGACCGCATCGGTTTTCTCCTTGCCGTCGCATTTCCCGCCGTACTGGCGAACTTTCTCGTCGGGCAGAACGGATTCCTCAGCGCCGGTCTTATCGGCGGCACGCTCATTCTCCTCGATCGGCGACCGATCATGGCGGGCGTGCTGCTTGGGCTGCTCACCTACAAACCGCATCTCGGCATGATATTTCCGATTGCGCTGGCCGCAGGCGGGCACTGGCGCGTGTTCGTCACCGCCATGATCGTCGCGGCCCTCATGGCTCTCGCATCGTTACTGGCTTTCGGCGTGGAGAGTTGGCAGGCTTTCTTTGCGAATATCGGTCACACCTCGCACGTCTTTCTCTCCGAGGGGCAGGCGGACCTGAGCAAGCTGCAAACCGCATTCGGACTCACCCGCACGCTGGGCGGCAGCGAGGCGCTGGCCTGGACCGTGCAAATCGTACTGGGTCTCGCCGCGGCAGGCGTAATTGCCGTGCTCTGGCGCAGCCGCGCTGCCTACGAGATCAAATGCGCGGCGCTCGGCACCGCGACAATGCTGGCAACGCCCTATCTCTATACGTACGACCTCGTGGTGTTGGCGGTGCCGCTGGCTTTCCTGATACGCCTCGGCGGCAAGCGCGGATTCTTGCCGCACGAAGTATCCGCTATCGGCCTGTCCTGCGCTCTGGTCATCATCTTCCCCTTCGTCAAAGAACCGGTCGGCTTCATCGCTGTGCTGGTCGTCGCCGCGCTGACTGCGCGGCGCGCGCTTGCGGAATTGCGTTTGCCGGCTGTCTATCTTCTCCGCTCATACCCCTGACACGCGCCGGCGGCGGCGATTTGGTGGCTTTCCTCTGCGCATGCTCTACAATGATGCTGGGCTTGGGCGGAACCTTACGCGGCCACGACATCGCCGCGTTCAAGTCGTAAGACCGCAACACTCGCGCGCTACTGCGGCTCGGGCACTTGAGCAGGATGACTTACCGTCGAATCGTCATCCCGCTCCGGGCTTCTTGATTTGTCGCGTGTCTGGACGCAAAACCGGTATCCACTTTTGCTGGACACGCCTTAGGAAGCGGCAATGTATACGCTCTATTCGATGCGGCGTTCGGGAAACAGCTACAAGGCGCGGCTCACCTTGGCGCAGCTCGGCATTCCCTATCGGCTCGTCGAGATCGACATCCTCCGGGGCGAAAGCCATACGCCTGAATTCCTTGCAAAAAACCCGAACGGCCAGGTCCCGCTCCTGGAAGTCGCGCCCGGACGCTATCTCGCCGAATCCAACGCAATTCTCTGGTACGTCGCCGGCGGCTCCGCGCTCGCGCCAGAGGATCGCATGGATCGCGCCGATGCGATGCAGTGGATGTTCTTCGAGCAACACAGCCTCGAACCCAATATCGGCGCGGCCTATTTCTGGCTCACGCTGGTGAAGGGTGGACGCGATCTGCAGCAGCATGCCTTCGAGGATTGGATGGAAGAAGGCCATCGCGCGCTGGGCGTAATGGAGAAACATCTGACGCTGCATGATTTCTTTGCCGCCGATCGATACACCATCGCCGACATCGCGCTGTACGCCTACACGCATGTGGCGCATGAGTGCGATTATGACCTCGGGTCGTTTCCGGCGATCCGCGCGTGGCTCACTCGCGTCGCTTCCGAACCGAGCCACGTCACCATGGAGCAAAATCCGGCGGCCGCCATGCCGGCGATGTGAGTCCGAATTGCCACACTCGCCATTTATCGACGCCGTGCTCCGCGCCGTTAACGCTTCATTAACCAAAAACCACCGAATCGCCTTTATTCTTCAATGGCTTCGCCTCAGTCTGATGCGACTTTGCGACAACGCAACACACTGATTCGCCGAGGATGACCGACCATGACAGAGCTGACCGGGAAGGTCGGTTTCGCGCCCCCCATTTCCGAAGAAGTATCGTCGAGAAAAAATACACTTGGAATTGAGCTGCTCGCCACGCTGGCGCTCGCGGTCTGCCTGATCGTCGCCGCGACCGCGGTGTCGATCGGCATGGCGCGCGCGCAGTCGATCTCAACGGCGAGCACGAACTGCTACGCGCATGCCTTTTCGGCGCCTTGCAGCCGCCGCGTGAAAGCTGCGTTCACTCGCTCGCCTTGATGCCGGCCGCCTTGATGACCGGCCACCACTTGTCGATCTCGGCTTTCTGGTAAGCCGCAAGCACCTGCGGCGTTTGCTGGTCGCTGGGGAAGATTGTTTGTCCGAGACCTTCGATCCGCTGGCGCACGGCCGCATCAGCAAGCGCGCTACGCACCGCGCCGTCGAGACGATCGACGACGGCCTGCGGCACTCCTTTTGTCGTCCATAGGCCGTGCCAGAACTCGATGACCAAGTCCGGAATTCCCAATTCGACAAAAGTCGGCGTATCCGGCGATTTCACCCAGCGCTCGGCGCTGGCGACGGCAAAGGCTCGAATTCTGCCGGCCTGCGCGTTGGGAAAGCTGCCGGATGCTTCCAGTCCCGACATCTCGATCTGGCTGCCAATCATGTCCTGCATCACCGGGGCCGCGCCGCGATAGGGCACGAACTGAAAATGCGCGCCGGTCGCTTTGGCGAGCATCATGCCCATCAGATGGCTTGGGCTGCCGGCGCCGACCGTCGCGTAGGTAATCGGCTCCGAATGTCCCTTCAGCCAGGCGATCAGCTCCGCCCCGGATCTCGGTGGTAAATCATTTTTGCCAATGACCCAGTTCGGCGAATGCGTCAGCAGCGAGATCGGCTGAAGATCCTTCTGTATGTCGTAGTCGAGCGGATAGATCGCAGGCGAGCCGACATGACTGTTCCACTGACCGATGCCGATCGTGTATCCGTCCGGCGCGGCATGCACGACGCGGCCCGTGGCGATCGTGCCGCCTGCGCCGGTGACTGTTTCCACCACAATGTTTTGGCCCAGCGCGTTCTTCATTCCATCAGCGACGATTCGCGCCAGCGTGTCTGTCGGCCCGCCGGGCGGATAGCCGACCAGCATGGTGAGCGGCCGCGCCGGATAGTTTTGCGCCTGTGCCCCGGCGGCAAAGCCCGCAAGCGCAACAAAAGCGCCGATGAAAATTGCCCGCTTCATGGCGTTCCCCTGACGTATTTCTCTTGCAACGATGACACGGCTGTTGCCGCTCCGAAAGGCCGGAAACTTGGCGACGACCACCCTTGGCACGTCTGCCGGCACCACTTGGAGCCGCGATTGACGGCTCCCATATGTGCCCTGTAACCATCAGCAAATGTTTGCACTTTTCGAACAATTCTTGACGCCGACGGCAGCGCCGCAGCATCCGGAACCCCCGGGCGGCCTGATCGCCTTCCTGTGGCACTTTGCCCGCCAGGCGAAATGGCTGTTCGCGGCACTGTTCGTGATCGAAATGTGCGTCGCGCTGTCCGACAGCGCCGTGCCCTGGTTCATGGGCCGCGTCGTCACCATGGTGACGAAGACACCGCCCGATCAATTCCTCGCCAAAGGCTGGCCGTGGCTTCTCGGCATGGCGATCGTCGTGGTGATCGTGCGCCCAATAGTGACGCTGACGCGTTACCTCGTCACCAACCAGGCAATCGCTGCGCCGTTCACCGGCCTGATCCGCTGGCAGTCGCATTGGCACGTCGTGCGCCAGAGCTGGGCGTTCTTTCAGAACGATTTTGCCGGCCGCATTTCCAGTCGCGTCATGCAAACCGCGCCGTCGGTGCGCTCGACGCTGACCGCGACGATCACGACGGTCTGGTACATCATGGTCTACGGCACCTCGGCCTTGGCACTCGCGGCCGCGGCGGACCGATGGCTTGCCGTCCCAATCCTGCTGTGGTTCAGCGGTTATGCTGCGCTGCTGCTCTATTTCGTACCGCGCATGCGCGAGCGATCGAAGCGCTCATCGGAAGCACGTTCTTTGCTTACGGGGCGTATTGTCGACAGCTACACCAACATTCTGACCGTGAAGCTTTTCGCCCGCGCGCACGAGGAGGATCTCTACGTGCGCAACGCGGTCGATCGCTACGTCGATATGTTCGCCGCTTCGCAACGGCTGCTCACCGTGTTCGGCACCATCCTTGACGTTTTCAACGCGCTGCTCATCGCCGGATCGGGTGCGATTGCGCTGGTGCTGTGGCGCTACGGCGCGGTCGAGGTCGGCGCCATCGCCATGGTGCTGCCGCTGACATTGCAGCTCACCAATATGTCGCGCCAGATCGCCATGCGCATCACCGAGATTTTCGAGGATCTCGGCGTGGTGCAAGAGGGCATGCTGACCATTGCGCAGCCGCTGCAATTGCCCGATCCCGCCGGCGCGCAGCCACTGACCGTGCGCGAGGGCCGCATCGAATTCAAGAATGTCGATTTCGGCTACGGCCGCGACATCGGCGTGTTGCAGGACTTCAACCTGGCCATTCGCCCCGGCGAGAAGATCGGCCTGGTCGGGCGCTCCGGCGCCGGCAAATCGACGGTGGTCAATCTGCTGTTGCGCTTCTTCCAGCTCGAAGGCGGCGCCATCCTGATCGATGGCGCCGACATTTCTAGTCTGACGCAGGAATCGCTGCGCGCCCAAATCTCGGTCGTGACGCAGGACACTTCGCTGTTGCACCGCTCGATCCGCGCCAATATCCGCTACGGCCGATCCGGAAGCGAGCGAGGAAGAAGTCGTGCGCGCCGCCAAGCTCGCGCATGCCCACGATTTCATCCTCGATCTGCAGGATTCGCACGGCCGGCGCGGCTATGATGCCCATGTCGGCGAACGCGGCGTAAAATTGTCCGGTGGCCAGCGGCAACGCGTCGCCATCGCGCGCGTCATCCTCAAGGACGCACCCATTCTTGTCTTTGACGAAGCAACATCCTCGCTCGACAGCGAGGTTGAAGCCGCGATCCAATCGAGCCTCGACACGCTGATGGAGGGCAAGACCGTGATCGCGATCGCCCACCGGCTGTCGACCATCGCGCAGATGGATCGCCTCGTCGTGCTCGAACATGGCCGCATTATCGAACAAGGCACCCATGGCGAGTTGATCGCGCGCGACGGGCGCTATGCCGCGATGTGGCGGCGGCAGGCCGGCGGCTTCATCGACGATGCCCCCGACATGCAGGCGGCGGAGTAACGGCGATCGAGTTCGCCCTCTCAGAGTTTCAGCAGTCGCTGCGTGCGGCGATCGAGAAGATTTGCGCGCGCTTCGGCGATGACTACTGGCTCGAGCGTGACCGCGACGGCAAATTTCCGGAAGAGTTCCATCACGCGCTGGCGGCGGACGGCTGGCTCGGCGTGTGTATTCCCGAAGCTTACGGCGGATCGGGGCTGGGCATCACCGAAGCCGCGGTGATGATGCACACGATCGCGGCGTCCGGCGCCGGCTTCTCGGGTGCATCCGCCGTTCACATGAATATCTTCGGCCTCAATCCGGTCGTGGCGCACGGCACCGATGAACAAAAGCGCCGCATGCTGCCGCCTGTCGTTTCCGGCGGCGAGAAAGCCTGCTTCGCGGTGACGGAGCCCAACGCCGGGCTCGAGACGGCGAAGCTGCAAACCCGCGCCGAGCGCCGCGGCGACCGTTATGTCATCAACGGCGCGAAGATCTGGATCAGCACGGCGCAGGTCGCCGACAAAATGCTGATCCTCACGCGCACGACGCCGGCCGAAAAGGTGCGCAAGCCGACCGACGGCCTGTCGCTGTTCTTCACCGCACTCGACCGCCGCTTTGTCGAAGTGCGAGAGATCGAGAAAATGGGACGTAAAGCCGTCGACTCGAACCAGATGTTCATCGACAGCCTTGAGGTGCCGATTGAAGACCGCATCGGCGAAGAGGGCCGCGGCTTCGAATACATCCTCGATGGCTTCAATCCGGAACGCATTCTGGTAGCCGTCGAGGCAATCGGACTCGGCCGCGCCGCGCTCAAGCGGGCCAGTCACTACGCCAAGGAACGCATCGTGTTCGGCCATCCGATCGGCCAAAACCAAGCCATTCAGCACCCGTTGGCGCAGTGCTGGATGGAACTCGAAGCGGCCGAGCTCATGGCCTTCAAAGCGGCCTGGCAATACGACAGCGGCATGCCGTGCGGACCGGCCGCCAATGCGGCGAAATATCTTGCTGCCGAGGCTGGGTTCAAGGCGTGCGAAACCGCGGTCATGACCCATGGCGGCTACGGCTACGCCAAGGAATTCCACGTCGAGCGCTATTTCCGCGAAAGCATGATTGCGCGGATTGCGCCTGTCACGCCGCATCTCATTCTCTGCTTTATCGCCGAGAAGGTGCTCGGACTGCCAAAATCGTACTAAGCGAGTCCCACCTTCCCTGTTTGCTCCGGACTATTGGCACAAGCGCCGGCCATCACCGGCCGCGCCGCGAGCCACACCATCAGTGCAACTGCGGCAATCGCGCCGAGCGTCAGAAAAGCCGCGGGATAGCCGAAGCGCTGCGCGACGATGCCGCCGAGTGTGGGACTCAGCGCGGCGCCGACACCCTGCAGCGTCATCACCGCACCAAGTCCCGCATTGACGCGCCCGGTTCCTGCAAGAATCCGCGCGACGAGGCCGGGCACCGCGACCCCCAGAATGCCGGCGCCGAAACCGTCGAGGATCTGCACCGGCCACACACCCCGAAGTCCAATGGCCATTGATGCAGTGACGCCACGCACCGGCAGCGCGATCAGCGCCAACAGAAACACCATCCAATATCCCCGCGTCTCGGCAAGCCTTGCCGCAACGAGCGCCACCGGGACCATCGTCATCTGCGCGATGACGATAGTCGCGCCGGTAAAGACGCTCGGATTGCCGGCGCCTTGTGCAATCACGGCTTGGCCGAGCAGCGGCAGCATCGCGGCATTACCGAGATGAAACAGCGTGAGCGTTAAACCGAGGATGACGAGCGGCGTCGATTGCAACAATACTGAAAATCCGGCGACGCCGTCACCGTCGTGCTCCGACGCGCCGCGCGCCGCGCGGTGATCGATCTCGCGCGCATCGATTCGCAGCGTCGCCGCGATGGAAAACCCGGCCATGATTGCGAGCACGACAAAGACAGCGCCAAGACCGAACACATATCCGGCACCGCCAGCCAGCGCCGCCGCCACGACATTGCCGGAATGATTGCAGGCTTCGTTGCGGCCGAGCTGATGGGGAAAGCCACTTTGGCGGACCAAGCCGAGCGTGATCGCCGCAATGGCAGGCGCGACGGCGGCGCCGGCTATTCCAGTAATCACCTGAGCGGCACTGACAACAAAAAAATCCGGCCGCAGCAGGATGGCGATGGAAGCCGTCGCGATAGCGATCGCGGTCACAACAACAATCGCACGCTTGGCGCGCGTGCGATCGACCAAGGCGCCGAGCGGCGTGGTGACCGCCATCCCGGATATGCCGCCGATGGTCATGACCACGCCGATCTCGGCCGGCGACCAGTGCCGCGCTTGCAGGAACACGCCGAGGAACGGGCCGAGCCCGGCTTGCACGTCGGCCATGAAGAAATTCAGAGCGTTGAGCGCGGTGAGCGAACGTCGCATCGAACGGCCGGCGTCACAGCGGCGCGCGAAAGACAAAAAATGCGCCGCCAGCAATGAGCGCGAATCCAATCATCTGATTCCAGGTAATCGCCTGGTGCAAATAGACGACCGAAAATACGGCGAAGACCGTCAGCGTGACCACTTCCTGGATCGTCTTGAGCTGCGCGGCGCTGTAGACAGCGCTGCCGTAGCGGTTGGCCGGCACCGCCATGCAATATTCGAAGAAGGCCAGACCCCAACTGATCAGGATGACTTGCCAGAGCGGCACGTCCTTAAATCGGAGGTGCCAGTACCAGGCGGTCGTCATGAAGGCGTTGGAGCCGATCAGGAGCAGAATAGGAAACAGGTAAGGTGAACCGAACAGAGCTGGCATGATGACCTACCGGGATGATGTCGGAGTAAGAAAATACACGTCGAGGCGGCGCCGCCTCCACCCAACTGTCCAGAGCTTTCGGCGTTCCCGCAACGCGGCATGGCCCCGGTCAGGATGCGCTGGCTTGGCGGGCAGCGGGATTCGCCTAAGCTGCCTGCCGCAGCTCGGTCGCATTTTGCAGTTATTCCGGCCGCCATTGCGTGGAGCACTTTGCGCCGACATTGAACCCGGGAGTTTTACGATGCGCCGTTCCCTGATCGCCTCTGTCGTGGCCCTGACTGCACTGGCCGCGTTCTCATCCGTTGCCGAATACACCGTCGCGCAGGCTCAACAACCGCAATTATTGCCGTTGAAGCCGCCGCCACCGCCGCCGATCAAGCCGTACCCGGCAGTTGCGGTGACACCGCCGCAGCCCAACAGCGACCCGGCCTTCCAGAACTTCCATAAGCAGTTGCTCGACGTGGCCGCGCACAAGGATCGCGCGGGCCTCGCCAAGTTGACCGTCGCGCAGGGCTTTTTCTGGATCCAGGACAAGGATCTCGCCGACAAGAGCAAGTCCGGCATCGACAATCTCGCCAAGGCGATCGGCCTCGACGCCAAGGACGGTTCCGGCTGGGATGTGGTGACGGGCTTCGCCAACGATCCGACCGCTACCGACTTGCCCGACCACAAAGGTGTCATCTGCTCGCCGGCTGATCCGAATATCGACGCGAAAGCATTCGAGGCCCTTGGCGAGGCGACACAGACCGACCCTTCGGAATGGGGCTATCCGCTCAAGGACGGCACTGAAGTACGCTCCGCCCCGCAACCGAATGCGCCGGTGATCGAAAAGCTCGGCCTCAACCTGGTGCATGTCCTTCCCGACACCGCGCCGCCGAGCGATGCCAGCCAGCCGGCGTTCCTGCATGTCGCAACGCCATCGGGCAAATCAGGCTTCATTGCCATGGATGCGATTGCGCCCCTCGGCGGTGACGAGATGTGCTATACGAAGGATGCGGGTGGCTGGAAAATCGCTGGCTATTTTGGCGGTGTCGCCCAATAGCGCGTGGCCAGATCCTGCCGATCAATAAGGAGCGGTCTGCCATGACCCTTTGGGTCTTGAACCGCCGAAGCGTCGAGAGGACAATGCCGTTATGAAGGGGCTGCGAACGATGGCGATCTTTAGCAGACTAGGCCCGTTGCTCGGCGCGGCGGTGCTCTGCATGGTTTCAGCACAAGCGCCGGCCCAACAGCTATTTCAATACCCGGTGACGGCCCAAGACGTCGATCCTGGCGTCGATCACGGCAATAACGCGAACCTGCCGGAAGATTTTCAGAAGCAAATGGTGTTCTACCGTTCGCAACAGCCGCCCGGTACGATCATTATCGACACTCTGGAGCGCCATCTCTACCTGATCAAAGATGAGACGCACGCGCTCCGCTATGGCATCGGCGTCGGCCGCGACGGCTTCACCTGGCAGGGCCTGTTGCAGATCAGCCGCAAGGCCGAGTGGCCGGATTGGCATCCGCCGCCGGAGATGATCGAGCGCCAGCCCTACCTGCCGCGCTTCATGGCCGGCGGACCCGGCAATCCGCTCGGCGCGCGTGCGATGTATCTCGGCAATACCGTCTATCGCATCCACGGCACCAATGCGCCGGAGACGATCGGCACCGCCGTCTCGTCCGGCTGCTTCCGCCTGGTCAATGACGACGTGATCGATCTCTATGCCCAGGTGCCCGTCGGCACGCACGTCATCGTGCGGCAAGACTGAGTGCGGGAAGACTGAGTGCGGGAAGACTGAAATCCGGTTTCGTTTTGCCGCTCCGTGCCAACGCATGGAGCGGCTGAGTTTCGCGACGCTTCTTATTGCCGGTTCGCCATGCCGGCGACTGACTGCGCGGTCTGGCCGAACAGGATCGCGCGTTCCTCCGCCGTGCGAATGCCGCCCTGACCGGGATTGATCTTCGGCGTCCATTCATAGGCCTTCACCACCGCAGGCCGCGACTTGATCGCTTCGAACCAACGCTGCAGGTGCGGGAAGTCGGAGAGCTTCTGGCCTTGCCGCTCCCACGGCACGATCCACGGATAGCACGCCATGTCGGCGATCGAATATTCGCCGCCGAGAAATTGCCGGTCGGCCAGCCGCCTGTTCATGACGCCGTAAAGACGGTTCACCTCGTTGCGATAGCGATCCATCGCGTAGGGAATTTTCTCCTGCGCGTAATTGCTGAAGTGATTGTTCTGTCCGGCCATCGGGCCGAGACCGCCCATCTGCCAGAACAGCCATTGCACGGCTTCGTTGCGGCTGCGCACGTCCTTGCCGATGAACTTGCCGGTCTTGTCGGCGAGATACATCAGGATGGCGCCGGACTCGAACACCGAGATCGGCTTGCCGCCGTCAGCCGGCGCATGGTCGATGATGGCGGGGATGCGGTTGTTCGGCGAAGAGGCCAGAAAATCCGCCTTGAATTGTTCGCCCTTGCCGATGTTGATCGGCGTGATCTTGTACTGCAGCCCAGCTTCTTCCAGAAAAATCGTGATCTTGTGACCATTCGGCGTGGTCCAGTAAAGCACTTCAATCATGACAAGCCCTTGGGTGAGATTGCGAGAGCCAGCGCAGTTTAGCGCATCGCCGGCTTACTCTTTAACCCCTCGCGCGCGCATTTCTGGCCCTCGTATACGGCACTGGCAGCTATCGTCCCTTGCCCCTACGGGCGTGCTAGGCTTACGCCCTCACCGCAGGAACGCACCGACCATGATCACCGAAATCGCACAGATCGACGTCAAGCCCGGCATGGAAGCGGAGTTCGAAACCGGCGTGAAAAATGCGGCGCCAGTATTCAAGCGCGCCAAGGGCTGCCATGGGCTCGACGTCGAGCGTTCGATCGAAAAACCGGGCCGCTACCGCCTGTTTATCAAATGGGAGACGGTCGAGAACCACACTGTCGACTTCCGCGGCTCGGCCGACTTCCAGGAGTGGCGCAAACACGTCGCTCACTGCTTCGCCTCGCCGCCGGAAGTCGAGCATGTCACTCACGTGCTCAAGGGATTTTAGTTATCCGTCGTCCTGAGGTGGCCGCGACGCGGCCCTCGAAGGATGCACGGCCCGGGCCGTCGCCCTTCGAGGCTCGCTTTCGCTCGCACCTCAGGGTGACGGAATCAAGCCCTCGCCCGCTGCTCCACATTGCCGATCCGCTCCGGCACGCCGAACTCGCGGCGGCAGACTTCGGCAAGCGCGGCGACGCCGGCGCGGATCTGCTCGTGCGTCGGGCTGGCGAAACAGAGCCGTGTGCGGCATTTGCCGTAGGCCTTGTCGGTGGTCCATTCCGGCCCCGGATTGATGGCGACCCCCGCGGCGAGCGCGGACTGGTAGAGCTTCATCGTGTCGACCTGATCCGGCAGCTTGACCCATAGGAAGATGCCGCCTTTTGGTTCGTCGAATTCTGCCGTGGTGCCGAAATGCTCGTTGAGCGCGTCCATCATGGTCTCGAGCTTTTTGCGCAAGCCTTGCGTCAGTTCCGGCACATGGGTGTCGAAGTGCGCCGGGCAATATTCGCCGAGCACCATCTGCTCAAGCGCACCTGAGCCGGCATCGCTCTTGATCGAGAGCATTCGCGACAGCACCGGCCATTCTGCGACAATGTATCCGACGCGTAGCGCCGGCGCGATCGATTTGGAAAACGAACCGATATGGATGACGCCGCCATGCTTGCTCAGCGCGTGTAGCGCCGGCGGACGCGTGCCGTTCCAGATCAGATCGGCGTAGCAGTCGTCCTCGAAAATCGGCACGCCATGCTGCTCCGCGAGCTTGAGCATTTCGGCGCGCCGGGGTTCGCTCAGAATTGTTCCGGTCGGATTTTGCACCGTCGGCACCGTATAAATGTATTTGGCGCGGACATTGCGGCGCTTGAGATCGTCGAGTGCAGCGGCGAGCGCGTCGATCCGCATGCCGTCGCCATCGAGCGGAATACCGATCGCGTTGACCCCGAGCCGGGTCCAGCGATTGAGCGAGCCTTGATAGGTTTCGGCCTCCGTGATGATGGTATCGCCGCGTGCCAGCAGCACGCCATTGACCAGATCGAGCGCCTGCAACGAACCCGACGTGATCAGGATGTCGTCTGCGGTGCAGACAATGCCGGCAGTGCGCTTGAGCTTCTTGGCAAGGAATTCGCGCAGCGGCCGGTAGCCTTGCGGTCCGCTGGCGAGGCCGTAGGTCGCGAGGTCCCTGCCCTCGCGCGACAGCACGTCGTTCATGGCCTTGATAAGCGCGTCGATCGGAACCTGCTCGGCGTCGTTGTTGCCGCCGACAAAACTGTATTCGGCGAGGCCTTTGAACTTGGCGGCCGGCGTCGGCAGTCCCGGGGCCAATAGCGGCGCGAAATCCAACGCTGTCATGGACGTTTCCTTTGGGCGTTTTTCCCTTGCCACACAGTAGAACAGGCGCACTTTCCTCGCCACCGGACTCGACCCATATTGTGACCATGGCGAAGCGCCCCGAACGCGATCCGGCAAAGCATTCGAAGAAAGACCCGGCCAAGCCGACTCGCGCCAAGGCGTCGCGGCCGGATGTGCCGGCGCTCGACCCGGCGCTGGCGGAACTGCTCAATCCCGGCATCGGCCAGGGCACCGCCGGGCTAGGCTCGCAGACCGGCTTAAAGCCGCCGCCGGACAATTCCTGGGACCGCCGCGCGGATTTCGCCAATGCGCACAAGGCGCGCAAATCGACTCAAGGCAAAACTGTCCAGCAAGGCTTCGGCGAGCGGCCGCAGGCCGGTTATGTCGCCAAAGGCCCGGCCGATATCGATCCGGAACTTGCCGATGCGCTCGGCTACGGCGGACAGCGATCCGAGCAGGCCGCTGATCGGCGAGCCGCCGCCCGAGCGCGACGAGATTGCCGAAATTTTCGAGCCGCAGCGCGAGAAACGCCACCGCCCGTCGCCGCAGCCGATGACGCTCGGCGTCACCGCCTCGATGCAGGCGCTGGAGAAATTGTTGCGCGAGGGCCGCGAGGAATTCCGCGAGTCAGCAAATGTGGACGCCGCACCGGCCGCCGCGGCCGGAAAAATCCGAAGGCGGCCGCCGTCTGGTCATCAAGTCCGAATTCGATCCGAAGGGCGATCAGCCGCAGGCGATCGCCGAACTGGTCGAAGGCGTGCGGCGCAACGACCGCACCCAGGTGCTGCTCGGCGTCACCGGCTCGGGCAAGACCTTCACCATGGCGAAGGTGATCGAGGAGACGCAGCGCCCGGCGCTGATTCTGGCGCCGAACAAGACGCTGGCGGCGCAGCTCTACGGCGAGTTCAGGAGTTTCTTTCCCGACAACGCGGTCGAATATTTCGTCGTCGTATTACGACTATTACCAGCCGGAAGCCTATATCCCGCGCACCGACACCTATATCGAGAAGGAATCCTCGATCAACGAGCAGATCGACCGCATGCGCCACTCGGCGACGCGCGCGCTGCTCGAACGCGACGACGTCATCATCGTCGCCTCGGTGTCGTGCATCTACGGCATCGGCTCGGTCGAGACCTATTCGGCGATGACGTTCGCCATCAAGCGCGGCGAGAAACTCAATCAGCGCCAGCTGCTCGCCGACCTGGTCGCGCTGCAATACAAGCGCTCCGGCGGCGATTTCTATCGCGGCTCGTTCCGCGTGCGCGGCGACGTCATCGAGATTTTTCCGGCGCACTATGAAGACCGCGCCTGGCGGGTGTCGCTGTTCGGCGACGAGGTGGAATCGATCCACGAATTCGATCCGCTCACCGGGCAAAAGACCGACGAGCTCGAATTCGTCAAAATCTACGCCAATTCGCACTACGTGACGCCGCGGCCGACGCTGTTGCAGGCGATCTCCGGCATCAAGTTCGAACTGAAGCCAACGGCTCGAACAGCTCAATGCCGCAGGCCGCCTGCTCGAAGCGCAGCGGCTCGAACAGCGCACCATCTACGACCTCGAAATGATGGAGGCGACCGGAGCTGCGCCGGCATCGAGAATTATTCGCGCTATCTCACCGGCCGCAAGCCCGGCGAGCCGCCGCCGACCTTGTTCGAATATGTGCCCGACAATGCGCTGGTCTTCGTCGACGAGAGCCACGTCACCATTCCGCAGCTCGGCGGCATGTATCGCGGCGATTTTCGGCGCAAGGCGACGCTCGCCGAATACGGCTTCCGCCTGCCGTCATGCATGGACAACCGGCCGCTGCGTTTCGAGGAATGGGACGCGATGCGGCCGCAGACCATCGCCGTCTCGGCGACGCCGGGCCCATGGGAGCTCAACGAATCCGGCGGCGTCTTCGCCGAGCAGGTGATCCGCCCGACCGGCCTGATCGATCCGCCGGTCGACGTGCGCCCGGCGCGCACCCAGGTCGACGATCTGGTCGGCGAAGTGCGGCAGGTGGCGCAGCAGGGCTATCGCGCGCTGGTCACCGTGCTTGACCAAGCGGATGGCCGAGGACCTGACCGAATACCTGCACGAGCAGGGCATCCGCGTGCGCTACATGCATTCCGACATCGACACCATCGAGCGCATCGAGATCATCCGCGACCTGCGCTTCGGCGCCTTCGATGCGCTGGTCGGCATCAATCTGTTGCGCGAGGGCCTCGATATTCCGGAATGCGCGCTGGTCGCCATCCTCGACGCCGACAAGGAAGGATTTCTGCGCAGCGAAACCAGCCTGGTGCAGACCATCGGCCGCGCCGCGCGCAACATCGACGGCCGCGTCATCCTCTATGCCGACCGCATCACCGGCTCGATGGAACGCGCCATGGCCGAAACCAACCGCCGGCGCGAGAAGCAGGAGGCCTACAACACCGAGAACGGCATCACGCCGGAGAGCATCCGCAAGGGCATCGGCGACATCCTCGACAGCGTCTACGAGCGCGACCACGTGCTGATCGGCACCGGCGCCGGCGACGAGGGCGAGTTCGAGGAGGCCGCCACCATCGGCCACAATTTCGAGGCGGTGATCGCCGACCTGGAAGCCCGCATGCGCGCCGCCGCCGCCGATCTCGACTTCGAGGAAGCCGCCCGCCTGCGCGACGAGATCAAGCGCCTGCGCACCACCGAGCTCGCCGTGACCGACGACCCGACGGCGAAACTCTTGCCCTCCCCTGCAGGGGGGGCCGCCGCAGCGCGCGCGATGCGGGACGAGCGCGGAGCAAAGTCCACAAGCCCGCGCTCGACGAGATGGGCATCGCGCTGTCCCACGAAGTCGCGCCGCACCGGCCGGGAAACGCGCGGACACACCGCGCAAGCCGAACCTCGACGAAATGGGCCCGGGCGTGGAGTCCATTCCGGGAAACGTGATCGCCCAGAGGCGGGGAGCGCCCCCGGCTCGGTGGCCGGGGCAGGCTCCGGCGCGACAGGGACGCAAAATAATCCGCGAAGCGGCCCGCGCTCGACGATGGGCCGCCCCGGCATGCACGGCGGTTTCAAGCCGCGACGCCCTTAAGCGCTCGAACGGACGCGGACGAAACGAAGTCGATTGGCGCTCGGCCATGCAAATAAGCTAAGTTACGTCTCGCCGACAAATCAATCGGCGACAACCCCGGAGAAGCGCCATGGCCAAGGGTCAAATGCGAAGCAACAAGGAAAAGAAGAAGCCGAAGCAGGACAAGAAAAAGTAAAAGGGCGGCGCCGCCGGAGACTTGGGACGCTCTTAAAGCAGCCGCTGATGATCTTGGCGATCATCATGTCGTGCGGGTTGATGATTAAAAGCTTGCCCGGAACTTGGCGTAATCGTACGGCCGCAGCGCCGGAATATCCGAGGCGAACTGCGGCGGTATGGTTGTACCTGATTCTGTTTCGGATTGCGAGCGAGGTGGCGGGCTCAAAGGTCACGGCGGCTGCGAGGCCGGCGACTTGCTCAGGTCATTCCACGCCGTGTCTTGATCCTTGCTCGAAAGCGCCACGCTGTCGCCGCAGCCGGCGGCGGCGCGAACAAAGCCGCCGATGCCGCCGAGCCTGCCCGTCCCAACAGCAGCACCACCCCCGCAGCCAACCCGGTGAGCGGGCCGCTTGCGATTCTTGACCGGTTCATCATGGATCGTCCTTCAGCGATTTTTTTGCGAAACATGGCTGGCGCTCGGCGCCGTTCAGACCCGTTATGCCAGCGTGCGGCTCGATAACCGGCGCCGCGGCAGAGGCCGACGCCGGGACCGTTCACACCCGTCATGCCGGACAAGTCCGAGAACGACGTATGATTCGACTAGCCACTGATCACCTCGGCGACTTTCTTGTCGGACGGGTTCACGATCAGCAGCTTGCCCTGCACCATTGCGAAGTCTACGGCCGCAGCGACGGCACGTCGCGGGCCGCCTTGCTCGGCACCGCGCTGATTTTCAGCGTGGTCGGGACCACCACGCCGGGCGCGGCATTGAAATTCGCCGGCGCATTCTGATTCGACGCCTTCTTGTTGATGTCGTTCCAGGCGGTCTTCTGCTGCGCGGCGTTCAGGCTCAGCGTATCGCTAGCATTCACCGCCATGCCGGAATCTGACGACGGCATGTCGGCGGCCGACGCCGCCGTACCGCCGGACAACAGCGCCGCTGCTGCCATTGCAATGGCCGTTTGTGCTTTCATGAACACTTCTCCGTGTTTTTCTTGTTTGGGAGCAATCGCCCTCACAGGAAGAACGCGGAACGCTGAAGCGCTGTTTCGTTACAATGCGTTCATGTGGCGCGGCGGGGTGTCGCGGGCTAAGGATATCCGTAGGATTGCAGCGCGGCCGTTTCTACGAGTGCGATATAGGTGAGCTATGAAAATGGGATTTAGAAACTCAAACTCCCGATTCAAGCGGGTCGCAAAGCGCCCGCGCTTGGACTGACAGCTGGGTGCGCGATTGGGTTTATTGCCCAAATTGCGGCAGTCCGAATATCACCCCCTTTCCGAATGATAGCCCCGTCGCGGATTCTATTTGCACTCATGTAAGGACGAATACGAATTAAAAAGCCAGAAGAACATGTTCGGTATCAAGGTGCTTGACGGCTCTTTCCGAACAAATGCGAACGTTTGGCGGCAGATAACAATCCTAATCTTTTCCTTTTGAACTATGACTTAAAGCAACTTTCGGTTCGAAATCTCTTCGTGGTTCCCAAGCATTTCTTTGTGCGGGAAATTATTGAGTAGCGAAAGCCGCTAGCTTCCACAGCACGGCGGGCGGGTTGGATTGGCTCACATATATTGCTCAACCGGGTCCCGGAGGCCGGAAAGATTTTTATAGTTCGCGATGGTCAACCTGAACCGAAGGCCTCTGTACTTGAGAAATGGAAACAGACGCTTTTTCTCCGAGACGAAGGGCAGGAAGCGCGTGGTTGGCTTATCGAAGTGATGAAATGCGTGGAGGCTCTTGGCAAACAGGAGTTTCAATTGGAGGACGTTTACGCATTTGAAGATCATCTAAGTCAGCTCTATCCTGGAAATCAGAACGTGCGGCCCAATTCGGCAGCAGTTGCAATTTCTGAGAGACCGCGGCTACCTAACCTTCGTTAAACGCGGCTACTACCGTTTACGACCTGAAGGCTAAGACGATTAAATGATTCGCTTTCTCATCGACTAAAAACTCATGGCCTGGTATCGCAACCATTACACATGCGCTCGTTGCGACCGTGATTGGACGGACGAATGGTCGTGCATGTGCGACGATGATTGCCCGCATTGTGGGGCGCGGCATATGTCTCCGGCCGACGGTGATGACCTGACGGAGGTCATCTCTGCGGAAAACGGCAAATTCGTCGTGCTGCGATCTTCCGATACGGCAGGACATTCTGCGGACTACTGCGAGCTTGGAAGGTTCGCAACACGTGCCGAGGCCGAAGCTTTCTTGGCAACCGCCTAGGTTCCACCCTCATCTCTTCATGTTCCCGCTCGATAGTGACGGATACGAATGCGAATCTTTGTTTTCAAAATCCGCACTGCGCCACATGCCGATGTGCGCACCACGCTCTCCGTAACTCATTGTTATTGAACTTGAATTGTCGTAGGAAATAAATCCTTTGACATCGTGCGTGCCTTCCAAATAATGGCGCTCATCCTGCTCATCGCGAGGGACGTCAACCGGAAGACGCCGACTGACGGAGCGGGTGCGGTTCTTGCGGGCGGAGTTCGTCACTTTTTGCTCGCAGGCGGCCTGGGCATCGTCCCGTCCGGTAGCTTGACCGGACTGTGAGGTGCTCACTGCACTGGCGCCGGAGAGGGTCCTCCCGTTTGGATCCGGTGATTCCAGGAAGCGCGGCCCAAGCCGAGTTGGGGATGGAGAGTCCCCGGCGCATGACCGCGGTGGAGCGCCGGAAGGCGAGCGGTCCTCTTACAGGATCGCGGCCACGTCAGGGGCTTGGTTTTCCGGACGCGGCTACCTTGGACTTTGGTGCGCCGTTCGGCGCTCCGCTTCCCTCTTCGGGGAGCAAACAAATCGCCTCCCGTCCGTTGGAGGCAGCTTTCTTAAGCGTGAAGAATAACTCGGACGCAAAAGCGCGTCGCGGGAATGAGCAAGCTTGCCTGTTCACCGTCATCCTGAGGTGGCCGCCAACGGGTCCGGCCCGAAGTGGCCGGCCCGATGATAAACTCCGCGGCCCTCGAAGGACACGGCCGAGGCGCTGGGGCCGTCGTCCTTCGAGGCTCGCTCCGCTCGCACCTCAGGATGACGGAAAACAGATTACCCGACTTTCTCCCGCGGAGCGGGCTGGGATGAAGTACGCGTCGCTGTTTGACAAGTGAATCGGAACTGGTTTTGCGAGCCGCTCTTTGGCGGTCCGCGCCGGCGCTATCGCTTCAACTTCGCCGTGAACGAAAAGCCGCCGGCGCCGCAGCATGGGCAACTCATGCCGATCAGGATGCTTTGCTTCTGCTCCTCGCTGAGGTCGGCGCGGTCGAACATGGAGCTTGTCTGCTGCTGGAACAGTTCGTGCAGCGTCAGATTAGAGGACATGATGCGCGCTTCTTCCGCCACCGCGCTGCTTTCGGCGGTCGGCTTGGCGGCCTTTCGGGCCGGCGTCCTGACAATGGCTTTGGGTGTTTTCTTCGCGGTCACTTCGCCACCTTCTTCATGTAGCCGGTGATGAAATCCCGCATCTGCGGCGAGATGGTCAGCCGGTCGTGCACCACCCGGTCGAGGTCCGCCGAAACATCGTAATGCGGCACGAACTGCATCGCCGTCATGGCGTCCACGGCATAGTCCTTGTCCTCATTGAGCGCGAGCAGCGCCTTGCGCAGCGCCGCGATCGCGGCCGGCGGCGAATCCGGCGGCATGGCGACGAGCCGCAGCATGGAAGCGTCGACCAGGAGATTGGTCTTGTAGGCCTCCCACAACTGGCCCGACGGCTCGACGCCCTTCACCGACTTGTAGAACTCGGGGAAGGTGGCGATGTCTTTTTGCGCCATCGAATCGATCGGCATCAGGCGCTGGCCATCGTTGGTCGGGTCATACCAGAGCGGCATCACCTTGCCGGTCTTCACCAGGCTCGGCTCGACAACGCCCAAATAGCCCGGCGTCAATTCCGAATGCACGTTGATCTCGCCATTCTGCAAGGCGAGCCGCGCGGTGTTACTGCTGCGATAGCCGGTGACGTAGCGGTATTGCAGACCGAGCATGTCGAAGGTCAGGCGCTCGAGCAAATCCTTCGAGGAATCCGCACCCAGTCCGCCGACGACGAGGCCCTGCGCTTTCATCAAGTCGGCCGGCGCCTTCATTCCGGGCGGCGTGTCGGCGCGCATGTAATAGACGGCGTTGCCCGGCTGCGCGCCGATGAAGTCGTAACTGCGGAAATCGACCCGGAAAGCGCCGGGGTCGATGACATAGGCCCACGACGTGCCGGTGAGATAGCCAAAGATGCTGCCGTCCTTGGCGCCGACCTCGCCCAGATAGGCCGAACCGACCATGCCGCTGGCGCCGTCCTTGTTCTGCACGACGATCAACGGATCGCCGTCGATATGCTTGGCGATGTGCTTGGCAAGAAGGCGGCCCTCGACGTCGGTCGGGCCGCCGGGCGCGAAGTTGATCAGAAGCGTCAACCGCTTGCCGGCATAGAACGGTTCGTCGGCCCGCGCCGCGCCTGCTCCGAGCGCGCCGCAGCCGACGACGGCGAGAAACAGCATCGTGCGCAACATGATCGATGCCCTACTGGTTCGCGGCCTTTATGTAGTCGTTGATAAACGTTCGCGCTTCGGGCGGCACCGACAGCGCCTTTTGCACGATCGTGTCGATCTGCGGGCCGGCTTGCCATTCGGGAACGAAGCCGATCGTACTCATGGCTTCGGTCTTGTAATCCTGGTCGGCATTGAGCGCGATGATCGCGTCGGTCAATGCCGCGGCCGCGGCCGGCGGCGTGCCTGGCGGAAAGCAGATTGTGCGCAGCACGGTGCCGTCCGAGGCGGTGATCGCCAGATAATTGTCCCAGAGCTGGCCGGACGGCAGCACGCCTCTGATCTTCCGGAACAACTCGTGGAACGGCAGGATATCGAGGCCGGCCATGTACGACGGCGTGTGGAATTCGCCGCCGTCGAAATAGGCGTCGTACCACAGCGGGATCGCCTGCTTGGTGTCGATCAGGTCCGGCACCACGATGCTGCGATAACTCGGCGGCAACTCGGAGAACATGTTGATCTCGCCCTTCTGGAACGCCAGCCGCGCCGCCGGGCTCGAGCGATAGCCGGTGACGTATTTGTGCGGAACGCCGAGCATATCGAGGCCGAGCCGCATGCGGATATCCTTCGAGGTTTGCGCCGACAGGCCGCCGCCGACGATGCCTTGGGCTTTGGCGATGTCGGTGGCGTCCTTCATGCCGGGCGGTACGTCGGTGCGTACATAATGAATGGTGGTGCCGCCCTGAATGGCGACGAAGCCGTAGGTCCGGAAATCGGCGCGAAAGCGCGACGGATCGAGCGCGTAGATGAAACCCGTGCCGGTGAAATAGCCGACGTAGGTGCCGTCCTTCGGCGCCACTTCGCCAAGATATTTGGCGCCGACGACGCCGCCGGCACCGTCCATGTTCTGCACCAGGATGTTCGGCTCGCCGGCGATGTGGCGCGCGATGTATTTGGCGAACAGGCGGCCTTCGATGTCGGTGGGACCGCCGACCGCGAAGTTGATGAGAATGTTCAGCCGCTTGCCGGCATAAAAAGGCTCTTCGGCACGGGCCGCAACGCCGAAGCTCAATCCGCCGATGAGGCAAATGGCGGCCGTAAGCCTCCCGAGCAGCGACGCCATCCGGCCCTCCTGAGTTTCTTTCGGCGCCGGCGTCACAACGGACGATAACGGCGCTATCATCGGCTTGCGGCAATGATGACACGGAGCGGGCGTTGGACGCCATTGCAATCGAAAGTGCGAGCAGCGACGTATTTTATGCCAGCGTGCCGGTGTTTCGCGATTTCCGGAAATTGATGGACGCTGGCGTATACACGCCGCTGCCGGACGGCTGGATGGTCGGCGTGGCCGACGTCGTGCAATCGACCAAGGCCATCGCGGAAAAACGCTACAAGGCGGTCAACATGGCTGGCGCCGCCGTTATCGCCGCGGTCACCAACGCGCTCGGCGGCCGCGAGTTTCCCTTCGTATTCGGCGGCGATGGTGCGAGCTTTGCGGTGGCGCCAGGCGACTGCGAGAGCGCGCGCGGCGCGCTGGCCGCGACAGCGGCCTGGACCGACAGCGAGCTTGGCCTCACGCTGCGGGTCGCGCTGATACCGGTCGCGCAAATCCGCACGGAAGGTTTCGACGTCCGCGTGGCGCGTTACGCACCGTCGCCAAATCTCTCCTACGCCATGTTTTCCGGCGGCGGACTGGCCTGGGCGGACGCGGCCGTGAAACGCGGCGCCTTCGCGATCACGCCGGCGCCGCCCGGCACCTGGCCCGATCTCACCGGACTGTCGTGCCGGTTTCAGGAATTTCGCGCCACGCGCGGCATCATTCTCTCGGTGCTGATCCAGCCGGCCGCAGGCTCCGATCCCGAGGCATTTCGCGCGCTGATCGAAAGCATCGTGGCCCTGATCGAATTGAGCCCGAAGGCAGGCCGGCCGGTGCCTGACGGCGGACCGCAAATGCGCTGGCCGCCGCAAGGGGTCGAGTTCGAGGCGAGATCGGCGGCAGGCAGCCGGCCAGTGCGGCGGGTCGCGGTGCTCGGGAAGACGCTCCTTTATTTCCTGATTATGCGGGCCGGCATCCGCATCGGCAGCTTCGTGCCAAAAACCTATCTGCTCGAGGTCGCGGAGAATTCCGACTTCCGCAAATACGACGACGGGCTGCGCATGATTCTCGATTGCACGCCCGAGCTCGCCGATACACTCGAACGCAACCTCGCTGCCGCCGCCGGCATCGCGGTCTATGGCCTGCATCGTCAGGACGCCGCCATGATGACGTGCTTTGCGCCATCGCCGACCCGGAGCGACCACGTGCATTTCATCGACGGTGCGCAGGGCGGCTATGCTGCCGCGTCGTCCGCACTGAAGACAGCGATCAGCGCAGGATTAACGCGTTAGCGCGTCGGCGCCAGCCTTGGCGATCTGCTCATCCTGCGAGGACAGCGCGCCGGACACGCCGATCGCGCCGATGATCTTGCCGTCGACAATGACCGGCAGGCCGCCTTCGATCGGTGTGATGTTCTTCAGCGCCAGAAGCCGCATGCCAGCGCCGCCGCCGGCAATGGCGTCGTCGAGCGCCTTGCTTGGCCGCTTGAAGTCGAGCGCGGTGCGGGCCTTGCCTTCGGACACGGTGGTTGCGGATAATTGTGCATTATCGAAGCGGTGGAACATCACCCAGTTGCCGCCGCTGTCCAGAATGGTGATGGCGACCTGCAAGGAATTCTTGGCAGCCTCGAGCTCCGCTGCCGCCATGGCGCGCTTGGCCTGATCGAGCGTGATCGGCGGTCCGTAGGGCAATGTCGCCGTTGGCGCGGACGGCGGGGGCGTCGCCGGCTGCTGGGCCAAAGCCGATCCGGCCGAGAGCGCGACCGCGCAGGCAAGCGCAAACATTCGAACCATCTGGAAAACCTCCTTAATCGCGCACCGCCGCGACACGCGGGCGGCACAATAAAGTGCAAATGGAATGGGTGGAAGCCGGTCGTACCGGACAGGTCAGGCCTCAAAAATCAGGCTATCCCATGGCTATCCCGTCCAGCCTGTCGAATATCCTATTGTCGCTTCCCGAAACGTGATCTCGCCGCCCCGTGCGTGACGGCCGCACTCGGACTATATTTGGCCGGCACCCACAAGACGCCGCCAGGAGACGCTGCCATGTTTTCATTTCGCAAGAAGGTTGAAATGCCGGCCGCCAATGAAGCGCTGCCAGGACGTTCGGCGGCGATCCCCACCGCTAAGCAGCATTTCGTCAACGGTCATGCGCTGAAGGGGCCCTACCCCGAAGGCTCGGCCATGGCGATGTTTGGATTCGGCTGCTTCTGGGGCGCAGAGCGTAAATTCTGGGAACTTGGCAACGGCATTTATGTGACGGCGGTTGGCTATACCGGCGGCCTGACACCCAACCCCACCTACGAGGAAGTTTGCAGCGGGCGCACCGGTCATAACGAAGTCGTGCTGGTGGTCTATGACCCAAAGAAGATTTCCTACGACCGCCTGCTCAAGACGTTTTGGGAAAGTCACGATCCGACGCAAGGCATGCGTCAGGGCAACGACGTCGGCACGCAGTATCGCTCCGGCATCTACACGTTTTCTCCGGAGCAGCACGCCGCCGCCGAGGCATCGAAGGCTGCCTATGAGAAGGCGCTCGGCGCCGAACGGATGGGGCCGATCACGACGGAAATTCGCGAGGCTCCGCCGTTCTATTTCGCCGAGGACTATCACCAGCAATATCTGGCAAAGAACCCGCACGGCTATTGCGGTCTCGGCGGCACCGGCGTGAGTTGCCCGATCGGTACGGGAGTTGCTGCGTAAGATTCGCGAATAGGGAGTGGCGAGTGGCGAATAGCGCGAGCATAGTATTCGCCCTTCGCTATTCGCCATGTATCATGGTGGCAACGACAGCATCTGCGGGGGACTTCATGGCGTGGCCGGACGGACGCTACATTCAAGCCGCGATTTTTTTCAGCCGCTGGCTGTTGGCGCCGTTCCTTCTCGGGCTGCTGATTTGTTTACTGCTGCTGATCTACCGCTTCTTCGGCGATCTGTACGCGCTCGTCATTCAATCGCCGGGCATGAGCTGGCACGATGTCGTCACCGGGGTGCTTAATCTGGTGGACCTCACATTGACTGCCAATCTGATTCTGATCGTCATCTTCTCCAGCTACGAAAACTTCATCCGGCGAATCAATGCCGCCGATCATCCCGACTGGCCGGAGGGTTTGACTCAGGTCGATTTCGGCGCGCTCAAGCAAAAGTTGCTCGGCTCGATCGTCGGCATCGCCTCGGTCGATGCGCTGGCGTGGTATTTCGATCTTGAAAAATATTCCGACACATCGCGGCTGCTCTGGGCGCTGGCGTTTCCACTGACATTCGTCGTTGTCATGCTCGGATTGGCCCTTGCCGACCGACTTGGGCGAGCGCCGAACAAGCATACGGACTAGGCAGAATCGGTCCTAGTCCGCGGCCCCTGCGCGGTAATTTTCGCGAACCATTACAGTCAGTTATGGTTTGTTAACCATACCGGGCGTTAATCGGCCTCGAGGATCGCTCGAACGGGGTTCGATTGCGCGTATGCGGGTAGCCGGCTCTTTCGTCCTGGTGTTAGCCGCAAGTCTCCTTGCGGCAGGATGCACGTCACAGCCAGCTTACGTGCAGATGGCGCCGTATGGCATCGACAATGTGACCTACGGCACGCCGCAGGCGACTTATGGCTATGCCCAGCCGGCTTATCCTCAACCGGTCCAACAAGCGTACGCTCAGCCGGCTTACGTTCAACCGACTTATGCTCAGCCGACATACGCTGCGCCACAAGCCGCCTACGGTTACGCCCAGCCAATCTCACCAAATGTCTATGCCTACGCCGGCGGCCCAAGACCAGGTTACGGCTATGCCGCAACAACGCAGGGGCCTTACCAACTCGATTCCGGAGACCGGCTGCGAATTGTCGTGTTCGGCCAGGACGGACTGACCAACTCCTATGCGGTCGACGCCAGCGGTCACATCGCCATGCCGCTCATCGGGTCGGTTTCTGCGCGCGGGCTGACGACTGACCAGCTCGGCCATGCCATCGCCGATAAGCTGCGCGACGGCTATATCCGCGAGCCCCATGTCGCGGTCGAGGTCGAATCCTATCGGCCGTTTTTCATCCTGGGCGAGGTCACACAGCCCGGACAATATCCGTACGTCGCCAACATGACGGCGGAGACGGCGGTCGCGATCGCCGGCGGCTTCGGACCACGCGCATCCCGCCAATCCGTGGTCCTGATCCGCAGCTACAACGGCCAGCAGCTGCGCATGGCTGTTCCGCTGAGCTATCAGCTGCGTCCCGGCGACACCATCAACGTGCAAGAGCGCTGGTTCTAATCAGGCTCGGGCTCGCGCCGGTGCGGGCAACTCGGCACCGTCAAAATAGCGGCTGCGGTAGGTGTGCTCCTCCACGCCGCCGGCAAGCGCCCAGTTCGCCAGCTCGTCGTGGCGCGCAAACCAGACGTCCGGCGACTTGCCGATATATTTCAAGATCTCCTGGAGCATCGCGGTCATCAGCGGCCGGCCGCCGAACTGGGCGTGAATGACCAGCACCAGAAGCGACATCGGCTCATTCTCGCTCAGATAGTCGAACGTGCCCTTGTGGGCGTCGAAAAGGTCGCGGGGACTCGCCCGCATGACGCGATTATCCGAGAAGTCGGTCGTCGGCACGCCGGCGATCGTGCCGTGAGGCGTGCGAATGAGAATCGGCAGATCGGCATAGGTCACGTCGCAGGTCCATTTCAGACCGGCCTTCGCCAGGAAGCCGCTGGTCTCCGGCGTGAACGCGATGACGGGACTGCCCCAGCCGGTGATTTTTTTACCGCCACAGGACTCCAGGAGGTCGATGCTCTTGCGAATCGTTTTTTCCTGATCCTCAAGCGACATGTAGGCCAGCAATTGGTCTTGCGCGTAGGAATGTGCGGCGAGGTCGTGCCCTGACTTCACGACTTGCTTGACGGCGTCGGGATATTCTTCGGTGCAGCGGCCGCTGGTGAAAAACGTCCCGGGAATTTGCAGGCGGTCGAGCATACGGATGATCCGCCATACGCCGACGCGGCCGCCATAGGTTGACCAAGCCTTGCTGGCATGATCGACGGTGCCGGATTTGAGATGCGTGGTCTGCACCGAGTAATTCGGCGCGGCGCCTTCCGTCCAGGTCTCGAACATCACGGTCACCGAGACTGCGATTTTCTTGCCGTTCGGCCAGGTTTGTTTACTCGCCATAGTGCGTCGCTCCTTCACTCGATCTGAGGAATACCCAGTACCGGAATAAGCTTTTGCCATTTCTTCAAGTCATCGGCGATGAAAGCGGCGAAGTCGGAGTGAGATTTATAGGCCGGTGCGCAGCCGATCTTGGACAGACCGTCGCGGAAGTCTTGCTCCTGTTCGATCGCGGCGGTAGCGCGATCAAGCCGCTCCACGATCGCCGCCGGCGTATGAGGCGGCGCGACCAGGCTGAACCAGGTGTCCATGCGCACATCGGGCAGGCCGTATTCCGCGGTGGTGGGCACATCGGGATAGAGCGGATGCCGCACCGGGCCGGTCTGCGCCAACAGCCGCAATTTGCCGCCTGCAGCGACGCGACCGCTCGCCAGCCCCATCGACGCCATCTCGATATGGCCCGCCATGGCGTCGGTCGCTTCCTGCTCGCCGCCGCGATACGGCACGTGGATCATGTCGATGCCGGTCTTGAGCTTGAGCAGTTCGACAGCGATGTGCAGAGCGCCGCCGACGCCGCCGCTACCGTAACGCAGCTTTCCCGGACGCGCCTTGGCGTAATCGATGAACTCCGGCAGGGTTTGCACGGGCAGGCCGGGATAGATGGCGAACAAGGTCCACGATGTCGTCACCAGCGACACCGGCGTGATGTCCCGCATCGGATTGAAAGGGTAGTCTTTTTTCAGGAACGGCAACATCACCAGTTCGGAAGTGCCCAGCATCAGCGTGTAGCCGTCCGGATCGGCATGCACGAGCACGTCGGTGGCAAGCTGCGTCATCGCTCCCGGCCGGTTGTCGACGACGACCGGCTGACCGAGTTTTTCGCTCAGATGCTCGGCGTAAAGGCGGCCAATCACATCGACCAGCGCGCCAGCCGGCGAGGTGATGAGGAGATGAACTGGCCGAGTCGGATAATCGTCGGCGCGGGCGCTGAGCGGAGCGCACACCATCAGCGCGGCCAAGCAAAGGCATCCGATGCCTGAGCGGCGCGACATCATGCGCTCCACCAGCAGCAGCGCTATTTCAGATGCTTGGCGATAAAGTCGGAGGCGCGCTGCCGCGCGAGCTTGGCGGCCGCTTCATTGTAGCTGCCGCGCTCTTCGCAATTAAAGCCATGCTGCGCATCGGGATAGACGTAGATTTCGCAATCGCCGCCGCGCTTCTGTTTGATCATCTCGACGTCGCTCATCGGGATCGAGGCATCTTTTTCGCCGAAATGCATCTGAGTCGGCACTTTTGGCTTTTCGTCGGCATTTTTGGCAATGTTGCCGCCGTAGAACGCCACGGCACATGACAGGCCATTGAGCTTGCAAGCCGCCATGAAGGCGACGCTGCCGCCCATGCAGAAGCCCGCGATGGCAACCGGCCCTTCTTTCTTGAGTTCATCGATCGAGGCCTGCACGTCACGCATCATCGCACCCCAATCCGGATTGGCGACGAATTTGCGCGCATTGGCGATTTCGTCAGGCGTATAGCCGGACTCGAAGTTCGGCTGCTGGCGGTCGAACACCGCGGGCGCCACCGCGGTATAGCCTTGCGCCGCGAGCCGGTCGCACACCGCGCGGATATGATGATTGACGCCGAAAATCTCCTGAATGACGACGATGCCGCCCTTCGCTTTACCGGCAGGATCGGCGCGGTACGCGCCAAGCTTGAAACTATCCGACGACGTAAGTGTAAACTGCTTACCCAAGGCGAACCTCCTGTTACTTAAAGCGACATACCCGTTCGCCGGCCATTGTCCTGGCGGCGGTACCGCACAGTATAGCGTCAGAGGCCGCTGTTGAAGCGGCACAATTGCGCAGTTGCCGGTGGGTTGTTCCACCACCCTTTAAGTGGGTAGGTCAGTGGGTCAGGTCAGCGGGACACGACGATGAAATCGGTACCCTCGCCAGTCTCCTCGCCAAGACCCTGATCGGAGACGATCAGTGAGGAACCCGGGACCATCAATTCGGAAATCCGGGCAACGATATCCTGGGGAATATCGATGCGCGCCAGCGCATCGGCGGGCGTTTGCGACGTCGGCAAATCGCCCGCTGGTTTTTCGGCGTGGGCTTCTTCGCGCTTACCTTTACCGTGTCGCTCGGCCCCGGTGTCTCCCGCTTCGCTCCGTTTTTGTTTTGGCGACACACCGGGAAGCGACACGACATCCCAACGGAAGGTCGAGCCGTCGTCCAGATATGCCAGAGCCGTGAAGACGTGGGTACCGAGCGGCTGTTCGGGATGAACGACCGTAATGGCCGCGTCAAACAACGGCTCGAAGTTTTGCCGCACATAAATCCTGTTCGTCTTGCGGCTGACGAATATCGAGATGGGGGTCTTGCGGTCGGCTGCGGACTGTATCGCCTCCGCCGGTTTGGTAAGCGGAACCGGTATAGCGTCCGCCACGGCTTCGACCGTTAGTGTTGGATTAGCATCGGTCCCTCTGAGGTAATCCGCCGCCAATGGCGTGACTGCGGCCATTTTGATGACCGGGGATGTTTGTGTGACCGAGGACTTCGGCGGATCAACCGTCACGGCCGGCGCGTCAGGCTTCGCCTCGACGGCATCCGTCGTTTTTGCGCCTTCGCTGGACTGCGCGGTCTTCACGGATTCGGGCGCCACTTCGGCCTGAGCCGGCGCGCCGGCGTCGGCTGAGATCGGCGCGTCAAGCTTTGCTTCGACGGCATCCGTCGTTTTGGCGTCGTCGGTGGCCTGCGCGGTCTGCACTGGCGGAGCCCCCGCTGCAACCGGAGCCGGTGGCGCGGGTGGTAAAACCTTGTGAACGAATAGATGTGGATCGGCGAACGCCGATGGTTTCAGTTCGCCGTCGGCGACGATGACGCGTGCGCCGAGCTTGGTGAATTGATACAGGCGCATCGCAAAATCACGCGGCATGCGGATGCAGCCGTGGGACGCACGATGGCCGATGTTTTCTCCTTCGTGCAAAGCAACTCCCGACCAGGTGATGCGCTGCATGAACGGCATCGGCGCACCACTATAGATATTCGAGCGATGGAAAACTTGCTTCTGGATGACGCTGAATACGCCCAAGGGCGTGGGAAGTGACGGCACGCCGGTCGCAACGGATGTGTCTGCAACGTGCATACCGTCGCTATAGAGGTGGAGCTTCTGCTGATCAATCGAGACAAAAATCTCGATTGGGCCCTTCGGAATATCGCCGAAAGGTTCCTTGCTGACGTGCTGGGCTTCCTTCTGCGCGGGCTTGTGCTTTTCTTTGGCCAGGGCAGGCACCGGCGATAGTGCGAGCACGGTGGCGAGACTGAACAGGCAAACGCAGGCGAGCAACGCGCGCCTCCTTTGCGAGCAGAGAACAAAAACGTGACGCGGTTGATTACTAGTCAAGGTCTTGCCCCAGCCAAAGGGATTGGACGAATCGCGCGGCGAATATTACTTGAGACCCTTGCCTCCGGCCACAATTCGACAGCGTAAAGGAACAGAATTTGCGCTTATGGTTCATGGATGACGCAACCGTAGCCGCACCGCCCCAGTTCCAGAAGTATCTGGCGAAATCCGCGCGCTACTGGTTCACACCTTCGGCATGAGCGCGAAGGCTTTCGCCAAGAGCTCGTACGATCGCCGCCGCGCGGAATGATCGTACACCATAGTTGTTACCATTAATTCGTCGGCCCGTGTCGCATCGATGAGGGTATGCAACCGGCTTTTGACCCTCTCGATGCCGCCGATGACCAGGCGCGTACGTTGCCGGGCCATGCGCTCGCGATCGACCGGCGTATAGGGATAGGCTTGGGCTTCTTCAGGCGACGCGAGCGGCAGATATTCGCCTTTGGCGCGGCGCACGTAATGCAACTCGGCGCTGGCCGCGATACGCTCGGCTTCGGCGTCGGTCTCAGCTGCGATTACCGCGGTGCCAAGGATGGCGTAGGGCTGCGCCAGCGTTGCCGACGGCTTGAAGTGCTCGCGGTAGCTGAGCATCGCGCTCGCCGCGTCGTAATCGGCAAAATGGTGGGCGAACGAAAAGCCCATGCCGGCGGCAGCGGCGAGTTCTGCGCTGTAGCCGCTCGACCCCAGCAACCAGATCGGCGGCAGCGCGACATCGACCGGCACCGCGCGCACGTTGCGGAAGGGATGCCCCTCCGGAAAACCGCCGCGCTCGAACAGCAGCAGTTCCTGGAACCGCTCGAGAAAGTCGTCGCCCTGCCGCGGATCCTGGCGGGCGCGCAGCGCGTAGGAGGTGACCGGATCGGTGCCGGGCGCGCGCCCGAGGCCAAGATCGATGCGTCCGGGAAATAACGCCTCCAGGACTTTGAAACGTTCGGCGACCATAAGCGGGGCGTGGTTCGGCAGCATCACGCCGCCCGAACCGACGCGGATGTGCGACGTGATCGCCGCAATCTGCCCGATCATGATCTCGGGCGCGGAGCTGGCGATGTTCGCAAGATTGTGATGCTCGGCGACCCAATAACGCATGTAGCCGAGCTGGTCTGCAAGCCGCGCCAAGTCGAGCGAATTGCGCAATGCCGCCGATCCCGGCGTAGCCGTGGTGATTGGCGACAAGTCGAGGACTGAAAGCGGGACCACGCGGTAAATGCCGTTTCAAATGCGGAGCTGAACTCAGCGATCTTAGCAGCCCTTGGCCGCAACGTCCGTCAGTTCTGGCCGCGCTTGGCGGTTGGCGGGCTGACGAAGGGACCGCCGACGGCTCGCGGCGCAGATTGGAAGCCTGGCTGCGGAGAGGCGTTATTCGGGCCGGCCGATTGGGCCACAGCCGTCGCACGCGTTCTGCGGACGCGTCGCACCGCGGCGAGCCGTTTGCGGGCGGCGACTTTGCGGGTGTCCTGCTGTTCAACCGCAGCGGCCGGCGCAGCTGCGGTGGGTGCAGCGGTTTCTGGCGGTGCTGCGGTCGTCGCAGTCTGAGTTGGCTGCGCCTGATCGTCCGGCGCTCCCGTCACTGCTATTCCCGGCGGCGCCGCTTCAGTTTCTGTTTGAGCCGACGGCAGCTGATCGACCGACATTCCGGTCGCGACTGTTTCCGGCGGCGGCGCTTCGGTTGCGGCCTCGGCAGGTCGCGGCTGATCTTCGGGAGTTCCGGCTGCGAGCGTTTCTGGCGGCGCCACTTCAGTTGTGGCCGAAGCCTGCGTTGGCTGATCGATTGGCGTTCCGGTTGCGACAGGCGGCTGTGTTGCAGCGACAGATTGTGCCACCGCGTCGATGCCGGCCGCCGGATCAACAACGGCACCGGACGGACCAGCGGCATCGGCCTGATTGGCGCCCCTCAAGAGAAACGCCGGCGTCGCGCCCGCGAGAAGCGCTTCGCTGACCTCAAAGCGCGACCCGAACGATTGGTCCTGCACCGTCGGCCCAGGCCGGTAGTGTCGCATCGTAGGCCGCTAGCCGTAGCGGCAAAGTCGCGGCCGCGAGACGCGCCGGCTCGTGGTTGACGCGAAATTCAGCGAAAACACCGAAACCGCCACCCAGCGCCACCACTGCGAGGCAATATCGGCGGCGATCATCAAACGGATGCTCGGAATCATTCGAACTCCCAGTGCGCCGCTGCGCGATCCCACAGAACACGCGTCACGCATTGGATTTCGGAGACATCGCGCGGCAGCAGTCGCCGCATTCACGCGCTGACGTCGCCGATCATGGCGTGGAACGAGGCGGACACTAACTGAGTCGCGAAGAAACCAGCGCTAAAAAAATCACGGCTGGCGCTCATGAGCCAGCCGGCGCGTCGCCATTACTCAGCCGCGAACGAAGCCGACGCTATTGTGTCAGCGTGGTCGGCGTCGCAGACGATACCGGTGTTGAGGCGCCCGGCAGCACCACCACGCGCGTGCCAACGCTCACCCTGCTGTACAGGTCCGACGACATCGTCGTTGGTCAGCCTGATGCAGCCCGAGGACACGAATGTGCCAATGGTCGATGGCTGGTTGGTGCCGTGAATGCGATACAGCGTGCTGCCGAGATACATTGCGCGTGCACCGAGCGGATTGGTGTCGCCGCCGGCCATGAACCGCGGCAGATAGGGCTGACGCTCGATCATTTCCTTCGGCGGGAACCAGTCCGGCCATTCCTTCATGCGGCTGATGCGTTCGGTGCCGGTCCAGGTAAAGCCTTCGCGGCCGACGCCGATGCCGTAGCGCATTGCCTTGCCGTTGCCGTGCACCAGGTAGAGGTAGGTGTGCGGCGTATCGATGATGATCGTGCCGGCCGGCTCGATGGTGGTGTAGCTGACGACCTGACGGCGGAACTGCGGCGGCAGTGCCTTGACCGGTCCCGGTCTCGGCTGATCTTCCGGCGGCAGCGCGGCGACGGCTGAGCGGTTCACGGCCGACGCGGGCTCTGCATCGGCCGGCGACGCGCACTGAGCCAGTAACGTCGGCGCGGATGCATCACCAATGTCCGCCGGGGGTCGCAACGAGCCACTGCCGTGGCCGGGCATCGGCTGCGGCGCCATATCGTCATTCGCGCCGACCAACGCCCGGTTCGAAGGCGGATACGGTTCATACGGTCCGCCCATAGCAGGCGCCTGCCCGCCATCGCAGGGATCGCAGGGCGGCGCACTGTTCGCGTCACGATAAACCGGCGCCGGCTGACCATAGGGCGCGGCGGTTGAGCCTGCACCAAGTGCGGGCAGCGGCGCGCTAGGATAGGTCGAGGCCGCGTCTGGAGCGGGTTGTGGCGGAAAATATTGCGCCGCTGCCGGGCCTAGCGAAGCCGGCAAGGCAAACGCAAATACGAAAAATCGAGTGCTGGCGCGCAAAGCATATCCCCCAATGACCGCCGCAGTTTGCCGCGGATGTGCGAACAAGATTGGCGGGAAAGCGGCAACAAAGCAGCAGACATGGCGGCTGACCCTGTGCGGCGCCCTCTTGTGCCGGACGAGGTAAATAATTCGCTACTTTTGGACCTCTACGCCGCGCCGGTAACATGGTATTGATATGCGGGGAACCAGGGGTCCATTACCGGGATCGACAGGAGACGCGACGTGAAGCGACATCGTGTGCTCGTGCGATCGCACTTTGCTTGACTCCGATTTAGTCCAGCTTTCGCGCCAGAGCCCGACCGATCAACGAGCTCAAAGGCAAGATTTTCGACGCCAAAATGTTGAAGCAGACTTCGCCAGCGGGCTGCAACATTGCAGCGAACTTGAACGGCAGCAATTTCTATTTCGCAGCAGCGCGATCGTGTCCTCAATCTCGAAGAATATCGCCGCTCGCTGGAGAGTCTTGCCAAGCAGCGGGTCTTCAATCCCGAGACCGGCGGCCGTGGAATGACAGAGGATGCCGCCGATCGCTGGGACGGTGGTGCAGAAGCAGGCAGCCAGCGACATAAAGCCAACTGCGAGCTCGTGGCAAGCCTGCCCGAACTCGAAAAGCAGCTCGACGACATCGAAAAAAATGCCGCGCGCCACATCCACGGCCGACACGAAGCACTAACCCGCCCGTTGCTCGCTTAGCGAGCCTCGATGCACCGTGTTAGATCGTTCGGCTGGATTGGCGCGGAACTGAGCTTTCAGGAGCACGATAATGGACTGGACTGACCGGCGGGAGCGGCTGCGCTCCATCATCGCTGGCGCGACGCTGCATCTATCCGGGCTCGGTTTTCGATCGCGATCTCGGCGCGCATCGCCGAGGATGTCGGCTTCGAGGCCGGCATGTTCGCCGGCTCGATCGCCTCGTTCACGGTGCTCGGCGCGCCCGACATCGTCATGCTCACCTGACCGAATTCGCGCAGCAGGCCTACCGCATCAACCGCGCCGGCAAGCTGCCGCTTCTGGTCGACGCCGATCACGGCTACGGCAACGCGCTCAACGTCAAGCGCACGGTGGAAGAGCTCGAGACCGCCGGCGTCGCCGGCTTGACGATCGAGGACACGCTGCTGCCGACGAGCCTACGGCGCGACCGGCGCGAGCCTCATCCCGATCGCGGAAGGCGTCGGCAAGATGAAGGCCGCGCTCGCCGGCCGGCAGGACAAGCGGCTCGTGATCGTCGGCCGCACCAGCGCCATGGCGATGACCGGCGTCGAAGACACGATCGCGCGGCTGAAGGCCTATGAGGAGGCCGGCGTCGATATGCTGTTCATGGCCGGCGTGAAGACGCGCGCGCAACTCGATGCCGTCGCCGCGGCGGTCAAGCTGCCGTTGTTTCTCGGCGGCGCCGGCGCCGAGCTTTACGATCTCGACTATCTCAGCGCGCGCAATGTGCGCGTCTGCTTGCAGGGCCACCTGCCGTTCATGGCGGCGGTGAATGCCGTGCATGAAACGCTCAAGGCGCTGCGCGACGGCACGCCGCCAGCGGACATCAAGACCGTCGCCTCGCCCGACCTGATGAAGCAGGTCACGCGCCAGGCCGACTATGCGAAATGGTCGAAGGAGTTTCTCGATGCGCGGCCTTCGGCGGCGGCTGAGCAAATCGGCCTGCGGCATATTATCATGCACATGCGAGGAAGCCTGGATTTCGCCGCCGCTCCTTATCGGCTACAACTAGGCGATCTCGGCGAGGCGCCGCGAGCAAAGGAATATCCGATGCCATCCGTGAGCGACTGGAAGGTGCCGTCCTCCGCGCAGCCGAAGCCGGAGGACTATGGCTACGATCTCGAGCAGGCCCTGTCCTCCGTGGTCGGCGCTGCGCGCCACCGTGCCGGCGGACGCGTTCACCGCGGAGACGCTCGGCACCGAGCGCGCCGGCAACGGCGTCTTCATTCGCGGCAACGGCTTGGTCCTGACCATCGGCTATCTGATTACCGAAGCCGAGACGATCTGGATCAACGCTCAACGACGGCCGCTCGGTGCCGGGCCATGTGCTCGGCTACGATCAGGAGACCGGATTCGGTCTGGTGCAGGCGCTGGCCAAGCTCGACGTGCCGGCGCTCGAGATCGGCGAATCGGCCGCGGCCTCGATCGGCGAGCGCGTCGTGGTCGGCGGCGCCGGCGGGCGGCAGCGCTCGGTCGCCGCCCGCATCGTCGCCAAGCAGGAATTCGCCGGCTACTGGGAATATGTGCTCGACGAAGCGATCTTCACCGCGCCCGCGCATCCGAACTGGGGCGGCACCGCGCTGATCGGACCGGCCGGCGATCTCATCGGCATCGGCTCGCTGCAGCTGCAGCACGCCGCCGAGAAGGGGCAGGCCGCAGAACATCAACATGATCGTGCCGATCGATCTGTTGAAGCCGATCGTCGACGACCTGCTGAAATTCGGCCGGCGCAATGCGCCGCCGCGGCCGTGGCTCGGCCTCTACGCCACCGAAGTCGAGAACCGGCTGGTCATCGTCGGCCTGGCCGATCGCGGGACCGGCCAAGAAAGCCGACATCCGCACCGGCGACATCGTGCTCTCGGTCGCCGGCAAGGACGTTCGCGATCTCGCCGGCTTCTTCCGCCGCATCTGGGCGCAAGGCCAGGCCGGCGTCGAAGTGCCGATCACGATCTATCGCGACGGCGAGACCATGGACTTGCGCGTCAAGTCGAGCGAGCGCAACCGCTTCCTCAAGGGCCCGAGCTTGCATTGAGCGCGTCATTGCGAGGAGCGAATGGCGCGAAGCGATCCGATGAGGCTCGCGACGCATCCGAATTGGACCGCCACTGGATTGCTCGCTCGCTCGCAATGACGGTGTTTATTTCTCCTCAAACAATGCCCTCAAGCCCTCGCGATAAGTCGGATAGCGCAAGCTGACGCCGAGTTCGTGCTTGAGCTTGTCGTTCTTCACGCGGCGGCATTCCTGCCAGAAACTCAACGCCATCGGCGACATCGACGGCGCGGCATCCTCAAACGGGATTTCCGGCGGCGGCGCGACGCCCAAAAGTTGCGCGGCGAAAGACGATCGGATCGCCGGGCGGCGTCGGCTCGTCGTCGGCGACGTTGAAAATCCCGGACGCCTGGCGCGCGAACGCGGCATCGATCGCTTGCGCGATGTCGCCGACATGGATGCGGTTGAAGATCTGGCCGGGCTTGACGATGCGGCGGGCGCTTGCCGCGCGCGATCTGCACCAGCGCGTTCTGGCCCGGCCCATAGATGCCGGCGAGACGCAGCATCGCGACGCGCGATGCCGCGGCGCTGCGCCGAGCTCTTGCCAGGCCTGTTCGGCGGCGAGCCGCGCGCGGCTGCGCGCCGAATCCGGCTCGGCCGGCGTTGTCCTCGTCGACCCATTCGCCGCCGCGATCGCCATAGACGCCGATGGTCGAGAGATAGACGATCGACGCGCAAGTTCGTTCGCGCGCGACGAGCGCCGCGCCGAAGACGCGCAGCACCGGATCGCCATTCTCGTCCGGCGGCACGGAGACGAGCACCTCGTCCGCCTCGGCGATCGCGCTGTTCAGTTCCGGCGTCGCCTGCGTGCCGTCGAACACCAGCGCCTTGCAGGCGCCCGGCATGATCGCGCGTTCAGGATCGCGGCGCGCTCGGCGCCGCGCACGGTGCCGACGATGCGATCGAATTTCGTCGCCGAACATGGCGACGAAATGTTCCGCGCAATAGCCGAAACCGAAACAGATGAGCGTGGCCATTTGATCTCATTATGCGCTCACAGCGCCGCCGCCCATTCCGCGATGACTTCGGGATCGCGTCTCGCCGGCGCGATGTCGCGCGGCGCTGCGCGCAGCCGCGCGCGGATCGAGCCGGCCGAGCGCCCAGACCGCCGCGCCGCGCACCAGCGGCGAGGCATCGTCGAGCAATCGCTCGGCCTCGCCGGCAAGACTTGCATCCGCGGAATTGCCGATCGCGATCAGCACATTGCGGACGAAGCGCGCGCGGCCGATGCGCTTGACCGCGCTCTTCGCAAACAGCGCGCGGAACGCCGCATCGTCGAGCCGCGCCAGATCGGCAAGCCGCGGCGCACGCAATGCCTCGCGCGCCGCAAGTTTCATCTCGCGGCCGGCGACGCGCGAATTTGTTCCACGGACAAACCGCAAGGCAATCGTCGCAGCCATAGATGCGGTTGCCGATCAGCGGGCGCAGTTCGCGCGGGATCGCGCCCTTGTGCTCGATGGTGAGATAGGAGATGCAGCGCCGCGCATCGAGCCGATACGGCGCCGGGAAAGCGGCCGTCGGGCAGATATCGAGGCAGGCGCGGCAGGTGCCGCAATGATCCTGCTCCGGCGCGTCGGGCGGCAGATCGAGCGTCGTGAAGATCGCGCCGAGGAACAGCCATGAGCCGAATTGCCGCGACACCAGATTGGTGTGCTTGCCCTGCCAGCCGAGGCCGGCCGCCGCGGCGAGCGGCTTCTCCATCACGGCCGCGGTATCGACAAACACCTTGATGTCGCCGCCGGCCTTCTCGATCAGCCAGCGCCCGAGCTTCTTCAGCCGCGGCTTGATCACATCGTGATAATCGTCGCCGCGCGCATAGACCGAAATGCCGCCGCGCGCGCGCTCTTTCAGGATCGCCAAGCGGATCGTCGTCGCGGCCCGTAATTGACGCCGAGCATGATGATCGAGCGCACCTCGGGCCACATCGCGCGCGGATCGCCGCGCCGGTCGGCATTGGCCGCCATCCAGGCCATGTCGCCATGCGCGCCGGCGGCGAGGAATTCGCGCAGCCGCTCGCCGACCTGCGGAATCGAATCCGGCCGCGCCACGCCGACGGCATCAAAGCCTTGCGCGCGCGCGGCTTCGGCGAGCGCCGCTTTGAGCGCAGTCCGGCGTCAGAAATCGAGATTGGCGTAGCTCGGCGACGGCGGCAGGCCGGACAGCGTCTCCGTCAGCAGCGTGCGGAACGACGGGCGCGATTTGATCCTCGCGTACCAGTTCTTCGCGGTCTCGTCTGCGTCCCACGGCACATCGCCCAGATAATCGACGGCGGACAAATGCGCCGCCGCCGCCAGATCGGCATAGGTCAGGCTGTCGCCGGCGAGCCAGTCGCGCGTGCGAACCAGCCAGCCGATATAGGCCAGATGGTACCTGATATTGCTGTGCGCGGCACGCAGCGTTTCGGTATCGGGCGGACCGCCGCCGCTGCCGGCCGGGATATAGCGCTTGTAGACGCGCTCCATCACCAGCGGGCCGCTCGCTTCCTCGAAGAACTTGTCGTTGAACCAGTTCATCAGCCGGCGCACTTCGACGCGGGCGCCGGCGTCGCGCGGCAACAGCCGAGGCTCGGCGAGCTTGTTGCCGCGGGTTTCGTCGAGATATTCGGCGATAACGGCCGCGCCCGGAACCGGCGGCGCGCCCTCTTCCACCAGGACCGGCGTCGTTCCGGCCGGATTGAGCTCCAGAAACTCCTGCGCGCCGCTCCCAGGTCCGTTCCTCGACCAGCCGCGGCGGCAGCGTTGTATTCTTCGAGCACGAGCCGCACGAAGCGGGAATGCGGGCAGATCGGATGATGAAACAGCGTCAACATTCCATCCATCGCGAGCACGTCAACCCGACCGTGCGGGCTTGTCTTGTGAGTGAGGAACGGGACGGGTATAGGAGCGGGCGGTCGGGCAGCGAATCCAAACGATCACCCTTATAGGCAAGGCCGCGCCGCAAGCAACCTGCACTGCGCCACAAGTCTGACGTATCGATCTTAGTAATCCATTACCGATTCGGTCGCGAACGCGCCGGTCCCGCAGCGGAGCTCACCCATGACGCTGGACGTGATCAAGGCCATATTCCTCGGCATCGTCGAGGGCCTTGACCGAGTTCATCCCGGTCTCCTCGACCGGCCATCTGCTGCTGGTCGGCCATTTTTTCGGCTTCGACGACGAGGCTTTCGGCAAGTCATTCGACGTCCTGATCCAGCTCGGCGCCATCCTGGCGCTGCTCTCGATCTATTTCTCGCGGCTGTGGAAGCTGTTCCTCGGCATGTTCAACGATCCCGAGGCGCAGCGCTTCATCATCGGCGTGCTGATCGCGTTCTTGCCCGCAATGGTGCTCGGCGCGCTGTTGTACGGCTTCATCAAGAGCGTGCTGTTCAACGTCTGGATCGTCTGCACCATGCTGGTACTCGGCGGCTTCGTGTTGCTGTGGATCGACCGGCTCGACCTCAAGCCGCGATACCACGACGCGACAAAATTCTCGCTGCCGATGTATTTCGGCATTGGCGTCGTGCAGTGCCTTTCCATGATACCTGGCGTGTCGCGTTCGGGAGCATCGATCGTCGCCGCGATGCTGTTCGGCGCCGACAAGCGGGCCGCGACGGAATTTTCCTTTTGGCTCGCGATGCCGACAATGGTCGGCGCATTCGCTTTCGAAGCGTTCAAGAACAGGCACGAACTCGCTGGCAGCAACTTGCTGATTATCGCTATCGGCTTTGCGGTGTCGTTCGTCTGCGGCTGGTTCGTGGTCAAGACGCTGCTTGGCTACGTCTCGCGGCACGGCTTTGTGCTGTTCGCCTGGTGGCGGATCGTCGTCGGCGCGCTCGGCTTGATCCTGTTGGCCATGGGTCTGTGAGATGGGTCAGTGAGATGGGTCTGTAATTCGATCCCGGTCTGAGCTAACATGAAGTCGCGTGCCGGCAATGATCGCGCGCGTCATTTCAGAACCGAGGAGCGATTCAATGGCGAAGAAATCAACGGACAGCGTTTACCGGATCATCGACGTCGTCGGCGTCAGCGAAAAATCATGGGAGGATGCCGGCCGGCTTGCGGTTGCGACAGCCGCCGGATCACTGCGCGATCTGCGCGTTGCCGAAGTCACCAAGATGGACATGAGGGTGGAGGACGGAAAGGTCACGGCCTTTCGCACCCGCGTCGCGCTGTCGTTCAAATACGAGGCTTGATCCGGCTTTACGCCGGACGCGCGTCGAACTGCCCGGTTTTCCGGAAACGCCAAAGATAAGACGGCACGATCGCATCGACCGACTCAGGCATGATGCCGAGCGCTTCGAGCGTGCGGCCGTCGCGCTTTGCCTCGGCGGAAACGATGTTGTCGCGCTTGAGCAATTCAACCTGATCGGGCGTGATCGGCGGCTTGGGCGCGAATTGCAGGATCATGGCCTGCAGCTTCAACAGCGCGAACGGCACCGGCACCAGCAGCCGGCGGCGCTGGATGGTTGCCAGCGTCAATTCCATCAGTTCCTTGAAGGTGCGTATGTCCGGCCCGCCAAGCTCGTAGATCGCGCCGGGTTTGGTATTGCCATCGACCGCTTTGGCAACCGCTTCGCCAACGTCGCCGGCGAACACCGGCTGGAAGCGGGTGTGGCCGCCGCCGGGAAGCGGCAAGGCCGGCGCCATGCGCGCCAGCGCGGCGAAGCGGTTGAAGAAGTCATCCTCGGGACCGAACACGATCGACGGCCGCATGATGGTCGACGCGGGCACCGCTGCCAGCACCCGCTTTTCGCCTTCCGCCTTCGAGCGCGCATAGTGCGAGGGTGAATTCTCATCGGCGCCGATCGCCGAGATGTGAACCAGCCGGGCGCCGACGGCTTTGGCGGCAAGCGCCGACCGCTTCGGCGCCTTCGCTCTGCACGGCATCGAAGCGCTGACGGCCGCGCTCGAACAGGATACCGACCAGGTTGACGACAATGTCGGCGTCGCGCACCGCCGCGGCAACCAAGTCCGGATAGCGCAGATTGGCCTGCACCGCGTGGATCTGGCCGACCCGGCCCATCGGCCGCAGATGGCCGCACAAATCCGGCCGGCGCACCGCGACGCGGATGCGGTATTGCCGCTGCGCCAGCGCGCGCACCACGTGGCGGCCAAGAAAGCCGGAGCCGCCGAACACGGTGACCAGCGTCTCGGATTTGCTTTGCGGGCTCATCTATGGCGGAAATACAGGATCGCTTGTGGACTGTATAGAGGAACACGCCGTTCGATTGACAAGCTTAGGACCGCTCCGTACCTATCCCGGCATTGCCCAAACGGGCGCCCAGGTGGCGGAATTGGTAGACGCACTAGTTTCAGGTACTAGCGCGCAAGGCGTGGAGGTTCGAAGTCCTCTCCTGGGCACCAACATCATTCTCGTAATTGTTCCGAGACTCGGCGAAATGCCGGGACTGCGCGCCTCGACTAACCCCAGCCGTGCTCGGACACGTCAAACACGATGCCGTTGATGTCCTTGAATTTCTTTTCCGCATCGACGCCAGGATAATTCGGCAGCTTCATGAAAAATTCGCCGCCGTGTTGCTTGATCGACTGCTCGGTCGCGTCCTCGCTGTCGACGATGAAACCAAAGTGATGCAGTCCCGCCCAATCCGGGCCGCCCTTGCCGCCGTTCGTTCCTTCCGGGAATTGCAGTAGCGTCAGGTTCATGACCCCATCCGATAGCGAGATGGCGTTTCCGATTGGCGCTTCAACCTTCTTCAGGCGCGTGAGGCCAAACACGCCTTCATAGAAGGCCGCCGCCTTTTCGAGATCCGGAACCTGAATTGCAATATGCCTGAGCTTGGCCATGGTGCCCTCCGAGAGATCGCAGCGCGATAATGCAAGTGATTTCGGAACAAGAATAAGCCAAAAGCAGATCGCTGCCTAGATCAACGACCAGACCAACCGATAAGGCTTCACGCGTTCGGACCACCATGGCTCGGACAAGCTGCTTTTTGACGTGCCATAGCGACTAAGATATTCAGGGCACCGCATGACGACTCGAATGCACCGCGGCGATCTCCCCGATACCACGCGCTACAAAGGCGCGGTGGCGATCGACACCGAGACCATGGGGCTCGATCTGGTCCGCGACCGGCTCTGCGTGGTGCAGCTTTCGCCCGGTGATGGTTCGGCCGACGTCGTGCAGATTGCGGCGCGGGCTGCCGATGCGCCGAATTTGAAACAGCTTCTCGCCGACAAGAACCTGCTCAAGATTTTCCACTTCGCGCGGTTCGATCTCGGCATGCTGTACAAGACCTTCGGTGTGATGCCGGAGCCGGTCTATTGCACCAAGATCGCGTCGCGCCTGGCGCGGACCTATACCGACAAGCACGGTCTCAAGGACCTGGTGCGCGAAGTCCTGGGTCAGGATATTTCCAAGCAGCAGCAAAGCTCCGATTGGGGCGCGCCAGCCTTGACCGATGCGCAAGTCTCCTACGCCGCCGCCGATGTGACTCATTTGCATGCCCTCAAAGACAAGCTCGACGCCATGCTGGCGCGCGAGGGCCGCGCCGAGCTTGCCGCGGCCTGTTTCCGGTTCCTGCCGGAGCGGGTGCGGCTCGATCTGGCGGGATTTGCCGCCGAGGACATTTTCGCCCATTCCTGAGTACGATTGCCCGAGTGCGAGGCCGTCCGTCACGGCAGCCGGCAATCGACCGGCCAGGCCCGGCAATGACTTGTAAATACTGGCAAATGCCGGCCCCGCCCGGGCCACATTCGCCAGCAACTCTTGGCGCCTCGGAACAGCTAAAATAAGCCTACCTCCGAGCCGAATCGGGGCGACCGTCTTTTGGGGACAATGACTTGGCCACTGCCTACCCCGTCGAAACTGCGCGTGACGCCGCATTCCCGGCGAGCAAGCGCAGTGACACCGAACTGATCTATCGCGGCGCGCTGCGGCACAGCCGTCACGTGCGCTGGCTGCGCGCGGCCGTGCTGACCTGCATCACGGCTCTCCTGCTCGGCGTCATGGCCGCCAATTACCTGCCTTCGCTCGGCGAGATTCGGCTGCCGGGCGAGCTTGGCAAGCTGGTGATCAAGGGAACCAAAATCACGATGCAGGCGCCTAAACTCACCGGGTACACCAACGATGCCCGGCCGTACGAATTCATCGCCAACGCCGCGGCGCAAGACATCCTCAAACCCGACCTCGTCGAACTCGATCAGATCCACGCCAAGATGGGCATGGCGGACAAGAGCACGGTGGAAATGACGGCGCCGTCTGGCATCTACGACATGAAGGGCAATACGCTCACGCTCAATGACGACATCGCGCTGGCATCATCCACCGGCTACGCGGCGCGCCTGAGCGAAGCTTTGGTGGACATGAAGAGCGGCAGCGTCGTCTCGAATAAGCCGGTGAAGGTGAAACTGCTCAATGGTTCGCTCAACGGCCAAGCGGATGGAAATCACCGAAAAGGGCGATGTGATCCGCTTCGAAGGCGGCGTCGCCATGACGCTTCTGCCGGACAAAAACTCCGATAAGGCCGACAAGCCGTGATGCGCAGATTTCCGTTCTGGCTGGTCGCCGCCGCGGCGCTCGCGCCCGGCTTTGCCGCAGCACAGGGACAGTCGCCGATGCAGGGCATGCTGCAGGGCCAGAATCAGGATCAGCCGGTCCAGATCGAAGCTGCTTCTCTTGAAGTGCACGACAAGAACAAGACCGCGACGTTTTCCGGCAACGTGCAGGTCGTGCAGGGAGATACGACGATGAAATGTCAGACACTCGTCGTGTTTTACGGTCGCGAAGTCGGTATCGCGCAAACCGCTGCTCCCGCGACCGACGCCAAAACAGCCGGAGTGACGCAGAAGGGCGCGCAGGATATCCGCCGGATCGAAGCCCGTGGTGGCGTGACCGTCGTCACCAAGGACCAGAACGCGAGCGGCGATCTTGGCATCTACGACCTGCCGTCGAAAACGATCACTCTGACCGGCAACGTCGTGGTCAGCCAGGGGCAGAACGTCATCCACGGCGAACGCGTGGTGGTCGATACGGTGACTGGAAACGCCCGCGTCGAAAGCAAAGAAGGCGGCGGAACCGTTCCGGGCCGCGTGCGCGCGCTCATTCTGCCGAACCAAGGTCAAAATGGCGGCGCGGGAAACATGATGACGATCGGTCCCGGAAGGCCTAATTGACGAAGCACTGCTCACCATCAGCGACGGAAATCGGTTAGAGTCGCCGGATTGGATCAGCTTTCTTAGCGATTCGACGAGCTTCACGGGATAGGCGTGCTGGATTTGCTCTCATACCTTCGCCGCCTCAAGACACCGGCGCGCCGCGCGCCGGCAGCCGACGACGAAGCCATCAATCTCGAAACGATCGGCGGCGAAATCAATGGCACCTATCTCGACATCGCCAGCGTGTCGTCGCCTGCACCCAAAGAGCACAGCAAGCAGCGGACACTGAGGCAGCCGGAGCGTCAAGCCGAACGCAAAGTCGATCGCCCCATAGATCGCCTGCCAGACCGCCAGGCCGAACGCCCGCCTGATCGACCGACCAAACCGCAGCGTTCCGGCCGCCCGGCGCCACGGTCACGCCGCCGCACCGAGGGCAACGGTGCAGTTTCCGCCGAGCGCAAGGGCGTGCTTTCGGTTCACAGCATTGAAAAGAGCTTCGTCGGCCGCATGGTAGTCAAGGGCGTAAGCCTGCACGTGCGCAAGGGTGAAGCCGTGGGCCTGCTCGGACCAAACGGCGCCGGCAAGACGACCGTGTTCTACATGATGACTGGCCTCATCAAGGCCGATAAAGGGCGCATCGAGCTCGATGGCTGCGATGTGACCAAGCTGCCGATGTATCAGCGCGCGCGGCTTGGCATCGGTTATTTGCCGCAGGAGGCTTCGATCTTCCGCGGCCTGACTGTCGAGCAGAACATCCGCGCCGTGCTCGAAGTCGTCGAGCCCGATACCAAGCGGCGCGAGCAGGACCTCAACGCGCTGCTTGAGGAGTTCAACATCGCGCGGTTGCGCAAGACGCCGTCGATCGCGCTGTCCGGCGGCGAGCGCCGGCGCGTCGAAATCGCGCGCGCGCTGGCGACCCGGCCGAGTTACATGCTGCTGGATGAACCGTTCGCCGGCATCGATCCCATCGCCGTCGGCGACATCCAAGCGCTGGTGCGCCACCTGACCAATCGCGGCATCGGCGTGCTGATCACCGACCACAATGTGCGCGAGACACTTGGCCTGACCGATCGTGCCTACATCATCTACTCAGGCGAAGTGCTGATGGAGGGCCGCGCCGACGACATCGTCAACAATCCTGACGTGCGCCGGCTCTATCTGGGCGAGGAATTCCGGCTTTAGCGCACGGTCAAGCTTGCCCTCGGACTTGTCCCGAGGGTGAAACCCGATTTTCCGAGAGGACCATGCTGCAAGGAAAAGCCTTAGCCTTGGGCAAAATCGGCTAGCGACAGCGGCGCCGGCCTGCTATACACGGTCCAGACAAGCAAGAATCGGACCAATTTAGCGCCATCCATGGCCTTAACCCAAAGACTCCAGCTTCGGCAGAGCCAAGCCCTGGTGATGACGCCGCAGCTGATGCAGGCCATCAAGCTGCTGCAGCTCTCCAATCTCGACCTCGTCGCCTATGTCGAGGCCGAACTGGAGCGCAATCCCCTGCTCGACCGCACCACCAATCCAGACGGCGAAGCGGCGCCTGGCAGTGCTCCCGGCGCGCAATCGCCTGATAAGCCGGTCGAGAACGGTGTGGCTTGGGAAGCCGCCGATGGCGAGCCGCTCAGCGCGATCGAAAAAGAACGGGCCGACAAGAGCCTGGACGATACCTCGCCCGATGACAGCGCACCCGGCCGTAGCCGTACCGATACTCCGCCCGGCTATTCGGAATGGGCAGGCGTCGGCTCGGGCGGCCGCGACGGCGAGGACTATAATCTCGAAGCGTTCGTTTCCGCCGAGACCACGCTTGCCGACTGGCTCCGCGAGCAACTCACCCTGGCGATTGCCGATCCGATGCGGCGCATGGTCGGGCAATACCTGATCGATCTCATCGACGAGGCCGGATATCTGACCAGCGATTTGGCGACGACCGCGGAAAAACTCGGCACCAGTATCACTGAGGTCGAAGCCGTGCTGCGCATCATGCAGACCTTCGACCCACCGGGCGTTGGCGCCCGCGATCTCGCCGAATGTCTGACGATTCAGCTCAAGGAGCAGAACCGCTACGACCCCGCAATGCAGGCCTTGATCGCACGGCTCGATCTTTTGGCGCGACGCGATTTCGCCAGCCTGAAGAAGGTCTGCGGCGTCGGCGACGATGACCTTGTCGAGATGATCGCCGAAATCCGACGCCTCAATCCGAAGCCAGGCCTCGCATTCGGTTCGGCTATCGTCCAGCCCATAGTACCCGATGTGTTTGTGCGGTCCGGGCCAAGCGGCTCCTGGATCGTCGAACTCAATTCCGACACACTGCCGAAGGTGCTGGTTAACCAAATCTACTATGCCGAGGTATCGGCGACGACGCGGCGAGACACCGAAAAATCTTATCTCAACGAATGCCTGCAAAGCGCCACGTGGCTGGTTCGCGCACTCGACCAGCGCGCCCGCACCATTCTCAAGGTCTCGAACGAAATTGTTCGCCAGCAGGACGCGTTTCTCGCTCGTGGCGTCGAGCATCTGCGCCCGCTCAATCTCAAGACCGTCGCCGAGGCCATTGGCATGCACGAATCGACGGTGTCCCGCGTCACCGCGAACAAGTACATGGCGACCGGCCGCGGCATTTTCGAGCTCAAATACTTCTTCACCTCATCAATCGCGGCCTCCCATGGCGGCGAAGCACACTCGGCCGAGGCGGTACGGCACCGCATTAAGCAATTGATCGAATCCGAGACCGCGGCCAGCGTGCTGTCAGACGATACGATCGTCGACAAGCTGCGCGAGGCTGGAATCGATATTGCGCGCCGGACCGTTGCGAAATACCGCGAGGCAATGCGGATCCCCTCCTCGGTGCAGCGTCGGCGCGAGAAGCAGAGCGCGATCGCGAATTGATCCGCCGGCGCCGGACGCATTGACACCACGCCGGCCAATACATAGGTCGAGTCAATCGGGAGATAGAACGCTTTTGGGTTGAGCACGATCCTTCTAACTTCGGGGTTGTGCTGTATCAGGAGGCTGAAATGTCTTTTCGTATCTCGGGCAAGAATCTCGATGTCGGCGCCGCCTTGCGCGACCGCATCAGTGACCGGGTCGCCGAAGCTATGAATAAGTACTTTGACGGCGGCTATTCCGGCCATCTGACACTGGCACGCGACGGCTTCGGTTTCCGTAGCGAATGTGCGATCCATCTCAACTCCAAAGTAACGCTGCACGCCGAAGCCATCACCGCCGATGCTTATGCCAGCGCCGACCAGGCGGCGATGCGGATCGAGAAGCGGCTGCGCCGCTATCACCGCAGGCTCAAGGATCATCGGGCCCATTGACGAGGGTTCGACGTCTCCCTATGGTCCGCCGCCGTTCGAAAAGCCTGATCGGGGAAACAAAGCGGCGGCGAATTTCGGAACGATTGAGCCTTCATAAAAGTTAGGGTGCGGTTCCATTGGAGCCGGATACGCTCCAGTCTTGAGGCTGCGGCCTCATTCCAGGTCAATTTCATGCCGCTTGACGATCTCGTAGCACCGAACGCGGTTCTGCCGGCGCTCAAGGTCAACAATAAGAAGCAGGCGTTGCATGAACTGGCGGCGCGTGCTGCCATGCTCAGTGGCCAGAACGAACGCCAGATTTTCGAGATTTTGATGCAGCGCGAAAAACTGGGCTCGACGGCAATCGGCAACGGCATCGCCATCCCGCACGGCAAAATGGCCAATCTGAACCGGCTGTTCGGCATGTTCGCACGGCTTGATCGCCCGATCGATTTCGAAGCGCTCGACGGCCAACCGGTCGATCTGATTTTTCTCCTGCTTGCGCCCGAGGGCGCCGGCGCCGATCACTTGAAAGCGCTCGCTCGCGTCGCGCGCCTGATGCGCGAGCCAGCCGTCATGCACAAATTGCGCGCCTCGAAAGACGCCGAATCTGCTATACGCCGTTTTGGCGATGCCCTCGGCATCAGCCGCTTAGAGCATAATCCGGAAAGAGCCTGCCCCCGGACTTGATCCGGGGGTGGAAACCGGTTTTCCGAAAAGACCGTGCTCCAACGAAAATGATCCAATTCAACCTGATCGGTTCGTGGTCTAAAGACGGGTCGTCAAATTTCGGCAGTCGGTAATCGGAAGATGAAACAGGCCAGCGAACATCGTTGACCCGTTTCTGATTAGCGATGTCTGATGGCCGGCTTCGGTTCAGTGCACGCTTACCGTCTCGAGCTCCTGACTCCAGGCGTTGGCAATCGCGGCTTCACGGCTGTCGGTCAGCATGATCGGCGTGCCGTCCGCAGCGTGCAACGCGAACAGCATCACACCTGGCGCTATCTTCGGCACCTGCATCTGTGGAAACATTGCTGCGACCTCCTCGGAGCGGATCGCCTTGACGTAAGCGATGCGTCCGTCGCCGAGATGGGCGAGCGCTTCCGGCGTGATTTGGATCGGCTTCGGTGTATCGTTCATTTCTGGCAACATGGCCCTCAACTCCTTTTCTGTTGGTCGAGTCCTACTGGTTTCTTAATCGCATTCCTTGATTGAGATCGATTTAACAATGCGTTCCGGTTGCGGGCGCACGAGATCAATCGACAGCAATCCGTTCTTCAAGTCCGCGCCGGATACCTCCATGCCATCAGCCAGCACAAAGGTGCGCTGGAATTGGCGCGCGGCAATGCCGCGATGGATGTACTGCCGGCTCTTGTCGTCCTGTTGGCGGCCGCGGATAACGAGTTGGCTCTCCTCTATGGTCACGTCGAGCTGGTCGCGGGTGAAGCCAGCGACCGCTAAGGTAATGCGCAGCCTTTCGGGTGCGTTCCCTTCGCGCGGAATTCGCTCGATATTGTACGGAGGATAGCCGTCCGCTGCTTTCCCGACGCGGTCGAGCACGCGCTCGATCTCGTCGAAGCCAAGCAGGAAGGGACTCGATAGCGACGAAACCCTGGACATGGTTTCAAAGCCCTTTTTAAGCGACTTTGGCGGGGCCCTTTACGGCACCCCAGATTGGCCGCCCGGAAACGCTTTCCCCGGCGGTTCCCGTTAATATGGCGTGGCGGAACAAGGGGTTCAAGGAGCGTCTAAGGCCGCTAACTTCGCGGTTTTCCACCACTTTGCCCGCTCGGCTACGGCGACGGGAACTCTTTGCTCCGCCGTCAATTTGCTAGCTATTAGTGTCAAGCGTCGGCTGGGGGCACGCGAATGCATGAAATCAAATTCAGGCTAGTCAATCCGGGCTTGCAGCCGCGCAAGACCAAAATCGAAATGCCAGGCTGGGCTGGCAAGCCGGAGCCGAGGACCGATGGCTCGCACGAATACGCGTGGCATTGCGCTCCCTTCACCGAAGGCGCGCAGTATGGCATCGAGATCTTTTATCCGTACGCCAACGAATTGCATGTTTCGAGAAAGAACGGCACGCTTCATTTCGATGGCGATTTTGGTCCGTCACCCGACGACGATTTGCAGTGGCCGCCGTTCCGCAGTTTTGGCCGCAGATTACTACACGTACCAACTCTTGCTCGACCTGAAGGTCGGCCCGGAATGGGCGATCCGGACAGAACCACATCCGCGATTTTATACCGATACAACCGGCACGGTTCCGATTGCCGTGCCGGCATTATTACGCACCGAGTGGTGGCCGATGATTTCTTTCATCGTTTTCAAAGCGCCCGGGGAGGGGCAAATTCACATTTTCAGGCCGGACGAGCCGATGCTGCAAATCCTGGTGCTGCCGCTGACGTGCGACATCAATCTCGTCCCGATGAACGAAGAAGAAACCGCAGAGCGGGAAATGCGCGGACGGAAAATCCACGCCAGCCGGCCCGCGTTGGCAGCCAACTCGACGTGGACATCAAGCACAAACACCGTGTTCGACGGGACCTACCGCTATTTGCTCCGGGCGGCGAGGGGCCGAGATCGCGAGTAACTCGGCCCGCCGCAACGCCGGATCAATGGCCGATATAAACGCTGTGATGGTGGTGATGATGATGATGGTGGTGGTGGTGCCGCGGAGCGATGCGGACGTGGGCTCTCGGCGCCATATGGTGGTGGTGGTGATGGTGATGATGTCCCACCCCAACCCCAATCGAGACTTGGGCCACTTGCTCACCGGGCGTTGATTCATTGGCCCGACGCGCGTCGTCGGCTTTCAGAGCCGCTAGCGCATTCGGAACAGGATTGAGCAGTTCCCGATAATTCGCCGCCGGATTGCCGGGGTTTCCCGACACCTCAGTGGCATTTGCGGCACCTGCGCCGCCCACGGTCGCGAGCGCGGCCGCGGCTCCCAAAAGTCCTGCAATTTTCTTATCCATTGTCCTCTCCAAAGGTGTTGACGGCTGCTTTACGCGCCGACAACCGACAATCAATTGCAGGAGTGAATGTTCCCGCGCAGCGAGCTTAATTCGGGTTGACGTTAGTTCCGGATGTATCAAGGATGTTAGGCGGAGATTTCGCCATGCTGCCGACGCCGCAATTGGACGATTCGGACATAAAGGCCGACATCGATCCATTTTCGCTCGAATTTCTCGCTGATCCGTACCCGTATCACGAACAGCTCAGAGACCTTGGGCCGATCGTCCGACTGCCTCGCTACGACGTCTGGGCCGCGACGCGCTACGAACAGGTCGGCGCCATTCTTAACAATTGGGAGACCTTCGGCTCCGGCGGCGGTGTCGGCCTCGCTAATTTCCATAAAGAAGGCAATTGGCGCCCGCCAAGCCTGCTCCTTGAAACCGATCCGCCTACCCACACCCGCGCCCGCACCGTGATGAATCGCGCCGTAGCGCCGAAGCTGTTACGCGAGCTGCGCGACGGCTTCTATCAGGAAGCCGTCCGGCAGATCGATAGGGCCCTTGACCTTGGCACATTCGACGTCGTTGCCGAGCTTTCGATCCCGTATCCGCTGAAGGTATTTCCTGACGCGGTCGGCATTGCCGCCGAAGAGCGGGAAATGCTGCTGCCCTACGGCAACATGGTGTTCAACACGATGGGGCCGAAGAACCACCTCTATCATGCGGCGCTGGCGCCCGTGGACGAGGTCCTGCCGTGGGTGATGCAACGCTGCGCGCGCGATGCGCTACGGCCGGGCAGTCTTGGCGCGGAAGTTTACAAATACGCCGACACCGGCGAAGTCACCGAGCAGGAAGCAACCCTCCTGGTGCGCTCATTTCTCTCCGCCGGCATTGACACCACGGTTCACGCGGTGGGCAACACGCTGCTCTGCTTCGCCGCGAATCCCGGCGAATGGCAAAAACTCCGCCAGGAGCCGTCAAGGGCGCGCATTGCGTTCGACGAGGTCATGCGTTTCGAGACCCCGTTCCAGTGTTATTTCCGCACCACGACCCGGCCGGTGGAAATCGCCGGCACGCCGATCGACGCCGGCGAGAAAATCTACGTGTCGATCGCCGCGGCCAATCGCGATCCGCGCCGCTGGGACGAGCCGGCACGGTTCAATATCAGTCGCAAGGTTGCCGGCCATGTCGGCTTCGGCACCGGCATCCATGCCTGCGTCGGTCAGATGATCGCCCGCATGGAAATCGAGGCGCTGATGACGGCTATGATCGAACGCGTCGCTTCAATCGAGCTTGCGGGCGAGCCCCAGCGCCTCATTCACAACACGTTGCGCGCGGTCAGCAAACTGCCGGTGCGAATGACGCGGGCAAATTAGGCCGCGTCCGGTTCAGTGAACGTCTTCGCGCTTCAGATGCTGCCGCAGCAAAACACCAAGCCCGTCGAGGGGCCTCGTGCCCATCATCTTCAGTGCGTGCCATAGACTGACCTGGTTCGTCGTCAGCACGGGCTTTCCCAGATCGCGCTCCAGACGGTCGATGATGCCAAACGTACTCCAGTTGCCACAGGCCAGCATGACCGCGTCGGCTTCCGGCCTGTTCACGCGGAGCCCAACATCGAAGGCAGTTTGCGAATCGAGGAGTCCGATCTCGAGATTGCGGACGAACCCGAGGGCCTCTTGCGCGAGGACCTCGACTCCGTTTGCTTCCAGAAACGCTGCGACGGTCTGGTTAACCGAAGCACTCCACGGCGCGCCGAGCACGATTCGTTTGACAGAAAGCACACGCAACGCCTCAAGCAGCGCGGTTGAGGCCGTGGTGGCCGGCTTCCCGCTTGCCGCGCTTATGCGCTTGATCAGTTCCTGGTCGTATCCAGGGCCGTTGCGCGACGAGGGGGCAGTCGCTGGAAAGATGATTACGTCAACGTCGACATCGGCCAGTTTTTGACTCTCGCTTTCGATTTCCTGGACAATCCGCAGGGTCGACTCCGCATCCACGTTGTTCAGCCGCATTCGCGCGACGTGCAGCGTGATGTCTTCCGGAAGTGCTCTGCCGATATCCATCTCCTGGACCGAGCTTGAGGATGGGAGGAGCAGCCCTATCCGCCGAAGGTCCTTCCGCTGCGCCATAGGAACCTCCTCATTAATCCCAAAAGCGATATCGGCTCACGCATCTACGCCGCCGCCTGCCGCATTGCGGTGCGCAGCTTTCCTGTGGCGGCAACATCGACCTCGAAAGTCTCGGGATCGAGCACAACGCCGTAGTGGTTCTTCACCGCAGCGAGCGAGACGTAGCCTTGTTTGGCGTCCGCCGCGACGTCGGCCGTCGGCCGCTCGAGCGGAGAGCCGTGACCACCGCCACCGCCGGAGCGCATGCGGAACGCGTCGCCGGCTTTCAGGTTCGCTACCAGAACCTTGGCGTTGGGGAAGTCTTCTTTCCACTGGCCCCCGATCCGCACCGCGACTTCATTGCCGGTCGCATCGCCGCCGCCTTCAAGACCCCACGGCTTGCAGTGGAAGCGCTCAACGTGGCTGTTGAACGTCATCGGCACGCGCGCCCGCACCACCCGCTCGAGCCCAAGTCCGCCGCGGTGACGCCCGGCGCCGCCGGAATCCGGAATAAGGGCGTAGCGCTCGACCACGAGCGGAAACTTGACCTCGCTCTGCTCGCTCGGCGAATTATGCGTGTCGCCGTCGTTGATGCACACCGTCGCCGAGACGCCGTCCTCGCTGCGCTTGGCGCCCCAGCCGCCGCCGAGCGGCCCGAAATTCGCGAGAAAGAACTCCGATGTGTGCGGGTTGATGCCGTGGGTGGCGGCGATGACGAGGTCGGCGTGATGGCCGGCGATGACGCGATCGGGAATGACCGGAGCCAGCGCCTTGAACACCGTGTCGACGATGGTCATCGGATAGGTCATCCACCAGCGCATCGGCGCCGGCCGCACCGCGCTGACGATGCGCCCTGGCGGCACGATCGCTTTCAAACTGCGGAACGAGCCGTCGTTGATCGGGTAATCGGTCGGCGAGGTCAGGCACTTGTAGGCGACCTGTGAACAGGCATAGCCGGTGGTGATGCCGGAATTGAACGAGCCACGCACCTGGCGCGAGACATCAGTGAGATCGACCGTCATCTCGTCGCCCTTGACGATGACCTTCACCTTGATCGGCACCTTCTTGCCGACCTCGATGCCGTCGTCGTCCATATAGGATTCCGCCTCATAGACGCCGTCCGGGATGGTGCGCGTGCGGGCGCGCGCCATCGCTTCGGAGTGGTCCATGATGGTCTTGATCGCCCCCAATACCGCGTCGCGTCCGTAGCGCTCGACCAGTTCGAGAAAGCGCCGCTCGCCGGTTTTCACCGCCGTGATCTGCGCGCGCAAATCGCCCATGGCGCGGCTCGGCAGCCGCATGTTCATCTTGATCACTTCGATCAAGGTCTCATTCGGCTTGCCCCGATCGTGCAGTTTCAGGATCGGGATTTGCAGCCCCTCGGAAAAGATATCGGTCGTGATGCCGCCCAAGGTGCCGCCGATATCGAGCCAGTGGGCCATGCAGCAGGAAAATCCGACCAGCACGCCTTTGTGAAAGATCGGCAGCGTCAGCGTGACGTGATTGAGGTGACTGCCGGTGAGATAGGAATCGTTGGTGACGTAGATATCGCCCGGCCGCATGGTCTTACGGCCGAAGTGCTTGATCTTCGCTCTCACCGTCTCCGCCATGCCGCGGATGAACATCGGCAGGCCGATGCCGATGGATACCGTTTCGCCGTCCGGCGTGAACAGGCCGGTCGTGAAATCGAGCGCCTCGTAGATGATGATGTTGTAGGCGGTGCGCATGAGGTTGGTCTTCATTTCCTCGGTCACCGCGATAACGCCGTTGCGCACGATCTCGGTAATGACCGGATCGGCTTTCACCTTTCGCGCGCGCTTTTTCGTAGTTTTCGCCATGATTATGTCCTCGGCAGGCAGTGCGATGCGCCGCTCATTGTCCTTGCAGCGTAATATTGGCCGCGTGGATGACCTTGGCCCATTTCTCCGTCTCGTCGACGACGAGCCTTTCGAAGTCGGCGGGCGACATCGGCTCCGGTACGCCGCCGAGATCGATAAGGCGCGCCTTGATCTCGGGATCGGCGAGCGCCGCGTTCACCACCTTGTTCAATCTGTCGACAATGTCGGCGGGCGTAGCTTTGGGTGCACCGATGCCCTGCCAAGTGCTGGCTTCGAACCCCGGCACGGTTTCCGCCACGGTCGGGACATCCGGCAACACCTGCGAGCGCGCCATGCTGGTCACGGCCAACGCGCGCACCGAACCCGCTTTGATGGCGCCGATCAACTCCGGCAACGGGCTGAACATGATCTGCACTTGCCCGGCAATCAGGTCGGCGAGCCCGGGCGCACCGCCGCGATACGGCACGTGAACCATGTCGACGCCGGTCATCATCTTGAAAAGCTCGCCGCCGACATGGGACGCGCTGCCGCTGCCGCCCGACGCCATGCTGATCTTGCCTCGATTCGCCTTGGCGTAAGTGATGAATTCGGCAACCGTCTTCGCCGGTATCGCCGGATTGATCTCCATGACCAGAGGAAGGTTGCTGATCATCGCGATGGGAACGATATCGCGAATGAAATTGAAGTTGAGATCCTTGTAGAGCGTGGCGTTGGTGGTGACCGACTGGGGGATCAGGAGAAGCGTGTAGCCGTCCGCCGGGGCGCGTACGCCCGCCTCGACGCCGACATTGGTCCCCGCACCGGGCCGATTCTCGATGACGAAGGGCTGGCCGAGCCGCTGCGACAGCCACTGACTGATCAGGCGGGCGATGATGTCGAGCGCGCCTCCGGGTGCAACCGGCACAATGATGCGCACCGCACGCGCGGGATAAGCCTCGGCGCGCGCGCCGCGCGCTAGCGCCGCTGGTGCAGTTGCTGCGCCTGCAAGATAAAGAAACTGTCTGCGATGAAGCTTCATAACGCCCTGCTTTTGTTGTTGGCCTTCACCGTCTCCGTCATACCGCGTGCCATATGCTTATTCCGGCTTGATGTTGGCGAACTTGATCACCTTGGCCCATTTGTCGGCAGCGTCGGCGATCAGAGTTCCGTACTGCCCGGGCGTCATCGGCACTGCCTCGGCGCCCAGGTCGGCGAGGCGAGCCTTGATCGCCGGATCGGCAATGACCGCGTTGACGGCCTTGTTCAGCTTGTCGACGATCTCGGCTGGCGTGCCCTTCGGCGCGCAAATGCCGACCCAGCCGCTGCCTTCATAGCCCGGGACGAATTCGGCGATGGCCGGCACATCGGGCAGCACCTCCGTCATGCGCGATGCGCTGGTCACACCGAGAGCCCGCAGCGTTGCCTGACTTTACGAAGCCCAGACCGGGAGCCACCGCGGCAAATGTGCCTTGCACCTGCCCGCTCAACACATCCGGCATGAAATTGGACCGCGTAAGGCACCTCAACAATGTCGGTACCGGTCATCATCTTGAACAATTCACCGGCGACGTGCGGCGCCGGTGCCGACGCCCTGTGACGCCATGTTGACCTTGCCGGGATTGGCCTTGGCATAGGCCATGAACTCGGGAACGGATTTCGCCGGGAACGATGGCGTCACCACCATCACAAACGGCGTGGAGCCGATGAAACCGACCGGGACGATATCCTGGACGAAATTGAAATTGAGGTTTTTGTAGAAGCGTCGCGTTGATCGCATTGGTCGAGACGCCGACGAGCAGCGTGTAGCCGTCAGGGGCCGCCTTGCGCGACATCCTCGGTTGCGATATTGCTGGAGGCGCCGGGCCGATTATCAACGATGAATTGTTGACCAAGCCGCTCGGACAGCCATTGGCTCATGAGGCGGCCGGAGATGTCGGGCCGATGACCGGCCGGAAATCCGACGATGACGCGCACCGGGCGCGTCGGATAATCGATTGCGAACGCGACGCGTCGGCAACGCCGAAAGCACGGCCGCGCCCGCCGATGCCATCAGAAGTTTACGCCGGTCTAAATTTCATCGCCTTCCCCCCACTGAAATCACTAGATTTCCCAACGCATCCACCTCCACCACGTCGCCCGGCATCAGCACCGTGGTCGAGGCATATTCCTCGATCAGCGCCGGGCCTTTGATGCGGTTGCCGGCGAGCAACGCATCGCGCCGGTAGGTCGGCGTCGCATGGAAGCGGCCGCCGTAATGGACCGGGCGCTTGCCGCCGAATGCGGCCGCGACCGGCGCGGAACGGCCGCGCGCGATCTTGCGCTGCGGCGGCTTGCGCATCAGTCCGGTCACGGTGGAACGCAGGCTGACGATCTCGGCACGCTCGGCCGGCGCCGAAGTGCCGTAGCGCTGCTCATGCATCTCGTCGAAATGCCGCTTGATCGCATTGCGGTCCTTGCGCTTGAACACCGCCATCGGCAGATCGACCGTCACCGCGTGCTCCTGGCCGACATAGCGCATGTCGGCGGCACGCTTGATGGCGATCTTCTGCGGCTTGACCGAGGAGCCGGCAATCGCTTCGTGGCCCTGCCGCTCCTGCGCGCGATAGACCTTTTCGATCTCGTCGAAATTCGCGTCTTCGAGCGGCGTGAACCAGGTGCGTACGTAATCGTAGCGCAGATCGGAGAACAGCATGCCGAACGCCGAAAATACGCCGGGCGCGAACGGCACGATAATCTTGCGCAATCCAATTTCGCGCGCTACTTCGACCGCGTGCAACGGGCCGGCGCCGCCATAGGCGAACAGCACGAAATCGCCGGCATCGAGGCCGCGTTCGGTGGTGACGCCCTTGACCGCGTAGGACATCGTTGTCGCGGCGATGCGCAGGATGCCATCGGCTGCTTCGACCGCGCTCATGCCGAGCGGATCGCCGATCCTGCTCTTGAGCGCGCGCTCGGCCGCCGCAACATCGAGTTTCATTTCACCGCCCAGGAAGCGGTCGGCGCCAAGCCGGCCGAGCACAAGATTGGCGTCGGTCACGGTCGGCTCGGTGCCGCCGAGGCCGTAACAGGCCGGCCCTGGCGAAGCGCCGGCGCTTTGCGGGCCGAGCCGGAGCGAGCCGTCCTCGACCCGCGCGATCGAGCCGCCGCCGGCGCTGACCTCGAAAATATCCATCATGGCGATCTGCACCGGCAGCGCTTTCTCGTAACCGCCAATCAGCGCCGCGCCGGTCGTCAACGGCTCGCCGCGATAGATGACGCCGGCCTTCGCGGTCGTTCCGCCCATGTCGAAGGCGATGGCATTGTCGATCTTGAGCGCGCGGCATAGCGCCTGGGTGCCAATGACGCCTGCGGCCGGTCCGGATTCCAGCATGCGCACGCATTGGTTCTGCGCCTGGTCGGACTCGTACAGTCCGCCGGTCGACTGCACCACAAGGAACGAACCGGCAAAGCCGGCCTTGCGCATATGCGCGTCGATCTCGCCGATATAGCGCCGCACCTTCGGGCCAATATAGGCGTTCGCCGCCACGGTCGCGCAGCGCTCGAACTCGCGATATTCCTGCGATAATTCGTGCGAAGCAGAGACGAACATGTTCGGGTGATTCTTCTCCAGGATAGCTTTAGCTCGCCGTTCGTGGTCGGCATTGGCGTAGCAATTCAGGAACAAAATCGCCGTGGCCTCGATGCCGAGCTGCTCGAGCTTCCTTGCCAAGCGCCACGATCTCGGCTTCGTCGAGCGGCTTGTCGATCTCGCCGTCGGCGAGCATGCGTTCCTTCACTTCGAAGCGCAGCGCGCGCTCGATCAGCGGTACGTGTTTCTGAAAGAACAGATTGTAAGCATCAGGCCGATTGATGCGGCCGATCTCGTAGATGTCGCGGAAGCCTTCGGTGATGAGCAGCGCCGTATGAGCGCCGGTGCGCTCGAGAATGGTGTTGATGGCGACGGTCGAGCCGTGCAGGAACAGCCCGGCCGAGCGGTAATCGCTGCCGGCCTTGGCGACGCCGGCACTGATGCCCTCGACCAGATGCGTCGGCGTCGACAGCGCCTTGCCGAAAGTCAGTTTGCCGGTCTTCTCGTCGAACACAGCGATATCGGTGAACGTGCCGCCGATGTCCGCTGCCAGTCTCAATCGTCCTTGCGCCATGCTCCCTCTCACGCCTCCAGCACGACGTATTCGTCTTCGACGCTGACGGCAAAAGTTTCCGCGACATAGGGCCCTTCGACCAGCGCCGCACCCGGCGCCACCGAGACCGCGAACTGCCGCGCCCGGATGCGCGTGGGATCGCACCACGATTTTCCGGTGCGCACGTCGAATTCCCAGCCATGCCACGGACAGCGGATGATTTCGCCGCGGCGCGAGTATCGGTATTTGCCGGGCTCGCTTGCTTCGATGAGCCCGGTCAAACGGCCCTCGCACAAGCTGCCGCCCTGATGCGGGCAGCGGTTTCCCAGCGCGAAGAACTCGCCCTTGATGTTGAATACCGCGATCTGGCGGCCCTTGATGTCGACCAGCTTGCGGGTACCGGCAGGAAACTCGCGCAGCGCAGCGATCACGTGTTTCGCCATGGGAACGGCCTTACACTACCTGCTCGGCGAGCCGGCTATAGGTCGCGAGCGCGTTGTCGCGCCGGATGCGGCTATGCAGCTTTTCCGGAATTCCGGCCGGCATGATGTCGTCGCCGTCGAACTGCCAATGCGGAAAGTCCGAAGAGAACAGCAGCATGTCGTCGGATTGCAGATGCTCGATCAGCTTCCCGACGGCGGCCGGATCGTCCGGCCCGTCGAACGGCTGGATGGTCAGGCGGAAATGCTCGCGCACGATCTCGGCGGGCGAGCGGTCGATCCATGGCACTTCGAGGCGCACGCCGCGCCAGAACTTCGACAATCGCCAGACAAAGGCCGGCAGCCAGCTCACGCCGGATTCCAGCAGCACGACTTTCAGCTTCGGATATTTGACGAATACGCCCTCGCAGACGAGGCTCGCGACCTGCGCCTGGAAGCCCTGCGATTGTGCGGTGTAATCCTCGACGTAATGGGACGGCCAGCCGAGCGACGTCACCGGATGGCGATAGCTCGATCCGGCGTGGATGCCGAGCGGCAGGCCGAGCCGTTCTGCCGCGGCATAGATCGGCCAATATTGCCGCCGGCCGAGCGGCGCCTCGCCCATCGCCAATACCAGCACCTGTACGAAGCGCTTGTCGGCGGCGCAGCGCTCGATTTCGGCGACCGCGTATTCGGTATTCTGCATCGGCACCACGATCGAGGCGCGCAGCCGCGGATCGCGATCGAGCCATTCCCTGGCGACATAGTCATTTACCGCTTTGGCGAACGCCGCCGCCATGTCCTCGCTGAACAGAAGCTGGACGCCATACAGACAATTACAAATGGCGATATCGATGTTCCAGCGATCGAGCGCGTGGGTGCGCAGTGCATCGAGCGTGTTCGCTGGCTCTCCCGCTTTGCCGCGCCAATCCGGCCGCGACGTCAGCGGCGCATTGGGCGGATAGCTGATCGACTCCAGCGAATTCAAGCCTCGGTCGACCACGCTGTCGCGCCAATATTCGTCGAGATACGGCAGCAACGCCTGCAGGCTCGGCACATTGACGTGCACGTCGCAATCGATCGTCGACCAGGACGAGGTCACAGTTTCATTCCCCCGAAATTTTCACGGCTGACATTATCGGCGAGGCGGCGGCGTCAAGGCAAATCAAGGGGTCCCGGTAATGCGCGTTCGGCCTCTGCCTCAAGCTGCACTTCGTGCCCGCGTACGAACGTGGCGATCGCGAATATGGCGATGGCCGCGATGACACCTAGCCCAACCACCATCGGCCCAGCCACAGTTTCGATTTGCCGCCCCAATACATAGGCGGCTAAGCCAAAAGAGGTCGCCCAAAGGGCCGCTCCGACGACATTGGTCACCATGAAATGTCGCCACGGCATCCGATTGGCTCCAGCAAGAATGCCCGCAATCGTTCGCAGCACCGGCAGGAACTGCGCGACCACGATGATTTTGCCGCCATGGCGCAGGAACAGATACTGGCCGAGTTTGATCCTGCTTGCATTCATGCGGAGATATGAACCGTAACGCAGCAGCAGCCAGTAGCCAAACTCACGACCAATGAAATAGCCGAACGTGCGGCCGACCGCGGAGGCGCCCGCGGCAGTCAGAATAACCGCGACGATATTGAGACTGACGCTATGGCTATGTCCCGCGATAGCACCCGCGACAATCAGTGCCGTTTCGCCTGGCAACGGAATACCGAGGCTTTCCAGGCCGACGACGCCGGCAACGACGAGAAGGCCATAAACATGGATGAGATGGTCAATGGATGGCATGAAATAGGGTTACCCGGGCACTCAGCTTTATACTCGTTCGCGGAGAAAAGGTACTCCTTGACTCTCAGTCTTTGTCGCGCGCAGGCGTGGCTGGGTTTGCCGAAGGTGCAGGGGTGGCCATATGTACAAAGATCTACGCGAATTCATCGGCCTCGTCGATAAGCTCGGGGCATTGCGCCGGATCGAAGGCGCCGACACGCGCTTCGAGATTGGCGGCATCACCGAAGTTGCGGCTGGGCTGCCTGACTGTCCGGCGCTGCTGTTCGACGGCATCAAAGGCTTTCCGCGCGGTTCGCGCATCTTCACCAACGCCACTACTAATGTGCAACGCGCCAGCCTCGCGCTCGGGCTCGATCCCGCACTGCGGCCACTCGACGCGCTCAAAGCGTGGATGGAGAAGCGCAAGGATTTGCGCCCATTGCCGCCGGTCACCGTCAAAACGGCGGCGTGGCAGGAAAACTCCGCGACAGGCCGCGATGTGGATGTCGGCCGCTTTCCGGCGCCAATCTGGCACCGACAGGACGGTGGGCCGTTCATTGGTTCGGGCTCACTGGCAATCATGCGCGATCCCGACACCGGCTGGATCAATGCGTCGATCTATCGCGTGCAGGTGCATGGGCCGAATAGGGTCACGGTACAATTCGATCATGGCGGCAGGCACGGTG
>CAVTFP010000040.1:0-45061 GCA_963733645.1 uncultured Alphaproteobacteria bacterium
TCGCCGGGAATGCGGCGTCACGTGCAGTTTCGACTGGGTAGGCAGTGGCCAAGTCATTGTCCCCAAAAGACGGTCGCCCCGATTCGGCTCGGAGGTAGGTTTATTTTAGCTGTTCCGAGGCGCCAAGAGTCGCTGGCGAATGTGGCCCGGGCGGGGCCGGCATTTGCCAGTATTTACAAGTCATTGCCGGGCCTGGCCGGTCGATTGCCGGCTGTCGTGACGGACAGCCTGTGCTCGGGCAATCGTACTCAGGAATGGGCGAAAATGTCCTCGGCGGCAAATCCCGCCAGATCGAGCCGCACGCGCTCCGTCAGGAACCGGAAACAGGCCGCGGCAAGCTCGGCGCGGCCCTCGCGCGCCAGCATGGCGTCGAGCTTGTCTTTGAGGGCATGCAAATGAATCACGTCGGCGGCGGCGTAGGAGACTTGCGCATCGGTCAAGGCTGGCGCGCCCCAATCGGAGCTTTGCTGCTGCTTGGAAATATCCTGACCCAGGACTTCGCGCACCAGGTCCTTGAGACCGTGCTTGTCCGTGTAGGTCCGCGCCAGGCGCGACGCGATCTTGGTGCAATAGACCGGCTCCGGCATCACACCAAAGGTCTTGTACAGCATGCCGAGATCGAACCGCGCGAAGTGGAAAATCTTGAGCAGGTTCTTGTCGGCGAGAAGCTTTTTCAAATTCGGCGCATCGGCAGCCCGCGCCGCAATCTGCACGACATCGGCCGAACCATCACCGGGCGAAAGCTGCACCACGCAGAGCCGGTCGCGGACCAGATCGAGCCCCATGGTCTCGGTGTCGATCGCCACCGCGCCTTTGTAGCGCGTGGTATCGGGGAGATCGCCACGGTGCATTCGAGTCGTCATGCGGTGCCCTGAATATCTTAGTCGCTATGGCACGTCAAAAAGCAGCTTGTCCGAGCCAAGGTGGTCCGAACGCGTGAAGCCTTATCGGTTGGTCTGGTCGTTGATCTAGGCAGCGATCTGCTTTTGGCTTATTCTTGTTCCGAAATCACTTGCATTATCGCGCTGCGATCTCTCGGAGGGCACCATGGCCAAGCTCAGGCATATTGCAATTCAGGTTCCGGATCTCGAAAAGGCGGCGGCCTTCTATGAAGGCGTGTTTGGCCTCACGCGCCTGAAGAAGGTTGAAGCGCCAATCGGAAACGCCATCTCGCTATCGGATGGGGTCATGAACCTGACGCTACTGCAATTCCCGGAAGGAACGAACGGCGGCAAGGGCGGCCCGGATTGGGCCGGTCTGCATCACTTTGGCTTCATCGTCGACAGCGAGGACGCGACCGAGCAGTCGATCAAGCAACACGGCGGCGAATTTTTCATGAAGCTGCCGAATTATCCTGGCGTCGATGCGGAAAAGAAATTCAAGGACATCAACGGCATCGTGTTCGACGTGTCCGAGCACGGCTGGGGTTAGTCGAGCGCGCCGGCGCAGAGAAATCTCAAAGCAGTCCACCCGCGCAGAGACTTCGGTGCGACAGCCTTCGCCGGATCAGTCTCGCCGAGCCAAAGCTGCCGAGCAGCGAAGGCTGGTGCCCAGGAGAGGACTCGAACCTCCACGGTATTACCCGCTAGTACCTGAAACTAGTGCGTCTACCAATTCCGCCACCTGGGCGCCCGTTCGGGCAATGCCGGGATAGGTACGGAGCGGTCCTAGGCTTGTCAATCGAACGTCGTGTCATCGTCCGCGAAGGCGAGGCTTCCAGTAATCACGGCGCTTCGGCTCACCGCGGGCAAACAATACTTTGGCGATTACTGGATCATCCGCCTGCGCGGATGATGCCATGTTTGGACTTGGCCGTGCCTCTATACAGTCCACAAGCGATCCTGTATTTCCGCGATAGATGAGCTTGCAAAGCAAATCCGAGACGTTGGTCACCGTGTTCGGCGGCTCCGGCTTCCTTGGCCGTCACGTGGTGCGCGCCCTGGCGCAGCGCCAATACCGCATCCGCGTCGCGGTGCGCCGGCCGGATTTGTGCGGCCATCTGCGGCCGATGGGTCGGGTCGGCCAGATCCACGCGGTGCAGGCCAATCTGCGTTATCCGGACTCGGTTGCCGCGGCGGTGCGCGACGCCGACATTGTCGTCAACCTGGTCGGTATCCTGTTCGAGCGTGGCAATCAGCGCTTCGATGCGGTGCAGAGCGAAGGCGCCGAAGCGGCGGCGCTTGCCGCCAAAGCCGTCGGTGCCCGGCTGGTTCACATCTCGGCGATCGGCGCCGATGAGAATTCACCCTCGCACTATGCGCGCTCGAAGGCCGAAGGCGAAAAGCGGGTGCTGGCAGCGGTGCCCGCGTCGACCGTCATGCGGCCGTCGATTGTGTTCGGTCCCGAGGATGACTTCTTCAACCGCTTCGCCGCGCTGGCGCGCATGGCGCCGGCCTTGCCGCTTCCCGGCGGAGGCCACACCCGCTTCCAGCCGGTGTTCGCCGGGGACGTTGGCGAAGCGGTTGCCAAAGCGGTCGACGGCAATACCAAACCTGGCGCGATCTACGAGCTTGGCGGGCCGGACATACGGACCTTCAAGGGATTGATGGAATTGACGCTGGCAATCATCCAGCGCCGGCGGTTGCTGGTGCCGGTGCCCTTCGCGCTGTTGAAGCTGCAGGCCATGATCCTGCAATTCGCCCCCAAGCCGCCGATCACGCCCGATCAGGTTGAATTGCTCAAACGCGACAACATCGTTTCTGCCGAGGCAAAGCGCGATGGGCGCACGCTCGAGGCGCTCGGCATCACGCCTGAGTCAGTCGATGCGATCGTGCCGTCTTATCTTTGGCGTTTCCGGAAAACCGGGCAGTTCGACGCGCGTCCGGCGTAAAGCCGGATCAAGCCTCGTATTTGAACGACAGCGCGACGCGGGTACGAAAGGCTGTGACCTTTCCGTCCTCAACTCTCATGTCCATCTTGGTGACTTCGGCAACGCGCAGATCGCGCAGTGATCCGGCGGCTGTCGCAACCGCAAGCCGGCCGGCATCCTCCCATGACTTTTCGCTCACGCCGACGACGTCGATGATCCGGTAAACGCTGTCCGATGATTTTTTGGCCATTAAATCGCTCCTCGGGTCTGAGACTGGGTACGCGACATCATGTTAGCTCAGACCGGGATTCAATTCACGACCCATCTTCAAGACCCAGCTCACAGACCTATGGCCAACAGGATCAAGCCGAGCGCGCCGACGACGATCCGCCACCAGGCGAACAGCACAAAACCGTGCCGCGAGACGTAGCCAAGCAGCGTCTTGACCACGAACCAGCCGCAGACGAACGACACCGCAAAGCCGATAGCGATAATCAGCAAGTTGCTGCCAGCGAGTTCGTGCCTGTTCTTGAACGCTTCAAAAGCGAATGCGCCGACCATTGTCGGCATCGCGAGCCAAAATGAAAATTCCGTCGCGGCCCGTTTGTCGGCGCCGAACAGCATCGCGGCGACGATCGATGCTCCCGAGCGCGACACGCCGGGTATCATGGAAAGGCACTGCACGACGCCAATACCGAAATACATCGGCAGCGAGAATTTTGTCGCGTCGTGGTATCGCGGCTTGAGGTCGAGCCGGTCGATCCACAGTAACACGAAGCCGCCGAGTACCAGCATGGTGCAGACGATCCACACGTTGAACAACACGCTCTTGATGAAGCCATACAACAGCGCGCCGAGTACCATTGCGGGCAAGAAAGCGATCAGCACGCCGATGATGAAGCGTTGTGCCTCCGGATCGTTGAACATGCCGAGGAACAGCTTCCACAGCCGCGAGAAATAGATCGAGAGCAAAGCCAGGATGGCGCCGAGCTGGATCAGGACGTCGAAGGACTTGCCGAAGAATTCGTCGTCGAAGCCGAAAAAGTGGCCGACCAGCAGCAGATGGCCGGTCGAGGAGACCGGGATGAACTCGGTGAGGCCTTCGACGATGCCGAGGAATATGGCCTTGATCACGTCCAGCGTCATGGGAGAGCTCCGCTGCGGGACCGGCGCGTTGAGCGGCCGAATCGGTAGTGTATTACTAACATCGATACGTCAGAGTCGTGGCGCTGTGCAGGTTGCTTGCGGTGGGGCGTCGCCTATAAGGGTGATCGTTTGGAATCGCTGCCCGGCCGCCCGCTCCTATACCCGCCCCGTTCCTCACTCACAAGACAAGCCCATACGGTCGACGTGCTAGCGATGGATGGAATGTTGACGCTGCTTCATCATCCGTTTTGCCCGCACTCCCGTTATGTGCGGCTGTTGCTCGAAGAGCTCGCGCTCGCACCGCGGCTGGTCGAGGAACGGACGTGGGAGCGCCGTCAGGAGTTTCTCAAGCTCAATCCCGCCGGCACGACGCCGGTGCTGGTGGAGGAGGGCGCGCCGCCGGTTCCGGGTGCGGCCATTATCGGCGAATACCTTCGCGAGACGCGCGGCGACAAGCTCGCCGAGCTTGGGCTGATGCCGCGTGAGCCGGGCGCCCGGGTCGAAATCCGCCGCCTGACGCACTGGTTCAACGACAAGTTCTTCGAGGAGGCCAGCGGACCGCTGGTGATGGAGCGCATCTACAAGCGCAATATTCCGGCCGGCGGCGGCGGCGGTCCACCCGATACCGACGCGATGCGTGCCGCGCGCAGCAATATCCGTTACCATCTCGCCTATATCGGCTGGCTGGTTCGCACCCGCGACTGGCTTGCGGGCGATAGCCTGACCTTTGCCGATTTGGCCGCGGCGGCGCATTTATCCGCCGTCGATTATCTGGGCGATGTGCCGTGGGACGCAGACGAGACCGCGAAAAACTGGTACGCGAGGATCAAATCGCGCCCGTCGTTCCGCACGCTGCTGACAGAGACATTGGCCGGCCTGCCGCCGTCGCCGAGTTACGCCGATCTCGATTTCTGACACCCGCTGCACTCAAAACCGCGCTCGCCGAAGCCGCGCGTGCGCAAGGTTTTGATGCCGTCGGCGTGGCGCATCCGGACTCGGTTCCCCTGATCGCCGAACGGTTGCGCGAGTTTCTCGCCGCCGGCGCCCACGGCGACATGGACTGGATGGCTGCCGATCCCTCGCGCCGCGGCGATCCGTGCGCGATGTGGCCGCAGGTGCGCTCGATCATCATGCTCGGCATGAACTACGGCCCGCGGGACGATCCGCTGGCGGTTCTCAATGACCGCGTGCGTGGCGGCATCTCTGTCTATGCACGCGGCGACGATTACCACGACGTGATCAAGCCGCGCCTGAAGCAGCTTGGGCGCTGGCTGATCGAGGCAGCCGGCGGCGACATCAAGGTTTTTGTCGATACCGCGGCCGTGATGGAGAAGCCGCTTGCGGGAGCGGCGGGGCTGGGCTGGCAAGGCAAACACACCAACCTCGTCTCGCTCGAATGGGGCTCCTGGCTATTCCTCGGCGCGATCTTCACGACGCTCGAACTGCTACCCGATATGCCGGTGCGCGATCATTGCGGCAGCTGCCACGCCTGCCTCGATATTTGCCCGACGAACGCTTTCCCCGCGCCGTATCGGCTCGATGCGCGACGCTGCATCTCTTATCTGACCATCGAGCACAAGGGCGCGATCCCGCGCGAACTACGCCCGCTCATGGGAAACCGCATCTATGGCTGCGATGATTGCCTTGCGGTTTGCCCGTGGAACAAGTTTGCCGAGGCCGCTCGCGAGATGAAGTTTTTTGCGCGCGAAGTCTTGCGCGCGCCGTTGCTGTCGGAACTGTCGCAACTCGACGATGCGGCGTTTCGTGCGCTGTTTCGGAAGAGCGCAGTGAAACGCATCGGCCGTGATCGTTTCGTTCGCAATGTGCTGATCGCGATCGGCAATTCCGCGGATGGGGATCTTGCTGTTTGCGCAGAGCGGTTGCTGGACGACGCTTCGCCGCTGGTGCGTGGCGCGGCGATCTGGGCGCTTGGCCGTCTCGACCCCGCGCGCCTGGCGCATTGCGCCTTGACCCATCGCGGCGCAAAATCCGATCCGAGCGTGATCGAGGAATGGGCAGCGCTTCAGTGAGGCTCCGATGTCGACGCTCGTCTGTTTCGGCCTCGGCTACTCGGCTGAACATTTCGTCGGCATGTTCGGGGATGGTTTCGAGCACATCGTCGGGACAGTGCGCAGCGCCGAGCGCGCCGCGGTCCTGAGCGCGCATTTCGCCGGACGGCTGAAGGCGCTGATCTTCGACGGCAAAGTGGTAACGCCGGAACTGCACGGCGCAATCGGTCGCGCCGATGCGGCGCTGGTTTCGATACCACCGGACGAAAACGGCGATCCCGTGTTACGGGTGTTCGGCGATGATTTCGCCCATGCCAGGCGGTTGCGATCGATTGTCTATCTCTCGACAGTCGGCGTTTATGGCGATTGCGCCGGGGAATGGGTCGACGAGGACATACCGGCCAAGCCAGGCTCGCCGCGCAGCCGCGAGCGGCTCGACGCTGAACAGGCCTGGCAAAAACTCGGCGCGCGCCGTGGCATCGCGGTCGCGATCCTGCGCCTTGCCGGAATCTATGGACCGGGACAAAACGCGTTGGAGCAGATCGCGCGCGGCAAGGCCCGCAGCATCGTCAAGGCTGGGCAAGTCTTCAACCGTATCCATGTCGATGACATCGCGCAGGCCATCGACGCCGCGTTCGCGCACCAGGCATCCGGCATTTTCAATGTCGCCGACGACGAACCGACACCCCCGGGCGAGCCGATCGCGTATGCCGCGCAACTCATGGCCGTCACGCCGCCACCGGAAATTCCGTTCGAGGCGGCGGCGCAAACTATGTCGCCTATGGCGTTGAGTTTTTGGCAGGAGTGCCGCCGCGTGCGCAACAACAGGCTGAAGAACGAACTTGGCGTCAGTTTGCTCTATCCAACCTATCGCGAGGGCTTGAGAGCATTGCTTGCGCAGAAATGACGCGAATCAATGAATGCTCGGACCCTTGAGAAAGCGATTGCGCTCGCTCGACTTCACGCGAACGTCGATGGTGTCGCCGTCGCGGTAGATCGAGATCGGCACATCGACGCCGGCCTCCCCCTGCGCCCAAACGCGCCGGAAGAAACCCGCCAGATCGCGAACCTCCTTGCCGGCAACTGAGAGCACGACGTCTCCCATGCGGATATCGGCTTTTTTGGCCGGCCCCTTGTCGGCCAGACCGACGACGACAAGCCGGTTTTCGACCTCGGTCGCGTACAGCCCGAGCCATGGCCGCGGTTGCGCGTTGCGCCTGCCGAATTTCAGGAGATCGTCGAGGATCGGCTTCAACAGATCGATCGGCACGATCATGTTGATGTTTTGCGCCTGGCCCTTCTCCGCCGCGTGCTGCAATTGCAGGGAGCCGATGCCGATGAGATCGCCGGCCGGTCCGATCAGCGCAGTGCCACCCCAATTCGGGTGTGCCGGCGCCGTGAAGATCGCCTCGTCCAGAACGTATTCCCAATAACCGGCGAATTCCTGCTTGGCGACGATCCGTGCTGCGACCGAGTGAGGGCGACCGCCGGCGCCGGCTACGACGACGCGCTCGCCGATCGAGGCCGCCGCCAATTCGCCGATTTCCAGTCCGGGCATGTCGAGCTTGGCGAGTGCCTGCACCAGACCAAATCCGGTTTCCTGGTCATAACCGAGGACGTGACCCGGCACCGCGCGGCCGTCGTTCAGATTGAGCCAAATCGTTTCCGCCTCGGTGATCAGGTAGCCGATTGTCAGCACCAAGCCATTGCCGCGAATGAATACGCCGTTGCCGGCCCGTTCGGTGCCAAGCGTTTCCGCGGTGTAGGCGTCGGATGGAATGACTGCGCGCACGCCGACCACGGACGTGAAGGCCTGCTCGAGGTCGTAACCATAGTCTTCCGGCTTTGGTTGCGCGGAGGTCGGCACCTTCCAGTCGCTTACGGATGGCATCAGGCTTTTCCTTTGCTCGCGGCGCCCCGTCGAGATCACCTGATTGTAGCCGAGAAGCGGCTTCGGCAAAATCCAGGCTTCCAGGTTGTGCATATAATATGCCGCGGGCGGTTTGCTCAGCCGCCGCCGAGGCCGCCGTCGAGGAAGTCCTTCGACCATTTCACGTAGTCGGCCTGGCGCGTGACCTTCTTCATCAGATCGGGCGTGGCGAGAGTCTTGATATCCGCCGGTGGTATCCCGTTGCGCAAGGCCCTGAGCGTTTCATAGGTCGCGTTCACCGCCGCCAGGAACGGCAGATGACCCTGCAAACAGACCCGCACATTGCGCGCGCTAAGGTAGTCAAGGTCGTGAAGCTCCGGCGTGACGCTGCCGAGAAACAACGGCAGCTTGACGGCCGACGCAACGGCATCGAGTTGCGCCCGCGTCTTTACGCCAGCCATGAACAGCATATCAACGCCGACCGCCTCATAGGCCTTCAGACGCGCGATAGTATCTTCGACACCGCTGATCGCCATGGCGCTGGTGCGGGCGACGATCACAAGCCGCCTGTCCTGCCTGCCGGCGAGCGCGGCTTTCATCTTGCCGACTCCCTCCGCCACCGGGATGAGGCTCGCCTTGGTGCTGCCGTAGGTGGTCGGCAGCAGCGTGTCCTCGATCGTGAGGCCGGCCACGCCGACGGTCTCCAGCTCTTCCACCGTGCGCTTGACGCTGAGCGCGTTGCCGTAGCCGTGATCGGCATCGACCAGGAGCGGAAGCTTGCCGGCGCGGTTGATGCGCAACGCCTGCTGCGCGAACTCAGTCAAGGTGAGGGTGACGACGTCGGGCGCACCAAGCACCGAAAATGAGGCGATCGAGCCCGCAAACATCATCGCCTCGAAGCCGACATCTTCGGCGATGCGCGCCGAGATCGGATCGAAAACCGATCCCGGATAGATACAGCGTCCGCCAGCGAGGATGGAGCGCAGCCGCTCCCGCCGCTCGGTCCAGTCCATTATCGTGCTCCTGAAATCCAGTGCCGCGCCGATCCGGCCGGGCGGTCTAACACGATGCGTCGGGGTTCGCTAAGCGAGCACGGGCGGGTTAGTTCTTCTTGTCGGCGACGGATGCCGCGGCGGCATTTTTTTCCATATCGTCGAGCTGCTTTTCGAGTTTGGGCAGGCTTGCCACGAGCTCGCAGTTTTTCTTGTCACTGGTCGCCTGCTGCTGCGCTGCCGCCCAGAGATCAGCGGCATCCTTGTCGTTCCATGGTCGCCGCGCTTCGGAATTGAAAGCCCGCTGCTTGGCAAGACTCTCCAGCGAATGGTGATAATCGTCCAGGTTCAGGACACGATCGCGCGGCGCGAAATAGAAATTGCTGCCATTCAAATCGCTACAGTATTTCAGCCCGCCGGCGAAGGTCTGCTTCAGCATTTTGGCGTCGGAAATCTTGGCTTTGACCTCGTCGAGGATCGGGCTCTGCGCAATAGCCGGGCCAAATGGGTTCAAGCAAACTGCGATCGCACCGCACACAATGCTCTTCACGTCGCGTCTCCCGTCGTCCCGGTAACGGACCCCCTAGTTTCCGGATATCAATACCATGTTACCAGCGCGGCGCAGAGGCCCAAAAAGTAGGGAATTGTTTACCCCGTCGGGCAGAACAGGGTGGCCCCACAGGCGCTGCCGCTATGTTTGCTGCTTTATTGCCGTTTTCCCGCCTAATCTTGTTCGCACATCCGCGGCAAACTGCGGTGGTCACTGGGGGACATCCATTGCGTGCCAGCACTCGATTTGTCGTGTTTGCGTTTGTCTTCGCCGGGTTGCTAGGCCCGGCTGCGGCGCAGTATTTTCCGCCGCAACCCGCTTCGGACGGGGTCCCGACCTATTCCAGCGCGCCACTGCCTGCGCCGGGAGCGGGCTATCCTTCTGCGCCCTACGGCGAGCCGGCGCCGGTTTATCGTGACGTGAAAACTGCGCCGCCCTGTGATCCATGCGACGGCGGGCAGACGCCTGCTATGGGCGGACCGTATGAACCGTATCCGCCTTCGAACCGGGCGTCGGTCGGCGCAAATGACGATTTGCCGCCGCAGCCGATGCCAGACCTCGGCCGTGGTGCATTGCGGCCCCCGGCGGACATTGGCAATGCATCCGCGCCCGACGTTACCGGCTCACTCCGCGCGCCCGCCAATACAGCGCCGGGGCCGGCCGCGAACCGCTCAGTCATCGCCGCGCTGCCACCTGAGGATCAACCCGAGACCGGGCCGGCCAAGGCACTGCCGCCGCAGTTCCGCCGTCAGGTCGTCAGCTACGCCACCGTCGAGCCTGCGGGCACGATCATCATCGATACGCCCCATACCTATCTGTACCTGGTACTGGGTAATGGCCAAGCGATGCGCTACGGCATCGGCGTCGGCCGCGAGGGCTTTACCTGGACCGGCACCGAACGCATCAGCCGCATGAAAGAATGGCCGGACTGGAATCCGCCGAAGGAAATGATCGTGCGTCAACCCTATTTGCCGCGCTTCATGGCCGGCGGCGACTCCAATCCGCTCGGTGCACGCGCGATGTATCTCGGCAGTACCCTGTACCGCATCCACGGCACCAACCAGCCATCGACCATCGGTACGTTCGTTTCCTCGGGCTGCATCAGGCTCACCAACGACGATGTGTCGGACCTGTACAGCAGGGTGAGCGTCGGCACGCGCGTGGTGGTGTTGCCGGGCGCCTCGACGCCGCTATCGTCCGCGACGCCGACCACGCTGACGCGATAGCGCCGGCTTCATTAGCGCCTGCAATGGAATCGCCGGCTGGCTCATGAGCCAGCCGGAATTTTTTGCGCTGCTTTCGCCGCGACTCAGCTAGTGTCGCGCTCGCCACGCCGTACTGCGAGCCGGGCGTGAATGCGGCGTCTGTTTACCGCGCGATGTTCCAAATCCAATCGTAACGCGTGCTTTGCGGGATTGCTCAGAAGCGCACTGGGAGTTCGAATGATTCCGAGCATTCGTTCAATGGTCGTCGCAATATTGCTTGCAGTGGTGGCGCTCGGGGGTGGTTTCGGCGTTTTCGCTGAGTTTCGCGTCAACCACGACCCGGCGCGTCTTGCGACCGCGACTTTTCCGCTACGGCTGGTGGCCGACGATGCGACATGGCCGGCTGGGGTCGCAGACCAATCATTCGGGTCGCGCCTCCAGGTCAGCGAAGCGCCGCTCGCGGACGTGACGCCGGCGCTTTCCTTTGCGAACGCCGATCGGCGCGATGCCACTGGGCCGTCCAGTGCCGTTGTTGATCCGGCCGCCGGCACTAAAGCGGTGGCACAATCTGCCGCCACAGGGCCACCGCCCGAAACTGTCGCAACCGATCAGCCACCGCAGGCTCAGGCCACAACTGAAATGGCGCCGCCGGAAACGCTCGCAGCCGGGACGCCCGACGACCAGCCGCCGCCCGCTCAGGCCGCAACTGAAGCGCTGTCGCCCGAAACAGTCGCAACCGGAATGTCGAACGATCAGCCGCGGTCGACTCAGACAGTAACTGAAGCGGCGGCGCCGGAAATAGCAGCGAAGGAAGCGCCAGACGATCAGCCGCAGCCGACTCAGACTGCAACAACCGCAGCACCGTCGAAAACCGCCGCACCAGCCGCAGCCGCGGTTGAACAGCAGGACACCGCCCGCAAAGTCGCCGCCCGCAAGCGGCTTGCCGCGGTGCGACGCGTCCGCAGAACGCGTGCGACGGCTGTGGCCCAATGGAACGGCCCGTATAACGTCCTTCCGCAGCCGGGGTTCGAAGCCGCGCCGCAAGCCATGGGCGGTCCATTCGTCAGGCCGCCAAAGGCCAAGCGCGGCCAGAACTGACGGACGTTGCGGCCAAGGGCTGCTAAGATCGCTAAGTTCAGCACCGCATTTGAAACGGCATCATCCCGCGTGTTTCCGCTTTCAGTCCTCGACTTGTCGCCAATCACCACGGCTACGCCGGGATCGGCGGCACTGCGCAATTCGCTCGATTTGGCCCGGTTTGCAGACCACCTCGGCTACACGCGTTACTGGGTCGCCGAGCATCACAATCTGGCGAACGTCGCCAGTTCCGCGCCCGAGATCATGATCGGGCAGATCGCGGCGATCACGTCGCACATCCGCGTCGGTTCAGGCGGCGTGATGCTGCCGAACCACGCCCCGCTTATGGTCGCCGAACGCTTCAAGGTCCTCGAGGCGTTATTTCCCGGACGCATCGATCTTGGCCTGGGGCGCGCGCCCGGCGCCGATCCGGTCACCTCCTACGCGCTGCGCGTCCGGCAGGATCCGCGGCAGGGCGACGACTTCCTCGAGCGGTTCCAGGAACTGCTGCTGTTCGAGCGCGGCGGTTTTCCAGAGGGTCATCCCTTCCGCAACGTGCGCGCGGCGCCGGTCGACGTCGCGCTGCCGCCGATCTGGCTTTTGGGCTCGAGCGGCTACAGCGCCGAACTCGCTGCCGCCGTCGGCATGGGCTTTTCGTTTGCCCACCATTTTGCCGACTACGATGCGGCAAGCGCGATGCTCAGCTACCGCGAACATTTCAAGCCGTCGGCTACACTGGCGGAGCCCTATGCCATCCTTGGCACTGCGGTAATCGCCGCCGACACCGACGCCGAAGCGGAGCGCATCGCGGCCAGCGCCGAGTTGCATTACGTACGGCGCGCCAAAGGCGAATATCTGCCGCTCGCCTCGCCGGAAGAAGCCCAAGCCTATCCCTACACGCCGGTCGATCGCGAGCGCATGGCCCGGCAACGGACGCGGCTGGTCATCGGCGGCATCGAGAGCGTCAAGAGCCGGTTGCTTGCGCTCATCGATGCGACACGGGCCGACGAATTAATGGTAACGACTATGGTGTACGATCACGCCGCGCGGCGACGATCCTACGAGCTCTTGGCGAAAGCCTTCGCGCTCATGCCGAAAGTGTGAACCAGCAGCGTACGGATTTCGACGGATATTCCTGGAACGGGGCGGTGTGGTCACGGTTGCGTCATCCATGAACCATATGCGTGAATTCTGTACCCCTTGCGCTGTCGCATCGTGGCCGGAAGGAAGGGTGTCGAGTAGTATTCGCCGCGCGATTCGTGCAATTCCTTTGGCTGGGTAAGTAAGACCTTGAGTAGCGAACAAACGCGGCACGTTTTCGTTCTCTCCTCGCAACGAAGCGGAGCGCTGCTCGGCAGTGCCGGCGCGCTCGGCCTCGCTGCGGTGCTTGCGCTGGGAGTATCGCCGGTCTGTGCGAAGGAGAAGCATAAACCGCCGCAAATGGCGTCCGAGCACGCCAGTAAAGAGCCTTTCGGCGATATTCCGAAGGGCCCGATCGAGATTTTTGTCTCAATCGATCAGCAGAAGCTCCATCTCTATAGCGACGGTACGCACGTTGCCGACACATCCGTTGCGACCGGAGTGCCGGCATTGCCCACACCTTTGGGCGTGTTCAGCGTCATCCAGAAACAAGTTTTCCATCGCTCGAATATCTATAGCGGCGCGCCGATGCCGTTCATGCAGCGCATCACCTGGTCCGGCGTCGCTATGCACGAAGGCGAAAACATCGGCCACCGTGCGTCCCATGGCTGCATCCGCATGCCGCGTGATTTTGCGATGCGCCTCTACCAACTCACCAAGCTCGGCGCGCGCGTCGTCGTTGCCAACGGCGAATTGAAACCGTCTGTGTTTGCGGATCCGCATCTTTTCGTTCACAAGGTTGTTGTTCGCGCTCCGGTTGCGGCCGCGCCGGGACCTGTGAAGACTGCGCAAGTCGGCGACCTCACAAAAGCGACGGATGCCGTCGCGACAAAATCCGACACTCCGTCCGTTGCCGACGCCAACGCGCCGGTTCCGGCCGCGGCGGAGCCGGTGAAGACCGCGCCAACCGGCGATGACGCCAAAACGACGGATGCCATCGCGGTAAAGCCCGACGCTTCGCCCTTGGTCGATGCAGGGCCGGTTCCGGTCGTGGCCTCGAGCGAAGCCGTGAGGGCCGCACAAACTGGCGACGATGCGCAAATGACGGTCGTGGCCGCGGCAAAACCCGATGCTTTGCCCGCAGCCGATACAAGTGCGCCGCCTTCGTCCCCGGCCAAGCCAACATTGCTGGATAGTCTTAGAGGGACCGACGCCAATCCGACGTTGACGGTCGATACTGCGGACGGTGAAATTCCGATACCGCTTGTCAAGCCGGCCGAAGCGGCACAGTCCGTAGCCGAGAGGAAGACGCCGATCGCGGTGTTCGTCAGCCGGAAAGAACAACGGATTTACGTGCGTCAGAATTTCGAACCGATGTTTGACGCGGCGGTTGTCATCGAACATCCCGAGCAGCCGCTCGGCACACACCTTTTCACTGCCATGGCCTATTTGGACGACGGCTCGACTTTCCGATGGGATGTCGTGTCGCTGCCCGCGGAGATGCCGAAGTCAAAGCGAAACCAGGAACGAGACGCCCGATCCGAGCGGCATGGCAATGGCAGACGTGAAGAAGGTTCGGCCGCGAAGCTGTCTGGCGATTTGCCGCCGCCGCAAACGCCTGCCGAGGCGCTGGCGCGCATCGAAATTCCGCAGGACATTGCCGCCCGAATTTCCGAATTGATGGTGCCGGGTTCCTCGCTGATCATCTCCGATCATGGTCTCGGCGACGAGACTGGCGAGGGCACCGATTTCGTCGTCGTAACCCGCTGATTGGCGTCCCACCGATCCGACTGACGCCTGTGCAAATGTGCCGCTTCAACAGCGGCTCCTGACGTTATAGTGTGCGGGATCGCCGCCAGAACCGTGGCCGGCGCTTCGAACGGGTATGTCGATTAGGTAACAGGAGGACGCCTTGGGTAAGCAGTTTACACTTACGTCGTCGGATAGTTTCAAGCTTGGCGCCTACCGCGCCGATCCTGCCGGGAAAGCGAAGGGCGGCATCGTCGTCATTCAGGAGATTTTCGGCGTCAATCATCATATCCGCGCGATATGCGACCGGCTCGCGGCGCAAGGCTATACCGCGGTGGCGCCCGCGGTGTTCGACCGTCAGCAGCCAAACTTCGAGTCCGGCTATACGCCCGACGAAATCGCCAATGCGCGCAAATTCGTCGCCAATCCCGATTGGGGTGCGATGATGCGCGACGTGCAGGCCTCGATCGACGAGCTCAAGAAGGAAGGGCCGGTCGCCATAGCGGGCTTCTGCATGGGCGGCAGTATCGCGTTCCTGGCGGCTTGCAAGCTCAACGGCCTGTCCTGCGCCGTGGCGTTCTACGGCGGCAACATAGCCAAAAATGCCGACGAAAAGCCGAAGGTGCCGACTCAGATGCATTTCGGCGAAAAAGATGCGTCGATCCCGATGAGCGACGTCGAGATGATCAAGCAGAAGCGCGGCGGCGATTGCGAAATCTACGTCTATCCTGATGCCCAGCACGGCTTTAATTGCGAAGAGCGCGGCAGCTACAATGAAGCGGCCGCGAAGCTCGCGCGGCAGCGCGCCCACGACTTTGTCGCCAAGCATCTGAAATAGCGCTGCTGCGGGTGGGGCGCATGATGTCGCGCCGCTCAGGCATCGAATGCCTTATCCTGGTCGCGCTGACGGTGTTCGTCCCGTTCAGCGTCCGCGCCGACGATTATCCGGCGCGGCCAGTCCATCTGCTCATCACCTCGCCGGCGGGCGCGCTGGTCGATGTGATTGGCCGCCTTTACGCCGAGCATCTGAGCAAAAAACTCGGTCAGCCGGTCGTCGTCGACAATCGGCCGGGAGCGATGACGCAACTCGCCACCGACGTGCTCGTGCATGCCGATCCGGACGGCTACACGCTGATGCTGGGTCCTTCCGAACTGGTGATGTTGCCGTTCCTGAAAAAGGATTATCCGTTCAATCCGACGCGCGACATCACGCCGGTATCGCTGGTGACGACGTCGTGGACCTTGTTCGCCATCTATCCCGGCCTGCCGGTGCAGACGCTGCCGGAGTTCATCGATTACGCCAAGGCACGTCCCGGAAAGCTGCGCTACGGCAGCGGCGGCGTCGGCGGCGCTCTGCACATCGCTGTTGAACTGCTTAAGCTCAAGACTGGCATCGACATGATCCACGTGCCATATCGCGGCGGCGAGCAGGAAGCGACCGACGCCATGGCGGGCCAGATCGAGATGGCGTCGATGGGGTTGGCGAGCGGTCGCGTCGCCGCGGGCGGCAAATTACGGCTGTTGGCGCAGACCGGGCCGGTCCGGCATCCGCTCTATCCCGATGTGCCTACCACCGCGGAATACGGTCTGCCCGAGGTGCGTATGGACACCTGGTTCAGCCTGGTCGCGCCGCCTAATACACCGGCAGCGATCGTGGAGCGGCTAGATCGCGCCACCGCTTCAATCGAGCAGGAGCAAGGCTTTCGCGACGGTCTTGCCAGGATCGGCTGCGCTCCAGCCTATAAATCTCACCTCGACTTTGCCGCCTTCATCGCCGACGAGGTGACGAAATGGCAAAAGCTTATTCCGGTTCTGGGCATTCCGCAGATCGAGTAAAGGAGCGACGCGTTATGACAAGCAAGCTTACCTGGCCAAACGGCAAGAAAATCGCGGTCTCCGTGACCGTGATGTTCGAAACCTGGTCGGAGGGCGCCGCGCCGAATTACTCGGTGCAGACCACGCATCTTAAATCCGGCACCGTCGACCACGCCAGCAAAGCGTGGTCCACCTACGGCGGCCGCGTCGGCGTCTGGCGGATCATTCGCATGCTCGACCGCTTGCAGATTCCTGGTACGTTTTTCACCAGCGGCCGCTGCACCGAAGAATATCCCGACGCCGTCAAGCAAGTCGTGAAATCGGGGCACGACCTCGCCGCTCATTCCTATTCGCAAGACCAGTTGCTGGCTTACATGTCGCTTGAGGATCAGGAAAAAACGATTCGCAACAGCATCGACCTCCTGGAGACATGCGGCGGCAAGAAAATCACCGGCTGGGGCAGTCCCGTTATCGCATTCACGCCGGAGACCAGTGGCTTTCTGGCAAAGGCCGGTCTGAAATGGACCTGCGACGTGACCTATGCCGACTTGCCGATCCTCATTAGCACGCCGCACGGCATAATCGCCGGCGTACCGACGTCGGACTTTTCGGATAACCGCGTTATGCGGGCGAGCCCGCGCGATCTTTACGACGCGCACAAGGGCACATTCGATTATCTGCGTGAGAGCGAGGATATGTCGCTTCTGGTGCTGGTCATCCACTGCCAGTTTGGCGGCCGGCCGCTGATGACCGCTGTGCTGCAGGAGATCTTGAAATATATCGGCAAGTCGCCGGATGTCTGGTTCGCGCGCCACGACGAACTGGCGAACTGGGCGCTTGCCGGCGGCGTTAAGGAGCACACCTACCGTAGCCGCTATTTTGATGGTGCCGAGTCGCCCGCGCCGGTGCGGGCTCGCGCCTGATTAGAACCAGCGTTCTTGCACGTTGATCGTGTCGCCGGGACGTAGCGGATAGCTCATCGGCACGGCCATGCGCACTTGCTGGCCGTTGTAGCTGCGGATCAGGACCACGGACTGGCGGGATGCGCGCGGCCCGAAGCCGCCGGCGATCGCGACCGCCGTCTCCGCCGTCATATTGGCGACGTACGGATATTGCCCGGGTTGCGTGACCTCGCCCAGGATGAAGAACGGCCGATAGGCTTCGACTTCGACCGCGACATGGGGTTCGCGGATATAGCCGTCGCGGAGCTTATCGGCGACGGCGTGGGCGAGTTGGTCGGTCGTCAGTCCGCGCGCCGACACCGATCCGATGAGCGGCATGGCGATATGACCGCTGGCGTCGACCGCATAAGAGTTGGTCAATCCGTCCTGCCCGAACACCACGATGCGCAGCCGGTCTCCGGAGTCGAGCTGGTAGGACGGTTGTGCCGCGGTAACGGAGCCGGGATAGCCATATCCCGACGTCGCGCCGGCATAGGCATAGAGATTTGGTGAGGCCGGCTGGGCATAAGCGTATCCAGAAGCAGCTTGTGGTGTGCTGGGGGCCGGTTGAGCGTAGACCGGCGAGGCGGGTTGAGTGTAGGTCGGTTGAGTGTAAGCCGGATGAGCGTAGGCCGGCTGAGCGTAGGCTGCTTGACCGGCCGGTTGAGTGTAAGCCGGTTGAGTGTAAGCCGGCTGAGCGTAAGCCGGTTGAGTGTAAGCCGGTTGAGTGTAGGCCGGTTGAGCGTAGGCCGGTTGAGTGTAAGCCGGATGAGCGTAGGCCGGTTGGGTATAGGCCTGCTGCGGATACGCCGGTTGAGTATATCCCGGCTGAGCGTAGCCATAAGCGGTCCGCGGCGTGCCATAGGTCACATTGTCGATGCCGTACGGCGCGTACGGCGCCATCTGCACGTAAGCAGGTTGCGATGTGCATCCTGCCGCGAGGAGGCTTGCGGCCAATACCAGGAAGATGGAGCGGGCTGCCCGCATACGCGTAATCGACCCCGTTCGAGCGATCGTGAGGCCGATTAACGCCCGGTATGGTTAACAAACTCTAACTAACTGTAACGGCTCGACAAAATTACTGTGCAGGAGTCAGAAATATGACCCGATTCTGCTCAGTCCATAGGCTTGTGCGGCGCTCGTCCAAGTCGGTCAGCAAGGGCCAATCCCAGCATGACAGCGACGAATGTCAGCGGAAACGCCAGCGCCCAGAGCAGCCGCGATGTGTCGGAATATTTTTCAAGATCGAAATACCACGCCAGCGCATCCACCGAGGCGATGCCGACGATCGAGCCGAGCAACTTTTGCTTGAGCGCGCCGAAATCGACCTGGGTCAGACCTTCCGGCCAGTCGGGATGATCCGCGGCATTGATTCTGCGGATGAAGTTTTCGTAGCTGGAGAAAATGACGATGAGGATCAGATTGGCCGTAAGTGCGAGGTCCACCAGATTGAGCACGCCGGTGACGACGTCATGCCAACTCATGCCCGGTGATTGAATGACGAGTGCGTACAGATCGCCGAAGAAGCGGTAGATCAACAGCAGCAAACAGACCAGCAGCCCGAGAAGGAAAGGCGCCAATAGCCAGCGGCTGAAAAAGATCGCGGCTTGAATGTAGCGTCCGTCCGGCCACGCCATGGCGCCTCTGGGAATGCTGCCTGCTCGCTGATTGCTAGCACAAGGCGTCAATGGCGAGTAGCGAATGGCGAATTATCTTATTCGCTATTCGCCACTCCCAATTCGCTGTCCTAGGCCGCCACTCCCGTCCCGATCGGGCAACTCACGCCGGTGCCGCCAAGACCGCAGTAGCCGTGCGGGTTCTTCGCCAGGTATTGCTGGTGATAGTCCTCGGCGAAATAGAACGGCGGAGCCTCGCGAATTTCCGTCGTAATCGGTCCCATGCGTTGAGCGCCGAGCGCCTTCTCATAGGCAGCTTTCGATGCCTCGGCCGCGGCGTGCTGCTCCGGTGAGAATGTGTAGATGCCGGAGCGGTACTGTGTGCCGACGTCGCCGCCTTGGCGCATGCCTTGCGTCGGATCGTGACTTTCCCAAAACGTCTTGAGCAGGCGGTCGTAGGAAATCTTCTTTGGGTCATAGACCACCAACACGACTTCGTTGTGACCGGTGCGCCCGCTGCACACTTCCTCGTAGGTCGGGTTGGGTGTCAGGCCGCCCGCATAGCCGACCGCCGTGACGTAAACGCCGTTGCCGAGCTCCCAGAATTTGCGCTCCGCGCCCCAGAAGCAGCCCAATCCGAACATCGCCATGGCCGAGCCTTCGGGGTATGGCCCCTTCAGCGCATGGCCATTGACGAAATGCTGCTTGGCGGTGGGGATCGGCGCTGATCGTCCCGGCAGGGCTTCGTCGGCGGCCGGCATTTCAAGCTTCTTGCGAAATGAAAACATGGCAGCGTCTCCTGGCGGCGTCATTTGGGTGCGGAGCATATATAATCCGAGTGCGGCCGTGACGCACGGGGCGCCGAGATCACGTTTCGGGAAGCGGGAATCGAATATCCAGCGGTCGGGCCCGGACAGCCTCGGGATAGCCTGATTCTTGGGGTCTGACCTCTTCGGTATCGACCGGCTTCCACCCTCTACATTTGCACTTTATTGTGCCGCCCGCGTGTCGCGGCGGTGCGCGATTGAGGAGGCTTTCCAGATGGTTCGAATGTTCGCGCTTGCCTGCGCGGTCGCGCTCTCGGCCGGATCGGCACTGGCCCAGCAGCCGGCGTCCCCGCCGTCGGCACCGACGGCGACATTGCCCTACGGACCGCCGATCACGCTCGACCAGGCCAAGCGCGCTATGGCGGCGGCGGAGCTCGAGGCCGCCAAGAATTCCTTGCAGGTCGCCATCACCATCCTGGATAGCGGCGGCAACTGGGTGATGTTCCACCGCTTCGACAATGCGCAATTGTCCGCGACCTATGTGTCTGAGGGCAAAGCGCGCACCGCGCTCGAATTCAAGCGGCCGAGCAAGGCGCTCGACGACGCCATTGCCGGCGGCGGCGCCGGCATGCGGCTTCTGGCGCTGAAGAACATCACGCCGATCGAGGGTGGGCTGCCAGTCGTTCTCGACGGCAAGATCATCGGCGCGATCGGCGTGTCCGGCGCGCTGTCCTCGCAGGATGAGCAGATCGCCAAGGTCGGCGCCGACGCGCTAACGCGCTGATTCTGCGCTGATCGCTGTCTTGAGTGCGGACGATGCAGCGGCATAGCCGCCCTGTGCACCGTCGATGAAATGCACGTGGTCGCTCCGTGTCGGCGATGGCGCAAAGCACGTCATCATGGCGGCGTCCTGACGATGCAGGCCATAGACCGCGATCCCGGCCGCGGCGGCGAGATTGCGCTCGAGCGCATCGGCGAGCTCGGGCGTGCAATCGAGAATCATGCGCAGCCCGTCGTCGTATTTGCGGAAGTCGGAATTTTCCACGACTTGTTGCAGATAGGTTTTTGGCACGAAGCTGCCGATGCGGATGCCGGACCGCATGATCAGGAAATAAAGGAATGTCCGCGCCAGCACCGCGAGCCGCCGCAGCGGACGGCTGCCCGGCGCCGCGCGGGCCTCGAACTCGACGCCTTGCGGCGGCCAGCGCATCTGCGGTCCGCCGTCAGGCACCGGCCGGCCGGCCTCCGGGCTCAACTCGATCAGTGCCACGATGCTCTCGATCAGCGCGCGAAAAGCCGCGGGATCGGAGCCGGCGGCCGGCAGGATCAGCACCGAGAGAATGATGCCGCGCGTGGCGCGGAATTCCTGAAAGCGGCATGATAGTCCGGTGAGATCGGGCCAGGTGCCGGGCGGCGCCGGCATGACCGCGAAGACGCCGCGCTTGACCGCGGCGTCCGCCCAGGCCAGCCCGCCGCCGGAAAACATGGCGTAGGAGAGATTCGGCGACGGCGCGTAACGCGCCACGCGGACGTCGAGACCTTCCTTGCGGATTTGCGCAATCGGTATCAGCGCTACCCGCAGAGTGAGACCAAGCTCGCTGTCGGTCCATGCCGCAGTCGCGGCGAGCGCGGCGCGCGCACTCTCGCAGTCGCCTGGCGCCACCGCAAAGCTCGCGCCATCGCCGCCGAACACGAAGGGAAATTCGCGGTCGCCGAGCGCGTTGGTGACCGCGGCGATAACGGCGGCGCCAGCCATGTTGACCGCCTTGTAGCGTTTTTCCGCGATGGCCTTGGTCGATTGCACGACATCGGCCACGCCGACCATCCATCCGTCCGGCAGCGGCGTGTACACGCCAGCGTCCATCAACTTGCGGAAATCGCGAAACACCGGCACGCCGGCGTAAAATACGTCGCCGCTGGCACTTTCGATTGCAATGGCGTCCAACGCCCGCTCCGTGTCATCATTTGCCGGAAAGCCGATGATAGCGCCGTTATCGTCCATTGTGGCGCCGGCGCGGAAAGAAACTCGGGAGGTCCGGATGGCATCGCCGATCTGGAGGCTTACGGTCGCGATTTGCCTCATCGGCGGATTGAGTTTCGGCGTCGTCACGGCCCGCGCCGACGAGCCATTCTATGCCGGGAAGCGGCTGAACATTCTCATCAACTTTGCGGTCGGCGGTCCGACCGACATCGAAGGCCGGCTGTTCGCCAAATACATTGCGCGCCACATCGCCGGCCAGCCGAACGTCCTGGTGCAGAACATGGACGGCGCCGGCGGCGTCGTCGGCGCAAAATATCTCGGCGAAGTGGCGCCGAAGGATGGCACCTATGTCGGCTATTTCACCGGCACGGGCTTCATCTATGCGCTCGATCCGTCGCGCTTCCGCGCCGATTTCCGGACCTATGGTTTCGTCGCCATTCAGGGTGGCACGACCATTCATTATGTGCGCACCGACGTCCCGCCCGGCATGAAGGACGCCACCGACATCGCCAAGGCTCAAGGCGTCGTCGGCGGTGGCCTGTCGGCGGAAACGTCGAAGGATATCCGCATGCGGCTTGGCCTCGATATGCTTGACGTGCCGCACAAATACGTCACCGGCTATCGCTCGAGCCCGGCGGCGCGTCTCGCGTTCCAGAAGGGCGAGATCAACATGTTCTCCGAGTCGCCGCCGAGCTATCGCAGCATCGTGGTGCCGGACCTCATCGACACCAAGCAGGCGATCCCGTTGTGGTACGACGCCTATTTCGACGGCGGCGACTTTCACACGCCGTCGTACATGGACGGCCTCGATATCCTGCCGTTCCACGAGCTGTTCCGAAAGATCAAAGGCGTTCTGCCGTCCGGCCTGCTATGGGAGAATTATCTGGCGATCACCGCGTCGGATGGCACCGTGCTGCGCACCATCTGCTTTCCGCCCGGCGCGCCGCCGGCCGCGGCCGCGGCATTGACCGATGCGGTCATCGCCCTAAATGCCGACCCGGATTACAAGGCCGAAGCCATGAGTACAATCGGCTTCGTTCCCGAATGGCAGGCCGGTCCGCAGATCGGCAAGATCATACAATCGGCGCTGTCAGTGCCGCCCGAAGCACGAACGTTTCTCAACGACTACGTAAAGGCCGCGAACAAGTAGGGGCATCGACCATGTTGCGCACGATGCTGTTTCTCGCCGCCGCCGGCTTCGGCGCGCTCGCAGTAGGCGCAGCGCGGGCCGACGAACCGTTCTATGCCGGCAAGCGGCTGACGCTCTTGATCAACTTCGCGCCCGGCGGCCCGACGGACGTCGAAGGCCGCCTTCTTGCCAAGCACATCGCAAAGCATATCGACGGCAATCCGCTGATCGTCGTGCAGAACAAGGATGGCGCCAGCGGCATGGTCGGCTCGGCCTATCTGGGCGAGGTCGGCGCGAAGGACGGCAGCATCTTCGGCTATCTTACCGGCACGTCGTGGGCTTATGTCATCGACCCCGGCGCCTTCCGTGTCGATTTCCGCAGCTATGACTTCATCGGCGCGCAGCCGGGCAACGCCGTCTATTACATGCGCGCCGACACGCCGCCCGGAATGAAGACGCCGGCCGACCTGATGAAAGCGCAGGGCCTCGTCGTCGGCGGACTGGGTGCGGATTCCTCGAAGGATTTGCTCGAGCGCCTGACCTTCGACATGCTCGGCCTGCAATACCGCTACGTCACCGGCTATCGCAGCAGCAATACCGCGCGGCTCGCCTTGCAGAACGGCGAGATCAACGTGCATTCGGAATCGACGCCGGGTTATTTGGGCGTCGTCGAGCCGAGCCTGGTGAAGACCGGCAAAGTGATGCCGCTCTGGTACGACCCCACCAGCGACGGCCAGCATCTGACGCCGATCGAGGCGATGGCGCACAAGGATATCGCCACCTTTCCTGAGTTCTACAAGTCGGTGAAGGGCGCCGAGCCGTCGGGCCAATTGTGGGAGGCCTACAAGACCAATCTCCTGGTCGACGCCTCGATGCTGCGGCTCGTCGCCATGCCGCCGGATTCGCCGCCGGCCGCGACCGCGGCGCTACGCAAGGCGCTGCTTGAGCTCAACGACGACAAGGACTATGCCGCGGACGCCATGACGGCGATGCAGTTCGTGCCGCATTACGACGTTTCGGCGGATCTCGACCGGCTGGTGCACGACCGGCTGACCATTTCGCCGCAGATGCGGGATTTCATCACCGGCTACATGAAGAAGGTGGCGAAGTGACCGCCAGGAAAATACCCAAAGCCATTGTCAGGAAGCCCGCGCGAAAGGCCGCTAAGCCAACGGCCGAAAGCAGCGTCACGGCGGCGGACGAGGCGCGCATCATGTCCAGCAATCTGACGCTGCATGAGCTGTTTCAGCAGCAGACAATCGGCATGCTCGACCGTGCCGATCTCGACGAGGAGCAGAAGCAAAGCATCCTGATCGGCATGAGTTGCCCGTGCTGCGGGGCAGGCGGGTTTTCGTTCACGGCGAAGCTGAAGCGATAGCGAATGCGCAGAACGCCAAAGAGCGTCGCGCAAAACCAGTTCCGATTCACTTGTCAAACAGCGCCCGTGCCATGGCTTGTCCCGGGCATCTTCGTCATTGCGAGCGATAGCGAAGCAATCCAGCGTTCAATGCAAGCCGCCCCTGGATTGCTTCGTCGCTGCGCTCCTCGCAATGACGAGTAAGGGCGTTCTCGCGACGCGCTTTGCGCCCGAGCTGTTCTTCACGCTTCAAGAAAGCTGCCTCGAACGGACGGGAGGCGACATTTCTGCTCCCTAAAGAGGGAGGCGGAGCGCCGAACGGCGCATCCATTTCCGATAGCCGCGCCTCGATGCGCAGGCACAGCCGCGGTCATTTGCGACCGCACGCCTTCCGGCGCTCCACCGCGGTCATGCGCCGGGATTATTCATCCCAACTCGGCTTGGGCCGCGCTTCCTGGAATCACCGGATGCAAACGGGAGGACCCTCTCCGGCGCCAGTGCAGCGAGCACCTCGCAGACCACCACGTGGTGGACGGGACGATGCCCAAACCGCCTGCAAGCTAAGAGCGACGAACTCCGCCCGCAGGAACCGCACCCACTCCGTCAGTCGGCGTCTCCGGTTGACGTCCCTCACGAAGAGCGGGATGGCCGCCATTACTTGAACGGCACTCACGATGTCAAAGGATTTTCCTGTGCAAATTTCAACGTAAATAACAGGGAGTTACGGACAGGTGGTGCGGACATCGGTACGTGCACAGCGCGGATTTCGAAAATAAAGATTCGCAATTCGAACCCGTCACCGTCGGGTGGGAACGTGAAAGAGGTAAGGGTGGAACCTAGGCGGTTGCCAAGAAAGCTTCGGCCTCCGCATGTGTTGCGAACCTTCCAAGTTCGCGGTAGTCCGCATAATGTCCCGCCGTATCGGGCGATCGCAGCACGACGAATTTGCCATTTTCCGCAGAGATGACCTCCGTCAGGTCATCACTGTCGGTCGGTGACATATGCCGCGCCCCACAATGAGGGCAATCATCGTCGCACATGCACGACCATTCGTCCGTCCAATCACGGTCGCAACGAGCGCATGTGTAATGGTTGCGATACCAGGCCATGAGTTTCTAGTCGCTGAGAAAGCGAATCATTTAATCATCTTAGCCTTCAGGCCGCAGACGGTAGTAGCCGCGTTTAACGAAGGTTAGATAGCCGCGGTCTCTCAGAAATTGCAGCTGCTGCCGAATCTTGGGCCGCACGTTCTGATTTCCAGGATAGAGCTGACTTAGATGATCTTCAAATGCGTAAACATCCTCCAATTGAAATTCTTGTTTGCCAAGAGCCTCCACGCATTTCATCACTTCGATGAGCCAACCACGCGCTTCCTGTCCTTCGTCTCGGAGAAAGAGCGTCTGTTTCTATTTCTCAAGTACAGAGGCCTTCGGTTCAGGTTGACCATCTCGAACTATAAAAATCTTTCCGGCATCCGGGACTCGGTTGAGCAATATATGTGAGCCAATCCAACCCGCCCGCCGCGCTGTGGAAGCTAGCGGCTTTCGCTCCTCAATAATTTCCCGCACAAAGAAATGCTTGGGAACCACGAAGAGATTTCGAACCGAAAGTTGCTTTAAGTCATAGTTCAAAAGGAAAAGGTTAGGATTGTTATCTGCCGCCAAGCGTTCGCATTTGGTTCGAAAAGAGCCATCAAGCACCTTGGTACCGAACATGCTCTTCTGGCTTTTTAGTTCGTATTCGTCCTTACATGACGCGCAAATAAAATCCGCGACCGGGCTATTATTCGGAAGAGGAGCGATATTGGGACTGCCGCAATTTGGGCAGTACACCCAATCGCGCACCCAGCGCTCAGTCCAGGCACGGGCGCTTTGCGACCCGCTTGAATAGGGAGTTTGAGTTTCTTCAAATCCCATTTTCATAGCTCACCCATGTCATGCTTGCAGCAAAGCCGCCGTGTAACACTTCAACATGATATCATTACCCGCGACCTCCTGCCGCGCCACATGAACGCATTGTAACGAAACACTCATTTCCCGTTCCGCGTTATTTCCATGAGGGCGATTGCTCCCAGATAACAAAAACACGGAGAACCTTCATGAAAGCACAAACGGCCATTGCACTGGCAGCGGCGGCGCTGCTGTCGGGCGTCACGGCGGCGTCGGCCGCCGACATCCCGTCGTCGCATTCCGGCATGGCGGTGAAGGCCAGCGATACGCTGAGCCTCAACACCACGCAGCAGAAGACCGCCTGGAACGACATCAACAAGCAGGCGTCTAATCAGAATCCGCCGGCGGATTTCACTGCGGTGCCCGGCGCGGTGGTCCCAACCACGCTGAAAATCAGCGCAGTACCGAGCAAAGCGGCGCGCGACGTGCCATCGCTGCGGCCGTATGACTTCGCGATGGTGCAGGGGAAGCTGCTGATCGTGAACCCGTCCGACAAGAAAGTCGCCGAGGTCATCAGCTGGGTAATGAGAAAGAAAGCGGCGCGTTTGCTTCCTCCCGATGAACGTGCCAACTCCCGGCGCCGCGGTTCGTCCGCGACGCCGGTTATTTAGCCTGGCGCTGGTGCAGTGTGTCCGAACGGCGCCAAGCGCCGCCAGTGCCGCCATCGACGCGAGGTAACGAAACCAGTCTTTCGGAGTGCTGGCGCCATGTTTCGTAAAAAAAGTTTGCTGAAGGGCGATCCCATGATGAACCGATCAATAGTCGCGAGCCGCATGCTCATCGGGCTGGCTGCGGGGGTCGTGCTGCTTTCGGGAGCCGCGGCAGGCGGGGCGGCGTCGGCGGCTTTGTTCGGGCCGGCGCCGACCGCGGGCGACAGCTTGGCCCTTTCGGGCCAGAACCAAAGCACGGTGTGGAGCGACCTGAGCAAAGCGCCGACCTCGCAGCCGCCGTCAACCTTCGAGCCTGCCGCGTCGTCTGCGGTCCCAAGCACAATCAGGATCCGAGCCATACCGCCGCGGATCGCCTCGGACATTCCGGCGCTGCGACCGTACGATTACGCCAAACTTCCGGGCAAGATTTTAATCATCAACCCGCACGACATGATGATCGCCAAGGTCATCAGCGGATAACGCGTTAACGGCCAGCGATTCGCATGCCTACGCCGCGATCCCCGCGGCTTAGGGTGAGGCGGCTAGTTCTTCTTGCCGAACGTGCCGGGCTTGGATTGGCTGTGCATGCCGGCGAACGGCGAGGGTGCCGCGCCGCCTTGCTTCTTGTTCTTGTCCTGCTTCGGCTTCTTCTTTTCCTTGTTGCCTCGCATCTGACCTTTCGCCATCGCAGCCTCCAGGGTTCTGGTTGATTGATTCGTCAGCAGCGGCGCAACCTAGCCCATCTGCCGGGTAAAGCGCCAATAGCGCCCGTTTTCTCCATCTGCTTTGCAGGTGGGATCGCCGCTGGGCTGGACCGCACGCTCATCCTGCCAGCGCTCGCGTCACCGCTTCCGGTTCCCTCTCTACGATCTTGAGCAAGATGCGTGCGCTACGCTCCGGCCGCCGGCGGCCCTGCTCCCAGTCGCGCACGGCGGAAATGGCAAAACCGTAAGTTTCGGCGAAGGCCTCCTGCGAAAGGCCGAGCCGCCGGCGGATTTTCTTGACGTTCACTTCGGCTGGAACGTGGACGCGATAGCGGCGCTTGTCGGCCGATCCGTCGAGATATGCGCCCGCCTCCTTTATGCCCTGCATGATTTTGTCGAAAGCGCGCTTGCTCATTGTCATCTCCGGTAATTTATCAAGATGGCTTTCACCGCCTGTGCCATCGTTGAGAGTTCCGCCCCGGTCAGATCGTCCTTTTCGTTCTTGGCAAATGCTGCCAGCAAAAACACCGGCACGTCGTTCCCTCCGAACAGATATATGACCCGTGCACCGCCGCGTTTGCCGCGGCCACCGAAGCCGAAGCGAACCTTTCGGATACTTTGGCCCCCTGGAACAACAACGCCGCAGTGTGGGTCGGTTGCCACGCGATCGACGATCGCCTCTCGCTCCGCGTCGGTGAACAAGTGCGCTGCATCGGCCAGGAAACGGGGCGTTTCAACGACGGTGTGCATCGAATGGCTATACTACGGCAATGCCGTAGTCAACGCAAGCCGATCAGCGCTGTCGCGGCTTCCAGCCGCCGCGCATGCCGGGACGGCCCATCGTCGAGCGCGGACCGGAAGCGTCGCGCTTGCCGGGTATGGACTCGACGCCCGGCCCCATTTCGTCGAGGTCCGGCTTGCGCGGTGCTCCTCGTTTTCCCGACCGGTGCGGCGCGACTTCGTGGGACAGCGCGATGCCCATTTCATCGAGCGCGGGCTTGTGGATTTTACTGGTCCGTTGAGCCGCATCGCGCGCGCTGCGGCGGCCCGCGGCGGGTGATGGCAAGCGTTTCGCGGTCGGGTCGTCGGTCACGGCGAGCTCGGTGGTGCGCAGGCGCTTGAGTTCGTCACGCAGGCGAGCGGCTTCCTCGAAGTCGAGATCGGCGGCGGCGGCGCGCATCCGCGCTTCGAGGTCGGCGATCACCGCCTCGAAATTGTGGCCGATGGTGGCTGCCTCCTCGAACTCGCCTTCGGTTCCAGCGCCGGTGCCGATCAGCACGTGATCGCGCTCGTAGACGCTGTCGAGAATATCGCCGATACCTTTGCGAATGCTCTCCGGCGTGATGCCGTTCTCGGTGTTGTAGGCCTCCTGCTTCTCGCGGCGGCGCGAGGTCTCGGCCATGGCGCGCTCCATCGAGCCGGTGACACGGTCGGCGTAGAGGATGACGCGGCCATCGATATTGCGCGCGGCGCGGCCGATGGTCTGCACCAGGCTGGTTTCGCTGCGCAGAAATCCTTCCTTGTCGGCGTCGAGGATGGCGACCAGCGCACATTCCGGAATATCGAGGCCCTCGCGCAACAGGTTGATGCCGACCAATGCATCGAAAGCGCCGAGGCGGAGATCGCGGATGATCTCGATGCGCTCGATGGTGTCGATGTCGGAATGCATGTAGCGCACGCGAATGCCCTGCTCGTGCAGATATTCGGTAAGGTCTTCGGCCATGCGCTTTGTCAGCACGGTGACCAGCGCGCGATAACCTTTTTGCGCGACCTGCCGCACTTCGCCGACCAGGTCGTCGACCTGGGTGCGCGCCGGACGCACATCGACCGGCGGATCGATCAGGCCGGTCGGACGGATCACCTGTTCGGTGAAGACGCCGCCGGATTCGTTGAGCTCCCACGCGCCCGGCGTTGCCGAGACGCACGTGGTCTGCGGCCGCATCGCATCCCATTCCTCGAAGCGCAGCGGCCGGTTGTCCATGCACGACGGCAGGCGGAAACCGTATTCGGCGAGCGTTGCCTTGCGCCGGAAGTCGCCGCGATACATGCCGCCAAGTTGCGGCACGGTGACGTGGCTTTCGTCGACAAAGACCAGCGCATTGTCCGGTACGTACTCGAACAATGTCGGCGGCGGCTCGCCAGGTTTGCGCCCGGTGAGATAGCGCGAATAGTTCTCGATGCCGGCGCAGGCTCCGGTCGCCTCCATCATTTCGAGATCGTAGATGGTGCGCTGTTCGAGCCGCTGCGCCTCGAGCAGGCGGCCTGCGGCATTGAGCTGGTCGAGCCGCTGCTTCAGTTCGAACTTGATGCCCGAGATTGCCTGCAACAGCGTCGGCCGCGGCGTCACATAGTGCGAGTTCGCATAGATTTTGACGAATTCAAGCTCGTCGGTCTTTTGCCCGGTCAGCGGATCGAATTCGTGGATCGATTCGACCTCGTCGCCGAACAGCGACACGCGCCAGGCGCGATCTTCGTAGTGCGCCGGGAAAATCTCGATGGCGTCGCCGCGGACGCGGAACGAGCCGCGGTAGAAATCGCCGGCGGTGCGTTTGTATTGCAGCGCCACCAGGTCGGCGAGGAGCTGACGCTGATTGAGCTTTTCGCCGCGCTTGATCGCGAACGTCATCGCCGAATAGGTCTCGACCGAGCCGATGCCGTAGATGCAAGACACCGAGGCGACGATGATGACGTCGTCGCGTTCGAGCAGCGCGCGCGTCGCCGAGTGACGCATGCGGTCGATCTGCTCGTTGATCGAGGAATCCTTCTCGATATAGGTGTCGGTGCGCGGGATGTAGGCTTCCGGTTGGTAGTAGTCGTAATACGACACGAAATATTCGACAGCGTTGTCGGGAAAGAAGCTCCTGAACTCGCCGTAAAGCTGCGCCGCCAGCGTCTTGTTCGGCGCCAGGATCAGGGCAGGGCGCTGCGTCGCCTCGATCACCTTGGCCATGGTGAAGGTCTTGCCGGAGCCGGTGACGCCGAGCAGCACCTGGCTGCGGTCGTTGCGGCGCACGCCTTCGACCAGATCGGCGATCGCGGTCGGCTGATCGCCCTTCGGATCGAATTCCGATTTGATGACCAGGCGGCGGCCGCCCTCGGATTTATCCGGCCGCGGCGGCCGGTGTGGCGTCCACAATTGCTGACTACGGAACTCCTCCCGGCCTTCGCGCAGCAGGCTCTCCAGCGCCTGCATCGAGGCGCCGACGCCGAGCGTCATCGGCTGCGGTATCGGGCGGTGGCGCTTCTCGCGCTGCGACTGAAATATGTCAGCAAGCTCGTCACGCTCGGGCGGCGGCTCGCCGGTCAGGGGCCTGGTTGGATCGCTGTCGCCGTAGCCCATCGCATCGGCAAGTTCCGGGTCGATACCGGTCGGGCCCTTGGCGACATAGCCGGTCTGCGGCCGTTCGCCGAACCCTTGCTCGACCGATTTGCCTTGTGTCGATTTGCGCGCCTTGTGCGCGTTGGCGAAATCCGCCCGCCGATCCCAGGAATTATCCGGCGGCGGTTTCAGGCCGCCATATTCTTGTTCCCCTCCCCTTTGTGGGGAGGGGTTAGGGGTGGGGGTGGAAAGGTGATCCGTCGACGTTGAATATTTTTCTGCGCCACCCCCCTCCCTACCCTGCCCCGACAAAAGGGCGTTCACGCCCGTCTTCGACGGGCTATGGGGGGAGGGAAAAGAGGTGCTACGCTGCTTCGGTTCAATTCCCGTCTGCGCACCCAAGCCGGCGCGGCCTTTTCCGATCGCCGGATTCAAAATATCGGCCAGCGCCGGGTCGAGCGCCGGCACATCCGGCCGCGCCGCCTTGGCGCGAGTCGGTTTCGCCGGGTCTTTTTTCGAATGTTTGGCCGGGTCTCGGTCGGGGCGCTTCGCCATGGCCACAATATGGGTCGAGTCTGCCGTCAGGGAAAGTGAGCGGCGCTACTCGAACTTGATCCCGGCGCGTTTGATGACGTCGCCCCACTTCTTGTAATCCGAGCTAATCATCTTGGCGAAATCCTCGGGGGTTCCACCGACGGGTTCGTCGCCGATCTGGGCCATATGTTCCTTGAATGCGGCCGTTGTGATCGCCTTGTTCATGGCTGCGTTCAGTTTGGCGATGATCGGCTTCGGAACCGCGGCCGGCGCGATCACGCCGCTCCAGGTCGGTGCGGAATAGCCCGGCACGGTCTCGCCGATGGTCGGCAGGTCCGGAAACGCCGGCGAACGATGCTCGCCGCTCACGCCCAACGCCCGGACCTGCCCGGCGCGTGCGAACGACGACATGGTGTTGAGGCTCTCGAACATCAGTTGCACGCGCCCGGCGATCAGATCGTTGATCGCAGGCGCGCCGCCCTTGTAGGGCACGTGAATGATCTCGGTGCCGGTCATGAACTTGAACAGCTCGCCGCCGACGTGACCGGGCGAGCCATTGCTCGACGACGCATTCGAGAGCTTGCCGGGATTCTGTTTGGCGTAGGCGATGAGTTCGGCGACCGATTGAAATGGTGTCGTCGGCGAAACGGCCAGCATCAGGTGTCCGCGAGTGACCGCCATGATGGGCTGGAAATCATGTTCTATGTCGTAGGGAAGCTGCGCCACCAGGTGCGGCGTGATCGCCAGCGCTCCGATCGGGCCCATGCAGATGACGTAACCGTCCGGCGGCGACTTGGCGGTGAGATCGAGACCGACGGTGAGCGCGCCGCCCGGCCGGTCGTCGACAATGACCTGCTGGCCAAGTTCGTCGCCGAGCGGAGCCGCGAGAAGCCGCGCCAGCGTATCGGTCGCGCTGCCTGCCGCCTGTGGAACGATAAGGTGGATCGGCCGGTCCGGATATTCCGCCCACGCAGCGGTAGCGAAACTGCAGGCGAACAGAAAAGCCAGGATCTGAAGTGGGCGCATGGTCCGAATTTCCGCTAAGGGTAATCTCGCGTGAGCGGCGCCATGCCGGTCACGGCTCTAACACGCATAGTGGATTATCTGGCCATCACGACCCGGGCGCACGCACTCACCGGGAGGAGTCGGTGGCGCCTCGTCTTCCGGTGGTGGCGGCTCATGCCCGCGGGCGATCACGGGAGCACGATTGGCTGCCGGGCCGCCTTTCGGCGCAACGATGGTAATCGTCAAGTCATCCCGAGATCCGCGGATGATGTAATCATGGCCAGCCAGCAGCCGGGCAAGGACGCTGCGAAGTGAGCCCGAATAGGTTCCACTGATTACGTCAGGCAGTGTTCCCGCCTGCTGGTAGTGAAATTTGAACGTGGTCTGGAGCCCACGCAGAACGTCGTTCAGGCTTGCGCTCTGCGCGACCACCTTGACTGCGGCCGCGTCGCCGGAAATGCGAACCTCGGCACAGGCCGAGCGCGCAAAACCGAAACAGACGACCAATATGGCGAGAACGATATGAGAGGACGTTCTCGCTCCAGGCAGCGAGCCAGCGGCGAAGGTGTTGTCGGGCATATCGATGCAACCCTATCGCCGAATGTCGTTCTCGGCAAATAAGCGCGGCGACCTGCAGTCAATTGGTTCGGTCGCCGAAGACCGCTTGCGACGGCCGCCATTCGGACGCAAATTGCCCTCAATCCAGGTTGGTAGCAGCTTGTGAAATAGGGAAAACGTCCATGACTGCATTGGATTTCGCGCCGCTGCTGGCTCCGGGACGGCCGCCGCCAGCCGCGAGATGGACCGGCTTTCCCAAATACAATTTCACTGGCGGCCACAACGACGGCGAACAGGTGCCGCTCGACCAGATCGTCAAGGCGGCGAACGACGTCCTCACGCGCGAGGGCAGGACGCTGGCGACCTACGGCCTCGAAAGCGGTCCGCAGGGTTATCGGCCGCTACGCGAATTCCTCGCGCAAAAGCTCAAGCGTACCGCCGGCATCACGTGTAGCGCCGACGAGATCCTGATCACGTCCGGTTCCTTGCAGGCGCTCGATCTGGTCAACGGCATCCTGCTGTCGCGCGGCGATACGATCATCACCGAAGCCGAAACCTATCAGGGCGCGCTGAACCGCTGGACGCGGCTTGGCATCAATGCCGTGGGCATTCCGCTCGACGCTGACGGTATGCGCATGGACGCGCTCGCTGCGGCCCTTGACGATCTCAAGCGTCGAGGCGTGCGGCCGAAATACATCTATACGGTGCCGACCGTGCAGAATCCGACCGGCACCATCTTGAGCGAAGCGCGCCGCGTCGAAATGCTGAAGCTCGCCGAGCAGCATGGTGTGCCGATCTTCGAGGACGATTGCTATGCGGATCTGATCTGGGACGGCCGCCGGCCGCCGGCGCTGCACGCCATGAGCAAGCATGGCGGCGTCATCCATATCGGCTCGTTTTCCAAGTCGATCGCACCGGCCTTGCGGGTCGGTTACATCGTCGCCGACTGGAGCCTCATTTCGCGCATGCTCGCGATCAAGAGCGATGCCGGCTCCGGCGCGCTGGAGCAGATGGTGCTGGGCGAATTCTGCCCGGCGCATTTCGACAGCTCACGTGCCGGAGTTGACGCGTGGCCTGCGCAAAAAACTCGAGACATTGATGGATGCGCTCAATGAGCAGTTCGGCACCGCGGCCGAATTCGAAGACCCGAAGGGCGGCATTTTCCTCTGGGTCAAGCTGCCGGATCAGGTCGATACGCTGAAGTTGTATCAACCCGCGCTCGCCGCCGGCGTCGCCATCAATCCGGGTCCGGAATGGACGACCGACAAAGCTTACGGCAAAAGCCGCACGCGGCTGTGCTTCGCCAATCCGTCCCATGAGGCGATCCGCGCCGGTGTCGCTGCGCTCGCCGAAGTCTGCCGCCGCGAGTTCGGCGTGCCGGACCGCATCGCCAACGTGGAGCAGAAGGCGAGGGCGTAGGCTTTCCGTCACCTGAGGTGCGAGCGAAGGCGAGCCGCGAAGGGCGCGGCCCGACGACAGGCTCCGCGAAGCAATCCAGCGCTCAATGCAAGCGGCCCCTGGATTGCTTCGTCGCTTGCGCACCTCGCGATGACGGTGACTAAAATCCCTTGAGCACGTGATTGACATGCTCGACCTCGGGCGGCGAGGCGAAGCAGTGAGCGACGTGTTTGCGCCATTCCTGGAAGTCGGCAGAGCCGCGGAAGTCGACGGTGTGGTTCTCCACCGTCTCCCATTTGATGAACAGGCGGTAGCGGCCCGGCTTCTCGATCGAGCGCTCGACATCGAATCCGCGGCAGCCCTTGGCGCGCTTGAATACTGGCGCCGCATTTTTCACACCGGTCTCGAACTCGGCTTCCATGCCGGGCTTGACGTCGATCTGTGCGATTTCGGTGATCATGATGGCGGTTCCTGCGGCGGGACCGAGAGCCTAGCACGGCGACAGCCGGCGCTCGAAGGGGTTAAAACCGCACCCGACAATGCGCTAGACTGCGCGAGGTTTCACCACCTCACGCAAAGGCTTGTCATGATTGAAGTGCTTTACTGGACCACGCCGAACGGCCACAAAATCACGATCTTTCTGGAAGAAGCCGGACTGCAGTACAAGATCACGCCGGTGAATATCGGCAAGGGCGAACAATTCAAGGCGGATTTTCTGGCGTCTTCGCCGAACAACCGCATCCCCGCCATCATCGACCGTGCGCCGGCGGACGGCGGCAAGCCGATCTCGGTGTTCGAGTCCGGCGCCATCCTGATGTATCTCGCGGACAAGACCGGCAAGTTCATCGGCAAAGACGTGCGCAGCCGCAATGAAGTCGTGCAGTGGCTGTTCTGGCAGATGGGCGGCCTCGGCCCGATGGCGGGACAGAACAATCACTTCAGCAATTACGCGCAGGAGAAAATTCCCTACGCGATGGATCGCTACCGCAACGAAGTGAACCGCCTCTACGGGGTCATGAACAGGCGGCTGGCCGACCGGCAATTTCTCGGCGGCGAATATTCGATCGCCGACATGGCGTGTTATCCGTGGATCGTGCCGTGGGAGCGGCAGGGCCAAAAGCTATCCGACTTCCCGCACCTGCAGCGCTGGTTCGAGGCGATCAAAGCGCGGCCTGCGGTGGTGAAGGCCTATGAATGGACGCCGAAGATCAATCCCGGACAGGGCGGCATTCGCACGGCCGAGGAGCGCGCGATCCTGTTCGGTCAGACCGCGCAGTCAGTCGCCGGCATGGCGAACCGGCAATAATACGTGTTGCGCAATGTTGCCTCTCCGCGCTTTCGCGCGGGGAGGCTGCAAACAAGGCGAGATTTCAGTCTTGCCGTACAATGACGTGGGTGCCGACCTGCACCCGGCTATACAGATCCATCACGTCGTCATTGACCAGGCGGAAGCAGCCGGACGAGACACTTTGTCCGATCGTCTCGGGCGCGTTGGTGCCATGGATACGGTACTCGGTGTTGCCGAGATACATGGCGCGTGCGCCAAGCGGATTTCCCGGACCGCCGGCCATAAACCGCGGCAAGTAGGGCTGGCGCTGGATCATCTCCGGCGGCGGATGCCAATCCGGCCATTCGGCCTTGCGCGAAATCTGTAGCAGCCCCTGCCAGGTGAAGCCGTCGCGCCCGACGCCGATCCCATAGCGTATCGCGTGCGTCTCATCCTGGATCAGGTAGAGATGGCGCTCCAGAGTGTCGATAATGACCGTGCCTGGCGGCTGTTGCGAGCGGTAGAACACCATCCGCTTCTGGAAATCTTCCGGCAGGTTCGCATCCGAATTGCCGTGGTCGACGCCAGGATCGACGTCTTTGGCGGTCACCGGGTACTGAGATACCTGCTGGGCCGGCGCTTGTGCCGAGACCATGCAAAGCACCGCCGCGCCGAGCAGCGGCCCTAGTCTGCTTAATATTGTCATCGTTCGCAGCCTCTCATAACGGCATTGTCCTCCGGACGCTTCGGCGGTTCAAGACCCAGTGGGTCATGGCAGCACCGCTCCTTAGCGATCGGCAGGATCGGCCCGAGCGCTACTGGGCGACGCCGCCGAAGTAGCCGGCGATCTTCCAGCCGCCCGCATCCTTAGCATAGCACATCTCGTCGCCGCCGAGCGGTGCAATCGCATCCATGGCGATGAAGCCTGATTTGCCCGATGGGGTTGCGACATGCAGGAACGCCGGTTGGCTGGCATCGCTTGGCGGCGCGGTGTCGGGGAGGACGCGCACCAGATTGAGGCCGAGCTTTTCTATCACCGGCGCATTTGGTTGCGGGGCGGAGCGGACTTCAGCACCGTCCTTGAGCGGATAACCCCACTCGGACGGGTCGGTCTGTGTCGCCTCGCCAAGGGCCTCGAATGCTTTCGGGTCGATATTCGGATCAGCCGGCGAGCAGACGACACCTTTATGATCGGGCAAGTCGGCAGCGGTAGGGTCGTTGGCGAAGCCAGTCAGCACATCCCAGCCCGACCCGTCCTTGGCGTTGAGGCCGATCGCCTTGGCGAGATTGTCGATACCGGGCTTGCTCTTGTCGGCGAGGTCCTTGTCCTGGATCCAGAAAAAGCCCTGCGCCACAACCAGCTTGGCGAGGCCGGCGCGATCCTTATGCGCGGCCACGTCGAGCAACTGCTTGTGAAAGTCCTGAAAAGCCGGTTCGCCGTAGGGCTGCGGCGGCGTCACCTTAATCGCCGGATACGGCTTGATCGCCGCCGCCGGCGGCGGCTTCAGCGGCAATAATTGCGGCTGTTGGGCCTGCGCCACAGCGTGTTCGACAGTAGATGAGATCGCAGCCAGTGGGGTCAGGGCTAAGACCGCGGCAATTAGGGAACGGCGCATCGCTAAGACTTCCCGGGTTCAATGTCGGCGCAAGTGCCCCACGCAATGGCGGCAGGAATAACCGCAAAATGCGACCGAGCTGCGGCAGCCTGCCACAGCTTAGGCGTTTCCGGCTCCCGATGAAGGCCGCCGCTAGTCGTCCGCCGCCGCACCGCGGGAACGCCGGAGCCTTTCGCTTGTTGGGTGGAGGCAGCGCCGCCAGGCAGTGTATTTTCTAGTTCTGACATCAACGCAATCGCAGCAGGTCATCATGCCAGCAATGTTGAGCTCACCTTATCTGTTTCCCATCGTTCTCCTGATCGGCTCCAACGTCTTCATGACGACGGCCTGGTATTGGCATCTCCGATTTAAGGAAGTGCCGCTCTGGCAGGTCATCTTGATCAGTTGGGGGCTGGCCCTGTTCGAATATTGCATGGCGGTGCCGGCCAATCGTTACGGCAGCGCTGTTTACTCGGCGGCGCAGCTCAAGACGATCCAGGAAGTGGTAACGCTGACCGTCTTCGGCATATTTTCGGTCGTTTATCTGCACCAGGCGATCACCTGGAACCAGGTGGTCGGATTCGCGCTCATTGCCGGCGGCGCATTCTTCGTCTTCCGCGCGCCGCTCTGACGCCATCCGTCCGATGCGACGTTCGCTTGTTGCACTCAATGCTCTGAATTTCTTCATGGCCGACGTGCAGGCCGGTCTCGGCCCGTTTCTCGGCGTGTTCCTGCAGGCGCGGCACTGGTCACCAGCCGAGATCGGCGTCGTCATGACTATCGGCGGCATTTCGGGCATGGCGGTCACCACGCCACTTGGCGCACTCGTCGATCAAACTCGCGCCAAACGATCGATTGTCGTCGCGGCGGCGATCGCCATTGCGCTGGCGTCCATTGCGATCCTGGCGCGGCCAAGCTTTGCAGTCGTCAGCGCCGCGCAAGTCGTTACCGGAATTGCTGGCGCCGCAGTCGCGCCTGCTGTCGCCGCGATCACACTCGGCCTAGTGCATCAACGCGGGTTTCCTCATCAGCTTGGCCGCAATGAGGCATGCAATCATTCCGGCAATGTCGTGGCTGCAGCGTTGGCTGGCGCTGCCGGATATGCATTCGGATTTGGCGCGGTGTTCGTCGTGTTGTCGATCATGGCGATGTTCTCCATCGCCGCGACACTGCGCATTGATCCGCGCGAGATTGATCACCGTGAGGCGCGCGGCGCGGCGAGGAACGAGGCCGAAAGCGTCGCGGGCATTACGGCGCTGTTGCAGTCGAGGCCGCTTGTCATTCTGGGCGTAACGCTGACGCTGTTTCATCTCGGCAATGCCGCGATGCTGCCGTTGCTCGGCCAAGCCGTGGTTGCACAAGGTGCCGGCAATCCAAGCGCCTTTACGGCGGCGACCATCGTCATCGCGCAGCTGACGATGGTTCCCGTGGCGCTCGCCGCGGCCCGGCTTGCCGAAACACGGGGCTACTGGATCGTCTTTTTGTTGGCGCTGATCGCGCTGCCGGTGCGCGGCGTCACGGCGTCAATGGCGAGCGGATTATGGGCAGTTTGGCCGGTCCAGATCCTCGACGGTTTCGGTGCCGGTGTCTTGGGCGTTGCCGTTCCTGGTCTCGTCGCGCGGATTCTTAGCGGCACCGGACGCGTCAATGCCGGCCTCGGCGCGGTGATGACGCTGCAGGGCGTCGGCGCCGCGCTCAGTCCGACCGTGGGCGGCATCATCGCGCAACGATTCGGCTATCCGGCTGCGTTTCTGGCGCTCGGTGCAATTGCAACAGTTGCACTCGCGTTATGGCTCATCGTCCGGCCGGCAATGACGGCGTCTTGCGCAGGCACCGTTGGTCACGGCAATGAAAAGAAGGCCGACGCGGCCTAATACGACTTCGGCAGGCCGAGCACCTTCTCCGCGATGAAGCAGAGAATGAGATGCGGCGTAACCGGTGCAATCCGCGCAATCATGCTTTCGCGAAAATAGCGTTCGACATGGAATTCCTTGGCGTAGCCGTAGCCGCCGTGAGTCATCACCGCGGTCTCGCACGCCTTGAATCCGGCCTCGGCGCCAAGAAATTTCGCGGCATTGGCTGCCGGCCCGCACGGGATGCCGTTGTCGTATTGCCAAGCCGCCTTGAAGGCCATCAGTTCGGCGGCTTCAAGCCCCATCCAACATCGCGCCAGTGGATGTTGGATGGCTTGGTTCTGCCCGATCGGATGGCCGAACACGACGCGCTCCTTGGCGTAAAGGCTGGCCCGCCTGAGCGCGGCGCGGCCGAGCCCGATCGCCTCGACGGCGACCAGGATGCGTTCCGGATTAAAACCATCGAGGATGTATTCGAAGCCGCGGCCCTCTTCGCCGATGCGGTCTTCAATCGGAACCTCAAGGCCGTCGATGAACATCTGGTTCGAGTTCGACCGCCTTTCGTCCCATCTTCTCGATCTCGCGCACTTCGACAAAGCGGCGATCGAGCGCGGTGAAAAACAGCGACAGGCCATCGGTAGGCTTACGCACCTTATCGATTGGTGTTGTGCGCGTGAGTATCAGCATTTGGTCGGCGACCTGCGCCGTGCTGATCCAGATCTTCGCGCCGTTGATAACGTAGCGATCGCCGCGGCGTTCGGCACGCGTCTGCAGCTTCGTGGTTTCGAGGCCGGCATTGGGCTCGGTCACTGCGAAGCAGGCTTTCTCAGTGCCGGCAACGATCGGCGGCAGCATGCGGCGCTTTTGTTCATCGGTGCCGTACACCACGACGGGATTGAGGCCAAAGATATTCATGTGAACGGCGGACGCGCCCGAGAAGCCGGCGCCGGACGCCGCGATCGTATGCATCATCACCGCGGCTTCGGTGATGCCGAGTCCCGATCCGCCGAACGCTTCCGGAATGCACACGCCGAGCCAGCCGTCGGCCGCCAGTGCGCGATGAAACTCGTCGGGAAATTTGCCGTTGCGGTCGCGCTCGAGCCAGTAGTCATCGCCGAAGCGCGCGCAGATCTTCTCGATGGCGTCGCGCACCGATTGTTGCAGTTCTGAGGAAGCGAAATTGATGGAAGGCTCCTGTGAATAATCTTCACCTCTCCCTTTGGGGCAGATGATATGGAAATCCATCGTTAGGCAGCAGCCTCATCGGGATCGCCATACATCCGTTTACGCATCTCGATGCTCTCCTCGCTTCGCCTCTGCTCCGCTGCAATCTGGCGATCAAGGAGACGCAAGTAACTTTCGGCGAATGCCCGAACCTTCGCGTCCGGGTCGTCTAGCCACCCGGCCATTTCTTGCTTCTTTGACTGGTAGGCTTGCACCATGCCGAATTCGCCGGACACAACGCCCGTATTTTGAAGAACGATCTCCACGTCCGACAGCAGCGCATCGTCGGCGCCAAGCGCCCGCACAATCGCCTTGCAGGTCTCGTTGAGCGAAACCTCCCCGTGGTAGCTCGATAAAACCTGCAACACGAATTCGATGTCGTCCCGATTGCTGGACACAATGTAGGATTCGAGCTTCCGCGCGAAGCGTTCGGAATAGTCGGGAAAGCTGCTTGCCAGCAGGCGGCCGCCACGGAACTGGAACATCGAATCGCCGCTAATAAAAAGTGGGCGAACAAAGCCGACCGCATGCTCTACGATGCCAGCGAACGATTTTTGAAGACTATAAAACTGGAAGGGAACGTCTTCATACCGTTCGTCTCCGTCCCGCTCGCCAGACCCCCCATACGTCAAGCGCTCGCCAAAGAAATCAAACACCTTTTCCGGGTACTTGGCCGCCAGGTGGCCAAGCGCGAACTCGGCATGCGTATCGATTGTCGTCAGATAGACAAGGCTGCGAAGAACCACATCTACTTGCTCGGCGGACAAAGCGCGTAGGAAGGTCTGGTCCCGCTTGATGAACCAGACTAGATTGATCCAGCGGCTGTCGCGCTTTGCCGAGAAAAATTCGATTGCTGGCATGAAAATCTGTTCAATCAACCGGTCCGGCGCTTCGCTATATCGCCGCGCCGCGGCCGATAGGACGTGCGCCACGATGTTGTCGTCGTCTTTTTTGATTCCAAGCCGCAGAATCCTATCAAGCAAACGCGGGTCGAACTCAGGCACGAACTGCTCGTAATGCGCTATTTCTACGAGATGCATTTCTTCCCGCAGCCACTCGGCGATTTTGGCGTTCACATCGGTACGGCGGTCGCTTTGCGCGAGGCCGCTCAGGATAATGCCCAAAAATCCAGTCAGGCGGTCACCAAGGCGGTCGATGAAACCCAGCACAACCTTTGGCTTCGACTGGCTTAGCGTTTGCAGAAATTTGCCGAAGCTCGGAAAGGTCGCAGCGTCGTTCGATTCCGTCTGTGCGCAGCGTTGAAGGACGATAAGCCACTCTTCCGCGTTCTGTTCGTTCACTCCGGCGACAAGTTCATCAATCCGCTCCTCCCGGTACAATTCCTCGCCTTCCAGATCGAAATTTTGGTCCTCCCAAGCCGGCGGAAACACCGATTCAAAACCTACTAGCGTTTTGTAGATCGTATAGCCCCTGTTCTCATTTACGACATCCCGGAACCTCAAGATGCTCGCATTCAAGGCATCGCGGGCCTTTGCCACGACCTCATCACCGGCCATGGCTTCGGGAATGCCTTGGTTGCGGCGGTACATCCAGAGCAGCTTATGCTCAATGGTCTGCATTATCTCGTAAGAACTCGTCGGGAGCCGTTTCGATAAAGAAATCGACAATCGTTGCGCTGTCCTGAAGGATGCTGGCCAGCAGCTCGTTCGAATGCCTGCCGCTAGGCATGTGCGTCGCTTCAAAAAGAGCCGATTCCGTCAGCCTCTTGTCGGATTCGGTCGTCGCCGTTCTGTAAAGGCCAATCAGCAGCTCGATCGCTTCCTTCCGCATGCGCACAAGCGCACCGCTCGGAACGGCGCTGCCCCTATTGAGCTTGATGCTTTTATAGGTGCTCGATGTCCCTTGGACTTCGGATTTGAGAGCTTCACCCAGTGCCTCCAACAGCAGCGGCCGAAGCGGGTCGATATTGCTGCGATCCATCGCGCCGATTTTTTGCACGAGGACAGTTTGCACGTAAGGGCCGGCTTGTTTCCAAATGTCCAGATTATGCTGTGAAAGGCGTTGAGCAAGGCCGAGGAAATGCTTCCGCTCCCCGTCGCTTTGCGCCCCCGGGAACAGCTCGCAGAGCGCATCAAACGTTATTTCGATATCGACGTAGCGTAGGTGAGTCAGAATATCGGCAACGACCTCCACGATCCTCTCGACCGTGATGCCCGGCAGGTCGCCAAAAGGCGTTTCAATCGGGCGTAGCCTCGTGAGTCGTGCTGCTTTGACGGCCGCGACGAGTTGTTCCTCGATTTCAGGATAGACACTTTGCGGATCGTCGTAGTTCGGCAACACGTAGTCGCGAAATCGTTCGAGTAATTCGTAACGGGCGTTGTTATCGCTGCAATCCGCCAACGCTTTCAACGCGCCGCGATCGAATAACTCCTTGCCGCTCAGAAGCCGCTCGTGGTCATCTAGCACTTTTTGGAATTCGTAACCTGCGGGTAGCAGGTGGTCTTTCATGATTTTTCGCAGGCGTTGCTCGATGGCCTCGAACAGCTTGCCGCCGAAGCCCTTTAACGCGGGCTTCTTGTAAATGATGTCGTGCTCCATTTCGGCCCAGGCATGATTCAGCGTCGTCTGAACCTGCACTTCACATAATAGGCTGCTGAACCGCGCATACTCGGGAAGGGCTGTTCGATCGGCTTTGAGCTTAAGAACGTAGTTATTGGATATGAATAGATTGTCGGCCTCGGTCTGACCGGGAACCGGGTGATGAATTTTTGTCCGCCCCCAATCGACTTCGAAATTGTCCTGAATGATGCCGCTTTGCAGAAAGCGCGTGACATCCGAGTTGGTGTAGAAAATCAGCCGGCAGCCGGCTAAGTCCTTGATCTCGTCTTCGAGCAAAGTCGTCGCGACAATGCCGCGATCTTCAAGTTTCTTGCGAAGCGATTCCAGATTTTTAGCCCGGTGCTGGACCTGCTGAAGCCGGAAGCTCTCCGGAGAGGCGCCGAGTGCAGCCCGAAGAATGCCGGCAATGGTCTCTGCCAGAGCCGCATAATCGCTGAGTTTGCTTCGTGAATAGGTTTCAAAGTCCATGGTTCATGCCATACTGCGTTTTGGCGGCTCTGCTAAAACCAAATAGATTCAGCATGTTATGTGCAAGACGGGCGACTATTTTCATAATAGACTTGTCTTAGGACAACATAATTGACTTGTTATAATACAACATTAAATACTTGTTATAATACAGCACGATAAACTTGAATTGGTCCACACACGTAACGCGACGGGACTCATATGGTTACTCTACACGAAAAACTCGCGGCCTCGCTTGAGAAGCTTCAAAAGCTTCAAAGCGACGGTCGGCATGTGTTCCGGTCGGAAACGTTCTCGCGCGCCGATCGTGAACGCTTGCTGGCGCAGGGATTTCTGCTCGAAGTCATCAAAGGGTGGCTGATTTTGACAAGCCCTGGCGCTGCACCGGGCGACACTACCCCCTGGTTCGCTTCATTCTGGGAATTTTGCGCGCGCTATTGCGAATACCGATTTGGCTCGGATTGGCACCTCTCTCCCGAGCAATCGTTGCTGCTGCATGCGGAAGATACCGTCATTCCGACGCAGGTCATCATCTACAGCCCTCAGGGTGCGAATAACACGATCAAGTTGCTGTTCGGCACGTCGCTTTACGATCTCAAAAGCAAGATGCCGAACGCGGTGGACTTGGCGATGAAGGACGGGCTTCGCCTGTTCAAACCCGCCACGGCGCTTGTCCGCGCGTCCGAGGATTTCATGCGGCGTCACCCCGCCGAGATTCATGTTATTCTCGCCGGAATCAAGGATGTGTCCGAAATCCTCGGCCCGCTCCTTGAAGGCGGCCATACGGTTGTCGCGGGGCGTCTTGCCGGGGCCTTCACCCGCGTCGGACGCAAGGAAGTGGCCGACGAAATCGTCAAGACCATGAAGGCGGCCGGACATGAAGTGCGGCCAGCAGACCCCTTCGCCGAGCAGCAGACATTCGGATCGCTGCAAACGGGCGTCTCTCCGATCGTCGGCCGGCTTCGGTCATTCTGGAGTCAGCACCGCGAGCACGTGATCGGTGCGTTTCCCAAGCCGCCAGGACTACCGAAGGATACCGCGGCTTATTTGAAGTCAGTCGATGAAATTTACAAACACGACGCCTATAATTCCCTTTCGATCGAAGGCTACCGTGTCACGCCCGAACTGATCGAACGCGTCCGCGCGGGAACATGGAATCCCGACGCGCACGCCGCCGACAGGCAGAACCGCGATGCGCTGGCGGCGCGCGGCTACTGGCAAGCCTTTCGGAGCGTCAAGACATCAATCGAAAAGATCATTGTTGGAACAGCCGCTGCCGCACTTGTTCGCAGCACCTATCGCGACTGGTACCGTGAGATGTTCCAGCCTTGCGTCGCGGCTGGACTCATACAGGCGCAGGCGCTTGCGGGCTTCAGGAATCATTTCGTTTACCTACAGGGGTCGCGGCATGTGCCTCCGCGCTGGGAAATCGTGCCGGACGCAATGGAAGCGCTCTTCGATCTGCTCGAAGGCGAGAATGAGTCGGCGGTTCGTGTTGTGCTTGGTCATTGGCTGTTCGGCTACATCCATCCATATCCGGACGGCAACGGACGTATGGCGAGGTTTCTCATGAACGCCATGCTTGCGTCCGGCGGCTATCCGTGGACCGTAATTCGCGTCGAGGACCGCGACACCTACATGAAGGCACTCGAAAGCGCGAGCGTCCAAATGAACATCGAACCGTTCGCAAAATTCATCGGCGAGCGCGTCAAATGGTCGATGGATCAAGAGATCAGCAAATCGACTGCGAAAAACTGAAATATCCGAGCGAGTGTCAAGCGCCATCGCTCGTCGTTGAGAGCCGCAACGCGGGTTCTTTTTGCATCTCGGCCCAATACTTTGGGGAGAGACGGATGGGACTACT
>CAVTFP010000041.1:0-97215 GCA_963733645.1 uncultured Alphaproteobacteria bacterium
TTTCCGCTCCCGTGAAATGTACGAGACCTATATCAGCGACGACTACAACGAAGGCTGCGTCATCTTTCCGCTCGAAGGCGACCCCGTCGTAATCACCTGGGCCTACCTACGGGTGATCGCGCGCGCTGGTCGCGCGAGCGCGGCACCGTGCTTTGGGTCGACGATTATCGCGTCGCCACCAGCGGCGTGGGTGTCGCCGACGTTCTGCGCGAGAAGGGTCTTGCGGAATCGAGCCTCGGCGTCGTTGGCCTGAACTCGCAGGCGCCGACCGAAATATACGGTGCGATCCCTGCCAATTTCTGGAGCGAGATCACAGCGGCGCTGCCCAAAGCGCGATGGCAGGACATTTCGGAAGAGTTCAGCCATCTGATGCTGGTGAAAAGCGAAGAGGAACTGGCGCAGGTCCGCTACGCCGCCCGCGCCGCGGAAGCCGCATGCAAAGTCATCGCCGAGGTCGCGGCTCCCGGCGTCGGCGAGGAAGTGGTGTTCGCCGAAGCGACGGCCGAGATGCTGCGTCACGGCATAGGCGTGCGCTACCCGGTGATCGTGATGAATTCCGGCCCGCACACTTTGTCGTGGGGCCCGCCACGATGGACCACAAGCGGCGAAGCGCCCCGCGTGTTGGAGCGCGGGGATTTGTTGCAGATGGAGTTGATGCCGCTGTGCGGCAATCAGGAAATCCAGGTGCAGATGACGGTGGCGCTCGATCCGCTCGACGAAACCAACCGCAAATGCGAGCGCGTCGCGCTGGAGTCCTACGCCGCCGCCATCAAGGCGCTCAAGCCCGGAATAGCCTTCGCCGACATGCTCGCGGTGATGGAAGAGCCGCACAAAAAGGCGGGTTGCTGGGGCTATACGCCGTTGTTGCATTCGGTCGGACCGCATTTCCTCGCCGGCCGCACTCTGGTCAATATGGATCAGATCAATCTCGACGTGCGCTATGCCGGCGCCAATGCTGCCCGCCAGCGCCAGGCCATATTGCAGCCCGGCATGGTGTTTGCGCTCGAACCCAATGCCTGCATCGGCACCCACCGGGTCAATATCGGCGGCACCGTGATCGTGACCGCCACCGGGTGCGAGGAGCTCAATCACATCCCAACCACCGTGACACACAAACAATAGTCCGAAACCGAACTCCGATTGCCAATGCCGGAGTATCTGCCGCATGGCAAAGCATGGCGATTTCTGCAATGATTTTAAGAACGACCGTCCGCGAGACGGCGGATGTTGGGAGGAAGCGATGAGGCGAAATCTCCGTGCCGTGCTGACGTCACATCTGACGTGCGCTGTGGCGCTCATGGTCGCAACAATGGTGGCGCCCGCGCACGCCAACGAAACTCTTCGCGTCGCCAAGGTGGTGCCATTCGCCTGGACTTTTACTCCGCTCGATGTCGGTATCCAGACCGGCATCTTCGCCAAGCATGGCCTTGATATCGAGGAATCGTCCTCGGCCGGCGACGCTAAGTTGCAGCAGCTCCTGACCTCCGGCAGCATCGATATCGGCATCGGCTCCGGGCCCGGCATGGCGTTCATCGTCAAAGGCGTGCCGGCCAAGGCAGTCGCGGAAATGTACGGCGCGCCGCGCAACATGGCGGTGATGGTAGGTTACAATTCCCCGGTCAAAACCGTTGCGGACCTCAAGGGAAAAAAGCTCGGCTGCACCACCGTCGGCTCCCTCACCGACTGGATCGGCACCCAAATCAACCAGAAAGAAGATTGGGGCAGCGATGGCATCGTCATGGTGCCGATTGGCGGCATGCCGCCGGCGCGCGCCGCGATCAAAACTAACCAGATCGACGGCTATATCGGTGCGCTGGAAACCGGCTATGCGCTCGAGGAAGCAAAGGAATGGCGCGTCATTACCGACGCGACGCCGTTCGTCGATCATTTCATCACCCACGTCATCTTCGCGACCAACGACCAGATCGAGAAGCACCCGGATCAGGTGCACGCCTTCCTGCAAGGCTGGTTTGAGACCATCGCCTATATGAAGGCGCACAAGGCGGAAACGGTCACGATCACGGCCAAAGTGCTCAATATGAGCGAGACGGTCGTCTCTCGCGTCTATGACGAGCAGATTGGTGCATTCTCCACCGACGGGACTTTCGATCCGCAAGGCGTGGCCGTGCTCAAGAAATCCTTCATCGACACCGGAGTGCTCAAGGCCGTCCCCGACGACAAGGAAATGTTCACGACGCAGTTCGTCCCGGTGAAGGTCAGTCAGCAATAAACGGTCAGGTACGCCCTGAAGCGCGCGCCAGCTGCGCGAGAAGACCGCCAGCGGTCGTGTTGCGTTTGCCGGTTTCCGCCGTTTCGGCTTTCCCCACATCGCCTTTCGGCGCATCGCCGCCTTGCAGCGCTTCGGCACGAACCGGCCGCGGCGGCGAGAACAAAAACCCCTGGCCGAAGCGGACGTCGTAATCGAGCAGGTCGACCACCGCGCCTTCGGCTTCGATCTTTTCGGCGATCAAATCGATACCGAAGCGGCCGAGTAGATCGGACATGTCCGCCGGATGGATATCGCTCGAGGCAGCGCCGATCCGGTTGAGCAACAGCGCCGCCGGCACCTTGATGAAGCGGAAGCCGCGCTCGTTCAGTTCGCGGGGCTCGACGCGCAGATCGGTAAGATTGTCCATGGAGAACCGAAAGCCGCGCTCGGCAATCGCGGCGAGCGCCTCGTGTTCCATCGGCCCCATGGCGCGGATCGCGCTTTGGGTGAATTCAAATACCAGCGCCGGCGCAATAGCGCGGTTCGCCTCGATGAATTCAAGAAGCTGCGGAAAGCCCACGTCCGTCAACGACGACGCCGTGAGATTGCAAAACAGTCCGATCTCGCAATTCTTCAGCAATAGCCGCCGGACCACCTGCACGCAACGCAGCACCGAAAGCTTGTCGAGCTTCGGCAGCAAGCCGCCCGCGGCGGCAAATGGCAAAAAATCGCCGGCAGCGACCATTTCGCCACCGTCGGTCTTAAGCCGCGACAGCGCTTCGTAGTAGCGCACCTTGCGCTGCGGCAGAGTTACGATCGGTTGCAGGTAGAGTTCAATCTTCATGCCGTCGATGGCGCTGGCAATCAACGCCGCGACGCCGGCCTGATCGAGCCCGGCGAAAGCGGGAATCATCTGCTCCACCAGAGCGGCCGACCGCGTCGCGCTGACGGGGTAATAGCGGCGGCGGTAACCGCTGCGGTCACTGCCGCGGCGGCGGGCATAGCCACAGCAACTGGCGATGCCGGCACAGCGCGCGGCGCGTTGGGAACGTTAGCGAGCGTAGCCTCGTGCGCGGCGACCCGATCGGCGAGCCGCTTGACCAGTGTGGAGAGCTCCTCGATTTCGGCGGCGAGCGGTTGCGCCGTCGCCAGCGCTTTGTCGAGCACGGTATCGACCTTGGTCTCCATGGTCGAAAGCTTCAAGCCGAATTCGGCAAGCTGGCGCGCCAGATCGGCCGAACCGCGCGACAGCGTGGCGATCTGATCGCTCACCTCTGAGCGGTCGCGGCTGCGCGCGGCGATAGCATTGTAGACCGCGAGCGCGGTGAGCACGCCGAGGCCTATGAGGAACGATTCGGCGCCGGTCAGCCCGAAGCGGAGATAGATTACAAAGCCGACCGAGGCCGCGATCAGCACCATGCAGACAGCGATGAAGATGGCGCTGATGCGCACCATGCCTGACCCCACAATGCTTCACGCCGAACTATCCAGCCCCAAAGGCCTTTTTACGGCCCACCCGGCTCGATTCGCGTCCGGACCCTGACAGTGTCCACAAGCGCCGTGACGCCGCAAGTATGCCGGCATCCATAGATAAGCTTTTGACGGGCTTTTATAACGGCAACCATGTCCGCGCCCCCCGCGCCCGCCGCCATCGCCCGAAGCGCCGGCCTGATCGGCTGGATCGAGAGCCAGCCGAGGCAGGCCTTTGCAGCGTTCCTGGCCTTGCATTTTGCCGTTTGGACCGCGCTGCCGGCGCTACTCTACGCCAACCTGCCGCTCGATCTGATCGAGGCGCTGACCTACGGCCGGGAATGGCAACTCGGCTACGACAAGCTGCCACCGCTGCCGTGGTGGCTGGTCGAGATCATGCACCGCACTTTCGGCGTCGACGCCGCCTACTACGCACTGGCGCAACTGGCCGTGATCGTCGCACTCGTGGCGGTCTGGGCGACGGCGCGGCCGCTTGTCGGCGCGATTGGGGCGCTGGTTGCGGTGCTGATCATCGACGGCATGCACTATCTCCAGTACACCGCGGTGAAGTTCAATCACGACGTCATTCAACTGCCGTTCTGGGGCTTGGCCGGCTACGCCTTTCATGCCGCGCTCAAACGCGGCCGCACCGGACATTGGCTGCTGCTCGGCTTCTGCTTCGGCGCCACGCTATGGGCCAAATATTTTGTCGTCGTGCTGGCGGCGCCCTACGCGCTGTTTCTGTTGGTCGATCGCGACGCCCGCCGTGCGCTGGCAACGCCCGGGCCGTGGCTTGCGCTGATCGTCGCACTCGCGGTTGCGGCGCCGCACGTCATCTGGCTATTCCAGACCGATTTCCTGCCGCTGGCCTATGCGGAGCATCGCGCATCGGCGGTGCGCGGCTGGTTCGACCACGTTTTGCATCCCTCGGCGTTTGCCGGCAGCCAGATTTTTTTCCTGTTGCCGTCGTTCTTCATCGCCTCGGCGCTGTTCTGGCCGCGGCAAAAAGCAACACCCATCCCGGCGAGAGAATATTCAGCCGACGCCTTCGACCGCCGCATCGTGACGCTGCTGGCGTTTGGGCCGGGCGTGACCATGATCCTGCTGACCGCCGTAAGCGGCCGCGGCGCGTTCGCAATGTGGGGCTATCCGCTATGGCTCTATGTGGGACTGTGGCTCGTACTGAATGCTCCGGCGCTCATCGACCGTGGCCGCCTCGCCCGCATCGTCGCGGCCTGGAGCGCCGTGTTCGCGATCTTCGCGATCATCTTTGCCGTCAACTATACGGTGCTGCCGCTGATCGACCACCGCTACCGCGCCGTGTTCTTCCCGGGCGACAAGCTCGGCGCCGAGCTGACGGCGCGCTTTCGCTCAGTGACCGGAAACAAGCTCGATTATGTCGTCGGATCGATGTGGGATGGCGGCAATCTCGCGCACTATTCGGCAGACCAGCCGCAGGTGCTGATTGACGGCCTGCCAGCCCGCGCGCCATGGATCGACCTCGACGACTTGCGCATGAGGGGCGCGATCGTGGTGTGGACTGAAAGCGATACGGCGCACCTGCCGGCCGAATTCACCGCGGTCGCCGGCAATGCCGAAGTGGAGCCGCCGTTCGATTTACCGATGCGTCGCGGCTTTGGGGAAGTTCATGTTGGCTGGGCGATCCTGAAGCCGCAAGCGCAGTAGAATGCGATCGCTGACGCCTGGTCCGCGTCAATGCGGTAGTGTACACGGGCGTCCGGCGAGACTTGCTCACGTCACCGCTTTGATCGCCTGTCCGACCTTCTCAAAGATCTCGCCGATCTGCGCCTCGCTGACGATCAAGGGCGGCGACAGCGCCAGCGTGTCACCGGCGACGCGAACCATGACGCCGACGTCGTGGAAAGCGCGCTCCATGACCTCGTAGGCGCGTTTCCCGAAAGCTCCTGGGCGCGAGGCGAGATCAATGCCGGCGGCAAGGCCAACGGTGCGGATGTCGAGCACGCCGGGCAGCGCTTCGAGCGTCATTGCCGCATCAGCAAAAACCGGTTCGAGCGCCTTGGCGCGGGCGAACAGTTTTTCGTCGCGATAAAGGTCGAGCGTCGCCAGGCCGGCGGCACAGGCGAGCGGATGCGCCGAATAAGTGTAGCCGTGGAACAACTCGATGACGTGCTCCGGCCCGCGCATAAAGGCGTCGTAAATGCCTTCGCGCACGATCACGCCGCCCATCGGCACGCTGCCCGACGTGATGCCCTTAGCAAAGACGATCATGTCGGGAATGACGCCATAGCGTTCGGCCGCAAAGGCATAGCCGAGCCGGCCGAAGCCGGTAATTACCTCGTCGAAGATCAATAGAATGCCGTGGCGGTCGCAGATTGCACGTAACTTTTCCAGATAGCCCTTCGGCGGCGGCAGCACGCCAGTCGAACCCGACATCGGCTCGACGATGACGGCGGCGAGGGTCGAGGCGTCGTGCAGCAAAACGATGCGTTCGAGATCGTCGGCGAGATGTACGCCCCAGTCCGGTTCGCCCTTGGTGAAGGCCTGATGTTCGCGGCTATAGGTCGCCGGCAGATGATCGACACCGGCCAGGAGGGTACCGAAATGCTTGCGGTTGGCGACAATGCCGCCCACCGAAATGCCGCCGAAGCCGACGCCGTGATAGCCGCGCTCGCGGCCAATGAGCCGCGTGCGTGCCGCCTCACCACGTACATTGTGGTAGGCGAGCGCGATTTTCAGCGCGGTATCGACGGCCTCCGAGCCGGAATTGCAGAAGAAAACGCGATCGAGATCGGCCGGCGCCAGCGCCGCGACCCGGCTCGCCAGCTCAAAGCTCTTCGGATGGGCAAACTGGAATGCCGGCGAATAGTCGAGTTCCGCCGCCTGCTGCTGGATGGCCGCAACAATCGGATCGCAATTGTGCCCAGTATTGCAGCACCAAAGTCCCGCGGTACCGTCGAGAACGGCACGGCCTTCGGGCGTGTAGTAATGCATCTCCTTGGCGCTCGCGATGAAACGAGGCGCTCGTTTGAAATCACGATTTGGAGTGAAAGGTAGCCAAAACGATTTAAGATTGTTTGGGAAAGCGGCTGTCGAAGACTTCGGTATGGACATTTGCCTGGCGAGGTCCTATCCGATCGTTTGCGTTATCCGCCACCGCGGTCGGTAAAGAATAATACGAACCCGGTGTGCTGACTAACGCTCACTTAGTCGAGGGACTAACGCCGCCAAAACGCATTGCGGCCGTAGAGGCTATTTGAGTTGCCGGTTTCAAAGGCCTTTCAATTCGAGAAATCACAATCTAGACTTGCTCTCAAGATATATACAACTTAAACGGGTTTTCAAGAGTACTGATCAAGGTGACGGATAACCAAGACGAATCAAAAACTGTGCATGAAAAATAGAACTCATTTAATTGGAGAGCGTTGTTTAGAAAGTTCGTGACCAGACAGGTTCGCAACGGAGAGCACAGCATGGAAGAAACCGAGAGTGACATAGGCGAGACGCTCGATGCACCGAATTTGTCTTTGTACGATGCCTTCATCACTGTCGCCGAGGAGCGTGGCGATTTCGCCTACGAATGGAAGGGTCGGCATCTTGTCCGCAAATCGAGCGGTAGGGGTGGCCTGGCGGGGTTCTACAGGTCGGTAGCGATAGTTCATCCCGAGGCATTTCGAGGCTTTGTCCGGAAAATGTTTCGCGACGCATTGAACGGCCCAAACGTCGGCGCGATTTATCAAATGCTCACTAATGTTGATGTGTCACAACTGACGGTGCACAAGTTCATTGCGATGCTCATCAAAGGAGAATACCGATCGCACTCATCGGCGCCGCTGCCGAGGGGCGAGGCAAAACGGCGACTAAAGGCATTGATGGACGACCTTGATCCGGATCCGCAGAGATAAAGTTTATACAACTAATGAAACCGGGAGTGAGTTGTGGAGCCACACTGCGTCATCAATAGGCTAGGTTACCTTGGCATGTTTTGGCCTTTAAGCCGCGACCTTGCCCTTGACTTGTTTCGGAGGCGTCAGTTCGAAGGAAGACGACGAAATCGATTTGATCCCCCTTACCAAAATTAAACGTTTCACGCATCGATCGATCATTGCATCGATACGGTCTATGATCGTTGCTTCTTTTAGCGCGTAATCGATCGTGCTGACTTGCCCCATTTCCAAGAGCCCCCAACTCTCGCCGAATTCCTTTTGCAATTTGACCTCTTTTGCGAAAAGCTCTTCATAATTTTCCTCGGACAAAGAATATTGTGGAAGTGCTGGAGGGGGCTGGAGCGCATCCAAACGAGCCCTCGCCTGTTCCGCCACCCTATACGTAGCCAAGTTCTGTTTTCGCCAGACATGCTGGGCAATTGTCAGCACAATATCCTCCTCAAGACGACCGATGGGAGCGAACTCGGCGATCAGGTCGGCTTGCAATTGCTCAAACGCGTCCGGGTCTTCCCCGGGGAGAAGGACCGTTCGAGAGTACGCGCCGTGCTTCAATGCGGGGGATCGGGCGTATTTCTTAGCCACTGACAACACTCCATTATTGCTACGAAAAAAATTTTGATAGCCTTTTTATTTGAGATAATATTGGGTCGGCTGTTGGTCAATTGGATTTCACCAGAAACTTTTCAAAAGACAGTTTCGCGTCTCCTGGCCGGCTGGAAATTCGGTGTGCGATGGATCCAGCGTGCAGGTGGTACGGGACGTCGAAGCGCGTCGAGCATCCAGATGACCTCTGCGGCCTGACGCCATAATCTGGTTTCGCAGACCGCCGCACGATCGAGCAGGTGGGGGATCTGTTGAAAAATTCGAATGAAGCACTTCGCGGCGGAACCATCAGATTTAATCTCCTGTGCTGAGGAACGTGATGATCTCGATATTCCACATGTCGCCAATCGTGTAGGAGATTGCACGCGTGATGGAATGTCAGCCCGCAATGTTGGCTGCACTTTCGCATCAGGGCGTTTCTCAGCCTGGAGCTGAAGAAGTTCGACCTCGATCGCACTCGCACGGCGCAAGCGCCAAAAGAGTGAAGCTAGCCGGTAAGTAAGCTCGAGCTCGATTATGGATCGCGGGTTGATGCGCGAGACGATACTTCGCTCGAATAGTTTGTACGATTTGATGTCTTCGAGATTTGCAACGATCGTCTGGGCAGCCAATCCCGCACGCCATGGCTTGCGATTTGATCTGCGTTTCTTGAGACCTTGATCGTCGCCGTCGAATTCCAACTCATCATTTTCAATCGGCGCAATTGTACGCAGGAAATTCATTTGCGTTGTCCTTGATCCGCGGTCGTTAGAGCGTGGCGCTTCGCAGCATGCGGCTCGGCTCCTGCGGTTACGCGCCTATGTCCAATTTCAGGCTTCGTCCTGGTTATGGTCATATCGCTGAGCGAGGCGTCTCCCGCACCGGCGGATCTTCGCGCAGTTGGCGACGAGGTGGGCGGCAATTCTTTTGCTGTCGGTTCCTGGAGTCCGCGTGTTGTCCTCCAAAGCTTGAGCGCCACGATCGCGGGGTCAATGTTCCGGCTCTGCCACCATGCCCGCTCATTACTGCAGCGATGAACCTCGCGGTGGTGCCCGCGGCACAGCGGCACGGTGAACTCGTCACTGACCTTTCGCCCGAGCGCCGGATGTTGTGCGAACCGCAGGTGATGGGCATCGCACGGCTGGCGCCCGCAGACTAGGCAGGGCTGAGTGGCGACGAATTTTAAGTGCTCCTTGTCGCGTATTCGGCGTGGCTCCGGGAAAGTCAGTCGGCTCTTGTCGATGCCGATGGGGTCTGGGAAATGATCGGCGGCGGCGGACCCATTCGACGGCGGTGAGGGGGCCACGTCCGTCGACGACGACAAATTTCCAAGGGTGGCTTCTCCGGCATCGTTTGAGAGGCCGGCGAGCTTGTCCTGGAAGGCCTCCTCGACGCGCTGGGCGTCGGCTGCCGTCAGTCTGTTCTTTGCAGCGAGACTCCGGTGGGCCCAGCCCGCGGCATCATCGCTACTGGCGAGATTATTGAGTTCGGCGATAAGCCGACTGCTCAGCTCTGCCGATGTCTCCGGTATTAGCGCCGGCTCGACGGGGCTCGAATAGACCCCGCCCCGGCGACGAAGAGCGGGCCGCTGGGCAGGATGGTCCTGACTACCATTGAGCCGGCTATCGCTGTACCGTTCACGCTTCTCCGGCTTTGCTATCTGTTGTGGCGGTGTCGCTAGATCGGGCGCATCAAGATCGTCCTCGCCGGCAATTCCAACCAGCGTGAACAGGGCATAGCGCCGGGCATAGGTCAGTGCCGCCCCCATCCGATGCGGAGTTGCGGTTTCGCTGATGGCGCAGACCGGCCAATCCGAGGCGATCCATTCCCCTGACGAATGTGCCAGCACGGTTGTCAGATTGACGACGCCGGCGGCCTGATCGATCGCGGTTGTCTGCACGGTCGCGATCTCATGCTGACCCAAAGTCTTGCGCACAATGTCGAGTCCACTCGACAGCGACGCGTAGCGGAACTTCTGATCAGTCCCACCCGGCCCATCCGAACGGATGGTCGCAACCAGCGTCTTCTCCGGATTGACCAGCTCGCCTTGGGCCTTGGCCAGAGCAGCCGCTAAGCTGGCGATCGAACTACTGGACCGCTGCATGGCTTCCCTCAACGCTGAGGAGGTCGAAACTGACGGCGCCCGATTTTGAGCGCTTGGCCCGAATGCCATGCCCCATCGCCTCCTTGGCGTCCTCCGGCATGAGCGTCTTCAGTTCCGCCTTGGCCTGTTCATGTTCGAGATGGGCCGATCGGGTCCGTGAGAACATCCCGGCGAACTCTGCCCAGGCATTGGATGCGCTCATGTCGACGATGCGCACCGCCTCCAGGCGCGGTTTCGGCGGCTCGACACCGAACAGCCGGGGTGGTTCGCCATTCTCGACACAGCGCCAGAACTTTCGCTCCGCGGTGACGATCAGGTGCTGGTAGAGCGGATCGGCATTGGTCTTGATCTCAACCCACTTGCCGCCCCCGGTAATCACCGACAGCACCGCCGCCCTGGCCCCAATAGTCCACATATTGTGCTGCAGCTGCGGCATGTATTTCTCCGCGGCCCCTTCCTCCGAGAATGACCACGGCAGCATGAACTTGGCTTCGAACACCGCGCCGCTTTCCTCAACCCGACCGTCGAGGGTGGCCGCCATCCAGCGGATGGCCGGATGGAAAATCCGCTGCTGGATGTCGGTAATGACCTGTCCGGTATTGAGTTCGTACCAGCGCCGGTTAAGGTCTTCGGTGACAGCGCCCAGCTGGACGATGAGATTGCCGGAGAGGTCCTCCGGCTCGGCCTCGCCCCGCTTCTCCCGCCATAGTCGCAGCAGGGCAGATTCATCGCTGCCCATGATGATCCGGGCGTCGGAGCCGCCGATGAAAGAGCGGCGCTGAACATGCTGTATCATATTGCCATCTCCGATCGATTGATAATAACTAATATAATATAAAATCAATCAAACATTAAGTCAATCGAAAAACAATCGAATTGACGTGACTCACTGACTTTGGTCCTTCACTGCCCAGATGATTACAGCTTCCCAATGCAGGGCGGCCCGAGGCCTCCTTGACTGGACTTAGCAGGACCTTGCAGACGCTGCACGGATCGGGGTGGCTACAGTTCGGCTATTTGAGGGTGGAGGAGCGGAAGCGCGCCACGCGACCCTCGCCGTAGTTAAGCGGGCCTTTGAGTTGGCTGGCGTCGATTTCATCGACGAAAACGGCGGTGGCCCTGGCCTCCGGTTGCGAAGACGACAACAGAAAAAAGGCTAAGCGCTGGGGCTTACAACAAAGCGACGCGAGTAGCTCCCGGTTCCCGTGCAAAAGGCTTCTGCGCATGCCAGGGTCTACGACGACGCGGGGTCGGCATATGTCTCGCGATATCGACACATGCCGTGTTGCCTTCTGTGGGACGGAAAACATCAGCACCCAGAACTTGTCTTACGCCGCTCAATACCTCGCCTGCGCCCTCCCCTGTGGACGCTTCACGTCCGCCCTCGTGGACAGCCCGTGCATCACTCGGGGCCAGTGCGGTTCGCTGCTCCTTCACCGTGACGGACTTCCACCGTCTGCCTTTTGCCGGTCTCCCGGCGCACCCGTCCACGGCATCAATAACTGCGGCGGCAGTCGCTCGCTGGCGTGTCCGTTTTGGGCCGCAACTGCCTCCCGGACGCAGCAAATATTCTTGTCAATCGATCACCATGTCCGCGATGGAGAGCAGACCTGGCGGCACCTCGATGCCGAGCGCTCGCGACGTTGGAGGTTGAGGACGAACTCGAATTTCGTCGACTGCACGACCGGCAAGTCGGCGGGCCCCAAAGCGGCCCTCATTAGCTGTGGTCGGCAAGCGGCTCAATCTCCCGATACTCGAAAAGCAAATTTAACCGAAAGCTCAGGCTTGCGAACGCAAAAACCGAGCGAATGATTTAAGCGTCGTTTCCGATACGTGATGCTCGATCCCTTCGGCGTCAGCTTCAGCAGCTTCGACGGGTACACCCATCGCGACAAGTACATCCACGACGAGCCTATGGCGGGTTCGTGCTCGCGCCGCCAGCTCTTGCCCGCTTTCCGTCAGAAAAACACCACGATAGGGGCGGGCCGTTGCCAGCCCTTCCCGCTTCAGCCGGGAGATGGTTTTGATCGTGGTGGCATGGGAAACGCCAAGGCGGCGCGCAATATCTGTAGGACGTGCCTCGCCTGCGCTGGCCAGCAGGTCAGCGATAAGTTCGACATAGTCCTCAAGCAAAGCGGTGGATTGGGCCGAACGAGCCTTGCCGAAGCGGCGCGCCTGGGTGAGCTCCGCGGGAAGCTTCGACAGCTGTTCGTCTTGTTTTCCCATTGCTCTCCGGGACATCGCGCCTCCTGCGATCGCGACCATGACATCACCCAAATTTCACCATGCGCTGAGCAGAGGCGCATTTCAATGCCTTGATCAAGGTGGCGCTGACCATACATTTTGTTTCCCATGTTGACAACTTATGTTTCATATGTGTTTTGTAGCCTTAGCTACGTATTGATGTCGATGCTAAATACACAGAGACCGCGAATGACCGATTTAAAGGTGCGTCCAGGGTCGCTCACGGAGCGGAGCGTCGGGGCGGCGCGCGGAATATTGAGCGGGGAGCGCCGCAGTCCCAGTGCGTATCTGGCTTTCGCCGGTCCCGCGGTGGTTGTCTCGATCGCCTACATTGATCCCGGGAACTTCGCGACAAATATTCAGGCGGGCGCGAAGTACGGCTACGGCCTGCTTTGGGTCGTCCTGCTGGCCAACTTGATCGCGATGTTGTTCCAGGCGCTGTCGGCCAAGCTTGGCATCGTCACCGGCCGCAACCTGGCAGAGATGTGCCGCGACCAGTTTCCGCGGCCGGTCGTCTGGGCGATGTGGATCGTCAGCGAGGTCGCCGCCATGGCGACCGATCTCGCCGAGTTTCTCGGCGGCGCCATCGGGCTCTCGCTCCTGTTCAGCATGCCGCTCCTTGCGGGCATGGTCGTCACTGGCATCGTCACCTATGGCATCTTGATGTTTGAACGCCATGGGTTCCGAGCGCTAGAGCTGATCATCGGCAGCATGGTTGGCATTATCGCGCTTTGCTACCTGATCGAGCTGTTCATAGTTCCGGTCGATTGGAGCTCGGCCGCATTACATACGGTCATGCCGCAGCTCGCCGATGCCGAGGCTCTCCTGCTTGCCGTCGGTATCATCGGCGCGACTGTCATGCCGCACGCCGTTTATCTGCATTCCGGCCTGACCCAGGCCCGCACGCCGGTCCACAACGCGGACGAGCGGCGAATGGTGCTGCGCTTCTCAAATCGAGAGGTCATCATCGCGCTGACTCTCGCCGGCATGGTCAATATGGCGATGGTGATGATGGCGTCGGGCGCTTTCCATGCGGGACATCCCGAAGTCGCGGAAATCGAAACGGCCTATCACACATTGACACCGCTGCTCGGCATCGGGGCCGCGGGCGTGTTCCTGCTTTCCCTCATCGCGTCGGGAATATCGAGCTCGACGGTTGGAACAATGGCCGGCCAATTGATCATGCAAGGCTTCGTCGGATTCCGGATTCCGATCTGGGTCCGACGGCTTGTAACAATGGTGCCGGCCTTCGTGGTTGTCGGTCTGGGTGCGGACGCAACAAATGCGCTCGTCATCAGTCAAGTCGTGCTCAGTATCGCCCTGCCGCTGCCAATGATCGCTCTGCTGATATTCACGCGACGGCGAGACATTATGGGTCAGTTCGCCAATAGCCGGCTGACCAATATTGGAGCAATCGCCGGGACCGCGGTGGTCTTGGGGCTCAATGTTTTCCTGATCCTGCAGACGTTCGGCGTGCCGATTTCCGGCTTGTCTAGTGGGGGCTAACCGTACGTCGCACGTAGCGGCAGCAGTTGAGTAGCGACAGTCGTCCTGCTCGATCGGCAAATGTTTGGGGCATGTTAGTGAGCGGTCGGCGCGTATTCGGTTTGGGCGTCCTTACTGTTGCAGTTTCTGCAGCACCGATAGCCAGTTCCGCAGCCGCAATTTTTGTTGTACTTGCCGGGAGCGCTGGCGCTGCTGACGGTATCATGCCGACGAAGGCGGCGCCGATCCCGTATGCCAATGCTTTTGACTGGAGCGGTTTCTATGTCGGCGGCCACGTCGGCTACGCGGGCGGCTCATCGGCATGGACCACTGCCGATCCCGCCGGTGGCGCATCGAGCGGCACACTCGACCTCTATAATGGGTTCAACTTGTTCACGGGCACCGGCAGTTTCTTCGCCGGCTTTCAAGGCGGTTACAATATCGTGCTGCCGTCCCGGCTGCTCCTTGGCGTCGAGGCCGACGCCTCGTTTCCCAATACGCTCGGCCGGCACGGCGGCCGCGACATCCGCGTTTGCCGGCACAGGCGAGCTTCAACGACATGGTGCTGCATTCGGGGACAGTGCGCGGCCGCGTCGGCTACGCGCTCGATCATTGGCTCATTTACGCGACCGGCGGCTTCGCCTGGAGCTACGATCAGGTCACACGTACGCAGGTCGCGCGGCGGCGCGCTCGCGCCAGGCACGGCCGAAATCGGCGTTGTTGTGGCGGCTCGGCTGGACTGCTGGCGTTGGCGCCGCGCTGCCGGTCGCGCCGCACTGGACTGCGCGAATTGAATATCTGTTCAGCGATTTCGGCCGCCACGGCGAGACATTTCCGGCGACGCCGCAATGGTTTGATTCCAGCCTTACGTTGCAGCAAGTGCGACTCGGACTAGATTATCAGTTCTCAGGCCCCGGCTCTCCGGCCGACACCACAGCGTCGGTGCCCATTGGACCGGTCGAGGATAGCTGGAACGTCCACGGCCAGACCACCTTCACGGAGCAATATGCGCCGCCGTTCCACGCGCCCTATCGCGGCCAGAACAGCCTCAATTCCAATATCCGGACGCGAGACCGCGGACGCTACCGCCTATCTTGGCTTGCGGCTGTGGCAGGGGGCGGAACTATGGATCAATCCGGAGATCGATCAGGGGTTCGGGCTCAGCGGTACGCTCGGCGTCGCCGGGTTTCCTAGCGCGGAAGCTTATAAGGTAGGAGCCGACTATCCCTACGTGCGCCTTGACCGGGCATTCATCCGACAGACCATCGATCTCGGCGGCGAAACGCAGAAAGTAGATGCCGGCATCAACCAGTTTGCCGGGGGCCAAACGGCCAACCGCCTGGTCATAACGGTGGGTAAATTCAGCGTCGCCGACGTGTTCGACACCAACAAATATGCGCACGACCCGCGCAACGATTTCTTGAACTGGGCGGTCGTCGACACTGGAACGTTTGATTACGGCGCCGAGCCGTGGGGCTATACGCTCGGCGCCGCTGCGGAGTGGTACCAGGGCGACTGGACCCTGCGCGGCGGCCTGTTCGATCTCTCAATCATCCCCAACGATATCGAACTCGATCCGAAGTTTCCAGCAATTCCAGTGGGTCGGCGAAATCGAGCGCCGCTACGATCTATGGGGACATCCCGGCAAGATCGCGGTCACCGGCTTTTTGAGCCGCGGCCGCATGGGGACCTACGCGGACGCAATCGCCTTGGCGGCGATCACCGGAGGTCCGGCCGATATCGCCGCGGTCCGCCAATATCGCAGTCGCGGCGGCGTGAGCATGAATCTCGAGCAGGAGATCACATCCGATTTGGGTGCTTTCGTCCGCGCAGGCTGGGCGAACGGCGATGTCGAACCTTACGAGTTCACCGACATAGACCGCACCGTTGCGGCCGGGCTGGTGCTCAAAGGCACGCAATGGGGCCGGCCGGACGACACGTTCGGATTAGCCGGCGTGGCCAATGGAATTTCGGCCGAGCACGAGGCGTTCCTCAATGACGGCGGGCTCGGCATTCTCATCGGCGACGGACAACTGCCGCATCCCGGTCTCGAACAGATCATCGAGACTTATTACCAATTCCCGGTCGTGGTTCTGGCACGTCACGCTCGACTATCAGTTCATCGTCAATCCCGCCTACAACCGCGACCGCGGCCCGGTTTCCGTCTTCGGGGCGCGGCTGCACGCCCAGTTTTGAGGAGACAGCGCCTCGATGACATGGCAGAGAGAGACGGCGCATGCAAACGATCCGCTCAAAATGCGAATCGAAGGCATGGATTGCGGAGCCTGCGCCATCAAGATCGAGGGCGCGCTCGAAGCGCCTTCCGGGTATTACCGACATCCAGGTGAGCTACGCGACCGGAACGCTTTCGCTCCGGCTCGACGAAGGCCGCACCGCCCGCGAGAGGGTCGAAGCGACGATCCGGAGGCTGGGCTATACGTCCGTACCGTTCGATGCCGCGGCCGTCACGGCGAGCGGTCGGCGGGCCGATCGCGAAAGCGGCCGAAGGTGGTGGCGGTTGCGCAAGGGCCGCGCCGCTATGGCGTCGGGGGCGTTCCTCATCGCCGCGTTTGTTGTTTCGAGGGCATTACCGGAATTCGCACATTGGGCGTTTACCGCTGCGGCCCTTGCCGGGTTGCTGCCTGTCGCCAACCGCTCCGTGGCCGGCATTGACTCAGGTACGCCGTTCAGCATCGAGACGCTCATGACGCTCGCGACAGTCGGGGCGATTTCGATCGGAGCGTCCGCGGAGGCGGCCGTAGTCATCTTTCTGTTCGCCCTCGGCGAATTGCTCGAAAGTGTTGCGGCTGCGCGATCGAGAGCTGGTATCGAGGCATTGATCGACGTTGTGCCGCGTGTGGCTCGGGTCGAGGAGCACGGTCAGGTTCGCGAGATTGCAGTGGGGCAGCTCAAGGTCAACGATATTGTCCTGGTGCGCTCAGGTGACCAAATACCGTCCGATGGTCGCGTCGTCGATGGACAATCGGAGGTCAACGAGGCGCCGATCACCGGCGAGTCCACGCTGGTCGCGAAGGGCACCGGCGACCTCGTCTATGCCGGAAGCATCAATGGCCATGGCGCGCTGAGTATCCGGCTCACACACACCGCCGCCGACAACACAATCGCCCGCATTATCCACCTGGTCGAGGAGGCACAGGATTTAAAAGCCCCAACCGCTCGCTTCATCGATCGCCTCGCAGCGTACTACACGCCAGTCGCCATGGCGGCGGCCGCCATCGTGATGGTCCTGCCCCCATTCATCCTCGGAGCGGAGTGGTACACTTGGCTTTATCGCGGGCTCGCAATCCTGCTCATTGCCTGCCCGTGCGCGTTGGTGATCTCCACGCCCGCTGCGATTGCGTCGGCGCTGGCGTCGGGCGCTCGCCACGGTCTGCTAATCAAAGGCGGCGCGGCACTGGAGATGCTCGGCAAAGTGCGCACCATCGCCTTCGACAAGACCGGCACCCTTACGATCGGACGCCCCCGCATAACCGAAATTACGGCGATCGACGGCAACCCAGATGAACTTCTGGCCATCGCGGCATCCGTCGAGCGCGGTTCCAGCCACCCGCTCGGAATAGCTATCGTGGTGGCGGCGCAAGCGCGCGGCCTCACGCTTCGACCCGTGTTCGGCGCCACGGCCGTTCCAGGCAGAGCCGTCACCGGCCGGCTTCGCGAAGGCTTCGTCTCGGTCGGATCGCCTACTTTCGCGCGCGAACTGCTCGCGGTGCCGGACGAGTTGTCATCCAGGATTGATGAACTGGAGGCCGCGGGCCAGATCGTCGCCGTTGTGCTGCTGGCGAAGCGCTGTGTTGGACTTATCGCGTTTCGCGACGAGCCGCGCGCCGATGCTGCGTTGGCTTTAGCGCGGCTGCACGAGCTTGGCGTGCGGTCCATCATGCTCACGGGCGACAACGGCCGCGCCGCGGAGGCCATCGCAAAAATCCTTAACGTCGAAGTGCGATCCGAGCTGTTGCCGGACGCCAAGCTGACTGCCATCGCCGCACTCAAGAGTTCAGGCCCGGTCGCGATGATCGGCGACGGCATCAACGACGCTCCGGCGCTCGCCGCCGCAAATGTCGGGGTGGCGATGGGCGGCGGAACGGATGTCGCGCTTGAGACCGCCGATGCCGCGCTGCTCAAGGACCGCGTTCTCGGCGTCGTCGAACTCGTTCAACTGGGGCGGGCGACGCTCAGAAACATATGGCAGAACATCGGCATTGCTCTTGGCCTTAAGCTCATATTTCTTGCCACCACGTTGACCGGCACGACAACATTGTGGATGGCGATCCTGGCGGATACCGGTGCCACGGTCCTAGTTACGGCAAATGCGCTGCGGCTGTTGAGATTTCGAACTCATAAACCCTTTCGTGACGAATTGATCGAGTGATCCTTTCGCATTGCGGTAATTGTCGATGGCGAAGTGACGTCATGGGTCTATAACTGCCGCAACACCTCGCCGAAGGCGAGGCAGTTATTCGCCCAAAAGACATCGATCGAGGTGACTAAAGGTCAGGTTCAAGGGCCCGATCGTAAGCCGTTATACCTACATGCGTGTCTGATTTCGATCAGGGACGAATGATACTGCCGGCCGCAGACATTAACGGAACAGGCCAGGGACGGTTCGCGAGAATGGTGGCCGCCCTATTGGTCTGCTTGCCGCCTCATGGCGTGACTGCTACCAACCCGGCGTCCCCGAAATAAATAGGACGGCGGATGGCCGAAAAGTCCGATAGATCGAACAAACTCAAGGCGCGGCTGCCGCGCGGCCTCGCCGACCGTGGCCCGGCTGAGCTCGCGGCGACGCGGGAGATGATCGAGAAGATCCGTGCGGTCTACGAGCTTTACGGCTTTGAGCCGGTGGAAACACCGGCCATCGAATACACCGACGCGCTCGGCAAGTTCCTGCCCGACCAGGATCGGCCCAACGAGGGCGTGTTCTCGTTTCAGGACGACGACGAGCAATGGTTGTCGCTCCGCTACGATCTCACCGCGCCGCTCGCCCGCTATGTGGCGGAGAATTTCGACTCGCTGCCGAAGCCGTATCGCTCCTATCGCTACGGCTATGTCTATCGCAACGAGAAGCCCGGCCCCGGACGCTTCCGCCAATTCATGCAATTCGATGCTGACACGGTTGGCAGCATCTCGCCCGCCGCCGACGCCGAGATGTGCATGATGGCCGCGGATGCTATGGAGGCGCTGGGGCTACACGGTCATTACGTCGTTAAAGTAAGCAACCGAAAAGTGCTAGATGGCGTGCTGGATGCAATCGGTCTTGTCGGTGACGCCAACGTTGGGCGACGACTCACAGTCTTAAGAGCAATAGACAAGCTCGATCGACTAAAGGAAATCGGCGTGCGGCTTCTGCTGGGGGCCGGGCGCAAGGACGAGAGTGGCGACTTTACAAAGGGTGCAGGCCTCGACGAAGAGCAAATTGCTACAGTGCTGAGTTTTATTATTCCGGAGACACCTTCTGTAGATCGCCAGGCAGATCTCAATTCAATCTTTAGACTACAACACGAGTGACCACGGTCGCTATGCTGATAGTGTCAAAAACAATATGACGATAGTTCAAGGCGTTCGTGAACTTGCGGCTATAAGAGAATTCGTTAAAGCATCCGGGTATGCTATTGATCGAATTCGTACTGATCAATCCGTCGTCCGCGGCCTCGAATATTACACCGGCCCGGTTTTTGAAGTTGAGCTGACATTCTCCGCCGACGGCAAAGATGGTTCGCCCCGTTTTGGTTCGGTCGGCGGCGGCGGCCGTTATGACGGGCTGGTGTCGCGCTTTCGCGGCGAGCCGGTGCCGGCGACCGGATTTTCCATCGGCGTATCGCGGCTCCTCGCCGCGCTCGAATATCTCGGCAAGGTCGATCTGAAAACGGAAGCAGGACCGGTGGTCGTAACCGTGTTCGATCAGGATCGCATCGCCGATTATCAGCAGATGGTCGCCAAGCTGCGCGCGGCGAAAATCCGCGCCGAGCTTTATCTCGGCTCCGGGAAATTCGGTCCGCAAATGAAATATGCCGACAAGCGCAATGCGCCGTGCGTCGTCATTCAGGGTTCCGACGAAAAGGCCAAGGGCGAAGTCACCATCAAGGACCTGATCGTTGGCGCCGAGCTCGCCAAGCTGGAAAAGGGCCGCGACGAGTATTTGCAGAAGCAGACCGAAGCGCAGCGCGCCGTGCCGGAAGCCGAGCTGGTCGACGCCGTGCGCGCTATATTGAATCGGCACCTGCTGACGTAGTCTCCGTCATTCGGGCTTCTCCCTTCGCTCGGCCCGGATTGACGGACAGGGAATAAATCTTATCGTTGGTGGTTCATCTCATGTCGATCCTGCGCTAGTCTGGTGGACTGGAGGGACGGGCGAAGCACTGTGGGCAAATACCTCGCCAAGTGGTCATTAACACGGCGCGTCATAGCGCTCGCAGCCGCTTACGCGATTGCGCTCTCGAGCCTGCTTGCAAGCTTCACCGCCGCGCATGCAGCGGCCGCAGCTACGAGCACTCTTGGCGGCGTGATCTGCCACACGCTTGTCACAGGTGAAGCGCCCTCCCCGGCCGGCGATCAAACCAACGGCGACCAATGCGCCAATAACTGCTGCGTCGGCTGCCTGATGCTGATGGCGGCGTTGCCGCCGCCTCCGGTCACAGTCACCGGCGCCCCGCAAGCCGCCGGCCGGCCATTGCCGCTGCCCGCGGTTGCCCTCGCCGCCGCCGGCCCGGTTACAAAATCCCACCGCTCGCGAGCACCTCCACTGACAGCCTGATGCCGTGCGGCCGCTTAAGCGGCCGTCATGTCGCTCATGCTCCAGTGGAGAAAGATCATGCCTGGTAATCCGTGGTGCTCGCGCGCATTCGCGCTGGCGTTGTTATTCGTTGCCCTGCCCTGCTCGCAGGCGTTCGCCCATTGCTTTGTCGGCGCACGCTTTTTTCCCGCAACGCTCGCCGTCGACGATCCGTGCGTTGCCGATGAGCTGTCGCTGCCCACAATCCAGTGGTCGAGAACCGCCGATATGCCGCCGGCAACGGAATGGGACGTCTCGGCCGAACTGTCGAAACGCATCACCGAAGATTTTGGGATATCGATCGGTGAAACCTGGACGCAGATTCACCAGCCCGGCGGCTTCACCATGGCGGGTTTCGCCGACCTCGAAACCACGCTGCAATACCAACTGCTCAAGGACGGCGATCACGAACTGGCGATGATGCTTGGGCTAATCGTCGATTGGGGAGGCACAGGCGCCAGCAATTCCGGCATCGGCACGCCTTATACCGTGCTCACGCCGACATATTACTTCGGCAAGGGCTTCGGCGACCTGCCCAACTCCGCCGGCTGGCTGCGCGCCTTCGCGGTAACCGGACAGGTAGGTTACGAAATCCCGAGCCGTTCATTCGACTTGGTGGCGGGTGCGCCCATTCCGCAGGTGCTCGATTGGGGCGGGTCGATCCAATACAGCATGCCGTATCTGAAGTCCGAGATTCAGGATTTACAACTCCCCGACTTCATCAATCACCTGATCCCGATTGTGGAAGTCGACATGCAAACGCCAGTCGCCAACAACTACGGCAACAGCTTCGTCACCACCGGCACCATCAATCCGGGCGTGATCTGGGTCGGCAGCTACTTCCAGGTCGGGCTCGAAGCGCCGATCCCGGTGAATGGCCAAAGCGGCCATGGCATCGGCGTGCTCGGCCAACTGCATCTTTATCTCGACGACATGTTTCCGCAGACCATCGGGCAACCGCTCATTGGCAAATCTGCCCCGCCGCAAAAGCTCAACTTCTGAAGGTCATGTCATGCGAACTCTTATCATTATTTTGTCGTTCTTCTGCGCTGCGCTGGCAGCTCCCGCGGCGCGGGCCCACGCTTTCCTCGATCATGCGAGCCCGCTGGTTGGCTCGACGGTACCGGTCGCACCGCACGAGGTGACGCTGTCGTTCACACAGGACCTGGAACCGGCCTTCAGCACCATTGCGGTGACGGACGGCAACGGCGCCAAGGTCGATCAGGGCAAGCCGGCGATCAGCGGCAACACCATGCGCATCGGTCTCAAGGCTCTGGGTTCAGGCACCTACCGGGTGCGCTGGCGCGCGCTGTCGGTCGATACCCACACCACCGAAGGCAGTTTCGTATTTCATGTCGGAGGCCAGTGAGCAGTAGCCCCAGCGCATTCGGGAGGCGACAGCGTGTCTAATCCGCTGATCTACGCGCGCGCTGTTCACTTCGCGGCAACGCTGCTGCTTGCCGGGATCATTTTCTTCACTGTGTTCGTTTCCGAACCGGCGTTTCGCGCGGCCGGTGACGACTCCCCGGTCGTCGCGGCCGTGCGGCGGGCAATTCGCTGGATGGCGTGGAGCGGGCTCGGGCTTGCCGTGATCACTGGCGCGACCTGGCTCGTTCTGACCGCGGCGGCGATGAGCGATGCGCCGCCGGCGCAAGTCATGAGCACCGGCGTGCTCGGAATCGTTCTGACGCAGACCACATTCGGACACGAATGGCTGATTCGTGGCGTGCTGGCCTGCGGCCTCGCCGTGACGCTTGCGCCATTCCTTGCGACCAGAACCGTGCGCCGCGTTGGCCTCGACGCCGCCGCGACAATCATGGCGGCGGCGTTTGCCGGCGGATTGGCCTGGGCGGGGCACGCCGCAGGCGGCCTTGGCTCCGAAGCGATTATCCATCCTGCTGCCGATGTCCTTCACCTGATCGCCGCGGCGGCCTGGGTTGGAGCGCTCGTGCCGCTTGTCGTTTTATTGGCGGCCACCGGCGCGCAACCGAACGCACTGGACATAGCGCGTGCGGCAACATTGCGCTTTTCGATTGTCGGCATGATCGCGGTTGCGACCCTGCTGGCATCCGGCATCGTCAACTCGTGGTACCTCGTCGGCAGCGTAGCGGCGCTGCTCGGGACCTATTACGGCAAACTGCTCTTGTTGAAGCTTGCGCTGTTTCTCGGCATGGTTTCCATCGCAGCCCACAACTGGTCGCAACTGGTTCCAGCTCTCCTTCAAAGCGGAAGCGCCGCGGCCGCGCAAACGGCGCGGCGCCGGCTATGTCGCAATGCGGCAATCGAGACTAGCGCCGGAGCACTAATCATTGCCGTGGTGAGCGTGCTTGGAACGCTGGCCCCGGCAAACCACGCTGGTCATCACTCCACCTCCGGCCCTGTGCCTCCCGATGCCGCTTTTCAGCACATCCATTCCGAAAATGGCATGGCCGACGTCATGATCGAGCCCGGCCGCATCGGCTCGGCGCGCGCGACGATCCGGCTTTGGAACGACGATCTCGAAACGCTGCCCAGTCAATCCGTAACGCTGAGGCTGACCGCACCCACGGCCGGAAGCAAACCGGTAACGCGAACTGCCGTGCGTCAACCTGACGCAGCATGGATCGTCGATGAAATCGAGCTGCCGGAATCCGGCGACTGGACCGTCGAAGTCGACGCCGTTCTCGGAACAGGAAAACGGCTTGAGTTGTCCGCACCGATCGCGATCGATGCGAAATGACGGATGGGTCCAAGGCGCGCGCCGGCCGCCTCAGGATGTCGGCGTTGGGGCTATAAGCTTCTTCAACTTGGCGACCGCCGATGCGTCGTCCTCCTGGTAGGCAATGATCGTATCGAAGGCGCCGTCTGCTCCCATCAGATAGGTGACGGTGGAGTGATCCATCACGTAGGTACCGTCCTCCTGCGGAATTTTCTTGTAGTAGACTCGGTATTCCTTGGCGATCCTGGCGATCTCCTCCGGCGTGCCGCTGAATCCGCGAATGTGGTGATCGAAGGAAGACAGATACGTGTGCATCAGCTCCGGCGTATCCCGCTGCGGATCGATCGTCACGAAGACATAGTTCAGCTTGTCGGCATCCGGGCCGAGCTGCTTGATCCAGCGTGACAGATCGAGAAGCGTCGTCGGACAGAATTCCGGGCAGTAGGTATAGCCGAAGTATATCGTGTACGGCTTGCCGGCGAGCATTTTGTCCGTAACCGGCGCACCGGTATCGTCCACGAGCGTAAACGGGCCACCAATGGAGGCTGCCCCGCCGACGCGCCCGGACTGCCGAAATGCGAAGATAACAACGATAAGTAGCGCGGCGACAGCAAAGCCGGCGAGGCCGGCTATTGCCGTGAGCAGCCAGTGACGCGCGCGCATCACTTCATCTCCATCTTACCCATGCCGCCAGACTTGTTGTCCTGCATACCGCCCATCCCGCTCATGCCGCCGCCCTTGTCCTGGGTGGCACTCATTGCCTGTACCGGCACGGTGATGGAAATATTCCCCGCCTTCTCGAAGGTCAGCGTAAGCGGGAACGTATCGCCGGCAGTCAAAGGCCGCTTCAGGCCGATCAGCATAACGTGGAAGCTGCCTGGTTTGAGAGTCACGCTCCCTCCGGCGGGAACATTAAGCCCGCCGGCGACCTCGCGCATTTGCATGATGCCGTTGACCATTGTCATTTCATGAACCTGAACCTTGGCGGCGACGTCCGAGGACGCTCCGGTAAGGTGATCCGCGGCGTTGGTTTTGTTATCGATCGTCATATAGACCGCGCCGGTCTGAGCACCCGCGGGTGTCGCCCGTGCATAGGGCCCGTCTACCGCGATGGATGCGCCGGTGCCCTGGGCAAGCGCGGGAATGGCAGCCACGATGACAACGGCCGCGATAGCGAATTTCAACATTGAGCGCATGATGTTCTCCGTAAGCGCATGAGTGACGGCACCGCGAGAACGGCGCCGGTTCGAGCATCAGACAGAGAAAAGCGGGGGCGCGCGCGGAACGCCGACCGAGCGGCGGAACGGCGGGACAAGCGTCCCGTCATAATTGAAACCCGAAACAGCGCCGGCGATCTGCAATCCGGAAAAGACCGGGGGTGTCGGCCCGCCGTCAATGATCGCGACATTGCCGACGCTCTGCGCGGCAACGAAACAGAACGGACATTCCGGTCGCGGATTGGGCCGGTTGCGGTCGTCCTGGGATCCCTGTGCTTCCGAGCCGGAGGCGATGCTGCAAATGACAAAGTCCACGTGCCCGGGCGCGGCAGCGACGGACATTCCAAACCCCACACTCGCGATCAAGGCCTGGATGGCGAGCGAATAGGCGACGCACAGAGCTAAGGTTCTGCCTGCCCGACTGCGGATCAGATCTCGCACGGTTGTCATGGGACTCTATAGTAGCACATTTCCCCCCGTGCACGCGCTTCAAATTCACAACTACTGACAATGCCTGATGGGTGGGGTACTCTGAAGCATATGCCACGAGGGCCGGTGCACCTTGTAAGTGCGGTTGACCACCTCCGCCAAACCAACCGTCGTCGCGGCGCCCCCACGACTGCACTCAGGCGTCCATGTGCACTCCCATGCGCACTGATCGCGTTGCCATCGCCGCCAATTCAGAAATCGGCTTCGGCGCGAAAGCCGATGATCGAAATCGGCCCGCGGTCGCGGTTATAGGCGGGATTGACCACGAACTGATAATCGACCGTGGCATGCCAGTCGTACACCGGAAACAGATAATAGGCTTCGATGATCTGCTCCGGGCCTGGATGCGGCAGTTGTCCATCGCCGACCAGGATGCCCAACCCGCCATCGTTGAGAAATTGCTCGTGGATCTTGGTGATGCCGTTGACAATGCCGGCAATGGCGAACGTGTCGTCGGGGCGTCCCCACTGCGTGCCCTTCAGCGACAGGCCGACGGCGGCGGTTCGGTCGATATCTGTGTAGGAATCCGGCTCGATATCGCCGCTGGCAAAGCCAGCTCGCGCGAACAGTCCGAGATCGGACGTGATCTCCTGTTCGAGGTTGGCGCTTAGTCCGGTGCGGCTGCGGTACTGGCGGACGGTTGCGATGTTGGCCGGTCCACCGGCTGCCATGGCGAGCGCAATGGCATCCTGGTAGGTGCCGAGCCGCGCGCGCGTCAGAAAGCCGGTGAACGCAATCTTGCCCGGGTGGCTCCACAAGTCGTAGCGGCGCTCGATTTCGCCGATCCATTGGAACTGTCCGAAATTGGAATCGAGCTCTTCGCTGTTGGGCACCGTCGTGAGATCGAAAATGCCGCCGCGCACTGTCCATTGACCCGCGTACCACTCGGCACTTGCGCCCAAGGTGTAACCCCAGGCATCGGCGGCGTAATCGAACGTGCCGGCATCGATCAGCGCCCAGTTCATAAAATCCTTGCGCGGGTTCTGCGCATATTTGTTTTGATCGAATACGTCGGACACCGAATATTTGCCGAGCGTAATGACAAGCCTGTCGGTGGTGTTGCTGCCCTCGAACTGGTTTTGATCGGCCGGGACCTTCTGGGTGTCGCCCCCGAGATCGATAGTTTGACGGAGGAAATAGCGCTGCACCCGCGCGTAGGGCACCGAAGCGCCGACCTTGAACGAGGCGCCGCTTGGAAATCCGGCGATGCCTTCGGTGTTGCTCAAGCCAAAACCCTGATCGATTTCCGGATCGACCCAAAACTCCGCGCCCTCCCATAGTCTGGCGCCGACGAAATACATCACGTCCCAGCTTTCGCGGCCCTGGTTCGGATCGAGGCTGTGCGGACCGAGATAGGGCGAGTGAAACGGCGCGTCGTATTGCTCGATGAACGTCATCTGGCCGTGCAGCGCAAACCGGTCGAGTGTGAGCGCGTCCGGCCCCTTGGTGAAAAAGTCGGGATCGATGCCGTCGTGGCCGAGCTGATAATCGACGCCGACACGCACAGACTGCAATGCCAGCGCTGAATTGAAGGTTTGGGCGCCTGCGGGAAAGGTAACGCTGCGCGAGGCGTAATCGGTGTAGAGATATTCGATCCGCGCCGCCCATCGCGGCGTCAGGCCGACCTCGACGCCGACGCCGACAACGCCACCGACCCGCGGCACCAGATAGGCGTTTTCCGCGGTGCCGGGCATGGCCGTGCCGCCCGCCGGCGCGCTGGAAATCTGCATGCGTGTGAACTGATCGTAACTCCAGGCAAAGCCGCCGGTGGCGTAGAACAACCAGTTACCTGTTCCATTCGCTAGAATTGGCGCGTAGCCGACACGGCCGCGCACATGTGCCCGACATTTCCACCTTTTCGGAATAGTTCGCCGTGCCGGTCGCCGGCAACGTGAATGTTGCCATGCCACCGACGGTGTTGGGGAACGATATGTCGGCTTCAATGCCAAACAACTGCCGCGACGGCAGCAGATAATTGTAGCCGCCCTGCAAGCCATCGAAATAGCTGCCGGTGCCTTTGAACACATCGAACGAATTGAAGAAATCGAGCGAGCCCATAAGCGGCGGTCCCACCGCACCGGTCGCATGAGCGGTCCAATGCGACGAACCGCCGGCGTAGCCGAAATGCGCCCCGGCGTAGAAGCCGGACCAATCATAAGACTTCTTCGGCGGCGCTTTCACCGGCAGGGATTGATCGGCCGCGCTGGCAGGGCTGCCCGAGCGCGGCCAGCATTATTCCGGCAACCAATAGCCCCCGCATCACAACTCCACGCCGCCACCGCTGCTAACCTGCACCGGCTAAGCCACGTTGTCGATTGATCTATGACGCGTCGGCTTATGCCGGATTTCGGTAGTTTCGCGATCAGAATTGTGCGTGCAGGCGCGCGGAAATAACCGAGGCCGGTCCACGATCCTCGTTGTAGCCAGGGTTGACGATGAGCTGGTAATCGAGCGTCAGCTTAAAGAACGACACCGGCAACTGGTAATAAGTCTCCAGGATCTGCTCGAGGCCGGGATGCGGCAACATGCCGTCGCCGACCAGGATGCCGAGTCCGCCAGCGTTGAAATAGGCTTGGTGCACGCTGGAAATATGGTTGACCACGCCCGCCAAGCCAATCGTGTCGTCGGGCCGCCCCCACGACTTGCCGTTTAGCGAGAGTCCCGCCGCAACGGTGCGATCGATGTCGGCGAACTCATAAGGCTCGATATTGCCGTTGGCGAAACCGGCGCGCGCGAAGGCACCGAGCTGTTCGGTGATCTGCTGCTCGATATTGAGGCTGACGCCGCCGCGGCTGGTGTATTGGCGCACCAACGCCGTGCTCGGCGTGCCACCGGTCGCCGCGGCGAGCGCGATTGCGTCGGCGTAACTGCCCATGCGGCCGCGGCTGAGGAAACCCGTGACCGCGATTTTGCCCGGCTGGCCCCACAGTTGATAGCGCCGCTCGATTTCGCCGACCCATTGGAATTGATCGAAGCTTGGATCGAGCTCGATGCTGTTGGGAACGATCGAAAGATCGAATATGCCGCCGCGCACGGTCCAGTCGCCCTGATACCATTCGGCGGCCGCGCCGTAGGTAAAGCCCCAGGCGTCGGCGGCATAGTCGAACGTGCCGGTGTCGATGAGCGCCCAGTTCATGAAGTCGTTGCGCGGATCGTGCGCATATTTGTTGTTGTCGAATACGTCGGTCACGCCGAATTTGCCGACCGTGATCACCAGCGCGGTTTGCGGTTTGGGAGCCGCTGAATTTGTCGACGTCGCTCTCGACCTTCTGGCTGTCGCCGCCAAGGTCGATGGTCTGCCGGATGAATGCGCGCGGCATTCGGGCATAGGGCACCGAGGCGCCGACCTTATAGGCCTCGCCGCTGGTGAAGCCGGCGACTCCGAGCGTGCTGCTCAGGCCGAAACCCTGATCGATCTCCGGATCGACCCAGAATTCGGCGCCCTGCCACAGCCGCATGCCGAGAAAAAGCGTGGCATCGAAGGTTTCGCGGCCCTGATTCGGATCGAGGCTGTTTGGCCCGAGGTAAGGGCTGCGAAACGGAAAGACGTATTGTTCGAGAAAAGTCGTCTGGCCGTGGACCGCAAAATTGTCGGTCTCCAGCGCGGGCGGATCGGCCGTATTTCCGGCCGACTTCGCGCTGCCACCGTTGAGCCGGTAGTTCAGCCCGAAGCGCAATTCGCTGAGCGAGAGATTGGAATCGAAGCGCTGCGCGCCGGCCGGAAAGGTAACACTGCGATTGCCGTAATCCGTGAACAGATATTCGAGCCGCGCCGTCCAGTTCGACGGCAATGCGTATTCGACGCCGACGCCGGCCGCGCCGCCGATCCGCGGCGTCATGTACAGATTTTCCACCGTACCCGCGGGAGCCGCGCCGCCCGCGATCTGCGTGCGGGTGAATTGGTCGAAGCTCCAGGCAAGTCCACCGGTGGCATAAAACAGCCAGTGGCCGTTTGCGCCGAGATTAGGCGCGTAGCCGATGCGGCCGCGCAGCGTGCCGGAATATTCGACCTGTTCGGAATAGCTGGCGAGCCCCGCCACCGGCGAGGCAAACGTAGCCGTGCCGCCGACCGTATTCGGAAATGAGGCGTCGGCTTCGACGCCGAACAGGAACCGCGACGGCGACATGTAATTGTAGCCGGCCTGGAAGCCCTCGAAGTAACTTCCGGTTCCCTTGAAGGCATCGTAGCTGTTGAAAAAATTGAGCGCGCCGGCGATGGGCGGCGCCGCGGCGCCGGTCGACGTCGCCGACCAGCCGGAAGTTCCAGCGGCATAGCCGATGTGGCCGCCAACATAGAACCCACTCCAGTCGTAGGCGGCCGTCGCCACGGGCGGGGGCGCCTTGACCGGCAGATCGCCGGCATCGGCACGATCCGCCAACACGACCAGCACCATTCCCGCTAACAACCCACCCGACCACGGCCCGATCCCCGACCCACGCCATCAAACGGACTTTGCTGCCATCGCGGTCACGACAAGACCATGACAATGGCTGTCCATAAGCGCAGGCGGAAAGACTTGCCCCATAACTCCGAGAATCGTCACCCCGAACATTATTCCTGAACAATGTTCACCCGCGCGCCGACGACAGCCATTCTCGGGATATACAACCTTGGCTACATTTTGCAATATAGACTACATTACGGCCGAAAGCCGCTCCGCAGCCTGCCGGCGCATGCTACGTCCGACTTGGGTCGGGCCCGGAAGCCTTAGTTAGAGCTTCTTCGAGATGCCCAGGAAATAGCCGCGGCGCGGACCATATTGCGGCGCGAACACGCCGATGCCGCTGCCGTTTCTGATCTGGTAGATCGTGTCGAACAGGTTGACGACGTCGAAGCGCACTGTCATCGGCTTGCCGTCGGCCTGAGCGAATTCGTGCGCAATCCCGGCATTGAACTGCGCATAAGGCGGCTCCGTGCCGATATTGGCGTCGCCGGTGCGCAGCCCGGAGCCCGAAATCATGTCGGTCGCAAATCCGCGTGCCGTTCCAGCAGAATAGGCAGGCCGGCGGAGCCGGTCACGAACTGGGTGTGGTCGGTATAGATCCAGTGGTGCTGAATGTACTGATACTCGGTCAGGCCGCCGAGATCGGCGAGCGGCGTGACGTTGTCGAACAGATATTGGTTCGAAACCACGTCGGTGGCCTTCTCCTGCCTGACGGCGAGATTGCCGTAAGCCTGGAAATTGCCGTTGTGGTATTTGCCCTGAACTCGATACCCTCGACCACGCCCTTGGCGTAATTGAAGCGCGCTCAACACCAGCGCTTGGCCGAACTTGCCGTTGTCGATGAGATCTGTTGGCGATCTTGTAATAGGCGTCGATGCCAAGATCGAGCGTCGGGCAATCTTTGCCGCGCGGCCGGAGCATTCGAGCTGTATCTTCTGATCGACACCGGCGTCGAAATAGTGCGAACGTTCCGGCAGCACCGGGCTCGTCCCACCGCTCGGCGGCGCGCCGGTGTGCCCTGAACAGCGCGATATTGGCCGGCGCCGCCTCGACCAGCACCGGCGGCGTGAAGTAGCGCGCGTAGCCGGCGTGTAACGTCGTGTTTTCGAACGGCTTGTAGGTGAAGCTCAACCGCGGGCTGAGTTGATTGGCGTCGGTGAACTCCCACATCTGGTCGAAGCGCAGGCCGGCATTCATGGTGAGCTGGTCGGTGATCTTCCATTCGTCCTGGGCATAGACGCCGGCGAGCCAGCCAAGCTTGGCGACATCGTCGGTGACCGTGAATCGGCGCGCCGCTGGCGATGCCGCCGCGGCGGCCGGCTTGACGAGCGATGTGTTGTCGACCCAGGCCTTGTTCGGCGCTGACTGTGAAGCCGGCGCGCAGCGTATGCGCCGCGTTGATCAAATACGAGCCGTCAGCCTGAATGCCGTTGGTATAGGACTGCCGGCTGATGTCGGAGGCGACGCCGTTCAGCAGCAGGTCGCCGATCGGATCGGGCATGAAATGCAGATCGTTGTAACGCGTGAAGTAGGAAATTTGCCCATCAAAGCCGTGCGTGGAGCGTTGCAGCGCCAGCACGCCGTATTGGGTGAATTCGGTCTGATTCTCGTTGAGCATCGCTGAATTGAAGCGGGACGCCGAAAGCACTGGTCACCGGCGGATTACCCATCATGCCGACCGGCTGATTGGGCACGTTAGGAATCTGAAAATTGTTGACGCGGTCCCGGGATCAGGCTCAAGCGCGTCCACTGATCGACGAAGGTCGACATGTAGCCGAAGCCCTTTTGCCTGCTGGGAGAAATCGTGGATGGCGTTGAGCGTCGGCAGTCGGATTTTCGATGCCCTCCGTGGTTTGCAAATAACGTCCGCTGAAGAAATATTGCACACCGTGGCGTGCAGTCCGCCCACCATGCGGCAGATGATAACGGCGGCGCCTTAGCGACAGTTGCCTTCGGTGGGCAAGTGCCACCGAAGGTGCCGCCATAATCGAAGCTTGGCTCGATGGTGCCGCGGCTGCCGCCGTAATAACTGATGTTGCCGGAATTGTTGAAGGCATCGGCACGCGTGGTCATATCGACGATACCGACGGTGCGACCACCGAACTGCGCCGGCAACGCGCCGGTGACCAGCGACATACTGCCGATCAAACGAGGTATCGAAAATGCTGCCGAAGCCGCTGACGCCGTCCGGCAGCATGACGCCATTGATGCGGAACTGCACATTAGCGTGGTCGTTGCGCACGTGCAGCAAACCGCTCGCTGCCGAATCTTGCGACACGCCAGGCGCTTGCAGCAGCACTTTCTCGACCGTCGCATTGGTGCCCTGAGGCAGCGCTTCGATGGTATCGTGGCTGATCGTGTTGGATGTCGTGCCGATCGTCGTGTAGAGATTGCCGCGCGCCTGATCGAAGGCGTTGTTTTTCGCCTCAGTCTGCTGCGCCGGCGTCTGCGGCGCCACCGTTGCAGGCGCCGCAGCCTGATGCGTCACCGCACGCGGCTTCGGCTTCGGTTTTGCCCCGCTAACGATAATCTGTGGCAGCGGCGCGGTTGCAGTCGGCGGGGTTGCGGTCGGCTCGGTTGCGGCCGGCGGGGTTGCAGCTGGTTGGGTTGCAGCCGGCTGTTGTAGCTGGCTCGTTGCAGCAGGCGGAGATTGCGCGTTCACCGCGTCATAGCAGGCAATAAGCGTGAACAACGCCAAGCTAAGAATTAAAACGGCGCGACAGACACGATAGATCCGAACTGACATGACACTTCGACCCCGAATGCTGCATGGCTTGACCAATCGGCCGGCCCATTAGCGGTCGCGCAGTTGCGGCACGTAAATTGAGAAACAAATGCCGCGTTCAAGCTTGCGGACATCGCCGGTGCAAAACGGAAGGCAAGTGCGGCGACATGAAGCTCGGCATCGACCGGCGTTCAGGCGTGCGGTGGAGCGCGCGATTGAAACGGCGCGCGACGTGGCACAATAACGGCAATCGCGATACGGTCGGCATGTTCGACGGCATAGGAAAGCGACCGGCAAGCACTAGTTGCGGCGGCACCGCCGCGACCGACCCGCTCAACAATGAGATTGTGGCGCAGATCGCGCAGTAATCGTCGCTGTCCGGCTTGTTTGGGCGCTGGTTCGGCGCGGCCGCATTGCCGTGCGCTGCTCGCGATGGCAATCGGAGCACTATGGCTAAGCCCGTGCACATGGCCGAACGACAGAATGAACTGCACCGCGAGCGCGAATAGCGCCAGCCGGCCGCCGCATATCCTGTTCGTTCGAAACCAGCGCATCAAGCGAACTCAGGTTTCATATTGCATTCCCGGCGACGACGACCAGTCTATGACGCCGCCGCAGCCAAGCAATAGAATATCAACTTGAAATGTGCCGCGCGCCGCATTTGCCGCGCGCTGTGGCGCAGAAGCGACAGTCTTTAGGGCGCGATGGAATGCGCGATGACCGGGCCATTCGTCAGAGGCGCACGAAACGCCAGCGAACCGCATTCGCAACTCCCCTCGCCCGCCCAGCAGGCCCAACCGCAGCATCGCCCATGTGTCGCGATTGTAATGTTATAACATTGCGAATAGCAAGAGGGCCGCGCCGCAGCTGGCACGCCGATCAAAGCGGCGCGCGCTTGAAGCGTCTCGGCTCAGAACGTTTGGCTCAGAACGTTTTGGCGACCGTCAGCCGAACTGCAAGCGGCTCGATCGGATGCAGCGCATAATCCATTACACCGTTCTGGCAAACCGCGGCGGGCGCGGTCGGCGGTCCGTGCGCGGGAAAGCACATGGCGAACAGGCTGTCGGTTTTGAGCAGCGAACCGTACGCATATTCGGCTTGCGGAGCCTGCGAATTCAAGAGATTGAGACCGTCGAGACGTACGGTCCAACCATTGTCGAAGTGGTAGCCGATCTGCGCGTTAAAAACACTGAGCGGCGGCGATTGGAACACACCATCTTCGGTCAACGGCCGCGAACTGATATAGCGCCAGCGCAGATCGCCGAACCAGCCGGTCTGCTCGCCGAGCGTGATCCCGGCCGACGCTACCATCCACGGCGCATTGTAGACGAAATTGCCCGGCGCATTGCCGATCTGCGATTGCGGAAAGCCGGCAAGCGATTGGTAGAGCTGCGCCTGCGCTTCATCAAAACCGAGAAAACGCGCGCGGGTGAGCGCCAGATCGGCGTCGACGTGAATCCACGACGCCGGCCGGTAATCGTTGGTGAATTCGATACCGGTGCGCTGGCTGGGTAATCCCGCCACGGTTTCACCGGTGTCGCCGTCGAAGAAAAGCTCCGATGCTTGATGCAAATAGAAAACGCTGACCGAACTATCGAGCCCGGGTACGATCTTGGTGCGAACGCCGACTTCCGCGCCGCGCGAGCGCACCAGGAACGGCGATGCAGCTTCGGGCGTCGCCGGATCGCCGGGCGCCTCGGTAACGGTCGTGCTACGCGCATCGTTGCTGTGATAACCCATGCCGGCGCCGACAAAGAATTCCGTTTTGTAAAACGGGCCGAAAACCATTCTGAGTTTCGGACTGCCGATCGCAGCCTGGGTGTTCCCGGAATTGGCCTGTTGCAGCGTCGAGTTTATCGACGCGGCATAATAATCGCCGCGCCAGCCGACGGTTGTCTTGAGCCAATCGGTCCAATGCACGGTATTTTCGGCATAGATGCCGGCGTTACCCTCATTGACGTGATCGACGAGAGTGTTCGACAGAAACTGCCGCGCAACCGTGTTGCTCAGTCCGAGATCGATATCGTCATAGCGCGTTTGCACGCCATAGACACTTTCGGTCGGTAGATTGAACAGCGTACCGTTGACAGTGCGCGACGCGCCGCCGCCGGCATAGATGCGGTCGTCGTGTTGATGAAATTGATCGCCGTTGACCGGATCGGTCAGAAACCACGTGAAGTCGTTGTAAAGATCCAACTGGTATTTGACCAAATAAGCATTGGCCTTCCACGACCCGTCATTGTCCGATTGCGCCATTCTCGCTGATAATGAGAAGCGATCGGTGTTGCCGCCATCGGTCGGGTCGATCTCGCCATAAAGTCCGATCTGTCCTGAGGTAATGGCGCGCAACGCGTTCTGTTCGGTCGTGTTCCACTTGTTCGAATAAGCCGTCGCGGTGACTGAAAAGCCGTCGGTCGCAGTGCCCTGGCTGTAGCGCAGCAAGCCGCTGAGCTTGCGCATATCGTCAGGCGTGGCCCATGGCCCGTCATAGGTGTTCACTTCGGCGGCGTAGAGCAGATTGCCGCCGCCGAGCTTTGAGGAGCCCATGCCGAACAACCGTTCATAGTCGAAGCTGCCGTAGGTCTCCGACACGATCGCCTTGTCGACGCTGTCGCGCAGATTGAGGAATAGCGAGCCAGCGGTGGCGAAATCACCAACGTCGGCAAAATACGGACCCTTGCGAATATCGAGGCTGGCGATGGTTTCCGGCATCAGCCAGTTGAGATCGGCGTAACCTTGGCCGTGCGCGTGCGTCGGCAGATTAATCGGCATGTCGTCGACGAAGATCGCGAGATCGGTGCCGTGATCGAGATTGTAACCGCGCAGGTAATATTGATTGGCCTTGCCGCCGTCGGCGTGAGCAACCACCGCCAATCCGGGCGCTGCCTCGAGGATTTCACCGGGCCGGGTCAGCGGACGCGCATTGAGATCCTGCCCGGCGACAGTCATTTGGCCCGCCTGCGTCGGGACGATTGCGGCGCCGCCGGCAACATTGCGCGCGCCGGTGACATAAGGCTGCGGCGGCGAGGATGTCGGAGATGCCGCACGCACCATGGCAGCCGGCTTGGCCCGTGCCGCACGCCGCTTGGCGAGACCCGCCGTGACCTGAATGGTCGGCAGCGCCGCGTGAGGCGGCTGTGCTGCCGCGGCCGGCGTTTGCGCCCGGCCGCGCGCGCAAAGACACGCCAGCACAAACGCCACCGACGCAACCGTACGCCACGCCATTGACTTCTCACCCCCCGGACCTCCGGAGAGTGTGATAGCGAGTATGACGATGTCAAGAAAAGTGCATATCAACCTGACGGCCGAAAGCACGATCGCAGCCGGCGCCAGGCGAGAACCACGCCGGTCAGGCTGAAGGCAAACCCGCAGCCGCATAGCAAGACGATGATGAACGTGCGCAGCATCGGGCGTGCCATCAGCACGGGAAAGTTAAGGGTGTGCAATGCGCCGAAGAGCCTGCGATAGGCACGCCGCGAAGGATCGAGCTTTTCCAGCAATGCGCCGCTGGCGCCGTCGATATCGAACCAATCCGCGCCGCACACCACGCGGAATACCGGCGCGGCCGGCATGATCGTGGCCGAAGGATAGTGATCGCCTGGGCCGACCACGGCTGCGCTATCGCAGCCACGCGCGAGATGGCGCGCAGCCGCCTCAACATCCGCCGGCGGTAAAAATTCAGATTCTGACTGATGCGATCCGGCGCCAAACAGCCGCTGCACGCCTGTGGAGATGCGTTCGCGTCGATAAAGCTGACCGCCGAATGCGAACCACTCGACCTCGATAGCACCGGCGGAAACATGCTGTATCTCATCACGCGGAAGTACCTGCCAGTCCTGCGAGCCGGCTATTGCCGTTACATCTGCGTCAGCGGGCTCTCCGGCTGAAAATATCAGACCGTCATCCATCGACAGCCAGCCGCTGAATATCCAGGTCAAAACGAACAGCATGCACACTAGCCCAAGCCAATGGTGCCACGCCTGAATGCCGTTATAGGGCGACACCAGACACGCTCCTGCGCGTTCGATCCGCAGTGTGCCCACTATCGCGCCCGCGCTCGCTCCGATCAAAGCCAGGAGCGAAAGCCACCACAGCAGCCGGCTCCACGCCGCCGGATGGCTGCGCAGCACCGTCGGATAGATCCAATGCGCAACACTGCCGAGATAATTCCAGGTGCGCTGCCAGCGTGTCGTGTCGAGAACGACCTCACCTGTCCTCGACGAGACATAAAGCTCAGTGCCCGGGCCATCATTGAGCGCAATCCGATATAGTGGCCGATGAGAATCGAACCCGCCCGACACGGTCCATTGATCGTACAACGCCTTGCCGACGATGGCCGCATCAGCGAAATCCAACCCGCGGCGGCGTGCATAATCCGTTGCTACCGCCAGCGCCAATGGCGGTGCACGCACGGCGGCATCCGCAAGATCGGCGGCGCGCAGCGCAACCATGCCGGAGAGGCCGGACACCAGATAAACCGGCCCGTCGGGACGCTGCAGCAAGCGGACACGCGTCACATCCTTGATTTCGCCCGCGCCAACTGCATCGGCCGGCCCATGCACAACGCTAGCCACATCGAGCACGGCCAAGCCGGCGGCGCGCGCCGTTTCGGTCAAGGCCGGAAACGGCACGAAATGCATGACGATGCCGCTCGCAAACCACATCGCGAACAGCAGGGAGAATGCGACGCCTAGCCAGCGATGAAGCAGTATAAGCGCGCGCATCTCGTCTCAACGTTTCACCACTTGGCCGAGGCGGCAATCTCATAGGTGCGCGGATCGCCAAGATAAACCTGGTCCGGATAGCCCGGATCGGAAAACGCGGCGTAGACGGCGTTGGTCAGGTTGCGCACGCGGAACGTGATGCGCACCTTCTCAAGCTCCGGACGCTGCAAATCCCGGCCCGGAATGTCGACAAACGCGTAGGCATCCGCCGTGGTGTAGGCCAGCATGGTCGTGGCGTCGTCCTCGTACAGGTAGCGGTTGCCGACATGGCGCACCGATGCGCCGATTTCGACCGGCCAGCGCCAATGCTGGAATTGGTAGGACGCACCGGCGTTGACGATTAACGGAGCGACGTTTGATGGCGTGTTGCCAGTGAAGCCCTCGAAATCAAAATTCACGTAACGTGCGTGAGTCAACGCGACATTGCCCCACAACTTCAGGCCGTCGATCGGGCGTACGGCTCCAGCGAGTTCGTAACCCTTGGTGGCGATCTCGCCCGCGAGAGCAGACGTCGTCGGATCGATCTGCACGTAAACATTGCGTCGGGTGATGTCGTAGGCGGCAAACGTCCATTCCGCCCTGCCGTCCCATAACAGTTGCTTGACGCCAGTCTCGTAGATGGCCGCGCTCGTTAGCGCCAGCGGTGTGGAAGCGCTGACGGAGAAGACGTTTGCGACCGCCGGATCGTACGACGTGGCGTACATGCCGTAGAACACCAGGTCTTTGATCGGTTCATAGGTCGCAGCCGCACGATAGGAGACGGGCTTCCACGTTTGCGTGAACGGTTCACCGCCGGGAATCGTGCCATCGAAGTCGATGCCGTTGCTCTTCAGCGTCCAATCGTCGACGCGAACGCCGCCGATCAACGCGAATTCAGGCGTGAGCTTCAGACGGTCCTCGGCCGCTACCGCGACGTCATCGAGCTCCTTGTTGCGGATATCCGGAAACTCCGGGCCGTAAAGCCCCTGGACCGGGTCGACGACGGCAACATTGTCGTAAGGATAGTCGTTGGGATCGCCCTCCTCCGTGAACGTGATCCGGTCGCGGCTCACCTGGAGCTGGGCCGCGAGACGATTGTCCATGCCGAACAGCCGCGAATCCCACAAGAAGTCGATGTTGTTACCGAATACGTGCTGATTGTGATCAACGAAAAACCGATCCCGGTCGATTGTGCCGGCCGCAAATACCGATCCGTCGTCGTAGGCATAGGTCTCGCTGTCGAGCCAATTACGCTTGGCCTGAAAGTAATAAACCTGGTCCTTGACGGTGACGTTATTGAGTGGCGTCCATTCGAACCCGCTGCGTAGCCACAGCTCCTGAGCGCCGGTTGCATTGTCGGCGACGTTATAGTTGGTCTTCAGCGTGCGGGAATCGACTGTCAACGGGCCGATGGTCGTGCCGCTAAAGGTGTTGACCATGTTGCCTGAGACAACACCGTTTACGGCGTTCCCGCCAGCAAACGAGATCGGCACCAGGGGAGTACCCCAGTAGGCGTGGCCGGAGTCCTTACTATAGTCGATGGCCACGAAGGTCATGAGGTTGTTGTTGACGTGATAGTTGAATTGCGTGGAGAGGTCCGTCAGGTCGCGGTAATCACCGTCGATGAAGCTGTTGATGCTCGATCCGACCGCGTCGAAACGATAGTCGAGACCTTGAACTCCGGTGCTGCCGCCCGAGCCAAAATGCGAGCGGAACGTTCCGAGCGAATCCACTGAAAGGTCCAACTCGTTCTGGATCGGACCCGTGGTCGGCTGCCTGCTGACGTAGTTGACCGCGCCGCCGATCGCATTCATTCCCGACATCAGCGCCGACGGACCTTTAAGGAACTCGACCTGATCGAGATTCGCCGTGTCCATCACGCGCGTCGTGTCGCTTGCCACGCCGACCGAAATTCCGTTGTAGAGAACGTTGACGGCGCCAAATGTGAAACCTCGCATGGAAAAGTTGGCCGGCGCGCCCGCCGAGTCGATGTCCAATACACCGACCGCTCCCTTGGCGATTTCTGTGGTGGTCCGATAACCCTGGTCCTGCATGGTTTGCTGCGTGACGACCTCGACCGATGCCGGCGTCTCAAGCACGGGGATCCCCAGCCGGGTCGCGCTTGCGGCAACGGCGTTGAGCGGCGTCATGGGAATCCCTTGAAGCCATTGCAGCGGCGGCGCAGCAGCCTGTTGGCTTGGCTGCGGCGGCGCTGCGGTCTGTGTGCCGGACTTCTTGCCGTGCGCCGGCGCCTTCGGACGCCGCCCTGAGACGCGGATCGGCGGCAACGGCGGATTGGCCGCTGCCGGTCCGCCGGGTTGCGGCGGCGTTTGCGCCGCACCTGAACTCGCCGCGAGCACCGCGACCGCCACTAGAGCCGATGATGTAACGAGCAGAGATCGCAACGCAGACACACGATCGAGATCGCAGCCTGCGCCGCGTTGCGTTGTGATGATACGGGAAAACATGGAGACCCCTCGGGTAACACGCCTTGTGGCACGTCACCGCGAATTAGGTGTCCCCGCACATCCGAGAAGGATGATTGGTTCGCCCACCGTCAGTACTCCCCGACCGACAGCGTTCGCATGTGACCACGGCTGACGGCAGGTCTCCTGGCTCGCGGGTCACGACCTTCTGCCACCTTCCCGGGACCCGATATCCCAGTGGATATTTGACAGAAGACTCGCCGCTTACAGTTGCGGGGGCAGCCGCAGCGTTGGGCCAAAGCGCCCGCACTGCGTTCCCTTTTGATCCCCGATTGGGGGAACCGTCGCGAATAGGCTATGCGGGAACACACGCGCTCGTCAAATTGCTTTTGCTGCCTCTAGGGACATTACCGTCAAGGTACGCAACTACACGGTCACCATCGCGTAGAGCACGCGCCAATTCTGGCGTCCATGATGTTGGCAGGCACAATTTGCAATTTTGCGAATCTTTTTCCGAAAGTGACGGTGTCTTTTCGGTGGCCGCGGATGATTGCAGACCGGCCGTGAGATATCTTGATTCGCAACTAGCGATGATTCAGCAAAGACTTGGATGAAACGCACGCTCTCGCTCGGAAATTTGTTTGACAATTGTTGCTGCAAAAGATTGATGGCAACCAATCCCGTTCGCCGTGAAGGACGTCAGCCGGTGACCCTGGCTGATCGGAACGGGATGCGGTGCCCGCGGGCGGCGGTTCGTCACTCCCGCTCCCGGGCGGCTTGGGCATCAGTCTCCCGGCATTATGACCGGGGCGCGAGGTGCTCGCTGGACTGGGACAGGCGAAGGCGGGTAACGCCCGTACAGACCACGTCCCCGGAAGCCTGGCCTGAAGCTGAGCCTTAGGGACGATGACTCCCTTTGGCGAGAACCGCGGTGGAACGCCGATGGGCGAGCGCGCCTTGCAAGGCGCGAGCTGTACCGCAAGGTACAGAGGATACGGATCAGCGTCTTTCGGCGTTCCGCTTTCCTTTTTCTTCTTGCTCTTACGTTCGTGGCTTGAAGCATTGATCGTGACGGCGCCGGCCCCACCGCCTGTGCCTTCTGACGAAGATCGGTGCGGAGAGCAGAAGCGTTCGTCGCTTTTGTTGCTTGCAAACATAGCTCGGGCGCGAAGCGCGTCGCGAGAACGGGAGAGTTCGTCATTCCGGGGCCGAGCCAACGGGTCCAGTCCAGTGATAAGCTCCGCGAGGAGCCTAATACGGAAGTAATCCAATGCGAAAAATTCTGATCATCGGCATCGGCGCAGGAAATCCCGAATATGTGACGATACAGGCGATCAACGCGCTCAATCGGGTGGACGTGTTCTTCATCCCGGACAAGGGCACGGAGAAGGAGGCGCTTGCGCGGCTCCGGCTGGATATATGCGAGCGCTATATCAAAGATAGGAATTATCGCCTCGCCGGTTTCAACATACCGGAGCGATCCAAGGACCCGTCCGACTACAGACGGAATGTCCAGGACTGGCATTCTCGGATTGAGCAGAGCTACGAGAAGCTGCTCATGGAGGAGCTTGGCGAAGAAGAGTGCGGCGCATTCCTCGTCTGGGGCGACCCGACGCTCTATGACAGCACCTTACGGATCATCGAGACAATTCAATCGAAAGGCGATATCGCGCTTGAATACGAGGTAATCCCCGGCATCAGCAGCGTCCAGGCGCTCGCGGCCAGGCACCGGATCGCACTCAACAGGATCGGCGAATCTGTTCACATCACGACAGGCCGAAAGCTGGCGGAAGGATTTCCCGGCAACGCCGACAGCGTGGTCGTCCTGCTCGATGGCGAGCAATCTTTCAAGAAGATCGACAGCGAGAATATCGACATTTATTGGGGCGCTTACATCGGCACCGAAGACGAGGTTCTCGTGTCAGGGCGGCTGTCAGATGTCGCAAACGACATTGAAACAATCCGCGCGGCAGCGAGGCGCGAAAAGGGCTGGATCATGGACGCCTACCTTTTGCGCAAAGCCGAAGAAAAATGAGACGACGCGGTTATGGAGGGGATCCGCTTGCGACATTCTAAGTCGCGCATAACCAATTGATTCAACAACGGAACATGGGCCCCCGCTGAGAGCCTTAGACACGCCACTACGGCCGCGCGTTAACGGCCGGCGTCAATCTTCGTCGAATCGTAGGGGTTGCCGTGCTAAAGGGCCGCCACAACAGGGAGCCCCCTCCTTTTCCTCCCCCGCTAGCGGGGGAGGAAAAGGAGGAGGCCAAGCCGGACGCATACCGGCCGTTAAGCATGAAGACCATGTCGAGTGAAACTACCAACGAACCGGACAGCCGCGCGCAAGGCCTTGTCGCCTCCTATGCGCGTGCCGGCTATGCACTGATCGATCCGCCGGTGTTGCAGCCGGCCGAGCCGTTCCTCGATCTGTCCGGCGAAGACATCCGCCGCCGCATGTTTCTCACCAGCGATCCGGACGGACGCGAACTGTGCCTGCGGCCTGATCTGACGATCCCGGTGTCGCGCGACTATCTGGCATCGCCGTCCGCCGGAAAACCGGCAGCGTTTTGCTATCTCGGCGCGGTGTTCCGCCACCGCGAAAATGGCGCGGCGGAATTCGTCCAGGCCGGCATCGAATCCTTCGGCCGCCAGGACAAGGCCGCAGCGGACGCCGAAATGCTTTCGCTCGGCCTCGAGGCGACCGCGCAATACGGCGTAGCGGCGCCGGAAATCCGCATGGGCGATGTCGGCCTGTTCGCGGCCTTCGTCGCCGCGCTCGATCTTGCGCCAGCGTGGAAGCGCCGCCTGATCAAGGATTTCAACCGCAAGTCTTCCCTGACGCATGATCTGGATCAGCTCACGCTGGCCACCGCCAACGGCCGGCCGGAATATCAGGGCGTGCTCGCGGCACTCGCCAACTCCGATCCCAAGGGTGCGCATCAGCTCGTAACCGATCTTCTGTCGATTGCCGGCATCGCCGCCGTCGGCGGTCGCTCCGTCGCCGAGATTGCCGACCGTTTTCTCGAACAGGCGGCGATGAATGCGCCGACACGGCTGCCGCGCGAAACCCGCGGCTTGATCGAGCGCTTCCTTTCGGTCCGCGGCGACCCCGACGAGGCGGCCGGCGAACTTCGTACGCTCGCGAGCGACGCCAAGATACCGCTCGACGACGCGCTCGCGCTTCTTGAAACCCGCACCGGATTTCTGGCGGCGCGCGACATCGACGTGCGCGCCATCAAGTTTTCGACGAGCTTCGGCCGCGGTTTCGACTATTACACCGGCGTCGTGTTCGAGCTCCACAACGCGAGTGGCAGTTCGGCGCAAGCCAATGGCGCGCTGGTCGCCGGCGGACGCTACGACGGCCTGCTGACGCGGCTCGGTGCACGGTCCCCGATCCCGGCGGTCGGTTTTGCCGCATCCATCGACGCGCTTGCCGCCTGCGGAGGCGCATCATGAGCGTGAGCGCTCCGCTGATCCTTGCCGTGCCGTCGAAAGGCCGGCTGCAGCAGAATGCCGAGAGCTTTTTCGCCCGCGCCGGCATGCCGCTGGTCAAGCCGCGCGGCGCCCGCGACTATCGCGGCACCATCTCGGGCATAGATGGCGTCGAGATCGCCTATCTGTCCGCCGCCGAGATCACCCAACAGCTCGGCCAGGGCATGGTGCATCTCGGCATCACCGGCGAGGATCTGGTGCGGGAAATGATTCCGCAATCCGAACGCCGCATCGTGCTGGTGACCGGGCTAGGCTTCGGCTTCGCCAACGTCGTCGTCGCCGTGCCGCAGGCCTGGATCGACGTCGGTAGCATGGCCGATCTCGACGACGTTGCAACCGCGTTCCGGCTCAAGCACGAACGCAAGATGCGGCTCGCCACCAAATACGCCAACCTGACGCGCGGATTTTTCGCCGAGCACGGTATCGTCGATTATCGCATCGTCGAATCGACAGGCGCCACCGAAGCCGCGCCGGCTGCCGGCACCGCCGAAATGATCGTCGACATCACCACGACCGGCGCCACGCTGGCGGCCAACGGTTTGAAGGTGATCGACGACGGCGTCATCCTGCGCTCGCAGGCCAACCTCGTCGCTGCACGGACGGCGGCCTGGGGCAGCGCGCAGCGTGAGACGGCACGCCTCATCCTCGACCGCGTCGCCGCGCAGAAACGCGCAGCGTCGTACTGCGAAGTGCGTACGCGCTTTGCCGGTTTAAATGAAACCCTGCTAACCGCCGCGCGCGAGAAATTCGGCGTGTTGTCGCCGTTCGGCGGCCCAACCTCTTCGGGCATGCTGACCCTGCACTGCCCGCCGGCGAACATGCACGCGCTGGCAAGCTTCCTGCGCGACAACGGCGCTGAGGCCGTCTCGGTCGGTGCGCTCGACTATGTCTATACGCGCGACAATGCGCTCTACTCAAAGCTCGCCGCGGAGCTTGATAAGCCCGTTTAACCCGCCTTGAGCAGCGGGTTATCGTTGTTAAATAACGATCGGAACAGAGGAACGGCCATGGCGGACGAGCAAACCGAAAACGACGACGATGAGCGGCCGTGCCTGCACTGCGTTATTGTCGAAACCATCGATGCCTTTTTTGCCGAATATCCGGTATCCGAGGAAGATCCGGATGTCGTCGACACCGGCGAAGTCGTGACCGCGGTCGCCAAGACGGTGGCGGAATTGACCTGCGGCCAGGACACCGCCGGCCGGCAGAACCTGATCGAACAGCTCATGCGCGAGGTCATGGAATACGACGCCGAATTCCGGCAGCAAGACGCCATGGGAACGCCCGGCTCCGGCGCACGGCATTAGGCACAGTCACGCGGGATCGCTGTCGGGGAGGCTGACAAAAATCAGCACCCCAAGTATCACCATGACTATACGGAATGCGGCCTCCTGACCGTTCCAGGCAGTCGATTGCCACATCGCGAAATATTCCCCGGCGACCACAAGGAAGCCAAAAAACCAGAGGCCAAATCCAACCGCCATTCCGGCGAGCGCCCAAACTTTGGCGTTGTTGAAGTGAATGGCCGGCGCCGTGATGCGAGTGAGCAATAGCAGCGCACCGATCGCCAGAAGCAACGCCGTCAGGCCCTCCACGGCGATGATCAAGCCGTACACCACGGTCCACACACTCGGGTTGATGATCGCGCGGCCCATCAGTGCGTTGCCGGTAAATGTCGTGTCCATGCTCAATACGTGCTTCACGAACTCGTAGTTCGAGTCATAGTCGACAATATTGTCGTAGGTCACGATCAGCGCGTAAGCCGCGAGCGCGGCGATCAACATCACTTTTATGATGCGAATGAAGACCATGATTTGGTTTCCATGTGCGCGGCGCCTGGCAAACCCGATGTTGTTGTCGAAAGACGATTGCCGGGTTTAATACGTGATAAGAAGTTCGGGTCGAAATTCGAAGTGCATCGTATCGTAATGATACCACTTGCCGCCCCAGATGAAGCCGTGCTTTTCGAAGATGGCGACGATCTGTTTGGGCATGCGGTTGCGATAGACGGTCGGGCCGCCATGCGGCCGCCAGTACCAATAATCCGAGAACGCGGTATTGAGATCGATCGCGATACCGTAGCTGTGCGGGCTCGGCTGGCCGGTATCGGCTACGGCCCGGCAATTGTAAGTGCCGGCAATCGGGTATGCGGCGCGTTTGATCTTTTCCGGTAGCGCATCGATCTCAGCCGAGACCGCACGCAGATGCTCATCGACCCCGTTGACCGAAGTGACGCGGATTGATTTGCCCCAGGTCTTGGGAAGCCACGCGAGGGACACGAGGTGCGGCAACACTTCACCCTTTTGACAGTCGCCGTACATTTTCGTGAAGAATGCGGTATTGCGGAATCGGCCCGGGTCGGCATCGACGGCCGGCGGCTGTTGCAACGGGCCGCGCGGATACGGAATGCGAAACTGATCGATGATCGACGCGTGGCGAAGCAGCTCCGGGAGACCCTTGCCGTCAGTACCGTCGAATACCGGCATGACCGCGCCGTCGCGCCAGTGTAACGCTTTGCCGTCGTGCCCAGCGAGTGCTTCGGGATAGGCAGCGATCAGATCGTCGAGCGACAACCGGAGCCAATCATCCTGCGCGAGAAGCGAAGTCCCGCCCGCGACTATTGCGAGCCCGGCGACAAAGCAGGCAGTCGCTAAGAAGCCTGCGGCGTCGGCCAGTGCCGCTCGCGGAACCAGTTGCGATACTCCGTCATCTTCGCGCGCTGCGCCGGTGGGGCATGGCGCTTGCAGGTCGACGCCTCTTCGCTGCCTGCCGGCGCGGCCCATCGCAACTCGACGCAGTCATTCGGATTATACGCCATCTCGAAATCCGCCATACGGTCAATCACGTCCTTGAGCGTGAGCGACCATGGCGAGCCGTCGCTGCGCGTATAGGTAAACTTGCGCGTCGTCAGCTCGGAGGCGAGCTTGCTTTTCAGTGCAGCCGTCACATCGGCGCTGCTCCGGCCAAAAGGCATGGCATAGCGGTCGGACCGCCGCGCGACGTGATCGGGATACCCGCGCACCACGTCGATCGCGACCAGCAAGCGAAAATCGCGCGCCGGCGTCGAGTAATCCTCCCAGGCGCCGGTAGTCTCGAAGATCGATGGACCATTCGGCATGGTCGCGTCGCCTTTCCCGGCGTTCTGGTACTTCCTGCCGTTTTCGACAGACGTGACGCGCGTCTGCACTTGCTGTTCGAGCGAAGTGATCGCGTCTTCCATGGCGCGCGCAGGATCGAGCGGCTGCGGCGACATCACATCATCCATGCGATCGTAGAAAGCCTCGGCGGAAAGCTGCGACTGCTCTGGCGAAAAATCGCCGTAGTCCGGATCTTTCGCGATCTCGGCGTTGGTCAGCCGCCGCAAGCTGCCATTTTGTTCGCGCACAATCGGCCGGAAGCGCTTGAAACCCGGGCTGCCGAGCGCGGGATCGTGCACGAACAGAAAATTGCCGCGCCAAAAGCGCTTGCGCGTCACCGAACCGTCGGGCTCAGCGTCCACGGCGAGGAAGACACCCGGCACGCCGGCGGCCTCCGGCACGCGCCGCACCAGCATCAAAATGTGTCCGTACGGATCGGCGTATACGGTGCCCGGGCGCAGCGTCGCTTCCGTCAACGGCACGGTATAGAGATCGGTATTGTCGTCGCTCGCCGCGGTTCGGCCGTTGCCGGACTGAACGGCGTTGCCGACGACCGGCAAATAACTAGCGAACGCCGCCGCCAACCCCTGCTGCTTCGCCTCGGCTGTGACGGTATTGAACCAGCCATAGCATTTCGGCGGTTTCCCATTGCCGCCACGCGAGCACTGCGAGTAGCCGAACGGCAACCCCATCTTGAACGCGAAATAGGCACGCAAAAAATATACCGCGTCGGCACAGTCGGGCCGGAAGGAGACCGCTACTGCGTCTTCGCCGAGGCCCAGATAATTGAACAGCATGTTGCGCGAACGATCATGCAACACGTTATACAGCGTGGGCCATGACAGCTCCTGATCGGGCGGCGCATCAAAGAGTTTTGCAATCCATGCTGAATACAGGTCTTCGGTCGTGCGATTCCACGTGTTGTGGATCGGCCACAGGCTTCCCGCCGTCGCGGTTGGCGCCGGCGGCGCGTCGGCGCGCACGGTTATGTTGCGCGTGATCGTGCCGCAGCCGGATGACGTGAGCGTCGCGCGCCACATCCCCGCGGCCGGCGCCGCAACCTCGGCGTACCAGGAATACGGCGGCCCATCGCTGCGGTTGCTCGATGTGGCTGCAACGCCGCCATCGGGCGCGACCAGCGAAAGTTGGCCGTCGAGCGGCTTCTCCGCGGCGGCGAGGACACGCAACGGCGCTCCCCTCCAAGGCGTGAGCGGCGAAGGCAGCACCGCGAGCTCGGCCGCATCCTCGCAACCGCCTGATACGCCTTGGGCTCGCGAGTCCGTGGCTGAGAAAACGGCAACAATAAATGATGCGCCTGCGACCAGCAGCGAGGCCGTCGCAGCAGCGGCAAACCGGTGCGCTAGAAGCAAGTCAAGTCCCCTTCCCGGAGCACGATCGAACTGAATTTCGTTCGCAAGGCTAGAGTGCAGGATACCGAATTAACAACGATCAGTCAGCAGGGATGACGGCGATTTTGCGGCCAACTGGCCGATTGCCGGGGCAACTTATCCCGGAGCGAGGCCCCAGCACGGACCTTTGTTATGTCGGGACCACTTCCGCCTAGTCCTCGATCAGGGGCATCTTTCGGCGCGGTCGGCGCGTCCGCTATGTGCCAGCCGGAGACGTCTTCGCAAATTATCTGGCATCGAGATAGGTCCGCATCAATTCTGCAGTGAGCACGACTTTGGCATCGTATTCCGGCGCATCTTCGATTTGCACGAGATCGTTGAGTCCGGAATTCTTGTAAATACGGTTCGTGCAGGAGATGAGACGCGCCGGCCGCGCGGCATCCCCGTTGAAATGCTGATGGATGGTGCAAGGCGGAATATAAATAACGTCGCCCGCCTCCCATTCATAGCGTTTGATCTCGTCTTGCGGTTTCCACTCGTAGGTGTCGATAATCTCGACGTCGCAATCCTGGTGCAGATCGTAGCCGTAGCCTTCGACCACGTAGAGGCATTCCTCCGCGAGATGACGATGCTTGCCGGAGCGGCTGCCGGGCGGGATCACCTGCATATAGGCATCGACAGTTTCCATACGGGTGTTCATCTGCTCGTTGAGAAGGTGCTTGAGCAGCCCTTGCCGCGACATTTCCCACGGCATCTCGTCCGGATGCACGATCTTCTTGCGATAGGCCATGCGCGACGGTCGCGTCGTCGCGTCGTCCAGCAGGTCTTGATAGAGTTTCTTGTTCGCCGCGCCGGCGAGCCACGCCGATGATTCTCCCCAAGCCATTTCAGACCTCCTCTTCGATCTTGCCGGAGGGATGGTTGAAATCCTCTTCGTCATCGCGCGGCACGAAATTGCCCTGCGTCGGGGACGGCGTCTTGGGCCGCTTGATCACCGTGTGCTGAAATAGCATGTTCATGAAAAGGTACATCGGCTTGGTCTTGATGACCAAGGCGCGGGCGGGCTCGCGCGCACTGGCGTTGTTGTGCTGGTGAACGCAGTTGTTGTGCACGATGGCAACGTCGCCGGCCTTCCAGTCGTAGCGCACGCCATCATGGATTTCGTATCCGGCACCGTCGAGAATATAAAAGGCGGCCTCGTTGACGTGTCCGTGTTTCTGGGTCGTGCCGCCTGGAGCATATTCCTCGAGGTGGATGTGGAGCGTCTGGCACAAGCCATCCTCCGGCTCGACATAATGGCGGCTGAAATGTTGCGGGCCGCCGTCGAGCTTGGTCTCCTTGCCTTTGATGACGCGCGGCAGCGAGCGCAGCCGCTTCAACTCTTCGGTGAGACTATAGGCGCCGGTAATGGGCCGAACGAAAACCCGCTCTTTGTCCGGATCGTGCTGCCTTTTGCCCATGCAAGCTCCTGTCTGCCTTTTCCCTGCGGACCCAACTCAGCGCCCCGGATAGGCCATGATGATATGACACGGTTTAATCCGTTTCTGGTTATTATCTAATGTGTTTCCGGCTCTAATTCACGGCCTGCGCCGAACCGAGGAAGGAAGGTCATACTATTTCCCGGGATTGAGGATATCGGCAAGACGGCGTGCCGCTTCAGGCGATGCAGAAGTAGTGAGCTTGACGAATTTGTCGACCTCTCCCGCTGGTGTTGGATCACCGAGCCCGATCCGCTCCGCATCGGCCTTGAATTCGGCGTCGTCTTTGAGCGCTATGAATGCCCCGCGCACAGCCTCGAGACGATCAGGCGGCACTCCGGGGCCTGCCAGAACCGGTCGCGCGACTTGTTTCAGTCCAAAATAGAGCTTGGCGGCCTCGCGGTCCGTCTCATCCCTGATGAAGTCCATTGCCAGCGGAACGTCCGGCAAATCAGGTGCCTTTCGCAGCGCATTCTGCAGAATGAGAATAATTTTATTGTCTTTGAGGTAGTTCGAATAGCGCGACTTAATCTCCGACCATGACCAGTCGGCCGTTCCCTCGATCTCTCCGCGCTCGATGGCGAGCAAGACATCGGCCTGCCCGGGGTAACCGCTGACAATTCTTAACTTGGTACCGACGGTTGCGTTCAAAAGCCGGGCCGAAGCCTCGAGGTCAGAAGTCACACCGGTACCGCCAACAATCAATTGCTTGCCCAACAAATCCTGCACCGACTTGACGGTTGCCGTATGCCACGCAACGACGAGGGATGTGTCGGGCGATACGCTCCCAATCCAATTGAACTTCGTGATATCAAACTGCACATTCGGCTGCTTGGTCAATTGGGCAAGCAATACCCCACGCTGAACCAGACCCAGGACCGTGCCGTCCTGCGGTTCGGCGCGGTAGATACGGTTGCTCATCGTAATGCTGCCGCCGCCGGGCGTATTCTGGACAATGATTCTGGGATTGCCGGGAACGAGCCTGCCCAGATGGCGAGCGACCAGACGCGCAACTGCATCGTAGCCGCCGCCCGGGCTCGAACCGACCATCAAAATAATCTGTTTGCCGCGATAGAAGTCCGCGACCGGATCGGCGCGAAGCGCTTTGACCGAAAAACCGGCAATCGCAAGGATCGTGATGCCGAGACATAGAGATCGGCAAGCGCGCATGATGGGCTCGCTCCCGCCAAGGTCCCGAAGGTCGTACCACTAAGTGCATCACAGCAAAATAGAATCCTCAAGTCCACTTTGGGCGCTATAAGATCGCCTGTGCCGTCTGCGTTACTCTACCTAACAGGCACAATGGGCAAGGACCGTACTCCCCTGCTCGCCAATGCCCTCGGCAAGGTTTTGAAAGTTGAGGAGATAGCCGCAATGTCATGCTTGAGCACCGCCGGCCGTGCGTTTGCCGCAACCGCCATGGCACTTGTCCTCGGCGGCGCCCAAGCGGGCGCACAGAGTTATCCGGCGAGCAAAATAACCGTGATCGTCGCCTTTGCGCCGGGCGGCGTTGCGGACACGCTTGCGCGCCTGATCGGCCAGGGCTTGAGCGACCGCCTGCACCAGGCCGTCGTAGTCGAAAACCGCGGCGGCGCCGGCGGCAATATCGCGGCGTCCTTTGTCGCCCGCGCCGAACCGGACGGTTATACGCTGCTGGCGACGACGACCGCGCTTGCGATCAACGAAACGCTGTTTGCCAACAAGGAATTCAGCGCACACGATTTCAAGACGATTGCCATCGCCGCGTCGAGCCCGGAAGCGCTGGTGACGAGCGGAACGAACCCAGCCAACTCGCTGACCGATTTCCTCGGGGCAATGAACGGCAAGACCATCAATCTGGCGGTACCGGGTGTCGGCACCGGCTCGGACATCGAGGCCGAATACTTCTTGAAATTTCTCGCCAAAGCACCAGCGCAAATGATCCCCTTCCAGGGCGGCGCGCCGGCGATCAACGCCACAATCGGCAACCAGGTCGATCTGATGGCGACAACACTCGGCGGTGGCGCGGCTGCGCAAATCCAGGGCGGCAAGCTCAAGGGTCTCGGCATTGCCGCCGACAAGCGTGCCGCTGTGACGCCGAATGTGCCCACCTATGCCGAGCAGGGTTTTCCCGGCTTCACCGCCGCGTCCTGGGTCGGCTTTTTTGCACCTGCCAAAACCGATCCAAAAATCGTCGCCGCGCTCAACGGCGCGATCAACGAGATCGTGAAATCGCCGGACGTTGCCAGGAAGTTGACCGACATGGGCTTCGACCCGATCACTGGCCCGCCGGCGGACGCCAGCGCCCTGTTCAATGGCGAAGTGGACAAGTGGGGCAAGATGGTCACGGCGCTGGGACTTTCGATCAAATAGTCCTCTCGCCGAGCCTCTCCGGCGTGCAGCGTGCCATAATTGCGGTCGCGGAACGATCGCCGCGGCGACGCGTTGTATTTCGCTAAAACCCTCGACTTCTATAATGGAGGACGGCCGTGCGCGTTTTGCTTGGCATCATTCTGGGAGTGATTCTGACCATCGCCGGGGCATATGCCTATGATTCTTCGACCGGGCGCGCCGCGAACGGCCTCACTACGACCGCGGCTGGCGGTCAGGCGCCGCTGGTCAACTGGGACATCGTGAGCACTCGCTGGGATTTGTTCAAAGCCGACGTGCGGGAGCGGGCCGACAATCTTGAGCGCAGCCTGAAGCGTCACACCGGCTAGTTTCTCACAGCGTAGCGAGCAGCTTGCCGCAGCCCGCGATTGGACCGGCGACCTTGCCGCGCTTCATGGCGCTCCACACCCACGCGTTCATCCAGGTGACGACCGTGGTGTCGAGGTCGCGCTCCAGCAGTTCAACGTTCCGGATACTGCCCCAGCCGCCGCAGGCTATGTAAATGCCGTCGGGACGCGTCTTTGACTCAAGATAGGTCTTGCGCGCCACGTTGTATTCAACCGGTATTGGCAACCGGCGGATTTCTGTGTTGCGTTCGATGCCGAGCGCGGTGTCGTGGACTACTGTGATCTGCTCGGAGGCAAGGTAGTTCACCAGCCGCTCGTTGATGAAGGGCCGGAACGGCGTCGCCATGGCGAGCGTGCGAAGGTTGAGAAAGCGCATAGCGTCGAGCACCGCCGACATGTCTGTGATCACCGGCAAGCCCGAAGCCTGCGACAGCCGGTCGGCCAGCTCGTTGTGGAAACCTGGGCCGCGCGCCACCACCGGCGGCACGCCGCCCTGGTAGATGATCTCCACGTCGAAATTCGAGAGCTGTTTGGCCGCGCGTTCCATGCCTTTGAGCGCGTCTTCCATATCATCGTCGGTCAGTTTCTGGATCGTCATCGAAACGCAAGTCGTGTCGACGCCGTCTGGCACCACCTCGTACCATTCCCGGATCGCCCGTGGCGGAATCGGCGTCGGAAAAATCGAGCCGACGTGCAGACGCCATCCGATGCTGCCCTCACCCATGATACTGCCCCATTACTGGATTTTCGCGCCCGTGGCCTTGATCACGTCGGCCCATTTTTTGGTGTCGAACTGCATCAGCGCCAGCATTTCCGCGGGCGTGCTGCCGACCGGTTCCAAACCCTGCGCCGTCATCCGGTCACGAAATTTTTGATCGGCCACCGCGTTGCGGATTTCCCTGGTCAGGCGATCAAGGACCGGCTGCGGCGTCGCGGCCGGTGCCACAATACCGAACCAGCCGGTGACTTCGTAGCCTGGGACGCCTGATTCATCCACGGTCGGAACATTGGGCAGATAGGGGCTCGGCCGCCTGCCGGTTACTGCCAGGAGCTTGAGTTTGCCGGCGTCCGCGAGCGGCTTGGCCAGTGAGGGCCCGTTGATCATGACCTCGACCTGTCCGGCGGCGAGATCAACCATGGCCGCCGCGCTGCCGCGGTATTCCACCTGATTGATGTCGGTCTTGGTCATGAGTTTGAAGAGTTCCATACCGAGATGCTGCTGGGTACCGAGCCCGATCGAGGCATAGTTGAGCTTCCCCGGGTTGGCTTTGGCGTAAGCGATCAGCTCGCGCACATTGGCTACCGGCACTTTCGGATTAGTCATCAGCACGAGTTCGACTTTGGTCAGCACACTCAGCGGCGCGAAGTCGCGAAATGGGGCGTACGGCAGGTCGGGATAGAGGGTCGGATTGACCACGAGGTTGGTGTCGACCGCGACAAACAATGTGTAACCGTCGGGCGCAGAGCGCACGACATCCGCCGCGGCGATGCCGCCATTAGCTCCCGGCTTATTCTCGACAATCACTGGCTGTTTCATCTGCTCGGACAGCCGATCAGCCAGGGTGCGTGCGATCATATCGACGGCGCCGCCCGGCGGCTGTGGCAGGATCAGTTTGATCGGATGCGATGGATAATCCTGCGCATGTGCTGCGCCAGCCGCGGCAAGCCCGAACGTCGCCAAAACCGAAACCGCAGCCGCCAGCCGGTTCATAACGCACCTCCACACATTCATTATAGTGCCGAAAGCGGCGCCTCACACCTCGCCCGAGCCGGCCGAGCCGCCGCGCGGGCGAAACACGACGAAATGCGACAGCGAGAAGTTCACCACGAAGCTGGTCAGAATGGCGATGCCCTTCGCCAGCCATACCGGAAGCAACAGGATTTCGGCGGCAAATAACAACGTCGCCGTGTTGGTGAACAGCCCCACAATTCCGGACGCGACGAATGTCAAATACCGACGCCAGCCCAGCTTACGTCCTGATTCGGCGGCGAACGTGATCGAGGAATTCATCACATAGGAGCCGGTGACGGCGACCGACCAGGATATGATATTGGCGACGACCAGTGTCGTGGTCGTAGCATTGCCACACTGGCAGAAATCCGACAGCGAACCGATCGCCGCAAGGCCTCCCGCCGATCCGCTCAGGACCGCCCGCGCCAGCAGAAACACCCCGTAATCGACCAGCGTGTTGACGATGCCGATCGCGGCAAAGCTGATCGCTTTGGCGCTGAGCCCGCGGCTGCGCGAGGCGTCCGACAGCCAAATGCGAGCCCAATCGATGCGGGATATGCGGTTCATCGCAGCATTCGCATACACAAGAGAAATCGATTGCGCTATAGAACGGGTCGGTACAGGACGGATCCCAGGACCGATCCAATGAGCCTTATCGGCGACCAGACAATGGCACGGGCTCGCAGCGGCGGGCAGTCCGCCGCGGCATCCGGACTATCGATCGTGGTGCCGTTGTTCAACGAAGCGGCATCCCTGCCGCGCCTGCATGCGCGCCTCGCCGAAGTCGCGCAAAAGCTCGCTACCGAGCGCTCGCTCGCCTGCGAAGTCGTCTATGTCGATGACGGTAGCGTTGACGATACTCTGGCGATCGTACGTACGCTGCCGGCGGTTGCGCTCGACATTCAGGTGGTTTCGCTGTCGCGCAATTTCGGCAAAGAGGCGGCCTTGCTCGCCGGTCTCGATCATGCGCGGCGCGGCGCCCTGTTGTTCATAGATGGTGACGGCCAGCATCCGCCGGCACTGATTGAAACGCTGGTCGGCTACTGGCTCGATGACGATTTCGACGTGGTGTACACCGCCAAGGCAAACCGCGCCGGCGAATCGGCAGTCCGCCGCGCCGCGATAAGAATATTCTATGCACTGCTCAATTCCGACAGCCGCGTACACATCCCGGAGAATGCCGGTGACTTCCGGCTGTTGTCGCCGCGCGCGGCGAATGCGCTGCGCCAACTTCCGGAACGCAATCGCTTCTTCAAGGGGCTCGCGACCTGGATCGGCTTCCGCCAGAAGCGCATCGATTACGAACCCGAGCGGCGTGCCGAGGGCAAGAGCACCTGGGGGCTGCGCTCGCTGATCGGGCTGTCGCTCAACGGCTTGACCGGATTCTCGGTGGCACCGCTGCGCGTTGCCACGGTGCTCGGTCTCATCCTCGCCGCGATCGCGCTGGTCTATGGCGGCGAGATCATGTGGGAAACGCTGGTCCACGGCGCCAGCGTTCCCGGCTATCCGTCGTTGTTCGTCAGCATCATGGTGCTGGGCGCCATGCAACTCGTCATGCTCGGCGTGGTCGGAGAATATATCGGCAAGATCCTCTACGAGATCAAAGCTCGCCCGGTCTATTTCGTCGCCGAGCACGACATCAGGCTGCGCGGGGAAGCAACCCGACCCGACGCCCGCACCGCGGCCGAATGAGCGGCCGCCGCATTATTCTCTGTGCCGACGATTACGGCATTTCGCCCGGCGTCAGCGCCGCGATCCGCGATCTCATTGCGCGGCGGCGCATCAACGCTACGTCGGTCATGGTCGTGGCACCGAGCTTCAACCGGAGCGAAGCGGACGAGCTGCTCGCAGCCGCCGCAACGCACGGCGCAATCGGATTGCATGTGACGCTGACGGCGCCGTTTACGCCGCTGACTGACGGATTTGCACCGCTGGGCTGTGATGCTTTCCTGTCGCTTGCCGTCACTTTGCGCCGCGCGCTTCTGCGCTCATTAAATCCTAGGCTATTGACTATCGAGATATTGCGCCAATTCGAGGCCTTTTATGCTGCATTCGGCCGGCCGCCGGACTTTGTCGACGGTCACCAGCATGTGCATCTATTCCCGCAAATTCGTGATTCGTTCCTGCGTGTGACCAGAGAAGCGGCACCAAAGGCCTGGGTGCGCCAGTGTGGCCGGCTGTCGGCGCGCAAGCCCCTCACTGATCACAAAGCGCTCTTGCTCGATGGTTTGAGCCGTCGCTTCCGGGTTCTCGCCGACAAAAGCGGCCTGCGCATCAATCCGGTATTTGCCGGCACCTATACGTTCCGCTCCAGCGCCGACTACACGCGGCTGTTCGAAAATTTCCTCCATAGCATGCTCGAGGGCGGCGTCATTATGTGCCATCCGGGAAAGGCCGATGCTGAGCTTTCGCGCGTCGACATGCTGACTGATCTGCGCGAGCGCGAATATGCCTTCTTCAGCAACGACACTTTTCCACGGCTGCTCGCGGCGCATGGCGTGTCGCTATAACCGGTCATGCTCCGCGGGGCATCCGGCATTCGACGAGGGAGCTTACTGGATCATCCGCCTTCGCGGATGATGACAGAACGCATTCACATCACCACGACTTTGGCGCCGACCTGAACGCGATTGAAGAGATCGATCACGTCGGCATTGCGCAAGCGGATGCAGCCCGATGACACGTTGCTGCCGATGGTCCACGGCTCGTTGGAACCATGGATGCGATAGAGCGTCGAGCCGAGATACATGGCGCGCGCGCCGAGCGGGTTTTCCGGGCCGCCGGCCATGTAGCGCGGCAAGTCGGGCCGGCGTTGCAGCATGTCGCTCGGCGGATACCAATCCGGCCACTCTTTCTTGGCCGTGATCGTCTTGACGCCAGCCCAGGTGAAGCCAGGACGGCCGACGCCGATGCCGTAGCGCATCGCCTTGCCATGCTCCTGCACCAGATAAAGAAAGTGGTTCGGTGTATCGATGACGATAGTGCCGGACGCGTCCGAGCCTTTGTAATCGACCAGCTGGCGGTCGTATTTCGGATCGACCGGCGGGTGCGCCATGTCACCTTGGCTCGATGGAGCAAAGCGCGGCGCCGGTTCGGCGCTCGCGCTCCGGGTCGCAGGCGGCTGCGTCGCCACCGGCGGCAACGGTTCGTAGCCGAGCTGCGGCATCGGGATGATTTTTTCGTAGTCGAAATCGGGCGTGGCCGCTTGCGACGCGGCCACAGTCCGGTGGCTGACGGTTTTCGGCAAGGCGGCATGGTCGTGCGCCTGCTGCGACGGCGCGGCTTGCGAGCTTGGCGGCAGCGGCGGCGGGAAGTTCGACGAATAAGCGGGGTATTGCGGAGCAGGTTGAAATGGCCGCTCGACTACAGGCTCCGGCGCCGCGCCGGCGAACAGCCTTTCGATAATACCGCCGCTTCCTGCGGGTGGTGCGCTCGCTTGTGCGAACGCCGATCCGTATGAACCTGGAATGTAGAGTGCGCTCGCGAGGAGCGTGGACACAACGGCACGCCGCATAATTGTACTCTGTACGCTGACGCTGACACAACTTCACTTGCGCGAATGGCGCCAAGGTGCTGATCGCCCAAGTACTGATGTCTAAGTACTGGTCGCCCAAGTGCCGCCCGCTCACGCGAACGATTTGAAGCTTAAACCTCGACTGTTTGGTAAATTTCGCGCGCTGGTGAGCCGTTGGGGCGCTCTTCGTACATTGTTCATCAAGTCACAGTTTATTTCGGGTAAACAGCGGCGCACATGGTTAACGGCACGTGTCGCGGCAAGCTGTGAACGCCGTATTAAGCGGACAGCCGCTACTCTTTGGGCTTCACCTGTCGGACGAGACACAGGCAAGCCGGGCATGGCGGAGCCGCGCAAGATCTTCCGGATTGAAGAGTCGGCTGCATCGCGGCGCGCGGATAAAGTCGCTGATCCGCAGGCAGCGCTACGCCACACCGAACTGCTCAATGAACTCTCCGTGTTGCGCGCCATGATCACGGCGGTAGCGATGCGGCAGCCGGGCAAGCTGGAAACGGCGGCCGGCGCCGACACCGAACGCCTGGCCTCGGAGCTCAATCTCCTGGTCGGCGCGATCGGCGGCCATGTCATCAAGGCCAACAGCGACGCTGGCTTGCCAAGCGACGCACCGCCAATCAATCGCATCGCCTACGAACTCGCGGAAGTCGTCAAAAGCACCGAGCAAGCCACGCAGAAGGTCTTGGCGGCGGCCGAGGATATCGATCAGGTGGCAAAAAACCTGTCGGCGGCAATGACGGGAAAATTCGAGCAAGGCCTTGCCCAGGACATTCAGGATCAAGTCATCAAGATTTTCGAAGCGTGCAATTTCCAGGATCTTGCCGGCCAGCGCATCGCCAAGGTGCTCTCGATCCTCGATTTCGTCGAGGATCATGTCGCGCGTGTGCTTGAGGATATTGCGCGCGAAACCGGGGCGGCGAAGCGCGACGGAACGCAATACCTGCATGGCCCCCGGCTCGACAGTGATAACGGCCACGTCACGCAGGCCGACGTCGACGCGATGTTCGGAACCTAAGCCCTAGACCATGTTCCGATCAAATTGGATCGGACCATGGTCTGGGATTTTCGTTGGAGCATGATCATTTCGGAAGACCGGTTTCCACCCCCGGATCAAGTCCGAGGGCAGGCTTTTTCCGGATCAGGCTCTTATCAGCGCAAAGCAGACGAGCGACACGACGGCGAAGGCGGCGACGAGCGCCAGTCCGGCGACGTCTGACGCGCGCTCGACGACATAAGCCAGCGCCACCGGCGCCACCGCCTGCACGACCAGGAACGGTCCGCCAATCCGGCCGACGAGTCGTCCGTATCCCGATGCGCCAAACAGCGACAGCGGCACCGTGCCGCGCGCGATTGTGATCAGTCCGTTGGCCATGCCGAACATGACGGCGAAGACCGACGCGACCATTGCGGAGAACGGCGCAACGGCCAGCAGCACAAAGGCCGCGACCAAAAGCGCGATCGCGGAACGCGCAATCGCAAGCGGCCGCAAGCCCCGCGCGAGTGTCAATTCGCAGACACGCGCGAGCACCTGCGCAGGCCCGAACAGCATGCCGATGGCAACGACAGTGTCCGCGGTAAGCCCGAACCGGCCAAAAATCGCCAGCAGGTGCGCCGACAGCGCCGACGGCACGAAGGCGTAGGATGCAAACGCCGTGGCGACGAGCATGAATAGAATGCCATGCGGCGCGAGCTTCGGTTTCGCCGCGGGCGGATCTGGCAATTCCGCCGTGATCGTGGCTGGCGCCTCGTGTGCGGCGCGCTGGCGTGGCAGCGCAAAGGCGTGCAGCGGAGCCGCAATAATCGCGAGCAGTGCAGCATAAACTAGATAAGCGCCGCGCCAGCCGGCCCGGTCGATGAGAAACTGCGTTGCCGGCCAGCTGACTGTTGAGGCAAAGCCACCGGCAAGCGTCAGCGTGGTGATCGGCGCCCGCGCTGCCGCGCCGAAAATCCGCCCGAGCGTGGCGAAAGCCGGATCGTACAGTGATGCCGCCATCGCGGCACCGAGCACACTCCATACCGCGAAATAGATCGCGGCGTCGGGCGCGGCGACAAGCCCGACAAGACCGGCCGCCCCGAGCAGCGAACCGAATGGCATAACGATATGGCCGCCAAAGCGATCGATCGCGCTGCCGACATAACGCGACACCATCCCGCCGACGAATAGCCCGAGCGAAAGGCCCGCCATGGCGAACGCCTTCGACCAGCCATGATCGGCCGCGATCAGCGGCACAGTCAGCACCGGCGGATAGAACAACGCGCCCCACGCCAGAATCTGCGTGACACCGAGCACGCTGACGGCGCGCCACGGACCGGTGATGAAGTCGCGGGGGGTCGGCATCAATTTGTTCCGTCACCCTGAGGCGCGAGCGAAGCGAGCTTCGGAGGGCGACGACCCGGCCGCTGATCCTTCAAGGGCCGCTTGGCGGCCACTTCAGGGTGACGGTTACCAGAAAATGCCGCTAGCCTATTGCGGTTTCATCGGCTTGCCGCCGGCAGCGCGCGGAGCGGTGCCTTCGGCCGCACACCGCACATAGACACCGACCCCGTAGCGGCCGGCGACTTCTGGATCAACCCAGCGCAGCACCAAGGTACGGCCGTCGAACGACACGATCTCGCGGTCCTGCGCACCACCGGCTTCGCCTGGCGGGCCGATATAGTTCTGCCCGCCAGGCGAGCCTTTGGGCACCAACTCCTGCAAGTCGGCGCTATCGGCAAGATACATCATTACACCACCGCTCGGGCCGCGATTGATCACCACCGGCTGGCCGCACTGCCCACGCGCCGCCGCCGCGGTGCGGGCGAGATCGGATTCGTTATGATAGGCGCCGTAGCCCCAGCGCCCGATGAAATCCTCGGGCCGATACTTTGACGGCAACGACGGTACGCCCTGAGGCGCCGGCACCTGGGTTTCGACAGGCGGTGTATTGGTGGTGCAGCCGGCAAGCATGATCGCCACCAGGCTCACCATGCTCGCAAGCAGCCGAAGTTCGCGGACCGACACGCTCATGAAGGGCTCCCCTCGAAATCGACGTCCAAATCGGTACGCTTTGCGCGGCCGGACTCCGCCACTATCACGGTTTTACCCTGCGGTTCTTTCCACTTTGTTGCAAAGTTTCCCCCACGAGTTAAGGCCTATGGCCCAGATTTGGCGAGATGTGTGCTGTTCCGACGTTTGGTTCCGTTGCGCCCTGCCAGCGCCAGCGCGGGTTTGGTAGCCGGCGGGGCGGGGTTGCGCGGGTCTTTGAGCGGCGCCGACTTGTGAATGCTCAATGCCCGCATCAGTTCGGGATCCTCGAAGAAGTCGCTATCCGCGCGCAGCCCGACGGCATGAATTCCGGCGATGGCGCAGATATCGTCCATCTCGTTGGCGTCCCCGGTGACGCCGATGCTGGCGATCACCTCACCGTCGCAGTCACGGATCAGTTGCCCACCGCCTTCGAGAAACAGCGGATAGTCGGCGAGGTTCTCGATCGACCGCATGAACAGTGGTTTCTCATCGGCTTTCTGCAACACGAGCTTTGATGGCCGTCCAAGTGCCAGCGACGCATAAGCCTTGCCGTAACAGACCTCGAAACGAAGCATCGAGGCGCCGTCCTGTTTCTGGAATGCTTTCACGCGCCCGCCAGCGTCGAGGATGATCGCGCTCATCGGCCGGCAGCGTTCTTTCTCCGCCTCGGCGAAGGTCGCCGCGATAATGGTGTTGGCTTGTTCGAGACTGAGCGCGCGCATGCAGCAGTTCCCTCCCCGGCGCCATCGGCCGTCGCGCCAGAGATTAGCAGCGAATGGCGAGTAGCGAATAGCGAACGGCCACGCATTTCTATTCCCAATTTGCCATTCGTGCCTCGCTATCTCGCCGCCTGCCATTTCCCCTATGTCTCGCCTTGACAGTGCTGGCCCCAACCCCTATTTCCCCTGTGGCTTTTGGCACTCGATCATCAAGAGTGCTAAGATACTGGAAACGCTCAATTTTCTGTCAACTGCAACGCCGCGCCGATGCGGCTTTAGAGGGTGAATATGTCAAAGCTGAAGTTCAGGCCCCTGCATGACCGGGTGGTCGTCAAACGTATTGACGCCGAAGCGAAGTCCAAGGGCGGCATCATTATTCCCGACACTGTGAAGGAAAAGCCGTCCGAAGGCGAAGTTGTTGCGGTCGGTCCGGGCGGCCGCGACGAGGCCGGCAAGCTCACGCCGATGGGCGTGAAGTCCGGCGACCGCGTGCTGTTCGGCAAGTGGTCGGGCACCGAGGTCAAGCTCGACGGCGACGAACTCCTGATCATGAAGGAGTCCGACATCATGGGCGTGATCGCCTGAACTACTTCTCCGTCGTGGCCGGGCTTGACTTGGCCATCTCGATTTTCGTGGCGCTGCGATGCCCATCGAATCGAGATCGCCGGGTCAAGCCAGGCGATGACGCCGTGAAAACGAAAATACGAAACCCCTAGGAGCAAAATGCAATGTCCGCGAAAGACGTAAGATTTTCCAGCGATGCTCGCGAGCGCATGTTGCGCGGCGTCGAGACACTGGCCAATGCCGTGAAGGTGACGCTCGGGCCCAAAGGCCGTAACGTCATCATCGACAAGAGCTTCGGCGCTCCCCGCATCACCAAGGACGGCGTCACCGTCGCCAAGGAGATCGAGCTTGAGGACAAGTTCGAGAACATGGGCGCCCAGATGGTGCGCGAAGTAGCGCAAAAGACCAACGATCTCGCCGGCGACGGCACCACGACCGCGACTGTGCTCGCCGCGTCGATCGTCAGGGAAGGCGCCAAGTCGGTAGCCGCCGGCATGAACCCGATGGATCTCAAGCGCGGCATCGACATCGCGGTCAAGGCCGTCGTCGAAGACGTCAAAAAGCGCGCGAAGAAGGTCGGCTCGTCGGCCGAGGTGGCCCAGGTCGGCACCATCTCGTCGAATGGCGACTCGGCTGTCGGCAAGATGATCGCGGAAGCGATGCAGAAGGTCGGCAACGAAGGCGTCATCACGGTCGAGGAAGCAAAGTCGCTCGACACCGAAGTGGAGATCGTCGAGGGCATGCAATTCGACCGCGGCTATCTCTCGCCGTACTTCATTACCAATGCCGAGAAGATGATCGCGGAGCTCGAAGACGTTTACGTTCTGCTCCATGAGAAGAAGCTATCGCAACTGCAAGCCATGCTGCCGGTGCTCGAGGCGGTGGTGCAGTCGGGCAAGCCGTTGCTGATCATCGCCGAGGACATCGAGGGCGAAGCGCTTGCCACACTGGTCGTCAACAAGCTGCGCGGCGGCCTCAAAGTTGCCGCCGTGAAGGCGCCGGGCTTTGGCGACCGCCGCAAGTCCATGCTCGAGGACATCGCGATCCTCACCGGCGGTCAGCTCATCGCCGAGGATCTTGGCATCAAGCTCGAGAGCGTGACCACGGCCATGCTCGGCCGCGCCAAGAAGGTTCTGATCGAGAAAGAGAAGACCACGATCGTCGACGGCGCCGGCAAGAAGAAAGAGATCGAGGCCCGGGTCGGCCAGATCAAGGCGCAGATCGAGGAGACCACCTCGGACTACGACCGCGAGAAGCTCCAGGAGCGGCTGGCGAAGCTCGCTGGCGGCGTCGCGGTGATTCGCGTCGGCGGCGCGACTGAAATCGAGGTCAAAGAGAAGAAGGATCGCGTCGAGGATGCGCTTAACGCCACCCGCGCCGCGGTCGAGGAAGGCATCGTGCCGGGCGGCGGCGTTGCGCTGCTTCGCGCCAAGAAGGCAATCGGTAAGCTGACCAACAGCAATGCCGACGTGCAAGCCGGCATCAACATCGTGCTCAAGGCGCTCGAAACTCCGCTGCGCCAGATCGCGGAGAATGCCGGCGTTGAAGGCTCGATCGTGGTCAATAAGATCCTCGAGAACAAGTCGGAGACCTACGGCTTCGACGCGCAGACCGAAACCTATGTCGACATGCTCGAGAAGGGCATCGTCGATCCAGCCAAGGTGGTGCGCGCCGCGCTGCAGGACGCAGCCTCGGTTGCCGGCCTTCTGGTCACGACCGAAGCCATGGTTGCTGAAACGCCGAAGGATGCACCGGCCATGCCGGCAATGCCCGGCGGCGGCGGCGGTATGGGTGGAATGGGCGGGATGGGCTTTTAATAAGCCAAACTCTCTCTCCTCTCCCCCGCTCGCGCGGGGACGGAAGATGGTCCGTCTTCAAGATCGAAATGCAAGGGGCGCGGTGCAGACCGCGCCCTTTTTTGCTTTCGTCTCTGATCCTACGTGGAGGCATCGGCGCATCCGACCGACCTCGCGGCGCAATGGCGGCGGGCGGTCAGACGGTCAGTTCGTCATCAAGCGGAAGCGGAGCGTCGTTGAGCCGGTCAATTCGACGATATCGCCGTTGCGGCGCCAGTTCGTTGCTTGCGTCAGCGCCGTGATCAGGTCTGCGTCGATGCTTTCGCGCTCGGGCGTGCATTGCGCCGGCTGCGTCGCACCGGGCACGATGGTGATGGTGCCGTCGCCGCCCACCGTCGCCTGAGCCTGCACGCTGGTGCACCACAGATCGATCGACGTCGAACCGTCGTCGTCGATCTGGAGCATCGGCATTCGTTTGGTGCCCTGCATCGGCGCGGCGTCGAGCATGAGTTCGCTGCCGAAAGGAAACGGGTCGCTCGCGTTCGCAGGCCAGTGCAAGGCTGCGAGGAAGAACAAGGCATAGAAGCAGGTAAAGCGTCGGCCTAGACAGAGCATCGTCGACCCGAAATGTGTTGAGGAAGATAACAAATAGCGAATAGCGAATGACGCGTGGAAACGCCAGAGGTGACTCCTGAATGACGAATGATCGCCATTCCCGGCAATTCTGCGTCCGCAGTTCCTGGAGTTCCGGCGAGCCCCGGGTCCCAGGCGAGACAGATCGGCACGCGCAACCGAGCGGCCGAGGGTCTGGGCGCAATCGCGGCGGATCGCCACGCCCTCGTTGCCTCGGCGCATCGCGCCAAGCCGGCAGTCGTGATCTGCGGCGATTGGAGCGCCCAACTCGGAACCGGCCGCATCCGCCGCCACACTTTGAGCAGGATCAAGCGCCAGACGGAACGGATGATGGCGCCGCTCGCGTCGGTCCGGTGTGGTCCAAAGATCGACCGAGGTGAGCAATTGGCCAGCATGAAACCGCGCGAGCCAGCGCCGGCGAGGGGCAGGCCGCCACCGCGGTCGCTGCTGCGTTTCGGGCCGGATTATGATACTGCAACGCACTATCGCGGCTTTGGTGATTGCATCTTGTAAAATCGTACCAGTGCGCTCCGGCTCTTGCGCATTGCCTGCATTGCACGGTGCTCGTCTTCTTGGAGGTCATTCGTGAAACGACTTGCTTCGTCGCTCGCCGTCATCTGGCGGCTGTCGGTCCCCTACTTCCGCTCCGAAGACCGCTGGGCCGGACGGCTCCTGCTCGGCGCGGTGATCGCGATCGAGCTTTCGATCGTCGCCATCACCGTGATCCTGAACGAATGGTACAATCGGTTCTACAACACGCTGCAGGACCGTAACTGGAATGCCTTCGTCAGCGCCATCCTGTTCTTCTGCGTGATCGCGGCGATCTATACGGTACTCGCCGTCTACCAGAATTATCTCAATTTGTGGCTGCAGATCCGCTGGCGACGCTGGATGACGCAGACCTATTTGCGACAGTGGCTGAACACCGCGAACCACTACCGCATGCAATTGCTCGGCGATGCCGCCGACAATCCCGACCAGCGTATCGCCGACGACCTGCAGATGTTCGTGCAGAGTACGCTCACTATCGGCGTGGGGCTGTTGAGCTCTTTCGTGACCCTGTGCTCGTTCGTGATCATTCTCTGGACGCTGTCGGCTGCGGCGCCACTGCACATCGCCGGCGTGCCGTTCACGATTCCCGGCTATCTGGTTTGGGCAGCATTGATTTACGCGGTGATCGGCACCTGGATTACTCATCTGATCGGGTGGCCGCTCATTCCGCTGAACTTCCAGCAGCAGCGCTTCGAAGCCGATTTCCGCTTCAATCTCGTGCGCTCGCGCGAGAATGCCGAACAGATCGCGTCGCTGCATGGTGAAGCCGCCGAGCGCGAGCGGCACGTCGACCGTTTCAGCCTCGTCGTGGCGAATTGGATCGCCATCATGCAACGGCAGAAGAAGCTGACCTTCTTCACCCAGAGCTATTCGCAGGCGTCGGTTATCTTTCCCTATGTCATGGTAAGCCCGGTCTATTTCTCTGGCGCCATGCAGCTTGGCGGCCTGATGCAAACGGCGTCGGCCTTCAACAGCGTGCAGGGCGCTTTGTCCTATTTCATCAGCGCTTATCGTTCGATTGCCGAATACCAGGCGGTCGTCGCCAGACTTGACGGCTTCGAAAGCGCCATCGAGGCGGGCCGCGCGGCCGCGCTGACGCAGCCCGCGATCGAGATGCTGCCGCGTGACGGCGCGAGAGCCATCACCGTCGAGCACCTCGCCGTCGCGCTGCCCACGGGCGAGCCGCTGGTAGACGCCGAGAATCTGACTTTGCCTGCCGGCGAGCGCGTCCTGGTGACAGGACCTTCGGGCGCCGGCAAATCGACGCTGTTCCGCGCCATCGCCGGAATCTGGCCGTTCGGATCGGGGCGCGTCACCGTTCCGGCCGACGCCAAGGTCATGCTGGTGCCGCAACGTCCGTATTTTCCGGTGGCGACGCTTGCTGCCGCCATCACCTATCCGGCGCGAGCCGGAACATTCGACGACGCCCATCTCGCCGACGTGCTGAACGCGGTCGGCCTTCCACAGCTCGTCGCGCGCCTGAACGAGGAGGCGCATTGGAATCGGATGCTATCGGGCGGCGAGCAGCAACAACTCGCTATTGCCCGGGCGTTGCTTTATGCGCCCGATTATCTCTTGCTCGATGAGGCGACAGCGGCGCTCGATGAACCGGCCGAAGCGCAGCTGTATCGGCTCATGCAGGAGCGGCTCAAGGGCACCGCGATAATCTCGATCGGCCACCGTTCGACGCTCCGCGCACTCCACCGCCGCCGCATCGAGATCGAGGCCGACCAAGCCATCCATCAGGCACGCGAAGTGCCGCTGGTGTCCGCAGCTGAGTAATTTGCCGATTTTGTTTGTCGCCGCGTGTGGAGCGGCGAAGCAATAATCCAAAAGAAAAAGCCGGTGGCGTTTCCGCCACCGGCCGTAAATCTTCCGTTCTCAGTCGCTACTTACTTCAGGTTCGAGGCGAAGTCGACAGAGGCCGAGAGCTTCGCGACGAAAGCCGCGCTGCACCAATTGGTGCCGAAACCGCCCGGGTTTTGCGCCGTCACGTTACTTGGCGAGAACGATGCATTTTGCGCACTGGTGAATACGTTGCACTCCGCCTTGCTCAGGTTGGTGTCGTAGTAGCGCAGGTCTAGCGTCAGGACCTTCCACGTGAAGCCAAGACCCGCATCCCAAGTGGTGTAGCTGGTGTACTTCACACTGTTAAAATATTGACTTCCAAGTCCCGAAATAACGCCGGTGCCATAGAAGCTGTCGCTGCTGCCGAGATCCCAATAGCCGAGATCGGCGGAGATATACATGCCCACGCCGTTCTGGAACGTCGTGCTCGGAGCGGTCCAAGTGACGTTACCGGTCGTGAACCAGCCCCTGGCGCCGGTATTTGACACAGACGGGGAGTACCATTCCTGAACGCCGGCAGCCCATTGATCGCTAAACGTATAGGTCGCCTTGCCATAGACTTCCCAGAAGCTCGCGTGTGCTTTGGCGAAGTTGCCGTTGCCAAACGGCGAAATCCCGGCTCAGGAACAGAAACGCCAGCAGGCGAGCCGCCGCCATTGGAGTTACAATTGTTGGTGGGACCCACGCGCAAACCGAAACATTCGCCGCCCGGGTAGTAATAGTACCAAGCGCCGACATCGAGGGCGAGCTTGTCGAAAGTCGGGCGGATACCGCCATAAAAGTCCATCTCGGCCGCGGCGTTATTCGGGAAGCTGATGCTCTCGCCGGAGATGCCGCCGTACCACTGCAAGCTCGGGCTCGTGTTGTAGCGCAACTCGAAGCCAGCCTGCGTCGACGGTTTATGATTCGACTGGCTGATACCGCGGAAATTGTAGTCGTTCATCAACGCCGCTGTGACGACCACGTCCCACGGCGACGCCGGAGCAGGCGCGGCTGGCGGAGCCTTCACGGCCATGTCGGCCGCCATGGCCGTGGTGGAAGCCAATCCCATCGCCAAAACCAATGAGTAAGCTACTCGTTTCATTTTAATCCCCTTTATCCCCTGCTCGCGGCCGGCGACTTCGCTTCAACCAGGCCCGGCACCAAACGATGTCGGCGAAAACACCTGGATGACCTCGGAATTTTTAAGACTTGCTTTCACATAGCCAAGTCTAAAACGTTGGCAGTTGCTGACTTTTTATGCGTTTTCGAGAAAAGTGGCCACTTTGTTAAGGACTGTGGCGCCGGGGTTACACTTTCTGTCCGTTTGACGGACGTTTTAGGCCCTGACGGACAAGGGCCTGTGGATAGCTGTAGCCACCGCTCGAAACGTCCGGCGTGGCAATCCTTACGCCGGTGACCCGTCTTGTCTTTTTTCCACTGCGACCTCAATTTGATAGGAAGAGAACGGAGACTGGACGATGAAAGCAGTTGTTGACGGACAAGTGGTCGCTGAGAGCAAGGATGTCGTCGATTGCAAGGGCTATCAGTACTTTCCAGCTGCCGCAGTGCGCATGGATTGGCTGGAAAAGACCGAGAAAACCGCTGACGACCTGAAATGTCCGCACGCAGTGCAGTTTTACGACGTTGTCGTCGATGGCAAGCGCCACACTCGCGCGGCATGGTCTTACGAGGCGCCCCGACCCGAAATGAAAGCGGTGGGCGGCCAATTCGGCTTCTGGCAGGACGTCGAGGTCGCCTAGCTCAATTCTAGGCGGCAGCCTTCTTGCGGTTGGCTTCAAGCCTGGCGTCGACCAGTGCCACTTGGGCGTCGATCGCCGGATGGCTTAAGCCCTTCTGCCTGGCAATCAGTTGAACGAGCTTGTCGGCGCGCTCGATATTGGGCGCACCGTTTTGCAGCGCCCGCGCCGCCGAAGCGGGTCTCGTCAATGACTGGGCGGCAGCAGCGTATTTCTCGAACGGCACAAGATCGTCCGGCTTGGCGCCGAGCTTGACGCAGAGATCGAACACGAAGTTGTAGACCGAGCGCGACGTCTCGATGTCGCTGTGCACCGCTTCCTGCGCGGTGCGCATCCCGTCCTTCGTGACGCAGCGGTAGTTGCCGGCGAGCAGCATGGCCCACTTGGCGAGCGGCACGAAGATCGAAGTCGTAGACCTTCAGCTTCACCGGTAGCTCGATCTTGCCTTCCGGCGCATCGAAACGCGCGGCGTCGACATCCTTCTCGAGATTGCGAAGGATCTCCGTCGACTTGTCGTCGTCGAACCTTGCGCATTTGAAGTTGGTTGGCAGCGTGACCAACAACTCGTTCGCCTGGCCGTCCGGAGGGCGAATCGCCTGCGGGTCGGGACTGTTCAGCGTGATGGTCTTTGGATCGAATGAGTTCCAGACGCGCGGGTCGGTATAGGCCGGTTCCAGCGCCTTATAGTCCAGGCCCGGGATACGCTTCACGTAGGGCAGCGGCGGCATGTTCATGATCGACATGCACGGCACGCGCGATTTGGCCACCGCGTCCAGCAATTCGCGCACGCCCGGCGAACGGTACTGCGGCTCCTGCATGCAAAGGCCGACGAGGTCGAATTGCTTCGGGTCGACGCCGGCTGCGGGGCCGGCCGTCACTTTGCCAGGTTGCTTGCGGGACTCCAGCAACACCGGTTCCTTGCGGCCGCGCACTGGCAGGCGAACCTTGAAGCCCTCTGCGTTGATCAAATCGGCTTCCGCAGGCAGGCAGACGAGATGGATTGAATGACCGCCAAACAGGAGTTTGGACGCCAGCAACGAGCCGTAGGATGCGCCCATCAGCAGGATCTTGTAGGTCGCCATCACGCACCTCCCGGAAAGCAAAATGGCCGGCTTTCACCGGCATCGGATCGGCGACGTCTCGCCGTCCACCTGATATGCCGCCAATGCTATTGGCCTCGCCAAGCACATGCAATGCGCCCGGATGCAACGCGATTCCAGCGCGTTTGACGCGGCGCGGGCTCGATCGCCAAGCGCCGCGTCAACGATCGCGCGAGGGCTAGTTTGTACCGCCGCCGCCAGAACCGCCGAAACTGGACCCCGACGGCGGAGTCCATGACGGCGCCGGCGACGGAGCGGGTGCTGGCGCTGGTGCAGGCGCCGGCATCGGACTGGCCGCAGGCTTCGGCGCGGCGGGCTTCGGAGCAGCAGCCTTGGGTTTCGGAGTAACAGCCTTGGGCTTCGGCGCGCCTTCTTTTTGGCGCAGCCTTCTTGGCCTTCTTCTTCGGCGCCGCTTTCTTCGACGACTTCATCATTTTTTTCTTCTTGCGCGCCGGTGCGGCTCTCTTCTTCGTGGATTTCTTCTTCGACTTTGCCTTTTTCGCCATGATCGACCTCCCGATCCAATCTCCTGGACTTGAATGGAAACCCAGTGGAATCCCACCTGGCCGCGCGCGGCCCATGCGCTCGCGTCACTTGCACTTAAGTTACGCGTACTCGCATCACATGCTCCCGCAGAGCGGGGGGGCGTGGCCCGCCAGTAGCCCAATCGATCAACTCGACCGTGTGGACGATTGGAAGTTCCGTACCCGCTGCGATCTGCGTGATGCAACCGATATTGCCCGCTGCAATCACGTCAGGCCGCAATCCTTCGATAGTCCCGACTTTACGCTCACGCAACCGCCTTGCAATGCTGGGCTGAAGAATATTGTAGGTGCCGGCCGAGCCGCAGCACAAATGTCCATCGGGTACGTCCTTGACCGCGAAGCCGAGCCTAGCGAGCAGATCTCTCGGCTGTCGCAGGATGCGCTGGCCGTGCTGGAGCGAGCACGCCGCATGATAGGCAACGATGAGGCCGGCCGCGCTCGGCCCGGCGGCGAGCGGCAAGCCGCCGAGATATTCCGCTATGTCCTTGGCGAGGCTAGAAATGCGCTTGGCCTGTTCGGCATAGGCCGGATCGGCGCGGAACATGAAACCATAGTCTTTCACCGTCGTGCCGCAGCCGGACGTGGTGATGACGACGGCGTCGAGACCTTCGAGCGCGATCCAGGCGTCGATATTGGCGCGGGCCTGCGCCAGCGCCGCATCGTCGCGACCCATATGATGCACCAGCGAGCCGCAGCAGCCGACGCCGTCTGCCAGCACCACCTCGATGCCGTGCCGCGTCAAAACACTGATCGCCGCCGCATTGATTTGCGGCGCGAGGAGGTCGTTAACGCAGCCGGCGAGCAGCGCGACGCGGCCTTGGCGCGCGCCTGAAGCAGGAAAAACCTGCGGCGCTAGTGGACGACTTGGCGCCCGCCAGGGCGAAAGAGCGAGCATCGCTGCGACCCGTTTGAGGCCTGCAAACGCGGCAAGCGGCGCCAACGGCTTGCCGAGCCGTGCGGCGGCTAACGCAAGCCGGAAGCGCTGCGGATAGGGCATCAGCCACGTCAGCAAAGCGCGCAGCAGGCGATCGCCCAGCGGACGCCGATAGGTCCGCTCGATGTGCACACGAGCATGATCGACGAGATGCATGTAATGCACGCCGGAAGGGCAGGTCGTCATGCAGGCGAGGCACGACAAACAGCGATCGATATGCAGGACGACGTCCGCTGTCGCCGGCCGCTCATGCTCCAGCATGTCTTTGATGAGGTAGATACGGCCGCGCGGCGAATCGAGTTCGTTGCCGTCGAGCACGTAGGTCGGGCAAGTCGCCGTACAGAAGCCGCAGTGCACGCAGGCGCGCAGGATCTTTTCCGAATTCCGCGACATCCGGATCGGCGAGTTGCGCCAGAGTGAAGGATGTCTGCACGACTATACGCCCGCCCACATCCGCCCGGGGTTGAGCACACCTCGCGGATCGAAGCTTTGCCGCACCCGCGCCGTAAGCGCCGCAAGCGGCGGCGCCTCGGGGGAAAAGACCTCGACCGCGGCGCGCACCGCCACCGGCGCACGGATCAAGGTGGCGTGGCCGCCGGCAGCAGCGACGGCGGCACGCACTTGCGGCGCACGCGCGTTATCTGATGCCGGCAGCGCCAGCCAAACAAGTCCTCCAGCCCAGTCGTATATGAGTTCCGCATCAGTCTGATCCGCGAGCGCGCGGCCGACCTCCGGGCCCTGCGTCGGGGCGGTGGAGATACGCCACACATCACGGCTTCCTGACGGTCCTTGCGCGGCGAACGGCGTCACATCACGCACCGCGCGCCACAGCGCCCGTGATGAGGCCTCGTCGAGCGAACCGAGTGTGCCGAAGGGCCCGAGCAGCTTTTCCAGCACCTTCTTGCGTTCTGTGACCGACGGAGCGACGCCCTCGAGGCGAAACGCGGTCACGGCGACCTGCGCCGGAGCGGTTTCGGGAATACGCGCGGCAACGGTTACGGGCAGATGCGCCGCCGCCGAGACATCGGCGAATGAACCGGTCGCGGCAGTCATAACTTTCCGCGCCGTGGCATCGTCGAGTTTCAGGACCAGAACCGTCGCCTCGGTCTCGGCCCGCGGCAAGGTTTTGATGGTTACGTCGGTCATGGCGGCGAGCGTACCCCACGAGCCGGCAAGAAGCTTGCAGATGTCGTAGCCGGTGACGTTCTTGACGACGCGGCCACCCGACTTGAAAGTCTCGCCGCGGCCGGATACCGCGGTAACGCCGAGAAAATGATCGCGCGCCGCGCCGGCCTTGATGCGCCGCGGGCCAGAAAGATTGGCTGCCAGCACTCCACCGATGCTGGCGGATCCGGCTGTAACTCCGAGCACGGCGGCATGGTCCATCGGCTCGAACGCGAGTTCCTGCCGGCTCGCCGCTACGAGCGCCTCGATCTCGGCGAGCGGCGTGCCGGCTTTCGCCGACAGCACCAGTTCCTCCGGTTCGTACAGTGTCACGCCGGACAGCGCTGACAGATCGAGCGTGGCATCCCATTGCGCGGCGCGGCCAATGGCGCGCTTGCTGCCGCGGCCGACAACCTCGAGCGTTTTGCCTTCACCCAACGCCCACTGGATTGCCCGCTCGACCTCCGCGGCATCGCGCGGTCTAAAATCATGTTCCGGCATGGTGTTTCCCCGGATTAAACTTAGGCAATATCTTGAACAGGCGCGACCTTCTCGCTGACCAACGGCTAAAGCCGGAGGAAAAAGCCATGAAGTATGCAATCATTGCATCCGCAGTCCTGCTCAGTGCCATTTTGGACGCGCAGCCGTCTCACGCCTTCGCGACCAGCCACGCCCGAAAGTCATCCGCCTCGCACGCCTTATCTGGCACCGTGACCTATAATCGCGATTCCAAGGACCCGAATGTCGGCTGGCATTGGGAAGGCGGCATGCGCGTCTGCCACAACGATTGCGACAATCCGGAAATTCCGGGCTCCGGCTATACCTGCCGAAACGTTCAGGCCTTCGGCATGCCGATGCGCGAATGCGATTGGAGCTCGCAGTAGCGATCATTCCGCGGCGTCGGCCGCGGTGGCTGAACGTGCAAAAACCGGCATGATGTCGTGCGCAAAGCGGCGCAATTGTTCGCTGCCGCCGGCGATGGTGAGCAAGACGTAAGCCACGCCGGCCTTCTGCACTGCCTCGAGCATCGCGCAGATTTCATCCGGCGTGCCGTACATGGCGTTTTCCTCGGTGCCGCCGGCTTTGTCGGCGTAGGCGAGCACGTGCGAGCCGCCCTTGCGCTCCGGCGCGCGCGACACGTCGACGGTACGCTTGGTATAGGCGGACTGGCGCGCGAGCGCGGCTTGTTTGTCGGCCTCATCCCTGGCGATGTAGAGTTGGCGCGCCACCGCCACCTGCATTGGATCGAAAGTCAGGCCGCGCGCCTTGCGTTCCGCTTTGTAGACGCCGATGCGCTCGCCAATTGTTCCGGCGCTGGCGTACTGATCGAGGATCAGATTGAAACCGCGCGCGGCGGCGCGGCGGATGGAATGTTCACTTGCCGCGGCGACCCACAGCGGCGGATGCGGTTGCTGCGCCGGCGGCGGCTCAACGACAATGTCCTCGAAATGCCAGAAACGGCCGCGATGGGAAAAGCGTTCGCGACTGGTCCAAGCCCGCGTCATCACTTCGATCGCCTCCTCGAAGCGCGCCCCGGCTTCTTCCGGCGCTATCTGAAAGCCCCTGAACTCGCTGTGGCGGTAGCCCTTGCCGATGCCGAAATCGAACCGCCCGCCCGACAGGAGATCGAGCGTCGCCGCCTGCTCCGCAAGCAGCACCGGATTGTGCCAGGGCAACACGATGACGGCGGTGCCGAGCCGCAGCGTCTTGGTGCGCATGGCGAGCGCCATCAGGAGCATCAGCGTCGCAGAGACTTGGTTCCAGCCGGTGAAATGATGCTCGACGGAAAAACTCGACTGATAGCCAAGCGCCTCGGCTTCGACGTTGTAATCGAGATAGTCGCGGAAACCCTGGCCGGTTTGCGGCCCGAGATCGTGACTGCTTGCCTGTGCTGAATTGAAGAGGCCGAATTTCATTTGCAGTGCATGTGGTGCGCGCTCAAAATCGCGAAATATCGGGGAATGCCGTACGACCCCGATGCACATGCACGCGGCCGAGTTCGGCGCAGCGATGTAGCGTCGGGAACACCTTGCCGGGGTTGAGCAGGCTCTTGTCGTCGAACGCGCACTTGATGCGCTGCTGCTGATCAAGATCGATCTCGGAAAACATCACCGGCATCAGGTCGCGCTTCTCGACGCCAACGCCGTGTTCGCCGGTCAAAACACCGCCGACTTCGACGCATAACCGCAAGATATCGGCACCGAATTGTTCGGCACGTTCGAGTTCGCCTGGAATGTTGGCGTCGTAGAGGATCAACGGATGCAGATTGCCGTCGCCGGCATGGAACACATTGGCGACACGCAGCCCGTATTGTGCCGACAGTTCTTTCATGCGGTGCAGCACCAGCGGCAATTTCGCGCGCGGGATGGTGCCGTCCATGCAGAAATAATCCGGCGAGATGCGGCCGATCGCCGGGAATGCCGCCTTGCGCCCTGCCCAAAACAGCAGCCGCTCCTCTTCGGAATTGGAAACGCGGGACGTCACCGCGTGGCATTGCTGCGCGATCCCCTCCACGCGCTCGAGCAGGTGATCGACTTCGGCGCGCGGGCCGTCGAGTTCGACGATCAGCAACGCCTCGACGTCGAGCGGATAGCCGGCGTGGACGAATTCCTCGACGGCGCGAACGGCCGCCCGATCCATCATCTCCATGCCGCCAGGAATAATGCCCGAGCCGATGATGCGGGCGACGCATTCACCGCCGTCTTCGGAATTCATAAAACCGATCAGGGCGGCGCGCGCACTCTGCGGTTTTTTCAGGATTCGAACCGTGATTTCGGTGACGACGCCGAGCAGGCCCTCGGAGCCGGTGATGATGCCGAGCAGATCGTAGCCGCCGGAGTCCAGATGCTTGCCGCCGAACCGCAATATCTCGCCGGTCATCAGCACCAGTTCGCAGCCCAGCAGATTATTGGTGGTCATGCCGTACTTGAGGCAATGCACGCCGCCTGAATTCTCCGCGACATTGCCGCCGATGCTGCAAGCGATCTGCGACGATGGATCCGGTGCGTAATAAAAGCTCGCATGTTCGACCGCCTGCGACACCGCGAGATTGGTGACGCCGGGTTCCACTACGGCGACGCGATTGTCGAAATCGATGTCGCGGATGCGGTTGAACTTGGCCATGCCAAGGAGCACGCCGTCGCCAAGCGGCAGCGCACCGCCCGACAGCGACGTCCCTGCGCCGCGTGGCACTACCTTGATGCCTTGGCGATGGCAGTAGGCGAGCACGGCGGACACCTGCGCGGTCGTTTCCGGCAGCACGACCACCATGGGAAGCTGCCGGTAGGCAGTGAGGCCATCGCTTTCGTAGGGCCGCATCGCCTGCTCAGAGGCGATCACCCCCTCGCCTGGCACGATGCGCTGGAGCGCCGCCACGATCTCGGCGCGGCGCGCCAGTACCGCGTCATCGAACAGCGGCATCAGAACCGGCATCGAACCTCCCGCGTATTCTCCGTCGCATTATAGCGGTAAACGGCCGGCGTATCCGCGCTTCGTGCCGCGTCCGCAGCCTGCCCGGCCGGAAGGCAGTTTTGGCCGTTGACACGCACGATCAGGGCCGCTTGAACGGCTGCTGTGTGTGAGCGGGGCGGATGGGCGCGATTGGCGCTCAAGGAATAAGGAGTGAATTGGCAATGAAGAGACTGATTTTGGCCGCGGGATTGATCGCTGCATACGCAGGCGCGGCCTCGGCGCAGGACGTCGCCAAAGGCGAGATATCGTTCCACAAATGCCTGCCGTGCCACTCGATCGGCGACGACGCGCAAAACAAGATCGGTCCCGAGCTGAACGGACTAGATGGCCGCCATTCCGGCACTGTGCCGGACTTCGAGTATTCCGACGCCAACAAGAATTCGGGGATCGTTTGGAATGAGGCGAAATTCAAGGAATATATCCAGGACCCGCGGGGCGTGGTGCCCGGCACCAAAATGATCTTTGCCGGCATCAAGAAGCCCGATGAGATCAACGACTTGTGGGCCTATATCAGCCAGTTCAACGCCGACGGCAGCATCAAGAAGAACTAGCAGCGGCTTGATTTGGCGCAAACCGCACCGTGCTGCGCGTGACGTAATAAGTCGTGGGATAGAGGAGACGCCACCATGATGAAGGACATTGTCGTCAATCTGAGCACCGGCGCGGACGGCGGGCCGGCCGGCGATTATGCGGTCTCGGTCGCCGACGCCTTCGCAGCGCATATTGCCGGCATTGCCTTCGTCTACGATCCGATCGTGCCAGTTTCAGGCACAGGCTACATCCCGGCCGAGTTGATCGAGACACAGCAATCCGACAACCAGAATGCGGCCAAGGCGGCGATCGATAAATTTGCCGCGACGGCGTCGCGTGTCGGCGTCTCCGCCGAACCGATCACGCTAGCCGCAAGTCTGGCCGGGGCCGGCGATCACTTCGGTCGGCTCGCTCGCCGCTTCGATCTCGCCGTCGTCGGTCAACCGGCGCCCGACAGCGGCTCGGTGGAGGAAATCATCGCCGAAGCCACACTGTTCGAGTCCGGCCGCCCGCTGATCGTGGTGCCGTATATCCAGAAAGCACCGCTCAAGCTCGATCTGGTCATGGCCTGCTGGGACGGCAGCCGTCCGGCGGCGCGCGCCATCGCCGACGCGATGCCGCTCCTCGAAAAGGCCAAACGCGTCGAACTGGTTATCGTCAGTAACGAGCGCGGCAAGAAGGATGAGATCGCCGGCGCCGATATGGGCCAGCACCTCGCCCGCCACGGATTGAAGGTCGACGTCAAGCGGATGGACAGCGGCAATGTCGATGTCGCCGACGTGCTGCTGTCGCACGCCGCCGACAGCGGCGCCGACCTCATCGTCATGGGCGGCTACGGCCACTCGCGGCTGCGCGAATTCGTGCTCGGCGGCGTGACCCACAGCATCATGCGCTCCATGACGGTGCCGGTGCTGATGTCGCATTGAATTCATCGCCTCAAAATTCGAGCCCGCGTAATGGCATTTATCCTCTACAACGCGCCGCAATCGACTTGCAGTCAGCGCGTCCGTTTCGTGCTCAACGCCAAGAAATTGCCGTTCACCGAGGTCAAGCTCGATCTTCTTGCCGGCGATCAGCTCAAACCGGATTACCTAGCGCTCAATCCCAATGGCGTCGTGCCGACGCTCGATCACGACGGCGCTATCGTCACCGATTCGTCGGTCATCATCGAATATCTCGACGAGATTGCGCCCGCCCCCGAGAACTTCACGCCGCACGATCCGGTCACGCGCGCCAAAATGCGAGCGCTGATGCATTATGTGGATGAGATGCCGGCAGCCGCCGTGCGCGTGCCCACATTCAATCTGGCGTTCTTGCCGCGCTTTGCGGCGATGAGCGAGGAAGAATTCGTGGCATTTGCGGAATCAAAACCGCTGCGCAAGGAATTCATGCTGTCGATGGGCCGCAAGGGCTTTCCGCAGAAGGACATGGATGAAGCCATGGCCCGGCTACGGCGGACCTACGAGCGCATGAACGCAGAGATTGAAAAGAGCGGCGGACCATGGCTTCTCGGCAACGACATTTCGCTGGCGGACATTATGGTCATGCCGGCGATCGTGCGCATGGCCGATCTCGGCGAGGCGGGCGCGTGGCAGGATCTGCCCCGTGTCGAACGCTGGTTCGAGGCGATTCGCGCCTATCCTGCCTTCGCGCCGACCTATTATCCTGGCTCATTGCTCACGGAACGTTTTCCGCACCTGCGCAAGTCAGGCATTATCGATCGCTGATTACGGTCTGCACCACGAGCCCGCGGGCGCGCGGATCCGCGACTCCGAGCCCGCGCAGAGCGATGAGCGCGAGCGACTGAAGGATCGCGCGCTCTCGGCCGGCTGCGTCCGGCGCCAGCGGTCCGACCAATCCTTCGATCAGGAGGCCGAGCAGTGCGGCGGCCGAAAGCGCCGCGTCCTGTTGCGGCAGATGCGTGGCCTTCACAGCCGCGGCGATGCGTTGCGCGAATTCGGCGGCCAGCGCTTGGCGAAACGCGAGCCGGGCGACATCGAGGTCGGCGTCGACAGGCTCCGCGATCGCAGCAAAAGCAAGCCGGCGATCGCGCAGGGCGCGCGCGGCAAACGTCATGATCGACGCCGCAAGCGCCGACAGCGGGCCGGGCGCACCATCGGCGGCGCGGCGCAGCACGCCGATCTCGCGTTCGGAGATTTCGGCGAGCAGCGCCACAACGAGATCGATCTTGGCCGGGAAATAACGGTACACGGTGCCCGCCGCGATGCCGGCGCGCTGCGCCACCGGCACGATCTGCACCGCCGCCATGCCGCCCTCGCTCGCCGCATCGCGCGCCGCGGCAATGATGGCGTCGTGGCGGGCGGCAAGCCGGCGCATGACGTTTTCGGTGCGGCGATAGGGCATCGGTGGATCACAAGAGGAATCAGTGGCAGGATTCCAACAAATGAACCACGATTCAAAATCACCGGCAATGCGCAGCCATACCGTCGCAGTGCGCACCTCGGCCCTATGGGGCGGCTGCATCCTCTGGCATAGGATTCAGACAATTCGCTTGGGGAGGAAATAGTGATCGGCAAATCCACTCTAGCCGCGGCTATCGCGGTGCTGTCGAGTTTCGCCGCGGCAGTACCCGCCAGCGCGCAATATCCCGATCATCCCATCACCATGATCGTGCCGCTTGCTCCCGGTGGCTCGACCGATACGCTCGGGCGGATCATCGCAAAGGGCATGAGCGCTGTGCTCGGCCAGACTGTTGTGGTGGAGAACACGGCGGGCGCGGCCGGCACCATCGGTGTCACCCGTGCCGAGCGCTCGGCGCCGGACGGCTACACAGTGCTGTGGGGCATGTGGGGAACCAATGTCGCCAACGGCGCCATCTACAACCTGCCCTTCGATTTCCTCAAGGATTTCGAGCCGGTGGCGCTGGTGGCGACGCAGCCGTTCTTGATCGACACCCGCAAGACCATGCCGGCGAACAACTTGAAAGAGCTGGTCGCCTGGCTGAAGCAAAACGGCGACAAGACGACGATGGGCACGTCCGGCGTCGGCTCACCGAGCCACGTTGCCGGCGTGCTGATGGAAAACCTGGTCGGTGTGAAGTGGCAGATGGTGTCGTATCGCAGCGCCGGTTTAGCGACGCAGGATCTGTTAGCCGGCATCACAGACATTCAGCTCGACACGCCCGCGGTGTCGCTGCCGCACGTGAAGTCCGGCGACCTTAAGGCCTACGCCGTCACTGCGAAGGAGCGCATCGCCGTGGCGCCGGATATCCCGACCGCCGACGAAGCCGGCCTGCCGGGCTTCTACTTTTCGTTCTGGCACGCGATGTGGGCGCCCAAAGGCACGCCGAAGCCGATGATCGACAAGCTCAATGCGGCAATCAGAGCGGCGCTCCTCGATCCCGATACGCGCAAGAAGCTCACCGATCTCGCCCAGGTGATCTATCCGCCCGAGCAGCAGACGCCGCAAGCGCTGCGTGACTTCCAGAAAGCCGAGATAGAAAAATGGTGGCCAATCATCAAGGCCGCCGGCATCAAGGCGGAGTAGAGATCGCGGCGATCACTGCTTCGGGCTCTGCGCGGGAGCCGGTTGCTCTGCGGACGTAGGCGTCGGTTGCGGTGTGCCGTTCGCGGGAGCCTGCATTTCCTCCTCGTGCTTCTTCGCCAAGTGGTGACCGATGATGCAACCAGAGACCGCTCCAATGACCGCGTGGTGACCGGCGGCGTGACCGGCGATGCCGCCGACCACCGCGCCCTTGATGCAACCCTTGGCATCGGCCTGAATCGCCGTCATCGCAAATGCCACGACCGCAAAAACAAGACTTTTCATTTCGACCTTCCTCAGCGTGATTTGTCCGCCAGCGATTTGGCGCGGAGCTTGGCAATCGTCGTCGTCGGCGTGATCGCCTCGGGATCGACAACAAGCCGGATGATCGCGGGTTTGCCGGAAGCCTGCGCCTGCTTGAATGCCGCCGGGAAATCCTCGGTGCGCTCGACCGACGCGCCGAAGCCGCCGAAGGCGCGCGCATAAGCCGAAAAGTCGGGATTGCGCAATTCGGTCGCCGAGATACGGCCGGGATATTCACGTTCCTGATGCATGCGGATGGTGCCGTACATACCATTATCGACGATGATGGTGACGAAGGGCGCGTCGTATTGCACGGCGGTGGCGAATTCCTGGCCGTTCATCAGAAAGTCGCCGTCGCCAGCAAGGCAGACCACCGGCCGGTACGGGTGCAGCCGCTTCATCGCCACCGCCGCCGGCACGCCATAGCCCATCGAGCCCGACGCCGGTGCGAGGTGACTCATGAAACGGCGAAAGCGGAAGAATCTATGGACCCATGACGCATAATTGCCGGCACCGTTGCACAGGATCGCATCGACAGGCAGGAATTCGCGCAGCCACACCATGACCGCGCCGAAGTTGACTCCGCCGGGCTGCTCGGTCGGCTTCTCCGTCCAGTCCAGATAGTCGGTGTGAGCGGCCTTCGCCTGGCCTCCCGATGCGTCCTTTAGCTCGAGATTTTCCAACGACGACGCGAATGCGGTCGGTGTGGCATTGATCGCCAAATGCGGACTGTAGACGCGGCCGAGTTCTTCCGCGCCCGGATGGACATGGATGAAGGGCATTTGCGGGCCGGGAATGTCGAACAGCGTGTAGCTCTGCGACGGCAATTCGCCGAGCCGGCCGCCGACCATGATGACGAGATCGGCCGACTTGATGCGCTCAAGCAGTTTCGGATTGGGACCGATGCCGAGATCGCCGGCGTAGCAGGAATGCAATTGGTCGAACAACGAGCCGCGGCGGAACGTGGTGGCGACCGGCAGCGAATATTTCTGAGCGAAGCGGCCGATGGCGTCGGACGCCGCTTCCGACCACCGGCTGCCGCCGAGCAGCATGATCGGAGCCCGCGCGCCGGAGAGCATCTGCGCGACCTTCGCCATTTCGGTCTGTCCTGGCGAGGTCTCGACCAGTGCAAATGGCGGCGCATCCGGCACCGCAACGCGCTCGACCAGCATATCCTCGGGGATAGCGACGACGACCGGGCCGGGCCGACCATTCGCCGCGGTGTAGAAGGCCCGCGACACGATCTCCGGCACGCGCGCGGGATCGTCGATCTCGGTCGACCATTTGGTCATCGAGCCGAACACGGCGCGGTAGTCGAGTTCCTGAAACGCCTCGCGCTCGCGCATGTCGCGCGCGACCTGGCCGACGAACATGACGAGCGGCGTCGAATTCTTGGCGTGCAATGTGGATGCCGGGCGATGCATTGGTCGCCCCCGGCCCGCGGGTCACGAAGCAGACGCCCGGCCGGCCGGTCGCTTTGCCGACCGCCTCCGCCATCATGCAGGCCCCGCCCTCTTGCCGGCACACGGTGACAGCTAGGTCGCTGTCATGGAACGCATCGAGGACCGCGAGATAGCTCTCACCCGGCACGCAGAAAGCGTGTTGCACGCCGTGGATGCGCAATTGGTCGACCAGGACCTCCGCGGCGGTCCGCATGTTATCCTTGGCGCGCATGAGGTCTCCTTGGCGGGTGATCTGCCCTGCCCTCTGGTCCGGGCGGGTGCCGGTCGCAGCGTCGAAGACTGCATTATCTAAGAAAAACCGAACCTTCGCCAACAGGGTCCCGCCGTATGAGTGACGCCGCCGATAGTCAGGACGAGGTGCTCGCCTTTCTTGGCCGTTCCGCGGCCTATAAGGGCACGACCAAAGCAGTCCGGCGCATCGATACACATGCCGCCAGCGTGTTCCTCGCCGGCGACCGGGTGCTCAAGATCAAGCGCGCCGTGCGTTTTCCATTTCTCGATTATTCGACACTCGCAAAGCGTAAAGCCGCCTGCGCGGCCGAGATTGCGGTCAATACGCCCTACGCGCCCGAAATCTACCGCGGCGTCGCCGCCATTACCCGAGATAGCGACGGCAACCTCGCAATCGGCGGCAAAGGCACGCCCGTGGAGTGGGCGGTCGACATGCACCGCTTCGATGAGACGCGCACGCTCGATCATATGGCAAAGGATATTGACGATGGGCTAGCCGATGCGCTCGGCCGCGCCATCGCCGCGGCCCATGCCAAGACGAAGGCTGCCCAGCCGGAGCCGTGGATCGAAGCGCTCGGTTCGTATATCGACGAACACCTTGAGGCGTTCAAAGAACATCCGGAAATTTTTCCGGCCGCTGAAAACGAAGCGTTCGGGAAAGCGGGCCGCGCCGCGTACGATCGCATCGTACCGCTGCTGCGCGAGCGCGGCCGCCACGGATTTATCCGCCACATCCACGGCGATCTTCACCTCGGCAACATCGTCCTGATCGCCGGCAAACCGGTGCTGTTCGACGCCATCGAGTTCAGCGACATCATCGCTTCCGGCGACGTGCTTTACGATCTGGCCTTCCTGCTGATGGACCTGCTTGAGCGCGGTTTGCCCGAGGCCGCCAATATCGTGCTCAACCGCTACCTCGCCGAGACACGCCGCGTCGAGGACCTCGACGCGCTGGCGGCGCTGCCGTTCTTCCTCGCCATGCGCGCCGCGATCCGGGCCAAGGTCACCGCCGCGCGCATGGAGCGGGCAACAGCGTCCGAGCGGGCCGAGATCGCCAAATCGGCACGCGCGTATTTTGAATTCGCCCGGCGCACGATCACCCCTGCCCCGCCGAAATTCATCGCCGTCGGCGGCCTCTCTGGCGCCGGCAAATCCCAGCTGGCGCGCGATCTGGCACCGCACGTCGCGCCGATGCCAGGCGCCGTCATTGTACGCTCCGACGTCGAGCGCAAGGCGCTGTTTGGCGCTGGCGAGACCGAAAAGCTTGGCGCCGACGCCTATACTCCCGCGGCGACCGAACGTGTTTATGCCGCCGTCGCTGGCAAAACGGTCCGCATCCTTTCCGCCGGACATTCGGCGATCGTCGATGCCGTATTCGCCCTGCCGCAGGAACGCGACGCCATCGCCGCGGCGGCAAAAACCGCCAACATTCCGCTGCATGGGCTGTTTCTCACCGCGAGTTTGGCGACCCGAATCGCCCGCGTCGGCGGCCGCGCCAACGACGCGTCGGATGCCGACCAATCGATTGCCCGCGCCCAGGAAAACTACGACTTGGGCCAGCTTGAATGGGCCCAGATCGACGCTTCTGGCACTATTGCGGACACCCTGTCACGGGCCAAAGCCGTCCTGTCGTCATAATTGGGATGACGACAATTGCTCGATTGACGAGACCGGGTCGGAGCCGACATAAAGGCACGGACGCTCCTCTTTCCGGGCGGGGGCGGCGGAACAGACCCTGTGACGCAGGGTTGCCATAGAAGACTTTCACTTCAAGGACGTGACCATGGCGAGCAGCGCATCGACCGCAACAGGTATCGAACATCTGGAGGAGCCGTCGCGCCGCGACTTTATTTACATCGCGACCGGCGCGGTCGCCGCCGTCGGCGCCGCGGCGACGCTGGTGCCGCTGATCGACCAGATGAACCCTGACGCCTCGACGCTCGCCGCCGGCGGACCGGTCGATGTCGACGTCAGCAAAATCGCGGAAGGCGCGCAGATCGTCATCTACTGGCGGCAGCGGCCGATCTTCGTTTTCCATCGCGCCAAGGCGACGCTTGACGCGCTGCAGAGCAGCCAGGACGTGGCGCTGCTGTCCGATCCGAATTCCACTGTTCTTCAGCAGCCGCCCTATGCCACCAACTGGCACCGTTCGGTCAAGCCCGAGTACGGCCTTCTGGTCGGCATCTGCACCCATCTCGGCTGCATCCCGCTGTTCTATCCGAACGCGAGCGCAACTCAGCCGGTGGAGAATTGGCCGGGCGGTTATTTTTGCCCCTGCCACGGTTCGAAATATGACGGTGCGGGTCGAGTCTTCTCCGGCGTACCGGCTCCCTACAATCTGCCGGTGCCGTCCTACCGATTCCTCAACGATACGACGGTCAGGGTCGGCGAAAATCCGAGCAACTCGACCTGGAATTTTGATTCGATCAAGCAGCTATAAACGCACTGGGCGCGTTATCACGGCATGAGAATCAGGCTGCCTCAGCGGCTCGGCCTCGTTCGATTGTCGCTCCTTGCCGTTGTCGTCGGGCTCATTGCCGGGTTTGGCGCGGTTTTGTTCCGTGCACTGATCGGCCTCATTCACAACGTCGCCTTTCTCGGCTCGTTCTCGACCGGCTACGACGCTAGCGTATTCACGCCGCCCGGCCCGTGGGGCTCGTTGATCATCATCGTTCCCATCCTCGGCGGTCTCCTCGTTACCTTCCTGGTTACGAACTTCGCGCCCGAAGCGCGCGGGCACGGTGTGCCGGAAGTCATGGACGCGATTTACTACAAAGAAGGGGTCATCCGGCCGGTGGTCGCCGTGGTCAAGTCGCTGGCCTCGGCGTTGTCAATCGGCACCGGCGCCGCCGTCGGCCGTGAAGGCCCAATCATTCAGATCGGCTCGGCGATCGGCTCATCGCTCGGCCAAATCATCAACATGGCGCCATGGCAGCGTATCACGCTGGTGGCGGCCGGCGCTGGCGCCGGCATCGCCGCGACCTTCAATACGCCGATCGGCGGTGTGATGTTCGCCATCGAACTGATGATGCCGGAATTGAGCGCACGCACGTTCCTGCCGGTGGCGCTTTCTACCGGCACCGCAACGTTTATTGGCCGCATCTTCTTCGGATTGCACCCGGCCTTTGCGATCCCGGCCTCTCTCTTGACGTCGCAGCAGCCAGCATCGCTGACCGAACTTCTGCTTTATGCGCTGCTCGGAGCCTTGATCGGCCTCGCAGCCACCGCATTCGTGCGTGGTCTGACGCTCGCCGAGGATTTGTTCGAGCGCATCAAAAATCCGTATTTGCGTCACTCAGCCGGAATGCTGATGATTGGCGTTTTGATTTACATCCTGATGCGAACGGCTGGGCACTATTACGTCGAGGGTGTCGGCTACTCGACTATCCAGGCAATACTGTCGGGCAATCTCGGCGTGCCCGCGTTTCTTGTGCTGCTGTTTGCTGCAAAACTGTTCGCCACGTCGACGAGCCTCGGCTCCGGCGCCTCGGGCGGCGTTTTCTCGCCGTCGCTGTTCATGGGCGCGACCATCGGGGGCGCCTTTGGCTCATTGGTCACTGCAATTCACCCGATTGAAGGCTTCGGCGTGACGACCTGCGCCGTCATCGGCATGGCCGCCATGGTCGGGGGCGGCACCGGCGCCGCCATGACCGCCGTCACCATGATCTTCGAAATGACGCGCGATTATGACCTCGTGGTGCCCAGCATAATCGCGGTCGCACTGGCGATCGGCATTCGGCGTCTGCTGTCGCCAGAGAATATCTACACGATCAAGCTCGTCGGCCGCGGCCACATGGTGCCGAAGGCCATGCACGCCAACATGTTCCTGGTGCGCCGCGCCGGCGAGGTGATGGAGCGCGATGTTGTCGTGGTGCCGGCGGATGCCGATTTCGATGGCTTCCTCCGCCAACATGGCGCCGTCGGCGGCATGAAACACGTGGTGGTGACGCGCGGCAACCACATTGCCGGCGTCGTCCGCGTCAATACCGGGCTTCGGCGCGGACTGGAGGCCGCCTATACCGGCGTCACGATGAACGACGTCGCGCAGCGTAATTTCACGCTGGCGCGCGAAGACGACATCGTGTTCGACATCGTCCAGCGCATGGCGCGCCATGACGCCAGCATGGCCGTGGTAGGCAAGACGACCGGGCGGTGGCGGCCGCCGGACATCGTCGGCGTGATTTCCAAGGAGCACATCGCCAATTCCGTCGCCGAAAGCATCAAACCATTCGGCTGATCCGGCCGGCACTTGGCCGACGCGATGGTGGTGTCCAAATCACTCCGGCTTCGCGCCAGAGAGTTTAACCACCTTTGCCCACCGTTCGGTTTCCGAGGCGATAAAACTGCTCAAGCCGGTGGGCGACATCGGCGCCGGTACGCCGCCCAGATTCTGAAGGAGAGCGGCAAATTTCGGGGTGTTTAGCCCCGCGTTGATTTCTTTGTTCAGTTTTTCGACAATCTCGACGGGCGTAGCCTTCGGCGCACCGATGCCGATCCAGCCGCTGCCATCGTAGCCGGGCACGAATTCGCCGATCGCCGGAACATCGGGAAGCGCCGCCGAACGCGTGGCTGCCGTGACGGCGAGGGCGCGAAGCTTGCCGGCCCGGACGTACTCGATCGAGGACGTAATCCCTTCAAACATAACCTGCACTTGTCCGCCGATGAGATCGACGAGCGCCGGGCCACCACCACGGTAAGCGACCGTCACGAGGTCGACACCCGCCATCATCTTGAACAACTCACCCAGCATATGCGGCGGGCTACCGTTGCCGGCCGTCGCCATATTTATCTTGTGCGGATTGGCTTTGGCGTAGGTGATGAATTCGGGAACCGTCGTGGCCGGAAACGACGGATTGACCAGCATCACATTAGTTAGGCGCATCACGCGCGCGACCGGGGCGATATCGCGGATAAAATTGTAGCTCAGATCGTCGTAGAGGGTTGCGTTGACCGCATTCGGTGAGCCGATCAGGAGAAGCGTGTAGCCGTCAGGCGGCGCCTGCACCACCATCTCGGTCGCGAGATTGCTGCCCGCGCCGGGCCGGTTTTCGACGATAAACGGCTGGCCAAGCCGGTCCGCGAGCATTTGACCTACCAGGCGCGCTGCGATGTCGGACGGACCCGCAGCGGCGAAGCCGACGATCAAACGCACCGGCCGCGACGGATAAACATCCGCCCAGGCAAAGCGTGAAATAGCCGGGGTTGCGGCTGCGCCAGCCGCCAGATGCAGAAAATGTCGACGGGGAAGTCTCATGGCATTCCTCCCGCGCGTTCCGTGGCATTTCCTCCAAGCATTTTCTTTTTGCAGGAAACTATCAAGCCAGCAGCGCGGTCAATGCGCGCATATCCGGCTGCACCTCAAGCGCGAGCACGAAGTCGCACGCTCGCTCGGCGCGCTCGCGGCCGATGACCGGCGCCGCATTGGCCATGAATTTAGCTTCGATGGCGGCATCGCTCATCGGATTATCGGCCGTGCCGCTGGCATGCGCGATGTGGACTTCGTGGCGCTCGCCTCCAGCGATGATCGCCGCATAGGCCTCGTCCTTGCGCAGCGTTTCGTCGGCTACCGCCTTCACTTTGCGACGCAAAGCCGCGACTTTCGGATCAGCGGCCCTGGCATCGGAATATTGCGCAACGCCGGCCGCGCCATCGATCAGGGCCACCGCCGCCGAGTGCACGAGCGAGAATTTCGACTGCAATCCGGTCGACGGTTCGACGACGCCGGTGATCGACAGCACCAAAGGATTCACGCGCAGGCTGATTTCGTCAACCGACGCGGCATCGATCGCGTCGCGATTGCGGATCGCAATGACGGCATCGATCAGGGGATGCAGCACCACGCCGCACGCATACGGCTTGTGGCCGTTGGTTTCGATCATCCAGCCTTGGCCGAGCCCGGCTGTCAGTTGATCAGGCTCCGCCACGTCGCTGTAGATGCGTGAAAAACCCTTCTTGCCTTCGATGATTTCCTGCGTCGCGTCGAAGCCGCGCTCCGCCAGCAGCGCCGACAGCACCCCGTTCGAGGCGGCTTTGCCGGCGTGAAACGATTTGCCCATGGTGCCGCGGTTTTGCTGCATGCCGGCGGCCTGGGTCGCGGCGATGCCCAGCGTATAGGTGAGCTGCTGGCGGTCGAGCTTGAGGAGCTTGCCGCAGGCGGCGCCGGCGGCGATGGTGCCAAGCGTGCCGGTCAGGTGCCAGCCGCCTTTGTGATGACCCGGCGCGGTGCGGCCGGAACGCACACCGGCCTCGAAGCCTGTCGCATAGGCCAGCATGAAATCCGCACCGCTCACCAGCGCGCGCTCTGCAAGCGCGAACAGCGCCGCGAGCACGGGCGAACTCGTGTGCAGCACGACGCCGCCCATATGGGTGTCGTCATAATCAAGCACGTGCCCCATCTGGCCGTTCGCCAGCGATGCTTCAAGTAGGCCGAGCCGCAACCCGCGGCCGAATACGATTGCCTGAGGCCGGCCGGAAATCTCCCGCAAGACGGAGAGCAGCGTCGTAATGGTCTTGTGACCGCTGCCGGCGAGCGCACAGCCGATCCAGTCGAGCACGCCACGGCGCGCTTCGCTCTTAGCGGCCGCGGAGAGGTCGGCAAATTGCGCCGCCGCCAAATGACCGCACAGCGTCTTGGTCAACGTCTGCGCATCGATCTTGAGATTCTGGTCCATGTTTGCCGGCTATTGCGACATCGGCAGAGACTCTACCGCGTGGGTCCGGATTTGCATCGTCAAATCCTCCACAGGGGTGCATTCACCCGAGCCCTCGATCATAATGCCGCACGTTCTTCGATGCCCGCGCCTTGCAGCGGGTGAATGTGGTGAGATCCATGGGCGAATTTGCCATCGGGCAATCGGTGCTGCGGCGCGAGGACCCGCGCCTGCTGCGCGGGCGCGGACGCTATTTCGACGATCTTAAGCTTGCCGACCAGCTCTACGCGGCAATAGTCCGCTCGCCACATGCGCACGCCGATATCCGCGGCATCGACACACGCGCCGCGGCGCTGATGCCGGGCGTGCAAGCCGTCCTCACCGGCGACGATTATCGCGCCGATGCCATCGGCTCGCTGCCGTCGATGGCGCCATACAAGAGGCGCGACGGCGGCCCTATGTACTTGCCGGAGCGGCCGGCGGTCGCCGTCGGCCGCGTGTTGCACGTCGGCTATCCGGTCGCGGTGGTGGTTGCCGACACGCTCGATCTGGCGCGCGATGCCGCTGAGCATGTCACGGTCGAATATATGCCGCGGCCGGCCGTGGTGTCGGCGCGGGAAGCTGCGGAAAAAACGGCGCCGCAGCTTTACGGCGATTGCCCGGGCAACGAGGCCTATTTCTACCAGGCCGGCGACAAGGCCAAGACCGACGCCGCGTTCGCGGCCGCCGCGCATGTGGTCGAGCAGCGCCTTGTCATCAATCGCGTAACCGCCAATCCGATCGAGCCACGCGGCGTCACCGGTGTCTACGATGCCGGTACCGGCCGCTACACGCTGCATTGCGGCTTCCAGCGGCCGTGGCTGTTCCGCAACGACATCGCCCGGACCACGCTCAAGATTCCGGAGGCCGAGTTGCGGTTGGTCACCGGCGACATCGGCGGTTCCTACGGCCTGCGCGGTTCGATCTATCCCGAGATCATTTTGATGTTATGGGCAGCGCGCCGCGTCGGGCGGCCGGTGAAATGGACGCAGACGCGCAACGAGGCGCATATCAGCGACGACGACGCGCGCGACAACATCGTAGATGCTTCGCTCGCGCTCGACAAAGACGGCAAGTTCCTCGGCGTGCGCATCCGCAGCTACGGCAATCTCGGCGCCTTCGTGTCGTTTCGTGGTGCCATGCCGCCGGTGGTCAATATCGGCACAGTGGTCGGCACCTATGCGACGCCGGCGCTGCATGTCGCGATTTCCGGCATGCTAACCAATACGCATTGCACCTCGCCCTATCGCGGCGCCGGCCGGCCCGAGGCGAGCTACATGATCGAGCGACTGATCGACATCGCCGCCGACCAAATAGGCATCGATCCGGCGGAATTGCGCCGCCGCAATACCATCCCGCCGGAGAAGATGCCCTATAAGACGCCGCTGACCTTCACCTATGACAGCGGGCACTTCGAGGAAAACCTCGACCGCACCATGAAGCTTGCGGATTGGCACGGCTTTGAGGCGCGGCGCAGAGAAGCGGCAACGCGCGGCAAATTGCGCGGCATCGGCATTTCCAACACCATCGAGCAAGCCGCCGATCCGACCTACGAGACTGCCGAAATCCGCTTCGATCCGCTGGGCGGCATGACCTTCGTCACAGGCTCGATCTCGCACGGCCAGGGCCACAATACGATCCAGACGCAGATGCTGGTCAGTCAGCTTGGCGTCGATCCCGAGCAGATCAAATTCATCCAGGGTGATACAGACGCCGTGGCTTTCGGCATGGGCACCGGCGGCTCGCGCTCGACCACAATGAGCGGCGGCGCGATCGTCGCGGTCAGCGAGAAAGTCGTCGCCAAGGGCAAGAAGCTCGCCGCGCACCTTCTCGAAGCATCCGAGGGCGATATCGAATTCAAGGACGGCCGCTTCACCATCGCCGGCACCGACCGCGCGCTCGGCATCCATGAAATAGCAAAGTCGGCATTTCAGATGCAGAAACTGCCGCCCGGCATGGAGCCCGGTCTCTACGAGACCGCGACCTACCGCGCGGACAGCGGTAATTTCCCCAATGGCTGTCACGTCTGCGAGGTCGAGATCGATCCCGAAACCGGCGCCACCCAGATCGTCGGCTATTGGGTCGTCGACGACGTTGGCACCGTCATCAATCCAATGCTGGTCAAGGGCCAGATCATGGGTGGCATCGCGCAGGGCATGGGCCAGGTGCTGATGGAGGACAAGTGCTACGACGACGCCGGCCAGGTCCTGTCCGGCTCGTTCATGGACTACGCCATGCCGCGCGCGGACGATTTCTGCCCGGTAGTGATCGAGGACAATCCAGTACCGACGCCGACCAACCCGCTTGGCGTCAAAGGCGCCGGCGAAGCCGGCACTGTCGGATCGCTGTCCGCCGGCGTCAACGCCATCGTCGATGCGCTGTCGGTGCTGGGCGTCAGGCACATCGACACGCCGTGCACGCCGTATAGGGTGTGGCAGGCGATCGAGCGGGCGCGCGCGCCGGGAGCAGTTCCTCTCGCAACAACCTCCTGACGCCGAGGCTCCTGAGTGCTTTCGCCGCCCTCCTCGCTCATAATGCCGCATGTCCCTCGATCTCCGATCCTTCGCCATTGCCACGGCCGGCTTTTCCGCCTTCGTCAATCTGTATTCGCCGCAGGCTCTGCTTCCCGAGCTCGCCGGTGAGTTCAATGTCGGCCCGAGCGAGATCTCAACGCTGATGACAGCGGGCACTTTGGCGATCGCACTGACGGCGCCGTTCACCGGCGTGCTCGCCGATATCGTCGGGCGCAAGCGCCTCATTACTGCGGCGATGTTCGCGACCGTCGTGCCGACGCTGTTGATGATGGTTGTGCAAAGCGTGCCGGAAATGGTGGCCATGCGCTTTGTGCAGGGGCTGCTGCTGCCGCCAATCTTCACCGTCGCGGTAGCCTACATCGGCGACGAGTGGCCATCTGGCGACGTGGCGCGCGTTGCCGGCATCTATATTTCCGGAACCAGCATCGGCGGCTTTTGTGGCCGTTTCATTCCAGGATTTTTTGCCGACCTCATCGGATGGCGCGCGGCTTACGGCGTGGTCGCGGCACTAACGCTCGTTGCCGCGATCGTCGTCGCCCTCACCCTCACCCGGGAACGTCACTTTGTGCCGTCGGGCGGTCTCGCCAATTCCATGCGCCATATGGTGCGCCATCTGCGCGATCGGCGGCTTATTGCAACCTACGCCATCGGTTTCGGTGTGCTATTCAACTTCATCGCCACTTTCACCTATGTGAGCTTTCATCTCGCGGCGCCGCCCTATCTGTTCACGCCGACACTGCTCGGCGCGCTGTTCCTCACTTATCTGGCCTCAAGCCCGCTGGTGCCATGGGTCGGCCGCGGCATCGCGCTGTTCGGGCGCCGGCCGTTCGTGCTCGGCATCGTCGCCATCTGGATCGTCGGCGTATTGCTGCTGCTGGCGCCACCGGTCATCCTGATCCTGACCGGGCTCACGCTGTGCGCCGTCTGCGGCATGCTGTGCCAAGCCGTTTCGACCGGCTACGTCACCATGACGGCCAAGGAAGGCCGCTCATCCGCAGTCGGCCTCTACGCGACGATGTATTATACCGGCGGCAGCGCCGGCGCCTTCCTCGGCGGCATCGCCTGGACCTTGGCAGGCTGGGGCGGCTGCGTTGCCATGATCGTCGCCATGCTAGTGGTGATCTCGATAATCGTGGCTTTTGCTTGGGAATAGAAATGGCAAAGAGGTGAACACTATGGTTTCGGAAAGTCAGTTTGCATTTTTACGGTCGATCGACACGCCGACGGTCTGCAATTTGATGGAGATCGTGGCGCCCGAGCGCCGTGGCGCCTTCTACACGGTCAACCACCTGCATTGTCCGTTTCCCGATTTGCCGCCGATGGTCGGCTTCGCCAAGACAGTGACGATGCGCGCTCGCGATCCGGTGAGCGGGCCGAGCTACATGGCAAAGCGCATGGACTATCTCGACTACGTGGCGGCAGCGCCGCAGCCGGGTATTGCTGTGATCGAGGACAAGGACGAGCCTGCCGGCTACGGCGCGTTCTGGGGCGAGGTGCAATCGAACATCCACAAGGCGCTCGGCTGTCTCGGCACCATAACCAACGGCTCGATCCGCGACATTCCGCAGATTGCGGAAGGTTTTCAGATGCTCGCCGGCTCGCTCAGCCCGTCGCACGCCTTTGTGCATGTGGAGGAATTCGGCGTGCCAGTAACTATTCACGGCATGGCGGTGAAAAGCGGCGACCTCATTCATGCCGACCGCCACGGCGCGATCGTAGTGCCGCTCGACACCATCGACGGCATGAAAGCGGCAGCCGAGAAACTCGCCGCGACCGAAGCAAAGATCATCGCGGCGGCTAAATCCGGCAAGGGACGTCGAGGCCATCAAGGCGGCGATGAAGGGCTAGCGGCTCGCGGTAGGATGCCAATGCGGTTGATAGCCGGCTGACAACACCGCGAGGATTGCCGGCGGCGTCAGCACATCGACGGCGATACCGCGCGGCCGCCGCGTATGGGCATCGTAACCATTCTGGGTCCAGCGCAGCAGCGCGTTGCCGCGCACGGCGAACGCTTCATCGTCCATTGCGACGAACGCGCTGTCGGGCAGCACGTCGATGTTATGCCGATGCAGGCGTTTCTCTCGCCCACGCAGGCGCTCATCGTGTAGCACCTCGTCCATCGCGTCAGCGCTTGGCCGCACGGACAGCCTGCGCGCCACTCGCCACGTCTCGGCAAAGGCCTCGGCATCCTTGCGGCGGCATTCGAAACAAGGCCGGTGCCCAGCCGCGAGCGCGGTCGGCTCGTCAAGGAAAAATAGCTCGGTGTAGAAGCGGCCCCAGACGTCGCGCTGGCGGCCCTTGAAGTCGAGCACGCAGCAAATCCATCGCCGCGACACCCAACGCCGCGCCGTGAGCGTCTTGAAATCGGTATGAAAGCGGCCGCCGCGATTGCCGAAGAAAAGCCCGCGCGTAGGCGACGCTTGTAATTCGCCAAAGGGGTTTACGCGATTTTGCAGCGGCATCCATGATCCCGGCACAATGGCACAACGGCAGCGTCGGTAATTTTAACTCTGAAAGATCAGACATGTCGTCGTGCCGTGGACCAGCAAGCGTCCCTGCCGGTCGGTAATTCTTCCTTCGGCAGTTCCGATACGACGGCCGCTCGTCAAAACGATGCCCTCTGCCTTGATGAGACCGGTTTCCGGCGTGATTGGCCGCAGCAATGAAATCTTGAACTCGACGGTTGTACTGCCAACGCCCTTTTCCAGCGTCGTCTGGATGGCCAGACCCATACAACTGTCGAGCAGCGTGGCCGCGAAGCCGCCATGCACCGTGCCGGCCGGATTGAGGTGGGTCCCATTCGGTTCTGCGGTAATGACCACGCGCCCATTCACCGCCTCGATCACATCGTAACCCAAGGTCTGGGCGATCGTATTGAGCGGCAGCGTGCCGTCGACGAGGCCCTGGACAAATTCCAAGCCATTCATTTCCTTCCGCCTGTCGGCGCTGACGGTCCCATAGGTCTTTTTGGCGGTACGGCTCGACATCGCTTCCTCCGTGCCCGGCCCACCTAGGGTGGCGGGAGTTGGTCCGTCCACCCGATTCCTAATCGGGAATCATCGACGTGACGGTTGTGATCGCTACGGCCGGCACGGTACCTTCCGCGCGGCACGGGAGGAAAAGATGGGTAAGAAAATAGCGTTTGTCGGAGCGGGTGCGGTTGGCGGTTACACCGGCGCCCACATGGTGCAGGCCGGCGAGGACGTGACGTTCATCGATCCCTGGCCGGAGCACGTCGAACACATGCGCAAGCATGGCCTGCGCGTAACCCACGCCATGACGGAGCCGGAATTCACCGTGCCGGTGCGCGCACTGCATGTCACCGACGCGCAGCAACTCGCCAAGGAAAAGCCGATCGACATCGTCTTCGTCTGCATGAAATCCTACGACACCGCCTGGGCGGCAATGCTGATCCGGCAATATCTGGCGCCCGATGGCTTCGCAGTCTCGTTGCAGAACTGCATGAACGAGGAAACCCTCGCCGGCGTCGTCGGCTGGGGCAAGACGCTCGGCTGCATCGCCTCGAGCATCACCGTCAACCTGCCGGAGCCCGGTCACATTCATCGCGGCGCCGCCAAGCATGGCGCGGCGCACACCGTGTTCCGCGCCGGCGAAGTGCATGGCCGTATCACGCCACGCGCCGAGGAGGTCTGCCGGCTGGTGGCGTTTTCCGACAGCGCCAAGGTCACCAGCAACCTGTGGGGCGAACGCTGGTCGAAGCTGGTCGCCAATGCCATGCAGAACGGGCTTTCCGCCTGTACCGGGCTCGGCGGCGGCGACATGCTCAAAAACGATTCGATCCGCCGCTTCTCGACACGCCTTGGCTCCGAAGCGATCCGTGTCGGCCAGGCGCACGGCTACCAGCTCGAGGACATCCTCCACCTCGAGCCTGAGACCATCGCCCGCGCCGGCGAAGGTGATGACGCGGCGGAGCGCATTGCCGATGCGCAGCGCTTCAAGGACTCAGGCCGGACCGCCGCTGGGCAAAGGCCATCGATGGGTCAGGACATGCAAAAGGGCCGGCGCACCGAAATCGAATTCTTGAACGGTCTCGTAGTGCGCGAGGGCGAAAAGGTCGGCATCAACTGCCGCGCCAACACCGTCCTGGTCGATATCGTCAAGCGCGTCGAGAAAGGCGAACTCAAAGCCGATCCGAAGCACATTACCGAGCTGCGGCTGAATTGATCGGGGATTTCCGTAGGGGCGGGTCTAAAACCCGCCCCTACAAACACTACGGGTGTCGCGTCACTTCGCGTATTGGCCGCCGGTCTGCTTGGTGTGCACGCCTTCGGCGCCGCTCTCCTTGTGTTTCAAGCGGGTGATGCGCGCCCAGGTGCGCTTGAGCGGATCACGTACTGTAATGTGCAACGTGCCGCAGCCTTCGGTCGTAAGTTCGATCTTGTCGCCGTCCATGAACGGATTGAGGCCGCGGTGGTTGGTGCCGGTGGCGAGGATGTCCCCCGGCAACAGCGTGTGGATCGACGTCACCCATTCGATGCAGCGTGGGATCTTGTGCGCCATGTCGTCTGTGTTGAAGTTCTGATAGACGACACCGTTGTTCTTCAGCGTAATCTGGAGCTTCTGCGGGTTCTTGATCTCGTCCTTGGTGACGATGTAGGGCCCGATCGGTGCGAAGGTGTCACGCGACTTCATCTGATAAAATACGTTGGTCGGCGGCACCACGCCGCGCGCCGAGCCATCGATGAAATTGGTGTAACCGAATACATATCTCATCGCGTCGGCCGCTTTGACGTGCGATGCCTTCCTGCCGATAACGATGGCGATTTCCGCCTCACCCTCGAAAATGGTCGCCGCCAGGTCCGGCAGCACCATAACGCCGCCCGGTCCGATGACCGCGCTGGGCGATTTCATGAAAGCGTTGATCGGCGCCGGTTCCGGCAGCGTGCCATCTTCCATGTAGTTCACCGCCATGCAGATGATGTTCTCGGGCTTCGGCAGTGGCGGGCGCAGCTTGGCCTTGGCGAGCGGCTTGGCCTTGCCCTTCTTGGCGGCGGCAGCGAGCTTGCCCTTGTAGGTGCTCCACTTCTCGATCACGGTCCGCATCACATCCTGCGGGCCAAGCGCCTTGATGCCTTTGGTAGCGGACGACACATCGACAATCTTGTCGCCGACCACGACGCCGAGTTTGTAATCATCGAAAAAGGCAAGTTTCATCAGTTTTCTCCAGAACCTATGCGGTGAGGGTAGGAATGTAGATGAGTATAGCGTGTTGCCTTACCCGCCGTCTGCCCGGCGCGGCGGTCAGCTCTTGAGGCCCGCGGCGCGGACGACCGCGGTCCAGCGTGCGATCTCATTACGGATATTCGCGCCGAACTGCTCGGGACCGGCATCGATCGGCTCATAGCCCTGCTTGTTCAGCGCCGCGACGGTCTCGAGGTTTTGCGCCGCCTTGTGAGCGGCTGTGGCAAGCGTATCGATGACAGCACCCGGCGTGCCCTTGGGCGCGAGCACACCGAGCCAAAGATTGACCTCAAAATCTGAAATGCCAGCTTCGGCCATGGTCGGCACCTTCGGCAACACGTTCGAATGCTTGGCGCCGGTGGTCGCCAGCGGCACGAGCTGGCCGACATTGATCTGGCCGAGCACGGAGGAGGCAACCGCAAACGTCATCGTGATCCGGTTGGCGACCAGGTCGGTGATGGATTCCGGACTGCCCGGATACGGCACGTGCACCCACTTGGTGCCGGTGCGCTGCTCGAACAGCACGGCGCAAAGATGCGGCAAACTGCCGGCGCCGACCGAGGCATAGGTCAATTCGCCCGGCTTGGCCTTGGCGAGCGCGACAAGCTCGGCAACGGTTTTCACGCCAAGCTCCCGATTGACCATAACGTAGAAAGGCCCCTCGGCGAATTGCGCCACCGGCTCGAAATCCTTGCTCATGTCGAGCGGCGGCGCGGACGGGTTGACGATCTCGTTGGTCAGGCTCGACAGAGCCGGCAAGAACAGCGTGTAACCGTCGGGCGCGGCGCGTGACACGTATTGTGCGGCAATGCTCGATCCTGCGCCGGGCTTGTTCTCGGCCACGATCTGCTGGCCGATAACGTCGCCCGCGCCGTGGGCAAAGATGCGGCCGACGACGTCGGAAGCGGCGCCCGGCGTAAATCCGATGATGAGGCGCACCGGACGCGACGGATAGGTGTCGGCGGCCGCGATCCGCGATGCGGCCGGCAGCATTGCCGCGGCCGCGGTCAAATTGAGAAATTGCCTGCGATGAAATTTCATGGCGTTTCCCTATCGGTTCAGGCTGGCGTTACACGCACGTGATCGCCATCCGGTTTCAAGCTCGCGCCGAGCTTGCCGCTCCGCGCCATGAGATCGGTCAGCGTTTCGGTCTCACCAGCGGGGCGGCTGAAGAAAAACTCGTTGTTTTCGTTGCTGCGCACAAGGCGAAAAGTACAGCCGGACACCATGCCGCGCTCGTAGGTCAGTTCGACCAGTATGCCGATCCAGCCGGCATGTTTGCGGCCGAGATGGCCGCTGGAGAACGTGAGATTGCCGAGGCCGTAAAAAATTGGTTTGCTCTTATAGATTTCGATCGGCAATGGGTAATGCGGCCCGTGTCCCATGACGATGTCGGCGCCGGCGTCGATCGCGGCGTGCGCGATATCGGTCATGTATTGTAGCGGCTCGCGGTTGAGCCCCCAGTGACAGGACGCGACAACGATATCGGCATGCGGACGGAGCGCTTCGATGTCCTTGCGAAACTCTGCGAGATAGGCCGGGTCCGCCCAGGTCACGATCAGCGGCGGCACGCCGGGCCGGTTCGCCGGCTGAATGTGCGGCGCCATCCGGCCGGTCGGCACATGATAGGCGGTGTGACCGCGGATAACGGCGATGCCCGGTGCATCGTCAAAGGCTTCGTGATCGGTCGGCCAATAGACCGAGCTGCGCTGCACGGCACCGACGCGAAAGCCGTT
>CAVTFP010000042.1:0-93459 GCA_963733645.1 uncultured Alphaproteobacteria bacterium
GGGCAGCGCTCTATCCAGCTGAGCTACGGGCGCGTTGCGGCGTTGATAGCGAAAGCCCGGCAATCCGGCAATGTCCCGGTATTGCCGGCTGTGTCCGCCCTTGATTAAGCGCCGTTATTGGCCTTGCCGGCGGAGGGGATTGACGCCCCTCGACCTCCCTGCTTCGATCTTTATGCCGCGCCAGGGTACGATAAAGCGGTTCAGGCGATCAGCGCCGCGCCGAACCGTGACCCGGCATCGCTTCGACACATAGTCTCCTGATGATGTTCGTCTCCTGATGATGTTCCGACGCGTCCTTGCATTGGCGGCTTGCCTTCTGTTCGCACCCGCGGCCTTCGCGCAGAATTATCCGTCGCGGCAAATCCGCCTCGTCGTCCCATTCGCCGCGGGCGGACCTGCCGATGTGTTAGCCCGGATCATCGCCGAAGAGATGAGCAAGGATCTCGGACAACAGGTCTTTGTCGACAATCGGCCCGGAGCGAACACGATCATCGGCGCGGAGGTGGTGGCGAAGGCAGACCCCGACGGTTACACGCTGTTGATGGCGATCGACGGCACGCTGGTGATGAACCCGTTCCTCTACAGCAAGCTGTCCTATGATCCGTTCAAGGATTTTGCGCCGGTGTCGCTGGTCGCGGAGGTTCCATCAGTCATCGAGGCCAACAACACTGTCACGGCGAATACCGTCGCCGAGCTGATCGACCAGGAAAAGGCCAAACCGGGCAGCCTGCTGATGGGCTACAGTACGCCGACCTCGCAAGTGACCGCCGAATTGCTCAACATGAGGGCCGGCATCAAATTCGACTCTGGTGCCTTATCGCGGCGGGACCACGCAGGTCACCGGACTCCTCGGCGGCGAGATTCAGCTTGGACTCGAAAGCGTGAACGTGGCGCTGCCGTTTGCCCGCGCGGGAAAGCTGAAAATCATTGCGCTTACTGGCGGCAAGCGCATATCGCTGGCGCCTGAATTTCCGACTGTCGCAGAAACCCTGCCCGGCTTCGACCTTGGCATCTGGCAGAGCATCGTGGCGCCGGCGAAGACGCCGCCCGAGATCGTCAACAAGCTGCATGCCGAGATCGTTGCCGTCTTGAGCCGCGACAGCGTGCGCAGCAAGCTCATGGCCGCCGGCATCGAACCCGACAGCAGCAAATCGCCGCAAGATTTCGCCGCATTCATCCGCTCCCAGGCCGACATCCGCAGCAAGGTGATCGAGGCTGTCGGCCTCAAGCTCGATTGAGACTGTCGCCAGCCGAGGACACAGCGGACAGTTCTTCTCAGCGCTCCTTGATGAGTCCCGCCGGCGTAATAAAGATCATCAAGTTGGCAAGGATGATCGTGCCGGCGAGGAAATAGAATGCCGACATGAGACCGTAATGATCGGCGACGATGCCGGCGCTAATCGGTCCAAATGCCTGTCCGACAGCCTGGGCACCAAACAGCATTCCAATAGCACTGCCGCCCATGCCGGCCGGTGTGGCGTCCAACAGCCAGGCCTGAAGCACGGCCCGCACCGCGAAGAGAAAGAATCCGAGAAGCGCCACAAGAAGTACGAACCAAGTTGTCCCTCCCGCAAAAATCATGAAAAAAATCACAACGGCCGTCATCGACATACTCGACATGATAATCCGCCGCCGCCCGATCGTATCAGACAAATGCCCGGCGATCGGCGCCGCTACGAAACCTGCGGCCTGCAAGGCGAACATGGATGCGCCGATCCAGAGCGGCGAGTATCCCATTTCGCGCGACAGATAGAGCGGCAGAAACGTCAACAGCGCGCCTTGGGTCATGGCCCTAAAGGCGGAACTGATCGCAAGTGTGATGAGCGCACGGTTCTTGGCGAGCGCGAGAAGCATGCCGAGGCGTTGCGTCCCGCTCAGTGCCGCGGGCTTAATTTTGGCGAGGCCGGCGCGGATATCGGCCATTTGCAGGCGGCCGACATAGACAAGAATGAAGCATGCGACGGCAATGCCGGGAACGACGTTCATCACGACGACCGTTCGCCAATTATAGAATTGCAGCAGAAAGCCGATGACGAGCGGCGCGACGGCATCGCCGACGTTGGCGCCCATACCGTGGAAGGCCATCACCAAACCCTTGCGATCCGGAAACCGGTCCGCGAGCCATGGGATAGCCGTGGGATGCCAAATATTGTTGCCGATGCCCACCAGCGTCGCGCAGGCGAGCAGCATCCAATACGCGTGCGAGAAACCCATGACGAGATAGGGAATGCCGACCCAGCACAGAGCGCACGCCATGAGCAGGCCTTTGCGGCCTACGGTGTCGACAAAGATTCCGCCAGGTATGTTGGCGATCGCGCCTGCCGCGAATTGACAGGTCAGGATCGACCCGATTTGGCCGTAGCTGAGACCGAGTTCTTTACCGATCAGGGGAAGCAGCAGATAAAACGTCGCGGGATACCAATGTGTCAGCGCGTGTCCGAGGCAGATCACCCAGACTTCCTGAAACGGCCGCCGTTGCGCGACGCTTGTTTCAGCCACCACCGCCGACATTTCTCTCCCTCACGCCGACGTTGGAAACGTCGGCCATTAGTTACGGCCGCATCGCGATAAAGCGTTCAGGCAGAATCCGATGCAGAGCCTTTATGAACTCGCAGGTGTCTAGACTCTCGCGCCGCGACGAGCAACCTCTCCGCGGTAGGGTGGGTATGCGAAAATCGAGTTTCCGGCGCTGACAGCGAAAGCGCGGCAAACCGGCCATGTCCGGCGCTTGCCGCTGGCTACGCCCCCTTCTAAGCTTCCCGGAAATCCGGACCCTAGGAGACTGCAAATGTCGCAGCTTGCGGAAAAGGTGGAACAGCACCAGCCGAAGAGCGCTCAGATCAAGGACGCGGCGTTCAAATGGGACGATCCGCTCGACCTCGAAGGCGAGCTGACCGAGGAAGAGCGCATGGTGCGCGATACCGCGCGCGACTATGCCCAGGAGAAGCTGTTTCCCCGCGTGCTCGCGGCCAATCGCGACGAAAAGCCGGACCCGGCGATTTTCCGCGAGATGGGCGCACTCGGGTTGCTCGGTTCGACGATCCCGCAGGAATACGGCGGCGCCGGCCTGAACTACGTCTGCTATGGGTTGATCGCGCGCGAACTCGAACGGGTCGATTCGGGTTTCCGCTCGGCCATGTCGGTGCAGTCATCATTGGCGATGCAGGCGATCTATGCCTATGGCAACGAAGCGCAGCGGCGCAAATATTTGCCGAAAATGGCCACCGCCGAACTGCTCGGCTGCTTCGGCCTCACCGAACCCGATTACGGCTCCGATCCGGGCTCGATGGTGACCCGCGCCGAGAAAGTCGCCGGCGGCTTTCGGCTCACCGGCAACAAGATGTGGATCACCAATGCGCCGGTCGCCGACGTCGCCGTCATCTGGGCGAAGCTCGACGGCAAGATCCGCGGCTTCATCGTCGAGCGCGGCACCAAGGGTTTCTCGACGCCGAAGATCGAAGGCAAGCTGTCGTTGCGCGCCTCGATTACCGGCGAAGTGGTCCTTGAGGGCGCAGTCGTCCCTGAGGAGAACCTGCTGCCGAACGTCAGCGGCCTTGCTGGCCCATTCGGATGCCTCAACGTGGCGCGCGCCGGAATTGCCTGGGGTGCGATGGGCGCGGCGGAATTCTGCTGGCATCGCGCCCGCGACTACGTGCTCACGCGCAAACAATTCGGCCGGCCGCTGGCGGCCAACCAGCTTGTTCAGAAAAAACTCGCCGACATGCAGACGGAGATAACACTCGGCCTGCACGCGGCGCTGCGGCTGTCGCGGATGATCGACGCCGGCACGGCATCGCCGCCGGCGATCTCGTTGCTCAAGCGCAATAATTGCGGCAAGGCGCTCGACATCGCGCGGATGGCGCGCGACATGCACGGCGGCAACGGCATCGCCGAGGAATTCCATGTCATGCGCGTGATGTGCAATCTGGAAACGGTGAACACCTACGAAGGCACGCACGATATCCACGCGCTGGTGCTGGGGCGCGCACAGACCGGCATCCAGGCGTTCATGTAACTGCTGTGTCCCGGGCGCAGCGCAGCACGAAGTGGTGCGCTGCTGACCCGGGATCGCAACAGACTCCGAGCCAGCGAAGGTCCCGGATCAGCGAAGCAGCATTTCATGCTGCATCGCATCCGGGACACAATGACAATGGGGTTTAATCTCATTTGGCATAATGCGCGTTTCCGGGTTGCGCGCAGCGTTGGCATACCTAGATCACTGTGCGGCGAAGCAAAGCAAATTTCCGACTGCCGTCCACGGCAAGAACTCAGTGGTAAAACGTCATGTCCCCTGTCTCACTCCTGCTCAACGTGCTGTGGATCGTCTTCGGCGGCCTTTGGATGTCGATCGGCTGGCTTGTCGCGGCCGTTATCATGGCCATCACGATCATCGGCATTCCCTGGGCGCGGGCGGCATTCAACATCGCCTCCTATACGATGCTGCCGTTCGGCCGGAAGGCCGTTTCGCGCGCCGAACATCTTGGCACGCAGGATATCGGCACCGGACCGCTCGGCTTTATCGGTAACCTGATCTGGCTCATCCTGGCCGGTTGGTGGCTTGCGCTCGGCCATCTCCTGTTCGCGATCATCTGGGCCGTGACGATCGTCGGCATTCCGTTCGCCTGGGCGCATTTGAAATTAGCTGGAATCGCGTTGTGGCCGGTCGGCAAGATGATTGTCGATAGCTGAAGGGGTGCGCCCCGGTAAACCGTTGAGGATCAGGTAACAATCGGCCGCTAGGGTCCTCCGGAGCGCAGCTTCCGAGTGCCCAATGGCGACCCTCGAACTGACCACGGCCCACGCCGATACGCAGCAAGACAGCCAGCTCGCCCAGTGGCGACGCGTCCTCTGCGTGCTGTTCTTCTTCTCCGGCTTTCCCGCGCTGATCTATCAACTGACCTGGCAGCGCGCGCTGTTCCGCACCTTCGGCGTCAATATCGAGTCGGTGACGATCGTAGTCACCGCCTTCATGCTCGGGCTGGGCCTCGGCAGCCTGGCAGGCGGCTGGCTGTCGAAACGGCGCGCAATCCCGTTGCTGCCGCTGCTTGCCGCGATCGAGCTGATGACCGGATGCTACGGCCTGGTCTCGCTCGGTATTTTCGATCGCGTCGGCGACCTCACGATCGGGCTGCCGTTGGCGGCGACGGCAGCGGCCAGTCTCGCGCTTGTGCTGGTTCCGACCTTGTTGATGGGCGCGACACTTCCGCTGCTGGTCGGCCATCTGGTACGTCGCTCCGGCCATGTCGGCAGCGCGGTCGGCCTGCTGTACTACGTCAATACGTTAGGCGCGGGAGCGGCGTGCATCGCCTGTACCGCCTTGCTCTTCCCGTTCATCGGCATGCAGGGCGCAGTCTATATCGCCGCCACAATCAATGGGCTGGTGGCAGCGGGAGCACTCGTGGCGTACCAGCGCGAGCGCCTTGATCCGGCAATCGCCGTAACGGATGCGCCACCAAATCTTGCGACATGTCCGCCGATGCTCGGGCTCGGCGCCGTATTGGCGCTCGCTGCCGCGTCCGGTTTCGTTTCGCTGTCCTACGAAATCTTTTTCTTTCGCACCGTGTCATACGCCGCGGGTTCGAGCGCGACCTCATTCGCGTTGACGCTTGGCGCCTTTCTGATCGGGCTGGCCTCGGGCGCTCGGCAAGCCGGGCAAAATTGCGCAACGTTGACGCGTGAGCTGGCGATGCGGCGGTCGGTCGACGGTTTGCTCTATGCGAGCGCGCTCGGTCTTTTGTTCCTGCCGCTGCTCGATCACTTGGCCTGGATCGGCTCCGGCGTTGCCGGAGTTGCATTCCTGCTGGTCTATCTGATCGCCCGCTTTTGGGGTGCGCTGCTGCCACACCTCGCCGAATTCGGCATCGCTGCCGATGGCCGCGCCGGAATGCGCACGGCACTGCTGTATCTGTGCAATATTCTCGGCTCCGCCACGGGGTCAATCGTGACCGGCTTCGTGCTGATGGATCATCTCGGCCTTATCACCATCGGGGTGGCGCTGGTCGTGGCAAGCCTCGCTTGCGCTGCGCTCCTTGCCGTCATGCTGCCGATGCCACGTGCGGAGAAATTCCGGTTCACGGCTTTTGCAGCCGGGCTCGCGGTGATGGCGCTGGTCGTAATTCCACGTTGGTCCGCTACCGTGCTCGAAGCTCTGCAATGGAAGGGTAATCCGCAAGCGCAGGCCCTCGTCGACATCGTTGAAAATCGCAGCGGCATCATCACCGTAGCGGCGGATGGCACCGTTTTTGGCAACGGCATGTATGATGGACACTTCAATACCGAACTCATGCACGACAACAACGGCATCGTGCGGCCCTATGCGTTGAGCCTTTTCCATCCGGCTCCCCACGACGTGCTGATGATCGGCCTGTCTTCCGGTTCGTGGGCGCAGGTTATTGCCAACAATCCGGACGTCGCCTCGCTCACCGCTGTCGAGATCAATCCGGGCTATTTCTCGCTGATCGCCAAGGAGCCGGACGTTGCCTCACTCCTGACCAACCCCAAGGTTTCTATCGTCACCGATGACGGCCGCCGCTGGTTGCGGGCAAATCCCGCCCGGCGCTTTGATGCCATCATCTCCAACACGACGTGGCACTTCCGCGCCAACACCACGAATCTCTTGTCCGCCGAGTTCCTCGGCCTCATCAAAAGCCATTTGAATCCGGGCGGAATTTTCTTTTACAACACCACGGATTCACTACGCGCCCAACGCACCGGCTGTCTTGTTTTCGCCGACGGGGCGCGCTTCCTCAACCACATGGTGGTGTCGCAAACGCCGATCCAGTGGGATTTTGAACGCTGGCGCCGCACGCTTGCAGCCTACCGGATCGACGGCCGGCCGGTGTTCGACCTCACTCGTGATGAGGATCGCGCTGCGCTCGATGGGCTTGTGACGCAACAGACGAATGTTGCTACCGGCACCGAACTGACGCCGATCGAACCGTGCTCCAGCATCCTCGCGCGCACCGCCGGCAAGCAGCCCGTTACCGACGACAATATGGGCAGCGAGTGGCGTTATCCTCTGGGGCTGGAATGATCGTGTCGGCCAGTGCCAGCCGTGGCGATGTTATTCCGCTTTGATGCCGGCCGCCTTGATGATCGGCCACCACGTCTCGGTCTCGCTCTTGTAATAAGCCGCCAGCGCCTCGGGCGTCTGCTGCTCGCGCGACACAATCTGTTGACCCACATCGGTGAGGCGTTTACGCACCGCGGGATCTGCCAGCGCATCGACGGCTGCGGCATTCAATCTTGCCACGACGTCCTTGGGTGTGCCTTTGGGCACCCACAGCGAATGCCACGGCGTCAGATGCAGCCCCGGCAAGCCCGCTTCATCGACCGTCGGAATCTCGGGCGCTACGGCTGCGCGCTTTTCCGCCGTGACCGCATAACCCTTGATGCTGCCATTGTGGATTTGCGGCATTGCGTCCGACGGCTGATCGAACAGAAGATCGATCCGCCCAGCCAGCATATCCTGCATCGCCGGAGCAAGACCGCGATACGGCACGATCTGAATTTGGACGCCGGTCTGCTGCTTAAGCAGATAACCGGCAACCTGATCGGTACCGCCGGCGCTGCCGAGCAAAACCGCATTGGGGTCCGCCTTAAGCCAGGCGATCAATTCCTTCAGATTGTTAGCCGGAATGTCCGTCTTGGAGACGAGCAACAACGGCGTCTGCGTCAGCCAGGCAACCGGTTCGAAATCCTTGAACACATCGTATTGCAGTTGATAGATGACGGGCGTGACCACATGCGTCGACCAGGTCGCGAGGTCCAGCGTGTAGCCGTCCGGCGCCGCGCGCGCGACCCGCGTTGCCGCAATCGTGCCGCCGGCGCCGGTCACGTTTTCGATGATGACGGATTGACTGAGCGATCGGCCCATGCGCTCGCCGATCACGCGCGCGATGGTATCGGTCGGTCCGCCCGCGGCAAACGGCACGATCATGGTGACCGGCCGCGACGGAAAGGATTGCGCAAGAGCGCCGTCCGCAACCTCACAGATCGCGAATGCGGCGAACAGTGTCAGGATGAATTTGGAAGCCAGCATGAATTTTCTTCTCACAAATAGGCCTGCGGGTCGACACCGATAACCTGGCGCAGCCGCGAGCCATTGCCGCAGGTCAGGCGAGATACCAAATCTGAGCCAACTTTGACGATAAGCCGCGGGCTCTCGCTATCGGCAGCGGCTTGCGGTAAGGAACGGCCCCTTTTCCTCCAGCTCATCGCACACCTTCCGGCGCACCACGCATGCTGCAGATCGATAATCTGGTTTTCAACGGCTGGGGCCGCCGCTTCTTCGATTCGGCGAGCGTCATGATCCCGGCCGGCGCCAAGGTCGGCCTGGTCGGGCGCAACGGGGTCGGGAAATCGACTCTGTTCAGGCTCATCCTCGGCGACCTCGTGCCCGATGGCGGGGAAATCTCGCTGCCGAAAGCCGCACGGGTCGCTTCCGTCGACCAGGAGCATCCGGCGACGCCGGTCAGCCTTCTCGACACGATTCTGGCCGCCGATGTCGAGCGCGAATCCTTGAATGCCAGGCTGGAGACCGCGGAGCCGGAGCATCTCGCCGAAATCTACCAGCGGTTGATTGAAATCGACGCCGACAGCGCGCCGGCACGCGCCGCCGAAATCCTCAGCGGGCTGGGTTTTTCCACCGCCGACCTCGACCGCGCGATGGCGGAGTTTTCCGGCGGCTGGCGGATGCGCGTGGCGCTGGCGGCGGCGCTGTTCGCGGAGCCCGAACTGCTGCTGCTCGACGAACCGACAAACTATCTGGACCTCGAGGGCGCGCTGTGGCTCGAAGCGCGGCTGAAGAAATATCCGCACGCCGCGCTGATCGTCAGCCACGACCGCGAGCTTCTGAACAATTCGGTCGACGCCATCCTGCATCTGAGCGAAGGCAAGCTCGAGCTGTACACCGGCGGCTATGACGATTTTGAACGACGCCGCGCCGAAAGAACCCGGCTCCTGTCCGCGACCAGAGCCAAGCAGGATGCCGAGCGCGCTCATCTGCAAAAATTCATCGACCGTTTCCGCGCCAAGGCCAGCAAAGCGGCGCAAGCGCAATCGCGCATCAAGCGCCTTGCCAAGCTTGAGCCGGTCGCCGAAGTCGTCGAGGAACGTGTCGCGCCGTTCACGATTCCCTCGCCGGCGCGCCCGCTGGCGCCGCCCCTGCTCCAGCTTGAAGGCGCCGCAGTCGGCTATGACAGCACGCCGGTTCTGCACAATCTTCACCTGCGGCTCGACGTCGACGATCGAATCGGACTCCTTGGCGTCAACGGTGCGGGCAAAACGACCTTCGCGAAAATGATAGCCGGTGCGCTGCCGTTGCAAGCCGGGCTGATGAAGCGGGAGGGCCGCATCAAAGTCGGCTGGTTTCATCAGCATCAGATCGAAGCGCTCGATCCAGCCGATACGCCCTTGGACATTATCCGGCGCGAACTCCCGGACGACAGCGAGAGCTCACGCCGGTCGCGTCTGGCGCAATTCGGACTGTCGTTCGATAAGCAGGAAACCACGGTCGCCAATCTTTCCGGCGGCGAGCGCGCGCGGCTGTTGCTGAACCTGGTGGCGATGGCGGCGCCACATTTGCTGATACTCGACGAGCCGACCAATCACCTCGACATCGAAAGCCGCCGCGCGCTGCTCGACGCGCTCAATGATTACGAGGGCGCCGTCATTCTCATCACCCACGACCGCTCGCTGATCGAACTCGTCACCGACCGGCTGTGGCTGGCCGCCGACGGCCGCATCAAGCCGTTCGAGGGCGACATGGACGACTATGCCCGCTTCGTCCTCGACCGCGCCAAGACAGGGAAGCAAGCGCCGTCGCAAAAAGCTGAATCCCATCCCGCGCCGGTGCCGGTGCCGGTGCCGGCGCCGATCAAGAAAAAGAAGAAACGGCGGTTTTGACGCCGTCCGTTCGAGCCTTGCGGCACGAACCGGACTAAACCATATCCACCATTGCCGGGCACATCCGACGTCCCGGCGCATCTCCCGCAACACATTCACATTACGAGGATTTCTCCATGCCGCAGTCCATGTCGCAAGCGTCGATGCCGGTTTTCGAAATCAACCTCAACGCGCTGTCCAATGTTCTCGGCAAAGCCGAAGCCTTTGCAGCCGCTAAAAAATTCGACGCCGCGGTGCTGCTGAATGCGCGGCTGTTTCCCGACATGTTCACCCTCACCCGGCAAGTACAGGTCGCGACAGATGGAGCAAAGCGCGGCTGCGCACGGCTCGCTGGCGTTGAGGCGCCGGTATACGAAGATAACGAGACCACGATTGCGCAACTTCGCGAACGCATCGCCAAAACGGTCGCTTTCCTGAAGACGCTCGATAGAAAGGCAATTGACGCTTCGGCCGAAAAGGAGATTGTCTTTCCGCTTGGCCCGGAGAAGAAGGGCCACATGAAAGGCGATGATTACCTCAATCACTTTGTGCTGCCGAACTTTTATTTCCACTATACCGCCGCCTACGCCATCCTGCGTCACAACGGTGTGGATGTCGGCAAGCTGGACTTTCTGGGTGCAATCCCGCTCAAGATTGCATGAGAAGGCTTTCTGCACGCTAACGGAGGAACCGATGTGCCGTAACATCCGCACGCTGTTCAACTTCGAGCCACCGGCAACGGAGGATGAAATTCGCGCCTCGGCGCTGCAATTTGTGCGCAAGCTGAGCGGCTTCGCCCATCCGTCACACGTCAATGAGGCGGCGTTCAACCGCGCGGTCGACGAAATATCGGCCGCCGCGCGGCGGCTCCTTGGCGCCCTGGAGACGGCGAGCCCGACCAAGAATCGCGAAGAGGAAGCCGCGAAAGCGCGTGCCCGGGCGCGCGAACGATTCGCGTAAGTTTATCCCCGCGAAGAGTGAGCCGTTTGGACGCCGAATTCATCCGTGACCTGTTTGCGCAGTTTCGCCCGGTGACGACCCCGCGCATGTTTCGAAGCGCCGGCATCTTTTGCGATGGCGTGATGTTCGGGCTGGTCTCTGATGGCACGATCTTTCTCAAAGCCGACGAAGGCACCATTCCGGATTTCGAACGCGAAGGGTGCCGTCCATTCACCTATACGCGCAACAAGCGCGGCGGCCACGTCGCGCTGCCTTATTGGCGCTTGCCGGAGCGGCTCTATGACGATCCCGAAGAGCTCGCGGTTTGGGCCGCCCGGGCATTTGCCATTGCAGAGCGTAAAAAGTCTGCACCGCGAAGACTTGGCAGGCGGAGGTCGGCCAAGCCGGCAAAATAAGCCGTTACTGAAATCTCGGGGGCGATGTCGATCCGGGACCGAACCGCGCGTCTGCCTCGCGGCGGCCGACCGTTCGCTACAACGGCGGCTCCGCGCCACCTTCTCTCTTGCAAGCGATACTCGCCTCTTCCAGATCGAGCTCGCGCTCGATACGGCGGCGCGCTTCGTCGGTGATGAGGCCGTCTTGCAAGGCTTGGTAAATGTATCTGCGCTCGGCGGCGATCAGCTCCATCCTCAGGTCCGCGGCCACCGCGGCGGCGACCGTACCGTCCGATGTCTGTTCCGGCAGCCGGCCGGCGCGATAGTCGTGGCGCGAACGCAAGATCGCCAGCGCCTCGGGCGAGGTTCGGCCCTCGGCCTCGAATTGTTTCAAGAGCTGGTGCCCCACGTTCAAGGCTTGCGACCGCGCCGTAAGCTCGGCCGCGTGCTCGCGCTGCCGTTCGTCGGCGGCGTGTTCGGCCAGTCCGAGCCAGCGGACGACGCTCGGTACCATCAAGCCTTCACCAATCAGGGTGGCGACGATGACGCCGAAAGTGACGAAGAGAATGAGATCGCGATCGGGAAACGGTGTGCCGGCCGCGGTGGTCAGCGGAATGGCCAAAGCCGCCGCCAGCGAAACGACGCCGCGCACCCCGACAAACCCCAGAAAGAACAGCCACCGCCAGGGCGGCAGCGGATCGCGGCGACGGAGCGCCGGGCTCAGCCAGCGCGGCAGATAGCGCCGCCGGATAGACCCAGACGAAGCGCGTCACAATGACCACCGCCACGGTCAGCAGGATCGCATAGGCAAAGTGTTGCCACGGAACCTGGTGCGCCTGAACGAACAGCGTTCGCGTCTGCATACCGGTCACCAGGAACACGAAGCCTTCAAGCAGGTAGACCACGAAGTCCCAGAAGAAGATGCCTTGCAACCGCGTCGCTGCGGGAATGAGCAAAGGCCCATTCCAGCTCACGAACAGACCAGCCGCCACCGTCGCCAGGACGCCCGATCCGCCCAATTGCTGGGGGATCAAAAATGCGGCGTATGGCGTCAGCAGCGACAGCGTGATTTCGACGCGGGGATCGCGAGCCCAGCGGCGCAGACGCAGGCTGAGCCAGCCGATCGCTGTGCCGTAGGCAATCTCGGCGACGACAATGAGCGCGAAGTCGGCGGCAGCTTCCCCAAAGGAAAACAAGCCGCTGCTCACCGCAGCGACGGCAAAGCGGTAGAGAATCAGCGCTGTTGCATCATTGGCGAGGCCTTCGCCTTCGAGCACTACGACGAGCCGGCGCGGGACGCCCACACGGCGGACGATGGCGAGCGGCGCGACCGCGTCGGGCGGTGACACGATGGCGCCGAGCACGAAGCCTACCGCTAGCGGCATGCCGAGGAGCCAATGCGCCGCCGCCGCTACCGCGCAAGTGGTGAAGACGACGCAGCCAAAAGCAAACAACGCGATCGGCCGCAGATTGAACTTGAATTCACGCCAGCTCATGGCCACGCCGGCCGAATAGATCAGCGGCGGTAGAATGCCGAGCAGCACCAGTTCCGGCGCCAGTTCGATGCGCGGCAGGCCGGGCGTCAGCGCCAGCGCGATGCCGGCGATGACGAGAAGAATGGACGGCGCGGTATTAAGCCGCCGCGCCACCACGGCGACGACGACCAGCACAGCGAGGAGGAACAGAATGGTTTGGATCGTCGCCGTCATCGATCTCACGAAGCCTGGTCAGCGCGCATTATCGGCTTTGTGGCGCGGGTTGAGCAAAGTGTAATCCTCGCGCCGTCATGCTTGTCCCGGCCATCTTGGTATTTTTGGCGTGGCGGTGCCAATCCGATCGCGCGGCGCTGCCTTCATGGCGCTATATTCGCCGCCAATCCTGCGTCCGCCGGACTGTCGTTCCTCCAAGGAGAAAATGTCATGCGCCTGCCCCTGATCGCGCCCGCCGATCTGACCCCGGAACAGCGTCCGGTTTACGACAACATGCGCGCCGGTATCGAAAAGAACTTTCAGGGCTTCAAGACCATTGCCGACAACGGCGCACTGCTCGGGCCCTGGAATCCGTGGCTGCACGAGCCCAAATTCGGCAAGCCGATCTGGGACCTGACCTTAGCGCTGTCGGTATCGCCATCGCTGCCGCGCCCGGTGCGCGAGGTGGCGATCCTCGCCACCGGCGCGGCGTTCCACTCGGCCTATGAACTCTACGCCCATGTCATCGCCGGCGAGCGTCGCGGATTGTCCGACGACAAGCTCGCCACCATCGTGTCCGGCCAGCGCCCAGCCGATCTCACGCCCGACGAAGGCGTCGCCTACGACGTCGCCTCATCGCTGCTCCACCACGGCACGTTGCCGGAACTGAGCTATCGCGCGGCGGTGAAGGCGTTCGGTCAGCACGGTGCGGCCGAGTTGATCTATCTGGTCGGGCTTTATTGTCTCGTCTCGGTGACGCTCAACGGCTTCAATGTCCCGGTGCCAGAGCCGGAAGCAGAGTGAAGATGTAGCCAATGCTGACCGTGCATCATGCCTCGGAAATCAAACGAGCGATGGGTTTCATTTCTTTCAACCCACCCCGAGCCGCGCCGATTCAGAAGCCGATGTCGAAAGCGTCACAAGCTCGCGAAAGTCGGTTTCACGAAGGATGCGGATGGGTTGGCCCATTTTTATTAGCTGCTCGACCTTTCGATGCTTGCTACTCTTCTCGTAGCCTGCCAGCTTCTGAACGTCTTGGTCACCGACGACCAGGAGGGTTGTGGGCTTCGTAACACTGGAATCAACTTCGCATCCTACGCTCGCGGCACAGTCAGCCGCCTCTCGCCGGGGAATCGTCAGCGCCCCAGTGAACACTAGGACCTCTCCGTAAAGCTCTCCATCTGGATTTCCCTCTCTGGCGATTCGCTGTTCGAGGTTAGGGTCGATTGGTTGTTGAACTCTCGTCAGCCATGCATCCAGGCTCAGTCCGGTGTGAGCCATTGCTGCGAGCAGAACATTGCCAGCGGCCTTCGCATCCTCGAGAGCGTCGTGGTGATTGAAAGTATAGCCGATCGAGCCACAAATATTGGCGAGCCCATATCCGCTCCTAGAGAACTCCTTCCAAGCCCGGCGCACAACGCATGCCGAATCGAGCCATGTGCAAGAAGGTGGAGAGGCTTTGAATTTAGTTCCAGCCTGATAAATCGCGACCTTATCGAATGCCGTATGCGTGACAACAATTCGCCCGTTCAATGCGTCGGTTACGGTGCCCGCCAGCATGCTAAACGTCGGCGAACCCGCGACAACTTTCGCGTCTATGCCATGGATAGAGACATTCAAGCCGTCAAAGTGGTCTTGGGGATCGACGTAGGTCTTCCACTCACCGGCCAGAACACCTTTCTCAAATGTCGCAATTCCGATCTGGCAGATGGATGCCATGTCGGCATTCGCCGTTTCTACATCGATTGCGACGAAGTCCATCTTGGTCCCTCGTACAGATTCGATAGATTTATATTGTACACGAATAGGCAGCCTCGTAACCAACGGCTCACCCATCGCATGCTCATCGAGCAGCAAGGCCCATGGACGAAGGCGTTGCAAGTAGGCCGACTTGAATAAGGCGAAGTGCCGGGTGGGCCGCGAACTGACCCCGGATTTCGCTGCCGCTAAATCCAGGCTACGCTTGCTGCCTGAAAACGTTTCCATGTAGTGGCGATTGAATCCATTGTTTGAGGAAATAAAGGCAGAGCGCATCGGTCTTCCGGAGAGGAAGCGGCATTTTCCGTGGGGATTAGCTATCGGATTTGCTGTTAGCCTCACCGCTGTGGGGATAGTCGGCTTCTTCGGCTACTTTCAAATGCAAAGGGACTATGAGCAAGCTCAACAGGTCAACGAACGGCTTTTTGGGAAGCTAAACATCGCCGTCGGCGACTTCGACGAAAAGCAGGTTCTTAAACTGGCACCCATTTTGCAGAACTACACGGCAGACTATTGCGATCCACGCTCAAAAAAGGCACTTCTCAAAATAATTAGCGAGGCCGGATTTGTTAAACTTGCCGCCCAACTCGCCAATGACCACTACGAAAAGTGCGCCAAAAATCCTGAGTTTCTAGTATTGGCTTATTCTTACAATAAGCAGCTCGGAGAATATCCAAATGCACTTGAAATCATCAATCAGCTCATCGAATGGGACCCCGCCAACCCCACTTTTCGATTTGACCGAGGCAACCTGTATGAAGAGACGAAACGTTTTGAGAAGGCTCTCGTAGACTACATTAGTACCCTAGATCTCCTCGGTAGACCGGAAGAGGTCGCTGCGACGCAATTTTACTACATCGCAACAATGTACGCCAAATTGGGAAGATTTTGTGAGGCCGCTACGCCGCTCGAAACGTACGTTTCATATGATTTCGTAAAGCGGAAAGACCCACAACTAGATCGACTAATAAGCGAATATCGGTCCAAGGGAAATTGCAAGCAACAGACCGGCAATAATACCATTACGTCAGTACGAGTTAGAAAATCTGGTTCGGTTTTATTAGTCGAGGCCACATTGAACAATGTGACCGGCCTTTTCATTATTGATACCGGCGCAAGTTTGGTGTCGGTGACAAGGAGCTTCGCCAACAAAGCGAGAATATCGGCCGATATGGAAGATAAGATAACTCTACAAACCGCTAACGGTCTTTCAGATGGTTTTCTTGCAACTGCTAGTTCGATGCAGGTAGGCAACGCTTACTCGACGTTTGTTCCAGTAGTTGTTGTAGACGATGCGAAGTTCGGAGCTAACGACAATGTCATTGGTTTGCTCGGGATGAGCTTCCTCTCTAGATTTACTATGAGTGTCGGACAAGAGACAGTAGAATTTCGCAACAGATTCTAGTTTCACTTACAAAAAACTCTGCGGGTCGATGTCGATGTCGAGCTTGATCGAGCCGTGCTTTTTCGGCGCGGCGGCGAGCCACTCGCGCAGATAGGCCGAGAGATCGAAATTGCGCGGCGCTTTCAGTAGCAGCCGCAGCCGGTGGCGGCCGCGCACCAAAGCGAGCGGCGCTTCGGCCGGGCCGAGCACGCGCACGTCATCGCCAAAGGTCTCATCGATCTTGGGCGCGGCGCGCGCCAGCGCCCGTGCATACGAGGCCGTGTCGTTCTTGTCGGGGCCGGAAACGACGATCGAGGCGAGCCGGCCGAACGGCGGATAGTGCGCACTCTCGCGGCCCTCGATCTCGGCGCTGTAGAACGCATCGCGGTCCTGGGCGATCAGCGCGCGCATCACCGGATGTTCGGGCTGATGGGTTTGCAACAGCCCATGGCCGGCGCCGGCTTCGCGCCCGGCACGACCGACCACCTGATGCAGAAGCTGGAAGGTGCGCTCTGCCGCACGCGGATCGCCGTTGCTCAGCCCGAGATCGGCGTCGATGACGCCGACGAGGTTGAGCATCGGAAAATGGTGGCCCTTGGCGACGAGCTGCGTCCCAATGACGATGTCGAAACGGCCGGCGGCAATATCGGCGAATTCCTCGCGCATGCGCTCGACCGAGGTGACGAGATCGGACGACAGCACCAGCACACGCGCCTGCGGAAACAATGCGCGCACCTCCTCTTCGAGCCGCTCTACGCCCGGCCCGATGGCGACGAAGGAGTTTTGCGCCTGGCATTTCGGGCAGGCGGGCGGATGCGGCATGGCGAAGCCGCAATGATGGCAAACAAGCTGCTTGCGAAAGCGGTGATCAACCAGCCAGGCGTCGCAATTCGGACAGGAGAAGCGGAAGCCGCAGGCGCGGCACAATGTCAGCGGCGCATAGCCGCGACGATTGAGGAAGAGAAGCGCCTGCTCGCCGCGCTCAATCGCGGTCTTCACCGCGCCGGCGAGCACCGGCGAGATGAAGTGGCCACGCGACGGCGGCTCGCGGCGCAGATCGATCGCCTCGACCGACGGCATGCGCTGGCCGCCGAACCGCTCCGGCAATGAAATGCGGCGGTAGCGGCCACGGCGCGCGTTGACCTCGGTTTCGAGCGAGGGAGTCGCCGACGCCAGCACCACCGGAATTTTTGCGATATGGCTGCGCACCACCGCCATGTCGCGGGCGTGATAGTGCACGCCGTCTTCCTGCTTGTAGGCGGGGTCGTGCTCCTCATCGACGATGATGAGGCCGAGATCGGCAAAGGGCAGGAACAGCGCCGAGCGCGCGCCGACCACCACGGAGACTTCGCCGTCGGCGACAGCCCGCCAGGTGCGCTCGCGTTTGCGCGGCGACAATTCCGAATGCCATTCCGCCGGCCGCACCCCGAAGCGGGCGGCGAAGCGGTCGAGGAACTGCGCCGTGAGCGCGATTTCCGGCATGAGGATCAGGCTTTGCCGGCCGCGGCGGATCATGTCCGCCACCGCCTCGAAATAAACCTCGGTCTTGCCGGAGCCGGTGACGCCGTCAAGCAGGGTTACGGAATAGCCGTCATTAGCGATTGTCGCTTTGAGTGCCGCGGCGGCAGCGCTTTGGCCGTCAACAAACTCGGGCTGGGCAAAATCAGGATCCGGCCTTTCCGCCACGGGTTCCGGCGGCAGCACGACGGCTTCGAGCGTGCCCTCATCGACCAGCCCATCGATGACGCCCGAACTGACGCCGGCTTCGCGCGCCGCCTCGCTCTTTGCCCGCGTCATGCCGTCGGCGAGAAGCGCCATCACGCGACCCCGTGCACGCGTCATGCGTTGCGGTGCTGGACCGGCTAGCCGTACACCGACGCGCTCTCGCGCCTCGCCGAGATGCTCACCCATGCGCAGACACATGCGCAGCACCATGCCGCGCGAACTCACCGTGTAATTCGCCACCCAGTCGACAAAGCTGCGCAATTCGGGCTTCAGCGGCGGCAGTTCGAGTTTTTGCTCGATGTCCTTGAGCCGGTTGTCGAGCCGGATGTCGGGTTTTGGATTTTCCGCCCACACCACCGCGGTCGCTTCGCGGGCGCCGAGCGGCACGCAAACGATATCGCCCGGAGCAAGCTCGAGCTCGGCCGGCACCCGATAGGAATAGGCCCGGTCGAGCGCGACCGGTACCAGGACATCGACCACGCGCTTGGTCATGGCTGCCTAGATATGGACCACGGCCAATTCGGCAATTAAGGAAGCGGGAACGAAGGGGGTGCGATATATCCCACCGTGTCAAGCGCACGCCAAAAACCGCAAGATTTGCCCGACTTCGTGGCGCCAAAAGTCGCTGCCGAGATCGAAACCTGGCTGCGCTATCTCGGCACCGAGCGGCGCATGTCGCCGAAGACCATCGAAGCCTACCGGCGCGACGTGCTTCAATTCCTCGAATTTCTCGCCGCACATCTCGGCGGCGCGCCATTGCTGAAAGATCTTGCCGCGCTTGCCCCGGCCGATATCCGCGCCTTCATGGCGGCACGCCGGGCCGACGGCATCGGCAGCCGGTCGCTGATGCGCATGCTTGCCGGCACCCGTGCTTTCGCCCGTTTCCTCGAACGCAACGGCAAGGGTAAGGTCGGCGCGCTCGCCGCGGTCCGTGCGCCGAAATTGGCCAAAACCCTGCCACGGCCGCTCACTGCCACCGCTGCCAAGCGCGTGGCGCATCCCGACATCGCCGCGGGCGATGGGCGCGAGCCGTGGCTGCATGCACGCGACGCCGCGGTGCTAGCCTTGCTGTACGGCTCGGGCTTGCGCATTTCCGAAGCGCTGGGCCTCAAGCCCATCGACTTCGGCGATGGCGACGCCATTACTGTAACGGGAAAAGGCCGCAAGCAGCGCATGGTCCCGATCCTGCCCCAGGTCGCCAAGCTGATCGCGGATTATGTGGCGCTGTGCCCCTACGATCTGCCGGACGATGGTCCGCTGTTTGTCGGCGCCAAGGGCGGGCCGCTCGCGGCACGCCTCATTCAGCTTGCCATGGCGCGGCTGCGTGGTGCGCTCGGGTTGCCGGAAACCGCAACGCCGCATGCGCTCCGGCACTCCTTCGCCACCCACCTTCTGGCCGGCGGCGGCGATCTGCGCTCGATCCAGGAATTGCTCGGCCATGCCTCTCTGGCGACGACCCAGATCTATACCGAAGTCGATGCCGAGCGCCTGATCGAGGCCTATCGCAGCGCCCACCCGCGCGCCTAGACTATGATCTGATCAGGTTGAATCGGATCATGGTCCAGGATTTTCGTTGGAGCATGATCTTTTCGGAAAACCGGTTTCCATTTTTCCAGATCATGCTCCAGGCGCTCGCTTGCGCTTGCGGCGATGACGGGCAATATGAGGCCAACTTATGAGAGGGGCCCGTCATGTCTGAGATTTCCGAAGCCATCGAGAAAGCCAAGGAAGGCGAACACGCCGAATACTTCAACAAACGCATCGCATTGGTGATCGCAATTCTGGCGCTGTTCCTGGCCTTCTCGGAGACTCTCGGCAAAGGCGCGCAGAACGAGGCCAACACCAAAAATATCGAAGCGTCCGACCTATGGGCGTTCTATCAGGCCAAAGACATTCGCCGCACCACGCTGAACGTGGCGGCCGATCAGACCAACCTGATGGCTGCCGGCCTGACCGATCCCGCCGCGAAGGCCGCGGTCGAGAAGCAGATCGAGACCTGGCACAAGACCGCGGAGCGTTATGAATCGGATCCGCAAGCAGGCAACGGCCGCAAGCAACTCGAGGAGAAAGCGAAAGACGCCGAAGCCGAACGCGATCTGTCGCTGGCGAAATATCATCACCACGAGCTGGCGTCGGCGGCCTTCCAGGTCGGCATCGTGCTCGCCTCCGCCGCCGTGATCACGGGGATAGTGGCGCTGGTCTGGCTTGGCGGCCTGATCGGAGTCGTCGGGCTCGCGATCATGGCGCTTGGAGTATTCGCCCCGCACGCGGTGCCCTTCATCGCGAATTTGTAAAATATTCCGTCATCCTGAGGTGCGAGCGGAGCGAGCCTCGAAGGATGTGGCTCGAGCGCCGCGGCCGTCGCCCTTCGAGGGCCGCTTCGCGGCCGCCTCAGGATGACGGATTACAATCTCAAAAATTGATCGCGCGCTTGTCGACCGCAAGCGCAGCTTCTTTCATTGCCTCGCTCAGCGTCGGATGGGCATGGCACGTGCGCGCGATGTCTTCCGACGAGGCGCCGAACTCCATGGCGATTGCAGCCTCGGCGATCATCGTCTCGGCATCGGGGCCGAGGATATGCACGCCGAGCACACGATCTGTCTTCGAGTTGGCGAGGATTTTGACGAAGCCTTCGGTCGCGAGATTGGCGCGGGCGCGGGCATTGGCGCTGAATGGAAATTTGCCGACGCTGTAAGCAACTCCGGCAGCCTTCAGTTCTTCCTCGGTTTTGCCGACGGAAGCGATTTCGGGGCTGGTATAAACTACATTCGGAATCACGTCGTAATTCACGTGGCCGGCCTGGCCGGCAAGCAGTTCGGCGACCGCGACACCTTCCTCCTCGCCCTTATGTGCCAGCATCGGGCCGGCGATCACATCGCCGATGGCATAGATGCCGGCGACGTTGGTGTGGAAGTGTTCGTCCACCGTGACGCGGCCGCGATTGTCCTTCTTTACGCCTGCGGCCTCGAGCCCAAGACCCTCGGTATAAGGCACGCGACCAATCGCAATGAGGACGACGTCGGTTTCGAGCGATTCGGCCGCGCCGCCGGCGGCAGGTTCGACCTTGACCTTGAGCAGCGGTCCCGTCTTGTCGATGGCGGTGACCTTGGACGACAGTTTGAAGGTCAACCCCTGCTTTTGCAGCATGCGGTGGAACTGGTTTGCGATCTCGCGGTCCAGACCGGGCAAGATGTGATCAAGAAACTCGACGATCGTCACCTCAGCACCAAGCCGGCGCCACACCGAGCCGAGTTCTAGCCCGATGATGCCGGCGCCGACGATCACAAGCCTTTTCGGCACGTTCGGCAGCTCAAGCGCGCCGGTTGATGACACGACCCGCTTTTCGTCGATGTCGATTCCGGGAAGCCGCGCCACATCAGAGCCGGTGGCAATGACGATGTTCTTGGTTTCGAGCGTCTGCGTCTTGCCGTCGGCGCTTTTCACCTCGACCTTGCCGGGCGCGATAATGCGGCCAATGCCCTGAAAGGTCTCGATCTTGTTTTTCTTGAACAGATACGCCACGCCTTTGACGTTGCTGTCGACGTTTGAAAGCCGAAATTTGTGCAACGCCGGCAGATCCATGCTCGGCTTGCCAGTCACAATTCCCATTTGCGCGAAATTGTGACCGGTCTCCTCGTAGAGTTCTGACGCGTGCAGCATGGCCTTCGAAGGAATGCAGCCGACGTTGAGGCAGGTGCCGCCGAACGTCGCCTGCTTCTCGACGACGGCGGTTTTCATCCCGAGCTGTGCGGCGCGAATGGCGCAGACATAGCCGCCGGGGCCTGAGCCGATAATGATGAGATCGTAGAAGCCATGTCAATCACCTGTTGATCGTCATTGCCGGGCTCGTCCCGGCAATCCCGATCGATTTGGCTATGCAGCGCCAATCTGAGCGGGGTGGCCGGGACAAGCCCGGCCACGACAGGACAAAAGCTTACAAATCCAGCACCAGCCGCGCCGGATCCTCCAGGCATTCCTTCACCCGCACCAAAAACGTCACCGCCTCGCGGCCATCGACGATGCGGTGGTCGTAGCTCAGCGCCAGATACATCATCGGCCGGATTTCGATCTTGCCGGCGACCGCCATCGGCCGGTCCTGGATCTTGTGCATGCCGAGAATGCCGGACTGCGGCGCGTTGAGGATCGGCGTTGACATCAGCGAGCCGTAGATGCCGCCGTTGGTGATGGTGAAAGTACCGCCCTGCAACTCGTCGATCTTGAGCGAGCCGTCGCGGGCACGGCGGCCGAGATCGGTAATCGTCTTCTCGATTTCGGCGAGCGATTTTTGATCGCAGTCGCGCACCACCGGCACGACAAGTCCGCGTTCGGTGCCGACCGCAATGCCGAGATGGTAGTAGTTCTTGTAGATGATGTCGGCGCCGTCGATCTCGGCATTGACCGCGGGGATTTCCTTGAGCGCCTGCACGCACGCCTTCACGAAGAAGCCCATGAAGCCGAGCTTCACGCCATGCTTTTTCTCGAACAGCTCGCGATACTGCGTCCGCAACTCCATCACATGGCCCATATCGACCTCGTTGAAGGTCGTGAGCATGGCAGCCGTATTTTGTGCCTCCTTGAGCCGCCGCGCGATGGTCTGACGCAATCGCGTCATCTTCACCCGCTCCTCGCGGGCAGCGTCGTCGGCCGGCGATGGCGCACGAACCTGAACCGCGGCGGCGGGTTGCGTCACCGGAGTAGGCTGCGCCGCCGCCCGCTCGATGGCAGCGAGCATGTCGCCCTTGCTGACCCGGCCGTCCTTTCCGGTGCCGGCGACGCTCGACGCGGGCATGCCGGATTCGGCGGAAAGCTTGCGCACCGACGGCGCTACCGGGACGTCCGCCGGCGGCGGTGCGGCAGGCGTCGATTTTGGCGGCGCGGCCTGTGGCGCCGCGGCGGGCGGTTGCGGCTTCGCCGCCGAGGCTGGCGCGCCAACGCCCTCCTTGATTTGGCCGAGCACTGCGCCAACGGCGACCGTGTCACCATCCTTGGCGGCAACGTCGCTTAGAACGCCGGCCGCCGGCGCCGGCACTTCGATCGTCACCTTGTCGGTTTCGAGCTCGACCAACGGCTCGTCGACGGCGACGGCCTCGCCCGGCTTCTTGAACCATTTGCCGATGGTCGCTTCGGTGACCGATTCTCCGAGCGTAGGCACGCGAATCTCAGCCATGACCTCGTCCTGTCTTGCTCGTCATCATCCGCGAGGGCGGATGATCCTGTAACCACGAATGTGGCCGGCGTTTACTGGATGCCCTGCCTTCGCAGGGCATGACAGTTCCGAATTATCCCAACGCGTCCTCGAGAAACTGCTTGAGCTGGTTGAGGTGGATAGACATCTGCCCGACCGCGGTTGACGCCGACGCCGGCCGGCCGGCGTAACGCGCTCGGCGGTATTTCGCGCCGATCTGGTTGAGCACCCATTCGAGGAAAATATCGACAAACACCCAGCCGCCCATATTGCGCGGCTCTTCCTGGCACCAGACGATTTCCGCCTGCTTGAAGCGCGACAGCTCCATCATCAGCGCCTTGGTCGGGAACGGATAGAGCTGCTCGATACGCAGCAGATAGATATCGTCGCTGCCGCGCTTCTCGCGTTCATCGTAGAGGTCGTAATAAACCTTGCCCGAGCAGATGACGACACGGCGGATCTTGTCATCGGCAACGAGCTTGATCGCCCCCACCCTACCCTCCCCCGCTTGCGTGGGAGGGCCAGGGAGGGGGGTCTGCGCGTCGTCCCACAGCAGCCGATGGAACGATGTCGTCGGCCCCATCTCGTCGAGGCGCGACACCGCGCGCTTGTGGCGCAGCAGTGATTTCGGCGTCATCAGGATCAGCGGCTTGCGGAATTCGCGGTTGAGCTGCCGGCGCAGGATGTGGAAGTAGTTCGCCGGCGTCGTGCAGTTGGCGACCTGCATGTTGTCTTCGGCGCACATTTGCAGAAAGCGCTCGAGCCGGGCCGAGGAATGTTCCGGCCCCTGCCCCTCGTAGCCGTGCGGCAACAGGCACACCAGCCCCGACATGCGCAGCCATTTGCGTTCGCCCGACGAGATGAACTGATCGAACAGCACCTGCGCGCCGTTGGCGAAATCGCCGAACTGCGCTTCCCACAGCGTGAGCGCGTTCGGCTCGGAGAGCGAGTAGCCGTATTCAAAGCCGAGCACGGCCTCCTCCGACAGCATCGAGTTGATGACCTCGTAACGGGCCTGGTTGTCGGCGAGGTGATTGAACGGCGTGTACCGATGCTCGGTTTCCTGGTCGATCAGCACCGAATGCCGCTGCGAGAAGGTGCCACGCTCGGAGTCCTGGCCGGACAGCCGCACTTTGTTGCCGTCAAGCAGCAACGAGCAAAACGCGAGCGCTTCGCCGGTCGCCCAGTCGATGCCGACTCCCGTCTCAATCGATTTGCGCCGGCTTTCAATAAACCGGTTAAGCGTGCGATGCAGGTGAAAGCCCTGCGGCAGGGTGGTGATCTTCTCGCCGATCTCCTTCAGCTTGGCGAGTTCGACGCCGGTGTGGCCACGGCGCGGATCATCGTCAGTTTCGGCGCGCCGAAAGCCGGTCCAGCGGCCGTCGAGCCAATCGGCCTTGTTGGCACGGTAGCTTTGCGCGGCTTCCAGCTCGGCGTCGAGCCGGCCGCGCCAGTCCGCTTTCATCTTTTCGACTTCGCCGGGGGTGACGACGCCCTCGGCGACCAGCTTGTTGCCGTAGATTTCAAGTGTGGTCGGGTGTGCCGCGATCGCCTTGTACATCAACGGCTGCGTGAAAGACGGCTCGTCGCCTTCGTTATGGCCGTGACGGCGATAGCAGAACATATCGATAACGACCGGCTTCTGGAATTTCTGCCGGAACTCGGTCGCGATCTTGGCGGCGAACACCACGGCTTCAGGATCGTCGCCATTGCAGTGGAAGATCGGCGCTTCGATCATCTTGGCGACGTCGGACGGATAGGGCGACGACCGCGAATAGCGCGGATTGGTGGTGAAGCCGATTTGATTGTTGACGATAAAATGCACCGAGCCGCCGGTGCGATGGCCGCGCAATCCGGAGAGGCCAAGACATTCCGCAACCACGCCCTGGCCCGCGAACGACGCATCGCCGTGGATGAGCAGCGGCATCACCATCGTGCGGTCTTCCGGCGTGGCGCCGAACTGATCCTGTTTGGCGCGCACTTTGCCGAGCACCACCGGATCGACAATTTCGAGATGCGACGGATTTGCGGTCAGCGACAAATGCACTTTGTTGTCATCGAACTCGCGGTCCGACGAGGCACCGAGGTGATACTTCACGTCGCCCGAGCCTTCTATTTCTCCAGGTGTCGATGAACCGCCCTTGAATTCGTGGAAGATAGCGCGCTGCGGCTTGGCCAAGACCTGCGCCAGCACGTTGAGGCGTCCGCGATGCGGCATGCCGATCACGATCTCGCGCACGCCGAGTGCGCCGCCGCGCTTGATGATTTGTTCCAGCGCCGGGATCATCGACTCGCCGCCGTCGAGACCGAACCGCTTGGTGCCGGTGAATTTCACATCGCAGAACTTCTCGAAGCCTTCGGCCTCGACCAGCTTGTTGAGGATGGCGCGCTTGCCCTCGCGGGTAAAGTTGATCTCCTTGTCGGGACCTTCGATGCGTTCCTGGATCCAGCCCTTCTGCGCGCCATTCGAGATGTGCAGAAATTCAATGCCGAGAGTCTGGCAATAGGTGCGCTGCAGGATGCCGACAATTTGGTGGATAGTGCCGAACTCGAGGCCAAGAACTTTATCGAGGAAGATCGGGCGATCGAGATCGCCGTCGCTGAAGCCGTAGCTGCGCGGATCGAGTTCCTCTTCGTTTTTCTGCGGCTCCAGATTGAGTGGATCGAGTTTGGCGTGGAAATGCCCGCGCGCGCGATAAGCGCGGATCAACATCAGCGCCCGCACCGAGTCCCGCGTCGCGCGTTCGACATCGGCGTTTGAGAGTTCGACGCCGTGGGTTTGCGCCTGCGCCTTGACCTTGGTGCCGATGGCCTTGCCAGCCTCAGCCCAGTTGCCATCGAGCGCCGCAACGAGGTCGCCGCCCGGCAGCGGCGGCCAATCCGGCCGCCCCCATGTCGCGCCGCGTGCATTCCTGGTCACATCGGCGGCGTTGTCTTTCAGGCTCTGAAAGAACGACTGCCACTCGGCGTCGACCGCCTTGGGATCGGCCTCATAACGCGCATAGAGGTCTTCGATGTAGGCGGCGTTGCCGCCATAGAGGAACGAGGTGAGAGCGAAGGCAGCGTTTGCGTCCTGGCGGGACATGAGGGTTTTCCTGGAATCAAGTCCTGGGCTTATCCGGACCGGGTGGGTGAAAAACGCCGCGCGAATACGAGAAACCGCACGAATGCGGAAGGACTCGAATCAGCCCGGCCCGGCGCTGGGAGTGCCCTTTGTACGCTATTTAATGGCTCGATACGGCAGGCAAAAGACACTAGAAGTGAATCAGGATTTCCATATTTCGGCGAGCGTGTGGCCGAGCCGGGCCGGTGAGGGCGAGACCTTGATGCCAGCCGCTTCCATCGCGGAAATCTTTGAATCTGCACCGCCTTTGCCTCCGGCGATGATGGCGCCGGCGTGGCCCATCCGCCGGCCCGGCGGCGCGGTACGGCCGGCGATAAAGCCGACCATCGGCTTCTTGCGGCCGCGCTTGGCCTCGTCCTTGAGGAACTGCGCTGCATCTTCCTCCGACGCGCCGCCGATCTCACCGATCATGACGATGGCCTCGGTCGCTTTGTCGGCAAGAAACATTTCCAGCATTTCGATGAAATCGGTGCCTTTGACAGGATCGCCGCCGATGCCGACGGCCGTGGTCTGACCGAACCCCTCCTGGGTGGTTTGAAACACCGCCTCGTAGGTCAGCGTACCGGAGCGCGACACGATGCCAACCTTGCCCGGTTTGAAAATATTGCCCGGCATGATGCCGATCTTGCATTCACCAGCCGTCATCACGCCCGGACAGTTAGGACCGATTAGCCGCGATTTTCCACCACAGAGCGCGCGCTTGACCTTGACCATGTCGGCCACCGGAATGCCTTCGGTGATGCAAACGATCAGCGGAATCTCGGCATCGATCGCTTCGCAAATCGCATCTGCCGCACCCGGCGGTGGCACATAGATCACGCTGGCGTCGCAGCCGGTCTTGGCTTTGGCTTCGGCAACCGTATCGAACACCGGCAGACCGAGATGCGTCGCACCGCCTTTGCCGGGCGAAGTGCCGCCGACCATTTTGGTGCCATAAGCGATCGCTTGTTCGGAATGAAAGGTGCCGTTCTTGCCGGTGAAGCCCTGGCAGATGACCTTGGTGTCTTTGCCGATGAGGATAGACATCAGGCTGCCCCCTTCACCGCTTTGACGATCTTCTGCGCGGCATCGTCGAGGTCGTCGCCCGAGGTGACGTTGAGATTCGACTTGGCGATGATCTCCTTGCCGAGCGCGACATTGGTGCCTTCAAGGCGAACGACGAGCGGCACCCGCAAGCCGACATCCTTTACCGCCGCGACCACGCCTTCAGCGATCACATCGCATTTCATGATGCCGCCGAAGATGTTCACCAGGATACCCTTCACGTTATGGTCGGAGGTGATGATCTTGAACGCGGCCGCCACCTTTTCTTTTGTGGCGCTGCCGCCGACGTCGAGGAAGTTCGCCGGCGCCATGCCGTAGAGCTTGATGATATCCATGGTCGCCATGGCGAGACCGGCGCCATTCACCATGCAGCCGATGGTGCCGTCGAGCGCGACATAGTTGAGATCGTACTTCGACGCCTCGATCTCCTTTTCATCTTCTTCGGTCACGTCGCGCAGCGCCAGAATATCGGGATGGCGATACAGCGCGTTGTCGTCGAAGCCCATCTTGGCGTCCAGGCAGATCAGCTCGCCGGACTTGGTGACGACCAGCGGGTTGATTTCAAGAAGGCTCATGTCTTTGGCCAAGAACGCCTGGTAGAGCTTCGGCATGACGCTTTCGGCCTGTTTGGTGAGCGCAGCGTTCAAGCCGAGCACGTTCGCCACGTGACGCGCGTAATGCGGCATGAAGCCGGTTGCCGGGTCGACCGAAAAGCTCGAAATCTTGTCCGGATGCGTGCGCGCAACCTCCTCGATATCCATGCCGCCCTCGGTCGAGGCGACGAAGGCGACACGCGAGGTCGCGCGGTCGATCAGCGCCGACAGATAATATTCGCGGTCGATCGCCGAGCCTTCCTCGATGTAGAGGCGGCGGACTTCCTTGCCGTGCGGCCCGGTCTGGTGCGTCACCAGTGTCGAGCCGAGTAACCGCTCAGCCTCGCGCTTCACGTCGGCGACAGACTTCACGACCTTCACGCCGCCAGCCTTGCCGCGCCCGCCGACGTGGATTTGCGCCTTCACGACCCAGACCGGCCCGCCGAGTTCGTTAGCGGCTTTTTCGGCCTCGGCAACGCTGAATGCCGGAATGCCGCGCGGTACCGGTACTCCGAATTCGCGCAACACCGCTTTTGCCTGATATTCGTGGATGTTCATTCGCAGCCCACCGCTTGTCATTGTCCGCACAGGCGGACAATCCAGTAACCCCACGTCCCCCGACAATCACGCGACCATGCTCGTTTCAGTGATTACTGGATGCTCCGGCTTCGCGGAGCATGACAGTGAGGGAATTTATTTTCCGAGATCGGGCGCGATCTTCTTACAGGCTTCGACCAGACCTTCCACGGCTGCGGCCGACTTTTCGAACATAGCGCGCTCGGCGCCATTGAGCTCGATCTCGACAACGCGCTCGACACCTTTGGCGCCGATCACCACCGGCACGCCGACATAGAGGTCCTTGACGCCATATTCGCCGTTGAGCCAAGCCGCCGCCGGCAGCACGCGTTTCTTGTCGCGCAGATAGCTTTCCGCCATCGCGATCGCCGATGCTGCGGGCGCATAGAATGCGGATCCAGTGCGAAGCAGACTGACGATCTCGCCGCCGCCGTTGCGGGTACGATCGACGATCTCGTCGAGGCGCGCCTGCGTCGTCCAGCCCATCTTGATGAGATCGGGCAGCGGAATGCCGGCCACCGCCGAGTAGCGCACCAGCGGCACCATGCTGTCGCCGTGGCCGCCGAGCACGAAGGCGGTAACGTCCTCGACCGAGACATTGAACTCGTCGGCGAGGAAATAGCGGAAACGCGAGGAATCGAGCACGCCGGCCATGCCGACGACCATCTGTTTCGGCAACCCGCAACACTTCTGCAGCGCCCAGACCATGGCGTCGAGCGGATTGGTGATGCAGATGATGAAGGCATTGGGCGCGTATTTTTTAAGGCCGGCGCCGACCTGCTCCATGACCTTGAGGTTGATGCTGAGTAGATCGTCCCGGCTCATGCCGGGCTTGCGCGGCACGCCGGCGGTGACGATACACACCGACGCGCCTTCGATCGCCTCATAGGAATTAGCGCCGGAAAACTTGGCGTCGAAACCGTCGACCGGAGACGATTGAACGAGGTCGAGCGCCTTGCCCTGCGGCACCCCCTCGGCGATGTCGAACATCACGACGTCGCCGAGCTCCTTGAGGCCGATAAGGTGAGCCAGGGTGCCGCCGATTTGACCTGAGCCGATGAGTGCAATCTTGTTTCGCGCCATCCGACAAATGTCCTTGATTAGCAAAAGAGGCCCGGCTATCGCGGTCATTAGCCCTTTCGGGTGACACGTTCAAGTCGGCCCTGACCAGCCAAGCGCGGAACGAAAACGGCTTACCCGTCCTTGTCAGACGTACCATTGCGGGCAGGCGGGAAGCATTCGAGAGCCATATGGCGAAGAAGGAGCGGTCGGTAGCGGCGCTGTTTCGCACGCTCGGACCGGGACTGGTGACCGGTGCGGCCGACGACGATCCGAGCGGCATCGCGACCTATTCTCAGGGCGGCGCCCAGTTCGGCTTCGGTATGTGCTGGACGATGTTTCTCACGGCACCGTTCATGATCGCGATCCAGTTGGTCAGCGCCCGGATCGGGGCCGTGACCGGCCGTGGACTCGCGAACAATCTCATGAAGGCGTTGCCGGCCGTGCTGCTCTACGTTCTGGTTGGACTCCTGCTCATCGCCAACACCCTCAATCTCGCCGCCGACATCGCGGCTATGGGCGAAGCGTTGCGGCTGGTCATTGGTGGTCCCGTGCTCGTCTACGTCGCCGCGTTTGGAATCTTCTGTCTCACCGCCGAAATCCTGATTCCGTATCACCTCTACGCGCGATATCTAAAGGCGCTGACGCTCGTACTGTTCGCCTATGTGGTCGCTGCATTCAGCATCCGCATCCCTTGGGGCGAGGTGCTCGCCGCGACGTTTGTGCCACACCTGTCGTGGACTCGCGACTACATGCTGATGCTGGTTGCGATATTCGGCACCACGATCAGTCCCTATATGTTCTTCTGGCAGGCCTCCCTCGAAGCTGAAGACCGCAGACTTCGCGGCAAAGGGAGCAACGGTACAGCTGACATCGCCAAGCGCTTGTCGAGCGGAGAATCCCGCCGCATCGAAATCGACACTATCATTGGCATGGTCATGTCGAATCTCGTCGGATTTTTCATCATCGTAACGACGGCAGCGACATTGCATGCCCATGGCAAGACCCATATCGGGACAGCCGCCGAAGCCGCCGAAGCGTTGCGGCCGCTTGCCGGTCCACTCGCCTTCTCGCTGTTCTCGCTCGGCATCATCGGCACGGGATTGCTCGCCGTGCCGGTGCTGGCAGGTTCAGCGGCCTACGCGGTAGCTGAAACATTTGGCTGGAAGGGCAGCTTGGAAATGCCCGCCCGCGGCGCGCCGGGGTTTTATCTCATTGTCGCCGCGGGGACCGTTGCGGGCCTTCTTGTCGCGCTAACGCCACTCGATCCAATCCGGATGCTGTTCTGGAGCGCGGTGGTCAACGGTATCGTTGCTGTACCACTGATGATTGGAATCATGTGGGTCGTCACCAGCCGCAAGCTCATGGGCAAACATGCCGCTTCGCCGGCGCTGTCAATTTTTGGCTGGTGCGCCACGGGATTGATGGCTGTTGTCGTCGCCGCAATGCTGCTCACCGGCGGCGGCAGCTAGAATTTCATTTCACGTCTCCACGATGCCGGTTGAGTAACCGGAGGTCTGTGAATGTATGGCGCCATGCGGCCGTGCCAAATACGCCTGCGAACGCATCTCGATGAGACGTGAAGCTGTGCGCTTGAACTCCTGCGCCTCGAAACCTTCGTCTGCCCGATACAGCGCATCCGGCTCCGCTGCGGCCGAAGCGATCAGCTTCACGTTCAGGTCGTAGAACGTGTCGATGAGGATGATGAAGCGCTTCGCGGCGTTGCGGTTGTCGAAATTCATCACCGGAATATGGTCGAGGATGACCGTGTGATACTCGTGCCCGAGGCGCAGATAATCGGCAGCGGCCAGCGGCAATTCGCAAAGGTCGTGAAACCCAAAGCGCGCAACGCCCATGAACGCGCGGGGCACGTGAACCGTTCGCCCCTTGAGCGGCAGACCCTGCGCCGTGCCGTCGTGCCCGCCGGTGAGCCGCCGCCAGGCATCATCGAGCGCGGCGTCCGCCGCGGCATCGGCAGGCACGTACCAGACCGGCAGGCCGGCAAGTTTTTCCAGCCGGAAATCGGTGCGGGCATCAAGCCGCACCACATCCATATGCTCCTCGAGCATGCGGATAGATGGCACGAACAGGGCACGGTTCAGACCGTCCTTGTACAGTTCGTCCGGCGCCACGTTCGAGGTGGCGACGACCACGACGCCGCGCGCGAACAATTGCGCGAACAGCCGGCCGAGGATCATCGCGTCGGCAATGTCGGTGACGTGGAATTCATCGAAGCAAAGCAGCCACGCTTCTTCGAATAATTGCTCCGCAACATGCTGGATCGGATCATCGTCGGGATTTTCGCCGGCCTTGATGCGCTGGCGGAATTCGTAGATGCGTTCGTGTACGTCAAGCATGAATTCGTGGAAATGCGCGCGACGCTTGCGGGCGACCGGACTCGCCTCAAAGAAAAAATCCATCAGCATCGTCTTGCCGCGACCGACATCGCCGTAGATGTAGAGGCCCTTGATTTTTGGCTCATCGGCCTTGCGGCTTCCGAACAGCCAGCCGAGCGACGACGATTTTCGCGCCAGCCGATGCTCCACGATTCGCGCCTCAAGACGCGCCAGCATGTCGACGACGGCGCGTTGCGCCTCGTCGCTAGCGATTCGCCCCGTTGCGATGCCGGCGGCGTATTGCGCTTTGACCGAACTCGCCATCCGCGGGTTACCGATGTGTGCAAAACGTGGCGGGAAACTCAAACGCGAGATCGTCAAGTCGTCAAACAATCGTGAACAGATTACAAGGCATGCGTATACGGAATGTAGGCATGCTGCTCAATGCTTCAGCTTGCCAAATTTCGCCATCACACGACATGATGATTTGATTCGGCGTGCGCGCGGAAGACGTTTGTCACGCCTGCCAGACATTGCGGAGGAAGTGATCGGGGAGGTCTTATTGACGGCGTCTTTGCCATGACTAATCGAAGATAGTGTCAGGAGACCCTAGGAATGCAGGATGTTCTTCCCGAAGGCGGTGTGATCCGCAAATTATGGATCGGTGAAGCGGCAAAATACCGCGACCATATGCTGCGGCTCGATCTGGACAGCCGGCATAGCCGGTTCGCCGGCGGTGTTTCGGACGACTTCATTCGCAAATATGTCGATCTGTCCCATTCGCTGGACGCCGTCGTGTATGGATTTTTTCTCGGCGGCTTCATGCGCGGCGCCGCAGAGCTGCGCCCGCTGGGCATTCGCTTTCCACATCAGGCTGAAGCCGCCATCAGCATCGAGAAACCGTGGCAGAGCCACGGCGTCGGCTCTGCGCTGTTGCGTCACACGCTGCTTGCCGCGCGCAACCGCGGCATTCGTCTGCTGCACATGGCCTGTCTCGCCCAGAACCGCCGCATGCAACAGCTCGCTCGCAAGTTCGATGCCGAGCTGTCGTTCGATTTTGGCAATGTGATTGGCGAAGTCGAATCGTCGCGGCCGACGCCACTGTCGCTGATGCGCGAGTTCATGGCCGACAGCCACGGCTTTGCGACGGCAATGCTCGATTTACAGACGCGAATGCTGCGAGCCTGATGTCACGCGCCGCTGCGCAGGTCCTCCCAGCGGATAATCTGTCTCGATGACATACGGGCCACCGCCGACGGAGGCGCGCGAAGAAAACAAGACAAAGCGCGACACCTCGAAGGACGCGGAGCGAAAGTGGCCGCGCGCGCTGAGATAGTCGGCAACCTGCCAGCTCGACGAATCGCGCAGCCGCGCCAGCGTGACATGGGGCGTATATTTGCGGCCTTCCGGTTCGAGGCCAAGCCGCTGCATTAGCCGCTCATGCTCCGCCTGCAATTCCATCAGCGGCGCGATCGGCGCGACGGAGGCAACCAACGCACGCGGCTTGCGGCCGCCGAAGGATGTCAGTCCGTCGAGACGCAATTCGAAGGCGCCGCGGCGGACGCGCCCGAGCATGCCGGCAATTTCATGGGCCAAAGCATCATCGATGTCGCCGATGAACCGCAGCGTCAGATGATAGTTCTCGGGATTGATCCAGCGCGCGCCCGGCAATCCGCCTCGCATCATGTCGAGCGATTGGGCGACTGATGGCGGGATTTCGAGGCCGGTGAACAAGCGGGGCATGACAAATTCCCTCCGGCTCGTCGTTCGCGAATCATAACACAACCAGCATGCGGCGATCGTATGACGCATGCAAGACTCACGACGGGTGTTGCGCTCGCACCCCGCCGATCAATTCCTGCAGTTTCGGTAAAATGCGCTGGACGATAACGCCAACCCCTTCCGCATTGGGATGAAGGCCGTCGTGCTGTGTCATGCCGGGCATGGCGGCGACGCCGTCGAGGAAGAACGGATAGAGCAGCGCACCGTATTTGGCGGCAAGCTCCGGATAGATGCGTTCGAAGGCCTGGCCGTATTCCGGCCCAAGATTTGGCGCGGCACGCATGCCGCAAATGAGAACCGCGATATGGCGCTCGGTCAGGCGGCTCACGATCGTGCCGAGCGCCCGCCGCGTGATTTCCGGGTTTATGCCGCGGAGCATGTCGTTGGCGCCGAGTTCGACGATAACAGCGTCCGTGCCCTGCGGGACCGACCAATCGAGTCTGGCCAGTCCATCCGAGGCGGTATCACCGGAGACGCCGGCGTTTTGGATTTCGACCGAACGGCCATTGGTCGTCAGTGTCGCTTGCAATTGCGGCACGAAGCCGTCCTTGTCCGGCAGACCGTAGCCGGCTGTCAAAGAATCCCCCAACGCGACGATCTTCACCGGCGCCTCAGCGTGGGCTAGTGCTGCGGGTGTCGCGCCGATCAGGGTAGCGACCGCGATTTGGACCAAGGCGCGGCGCCACCCATATGACCGGGCATGAGGCGACAGTGAAGGGCGCGGGCCGGCCGGTACCATGAACGACATTTCCAATCACCCTTCTGCGGGCAGCGTCATCGCGCTGCACGGCGTCGACCTTTCGCTCGGCCGCGGCGCGGCCCGCGTGCATATCCTGCGCCAGATCGACCTCAATATAGGGCGTGGCGAAGCTGTCGCATTGCTGGGGCCGTCAGGGTCCGGCAAATCGACGCTTTTGATGGTGATGACCGGGCTGGAACAGCCGGATACCGGTTCCGTCACTGTCGCCGGCGAGGACCTGCGCCGGCTGGACGAGGACGGTCTGGCGCGCTTTCGCGGCAAAAACATCGGCATCGTTTTTCAGGCCTTTCATCTGATTCCAACCATGACGGCGCTGGAAAACGTCGCCGTGCCGCTCGAATTCGCCGGCGATCGCGACGCGCTGCGCCGCGCTGAGCGGGAACTCTCGGCAGTTGGTCTCGGGGAGCGGCTGCATCACTACCCGGCCGAATTGTCCGGCGGCGAGCAGCAGCGGGTCGCGCTCGCGCGCGCGTTGGCGTCCAATCCAGCAATCCTCGTCGCCGATGAACCGACCGGCAATCTCGACGAGACGACAGGGCGGGAAATCATCGAACTTTTGTTTCAAGGCCATAACGAGCGCGGCACAACGCTCGTTCTTGTCACCCACGACACCAAACTCGCCGCGCGTTGCGATCGGGTGTTGCATATGCGCTCGGGACAGATTGTCCCCTCCCTACCGTTCACGCTCGCAGAGACGGGCAGGTAGAGCGCGACAGGAACCAAATGACCGCAACCGCGTCGCGCGTGCCGCTCGGGCTTAAGCTCGCTTACACCGCCTTCATGGCGGTGCTTGTTCCAGTTTATTGGCGATATTACGGGCCAACGAACTTTCTCTATTTTTGCGATGTTGCGCTCATTCTCACCCTGATTGCGATCTGGCCCGAGAACGCATTGCTGATCTCGATGTGCGCCATCGGCATCATGATCCCGCAGGCGATCTGGGTCATCGACTTTCTCACGAATGCCGCTGGATACTCGCTGACCGGCATGACCGATTACATGTTCGACACGAACCGCTCGCTGTTCCTGCGGCTGCTTTCGCTGTTTCACGGCTGGTTGCCGATCTTGCTGGCTTATCTGGTGTGGAAGATCGGATATGATCGGCGCGCCTTCTGGCCGTGGACTACGCTAGCCTGGACGCTGATGCTGGTCTGCTTCTTTCTGCTGCCGCCACCGACCTCACATCCGGGATTGACACCAGTCAACATCAACTATGTCTGGGGCATGAGCGATTATGCGGCCCAGAACTGGGTGCCGCCGTATATCTGGCTCGCCGGGCTGCTGCTTGGAATGCCGCTTCTTGTGTTTGCGCCTACCCATTTCCTGCTGGCGCGCATCATGCCGACGGCGCGATGATGATGCTTGCGCCGGTCACGAAATCAGACCTCCTGCTTCCGCTGCGCTTTGCCTGGCGCGAAATGCGCGGCGGACTGCGCGGCTTCGGCGTCTTCATTGTCTGTATCGCGCTCGGCGTATTGGCGATCGCCGGCGTCGGCTCGGTCGCGGCGAGCCTTGCCGATGGCATTTCCGGCGCAGGCCAGGTCATCCTCGGCGGCGACCTTGCGTTTTCGCTCATTCAACGTGAAGCGAGCGATGCCGAGCGCGCCTTCCTGAGCTCGCAAGGCACGGTCTCGATTGCAGCCCTGACGCGCGCAATGGCGCGCACCAGTGACGGGCGCTCCAATCTGGTTGAGGTCAAAGCGGTCGATGCCAATTACCCATTGTTTGGATCGGTCACGACGGAACCCGCAATGGCACTTCCGGCCGTTCTCGCGCAACACGACGGCGCGTTCGGCGCTGCCGTCGATCCGGCGTTGTTGACGCGGCTCGATCTGAAAACCGGCGACCGCATCACCATCGGCAGCGCCACGATCGAATTACGCGCCGCGCTGGTCAGCGAACCGGACAAACTCACCGGCGGTATTGGACTTGGGCCTCGCCTGCTCATCAGCAACGCCGCGCTGCGAGCAAGCGGTCTCATTCAACCGGGCAGCCTGGTGCGCTGGCTGTATCGGCTGCGCCTACCGGAAAACAATACAAGCGATCGCGCGGTGACGGCGGTTGAGAAGCAAGCACTTGCGACGTTTCCTGATGCCGGCTGGGAAGTGCGCACCCGCAGCAAAGCGTCGCCGCAGCTCGAACGCAGCGTCGAACGGTTCACCCAATTCCTGACGCTGGTCGGCCTCACCACGCTTCTTGTCGGCGGTGTCGGCGTCGCCAATGCGGTCAGCGCGCATCTTGCGCGCAAGCGCGATCCAATCGCCACCATGAAAGCGCTCGGCGCCACTGGTGGCAACGTGTTTACGGTGTATTGTACGCAAATACTGCTCGTCGCGCTGTTCGCCGCCGCTATCGGCGCCACGCTCGGAGCGGCATTACCCTATGTCGTAAGCTGGGTGTTCGGCGCCATCATACCGTTGCCCGTTGCGCCGGCGGTGCATCCGCAAGTGCTGGCGCTGGCAATGGTCTACGGACTGCTGACGGCATTGGCCTTCGCATTGTGGCCGCTTGGGCGGGCCCACGATATTTCAGTGTCGATGCTGTTTCGCGACCAGGTCGCCGCTGAACGGCGCTGGCCGCGGCGGCGCTATATCATCGCCACCGCAGTGATCGCGGCTGTGCTTGCGGTGCTTGCGATCCAGACCACCTACGACCACCGCATTGCCGCGATCTTCGTCGCGTCCGCCGTCGCCGTATTCGTGCTGCTGCGGCTGGTCGCGATGCTCACGATCTGGATTGCGCGCCGACTGCCGCGCTTCCACTCGACAGCCCTGCGGATGGCCATCGGCAACATTCATCGTCCTGGCTCGCTGACGCCGACTATTATTCTTTCCCTCGGGCTCGGCCTGGCATTGCTGACCACGATCATCGAGATCGACGGCAACCTGCATCGCCAGTTCACCGCAGCGCTTCCCGACAAGGCGCCGTCGTTCTTCTTTCTGGATATTCCCGCGGTTGACGCCGGCCGCTTCGACGCGTTCATACACGATCAGACGCCCCACGCCGCAATCGAACAGGTTCCGATGCTTCGAGGCCGCATCGTCGCGGCGAACGGCGTCAAAGCTGAGGATCTGAAGCCCGCCGCCGGATCGCGATGGGTTCTTCAAGGCGATCGCGGCATCACCTTCGCATCCGCAGTGCCTGCCGGTTCGCGCATCGTTGCGGGACAATGGTGGGACGCGGATTACTCCGGCGAGCCTTTGGTCTCGCTCGAGAGTAGAACCGCCGAAGACCTTCATCTCAAGATCGGCGACTCCATCACCGTCAACGTACTTGGCCGCAATATCACCGCCCGTATCGCCAATCTTCGCGCCGTCGATTGGGACAATCTCGACATCAATTTCGTCCTGGTATTCTCGCCCGGCGTCTTCAGCGGAGCGCCGCACAGCGATATCGCGACACTCACCTTCGCCGACGGCGGCACGGCGACCGAAGAGACCGCAATCATTAAATCGCTGGCGGACGCGTTTCCGTCGGTCACCGCCGTGCGCGTGAAGGACACGCTCGATACGCTCTACGACATCATCAGCAAACTGGTGCTGGCGCTCGGCGGCGCCAGTTCGATAACACTGATTGCGGCCGCGTTCGTGCTCGGCGGCGCGCTTGCCGCAGGCCAGCGCTTCCGCATCTACGATGCCGTGGTGTTGAAGACTTACGGGGCGACCCGGGCACGGCTCCTTGCCGCTTACGCGCTCGAGTATCTTTTGATCGGATTGATCAGCGTGCTGTTCGGTGTCGCCATGGGGTCGGTCGCGGCCGGTCTCATCGTTACCCGGGTGATGGAATTTCCCTTCACCTGGGTGGCTTGGCAGGCGGGCATCGCCGCCTTTGCGGCGCTCGCGGTCACGCTGGCGCTCGGGCTTGCCGGGACCTTTACGGCACTCGGTCGCAAGCCCGCGGAGGTGTTGAGGAATCTGTGACCGGCAGACCAACGTGACCGAATCGTAACCATTGCAAATATGGCGTCGCACCCATCTGGCGCACGCAGCTCTTTCGCACTAGATTTCAGCCACGTGAATTCGGCGTTCGCCGAAGCAAGACCCGGCAAGGCCGGGGCAACCCAGGGGTAATTCCATGTCCGACCTCGATCGGAATCTCGCGACCGCCAGGACCGGCTACCGCACGGACCAGGTCGCGATCGACGCGGGTCTGCGCGCCTACATGATCCGCATCTACAACTACATGACCGCCGGTGTGGCACTGACCGGGCTGGTGGCATGGTTCACATTCCAGGCCGCCGTCACCGACGCCGGCGGCTCGCTCCAGCTCACGTCGTTCGGCCACGCCATCTTCCAGAGCCCGCTGATGTGGGTATTCGTGCTGGCGCCGCTCGGGCTCGTGATGCTCTTGAGCTTCGGCATCAACAAGCTGTCAGCAGGAACGGCACTGACGCTGTTCTTCGTCTATGCCGGCTTGCTTGGCCTGTCGCTGGCGTCGATCTTCCTGGTCTATACCGGAGCGTCGATCACGCGGGTGTTCTTCATCTCGGCCGCTACCTTCGGCGCCATGAGCCTGTACGGCTACACCACGCAACGTGATCTGACCGGGATGGGCTCGTTCATGTTCATGGGCCTGATCGGCATCATCATCGCCAGCGTCGTCAACATGTTCCTGAAATCGAGCGGCCTCGACTGGGCGATCTCGGTGATCGGCGTGCTCGTGTTCGTCGGACTGACCGCCTACGACACGCAGCGGATCAAGGAAATGTACAGCGTCAACGACGATGGCACGATCTCCGGCCGCAAGGCGGTGATGGGCGCGCTGTCGCTCTACCTCGACTTCATCAACCTGTTCCTGATGCTGCTGCGCATCTTCGGCGATCGCCGCTAAGCAAAACGACAACACCGTTACCGAAACGCCCCGGGTCAAATCCGGGGCGTTTTGCTATTGTCGGCGCTCAAATGGCCAACATCTGCATTCGTGACGCCGGGCCGGGCGACATTGCCGCCATTACCCGGATTTACGCCCATGCCGTCACCTACGGCACGGCTTCCTTTGAGCTCGAGCCTCCGGACGAAGCCGAGATGGCGCGGCGGCAAAAGAAGCTCCTCACCGACGGCTATCCTTATCTCGTCGCCGAGGCCGACGGCGCGGTGGCGGGCTACGCCTATGCCGCTCCGTACCGTGCCCGCCCGGCTTACAAATGGTGCGTGGAAAACTCAGTCTATGTCGCGCGGGAGTTTCATCGCCGCGGCATCGGCAAACTGTTGCTGCTTGGTGTGATCGAGGAATGCGAGCGGCACGGCTTTCGCCAGATGATCGCGGTCATCGGTGATTCCGCGCAAACCGCATCGATCTCGCTTCACGCCGCGGCCGGATTCGAGATGGTCGGCACGCTCCGCTCGGTCGGCTTCAAGCACGGCCAATGGCTCGATACGCCGCTCATGCAGCGCGCGATCGGCAACGGCAATTCAACGCCGCCTGCGCGTCTTTAGCCCGCCACCAACCGCAGCGAGCGATCCAGCGCGCTGAGCACCCGATCGAGCTCGTGACCGCGGCGCAGGATGTGGCCGGTTGCGGAAATGACGCTGTAGGCGCCTTGCCGCCGGCCGAGCCGCGGATTTTTCTCGATACGGTAGATGGGCACTTCCGAGGCACGGCGAAAAACCGAGAAGACCGCGCGGTCCTTGAGAAAATCGATTGCGTAATCACGCCATTCGCCGGCGGCGACCATGCGGCCATAAAGGCTCAAAATACGGTCCAACTCGCGCCGGCTGAAAGTGACTTCACTCGCGGGGGCGGACGAACGAAGCTCACCCCCGCGCCACGCGCTCGGATCGATTTCGCCAACGTCCATGCGGCGCCTCCTTTTGTCATTAAGGGGTGATGATCGCGCCGGACGGCGACCGCGGCAAGGGCCTCCTAGCCTCCCTAGGCGTTGCAGCTACAACGTAAAGCGCGGAGCGGTCTACCACTGCGAGAGTTCGCCAGTGTGCCGGGTGCGACATTTCGGACTGCCGGCATCACACTTTTGTTAATGGGATCATAAAGCGGCCCCATTTCTGACAATCACGCGCCAAGCTGACCTGCGATACTCGTAACCGTTGCCTCAGGGCCCGGTCCGGATCGCTCTCCGGATTCCTCAGCCCCCCAGCCCCCCGGGGCGTGGACGGACCGGGCCAGAGTTTCGCGTATGGGTTCAGTTGCGAGTAGCGTTAGGGCCGGCAGTTAGTCGCCGGCCTTTTTCTTTTTTCTGCGACAAGTTCTTCTTCGGGGGCGCAAGGCTAGTCTGGACCGCAAGCCCGGCGGCAGATGACGAAGGCAGGTTCGCAGCAGTTTCGCGCCCCGCCGGCACTATTTGTTTTCTGTCGTATGCCCGCGGACGTCCGTCGCCTGGAGCGCCGTCATTGCTGCGCCGAGAATGATGCCCGGCTTGTCGTGCGTGCCCTCCTGCACCATGACGGCGGCTGCATCGATCCCATCGGCATTGATCTCGGACAGCGGGACCGTCCAAGTCGCATCCGTGCCACCCCAGTCGCCGAGCTTTACCCAGCGCCGCACGACATTGTGGTAGGTGATCGTCCGACCGTGATTTTCGCCGCGGTCGATGTCAACGGCCACTGCGCGCTCCAACGGGCAGAGCCAGACCTCGCCGCCGGCATGCTCGCCGTTCTTGTTCTGGACCGTTACGTTCAAACTGCTGCCGCCGAGCATCAGCAGTACCGGCAGCGACATGACTGCGGGCTTCTGATCGGTCTGCACAATCATGTGCTCTACTGCAGCGCGATCGCTGCCAAGCACGTGCATCGCACCATTGACGACGATTTGTGGCGTATAGACTTGGCGATCGCCACGCACGCGCGCATAGGCGCGCTGCCGCGCCGAATGCGCCGGGCTAGCGAGCGTGTCCTTCCAGCCGAGGTAATCCCAATAATCGATCGGATCGCTGAGGGCGACAAGCGAGGGATCGTCCGCAAGTTCGCCGAGCAGCTTGTCGGCCGCCGGGCACGACGAGCAGCCCTGGCTGGTGAACAACTCGAGCAACGCTTTCGGTTCGGCTACAGCGATGCCGCAGGTTGCAATTAACAGCCCGGCAATGAGGGGCGCCGACGCAAGGCGGCCGCGCAGCATTTGGTTCTCCACCCCGCCAGCCCTTTTTACAGCAGTGATATCGCCCAGCGCTTTGGTAGCGCCGGGATTGGTCACCCGCCACTCAATTCGAGGTGAGGCATGGAATTTATGCCGCCAAATGGCGCAGGACATACTGCAAGATGCCGCCGTTCTTGAAGTAGTCCAGTTCGTCGACCGTATCGATCCGGCAGATCAGCGGAACGCGCTTGAGCCCGCCGTCGGACGCCACGATCTCGGCGAGCAGGCGCTGATGCGGCTTGAGCTCGCCGTGCAGGCCGCGGATGGTCACCTGCTCATCGCCCTTTAGGCCGAGCGTCTGCCATGACGTGCCTTCCTCGAACACCAGCGGTACCACACCCATGCCGACCAGGTTGGAGCGGTGGATGCGCTCGAAAGATTGCGCAATCACGGCACGCACGCCGAGCAATATCGTGCCCTTGGCCGCCCAGTCGCGCGACGAGCCGGTGCCGTACTCCTTGCCGGCGAAAATCACCAGCGGCACGTGCTCGCTCTTGTAGCGCATCGCGGCGTCATACATCGTCATACGCTGTTTCGAGGGGTAATGGATGGTGAAACCACCCTCGACGCCCGGCACCATCTGGTTCTTGATGCGGATATTGGCGAATGTACCGCGCATCATCACCTGATGATTGCCGCGCCGCGTGCCGTACTGGTTGAAGTCTTTCGGACGGACCTGATGGTCGCGCAGATATTCGCCTGCGGGGCTTTCCTCCTTGATCGATCCGGCCGGTGAAATATGATCGGTCGTGATCGAGTTGAGGAACAGGCCGATGACGCGCGCGTCGATGATGTCCTCGATCGGCTGGCTGCGTTTCTGCATGCCTTCGAAGTAAGGTGGATTCTGCACATAGGTAGAGCGGTCGTCCCACTTATAGGTGAGGCCGCCCTTCACCGCGATCTTGCGCCAGTTGGCGTCGCCTTTGAAGACGTCGCCGTATTTGCGCAAGAACATCTGCTTGTTGATGTTCTTGCTGATGACTGTCGCGATCTCGCGGCTCGTCGGCCAGATGTCGCGCAAATAGACCTTGCGACCCTTCTGGTCGGTACCGAGCGGCTGCTTGGCCACGTCGATCTGCATGGAGCCCGCGATCGCATAGGCGACGACCAGCGGCGGCGACGCAAGATAGTTGGCGCGCACGTCGGCATTGACGCGGCCTTCGAAGTTTCTGTTGCCGGAGAGAACTGCGGCGGCGACGAGATCGTTCTTGTTGATCGCCTCGGAAATCTCTTCCGGCAGCGGCCCGGAATTGCCGATGCAGGTGGTGCAACCGAAGCCGACAAGATTGAAGCCCAGCGCGTCGAGATATTTCTGCAGTCCCGATTTCTCGTAATATTCCTCGACCACTTGCGAGCCGGGCGCGAGCGATGTCTTGACCCACGGCTTCACCGTGAGACCCTTCTCGACCGCCTTCTTGGCGAGCAGGCCGGCCGCCATCATCACGCTCGGATTCGAGGTGTTGGTGCAGGACGTGATCGCCGCGATCACGACATCGCCGTGACCGAGCGTATGCTGGCGCCCGTCGACGGGAACGCGTTTGTCCATCTCGGCGCCTTTGCCGAATTCCTTGTCCATCGAAGCAGCAAAGCTGCCTTTGGCTTCCTTGAGCGCAACGCGGTCCTGCGGGCGCTTCGGCCCGGCGAGCGACGGCTCGATCGACGACAATTCGAGCTTGAGTACATCGGTGAATATCGGATCCGGCGTCGACTTGCTGCGGTACATGCCTTGCGCTTTGGCATAGGCGAGCACCAGCGCAATCCGATCGGCCGGACGGCCGGTGTCGCGCAGATAGCGGAGCGTATCGTCGTCGATCGGGAAAAAGCCGCAGGTCGCGCCGTATTCCGGCGACATGTTGCCGAGCGTAGCGCGGTCGGCGATCGACAGACTTGCCAGACCGGGTCCGAAATATTCGACAAATTTGCCGACGACGCCGCGCTTGCGCAGCATCTGCGTTACGGTCAGCACCAGATCGGTCGCGGTGACGCCTTCCTTGAGCTTGCCGTTCAGCCGCACGCCGATCACTTCCGGCAGCAGCATCGAATAGGGCTGGCCGAGCATCGCCGCCTCGGCTTCGATACCGCCGACGCCCCAGCCGAGGACCGACAGCCCGTTCACCATGGTGGTGTGTGAATCGGTGCCGACCAGCGTGTCCGGGTAAGCGAGCTCGGTGGCGACGGACTTGTCGGGGAAGGTGAACTTGGCCTTCGCGGTCCACACGGTCTGGGACAAGTATTCCAGATTGACTTGATGGCAGATGCCAGTGCCGGGCGGCACCACGCGGAAATCCTCGAACGAACGCTGCGCCCATTTCAGAAATCGGTAGCGTTCCTGGTTCTGCTTGTATTCCTCTTCGACGTTCTTCTTGAACGAGTCCTTGTGGGCGAAGAAATTCACCGCCACCGAATGGTCGATGACGAGATCGACAGGAACCAGCGGATTGATCTTGTTCGGATCGCCGCCGAGATGCTCCATGGCGTCGCGCATGGCAGCGAGGTCGACCACCGCCGGCACGCCGGTGAAATCCTGCATCAGTACGCGTGCCGGACGGAACGCGATCTCGCGCTCCGACGTTTTGGACTTGAGCCAAAGCGCGACGGCTTGGATGTCCTGCTTGGAGACAGAACGTCCGTCCTCGTTGCGCAGCAGGTTTTCGAGAAGGACTTTCAGGGAAAACGGTAACCGCGAGATCCCCTTCAACCCATTTTTTTCAGCCGCCGGCAGACTGTAATAGGCGTAGGTTTTCGAGCCGACCTTGAGCGGCCGAAGGCACTTGAAGCTGTCGAGCGAACCCATGACTTTTTTCCCATCCTCCCGGCCGGGCGCCGGGGCGAAAATGAAGGTAATTAATGGCCTTAACAGACCCCAACGAGGGGTTGGTGGTCGGGGGCGGGAGGCGTCGCCGGCGCGGCGCAGCCCTGTTTTCGGCTTATAAGGTCTTTTCCTAATTTGTGCCAGATCAGCAACAAATGGCCGATAAAATGCCGGCCACCCTGCCTTCGCACCCAGCAACCGGGCGGGTTTAGCCGGGCCTCGAAATCCGCCCAGGATGTCACCGATGCGGCTTTGTGCTGTTGATCTGGCCTGTCACCGCGGCGGGCGGGACGTCTTCGCTGGGTTAAGCTTTGCCGTGTCCTCGGGCGAGGCCCTGGCCATCACCGGACGCAATGGCGCCGGAAAATCCTCTTTGCTGCGCGCTATCATCGGGCTTTCGCGCATCGCTCGCGGCGGCCTTACGCTTGAACAGGGTGACCCCGAACTGACCGTTGCCGAGCAAGCACACTATCTGGCGCACCAGGACGCGCTCAAGCCAGCGCTGTCGGTCGGCGAGAACCTTCGTTTCTGGGCGGATTTTCTGGGCGCGCGCGGTGCGCATATCCGCCCTGCCCTCGATGCGGTCGGCCTCGATGAGCTGGCCGACCTGCCCGCGGCCTATCTCTCGGCTGGGCAACGCCGGCGGCTGTCGATCGCCCGTCTGCTCGCGGTGAAGCGCCCGATCTGGCTGCTGGACGAACCGACCAGCACACTCGATAGCGGGGCGCAGGATCGCCTCTCAGGCTTCATGCGCGCGCATCTCACCGAAGGCGGCATCATCCTCGCCACGACCCACGGCTCGCTCGGGCTTGGCGCGACGACGGAATTGCAGCTCGATGGCTCTTCTCCCTCCCCCCTTGTGGGGGAGGGTCGGGGTGGGGGGTCGGAAGGTGGTACGATAGCGTCAACGACTGCGATGAACCTCGCGACCCCCACCCCCAACCCCTCCCCACAAGGGGGAGGGGAGCAAACAAAGCCATGAACCCTCTTGCCGCCATTCTCGTTCGCGACATGCGCATCGCCGTACGGGTCGGCGGCGGCGCGCTGATGGGCGTTCTGTTCTTCCTGGTCGTGGTGACGCTGGTGCCGTTTGCGGTCGGACCAGATCTGGCGCTGCTCAAGCGGATCGGGCCGGCGATCCTGTGGCTTGCGGCGCTGCTCGCCAGCTTGTTGGCGCTCGATCGGTTGTTCGCATCCGATCACGAGGATGGCTCGCTCGATATCATCCTGATGAGCCGTGCGCCGCTCGAACTTGTGGTGATGGTGAAGGGTATTGCCCATTGGCTCACCACCGGTCTGCCGCTGATCGTCGCGGCGCCGTTGATCGGCCTGTTCCTCAATCTCGACCCGCCAGCCGAAGCGGCGCTGGTGCTGACGCTGCTCGTCGGCACGCCGGCGCTCACCTTCATCGGTCTGATCGGCGCCGCGATCGCGGTCGCATTGCGCCGTGGCGGCCTCCTTCTCGCCGTGATCGTATTGCCACTGACGGTTCCGGTACTGATCTTCGGGGTCGCCGCCGCGAATGCCGCTGTCGCGGGGCCAGTGCCGTTCGGCACGCCCTTCACAATCCTTTGTGCGCTGACGCTCGCAAGCCTCGTTATCGGACCATTCGCCGCGGCCGCGGCACTGCGGCAGGAAATGGAATAGTCATTGTGCTCATGGAAAAGTGAAATCCTGCGCTGGCGGTGGCGCTATAGTGCCGCCACCACCGGGACCAGGAAGAAATGATGGCTCTCGCCGATCTCGCTAATCCGTCGCGCTTTCTGATGTTCGCCAACCGCGCGCTTCCGTGGCTAGCCGTCCTGACCCTCATCGTGTTCGCCTTCGGCATCGATCAGGCCATGCGGGCGCCTGACGACTATCAGCAAGGCGCGACCGTGAAGATCATGTTCCTTCACGTACCGTCGGCTTGGCTCGGCATGCTGGGCTGGGCGGTGATGACGGTCGCCGCGCTCGGCACACTGGTTTGGCGCCATCCGCTCGCCGACGTCGCGGCCAAAGCGGCGGCGCCGATCGGCGCGGCCTTTACTTTGCTCTGCCTCGTTACCGGCTCGCTGTGGGGTCGGCCGGAATGGGGCACCTACTGGGTCTGGGACGCCCGGCTCACGTCGGAATTGCTGCTGTTCCTTCTCTATCTCGGCGTCATCGCGCTATGGCGTACGGTGGACGATCCATCACGTGCGGCGCGCGCGGTCGCGATCCTGACCCTCGTTGGCGCCATCGATCTGCCGATCATCAAATTCTCGGTCGATTGGTGGAATACGCTGCACCAAGGTGCATCGGTGTTCCGTCTCGGCGGCTCGACAATCGATTCATCGATCCTGATGCCGCTTTTCATCATGGCGGCGGCGTTCACGCTGTTGTTCGTGACGCTGCATCTTGCGGCGATGCGCAACGAAATCCTGCGCCGCCGGGTGCGCACGTTGCGGCTGATGCAGGCGAGCGTGGTGAGCTGATGGACACGGTAAGCCATACCGGTTTTATCGTTGCGTCCTATGCCGCCGCCGCGGTTGTGGTCCTCGCCCTGATCGCGTGGGTGGTCCTCGATTTCCGTATGCAGCGGCGCACCCTTGCAGATCTCGAAACCCGCGGCGTCACGCGCCGCTCGGCGCCAGCCGGCCGCAGTATGCAACATGCGCGAGAAGACGCATGACCGACGCGGCCAACGAAAACGCGCATGCCGGCCGGCGCCGGATCGCAGTGCTGGTGCCGCTCGCAGTCTTTCTCGCGCTTGCGCTGCTGTTTTTCTTTCGCCTCACAGGCGGCGGCGATCCGGCGCTCATTCCATCCGCATTGATCGGACATCCGGCGCCGCAAACCAACCTGCCGCCCGTTGCCGGTCTTGAAAGGGATGGTGCACCCGTTCCCGGGATCGATCCGGTAAGTTTTAAGGGCGCGGTGACCGTCGTGAACGTTTGGGCGTCATGGTGCGTGCCGTGCCACGACGAGGCACCGCTGCTGATGCAATTGGCGCAAGACAACCGACTGCACGTCGTCGGCATCAATTACAAGGATCAGCCGGACAATGCGCGCCGATTCCTTGGCCGTTACGGCAATCCGTTCGCGGCAGCAGGCGCCGACGAGAGCGGCCGCGCCGCGATCGAATGGGGCGTCTATGGCGTGCCGGAGACTTTTGTGATCGGCCGCAATGCCCACATCGCCTACAAGCTGGTCGGGCCGATCACCGCAGACAATTTCGAGACGGTGCTCAAGCCACAGCTCGAGAAGGCGCTCGCCGCGGGCTCGTGATCATTCCGGGGCGGCAGCCGGCTCCACCGCGTATTTTTTCAACAACGGCACCTGCAACGCGCCGAACAGGAAGGTGAGCGGCGTCACGCCGAACACCTTGAAATCGACCCAGACGTTGGTCGAGGTATTGCGCCAGACGATCTCGTTGAGAATCGCAAGCGCGAAAAAGAACAGCGCCCAACGCAGCGTTAGCTTGCGCCAACCTTCGTCGGTGAGCTCGAACATCGAGTTGAGCACGGTTGCGAGCAACGGTTTGCCGAAGAAAAGACCGCCGAGCAGCACGGCGCCGAACAGCGCGTAAATGATGGTCGGCTTGACCTTGATGAAGGTCGCGTCGTGCAGAAACAGCGTTAGTCCGCCGAACACGACGACGATGATCGCCGTGACGACCGGCATGATCGGCAGATGCCGCGTCATGACATAGGAGATCGCCAGCGCCACCAGCACCGCGATCATGAACGTGCCGGTCGCGACAAAAATGTCGTAGCGCGAGTTGGCGTAGAAAAACAGCACAAGCGGCCCGAAATCGAGGGCGAGCTTGAGAAACGGATTGAGCTGCGGCTTTGTCGGTGTCATCGAAAATTCTCAGGCAGCATGGTGTGTAGCGCGACGTAACCGTCACTCAATCAGGAATCAAGCCCCACGATCGCACGGGCGAAATCGCGCGCCGAAAACGGCGCAAGATCATCGACGCCCTCGCCGACGCCGATGAAGTGAATCGGAACCTGGAACTTGTCGGCGATGGCGACCAGGATGCCGCCACGGGCGGTACCGTCGAGCTTGGTCATGACAAGCCCGGTGACGCCGACCGCTTTGCGGAAAACCTCCACCTGTGACAGCGCGTTCTGGCCGACGGTGGCGTCGAGCACCAGCAACACCACATGCGGCGCCAACGGATCGACCTTCTTCATCACACGCACGATCTTTTCCAGCTCGCTCATCAGCTCGGCGCGGTTCTGCAAGCGGCCGGCTGTATCAATCAGCAACACATCGACACCGCGATCTTTAGCCGCGGCAACCGCGTCGAAGACGAGACCGGCAGCATCCGCTCCGGCTTCGCCGGCGATAAAATCGGCGCCGCTGCGCTTCGCCCAGATCTTGAGCTGATCGATAGCCGCGGCTCGGAACGTGTCGCCCGCGGCCACCATCACGGTGCGGCCTTCGTCGCGATACTGCGCCGCCAGCTTGCCGATGGTCGTGGTCTTGCCGGAGCCGTTGACGCCGGCGACGAGAATGACGAACGGCTTGGTTGCCGGATCGATTACCAACGGCTGCGCCACCGGGACCAGCGACTTTTCGACCTCCGCGGCGACCACGGCTTTGACTTCATCCGGAGTGATCGCCGCATCGTGTCGGCTTTCGGTGAGCGCCGCCGCAATGCGATCCGCCAGCGCGAGCCCGAGATCGGCGCGGACAAGTGCATCGTGAACCTCAACCAGCGTGGCGTCGTCGAGTTTGCGCTTGGTCAGAAGATCGGAGACCGCCGTCAGTGCCGACGAACTGCGCTTGAGCCCGCCGGCGAGGCGCTGCCACCAGGTTCCGTCAGCTTTTGCCGCTTCGGCCGTGTCATCTATCGGACTGTCTTGCATGAGATACCCGTGATAGCGGTTTAGCCATGACCCCGGAAGAGACGGAATCGCGACTGCTCTACCGCGATGGGCTGATGCTGGTGATCGACAAGCCCGCGGGACTTGCGGTGCACCGCGGCCCGAAGGGCGGCGCCAGCGTCGAAGACTATTTTGACGGCCTGCGCTTCGGCCTGCCACGGCCACCGGCGCTGGCGCACCGGCTTGACCGGGACACTTCTGGCTGTCTGGTGCTGGGACGCCATCGCAAAGCGCTCGCCGAACTCGGCAAGCTGTTCAAGAACGGGGCCATAGACAAAACGTACTGGGCCATCGTCGAAGGCGGCCCGGATTTGGATAAAGGCACCATCGAACTGGCCCTGGGTCGCCTCGACGATACCCGCGGCTGGTGGATGAAACACGATCCTGGCGGCAAACCGTCGGTATCGCGATGGACGGTGCTGGGGCGATCCGCCGACGCAAAACTGAGCTGGTTGGCGCTCGAGCCGCTCACCGGCCGTACGCATCAGCTTCGCGTGCATTGCGCCGAAATGGGCTGGCCGATCCTCGGCGATGCGATCTACGGCACGGCGCCGCGTTCCGGCGGCCCCGGCCTGCAATTGCTCGCCCGTGAAATCGTCGTGCCGCTCTACAAGAACCGCGCGCCCATCCGCGTTACCGCGCCGGTGCCGCAGCACATGCGGGCGTGGCTCGCGCAATGCGGCTGGCCGGGGGAGGACGGCGGTGCGTTCTACATCCGCTCCCGCGACATCGCGGCCGTTCAGTAAATCGTTTCTTTGATGCGCTCCGGCGCGAGACGGTCGTGCTCGGACCCGCCCATTTTGCCGTCGGTCAATTCGGCGATGATCGATCCGGGTGTCGGCAAAGTCTTGCGATCGACTTTGCTTGCCGGGTCCCACAGTTTCGAGCGGATGATCGCCTTGGTGCACTGGAAATAGGCGGTCTCCACCGTCACCACCAGTACGCATTTCGGCACCTTGCCATTGATGGCGAAGGTCTCCGTCAGTTTCGGATCGGTGGAAATTTTGGCGCGGCCGTTGATGCGCATCGTTTCGCCGACGCCGGGAATGAGAAACAACAGCGCGATGCGCGGATCGCGCACGAGATTGCGCAGGCTGTCGATGCGATTGTTGCCGCGACGGTCCGGAACAATGAGCGTCTTCTCGTCGATGACGCGCACGAAACCCGGCGGATCGCCGCGCGGCGAGCAGTCCAGCCCTTCGGCACCGCTGGTCGCGATGACGACGAACGGCGCGGCTTCGATCAGCTTGCGGTATTGCGGGGTGACGCGGTCGACTTCCTTGATCAGCGCCGGACCGTAGGGCGCATCGGCGTAGAGCGACTCGAGTTGCCCGGTCGTCGTGATGACGTGATCTTGCCCGTCGGCGTCCATCGCACGGTCTCCGCTTTTGGCGCTTGAAGTTTAATCAAGCCGCCAGCAATTGTCTGCCGTTATGCGCGGCTAATTTCAGGTTCAGGATTTGTCCCGGTTCGGCCGGCGCCGATAAAAGGACCGGCGCAAACTGCTCGGTGCGGCCGGCATGATCCGACTCGATCAGGACGCGACGCATCATGCCGACTTCGACATCGAGATGCGCCCGTAATGCCCGCGCGCCACGCTCGCGCAAGAGCCGCGCCCGATCCTTGACGACGTTGCGCGCAAGCTGCGGCATCCGCGCCGCCGGCGTGCCCGGCCGCGGCGAGAACGGAAAGACGTGCAGATGCGTCAGGCCGCAGGCTTCGATGAGATCGAGTGAGTTGGCGAACATCTCCTCGGTCTCGGTCGGGAATCCGGCAATCAGGTCGGCGCCGAACGCCACATCCGGGCGCAGCCGGCGCACCGTGTCGCAGAACGCAATCGTGTCAGCGCGCGAATGCCGGCGCTTCATGCGCTTGAGGATAAGATCGTCGCCGGATTGCAGCGACAGATGCAGATGCGGCATCAGCCTGGCATCGCTGGCGATCGCATCGAGGAGTTCGTTGTCCGCCTCGACGGAATCGATCGACGACAGGCGTAGCTGTTCGAGTTCCGGCACGTGCTTGAGAATCTGCTTCACCAGGCGGCCGAGTCTTGGCGTGCCCGGCAGATCGGCGCCATAGGCGGTGATATCGATACCGGTGAGCACGATCTCGCGATAGCCGTTGGCGACCAGCCGGCGCACATCCTCGACCACGGCGCCCATCGGCACCGAGCGCGAGTTACCGCGGCCATAGGGAATGATGCAGAAGGTGCAGCGGTGATCGCAGCCGTTTTGCACCTGAACGAAGGCGCGGGCGCGGCCCTCGAAAGAGTCGACGAGATGCGCCGCAGTTTCTTTGACCGCCATGATGTCGTTGACGATCGCCTTCGGCGCATCGTCGAGGCTTAACGCGGCACGCGCCCGCAGCCACGCCGCGCCGTCAAGCTTCTCCGCATTACCCAAAACCTGATCGGCTTCGGCCATGGCGGCAAATGTCTGCGGCTCGGTCTGCGCCGCGCAGCCGGTGACGACGATCTTGGCTCGTGGGCGCTCGCGCCGCAGCGCGCGAATTCTCTGCCGCGCCTGACGCACGGCCTCCGCCGTTACCGCACAGGTATTGACCACGATCGTATCGCGATAGCCGGCACGCTCGGCCTCGCGGCGAATCACTTCGGATTCGGCAGCGTTGAGCCGGCAGCCGAAGGTGACAACGTCGACGCCCATTAGGCCGCCCCCGCGCCGGCAAACAGCGCCGCATCGAAACGGCCCCTATGCTCGTATTCGGCCGGTCCGGTCATCAGCACGTGGTCGTCGCTCTCGCGCCATTCGATGGCGAGGTCACCGCCGGGCAGCGTGACCGTGACCTTGCGGCCGGTACGATCGAGCCGCGCCGCGGCGACCGCTGCGGCGCAGGCCGCCGAGCCGCAGGCCTTGGTCAGTCCGGCGCCGCGCTCCCAGGTGCGGATCACAATGCGATCGCGCGAGGGCGTCGCCGCGAGCGTGATATTGGCGCGCTGCGGAAAAATCGGATCCTGCTCCAGCCGCGGACCGATGATGCGCAGATCGTAGGCCTTTGGATCGTCGACCCAAAAGATCGCGTGCGGATTACCCATGCTGACAGCCGAGGGCGAATGCAGGCCCGGCACGTCTGCGACGTTCAGATCAATGGCGCGCGTATCGGGCATCTCGCGGGCGAGCGGAATCTCATCCCAGCGGAAGCGTGGCGGGCCCATGTCGACAGTAAACAGCCCGCTATCCGTCCGCCAGCACGGTATCAGTCCGGCCGCCGTTTCGAACGTCAGCCTGGCATGACCGGTCTCGGCGCTGACCAGCGCCGCAACGCAGCGCATGCCGTTGCCGCAAGCGCCCGCCTCCGACCCGTCGTTATTGAAAATGCGGATCGAAGCGTCGCTGCCGGCCTTCGCGGGATAGAGCGCCATGAGCTGGTCGTAGGGCTCCTGACGCGCGGCGGCGCGGGCCTCGACCGCCGCGATCGGGGTTTCCACGATCAGACTCGGCATGCGGCGCAAATCAACAATGACGATCTCGTTGCCGAGACCGTTCATCTTGACGAAGTCACGATTCGCCAGCGTGCCCATGATAATGCCCGAATGTGCCGACTTATATGAGCACTTGGTGATGCCGCGCCAATAGCAAAAATGGGGGCGGCGGGCGGACGGTGGCGTGCTAGAATCTCACCGGGGCGATACAACCATACGACGACGGCGCCGGCCGGGAGCGCTAGCGTCGTCAGTGTCGAGGAGAATCTGATGTTGCTGCGCTTCGCGCTTGGTGTGGCGGGTTTCGCCCTCGCCACAACACTGGCGCTTGCCGAACCGATGCCCGGGTCGGCGCAGACGACACCCCGGCAGACGCTCCGCCGGCCACGATCGCGCCATCCGGCGAGCCGTTCGGCGAGGACACTACGCTTACAGCGAAGCCGATCGTGTACCTGAAAGGCACCGGGACCTGGGACAACGCGTTCCAGACGATCACGGCTTCGTTCAAGAAGCTCCAAGCCTACACCGACAAAGAGGGCCTCAAGCCGGACGGCTTGCAGATGACGATCTTCACCTCGACCGACGATACCGGGTTCCAATTCCAGGCCGCCGTGCCTATCGCCGAGCCGCCGAAGAACCCGCCGCGTGGCGAAATCGCTCTCGGCCAATCACCGGAAGGGCACGCCCTGAAATTCATCCATCACGGCACCTACGACGACCTGGACAATACCTACGAGGCGATCACGAATTATCTCGACGACAAGCGACTCGAAGCCAAGGATATGTTCATCGAGGAGTACGCGACCGACCCGGTGACCGCCGACCCAAAGCAGCTCACCGTCAACGTCTACGTTATACTCAAGTAATTCGTCATTGCGAGCGCAGCGAAGCAATCCAGCGCTTAATGCAAGCCGCCTTGGATTGCTTCGTCGCGTTGCTCCTCGCAATGACGATTAGAGCCTACAACTGCCACACTTCGCCCGGCCGCAAAGCGCGAAAGTCTTCAGCCGGAATTCCGGCGCTTCGCAAGGCTTCGGCTAGGGCGAGGGGCGGCGCATCGATGGCTTCGTCGGTCAGTTGGAACGTACCGTAATGATGCGCGAGCGCGAATTGCGCGCCGCAATCGATGAAAGCTTGAACCGCCTCGGCCGGATTCATGTGCTGGTCGCGCATGAACCAGCGCGGCTCGTAGGCGCCGATTGGAAGAATGACGAGCTTGAACGGGCCGATGCGGTCGGACGCCTGGCGGAACAGCCGGCCATCGCCGTATCCGGAATCTGCAACGAAATAAATGCGCCCGCACGGGGCCTCGATCACGAATGACGCCCATAGCGACATGTTGCGGTCGGACAGATTGCGCGCCGACCAGTGCCGAGTCGGCACGAGTGTCACTGCCGCAGCCGGGCCGAGCTCCACGCGAGTGTCCCAATCGTAGGCTTCGGCCGCGATCGCGGGATCGCTGTTGCGCATGATGGTGTCGTTGCCGAGCGGCGCAATGACGCGCGGGCGATGCGCGGCTGCAAGTCGCGACAGTGTGACGAGATCAAGATGATCGTAATGGGCGTGCGAGACCAAGACGACGTCGATCGGCGGCAGATCGGCGAACGCGACGCCGGGATCGTTGACCCTCTTTGGCCCAATGTTGCGGAACGGCGACGCCCGCGTCGACCATACTGGATCGAGCAGGACATTGAGACCCGCCGTCTGAATGAGGAAACTCGCGTGGCCGATATATGAGACGCGGCAGGCCGCGCCGGTAACGCGCTGCGGCGGGCGATCGGCATAAGGCAACGGTGCCCAGGCCGGCCATTTTGCCCTGGTGCCGCGCCAGCGGCGCACCAGGAGCCACCGCAACAGGTCGAGGCGGTTCCTTGGCGGTGCGCCTTGGGAATCGAAAAATCGTTCGCCGTCGAAATGATCGGAGACCGGGCCGTTGTAATATCGCGACATTCTGTTGCCACTATACCGCAACCTAATGCGGCGGACCGGCAATGGGCCGGTTGACGGGGGCTGTCCCCGCCCCTATTTTCCGCCGGCTCTCGCAAGAGAACGATTTTGTAACCGCCGACCGGCCCCTGAGACCGGAGGTAACCGCCCGACAGCGCAATGCGCCCTCGGGCGCACAAAGTGCTTGCATGGGCCGCCCGTGGGACGGCCGTGTTGAGAGGACGCAAACTTTGTTTGACAGTCTTTCGGAACGGCTGAGTGCGGTCCTTGACCGCCTGACCCGGCGTGGCGCGCTGTCGGAGGCGGACGTCGACGACGCTTTGCGCGAAGTTCGGCGCGCGTTAATCGAAGCCGACGTCGCGCTCGACGTCGCCCGCAGCTTTACCGAGGAGGTGAAGAAGCGAGCGGTCGGGATCGAAGTGATCAAGTCGGTCACGCCCGGCCAGATGGTCGTGAAGATCGTCCACGATCAATTGATCCAGACGCTGGGCTCGGATGCGCAGCCGATCGATCTTAATGCGGCCGCGCCTGTCGTCATCATGATGGTCGGACTGCAAGGGTCGGGCAAAACCACGACCACCGCCAAGATCGCAAAAAGGCTTACCGATACCGCCAAGCGCAAAATCCTGATGGCGTCGCTCGACACGCGCCGGCCGGCCGCGATGGAACAGCTCGCGGTCCTGGGCAAGCAAGTGGGCGTCGAGACGCTGCCGATCGTCGCAGGCCAGACTCCGTCCAGATCGCGACGCGCGCGGTGCAGGCCGCGCGGCTCGGCGGCCATGACGTCGTGATGCTCGACACCGCGGGCCGCCTGACGCTCGACGAAGCGATGATGGCCGAGGCGGCCGAAGTTCGCCGCGCCGCCGATCCGCATGAAGTGTTGCTGGTCGCCGACGCTCTGACCGGTCAGGACGCGGTCAATCTGGCGCGCTCCTTTAATGAGCGCGTGGGTTTGACCGGTATCGTACTGACGCGCATCGATGGCGACGGCCGCGGCGGCGCGGCCTTGTCCATGCGCGCCGTCACCGGCAAGCCGATCAAGCTGCTCGGCACCGGTGAAAAACTCGACGCCATCGAGGATTTTTATCCGGCGCGCATCGCCGACCGCATCCTCGGCATGGGCGACATCGTTTCGCTGGTGGAAAAGGCCGCGGCGACCATCGACGCCGAGAAGGCGGCGCGCGTCGCCGAGAAAATGCGCAAGGGCGCGTTCGATCTGTCGGATCTGCGTGAGCAGATCGTGCAGATGCAGCAGATGGGCGGCATGAGCGGTTTGATGTCGATGATGCCGGGCGTCGCCAAGATCAAAAATCAGCTTGCCGAGCGTAATCTCGACGAAACGGTGCTCAAGCGCCAGGTGGCGATCATCGATTCGATGACGCCAAAGGAACGGCGCAATCCTGACGTGCTCAAGGCGAGCCGCAAGCGGCGCATTGCCGCCGGCTCCGGGACCAAGCCCGAGGACATCAACCGGCTTTTGAAAATGCACCGCACCATGGGCGACGTCATGAAGGCGATGGGCGGCGCCAAGCGTGGCCCGATGGCCGGCCTCGCCAATATGCTCGGCTTCGGCGGCGGTGGCGCGCCGAGCCCCGAAGAGATGGCGAAACTTGCACAGAAAATGCCGGGCGGCCTGCCGCCCGGAATGCCAGGCGCGCCGGGCCTGCCGCCGAATTTTCCTGGCGCGCCCGGTGGCCTGCCGCGCGGACTTCCGGGCCTCGGCCCAAAGCTCCCCGGCGGTTTTCCCGGACTTCCCGGATTGGGAAAAAAGAAGTGATCGCTTTCAACTGCAATTCGAACATCAAACGAAAGGAAACTAAATGCTCGTAATCCGTATGGCGCGTGCCGGCACCAAGAAGCGGCCCGTCTATCACATCGTCGTGGCCGACAGCCGCAGCCCGCGCGACGGGCGTTTCATCGAGCGTCTTGGCTATTTCAATCCCCTGTTGCCGAAAGAAAAGACCGAGCGGCTCAAGCTCGATCTGGAGAAGGTCAAGGCGTGGATGACCAAGGGCGCACAGCCGTCGGATCGTGTCATGCGCTTCCTCGATGCCGCCGGTATTTTGAAGCGCCCCAAGCGCAACAATCCGGAACGGGCCGTGCCGCGCAAGGAACGCAAGGCGAATGAAGAGGCCGCCAAGGCAGCGGCGGCGGCAGCGCCAGCCGCGGCACCTGCACCGAAGGCGGCGCCAGCCAGCTAACGGGCTCATGCGATGGCCGATGCACGGATCTGTCTCGGTCAAATCGGCGCGGCGCACGGTGTGCGCGGCGAGGTCCGGTTGCGCTCCTTCACCGCCGATCCGGAAGCCATCGCCGGTTATGGACCGCTTGAGACCGACGACGGGCGCATTTTCGAGATCGAGTCACTGCGTCCCGCGAGCGGTCATTTCGTCGCCACGTTCGCCGGCATCAGCAGCCGAAGCGCCGCCGAGAAATTGGTGAATATCAAGCTCTACGTGCCGCGCGAACGATTGCCCGAGCCGGCGGCAAACGACGAGTTCTATCACGCCGATCTCGTCGGACTTGCTGTGGTCGACCGCGCCGGCCTCGAGATCGGCTCCGTGGTCGCGGTCCACAATTTCGGCGCCGGCGATTTGATCGAGCTGCGGCTTAACGCCAGCAACAAGACAGAATTGGTGCCGTTCGACGAGGCGACCGTGCCGGTGATCGATCTTGCGGCGGGACGGATCGTGGTCGAACTCCCGGCGGAGCGTGGCTGAGATGTGGCGCTCAAGCGTTCTCACCATTTTCCCGGATATGTTTCCCGGGCCACTGGGCGCAAGCCTCGCCGGCAAGGCTTTGGCGGCAGGTGCGTGGTCGCTCGACGTCGTCGATATCCGGACATTTGCGACCGATAAGCATCGCACCGTCGACGACACGCCGGCCGGCGGCGGCCCGGGCATGGTGATGAAGGCCGATGTCCTCGGCCGCGCCCTCGACGCGACCGCAACCGAAGCGCGCCCGCGCCTCCTGATGTCGCCGCGCGGCGCGCCGTTAACGCAAGCCCGCGTCGAGGCGCTGACGGCTGAGCAAGGCGTCATACTTGTTTGTGGCCGATTCGAGGGTGTCGACGAAAGGGTCATCGCGGCGCGCGGCCTCGAAGAAATCTCGGTCGGAGATTACGTATTGTCCGGCGGCGAGATCGCCGCGATGGCATTGCTCGACGCCTGCGTGCGTCTGCTTCCGGGCGTCATGGGTAAGCCGGAATCCGGCGCCGAGGAGAGTTTCGCCAACTGCCTACTGGAATATCCGCAATATACCCGCCCGCAGCTCTGGGAAGACCGGCCGATCCCGGAAATCCTTACCTCGGGCGACCACGGCAAAATTGCCGCGTGGCGCCGCGCCGAGGCCGAACGGCTGACCAAGGAGCGCCGCCCGGACCTCTGGGCGGCCTTTCTGAACCGCCTCCGCAGCGGCTCGCGGACCGTATGACCAGAGGGTGACAAAGGCCCCCGGGTGGCGTAGAAGCTGCGCCAACCCGTTTAGCCCCGGTCGGAGCCGCGCGCACGCCAGGCGCAGCCGATGGAGAATTCGCCGTGAATCTGCTCAAGGAAGTCGAAAACGAACAGGTGGCTAAGCTCACGGCCGGCAAGGAAATCCCCGATTTCCGGCCCGGCGATACGGTGCTTGTCAACTACAAGGTGGTCGAGGGCGAAAGAAGCCGCGTGCAGGCCTATGAGGGTGTTTGCATCGGCCGGGCTGGCGCCGGACTGAACGAGAATTTCACCGTGCGCAAGATTTCGTATGGCGAAGGCGTCGAGCGCGTCTTCCCGCTTTATTCGCCGATGATCGACTCGATCAAGGTCGTGCGTCACGGCAAGGTGCGGCGCGCCAAGCTCTATTATCTGCGCGGCCGCCGCGGCAAGTCTGCCCGCATCAGCGAGCGGCAAGAACACGTCGCCGAGGGCGGCGCGGGGAAGACCGCAGAGTAGTACGAGCCGCGGCGCCGGGCTTTAATCAATCACCGAGCCCAAAGCGACTTCGACGCAAGACGCGCTCCTTCCGCAAGCGCGGAGAGCTTTGCCCAGACCAACTCGTCATGCAGCCGGGAACCCAATCCGCAATCGGTTCCCGCAATCACGTTCTCCCGTCCCACCGCCCCGGCAAAATTCCCGATGCGCCGTGCGATCAACTCGGGATGCTCGACAATGTTGGTCGCGTGGCTGACCACACCCGGCATGATGATCTTGCCGGGGGGCAGTTTGACGTCCTTCCAAATCACCCACTCGTGCTCGTGCCGAACGTTCCCGGCCTCGAAACTGGTGCACTGCGCCCGCACTTCGAGCACGAGATCGATGATGTCCTTGAGCGGCAGATCGTGGGTATGCGCGCCATGCCAACTACCCCAGCAGAAGTGATGGCGCACGCGGTCCTCGGGTAGGCCGGCGAGCGCATGGTTGAGCGCATCGATGCGAATTTTTAGATGCCGCCGGTACTCCGCAACGGTCGGCGCCGGCTTGATCATGTCCCAGGATGTCGCAACACCGGGATCGTCGATCTGCAGGATGAAGCCGGCATCGACCACCGCGCGATATTCATCGCGCAGAGCGTCCGCCAAAGCGAAGACGAATTCTTCGTCGCTGCCGTAATGCTCGTCGAAGATGTGGTGATCGAGCCACCCCGGCGCGAACACGCAGATGAACGCCTCCTCGGCACCCCCTGCGGCGGTCAGCGCCTCCTTGAAGACGCCGATCTCGCGCCGGATTGCATCCGTCGCCCGGCCCGTGATCGGACCGGTAACGACCATTTTCGTGGACGGTGAAAACCGGGGCTCCTCTCCGGGAACGCAGAACATCGTGCCGACACGATCCATGTCGGCGTAGAGTTTTGGGAACGTGTCGCGTTCGCGTGTCTCTTCCCGCGCCGCCGCCCGTTCGCCCGGCCGCAGCGGACGCGGCGTTACACCGCCCAATTGCTGCGCATAGTAGAGAAAATTCCGGCCATTCCAGAATTCACCATCGCCGACGCAGTCGATTCCAAGCTGGACCTGCTTGCGGATGACCGCAGCGACCTGCTTAGCCAGGCTGCCGGAGGCCGGCGCCACGGGCGGCAACTTGCCGGCATGGGACGTTCTGATCGCGGTTTCGCTGCGTTTCATGTCGGCGCTGCTCCTTGGGCCCGGTGACCCTACCGCAAGGTTGGCAGCGGCAGAATAGCCGCCCTTTTCCTCGCGCCCGCGAGGCGCTAAAGGACGGCCCAAGCCCTATATGTCTGTCGGGCCAAGGAAACACGGCGAGAACAGTAAAAATGGCAAAAGCCCGCACCCTCTACGACAAAATCTGGGAAGATCATTTGATTGAGGACGACCCGGGTGGCGCCTCGCTCATCTATATCGATCGCCACGTCGTCCACGAAGTGACCAGCCCGCAGGCCTTCGAGGGCTTGCGGCTTGCCGGCCGCAAAGTCCGCGCACCGGACAAGACATTGCTGGTGGTTGACCACAATGTGCCGACTACCAATCGAAACCTGCCGAACCCCGACCCGGAGAGCGAGGCGCAAATCAAATATCTCGCCGAGAACGCCAAATTCTTCGGTCTCGAATACTACGACGAGTTCGACAAGCGCCAGGGCATTGTTCACATCATCGGCCCCGAGCAGGGCTTTGTGCTGCCGGGCGTAACGCTCGTCTGCGGCGATAGCCACACCGCGACCAACGGCGCGTTCGGCGCGCTCGCTTACGGCATCGGCACTTCGGAAGTCGAGCACGTGCTGGCGACGCAGACGCTGATCCAGTCGAAGTCGAAGAACATGCGCGCGGTGGTCGACGGCAAACTGCCCGACGGCGTCACCGCCAAGGACATCATCCTTGCCATCATCGGCGAAATCGGCACCGCCGGCGGCACCGGCTATGCACTCGAATATGCCGGCGATGCGATCCGCGCGCTGTCGATGGAAGGCCGCATGACCGTGTGCAACATGTCGGTCGAGGCCGGCGCCAAAGCCGGCTTTATCGCGGCCGACGAAAAGACCTACGCCTATCTCAACGGCCGTCCCAAGGCGCCGAAGGGCAAGGATTGGGACGCCGCGCTGCGCTACTGGGACACGCTGCGCTCCGACGATGGCGCGTATTTCGACCGCGAAATAAAACTCGATGCCGCCAAGCTGCCGCCGCTCGTGACCTGGGGCACCAGCCCCGAGCAGGTTGTCTCGGTCGGCGGCCGCGTGCCCGGTCTCGACGGCATCACCGACGAAGGCAAGCGCGAGTCCATTCAGCGCGCGCTGGATTACATGGGTTTGAAGGGCGGCGAGAAGATTTCCGAGATCGCCATCGACCGCGTGTTCATCGGCTCCTGCACCAACGCGCGCATCGAAGATTTGCGCGCGGTCGCCAAGGTGGTCGACGGCAAAACCGTGAACGCCAAGGTCAACGCCATGATCGTGCCGGGGTCAGGCCTCGTCAAAGAGCAGGCCGAATCCGAAGGCCTCGACAAGATTTTCGTCAAGGCCGGCTTCGAATGGCGTGAGCCTGGCTGCTCGATGTGCCTTGCCATGAATCCCGACAAGCTCGCGCCGGGAGAACGCTGCGCCTCAACCTCGAACCGCAATTTCGAGGGCCGGCAGGGCTACAAGGGCCGCACCCACCTCGTCTCGCCGGCGATGGCTGCAGCCGCCGCGGTCGCCGGGCACTTCGTGGATGTGAGAGAGTGGATTTGATCGCGGTCGGCGAACGGCCGGCCCTTTGCGCTTGCTGACAAGGGTAGCGAGTGGCAATTCCAGCCGTTAGAGCATGATCCGGAAAAAGCCTGCCCTCGGACTTGATCCGGGGGTGGAAACCGGTTTTCCGAAAAGATCATGCTCCAACAAAAATCCTAGACCATGATCCGATTCACCCTGATCGGATCGTGGTTTAGGCAGTGACCTCATCCTGATCGGCCCGCGCCGGTTCAAGGCTGAGGCAAAATCGGCGATCGTCAATCAACAGAACCGCCGATACGCGTTCGCCGTCCCTGCATTTTAAGCCCAAATCGGTGGCCGCCCCGATGGCGGACAGTTCGGCAGTGATGGCACTCAACAACTCGTCAACCGTCATCCCCATTACTCCGACTCGACATCGGTGCGCACAACGCAACACCCCAGTCGAGGATCATCGCTTTTCTCGTCGCCTTTGAGACGGCGGCGTGGCAAAGTCGCGACAAGCGCATCGGAGAGCGCGGTTAGCGACGGTCACGCGGATATTCTGGCACGCGGATATTCTGGCACGCGGATATTCTGGATTGGCAGCTTCGTGCCCACTTGCGGATTTGGCGGCGGCATCTGCGGCAGCCGCCACGTTGCCGGTCGCGGCGCCCACGTCAAACGTGACAGGCTCGCCCCAAAATGATCATTGACCGCATCTACGAAATGGCGTGGTTGCATCCGACCAAGCCGGCGCTGATCCACAACGATGTCGTCATCGATTATGCCACCTTTGCAAAAGGCATCGAGACTTTTCGCAAAATCCTTGAACAGAAGGGGCTGCCGCCCGGCACGATCGCGGTTGTCCTTGTGAGCCATCTGGCAGATGCGTGGGCCCTCACCTTGGCGCTGCGCGCTCTCGGGTTGACCACGATACAGTTGCGCTCGCTTACCCATACTAAAGAGCTCGGGATCAGAAATGTATCCTGCGCTGTTACAACTGAGCGCGAACACTCGGCGCATGACCTCGCAGGCGACGCAATTGCCGGGGCCAAGATCATTGTCGTCTCAAGATCAGACCTGGCCGCCACGCAAATCGGTGAATTGCCAATCTCGCCGCAACGGGATCGCGCTCTCGGCGGACACATCCTCTACACATCCGGCACGACGGGCACTTCCAAAAAACTGCTCTGGGACAGCGACCTTGAGGATGCTCGGGTTTCGGCGCTGTCGCGCTGCCATGGCTATGACAACAGCTCGGTGGTGCACATTCTGAATTACGAATTAGCAACCGCGACAGGCTGGAAGGTTCCGCTGTCGGTATGGCAGGTGGGGGGCTACCTGGTTATCGATCAACGTCCAGAAAGGTATGAACGGTTCTTTCGTCATCCCGTAACGCACTCGCGAATGACCCCGAACGCGTTTCGATACATCGTAGCAATAAATAGCCTTCCCGATCCTCCAATTGGCTGCGAAATTTGGGTCGGCGGTGGTGCCATGGGAGAACTCGCCAGCAAGGCTCTTGAGAGATTTTGCCACCCTTTCCGCATTTACCATCACTATGGCGCGACTGAACTGACCATACCGCCTCTCAACTCCCGGCTGCAAAATCCATCCGACGCGACATGGTTGTGTCCCGTGCCGGATCGGACGATTCAGATCGTTGACGACAGCGGTCACGAATGTTCGCCGGGCCAAGAAGGCGATTTGCGCATCCGCACTACAGAGCTCGATTGGCAATCTTATCTCGACGATGAGGAGGCAACGTCGAAGGTTTTCCGCGATGGATTTCTCTATCCGGGCGACCGGGCGGTACGGCGTGCGGACGGGCGAATTCGCATCGTGGGCCGTATTGCCGACGTGCTCAACTTTCAGGGTGACAAGATCGCGGCGGGACCGCTTGAACAGTGGATCCGGCAATCCCTTGGGGTTGATGAGGTCTGCGTGTTTTCCGGATTGAACGCCGCGGGTCAGAATGAACTCGTCATCGCCATTGAGACCGACAGCGAGCCTGCGAAGGAGAAGCTCGATTCCATCAGCGGTGAATTTGGCGAATTCGACAAAGTTCGCTTTTCGGTTTTGCGGGAATTTCCCCGTACGGAAGCCGGGACAAGAAAAGTTCGCCGCGCAGCCTTGCGAAGGCTCGTATTCTCCGAGCCCGACAATAGGTCCTGAGCGGCAGTGCCACGGGCCTCTCGCGTCATGCCCGCTTTTCCTCCGGCGCGATTTGTGCCCGAAATCAATGCGATGATACGAAACTATTACGGGACTTGCGGATTTGGCGGCGGCATCTGCGGCTACCGCCACATCGCCGGTCGCAGCGCCCACGTCAAACGTGACAGGCTCGCCCCAAAATGATCATTGACCGCATCTACGAAAGGGCGCGGTCGCATCCGACCAAGCCGGCCCTGATCCACAACGATGTCATCATCGATTACGCCACTTTTGTAAAAGGCATCGAGACTTTCCGCAAAATCCTACAACGGAAGGAACTGCCGCCCGGCACGATCGCGGTTGTCCTCGTGAGTCATCTGGCAGATGCCTGGGCCATCGTCCTGGCGCTGCGCGCTCTCGGACTGACCACGATACAGCTCCGGTTGCTTGCGCATACAAAGGAGCTCGGGATCAAAAATGTATCCTGCGTTGTCACGACTGAACGCGAGCAGTTGGGGCATGACCTCGCTGCAAACGCATCGGTCGAGGCCAAGATCGTCGTCGTCTCACGACAGGAACTGGCTGCAATCCAAATGGGTGAATTACCGGCCTCGCCGAGGACAGTTCATCCTTCCGGAGGGCATATCCTCTACACGTCCGGTACGACCGGCGATTTCAAAAAAGTGATGTGGGATAGCCAACTGGAGGACGTCAGGTCTTCGGCGCGCGCCCGCTGCCACGGCTATGACAACGCCGCAATGGTGCACAATTTGAACTTTGAGTTATTTACCGGGATCGGGTGGAAGGTTCCGCTCGCGGTCTGGCAGGCTGGTGGCTGCGTGATCTTCGATCAACGCCCGGAAAGGTATCAACGCTTCTTTCACCATGCCGTCACTCGCGCTTCAATAACTACAGGTGTGTTTCAGTATCTTCTAGCGATAAATAATTCCAATCTCGACCCTTCAATTGAATGCCAGCTCTGGGTGGGTGGTGCCGTCATGGGAGCCGATCAGACCGGCCGGGCTATCGCGAGATTTGGCGACACTGTCAGCATTTACAATTATTATTCCGCGACCGAACTGACCGAGCCGCCTCTGCGCTCGCGGCTTCGGAGTTGGGATGACGCGCTATGGTTGTCTCCCGCGCCGGATCGGACGATTCAGATCGTTGACGAGGCCGGCCACGAATGTTCGCCGGGCCAGGAAGGCGATTTGCGCATCCGCACAACAGAACTCGATTGGCAATCTTATCTCGATGATGAGGAGGCAACGTCGAAGGTTTTCCGCGATGGATTTCTCTATCCGGGCGACCGGGCGGTACGGCGTGCGGACGGGCGAATTCGTATCGTGGGCCGTATTGCCGACGTGCTCAACGTTCAGGGTGAGAAGATCGCGGCGGGACCGATTGAACAGCGGATCCGGCAATCCCTTGGGGTTGATGAGGTCTGCATGTTTTCCGGATTGAACGCCGCGGGTCAGAATGAACTCGTCATCGCCATTGAGACCGACAGCGAGCCTGCGAAGGAGAAGCTCGATTCCATCAGCGGTGAATTTGGCGAATTCGACAAAGTTCGCTTTTCGGTTTTGCGGGAATTTCCCCGTACGGAAGCCGGGACAAGAAAAGTTCGCCGCGCGGCCTTGCGAAGGCTCGCATTCTCCGAGCCCGACAATAGGTCCTGAGCGGCAGTGCCACGGGCCTCTCGCGTCATGCCCGCTTTCCTCCGCCGCGGCTCCTACCCGCGCGCCCACCAGCAGTGCATTTGCGGATAGAGCACCGTCCCGCTCGGGCGGTTTTGCAGTTCGTACCAGTCGGTACAGCGCCGGTAGAGCAAGGGCCTCGGGTGGATTTCGATACGCGCCCGCGTGCGGGACGGTGGCGGCACGATCCGGTCGCCAACTTGCGCGTTTTGCGGCATCTGGGCCGCCGCGAGATTTGGCGCAGTAAGAACCGCCAATGCGCCAGCCACGATGAACGATTTCACTGCCATTGCCCCGCCTCGCCGGTCGCTGCGCCCGCCGCTTCACGAGCCCTAGTCTGCCACGTTACAACAACAATATGGCTGATATCGGTTCCGATCCGCTGGCTTGGCGCCCGGTGAAGGCACCCTCGCTTGCAGAGTTCGAAGTCCTGGTCGGCGAGGTATTTCGCCGGTTGCCGAAGGAGTTTCGCGAGCTATGCACGGACCTGGTCATCCAGGTCGACGACTTTCCGACCCAAGAGGTGCTCAACGCGATGCGGGCTGAAACGGAGTTCGATCTGCTCGGGCTGTTTCAGGGCGTCGGCCTGCCGTTCCGCACCGAGAGCGCGCCGGTGCAAATGCCCAATATGATCTGGCTGTACCGGCGACCGATCCTCGATTATTGGGCCGAGCACGATGAGACGCTCGGAACCATCGTGCGCCATGTACTGGTGCACGAGATCGGCCATCATTTCGGCTTGTCGGATGCCGGCATGGAAGCAATCGAGCAAGCATCGGACTAAACACCAGGAGCCATGTCATGAAAATCGACGGCGGATGCCACTGCGGCGCAATCAAAGTCGAAGGCGAGGCCGATCCGGAAAGGACGCAAATCTGTCATTGTACGGATTGTCAGACCTCGACCGGCACCGCGTTTCGCATTTCGATCCCGGTCCCCGGCAATACGTTCAAGATGACGGGGCAGCCGACCGTTTATGTGAAGACAACCTCCGACAGCGGCAGACTGCGCGCGCAGGCATTTTGCGGCAAATGCGGCACGCCGATCTATTCCACGACGGTTGGAGAAGGCCTGCAGCCTTCCTATACGGTGCGCGTCGGCATCTTGCGTCAACGCGATCAACTGGCCCCGCGCCGGCAGCAATGGTTTCGTTCCGCACGGCCGTGGGTCACCGAACTCGGCGACGTGACAAAGAGTGAGAAGCAGGCACAAGCTTAGAGCCAGGAGCACCGAGCGTACGTGCAATGATCTTTTCGATGAGGGGATGCCATGATTGTCACGGTCTTTCGGTCGCGCTTGCGAGCTGGGGTCGGCGTTGACTATGGTGCCTTGTCCGATCGCATGGTCGAGCTCGCCCGGACCATGCCTGGCTATGTTTCAAGCAAGGACTTTTTGGCCGGCGACGGCGAGCGGGTGACCATCGTCGAGTTTGCGGACGAGGAGGGCCTTCACACGTGGCGAACCAACCCTGAGCACATTGCGGCGCAGAAACTGGCTCGCCAAAAGTATTACAGCGAATATCGTATTCAGGTCTGCACTCTCGACCGCGAGTTGAAGTTCAAAGCCGATACTGCTGCGGCAAAGCGGGCTTGACCCGCGCCCAGCGAGTCGCCATTAACGTCGCAGCAGCGGTTAGTTTGCCAGGAACCCGGGATGGAAAAGTTCACAACCCTCGAGGGCGTCGCGGCGCCTCTGAAGATGATCAATATCGACACCGATATGATCATTCCGAAGCAGTATTTGAAAACCATCAAGCGCACCGGCCTCGGCAAGGGCCTGTTCGCCGAAAAGCGCTTTCGCGACGATGGCAGCGAGAATCCGGGTTTTGTGCTCAACAAGCCGGCCTATCGGAAATCGAAGATCCTGGTTGCCGGCGACAATTTCGGCTGCGGCTCATCGCGCGAGCACGCACCCTGGGCGCTGCTGGATTTCGGCATCACCTGCGTGATCTCGACCTCGTTCGGTGACATCTTTTACAACAACTGCTTCAAGAACGGCGTGCTGCCGATCAAAGTGTCGCCGGATGATCTGGAAAAGCTGTTCGACGACGCCGACCGCGGCGCGAATGCGACGCTGACTGTCGATCTCGAAAAACAGGAAATCCGCGGTCCCGACGGCGGCGTGGTCAAGTTCGACATCGACCCCCATCGGAAGAAATGCCTGCTCAACGGCCTCGACGATATCGGGCTGACGATGGAGAAGCAGGGCAAAATCGGCAGCTTCGAAAACGCCGCCAAGACATCGCGGCCCTGGGTGTAAGCTTGTCATCCCGGGGCATGCCGAAGGCGCGAACCCGGAATCCATAACCACAGTCCGTGAATATGGATTCCGGGCTCCTCGCTGCGCTCGGCCCCGGAATGACCGCATATCCGCCATGACCTCCGCAATCTCCGTCTCGCGTCTGTGCAAGACCTACGCCTCGGGCTTCGAGGCGCTCAAAGACATCAACCTGGACATCCGCGACGGCGAGATTTTTGCCCTGCTTGGCCCCAACGGCGCCGGCAAAACGACGCTGATCAGCATCATCTGCGGCATCGTCAGTCCCTCCACCGGCACGGTTGCGGTGGATGGCCATGACATCATTTCGGATTACCGCGCCGCCCGCTCCCTGATCGGGCTGGTGCCGCAAGAATTGACCACCGACGCATTCGAAACACCGCCGGCGACCATGCGTTTCTCCCGCGGGCTTTTCGGCAAGCCGGCAAACCCCGCTCACATCGAGAAAGTCCTCAAGGACCTCTCGTTGTGGGACAAGAAGGACGACAAGATCAGGATGTTGTCGGGCGGCATGAAGCGCCGGCTGATGATCGCCAAGGCGTTGGCGCACGAGCCGCGTATACTGTTCCTCGACGAGCCGTCCGCCGGCGTCGACGTCGAATTGCGCAAGGACATGTGGCAACTGGTGCGGCAACTGCGTGCATCGGGCGTCACCATCATCCTCACCACGCATTACATCGAAGAGGCCGAGGACATGGCCGACCGGGTCGGCGTCATCAACAACGGCGAGATCATCCTGGTCGAGGACAAAGCCGAGCTGATGCGCAAGCTCGGCAAGAAGCAATTGACGCTCGATCTGCGCGAGCAGCTTGCCGCAATACCGGCAGCGCTCGCCGCCTACCAACTAAGCCTGACGGCCGGCGGCCTTCAGTTGACCTACACTTACGATACCAAAAGTGAATATACCGGCATCACGGCGTTGCTCGACGACCTCGCGCAGGCGGGCATCAAATTCAAGGATCTGCAGACTACGCAGAGCTCACTGGAGGACATTTTTGTCGGCTTGGTGAGGGAGGGACAATGAACCTCCACGCCGTGCGCGCGATCTACGTTTACGAAATGGCGCGAACCGGGCGAACGCTGTTCCAGAGCGTCGTCTCACCGGTGATCTCGACCTCGCTCTATTTCGTCGTGTTTGGCGCCGCAATCGGCTCACGCATCACCCAGATCGAAGGCGTGCCCTACGGCGCGTTCATCGTACCGGGCCTGATCATGCTGATGCTGTTGACGCAAAGTGTGACCAACGCTTCGTTCGGCATCTATTTTCCCCGCTTCGTCGGCACCATCTACGAGCTTCTTTCGGCGCCGGTGTCACCGTTCGAGATCGTACTCGGCTACGTCGGCGCGGCGGCAACCAAGTCGATCATTCTGGGCTTGCTGATCCTCGCTACGTCCGGCCTGTTCGTGCCACTGCACATTGCCCATCCATTCTGGATGCTTGGTTTTCTGGTGCTGACCGCGCTCAGCTTCAGCCTGTTCGGCTTCATTCTCGGGCTATGGGCCGATGGCTTCGAGAAATTGCAGATCGTACCGCTATTGATCATCACGCCGCTGACGTTTCTCGGTGGCACCTTTTATTCGACCAGCGTGTTGCCGCCGTTCTGGCGCACCGTCACGTTGTTCAATCCACTGGTTTATCTGATCTCAGGTTTCCGCTGGAGCTTTTTCGGCATCGCCGACGTGAACGTCGAAATCAGCGTGGCCATGACACTCCTATTCCTGGTGGTTTGCATGGCGATCGTCTGGTGGTTCTTCAAGACCGGATATCGGCTGAAGAACTAATCACATGAATCTAAAGCTTGCCGCATAATGTCTGTTGGGTTTGTGGCAGAAACGTTTCACTGAAGCCATGATTTGGTCGGCAGATTTGGTCCACTTGAATGGCCTGGGATTTTGGTTGTGACGATCGATGAAGGCGCGGATATCAGCTTCGAGTTACCTGACCGAGGTATGAACACCGCGCCGGAGCCGCTTTCTGGTGAGTTCAGCGAACCAGCGCTCGACCTGACTGATCCATGACGCCGAAGTCGGCGTGAAGTGGGCATGATAATGCGGCCGGCGCGCGGCGGAACTTTCGCTCCGCCGCCACCGTTTAGGCCTGTACCAGAGACTTTTAGCCGAACAGTTTAAGCACCGACTGGTTCGCCTGATTGGCGATGGACAGTGCGGAGATTTCAAGCTGCTGCTGAGTCTGCTCGGTGAGCAGGTCGGCGCTGGCCTGGTTCTGATCGACGGCCACGAGGTTGGCAGCACCCGTCTGCAAGGTGTTGATCAGATTCGTGGTGAATGTCTGCCGGGTTCCGATGACGCCCGAATTGGTGCCGAACGTCTCGGTCTGGCTTTGCACCTGCGCTATCGCGGCATTGAGCGACGCGACCGTGCCTGTGAGCGTGCCGTCGTTCTGGAACGACCCTGCTCCCGTGCCGGCGATCGACGAAAGCGCGAGTCCGGCCGCGTTGAAGGTCACGCCCTGGATCGCCAGCGAGCTCGACCCGTTTTGGTTGAAATCGATCGTCAGATTGTCGCCGTTGAGCAAATTGACGCCATTGTAGGTAGCGTCGCTGGCCAGTTGGCCGATCTGTGTCAGCAAGCCGTTGTAGTTGTTTTGCAGCGTGCTGCGCGTGGCGCTCTGGCCATAGACCGGAGTGCTGCTGAGACCGAGCGCTGTTGCTTCCGCACCGGAAACGACAGTGACGCTGGCGTTGGGCGAGTTGGCGGTGAGGACCAGGTTTCCACTGCCGTTATCGCTCGCGGTGAGGGCACCGGCGGAGCCGAGGCCCGTGGTGGTGTTGATCTGTGCTTCGATCGCGCTGATCAACTCGCTGGCGGTGATCGAGACCGTGTAGCTCGACGCACCGACGTTGAGCACGAGGTTGCCGCCGGCGTTCACGGTGGTGAGCGCGACGGAGCCGGTCACGGCAGCCGCCGTGGTCGGGCTCGCCTGCTGCGCCTGCTGAACGGTCGCCAGCGCCTGCTGCAACAGGCTGGAGATGCCGGTGAGGCCGTCGGTGGCTGCGTTGATGGTCTGCTGGCCCTGGCCGATCTGGTCAAGCAAGGCAGACAACGAGTTGGCGTTGTTGGTCAGGTTCTGCGAGGTGAAGTAAGAGCTCGGATTGTCGGCGGCAGAGTTGACCTTCTTGCCGGTCGCCAATTGCTCCTGAGTGGTGGTCAAATCCGCGGAGGTCTGTTGCAACGACAGCAAGTTCGACCGAATTCCGGAGCTCAAAGTGATATCTGGCATAATGGTACCTTCCGGCTACAGTTTACAGCCCTAGCGAGTGTCCGATCCAAAGGACCGGTGACCGTCCATTTACCTTAATATGGTTAACATCTCATTATACCTCTTACGCTTGTCGATCTCGGAATGCCTTTTCGCTGCACACTCCGTTCAACCTGCTTGTTACGTTTTGAGATTTCTTGTTGAAGCTCTCGCCAGGAAAAGAAAATCGCATCTTGAGCGCGGTGCTGAGTGCCGACGAGTTGATCGAATAGGCGAAGTGTCGGTCGCGTGATGGCTTCAGTTGCTGCGACGCGATATAGCGCTAATGGCCCGTTTCTGCCGCACCTATCGTCCGCCTTCGCGTCCGTTATTGAAGCGATTGTGTTGCAAAGTCGTTTTGCACTCGTGATCAGATATTCTGCGGGCCGCTCGCTGGACTGGGACAGGATTGCGAGGAACGAAGTGACGAAGCAATCCAGATAACGGCACTTGAGAACTGGATTGCTTCGCTAACGCTCGCAATGATGGGCTTAAGTATCGGCGAAACCGGCGTAGCGAAGAAAGAAGCAGAGGCACCACCCCTCGGTTTTCATTTCCTCCCCGGTCTTCGCGCTTCACGTGACCGTAATCAGAAACTCGCGCGCCAAGGCGCGCCGCGAGAACGGGAGAGCTCGGTCATGGAGCGTTCAGGTTCCGCCAAGCAATCCGGCGTTTGACGCTGCCGCTGGAGCGGCGGTCATTTGCTCGTCTGCTGTTCGATGGCATCCGCGATTGCCACCGTGCGCCGCGCCATCTCGGCGTGCAGGCGCTCGACCATGCGGCCGTCGATCTGAATGACGCCTTTGTTCTCGTTCTCCGGCTGGTCAAAGGCGGCGATCATCTTGCGCGCCGCCTCCACCTCCTCCTTGCTGGGCGAGAACGCCTCGTTGCACGGCTCGATCTGCCGCGGATGGATCAGCGTCTTGCCGTCGAAGCCGAGGTCACGGGCCTGTTTGCATTCTTCGACAAAACCCTCGGCATTGCCGAGGTCGTTGTAGACGCCGTCGAGGATATCGAGGCCGTAGGCGCGCGCGGCGGCGACGCAATTCATCAGCCACGGCAGCATCGGGGCACGGCCGGGCACGAGGCGCGCGCGGGTGTCCTTGGCGAGATCGTTGGTGCCCATGACGAAGCCGGCAAGCCGGGTTTCGGAATCGAGCGCGCCGGCGGCAATCTGGCCGACATTGATCATCGCCAACGGCGTCTCCATCATGGCCCAGACGCGGATCTTGGGATCGGTGCCCATGTCGACGATACGCGCGGCCAAGTCCTGCAACTGAGCCGGATCGGAGACTTTCGGCACCAGCACCGCATCCGGTTTGGCCGCCGCCACTGCATCGAGGTCTTCGACCCACCAGCGGGTGTCGAGGCCATTGATCCGCACCATAACCTCGCGGCTGCCAAAGCCGCCGTTCTTCAGCGATTTGACGATGAACTCGCGCGCCTGCCCCTTGGCCTCAGGCGCCACCGCGTCCTCCAGATCGAGGATCAGACAGTCCGCCGGCAGTTCACGCGCCTTTTCGAGAGCACGTGCGTTCGATCCTGGCATGTAAAGGACGCTGCGGCGCGGGCGAACGGTCATCGCAAAATTCCCCCAAAGCCCGGCGATCTCACGCTACCGGCTCTGCAGCCTTTGTGCCAATGCGGTTTTTCCGAAATTCCACGGCGGCTCTCAGGCAGCCTTTTGCTTTGCCGTGATCAGCTTGCGGTTGATCAGACATTCGGCGATCTGGATAGCGTTGAGCGCCGCGCCTTTGCGCAGATTGTCGGAAACGATCCACATCGAAAGCCCGTTCTCGACGGTTGCGTCCTCGCGGATGCGGCTGATATAGGTCGCATCCTCACCGGCCGCCTCGTAAGGCGTCACGTAGCCGCCCGGCTCGTGCGAGTCGATCACGAGGCAGCCCGGCGCGTTGCGCAAAATGTTGCGCGCTTCATCGGGCGTGATCTCGTTCTCGAATTCGATATTCACTGCCTCGGAATGGCCGATGAATACCGGCACGCGCACGCAGGTCGCGGTGAGCTTGATCTTAGGATCGAGTATCTTCTTGGTCTCAACCACCATCTTCCACTCTTCGCGGGTATAACCGTCCTCCATAAACGTATCGATCTGCGGAATGATGTTGAAGGCGATGCGCTTGGGAAATTTCTTTGCCTCGACCTCGTTGATCTGAAACACCGCCTTGGTCTGCGAGAACAATTCGTCCATCGCTTCCTTGCCGGCGCCCGAAACCGATTGATAGGTGGCGACCACGACGCGCTTGATCTTGGCCTTGTCGTGCAGCGGCTTGAGCGCGACAACGAGCTGCGCCGTCGAGCAATTCGGATTGGCGATGATGCCGCGCTTGCGAAAGCCCAAGACCGCGTCGGCATTGACCTCCGGCACGATCAGCGGGACGTCGGAATCGTAGCGCCACGCCGAAGAATTATCGATCACCACCGCACCCGCTGCGGCGATCTTCGGCGACCATTCCTTGGAGACCTCGCCACCCGCCGACATCAGGCAAATATCCACGCCCGAGAAGTCGAAATGCTCGAGCGCTTTGACCTTCAGCGTGCGGTCGCCATAGGACACCTCGGTGCCCATGCTGCGGCGCGACGCCAGCGCCACGACCTCATCGGCCGGGAACGTCCGCTCAGCCAGAATCTCGAGCATCTGGCGGCCCACATTGCCGGTCGCGCCAACCACGGCGACGCTGTAACCCATTGTTAACTCTCCACCGAAAATTCACCCCGGACCACGCTGCCTGGGAACCGGAGCGGAAGCGCTTCTAGGCGAGAAACGTCCCTAATACAACGTTGATGGGAGGAATGGTGCAACCGGCCTCGTACTCCGTACCGGGCGACATTCGCGCCACCTTCGCGCGCATCTTCGCTTATATGGGCGGTCTTGCGGTCCTTGCCGTCGCGGCGGCGAGCTTTTTTCGGGAACCCGGCGGCGTTGCAGCCACCCGCCCGGTGCCGCTGCCGGCGTGGACCGCTGTCGAACGACCCTACCCGGCCTTCGAACTGGTCATGCCGGAACTCAACGGCAGCGCGTTCAACTACGCCATATTGCGCCGCCGCAGCGATGGCGCACGCAAGGATGTCCTGACGTGGGGCGACGCCGCAGACACCCGACCCTATGCGATGGCCGAAGTGTTCCGGTCCCGCCCTCAGGGGGAGCGCTTTCTCGACGCCTCGAGCGAGATCGCCGCACGCATCATCGACTACACCGTGACCGATGACGTCAAGCCGGCAGGTGAGATCGACAGCAAATTCGGGCCGGTGCCCCTCGTCGATTTCGCCATCGCGCCCCAGGACAATGTGCGTCGCTGCCTCGGCTTTGCGCGCGCATTCGATGATCCGGCAATGCAGATTACCGGATGGTATTGCAGCGCCGGACAGGAAGTGGTCGACCGCTCGACGCTCGGCTGCATGCTCGACCGGCTCACCATGGTCAATGGCGACAGCCATGTCGGCGCGTTCTTTGCCCGCGCCGAGATCAAACGCAGGTTCTGCGGTCAGCGCAGCCCGATTCTCGCGGCAACGCCGGAGCGCGAGGAGCACATCGCGCCGCGGCAGATCTCGAGACTGAAGTCGGCGTTGCGCGGACACCTGCCGTCGCGCTGACCGCGTTCATCGCTACGTTCCGTAATTCGCAGCGAGATAAGCCGCGATGTCTTTGGCGTCGGCGTCGCCAATCGGGGCGCCGAACGCCTTGATCATTTTGGTGACCTCGGCATTCCAGCCCGCCGTATTGAGAAACGGCGAGTTCATCTGGATATAGACGAGGCTGTGGCAGGCGCCGCAATTGGCCTCCACCTTATCGAGTCCGGGACCAGGCTTGAGCGTGATCGTTGGCTCGTCCGCCACCGCAGGGAGTGTGACAAGCGCGGCAATCACGGCAAGGACCATCGTTCGCATGGTGTGGCTCCCCTAGCTCGCGTTGAGCGTGATGCTCTGCATCACATTGTTGTGGTAGCCGGCCGGATTGAACAGCAACGCCGCCGTCTGGGTCTGACCGATCTTGTTGGTGGCATTGACCATGACGGTGTTCTTGCCGCGCTTGGCTTTGAGCTGGAACGTCCACGGCCTGAAGGCGTAGCGGCCGAGATCGCTGCCGAGCGCCGCTGCCGACCAGGTCTTGCCGCCGTCGGTGGAGGACTCGACGCCGGTGATGCCGTAACCACCGTCCCAGGCCAGACCGCTTACCGCGACGTTGCCGGCCTTCACCGCGGCACCGTCGGTGTGACTGGTGATCAGCGAATTGACCACGATTTCTGTGATCGGCGTCGAGGTGGCATTTTCCTGCGAGACGAAGCGCGCCACCACCGGGAACATGCCGACTGGAATGCGATAGGCCGGATTCATCCAGAAGCCGCCTTGCGGTTTGGTCAGCGCCGTGACGCTGATGAGATGCTTCATCCAATATGTGCCGGTCCAGCCGGGCACGATCAGGCGGGCCGGAAAGCCGTTGAAATGCGGCAGCGGCGCGCCGTTCATTTCGTAGGCGACCAGCGTCGATTTCATCGATCGCCTTCCAAACCGGCAAGCTCTTGATGAAGTCGGGTGTCTTGTCGAAGGCCGGACCATCAGCGCCGTTGAATGCGATTTCGATCGCCTCAGGCTTAAGTCCGACGACGGCGAGGATGTCCTTGAGGCGCGCGCCCTTCCAGCGTGCGCAGCCCATGGCGCCATAGCCCCATTCGACACCCGCGACATGAGGGTTGGACAGGCCGCGCTTGTTGCCGGAGCATTGGTTGACCGCGACGACCTCGTAGGCCGGCAGTTTTTTCAGATCATCGAGTGTCAATTCGGTCTGGCCGTTGGCGCCATCGCCACCGACCGCGATCTTGTAGGTCGCCGCATCGACGTCGGGGATGTCCGAGAGGTGATAGCGGACGAAGAATTCGTCATTCGGCGTGATCGGCGTTCGGAAATAGTCGAGCGGGGCTTCATAATTGGGCGGCCGGTAGGCAAGCCGGATGAGCGGCTTCTTGCCCGGCAGCGTTTCCATGGTGGCAGAACTAACGACACCCGCAGGCACGCCGGGCGATACCGCCGCGCCCGCAGCCCGGCTTTCAGAAAATCTCGACAGACCGCTGCCGGCAAGCGCAAGGCCTGTCCCCGCTGCGCCCAATACAGATCGTCGCGTGAGCATGGCATGTCCTCCCTCGCGCGGTTTATTTGGCTTTGGCGCTCCCTCCGGAGCGCAAAGCTAGGCGATGATTTTAGGGCATCGCCTGTCGGCAGAATAATGTGACAAAAAGACCGCGCGTGGGAGGAAAATGTTCTATCGCATTGCGGTATCGGGAACGCCCGACGATCGCCGGCCGTTTGCCAAGGTGCTATTGCGGACCGGCGAAGCGGTCTACAGTGGCGCGGTGCGAGAGCGAGGATAAATGCGCGTATTTGCTGTTGCGGCTACCGCCCTGGCCGTCTTCGCGGTGCTGGCGGACTCAGCCGGCGCCGTTACCAAGAAAGGCCGGCCCGATCCGGTCATGCGGACCGCGAGCGGTACGGTGATCGAGCCCACCAAGACCATCATCCATCATCCGAACGGCACCACCACAGTGATCGTGATTCCGCGCCGCTCCTATCTCGAGACTGGAACTGAAGTGTCGGTGGGCGACCGCGGTTTCATGGACTATGCCTTTCCGCCGCTCGGCGATCCGAACTGGTTCATTGGGCCAGATACTGGTGGGCACGGCTCATATCCGCTGCCCGGCTTCGGCTCGATACCGGGCTTCAATCCCAATACGCCGTTTTAGTGCGAAGCGTGAGTTTCGCCGCTAGCCGGGATCAGGCCGCAAGCTTGTCCAACTCGCCGACAATCGCCTCGCCCATTTCGGACGTGCTGACGATTGTGGCACCTTCCGATTTGATATCGGCGGTGCGCAGCCCCTTGGCGAGCGTGGCCGCAATGGCCGCCTCGAGCCGATCGGCTTCGGCGCCCATGTTGAAAGAATAGCGCATCGCCATCGCGAATGAGGCCAGCATGGCAATCGGATTCGCCATGCCTTTGCCGGCGATATCCGGCGCCGAGCCGTGCACCGGCTCATACATCGCCTTGCGGCGCCGGGTCTTGGGATCGAGCTCGCCGAGCGACGCCGACGGCAACATGCCGAGCGAGCCGGTGAGCATCGCCGCGACATCGGACAGCATGTCGCCGAACAGATTGTCGGTGACGATGACGTCAAACTGCTTCGGCCAGCGCACCAGTTGCATACCGCCCGCATCGGCCAGCATGTGCTCGAGCTGCACGTCCTTGTATTCGCGTTCGTGCACCTGGCTCACCACTTCGTGCCACAGCACGCCGGTCTTCATCACGTTGCGCTTTTCCATCGACGTGACTTTATTGCGCCGCTTGCGCGCCAGCTCGAAGCCGACGCGCGCGATGCGCTCGATCTCGTAGGTGTCATAGACCTGCGTATCGATGGCGCGTTTCTGACCGTTGCCGAGATCGGTAATGGTTTTCGGCTCGCCGAAATAAACGCCGCCGGTGAGTTCGCGAAGAATGATGATATCCAGTCCTTCTACCGCGTCGCGCTTGAGGCTCGATGCATCGGCGAGCGCCGGATAGACGATCGCTGGCCGGATATTGGCGAACAGACTGAGATCCTTGCGCAAGCGAAGCAGCCCCGCCTCGGGACGTGCTTCGAACGGCACCTTGTCCCATTTCGGCCCGCCAACGGCGCCGAAGATCACAGCATCCGCCGCGTGCGCCTTGGCCATGGTCTCGTCGGTCACGGCAAGCTTATGCACGTCGTAACAACTGCCCCCGACCAGGCCTTCCTCGGTCTGGAAATTCGCCACGCCCTTTTTTGCGTAGAAGCCGAGCAGCCGTTTTACCTCGGCCATGACCTCCGGACCAATGCCGTCGCCGGGTAGGAGGAGAAGGTTGTAGGTGGGCATGACTGACGCCTCGTGGAACTGGGGCGTCGATTGCTAAAGCGCCGCGCATGGCTTGGCAAGCTGGCGCACCGCAGCTGCAATGCTGTTTAGATCGGCGAAATTCTCACTGCCCGCTGAACCAGTTATAGCCCTGGTTTTCCCAATAGCCGCCGGCGTCGTTGTTCTGCACCCACATGGCGGTGACGTATTTCGGATTCTTGAAACCGAGCTTTGTCGGAATGCGGATCTTGATCGGAAAGCCGTAGGCAACCGGCAATGTCTTGTGATCGAACTTCAGCGTCAGCTGCGTCTGCGGATGCAGCGCGGTCGGCATGTCGATGGTGTTTGAATAGCCTTCCGCACACTGAAACCAGACATATTTGGCCGTCGTATCGGCGCCGATCATTTTCAGAAAGTCGGAAAGCTTCACGCCTTGCCACGAACCGATCGCACTCCAGCCCTCGACGCAGACGTGGCGGGTAATCTGCGATACTTCCGGCAGTTTGTTGAGTTCGGGCAAAGTCCACGGCTTCTTGTTGTCGACCAGGCCGCCGATCTCGAGCTGGTAAGTGTCACCATCGACCTCCGGCGCTTCGTCCTCGCTGTAATAGGCGTTGAAGGGAAACGGCCGCGTGATCGCGCTCTCAGGATATTCCGTAGCGAGAGTGTTCGGATTGAAAATGCGAGCCTGAACCCAGTCGTTGAAATTCGAAATGACCCGCAATGCACTCTCAGCCGTCGGACCGTCGATGATATCGCAGCCGGTCAGGGTGGCGAGCGCCCCGAAGCTCACCGCACCGCGAAGGAACAGCCGCCGCGAGGGAACCGGCAACAGATTTGCCGCGTCCTTGATCAGAAGCTTCGGATCGACACCGGGGATCGGTTTGCGCTGGCGGGGCATGGTTTTCTCCCTGGTTCCTCAGCGGCCGACAATCATCGCGCGCAGGCTTTTCGGCACGATCAGCGCCAACGTGACGTGCACTGTCAAAAAGCCGACGATCGACGCCATGGCGAAGAAATGCACATAGCGGGCGAAGTCATAGCCGCCGAAGAAAGCGGTCAACCACTTGAACTGCACCGGCTTCCAGATCGACAGGCCCGAAAGCACGATGACGACGCCGGCGAGCAGCACACCGACATAGAGCAACCGCTGGACCGCGTTATAAACGGAAAGATCGTCGTGCGAGAGCTTGCCGCGCAACGCGGCGAGGAGGTCGTTGACAACTTCGCGCGAGCGGATCGGAAACAGCTTGCGGCGAAAGCGCCCGGTCACGATACCGAGCGTGACGTAGACGATGCCGTTGATGACGAGAAGCCACATTGCCGCGAAATGCCACAATAGCGCGCCGGCAAGCCACTCACCGAGCGCGATTTGCGGCGGGAACTTGATAAATTTGAACAACGGCGAGGCGTCGTAGATCTGCCAGCCCGAGCCAACCATCATGAATATAGCCAGCGCATTGACCCAATGCGTCACGCGCACCCACAGCGGATGGATGAGAGGCTCTGTTGCGGCATCGGGCACCGCGGGCGAACTGGTTGCGGCTTCGATCGTCATGGCTTCCCGGTCGTCTCGGCAATCCTATAACAAAAGCGAGGCGCACAAGCGCCTCACAATCCTGTCAGTGAACCCTCTCCCCGCGAACGGGGAGAGGGAGCAGAGAACGTAGGCAACCGTCCTTACGGCAGCATCACCGTGTCGACGACATGAATAACACCGTTGGACTGCAAAACATCCGCAATGGTGACCATGGCGACGTCGCCCTTGGTATCGGTGACAGTGAGCTTGCCGGGGCCTGCTTGCTTCACGATGAGGTCCTCGCCGGCGACGGTCTTCAGGTGGGCTTCACCCTCGCCGTCCTTGACCGCTTTCATCAACGCGACCGCGGTCATGCGACCAGGAACGACGTGATAGGTCAGCACCTTGACCAGCGTCGGCTTGTTCTCGGGCTTGAGCAGGTTATCGACCGTGCCCGCTGGCAACTTGGCGAATGCTTCGTTGGTGGGAGCAAACACCGTGAACGGACCTGGACCTTCCAGCGTATCGACGAGGCCGGCGGCCTTCACCGCAACGACCAGCGTGGTGTGGTCTTTGGAATTGACCGCGTTCTGGATGATGTTTTTCGATGGATACATCGGCGCGCCACCGACGGTCACGGTCTTGTCGTTCATCTGCGCGTAACCCGGCACGGGCGCCACCGCGGTTGCGATTGCGATCATGGCCGCGGAGGCAAGCAAAGCGAAACGCTTGGACATAGAAGTCTCCATTTGATTGGGTTCGCCGCGGCGGAGCCGCGTGGAGACGACAATGAAGTCGTCGTCGGATAGAGATACGGCGGCTCCAGGCGAGGGTTTCAGCCGCGCGGTCACGGCAGCGTGAAGTGAGCTTTTGTGACGCCCGACGCTTTTGTGGTAGCCGAGGGTGCGCTATGAAACGCCCACGAAACGCCGGTTTCGACACACCAGGATTGTCACAAGGATCCAATGCCCAAGACCAGCCCCGGCAATTATTTCGAAGATTTTCGCATCGGCCAGGTAATCCGCCACGCGACGCCGCGCACGGTCACGGTCGGCGATGTAGCGCTTTATACCGGCCTGTTCGGTAGCCGCTTCGCGGTGCAATCATCCGACGTCTTCGCCAAGGAAATCGGCTACCCGCGCGCGCCGATCGACGATCTGCTCGTATTTCACATCGTGTTCGGCAAAACCGTGCCCGACATCTCGCTCAATGCTGTCGCCAATCTCGGCTACGCCGGCTGCTACTTCCGCAGCCCGGTCTATCCCGGAGATACGCTGAACGCACTCTCCGAGGTCATCGGCTTGAAGGAGAATTCCAGCCGCAAGACCGGCATCGTCTATGTGCGCACCACCGGCTTCAATCAGCATAGCAAGCCGGTACTCGAATATGTGCGCTGGGTCATGGTGCGAAAAGGCGACGAAGCGGCACCGGCGCCCGGCGATCACGTGCCGCGCCTGCCAACGGTGCTCGAAGCGAAAGTGCTGGGCGAAGCCTGTCCCGCGCTCGATCTTTCCGCTTATGACTGCGCGCTGGCCGGAAGCGACTATCGTTTTGGTGATTACGAGGTCGGCGAACACATCGATCATATCGACGGCATTACCGTTGAAGAGGCGGAGCACCAGACCGCCACGCGCCTCTACCAGAACACCGCGCGCATCCATTTCGATTTGTTCGGCGCCAAGCAGGGCAGGTTCGGGCGGCGGCTGATCTATGGCGGCCACGTTATCTCGGTGGCCCGCGCGCTGACCTTCAATGGCCTCGCCAATGCGTTTCATGTCGCCGCCATCAATGGCGGCCGGCACGTCGCGCCGCTATTTGCCGGCGGCACCATTTTCGCCTGGTCGGAAATTCTGGCGAAAGCCGATTTGCCGGGCCGCGAAGATGTCGGCGCGCTGCGGTTGCGTACCGTCGCCACCTGCGATAAACCGTGCGCCGATTTTCCGCTCAAGACCGGCGACGAATACGATCCCGCCGTGTTGCTCGATCTCGATTACTGGGTGTTGATGCCGCGCTGATCGCGCAAGTGCTCGACCAGTTGCCGCGCATAAAGCGGCAGTTCGCCCAAGCTGCGAATACAAATCGTCAGGTCGCGGACCGCCCACGGGTCGGACAGCGTAACCCGCTTGATTGCCATGGTTTTCGACACGCGGCGCGCCGTCGTTTCCGGCACGATGCCGATGCCGACTTTACATTCGACCAGGCGGCATACCGCATCGAATGAGCGCAACTGTACGCGCAGCCGCAATGGCCGGCCGATCCGCACGGCTTTGGTCGCCAGGAAGCGCTGAATAGCGCTGGCGCGATCCAGCCCGACGAAATCGTGCTCGAGCACGTCCTCGAAATTGATCCGCGTGCGTTTGGCCAACGGATGATCCTGGGCAACCACGAGGACAAAGCGGTCGCGGCGGAACGGATAGGTTTCGAGGCCTCCGGCATCGACGGTGCCAGCGACGACGCCTAGATCGGCAACACCTTCGGCGATCAAGCCGACAATCTCGTCGCTCAGGCGTTCTTCCAGATCGACACTGACGCTCGGATGCGCGGCAAGAAACGAACTCAACGCTTCCGGCAAAAATTCCGTCAGCGCATTGGTGTTCGACAGCACGCGGATTTGGCCGGCGAGGCCGCCGCCATAGGCGCCGAGATCCTCATGCAGGCGCTCAGCTTGGCGCAAGATAATGCGTGCGTGCTGAAGCAACGTACGTCCAGCCTGGGTCGGCGTCACGCCTTGTCGCCCCCGCGTCAGCAATCCGACACCGAGCGCGCCTTCCATGTTGCGAATGCGGGTCGAGGCGGCGGCAAGCGCAAGATGCGCGCGTTCTGCGCCGTGGGTGATGCTGCCCGCCTCGACGACATGGCGAAACAGGCTGAGATCGGCGAGATCAAATCGCATGTATAAACCAAGCCTTCGTATTTCACGAAGCCAGACTTTGCATAATGCCCATTGTGTGCGAACCTTTCAACGTTATGTTTTCGCCAAATACGAAATGAAGCTGCCGCTGGCAATGGTGGACTGAGCACTGTTGCATTGCGGCAAGACCATGGATTGGCTAGGAACGAGTTTCCTAGCTCGGCGCCCGCCGAGGGCGAATTTGGAATGAACACCATGGCGGAAACCAAGGCCCGTGTTGAGCGGCCGTTATCGCCGCACCTGCAAATCTACCGGCCGACTTTAACGATGATGATGTCGATCGTGCATCGCATCACCGGATTCGGTCTCTATTTCGGCATGTTGATCCTGGCCTGGTGGTTCATTTCCGCCGCCGGCCCGAACGGCTATGCGCGGTTCGAATGGTTCGCCGGTTCGTGGATCGGGCGGCTCATCCTGTTCGGCTACACCTGGGCGCTGATCCATCACATGCTCGGCGGCATTCGACATCTGATCTGGGATAGCGGCCGGGGTTTGGGCCCGACCGAACGTGAATGGCTTGTCGCCGCGAACCTGATCGGCTCAATCACGATCACGGTGATCCTGTGGATCATCGGGCTGCTGGCGATGGGAGGCTCGGCATGAGCAACAATGCTCATATCCGCACACCGCTCGCGCGTGTGCGTGGCCACGGCTCGGCGAAATCCGGCACCAACCACTTCTGGCATCAGCGTGTGACGGCGATCGCCAATATACCGCTGACCATAGCCGCCGTGATTATTCTCATTACTTTGCTTGGCCGCAACCAGGCCGCCACGGCGCAGATTCTCGGCTCGCCGGCCATCTCCATCATCATGCTGCTGTTCATCGCTTCGATCAGCATCCACATGCGGATCGGCATGGCGGTCATCATCGAGGACTACGTGCACGACGAGTCGGCGAAACTGACCTTGCTGATGGCCAACACCTTCTTCACTGTCGTTGTCGGGCTTGCGGCCGCCTACGGCATCTTGAAACTTTCGTTTGGATTGTGAGCATGGCGGACGACGCAACGAACGGCAAAGCCACGGCCCCGATCAACGGCCGCGCCTATCCGATCGAAGATCATGCCTATGACGTGGTGGTGGTCGGCGCCGGCGGCTCCGGCTTGCGTGCCGTTGTCGGCTGCAGTGAAGCCGGGCTGCGCACCGCCTGTATCACCAAGGTTTTCCCGACCCGCTCGCACACCGTGGCGGCACAGGGCGGCATCGCCGCGTCGCTCGGCAATATGGGCGAGGATGACTGGCGCTGGCACATGTACGACACGGTCAAGGGCTCCGACTGGCTCGGCGACCAGGACTCCATTGAATACATGTGCCGTGCCGCGCCGGAAGCGGTCTACGAACTGGAACATTGGGGTCTGCCGTTCTCGCGCCGCGAGGAGGACGGCAAGATTTATCAACGCCCATTCGGCGGCATGACCACCCATTACGGCAAGGGCACCGCTCAGCGCACCTGCGCCGCCGCCGACCGCACCGGTCATGCCATGCTGCACACGATGTACGGCCAGGCGTTGCGCCATTCAGCCGAATTCTTCGTCGAGTATTTCGCCATCGACTTGATCATGGACGACGACGGACGCTGCCGTGGCGTTATCGCGCTCAATTTCGATGACGGTACGATTTATCGCTTTTCAGGGCAGATGACCATCCTCGCCACCGGCGGCTACGGCCGCGCTTACGCATCCTGCACCGGGGCGCACACTCAAACCGGCGATGGCAATGCCATGGTGCTACGCGCCGGCCTGCCGCTCGAAGACATGGAATTCGTGCAATTCCATCCGACCGGCGTTTACGGCGCGGGCGTTCTCATCACCGAGGGTGCGCGTGGCGAAGGCGCATATCTGGTCAACGCGCAGGGCGAGCGTTTCATGGAGCGCTATGCGCCATCCGCCAAGGACCTCGCCTCGCGCGACGTCGTCTCACGCGCGATGACAATCGAGATTCGCGAAGGCCGCGGTGTCGGTCCGAAGAAGGACCACATCTTCCTTCACCTCGATCACCTCGACCCGAAGATTCTCGCCGAACGGCTGCCGGGCATTACCGAATCCGCGCGCATTTTCGCCGGTGTCGATCTGACCCGCGAGCCGGTGCCTATCGTGCCGACGGTTCACTACAATATGGGCGGCATCGCCACGAATTATCACGGCGAAGCGCTGATCAAGAAAGACGGCAATCCGGACTACGTCGTCCCCGGGCTTATGGCGCTCGGCGAGGCGGCCTGCGTCTCTGTCCATGGCGCCAATCGCTTGGGCTCGAATTCGCTGATCGATCTTGTGGTGTTCGGCCGTGCGGCAGCATTGCGGTGCGCCGAAATCCTGACGCCCAACGACAAGCATGCCGAATTACCGAAGGATTCCGCCGATCTGGCGCTGTCTCGGCTCGACAAGTTCCGCAACGCCTCCGGCGGCACGCCGACCGCGCAGCTACGCGACCGGATGCAGCACGTGATGCAGAACAATTGCGCCGTGTTCCGTACCGGCGAGGTCTTGCAACAGGGCTCCAAACTGATCCACGAAGTGTTTGACGGCATTGCCGACGTGCGAACCAGCGACCGCTCGCTGATCTGGAATTCCGACCTGGTCGAAACCCTCGAGTTCGCCAACCTGATCGAGCAGGCCGTCGTCACCGTCGATTCCGCGGTCAATCGCACGGAGAGCCGCGGCGCCCACGCACGCGAGGACTTCCCCGACCGCGACGACAAAAACTGGATGAAGCACTCGCTGACCTGGCTCGACACTGACACAGGCAAGGTCACGATCGATTACCGACCGGTGCACACCTACACGCTCACCAACGATGTCTCGTATATCGAGCCCAAAGCTCGTGTTTACTGAAAGTTCGCGGGTTTACTGACGGTATGCCGGCTCATTGAAAGCAAAAAGCATGGTTCAATTCACACTGCCGAAAAATTCCAAAGTCACCGAAGGCAAGGCATGGCCGCATCCGACCAACGCCAAAGCGGAGCACGAATACCGCGTCTATCGCTGGAACCCCGATGACGGCCACAATCCGCGCATCGACACTTACTACGTCGACACCGGCGCCTGCGGGCCGATGATTTTCGATGGCTTGATCTGGCTCAAGAACAACGTCGACGCGACGTTGACCTTCCGCCGCTCCTGCCGCGAAGGCATCTGCGGCTCCTGCGCCATGAACATCGACGGCACCAATACGCTCGCCTGCACCAAGGCGATGAGCGAAGTCAAAGGCGCCGTCAGGGTCTATCCACTGCCACACATGCCGGTGGTGAAGGACCTGGTGCCAGACCTGACCAATTTCTATGCCCAGCACGCTTCGATCGAGCCCTGGCTGCAGACCGTGTCGCCGACGCCGCAGAAGGAGTGGAAGCAAAGCCACGAAGACCGCGCCAAACTCGACGGACTCTACGAATGTATTTTGTGCGCGTGCTGCTCGACGTCATGTCCGAGCTATTGGTGGAATTCCGACCGCTATCTCGGCCCGGCCGCGCTGTTGCAGGCGCAACGCTGGATCGTCGACTTGCGCGACGAGGCGACCGGCGAAAGGCTCGACAACCTGGAAGACCCGTTCCGGCTCTATCGCTGCCATACCATCATGAATTGCGCCAAGGCCTGCCCCAAGCATCTCAATCCGGCCAAGGCCATCGCCGAGATCAAACGAACGCTGGTCGAACGGCAGGTCTGAGCGGCGCGCCGCAACCAATCTGCGGCGTGGTGCGTTAACCGCGCATGTCAGAGCAAGACCACCTCAAGCGCGTTTGGGACATCGTCGAGCGTGTCGGCGTCTGCATGCTCACCACACATTCGGACGATGGGTTGCGCGCCCGGCCCGTCGAGTTCGGCTCGAGCGCGCGGCCAACCTGATTTGGGTGGTGACCGACCTACGCAGCGGCAAAGAGCGCGAGATCGATACCGCGCACGCCGTCGGCCTCACATTCGCGGACACAAGCGCAAAGGCCTATCTTCTCGATCACCGCGCGCGCCGCAGTGCGCCGCGATCACCCCAAAGCCGCAGAAATCTGGCGGTACACCGATAATCTGTGGTGGAAGGGACCTGACGACCCGAATGTATGCGTGCTGCGAATCACACCGCTCACGGCCGAACTCTGGGATGGACCGGCCAGCACCGCCGTTGCCGTGTTCGAATTCGTCAAGGCGCGGCTCACCGGCGCCAAGCCAAACCTAGGCGAAAACCGCAAAGTGATGGTCAACCTGCGCTGACGCTTCGAGGTCCAAAATGCTCGATCACGCTGGATTTCCGGTTTCCGACTACAAACAGTCAAAGGCCTTCTATGAGAAGGCGCTGGCGCCGCTCGGCTACATTCTGGTCATGGAAGTCCAGCAGGGAGAGAACGACGCGCCGGCAGCAGGCTTTGGCGCTAACGGCAAACCGGATTTCTGGATCGGCGGTGAAGGCGGCCTCAACAAACCGATCCACATCGCCATCGCAGCCAAGGATCGTGCTGCAGTCGATGCCTTCTACCGCGCGGCAATTGCAGCCGGAGGCCGGGACAATGGCGCGCCGGGAATACGAGCGCACTATCATCCAAACTACTATGGCGCGTTCATGCTCGATCCGGACGGCCACAATATCGAAGCCGTCTGCCACGCACCGGCATGAGCGCGAATCTGACTACAACTTGAGTTTCCGCTTGCGCTGCCCAAGCGTGCGCAGGCGCAGCGCATTGAGGCGGATAAAGCCTTCAGCGTCGCGCTGGTCATAGGCGACCTGGCCTTCCTCGAAGGTGACGAGATCCTGATCGTAGAGCGAATATTTGCTCTCGCGGCCGACGACGCCGACATTTCCCTTGTAAAGCTTCAGCCGCACCCGGCCGGAAACGAATTCCTGGCTTCTGTCGATCGCCGCTTGCAGCATGTCCCGCTCCGGCGAAAACCAGAAGCCGTAATAGATCAGCTCGGCGTATTTCGGCATCAGTTCGTCTTTGAGATGCGCCGCGCCGCGATCAAGCGTGATCGATTCGATGCCGCGATGCGCGGCAAGCAGGATGGTGCCGCCCGGCGTCTCGTACATGCCGCGCGACTTCATGCCGACGAAGCGGTTCTCGACCAGATCGAGCCGGCCGATGCCGTGCTTGCGACCGAGCGCGTTGAGCTGCGTCAGCAGTGCCGCCGGCGACAGCGGCTTGCCGTCGACCGCGACCGCGTCGCCGCGGTCGAAATCCACCGTCACATAATCCGCCTTTTCCGGGGCTTTTTCCGGGTCGTCAGTGCGCGAATAGACGTAATCCGGCACTTCGCCGGCCGGATCCTCGAGCACCTTGCCTTCCGACGACGTGTGCAGAAGGTTGGCGTCGGTCGAGAACGGTGCTTCGCCGCGCTTGTCCTTGGCGATCGGGATCTGGTTCTGCTCGGCGAAGACGAGAAGTGCCTCGCGAGATTTGAAATCCCATTCGCGCCACGGCGCGATGACCTTCACGTCGGGCTTCAGCGCATAATAGGCAAGTTCGAAGCGCACCTGGTCGTTGCCCTTGCCGGTCGCGCCATGGGCGACGGCATCGGCGCCGACTTTCTCGGCAATCTCGATCTGCTTCTTGGCGATAAGCGGCCGCGCGATCGAGGTGCCGAGCAGATATTGGCCCTCATAGAGCGCGTTGGCGCGAAACATCGGAAACACGTAGTCGCGGACGAATTCCTCGCGCAAATCCTCGATGAAGATATTTTGCGGCTTGATGCCGAGCGTCAGCGCCTTGCCCGCGCCGGTTCGAGCTCCTCGCCCTGGCCGAGGTCGGCTGTAAAGGTAACGACCTCGCAGCCATAGGTCGATTGCAGCCACTTGAGAATGATCGACGTATCGAGCCCGCCGGAATAAGCGAGCACGACCTTTTTCACGTCTTTCGCGCCGTCTTTGCCCATGGAGGGTCCTGAAGCTCGGGCAACGCCCACCAAATTTGGCGCGGACTATAGGCAGGCGCTGGAACGGCGCAAGCAGCAAGGCGGCGCAAGCGGCTACTTCCAAAAACCCGCCTTGCGGCCGGCGAACAGCCAATAGACGAAGCCACCTGCAATACCGGCTGCGGCCAGCACTTCGCGCTCACGCGCCAGGACGCTATCGGGATCGCCGACATAGCCGGCGAAATCGAGCCCAGAACTCAAGGCCAACGCCAGCACAGCCCCGAGCGCGCCGTAGATCAGAATCGAGCGCCAGGCGAAACCTTCGGCAAGCGCTATCACCAGCAGCGACGGCACCATGGCGATGGCCGCAATCGCCCCCGCGCCGACCACGACGACGACCCACACCGCCGCGGTTTGCAGCCCGGCCGCGGTCAGATCGTCCCATTCCGGCGACAGCGTGCCGATGGTGAGGATGATCGATGCCGCGATGCAGGCCAAGACGTAGGCGAGAATCACAACCAGGATGCGGACGAGAACGCCCATCGCGCGACTTTAATCCGTCATCGCCATCGCGCGCAGCGCCAGACGCTCACGGGCGGAGAGTTTTTCGGTCGCGCTCTTGAGCTGGCCACACGCGGCGAGGATATCGCGGCCACGCGGCGTGCGCACCGGCGAAGCGTAACCGGCGTCGAAAATCACTTCGGAAAATTTCTCGATCTGCTCCCAGTCCGAGCACTCGTACTTTGTGCCTGGCCAGGGATTGAACGGAATCAGGTTGATCTTGGCCGGGATGCCTTTGACCAGGCGCACCAGCGCCTTGGCATCGACCAGTGAATCGTTGATGCCCTTGAGCATGACGTATTCGAACGTGATGCGCCGCGCGTTGGATGCGCCTGGATAATTCCGGCAGGCATCCATGAGTTCGCGCAGCGGATATTTGCGGTTGAGCGGAACTAGCTCGTCGCGCAGTTCGTCGGTGACGGCGTGCAGCGATATCGCCAGCATCGAGCCGATCTCCTCGCCGGCGCGCGCGATATTGGGCACGACACCGGACGTCGACAGCGTGATGCGGCGCTTGGAAAGGCTCAATCCGTCGCCGTCTGCGACCACGTTCAGGCCGTCGCGCACCGCCTCGAAATTGTACAACGGCTCGCCCATGCCCATCATGACGACGTTCGACACCAGGCGCTTTTCGCCTTCGGCGCGGCCCCCTCCCTTCCCTCCCCCGCTTGCGGGGGAGGGAAGGGAGGGGGTCCAGTCGTTGAGGTGGTCGCGCGCCAGCACAACCTGGCCGACGATCTCGCCTGGTGTCAGATTGCGCACCAAGCGCTGCGTGCCGGTATGACAGAAGGTACAATTGAGCGTGCAGCCGACCTGGCTGGAAATGCACAGCGTGCCGCGGTCGGTCTCAGGAATGTAGACGCATTCGACTTCATGCGGCCGGGTGTCGGTCTCGCCCGGCAGCCGCAGCAGCCATTTTCGCGTGCCGTCGACTGAGACCTGCTCGGCGGCGATTTCGGGACGTGCCAGGGTGAAATGCCGTTCGATCTCGGCGCGAAGCTCCTTCGATAGCGTCGTCATCTCGCCAAAGTCGCGCGCGCCGCGCACATAAAGCCAGTGCCAGATCTGCTGCAGGCGCATGCGCTGCTGCCGCTCGGGTACGCCGATGGTACCGAGCGCCGCGGCGAGCGTGTCGCGCGGCATCCCAACCAGCGACGGCTTTGCCGGCGCGACGTATTTCTCGAGCGCCGTCTTTTCGAGGAATAGCGCCGATGCGGTGTCGGCTTCGGCAATAGAAGCGGTCATCATCGATCCAGAAGGCTGCGACAGCATAAGTTGGATATAGATAGCTTTCGTCCGCGAACGGCGAGGGCGCGCGTCGCTACTTGCAGTCCTGCGCGGTTCTGTCGAGCGCCTGCGACAGGCCTTTAAGCGAAAACGTGTCGGTCGATTGTGTACCCTTCGCGGACGTGCCCTTGATCGCCGCGGTCTGGCCCTGCCGCATGGCATCGACCATTTGCGCCTCTTCGGTGGCGTTCTTGATCCAGGCGCCATCCTGCTGGGTGTACAGCGCATAGGCGGTCGACCCGACTTCCACCGATGCTTCGGTGCCGGGCTTGAACGGGTAGCCGCTGATGATCGAAACCTCGTTGGTCACCTTCTCCGCCGGACGCGTCGAGATGAACATGTAGATCGGATTGCGCGGCCTGTTGGGCGGGTTGGTGACCGAGGACGCCGGCTTGGCGATGGCGAAGAAGTTTTCTTGCCGGCGGGCGATGCCGTATAGGCGCCCCAATCGGCGTACTGGCCCAGTAGCGTCGGCTTCACGCCGCCGACGGCAGGCGGCGTTGCGGGCGCTGTTGCGGGCTTGGCTGCCGCTGGCGACGCAGCCGCGGGTTTAGGCTTGGGTGCGGGCTTCTTTGCCGGCGCGGGTGAAGCCGGAGCGGCGGGGCCGGCAGGCGGGGTCGCGGGCGGCTGTTGCGCGGCAGCTGGCACGGCAAATGCCATCGCCAGAACGAGCGGCAGGACAATCCGCCTTCGTTTTTCGGTCTGCATCAGGCCTCGCAAACACCCTCGGAATTAATAGCAAACCTTTCAAGTTTAATCCAATTCGGACTACCGGGTGCGCGCCAGCGCGGTCCCGACACGACAGTTGCCGGTCCGCAAGGGTCACCGGACCCCGGCAAAATGTGATCAGGGACACAGCCCAACCCAGCCAAGCCGCCGATACTCGCCCGGATCAGTAACGAAGAGTGCCGGGACGTGACAAGTCTTTGCCAATCGACGAGGCTTCACGGCAGCAAAAATTTCCGCTGCCGCGGTCCCATCAGCTCGATGATCTTCTCACAGCAGTCGGCGCCGACCGGGACGACGCAGCGTTCACCGCGCTGTTCGATCATTTCCGGCCGCGGGTGCACGCCCAGTTGGTCCGGCTCGGGCTTGCGCCATTCGCCGCCGCCGATGTTACCCAGGACGTCATGGAGACGATCTGGTGCAAGCGCACCTGTTCGATCGCCGCAAGTCGGCCGCCGCTACCTGGGTGTTCCGTATTGCGCAAATCGCCGCATCGATGTCCGTCGCCGCAGCCGCGAGCACATTTATACGGAGACTGATCTGTCTCTGATTCCGGATTCGGCCACGGATAACAAACCAGCATCGACGCCGCGCGGATGGAACAGCATGTCCATGCGGCGCTCGATGCCTTGCCGCACGATCAATCCAAAATGGTGCAGCTCGCCTTCTTTGAAGGCCTGTCGCACTCGAGTATCGCGGCAAGAACCAAAGTCCCAGTCGGGACCGTGAAGTCGCGCTTGCGGCTGGCGTTCTCGCGTTTGCGCCGCCTGCTGGGTGATGCGGGCGTGACGGGAGCGTGTTAGTCATTTCGGGCGTTACAGCTTTTTTCGCCTGGGATCATCACGTATGAAAGCCGTTCTCTGCACCCATTTCGGTACGGCGGAAGACCTTGAGATCAAGGACATCCCGCAGCCGCAAGCCGGACCCGGCGAGGCGGTCGTGCGTGTTGCCGCGGCGGCGCTGAATTTCTTCGACACGCTGATCATTGCCGGCAAGTATCAGCAAAAACCGCCATTTCCATTTTCACCGGCGGCGGAATTCGCCGGCACCGTCGAGAGCATTGGCGCCGGCGTAACGCAGGTCGCGCCCGGCGACCATGTGATGGGTTTCGTTGGCTGGGGCGCGGCGCGCGAAGCCATCGCTGTCCCGGCGCAACAACTGGTGCGGATACCGGAAACGCTCGATTTCGATCGCGCCGCAGGCCTCGCCGTTACTTACGGCACATCGCTTTATGCGCTGCGCGAGCGGGCGCAGCTTAAGCGGGGCGAGACGCTTCTCGTGCTCGGTGCCTCGGGCGGCGTCGGGCTCGCTGCGGTGGAACTCGGCAAGTTGATGGGCGCGCGCGTAATCGCCTGCGCGTCATCCGACGAAAAGCTCGCCTTTGCCCGCGCCCACGGCGCCGACGAAACGGTGAAATACACCGATGAGAACCTCCGCGATGCGCTAAAGCGGCTCGGCGGGAGCACGGTATCGACGTCGTTTATGATCCGGTCGGCGGCCCATACGCGGAACTGGCGATGAGTTCGCTCGCCTGGCAAGGGCGCTATCTTGTGGTCGGCTTCACCGCTGGAGAGATTTCAAGGCTGCCGCTCAATCTGGTGCTACTGAAGGGCTGCGATATCCGCGGCGTATTTTGGGGCTCATGGGGCAAGCGTGAGCCGCAAGCGCAGCACGCGCTGCTTACCGAAGTCGCTCATTGGTGTGCAGAAGGCAAGCTCAAGCCGCATGTGCACGCGGTTTATCCGTTGACCGAAATAGCGACAGCATTGAAAGCCATCAGCGACCGCAAGGTAATGGGAAAAATTCTGCTGCGGCCGTAATCGCGCCCAGACCATGATCAGGTCAGGTTGAACGAATCGTGGTTCAGAATTTTCTTTGAGCATGATCTTTTCGGAAATCGGTTTTCCCCCCGGATCAAGCCGAGGGCAGGATTTTTCCGGATCACACCTCGCCGCGCATCCGCTCGAGCGTACGCCGTGCCGCCTCGCGATGTTCCGGCTTGATATGTGAGTTGACCACTTTGATGGCTCCGGCGAGCACCGCAGCGTCGTCCAAGTATCCAATCACCGGAATATAATCGGGGATCAAATCCGTTGGCAAAATGAAATAGGCAATGGTACCCAACAGCACCGCTTTCACGTGCAAGGGAGTTTGCCGGTCGAACGCGCAGTAATAGGCGGCGAGCAGATCTTCCGCGAACGGCAGGCTTGCGGCGACTCCTTTAAGCTTCCGCCAGAAGTTACGCTGCAGCTCTCGCTCATTCTCGGCCATGCGGCGCGTCAACGCCGCAATGTCCGGCCATGAAGCCGCTTGCACTCCAAACCACATGGACCCTTCGGACCTCTCGCGCCGTGACTTCAACCTCCAAAAGTTGGCGTTGAAAGGCGGCATTCGCAAGGCGGCAACAAATCCCTCAGCGCCAAGACCCGCCGTAGGCACGCCTTAGCCCGCGAGCTTGTCCATAGCCTCGGCCAGCTTGACATCGAGTTCAGTCAGGCCACCCGCATCGTGGGTCGAGAGCGTGACCTCTACGTTCTTGTAGACGTTGAACCATTCCGGATGATGGTCGAGCTTTTCCGCGACCAGCGCGGCGCGCGTCATGAAGCCGAAGGCCTGGTTGAAATCGGCAAAGACGAATTTCTTGCTGATCGCGTCACGGTCCTTGACCTCGCTCCAACCTTTGAGCCGGGCAAGCGCGCTGCTGCGCGCAGCGCCGGCAAGTTTTTAAATCATTGGAAACTCCATGGTGAAGCCAATCCCGTCCAACAAGCCACCACGGACCAAACCGAGACAAGGGGTGAGGTTCTGGCGGTCTGCGACGTGGCCGGACGGTTCTATAAGTATAGAGGCCGGTTTCGCAGGGATTCTGTCAAAGTTAGGTCACAACCGGGATCGATACTGCGCCGAACCGCGCTGGGCACAGGGATTAACCAAAACACCGGTTTGGCAGACGAACTCACGGTGACGCCATAGCGTCAAGACGCCGCGCTCGTGTTAGGATTAACCATGCCGCCTGGACTGCCGAACCGTCCGCCTCTCGCCATGAGGCTTTGGCTGGCCCAACGCTTCGGTAGAGGCGTAAGCGAGGGCCGCACGCAGTCAACGGCAGTGGGCCACTCATCGAGTTTGACCATGAGCATAGAGTTGCTTGAGCATTTGGTGCGAAACCGCGTCAGGATGTTTCTGCGGCACACTTGGCTCGTGGCCATCCTCGGCGCCGCCGCCGCTGGAGGCTGCATTAGGGCAGGAGTTCACTACTCCATACAGCCCACGGTGATGCGTATCGCTGCCGGCCCGGCCGGCAGTTCGACGCCAAGTTCGTGGATGTTTTGGGCAAGCTCATTGCGCAAAGCCATGACAGAATGCAGTTG
>CAVTFP010000043.1:0-24959 GCA_963733645.1 uncultured Alphaproteobacteria bacterium
ATCGAGATCGTCGACCTGCTGCTCGATAGCGTTGCGCGCATCGAGCAGCGGCCTGACCGCAGCCATCAGCTCGGGACGACTCTCAATCAACTCCTCGGCTCGCACGGCGAAGACATTGAGTTTGGCGCGGCCGATGACGAGACCAAGGTTCTTGAGCAAGCCGCGGACCTGGTTCTCGAGATCGCGCTTTATCTTAACCAACAACGCCCGACTTGCCAGCAGAGCTTTAATGTAATGGCTGTCGAGATCCTTGACGCGCACCTCCTTGAACCAGCCGGTTTGCATGATGCGGGCGATCCCTGACCCTCATTGCGGTCGCTCTTGTTGATCTGCATCTTGAGTACCGCCTTGGCATGGCGCGCGTCGATGCAGATCACTGGCAGGCCAAGTTGCTTGAGTCGGTCCACAGCCACGTGGCCGTGGCCGGCCTCAAGCCCGATCCGAACTACACTTGGCGCATTTATGTTACGAACTCAGCAATCGTCTCGGGCGTGGAATCGACCATCCCCTCTCGGATGACAGACCCTGCTCGATCCACAACACAGATCGCTGTCAGCTTCAGTGATACATCCAGTCCAACAAAGTGTTCCATTGCGGCTCTCCATCGTTGCGCAGCCCCATCAGGTGGACCTCGTCGATTCCTGGAGAGCTGATTCCCAAAGCCTGAGTATGGCTCGATCCCGGAATTACCCCATGTGTAAAAAGGCGGCGGCTGTGATTCACTCTGCGGGATGATTCTGCTTCTGCGGAGGGTCGGATGAAGCGCTTCGTTGAGGGGATTGATCGCGGGCAAGCGACGCTGTTCCGGAATGCCTGGCAGACTGGATCGACGAGAACAATCCGGTTCAGGTGATCGACGTCTTTGTCGACGAACTCGATCTGGCGGCGCTGGGATTTGAGGGGGTCGCTCCCGAGGTAACGGGGCGACCTTGGTATCATCCCTCCGTGCTGCTGAAGCTGTACATTTACGGCTATCTCAATCGGGTTCAGTCGAGCCGCCGCTTGACCGCGAAGCCGGGCGCAATGTCGAGGTGATGTGGCTGACCGGCGGGCTTATGCCCGATCACAAGACGATTGCCGACTTCCGCAAGAACAATGGCGGGGCCATTCGCAAGGTATGCGCCCGGTTTATCGTGCTGTGTCGGCGTCTCGACCTGTTCGCCGAAGCGAGCGTCGCCATTGATGGCAGCAAGTTCAAGGCGGTGAACAATCGAGACAAGAACTTTACGCGGGCGAAGATGGAACGGCGTCTGGCGCAGATCGAGGAGAGCGTAGCCCGTTATCTGCGCCAGCTTGACAGCGCCGATCGGCAGGAGCCGTCGGAGGCGCGTACCACCAAAACAATCCGGCTCAAGGAGAAGATCGCCAAGCTGAAGGAGGAAGTGAAGCGCCTGCATGGGCTCAAGACGCGGATGCTGGCGACGCCGGATCAGCAGATATCGCTGACCGATCCTGATTCCCGCTCGATGGCGACGAGCGGTCGGGGCTCAGGCGTAGTGGGCTACAACGTCCAGGTCGCGGTCGACACTGAACATCATCCACTGAACATCATCTGATTGTCACCCATGAGGTAACCAACGTCGGCAGCGACCGACCGCTCGCTGCATTAGTTCAGCTTCAGTCTCACGCTGCCGTTTTGCCTCGTCGTGCATCCATTGACGGAAGGCGAGCAGCGCCGGTTCCTCGGTGCGGGAGGGACGATATTCGAAATACCAGCTTTCTCTTTTGGTCGCGATGATCGGAAACGGCGCGACCAGGCGACCGCTTACCAGCGCGTCGGTGACGTAGAGCGGTTGCGCAATGGCTACTCCGACCCGTCGAGCACCGCTTGCATCGCCATGGCGTTGTTGTCGAAAAAGACTTCGCCGCCCGGCCGGATCGGTTGGCGCAGACCAGCGGCGTCGAACCAACAGGCCCAATCATTGGCAAGGTGCGGGACAACGATCAGCGTCGCCTTACGCAGATCGGAGGGGTATCGCAGGCCCGCCGCCAACGCCGGCGTGCAGACCGGTATCAGCGTGCTTGGGAAAAGCTCTTCGGCGATGTAGCCCGGCCACGAGCCGATATCGCGACGAATGGTACAGGTCCAATCGTCACGCACCGGGCGGGTCCGGCCTCCGGTCGCCATGCGCACCTCGATCTGCGGATGCGATTGGTCGAAGCGCCCAAGCCGCGGAATGAGCCAGTTCACCGCCAAGGTCGGACCGACGCCGACCGTCAGCACCGGTCCCGCCCGCATCGCGGCGACCTGTTCGGTCAATCTCGCGATCGAGTCGAATGAGTCGGTCAGTCCGGTCAGCAAGGCCTGACCTTGGACCGTCAGCTCCAACGCATTGGCACGACGACGGAACAGCGCAAAGCCTAGCCGCTGCTCCAATAGCCGCACCATGCGGCTGACCGCAGTTTGGGTGACGTTGAGCTCGGTCGCCGCGGCGGTGAAGCTGCCATGCCGTCCCGCCGCTTCGAAAGCCCGCAATCCGTTCAGCGACGGCAGGTGCCGCGCCATGCCTTACCCCAATAAATTATTGGGCTAAGCATAAGATAAAACCGTTTGTGGAGCAAACTTGATGCGTTCAAAATGCGATTCTTCTTCAACGAGACGATAAGTCAGCCTGCGTTAAGAGAAGCCTCGATTGCGAACCCAGCCAGGATGTCAGGTCGGGCGATGGATGCTCTCAACCAACCGAGAGGTGCGTTTTGACCGGCAGATTTCATTCTCTCAACGTATTCCGCATCGCGGCGCTTGCGGGCGTGTGCGCGCTGCAGTCCCAATCCGTGGTCAGCCAGGAAAGGTCCGGCATTACCCATGCGCCGCTCCTGAAAAGCGAACTGCCGAATACACCGGGCCAAGAAGTCATCGTTTGGGACACGCAATACGCTCCCGGCGCAGTCAATCCGCGACATTTGCATCCGGCGGCTATCACCTTCCACGTCCTGTCCGGCACCGGCGTTTGGCAGGAAGACGGCAAGCCGCCGGTCACGTTGCATGCTGGCGACAGCCTGTTCGTCCCCGCTGGGACCATCCACACCCATTGGAACCCCAGCACGACCGAACCGCTACGCTTCCTGGAGTTCATCGTCGCCGACAAAGACAAAGGCCGCGCCATTCCGCAGCCACCGAAGAACTAGAACTGGCAAGCGTTTTGAATCGTCGAGAAACGATCAGCGCGATCAACCGCGAGCGCTCCGAGGAAACGGCCAGCACTCGCGCGTCTGGCGCGGCCCACCGGTATTCCGCGTGCCGTCGTTCTGCTTTCCACCGCGTTGATCCTCTCTGCGATCGGCGGAGTGCTCTATTGGTATTCTGGCGACAAGCCTTTCGTCAGTGCGCGCCCGTCGGCAAATGCCACCGTTCCGGTGAGCGTCGCTATCGCCACGCGCCAAAACGTGCCGATCTATCTCACCGGACTCGGCACCGTACAGGCTTCATTGACCGTCGACATCCGCTCGAAGGTCGACGGCGAGTTGCGGCAGGTGCTGTTCACCGAAGGCCAGCACGTCAAAAAGGGCGATGACCTCGCCAAAATCGACCCGCGTCTGTTTCAGGCTGCGCTCGACCAGGCGAAAGCCAAGAAGGCGCAAGACGAGGCGGCGTTGATCGCGGCCGAGAAAGACCTCGACCGTGCCGAGGCTCTGATCCTCAAAAACGTCGAAACCCAGCAAAACGTCGATCAGCAAAGATCGAAGGTGGATCAGACCAAGGCCCTGATCGCGGCCGACGCCGCGGCGATCGAAGTCGACCCAGACCCAACTCGACTACACCGACATCAAGGCGCCAAGCGACGGACGCATCGGCATCCGGCTGGTCGATCCAGGCAACATGGTGCATGCCTCGGATGTCAAACCGCTCGCCAATCTGGTGCTGATGCAGCCTAGCGCCGTCATCTTCACGTTGCCGGCGTCCGATGTCGATGAGGTGCGCGGGGCGCTCCGCCGCGGTCCGGTCGAGGTGACAGCATTCGACCAGGACAACAAAGCCGCTCTGAGTCCCGGCACATTGTTGCTGATCGACAACGCCATCGACCCGGCAACGGCCACCATCCGGCTCAAGGCGATGTTCGCCAATGTCGACGACGTGCTCTGGCCGGGCGAGTTCGTCAACGCGCGGGTGCTGGTCGAAACCCGCCACGACGCGATCACCGTCCCCAATGCCGCGATCCAGAGCGGACCGAAGGGGCTGTTCGCCTGGGTCGTGGCGTCGGACGACACCGCGCAGCCGCGTCCCATCGAGGTCGGACCCGCCGCCGGAGATTCGACCATCGTCACCGCCGGCTTGGCGGATGGCGATCGCGTTGTCACCGCCGGACAATACAAGCTGCAGCCGAAAACCAAGGTCGTGATTACCCATGGCTCACCGGCCGCCGCCGAGCCGCTGGCTGCCAAGTGAATATCTCCGAGCCATTCATTCGCCGCCCAGTCGCGACCTCACTGCTGATGGCGGCGGTGGCGCTCCTTGGCGTTGCGGCGTTCCTGCGTCTGCCCGTGGCGCCCCTGCCGCAAGTCGACTTTCCAACCATTCAAGTCACCGCCACGCTCGCCGGCGCCAGCGCCGAGACCATGGCGTCATCGGTGGCGACGCCGCTGGAGCGGCAGCTCGGCCAGATTCCGGGCGTCACCGAGATGACCTCATTCAGCGCGCTCGGCGCCACCTCGGTGACGGTTCAGTTCGACCTCAACCGCAACATCGACCTTGCCGCCCAGGATGTGCAGGCGGCGATCACGGCTGCCGGCAAGACGCTGCCGCAGACGATGACGACTCCGCCGACCTATAAGAAGCTCAATCCCGCCGATGCGCCGATCCTGGTCCTTGCCGCGCGGTCCGACACCTTGCCGCTGACGCAGGTGGACGAATACGCCGACAGCTATCTGGCGCAGCAAATCTCGCAGGTCCTGGGCGTCGCTCAGGTTGCTATCGGCGGCGAGCAGCGACCGTCGATCCGAGTTCAGGTCGATCCGGCAAAGCTCGCCGCGCGCGGGCTAACGCTTGAACAGGTCCGCGGCGCGCTGGTGACCGCCACGACCGATGCGCCGAAAGGATCGCTGACGACGGCGAAGACGAGTTTCACCATCGACGCCAACGATCAGATCACCGACGCCAAGCAATTCGACGACGTTATCGTCTCTTACAACAACGGCGCTCCGGTGCGGGTTCGCGACGTCGGCCGCGCGATCGCCGCCGCCTCCGATCGGTTTTCCGCAGCCTACGACAACAATACGCCGGCAATCTTGCTTTCGGTCTACAAACAGCCAGGGGCGAACGTCATCGACACCGTCGAGCGGATCAAGACACTGTTGCCGAAGATCACCGCGGCGATTCCACCGGCGGTCAAGGTCGATACCGTACTCGACCGCACTACGACGATCCGCGCTTCCGTTCTCGACGTCGAATTCACGCTGATACTGACGGTCATTCTCGTCGTTCTCGTCGTTCTTTTGTTTCTGCGCGACACCTGGGCGACCCTGGTGCCGGCCCTCACCATCGCTCTATCGCTGCTCGGCGCGTTTGCGGCGATGTATGCGTTCGACTTCAGCCTGGACAACCTGTCGCTCATGGCGCTCACGATCGCCATCGGTTTTGTTGTCGACGATGCGATCGTCGAAGTCGAAAACGTCTACCGCCATATCGAGCACGGCACGCCGCCATTCCAAGCCGCTCTGGTCGGATCGGCGGAAATACGCTTCACGGTGCTGTCGATCAGCGCGTCGCTGATCGCGGTCTTCATCCCGCTGTTGCTGATGGGCGGAATTGTCGGCCGCCTGTTTCGCGAATTTGCCGTGACGGTGATGGCCGCGGTCGCGGTTTCCGCATTCGTGTCGCTGTCGCTGGCGCCCATGCTGTGCGCGCGTTTCCTGCGGCCCAATCGGTCCGAAGAACGCGGCAAGCTCTATCGCGCCATTGAACGCGGGTTCGACGCCATGCTGGCGGCCTATCGGCGAACTCTCGACATTGTATTGCAGCATCAAAGGACGACGCTCGGCGTGTTTTTCGCGACCATGGCGCTGACGGTTGTTCTCTATGTCGAAATACCAAAGGGGTTCTTTCCGATCCAGGATACCGGAATGATCAATGGGCTTGCCGAGGCTGCGCAGGACGTCTCGCCCGCGGAAATGATGCGCCTGCAACGCGAACTGGGCGGCATCCTGTTGCGTGACCCCGATATTGCGGGTTTCGCTTCGCAGACCGGAAGCACGGGCGGCAATGGCAACGCGCAGACCGCGAATACCGCGCGCTTCTTCATCGCGTTGAAGCCGCGCGATCAGCGCAAGCTCACCGCCACGGAGATCATCAACCGGCTGCGGCCACAGATCGCCAAGGTCGAAGGTGCAAACCTGTTCCTACAGGCGACGCAAGATATCACCGTCGGCGGTCGGTCGGCGCGGGCGAGCTTCCAGTACACGCTGCAAGACCCCGACATCCCCGAATTGGTCGAATGGTCGCAGAAGCTGCTGCAGAAGCTGCGGACGCTGCCGCAACTGGTCGATGTCTCAACCGACCTGCTGGCGAATGCGCCGCGGCTCAAGATCACTATCAACCGCGACCAGGCGGCGCGCTTCGGCATAACCCCGCAGGCCATCGACGATACGCTGAACGACGCCTATGGCCAGCGACAGATCACCCAGTACTTCACCCAGCTCAATACCTATTGGATCATCTTGGAAGTGCCGCCGGAGCTGCAGGACAGCTTCGCCTCGCTCGATCGCATCTACATCAAATCGCCGCTGACCGGCCAAGCGGTGCCGCTTTCCATGCTGGTGCATATTGACCGCAGTCGGGTCGGCCCCTTGTCGATTTCGCATCAGGGACAGTTCCCGGCCATCACGCTGTCGTTCAGCCTCGCCCCCGGCGTTGCGCTCGGACAGGCGGTTGACGCCATCACTGCGGCGTCGAGCGACATCGCACTGCCGGATACGGTGATCGGCACGTTTCAAGGCAATGCGCAGGCGTTTCAGAGTTCACTTGCCGGCGAACCGGCGCTCATCGGCGCGGCGCTGATCGCGGTCTATATCATTCTCGGTATGCTCTACGAAAGCTACATCCACCCTCTCACCATATTGTCGACACTGCCATCCGCAGGCGTCGGCGCGCTGTTGGCGCTTCGGTTGGGCCACATGGATTTGTCAGTGATTGGCATCATCGCCATCATCTTGCTGATCGGCATCGTCAAGAAGAACGGCATCATTCTGGTCGATTTTGCCATCGTCGCTGAGCGTGATCACCACCTGCCGCCGCTGGAAGCAATCCGGCAAGCGTGCTTGCAACGCTTCCGCCCCATCATGATGACGACGGCGGCTGCAATGATGGCGGGGCTGCCGCTCGCACTCGGTCACGGCACGGGATCGGAACTGCGCCAACCGCTCGGATACGCAATGGTTGGCGGGCTTGCATTGAGCCAACTGCTGACGCTCTACACCACGCCGGTCATTTATCTCTATCTCGATCGTCTGCAATCCTGGCTGCGAGACTACGTCCTCATCGGGCGTGGAGACGATTCCACCCAGCGACTTCAGCCGCCGCCAGCCAAGGGCATCTTTGATCGTACGTCGGCCAATGGGATCGTCCGGCCGTGCTCCTACCCCGCTAGCAATCGAAGCTGGCGGTGGGGGCGCCCGACATCAAGCGTATGAACCTTTCGCTATGCGGCAAATGACGGTGCCGAAGTGACGCGATGGTCGGGTGGGATCGAGGCGCGGACCGGGCTTCGAATGATGCCGACGTTTCCTCGATCCCCCCTATCATTCCGTACGGCGGGTTTTCCCCAGTACGGCTGGAAGGCTGGCGTATCAGACGAGACCTTCCCGGCGCGTCAACCAGCTTAAGCCTGCTCCCGACATGCGCTGGCCGACGACCGGTTTGTCTTCGCCCTTCGTGCACCTCGTGATCGCTCCGGTAGTCCCGCACTGTGTCGGGCCGCGAACTCGATAATGCACTGCCGTGGTGGGTGACTACCCCACCGCCCCAGAGGCCCTCGCTCGAGTCCGGGTTGTTCTGTCCCGGTCCGTCATCACTTAATCGGCCTCATCCGCCCCACTCGCAGGCACATCGCGATTTCACCGCATGGCGGCTTATACGCAATGCCTTCGCTGTGCGGGAGCGCCGAGGCGACCCGCGAGTGGTTCCGAGCTTTCGCTGCACATTCCTTCCTGACATGCCGTCCTCTCCGACCCCGGGGAGTTCGACATCGATATCCAGAACTTCGATGCCGACATTGGCCTTCGCCGAATGACCACCGGCTCGGCACTCCCGACACTCCCGCAATCCGTTCCACGCGGGCGGTAGATTTCGTGGCTTCATCCGGTTCACTTCCGCTACAGCCTGCCAGGTTGCTCGCCCCCCTGTACGGATCAGACTGGAACGCCCAGCCTTCGGGGACTTTTACTTCCAGGCTTTCAACGGCTCGGTCTCCCTCCCCGTTGCTGGATATAACTACAACAGCGACTGGACTCCTCTGTTGGCGGGACTCTAACCCGCTGGAATGGCAGCTAGCCTCGCTGCACGGTCATTCACCACCGACGCTCTGCCGCGCCATCCCAATGTCGGTTATGCACCTGCGAGCGACCAAAGTATTTTAACGCCCCAATTGGTCGCGATGGGCCAAAGCACGAAATCGCTTCGCGATAGCCCGCTTCGCGGGGGCGGGAGCCAAGAGGCCGGTAACCCGATCGACAGGACTGCGATAACTGTGTGGCGAGGTCAACACGATCAACAAGCGTACTGCGAGATGATCAGATGATCTGCGGGCCAGCACCCTGATGCGGTGAGCCACATCACCCCCCACCGATAACGCAATTACACAATTGCCTTGACGAATAGCGCCAACCAGTGTGCTTGAACGTGCCGAGCATATTTCGGCTCGCAAAAAATTGATTCACTTCATGTCACTACACACCGATCGACTGATCAATCGCGCAATGGTTGTCGGATGTGCCATTTCCGCCACGCGCAACTATTTGAAATTACACATGCCGAGAACATTAATTCCCCTCTTGTGCAACATTCATGCCGAAACGCGAAAGTTGTGGAAGCGTTCTGCTATGCGGGTGGCCGCCTCCCGACCCGATGCCGTCCACAGCGCCGACATGCAATCCCCATAGAGCCTGCTGCACCGCCGGGTGCCCCACCCACCGCGATTTCGTGCCTTGGCGCTTCTCGGACGCCGGCACACGCGCGCGCCGATAGAGACGTCACTCCGGCGTCCGAGAAACCTGCACACTTTCAGACATTCGCCGCCTCTGCGGCATCGGAGCGGCGTGGCCGTTCAGCTCGTCGGCGATGGTGCTCTGCGGCGAATCGACGACGTGGAGCACGACGCCGCCGGCAGGGCCGACCTGCGGTCAAGTTGGAGCCCGGAACGGGATACGCCGTGCCGACGCTGCAATCGTTTCTATTGGATGTGAGGCAGCGCCTAGGTACGTTGGAGAACTCTCTCAACGGCGTCCGTGACCAGTCAAGCGGCGGCCGCGCCGGCATTTGCCATAGATGGTTTGATAGTTCCGGCGCTCAGGAGCGGGGCAATGGCTTCCGCACACATGGGAGGAGCGAAATAGAACCCTTGCACCTTCTGGCAATCCCAATCCTGCAAAAAACGAAGTTGTTCGCGCGTTTCCACACCCTCGGCTATTACCTCGTTGCCGAACGCACGCGAGAAATCGATGATCAACTTTACGATAGACGCCGCTTCGGCGCTGGTAACGAGCGCAGAAGTGAACTCCTGTGCGATCTTGATTTGATCGACTGAAAAACGCCGTAGGTAGTTTAGTGCCGAATACCCGGTGCCGAAATCATCGAGGGATATTTTTACACCTCTGGAGCGCAAGCGCTGAATCATCGTCACTTGCTCCGACGAAAGTCCGATGAGCGTCGTTTCAGTTATTTCAAGCTCAAGAAAATGCGGTGGTAGCCCTGTCTCCGTGAGGATGGCCAATACACTATTCTCAAGCTCGAAGGGTACTTTGAACTGGGCGCTGGATACGTTCACCGCAATCGTGCGGGGTTCGATTCCGGCGTCAACCCATTGCCGCCCTTGGTGGCAGGCCTGACGCAAAACCCATCGACCCAGCGCATCCATGAGACCGCTGCTTTCCGCCACCGGCAAGAAGGACCCGGGCATGAGAATTCCACGCCGGGGGTGTCGCCACCGGACTAGAGCCTCGACGCCGATGATGTGGCCGTCATCGGCCTGGACCTGCGGCTGATAGACTAGAAATAGCTGTCCGGATGGAATGGCCGAACGTAGTTCGTCGGTCAATGTAACGCGTGACCGCACCTCCTCATTCATGGCCTCGGAAAAGAAACGATAAGTTCCTCGTCCTTCGGACTTCGCGCAGTATAAAGCTATGTCGGCATGACGGAGCATCGTTTCGGCATCACGAGCGGATTCATTATATGTCTCAACTCCGATACTGGCACCAACATGGACCTCATTGCCATCGACCAAGAACGGCTCATTGATTGAGCGAATAAGGCGGTTTGCCAAGGTAGCGATTTCCTCAGGCTCGCGCGGACCGCCTATCAGTATGGCGAATTCGTCTCCGCCGAAACGGGCGACTTTCTCACTGGGCCTGACATTGGCATGCAACCGCTCTGCCACCAGCCGCAACAAACGGTCTCCAGCAAGATGACCACGCGTGTCGTTGACATCTTTGAAATGGTCGAGATCTAGATATAAAATGGAAAAACTTTTACCGCTGCGAACCGACTGAGCGATCTCACGATCAAGAGCCTTCGTGAACATGGATCGGTTAGCCAGTCCAGTAAGTTCGTCATGTTGAGCGGCATAGAGAATCCGGGCATCCAGCCGCTTACGATCAGTAATATCGCGCACAATGGCTATGACCGCCGGTGAATGTTCAATCTTCGTGAAGCGGATCGAAATCTCAGCCCAAAACTGAACTTCATCCTTTCCTCTGCACCGCCATTCAAATACTTGTGGCTGGCCCAAACTCGCCTTTCTGAGCCACTCGATAGCCATGTCCTGCGTGTAGGGATGGTCGCCGCTTGAAAGTGTTGCGATATCGCGGCCTATGAGTTCGGACTTGTTGTAGCCGAACATATCACAGCCGGACTGGTTGACTTCGATAAACCCACCCGTACCCGGATTTACAATGAAAATCCCGTCGTTAACTGCGTCAAAAATGACGCGGAATCGGTTATCGATATTGCAGGTAGTAGAAAGCGGGCTCTGTCTTGCATCGCGTTGGGTCTTGCTCATGGCGCGAAAGTTAGAACCGTGTGCGGCAAGAAATCTGCGCGGCAATTCGGGCATGGTGTAGCTGCCTCCTCCCCTGCAGCATCCGCCCTGGCGAAACCGTCGCATATCCAAGTGTGCCGTGATTGCAGCGTGGAAAGCGCGAAATTGAGCATGAGACAGGTATCTCCAGCCGGTTAAGCTAAACTCATTCGATAACGTGTGTCGCATTCCACGTTTTTTTACACCGGTAAAACTACCTGTAAGAAACGTGCGTTTCTTTTTGGTAGTTACGAAACCATCAATGGCCGTTTCCCACGCCCGCGACAATTACGGTTAATTGCGGAATTCCGCGCCAATGCAACACCTCTCGAACGCCGAACACTTTGACAATTGTCACGCCACTCGGTCGCCACCACCGATCCGCAAGGACATTATAGTGCTCCCTATTTTGTCTATTTTAAGCGCTGGCGTATCGTTTCGATTTCTACGGCTTTCGCCAGGAGTTCGTTACCTGCCACTTCGAGGCCATCGGCGATTTCCTTTTTGAGCCCCGATATTTTCGCGCAGCGAAAGCAATTTTCCGCCTCACGCACGAATTGCCCGGCATCGGTGCTGTTCACGGCGCGACTGTTCTTGTAAAAGTTGACTGCTGCACTCCGAAGCACTGTGGCGCTTAACGAAACGACCAAATTTCGGAGATGCTGATTTTCCGATCGCAGGTCTTCAATGGTGCACTGCATCATCGGCTCGGAGGACGAGGCCACAGGAACGCACTCGGTTCATACTTAAACTGAAAACCGAATCATTGGTTGTTTGGTGATGAGATCATATTTGATAGCGTCGTCGATAATCTACTGGTAGTCCTACCAGGATCGGCGCGGCGAGAACCGATTACTCGACTTTTGGGCTTTCATCGCCAAGTACGATCCGCAAAAGATCGACTGTATTTCTGGCGCCGAGTTTGCTCATGATATTCGCGCGGTGAAACTCGATGGTGCGCGGGCTCACTCCGAGTCCCGCAGCGGCTTCTTTGCTGGATGCTCCGCTTACTACTTGGGCCAGCACGATAAGCTCTTGCGGAGTGAGAAGTTTATGACCCGGAAAGGGATTTGACAGGATGTCGATACCGCTCCGCAGCCTTTTGATTTCTTCACGGGCTTGCCGCAGTTCTGGAGTTTCAAGGAACTCCCAGTCGCCGTCTCGTCTTGCGACTGTAAAGTTATGCACGCGTGTCACATCCAAAAGATCAATCGCTCTGCTCACAAGCAATGAGTAAGTGCACATGACGATCATTTGTTTGTCGGCGAGGGACTGGTCGAGTTCGTGTTCATATTCGCGGAATTCCTTCCATCGATGCGCCTCCATCCAAAAGGCGTTGCCGCTGACCCGCATACCTTCAAAGCCTTTCGACAAAGCATCTTTGAGTTTTTCGTGCCAGCCACCGGTAATTCGCTGGGGATCGAATTGATTGCCGGGTAGGTACCATTCATATCCCGGAAGAATTTCCAATTGGCCAGCGACCAGACGACGATCAAAGTCGGCAATATTTCGCCGCAAGAAGTCTTGTGCTTCGTCCACTGTCGTTGGCGCGGAGACTGCCCAGACGCAAAATTCGTTGCTGCTTAGTCCAGCGGAAAAGTAGGCAGCGTTCGTGTCGAGAAGATCAGCCTTACTCTCGTAGAAAACGCAAATATGCGTTCCCCACGGCATATCGCCCATTGCGCGTATGCCGGTCTTTCTCGGCGCCGATTGAACAGAAAGCGTCGCCATGTCTCGCTTAGATCGAGTCCTGGCGGCGCGACGACCAGCGGGAGTCCTAATCGGCTTCCGAGGCATGGCGGCCTCAAAGATCGAAGCTTTGCAATGCAATCCAGTTTGCTACGGTTTTGGGTGGCGCGCCACTTCAAAATCTGCCCTCATCACAGCATTTTGTGGGCGTAATCGCTCTATAGAGCCCAATGGTTGCTCAGATGGTGCGTGCTGTCTTGTTTGCCATCGCGACGGTTGCGACCCGCACAGGCTTTCGCGCAAGTAGATTGGCTAACCGTGGATCGATCTTCTCGGGACTGGACTTTGCACGGCTCACAAGTGAGGTCATGCCTACAATGAGCATCTTACGCAGATACTTGTCGCCCATCTTAGTGATGCGGCCGAGCCGCTCTTTGCCACCGCTCGACTTCTGAAGTGGCGTCAGTCCCAACCAAGCGGCGAACGACCGCCCCGAACGGAACTGATGCCGGTCGGAGGCCGATGCGGCAAGTGCCGTTGGCCCGATGCCGGGATCTCGCGCGACATCGTTGCCACATTCGGTAATTGCGACTTTGCCGGCCACGGCGGCGCTACGATGTGAGCAGCGTCTTGCTTGCCGCCGACCAGCCCAAAATGTAGAGAGAAAGTACGGCGGAGCCCGGGCCAGCAGTACAGTCACCTATGTCTACTTCGAGGATGAGCCCGGCCAGCAGCCAATCTGCCGAGTAGGGTTAAGCGAGTCTCGACCAGCCCCTCGCTCGTAATACCGTAGAAGATCGGCAGGCCCAAAAAGCACATCAGTGCAAGCACCGGCGAAAGAGCCCAGCCTGTTATGCCACCCAAAATATACAGCGCCACTCCGAACACCGCGCGGTGCCTTTCTCGCGGGAAAAAAGTCCGCTCAACGTGTGGCTCGAGAAGGTGCGGATTTATGCTGAGGACGTGAAATAAGAATAGCCATGAAAGGCACATCAGACACCCGATTGCAGCATAGAGGACAATGGCCACGGTTGCATCAGCCAGACCCTCATGTTGCAGTGCCGTAGACAAAAGTGCCGTCGGAAATGGAATTAGTGCCGAGGTCAGAAGCAGCAGCAGATTGGCCAGGTGCAGGTTGCGGCTGCAGTAGCGGACCCGCGAAAAAACGGCTCGATGATTTAGCCAAATAATGCCGACGTAAAAGAATGACGCGAGGAATGCGATGTAATTCGGCCATTGTGCTTGCAGCTTTTCCAACAGGTGGCCAGCCCCATACTCCGGACGCACGATATCGAACACCAGAATAGTGATCGTTATTGAAAGGACGCCATCGCTGAATGCCTCGAGCCGATCGGGATCCGACAACCGTATATTGGAGGAGTTCAGATTTTGATCGGAATCGGCATTGATATCTACGTCTTGTGATGTCCTATCCATCGTGCCGCTCCAATACCCATCGCGCCGTTAGTGCTAGCATTACAGTTGTGATTTTTGTTTGAGATGAGATTTCTGTGCTGCGGCCTGATGAGCGCGCCGCCAGAGCGACCATGCGATTACATCGGCGGGTTGGATGCGCTTTCGCGCGAGACGTTGGGCTATGCGGCGGATTTCCTGGATCGACCAACGGATGAGATCGGATGTTTTGGCGTTGCGCTCGACTTGGTTTTTTTGGGCGTCGGCTTGTTGGCCTGATGTTGGATGGCAGCCATCATGGCGAAGGCGAGCATGACGAGCGAGACGTGACGATGCCAGCCGTGCCAGGATCTGGATTCGTTGTGGTCGAGCCCGAACTCGTTCTTGGCAGTCTCGAAGCCATCCTCGATCGCCCAGCGATGGCCCTCGACGCTGACCAGGGTCTTGATCGAAGTCCCGGCCGGACACCAGGTGGTGAAGTAGGCGAGATCGCCGTTGGTGATATTACGCCGGATCAGCAGGCCTCGTGTCCAAAGGACTTGGCTGTGATGGTTAGACTCTCGCCTTCGAGATCGGCCAATTCGAGGTAGCACCAGTCGTGCAATCGTGGCCCTTTGGTTCCGGCACCGGCCGACAGACGCCGCCAGTCAGATCGTCGCTGCGTCTTTGCGATCTCCTCGGCGGTACCGAACACCCGTTGCGGCTTGCTCCAGGATGCAAACCAATGATTGGAATTGACGCCGAGTACATAGCCTTTACCGGCTTGGCGTAGGTCCCGCTCGATATCGCCGACCCCATAGACGCTATCAGCTGCAACCCAGCGGAACGGCACGCCAGTGCAAGGGCGCGCTCGATCATCTCGGCTGCAAGCTGAGGCTTGGTCGAAAAGCTGACGTCGCCCGGCACGTATGTGGCCTTCAGACGAGCCGGATCGTCGGTCCAGCCCTTTGGCAAATAGAGCGCCCGATCGATGAAGGCATGGCCGTGACGCGACACGTAGGCAGCAAAAACACCGATCTGACAGTTCGTAATTTTGCCCGCCGAGCCAGTGTATTGCCGCGCTACCCCGCACGAAGCCTTGCCTTGCTTGAGAAAGCCGGTTTCATCGATCACCAGCACCGCGTTCTCGTCCGCAAGATGCTCGGTGGCATAGTCGCGCACCAGGTCGCGCAGTGTGTCGGCATCCCATCGGTCACGGCCCAAAACCGCCTGCTGCCGCCAAGGCCCAGGATCGCCCGCTGCCTCCGCGCGCATCCATCCGGTTTTACGACGCTCGTCGCCAAGCAGCCCGTCCACGAACAGGCCCGCGTTCAAAGCTGCGCGCTCCTGCGCGAACAATGGACGTATCCGCTTCTTCACCTCTCGCAGCGACGATGCCCACAACTCAAGCGTCGTCTCAATCGATGCCCCTATCATCCATGATCTCCGAATCATGGTGACCTATAGATTCAGAAATCAAACAAATGTGCCAGCAAAAAATCACAACTGTAATGCTAGCACTACTTTGGCAGAATTTTAGCGGCCCAGGATTCCCAAATCAGTTTTTCCATGATTCATGGGTGGTCGGCTTTTGGAGGGCCGACCATGCTGGGCACAACGTCGAATTGGGAAGACGAACTTCGAGGCTGGCTCAAGCCGTTCTTGGATCGCCTGGGTCATAAGGCGCGGCGGCGAATGTGTCCGCTTTATGTGGCAGGGCTAATCGGTCCCGGCGATCGCAAGAGCGTTCAGCCAATGGCGGAGCGGCTTGCGCCTGGCGATTATGATCAGCTGCATCATTTTGTTTCGGCTGGCGTCTGGAACGCGGCGCCATTGGAGACGGAGCTGCTCATTCAAGCGGATCGGCTCGTTGGTGGCAGTGATGCGGTGTTGGTAATCGACGATACGGCGGTGCCGAAGAAGGGTACGCACTCGGTCGGCGTCGCTGCGCAATATGCTTCAGCGCTGGGCAAGACCGCCAACTGTCAGACTCTGGTGTCACTGACGCTCGCCCGCGGCGAAGTGCCGGTGATGGTGGCGTTGCGGCTTTTTCTTCCAGACAGCTGGATCAGCGATCGGCAGCGGCTGCAGCGAGCCGGTGTTCCGGCCGAATATCGAACAACACGGACAAAGCCCGAGATCGCACTGGCGGAGATTGATCGCTTGATATCGATCGGCGTGCGCTTCCGCTGTGTGCTGGCTGATGCCGGTTACGGTCTCAGTGCGCCTTTCCGTCAAGGGCTGTCGGCTCGCAGGCTTGCCTGGGCTGTTGGCATCCCTCGTCATCTCAAGGTGTACCCTGTTGGGGTAAAGCTCATTTGGCCAGCTACCAAAGTTCGAGGCCGGCCCCGTAAGCGGTACGTGCCAGATAGTCTATCGACAGCAGCTGAAGACATGCTGGCCGGTGCCAAGTGGAGAACTGTGAGTTGGCGCAACGGGACGAAAGGCCGGCTGAAAGCCCGATTTGCTGCTGTCCGTGTCCGCATCGCCGACGGACCTCCGCAGCGGATATGGGATAAGGGTCAGCAGCATCTTCCAGGGGACGAAGCCTGGCTCATCGGCGAGCACCGCGCGTCGGGCGAGAAGAAATACTATCTTGCCAACTTGCCCGCCGGAATGGACCTACGCAGCTTGGCCGCGACGATCAAGGCACGATGGATTTGCGAGCAGGCCCATCAACAGCTGAAGGAGGAACTCGGTCTCGACCACTTCGAGGGAAGGTCTTGGCACGGCCTTCATCGTCATGCGCTGATGACGATGATTGCTTACGCGTTCCTCCAACATCGCCGGCTCACAAAAGTGAGGCGGGGAAAAAAGAATCAACGGCCCACCTCCTCAACCGACGTTACCGGCGGTCCGCCACGCCATCGTCGACCTCGTCATGCGATCAAGTCCTCAGCGATGTCCGCACTGCCAATCCTGGATCGGCGCAGAAAAGCGGCGTGAGTAAATCTGCCAAAGTAGTGCTAGGGCGTGGACTCATTAATTGCCGCGCACACCGCTGTTTCAAGTTACACCCCGATGTCCACGCCGACCCTCAGCAAATTCGATCGTATACCCGTCCGGGTCATGAACCCTCATCGACCTCTCCCACGGTTCTTCGTGGGGCGGCTCGAAAAACTCCACCCCGCGACCTTTCAATTGTTCATAAAGTGCATCGAGCTGATCGGTCGTTAACTCAACGTGGATGCCCGCTCGCTGACGAGGCGTTGTGCTGTTTGATCCCAAAGGATCGCTGCTATCGTGAACTAGCAGGCCAATCGTACCGCCCGTCGGCCCGCCGACGCGGATCATCGCGAACTGTGGAGCTTTGTTGATCTCAACTGCAAAGCCGAGCTTGTTGCCGTAAAATTCAATCGAACGCTGCACGTCCGCTACGCGAAGCGTCAGTCCCTCTAATCGAACTTCAATGATGCGGCCAATTTCAGAGTTGTTTGTGCGATTGACTATCGTCATATCCGAGTCCTCCGAGTAAAGCATCCAATACGGTGCCTACCTTCGGTCTCTTTTGACGATCTTCGGCTAAAGAAGAGGATATTCCCGATGATGTGCCGACGCAAGCCGATTTGCTATAGAACAGATGCTTTCGAACACAGGTGCTACGCAACACGCCTAGTGGTCTCAATCAAACATTTGATTCCGGCAGAAGTGCCAATGAATGGCTCAAAACCGACCCGACCGGAGGGTACCAAGTGTCTGATTCGAACCACTAGCACCACTCAAACGGCGACAACTACCGCCGTGATATCGACTTCGTCGTAATAAAAACAGCTATATCGAAATCAGTTGCTCGCGGAGCGCGACCATCACCGTCTGCATTCTGTTGAGTGTGCCAAGCTTCTCCGCCATTGTCCGAAGATGCCATTCGACCGTGCGCTGGGATATTTTCAGGATTTCGCCGATCTCCCACGCGGTTTTGCCGGCAGCAGTCCACATTAGTATTTCTCGCTGCCGTGCACTGAAATTCGGCTTCGTCATAACGTTACCCGACAGGCGTTCGACCCGGTCGAATGCATAGAGAGCCATCAGATGCAAAGTCGGCATGTCGTGGTTCGAGAATCGGAAATTGCCTCCCCCCATAAACACTTGCCCCACGCATCCGGTCGGCCCGGGGATCGGAACGACTAACCCGTTATCAACTTTGAAGTCGTGTGCGCGTCGGACAAAATCCCGGACTTTGGGCTCGCGTTCGGGATCATAGGGTGCATCTTTCCACTCGTAGGGGTGAACTGTGAGCTTGACATGACGCTGAGACGGATCGTGCCAGACGTAATTTTCTCTAACGTATAAATCCATCCATTCTGCAGGTACCCGGCTCGCGAGCAACACGTCGTCGAATTTCTGTCCGGGATCGGCACACTTGTTCAAACAAAATAACTCGACGCCGAGAGCCTCCAGAGCCTTCTTCATAGTTTCAAGAACGGCCTCAACGGTCGTATGATCTTCGAGCTTATCGATATATTCCAAGGCTGCTCTGCGAAGCATCACACACCCTTGGTAGCGAACTGCTACTATACAACCTTCGGCAAGGGCGACCAGAGAAAAGATGCCGGTAAATATACGGGGTCTTTCCTACCGTACCGTTTTATCCCGCACGGTACTTCAAATGCGCGGGCGATAGCCGGATCTATTTTTTGCTGTCACCAACCATCCGCGCGCCCGCAATTGATCTCGCACTTCATGGAAGACTTCTTGAATGAAGGTCACTCGGGCCCCGCATATTTACCAGTAGAATTATTCTTCCCGTCGCGTTAGCAGCCGGCATCCAAGCGCAGGAGATACGCGATGAAATCAACAGTCATCAAGAGATCGGTCGTGATTGGTGGACACAAGACCAGCGTAAGCCTCGAAGACGAGTTTTGGTTTGCTTTCAAAGAAATCGGAACTCATCGGAGGCAAAACTCTTCTGTATCTAGTTGCCGATGTTGATGTTCGTCGTGACCATGGCAACCTTTCCTCGTCTGATTCGGCATATTCGTGCTCCGGTACTTCCGAAAGCCGTTGTTCCCCAATATAGAAGGCGCTAGGACTAACGCAGCCTGATTAGCGGCTCCACTCAGCCCCGCGGAGTCCGAACTCCCAAAATATCCGTTCCCACGCTTCATGACCGCTGTCATAGCGAGGAGTTTTCTTTGATTGCCCGTTAATTAAGCGATCGCCAACTCGACTTTGTTGATAAGTGTAGGGTCGTCATCTGCGGCGCGTGTGAGGCTGTTGACCCGCTTCGACACGGGTCATTTTTGCAGAACATCATTCGGCGCGGACTTCAATAATTCCGGGAATGGCAAGTCCAGCCGGGCGGCAAGAAGCAACTGTGGCCGGAAACGAATCCCGGTTAAGCGTCGTTAAGGCCCACTGCGTCTTTTTACAGGTTGGGGGATCGGCATGGCAGGCACCGAGGGCCGACTAGTTCGAGTGAGTAAATATCGAGGCGACCCGAAGGCGGTCGCCTACGTTGTCGCCGTATCTGACAAGGACCGGGTCTTCAGACCTCATTCGCGAGAAAGTAGGCCAACCAGCCGATGATATCGAAGACTTGGGTCACGTCAGCGAACAATTGCTAATGGCATTATCCCTAGCGCCGGACACCTTTGCCCGTATAAATGGCGTGCGCCACGTCGCCCAACAGCAGCAGCAACCGCAGCCCGACCCGGGCAAGACGGAATGAAGGCCCTCAGTTGGCGGCCATACGTTCCTAACACTAGAATTGCATCGCCGGCCAAAGTGTCGAGTTGAATTCTTGATTAGTGCCAGCCCCAACATCGTTATGGCCGGCCTTAGCCAGAGTGATCCGCTTCGGAAGGCGGGAAGCATGATTGAATTTTCAAATCAGAAATCGGGTGGCTGAAATACCGCCTCGTCTCCTAACTGTTTGAAACAGTCAATGGAGACGTTGTCGTGCTTTTTCTATTGGGCTTTGACGCTATAGCTGCGCAACGAGGCGACGGACTACATCCCATCCTTCGAGATCGCCTATTTGGGCTTGCAGGCAACGACATGCCGCGCGAACCGAAGAGTGTGGCGGATAGTATCAGAGAGGAAAGGAAGCCTTTGCCGCAGCGTCGAAGATCAGTTGTAATTGATCGCGGCTCATAACTCAGTGGCCGGATTTCAATCCGTTAGCGGCCAGCTCCATACGCTGGGCCTATTGGAGAAGTTGCGATCCGAGACCGGCCTGGCTTTGACATCGCCAACCTAAATCACCGCGTGCGATCCTGATGGGCTCCCGCCGAGATCGCTGCGCCGATCCAGTCGCCGCGCTCGATGAAGACCTGCCGATCCAGCGTAAGTCCGATGGATTGCCAGGCGACCGCGATCTGCGGCGACTGTTGCGCTCTGTCCACATCGGCCTCGCCCTGCAGATCCGGCGATAGCCCTCCCAATGACGTTGACGCAGCCATTCGGGAATGGCTTCGAACTGCTGCGTCAGCGAAAGAGACATTCGGACTTCGATCTCACTACTAGGTGCTCGGAATTCCGAACTACAATCAGTGCGTATCGAATGCCGCCTGATATGCCGCGACGGCCTTGCGGATGGCATCCAACTCCGCGCTTGTCGGCTTGTCGGGATCCCTCGCCGCCGGCAAGCTGCCGAACTTCAGCAGACAGGCCATCAACAGGAACCGGGCCTTGTTGGCGGTGAGATTGGTGGCGGCGATCTGGAAGTCCGTTGGATCGGCAAAGCCCATGGGCGCGCCTCGGCCCGCGATCGCGACCGGGATGCCGCTGAATGAGGCCCTGAGCATCAGCTTATTGCGGGTGTGCGACGGCGTCCGGCCGTAGGGCACGAGACCCTGGATGACGAAGCCAGTCAGAAGGCCGAGACTGAGCTTGTGCTCGATCGAGGCGATCAGGTCGATCTCTGGCGCGGTGTCGTGTCCATAGGCCATTCCCGAATAACTGCCATCCGCCGAGATGGTGACGACCGGAATGGCGTCGGGCAGGAGCTTGCCGTCGCGGTCCTTGACCGCGACCTCGACCATCTCGATGCCATGAGGGCCCTTCTTGGCCGCCTTAACCGCGCTCGGCAGGGTGGTGATCTTCAGATCCGACCGATGGGTGTGCTTGAAGACCGGCAGGTAGGTGAGCGCGATCCGACCGGTGTGACTGATGTTGCCGACGATGCCGCCGTGGCCTCCGGCCGCGACATAGCCGCCGGGACGCGCATCGACCTTGGCAACCTCGCGGGCGGCAAACAGCTGCTGCTCCTGGATCACCACGACGCCGCAGCGGTTGCGGCCTTGCTCATCGGCCCACACCCGGGAGCGGATGTAGCGAACCGAGTCCACGATGTTCGCCGGCCCGTCGGCGCTGATCTGGCCCTGGGGACGCTGCGCCGCGTTGCCGCAGATGGGCAAGGTCGTATCGATCAACAGATTGAACCAGTAGGCGCTCTCTTCGACCTGCGGGCTGCCCTGGGTCCAGATCACGCCGTCGTATTCGCCGCTCGACACCAGCGCCTGCAAGTCGTTGGTCGCCTTCGCCAGCGCCGGCCGTGGCGGCGCGACGGCGAGGTGATATGGCTTGTAGCCGTAAAAATGAGTGCCGCGAACTTCCGGAGGGATGTCGCCCTCGCCCTTGTCACTGCGCAGGTGCGACGGCAGGCCCTTGGTGTAGCCGCCCGGCGGCACGCCGCGATAAAAGTCCACCCTCGCGATTGAGGACAAGAGACTCGCGGTGCCATCGGCGCCGATCGACAAGCGATCGATTTCCTCGAAGCTGCGCGAGCCGTCAGGGAAAAAGCCCTGGCGGCCGGTGACGGCGCCCGGCGCGGTGCATTCCTCCTCCCACGCCGATCCGTCGGCCTGGGTCGCCATATAGGGAAGCGGGTACAAGCCATCGTCCGGTTTCAGCTCGATCTCATAGACCGGCTTGTCGCTGGCGTTCTGACGATGCTCCCGAAATACGCCGTCCGCGCCGATATATCCGTCGGGAGGCCCATAGAGTTCGGCCACGTCGGATTCCAGAGGATGCGCGGAAAACTGTTCGACATACACCTTGACCGGAGCCGCGAGGCGCTGTGGCCGCAGCGCGTCATGCCGCAATGGCGCGCCATCCGCATCCTTGAGCAACGGCAGACCACGCTTGGAGCGCGCCTTGTTCGACGTGACCAGCGGCGGCGTGTTCTGGATAGTCGCTGTCGGTCCCGCCAGGTGGGCAATTCGTGTTTTGTTGCTCTCGTTCATCGCGTCCATCAATTATGCGAGAAAGCACATACGTCGGGATGAAGGGACGTTCGGTTCGTGTCAGACGCTCATCCGCAGCAAATTTACGGCGATCGATTAGAGTTTTGGCTACCCCGCCTTCGGGAAGGCCACACCGACCATGCAGTCGCGGGTAACGATGGCGGCGAGTTGCTCTTGCGACCAGCCCTCGGTGCCGGCCGGGCGTTCGGGCAGCACGAGGTAGCGCATATCGGCGTTCGAATCGTGGGTGCGTAGCGTCACTGAGTTGGGCAGCTCCGTGCCAAATTCCTTGAGTACGGCACGCGGCTCCGCCACGACGCGCGAGCGATAGTTGCGGCTCTTGTACCAGTCGGGCGGCAGACCGAGAACCGTGCGGGGATAGCAGGAGCACAGGGTGCACACGATGACGTTGTGCACGTCCTTGCTGTTCTCGACGACGATCAGCTCGGCGTCTCCCATCGGGATGCCCATCTCTGCGACCGCGGACGTGCCGTTAGCCAGGAGGCGCTTCTTGAAGTCCGGATCGGTCCAGGCCCGCGCCACCACCTTGGCGCCGAGCGCAGGCGTGCGCGTGTCCATGAACTCGAGCGTCTTGCGGATGTCCTCGCCAGTGATCACGCCCTTCTCGAGCAAGAGTTCTTTGATCGCGTGGACCATGATCTCGTACTCACTCGCGCCCTCGCTCACCTCGATCGGATCGTGCGGGTGATTGTGGCCGTGAGTGATGGTCGTGATCGTGGTGATGATGATCGTGAGCATGTGGATCGGTGGTCGCCATTTTCGGTCTCCTCAGGCCTTTTCCAGCCAATGCTCGTAGATTTCCAGTTCGAGCACGTCCTTGTCGCTGCCCTTGTAGTCGGGCCAAATGTCGGTCTGGCGGATGCGCACCCGGTAGAGCGGACGCTTGGGCAGTCCGTCGAACCCGTAGGCCAGTTCCTCCGGATTCGGAAAGGCGCCGCAGATGCGCTCGATCGTGCCAACGCGGCCGCGCGCATAGGCTCGGCACGCGCCGGTGGCCGGGAGGATTGGCGGCTAGCGATACGCACTTTATCGCCCGGAGCAAATTTCGCGTTGGCGACCTCGCTCATGCGGTCCTCTTCAGCCTGTCCTTGATCTCGGCGGCGCGCAATTCGACCTCGGCACGGGTCAGCACGCCTTTTTCCTCCATGAGGTTGATGAAGCCTTCGGTCCACAGCTCGAAATAGGTCAACGAGTTGTAGAAGTCGGGCTCCAGATCCTCGCGCGCACGGCGAAATTCGTCGACGCAATTGATTTTCGCTTTCGCGGGGCCGACGGTCGACACCAGCGCGGTAAGCAGACGCTCCCACGGCTCGGGCTCATGACCGCGCGGGCCGATCGGACCGGCGGGCAGGCCGCCCACGTCGTTTGGTCGTCTCATGGTTTCGCTCCAAGCCGCGCCGCTATGTCGCCGACACGCCGTGCGATCTCGTCGGGGGTCATGAGCCCCTTCTCCACCACCAGCGTCGAGATGCCGACTGCCCATTTGTCGAAATAGCCGAGCCGTCGGTACTCCTCGGGCTTCATGTCCTCGATGACGCGGCGCATCTCGTCAGTTTTTGCCAAGTGGCAGTGGTCGCGCAAGAGGTACATCAGCGCGGTTACGAGGTTCTGCCATGTCTCGGCCTCATGCTCGGCGCGGTCGATCGGACCGGCCGGCTGGCCGCCGAGATCGTGCGGACGTGCACGGGAAAGATCGGGACCGGCGGTCATTTCGACAGCCTCTTGCGGATCGCATCCATGCGCGCAGCTACCTCGTCTCGGCGCAGCGCGCCCTTTTCGTACATCAGATTCGCCAGTGCCTGCGCCGTGCGCTCGAAATATGCGAGGCGGTTATAGTCGTCGCCCAACTCCTCGATCGCGCGGCGCGATTCATGCACGGTGCGCAATCGCCGCCGCGACAATACAGCGTTGAGCGCGACCACGAGCTTTTCCCAGGTCGCCGGCTCATGATGGCGCCGGTCGATCGGTCCGCCCGGCAGTCCGCCGATGTCGTTGACCCCGGCATTGGAAAAGCGCGCCTTGGGATGCGCGCGGTCCTTGTCGCCCGCCAGCGTGACGGCGAGGTGTGCCATGCGCACGCGCAAGTCGCCTGCGTCGACCAGGCCTTTCGCGACCAGCACGTTGACCGCCGTCTGCGTCAGGCGCTCGAAAGACGATAGGCCACGATAGGACTCGCCCAGTGCCGCGTCGGCGCGCTGTAACTCGTCCACGGTGACGATCTGCTGCATGCCGCCAAGGATGTCGACCAGTGCGACCGACAGCTTCTCCCACGGCAGCGCATCCTCAGGCGGGCGTGGGACGATGTCGACATGCGGGGCGGCGGTCATGCGTATGGTCATAATATTGATTTTGAACATATCCGCAAAGCGGACGATTTTGCTTGGTCGCATCATCACAGAAACCGACACCAAAAATCGTCCCGCCGCTGACGCGGTTCGCGCGA
>CAVTFP010000044.1:0-15531 GCA_963733645.1 uncultured Alphaproteobacteria bacterium
GTGCGCGAGGGCGAAAAGGTCGGCATCAACTGCCGCGCCAACACCGTCCTGGTCGATATCGTCAAGCGCGTCGAGAAAGGCGAACTCAAAGCCGATCCGAAGCACATTACCGAGCTGCGGCTGAATTGATCGGGGATTTCCGTAGGGGCGGGTCTAAAACCCGCCCCTACAAACACTACGGGTGTCGCGTCACTTCGCGTATTGGCCGCCGGTCTGCTTGGTGTGCACGCCTTCGGCGCCGCTCTCCTTGTGTTTCAAGCGGGTGATGCGCGCCCAGGTGCGCTTGAGCGGATCACGTACTGTAATGTGCAACGTGCCGCAGCCTTCGGTCGTGAGTTCGATCTTGTCGCCGTCCATGAACGGATTGAGGCCGCGGTGGTTGGTGCCGGTGGCGAGGATGTCCCCCGGCAACAGCGTGTGGATCGACGTCACCCATTCGATGCAGCGTGGGATCTTGTGCGCCATGTCGTCGGTGTTGAAGTTCTGATAGACGACACCGTTGTTCTTCAGCGTAATCTGGAGCTTCTGCGGGTTCTTGATCTCGTCCTTGGTGACGATGTAGGGCCCGATCGGTGCGAAGGTGTCACGCGACTTCATCTGATAAAATACGTTGGTCGGCGGCACCACGCCGCGCGCCGAGCCATCGATGAAATTGGTGTAACCGAATACATATCTCATCGCGTCGGCGGCTTTGACGTGCGATGCCTTCCTGCCGATAACGATGGCGATTTCCGCCTCGCCCTCGAAAATGGTCGCCGCCAGGTCCGGCAGCACCATAACGCCGCCCTGTCCGATGACCGCGCTGGGCGATTTCATGAAAGCGTTGATCGGCGCCGGTTCCGGCAGCGTGCCATCCTCCATGTAGTTCACCGCCATGCAGATGATGTTCTCGGGCTTCGGCAGTGGCGGGCGCAGCTTGGCCTTGGCGAGCGGCTTGGCCTTGCCCTTCTTGGCGGCGGCAGCGAGCTTGCCCTTGTAGGTGCTCCACTTCTCGATCACGGTCCGCATCACATCCTGCGGGCCAAGCGCCTTGATGCCCTTGGTAGCGGACGACACATCGACAATCTTGTCGCCGACCACGACGCCGAGTTTGTAATCATCGAAAAAGGCAAGTTTCATCAGTTTTCTCCAGAACCTATGCGGTGAGAGTAGGAATGTAGATGAGTATAGCGTGTTGCCTTACCCGCCGTCTGCCCGGCGCGGCGGTCAGCTCTTGAGGCCCGCGGCGCGGACGACCGCGGTCCAGCGTGCGATCTCATTACGGATATTCGCGCCGAACTGCTCGGGACCGGCATCGATCGGCTCATAGCCCTGCTTGTTCAGCGCCGCGACGGTCTCGGGGTTTTGCGCCGCCTTGTGAGCGGCTGTGGCAAGCGTATCGATGACAGGACCCGGCGTGCCCTTGGGCGCGAGCACACCGAGCCAAAGATTGACCTCAAAATCTGAAATGCCGGCTTCGGCCATGGTCGGCACCTTCGGCAACACGTTCGAATGCTTGGCGCCGGTGGTCGCCAGCGGCACGAGCTGGCCGACATTGATCTGGCCGAGCACGGAGGAGGCAACCGCAAACGTCATCGTGATCCGATTGGCGACCAGGTCGGTGATGGATTCCGGACTGCCCGGATACGGCACGTGCACCCACTTTGTGCCGGTGCGCTGCTCGAACAGCACGGCGCAAAGATGCGGCAAACTGCCGGCGCCGACCGAGGCATACGTCAATTCGCCCGGCTTGGCCTTGGCGAGCGCGACAAGCTCGGCAACGGTTTTCACGCCAAGCTCCCGATTGACCATAACGTAGAAAGGCCCCTCGGCGAATTGCGCCACCGGCTCGAAATCTTTGCTCATGTCGAGCGGCGGCGCGGACGGGTTGACGATCTCGTTGGTCAGGCTCGACAGAGCCGGCAAGAACAGCGTGTAACCGTCGGGCGCGGCGCGCGATACGTATTGTGCAGCAATGCTCGATCCCGCGCCGGGCTTGTTCTCGGCCACAATCTGCTGGCCGATAACGTCGCCCGCGCCGTGGGCAAAGATGCGGCCGACGACGTCGGAAGCGGCGCCCGGCGTAAATCCGATGATGAGGCGCACCGGACGCGACGGATAGGTGTCGGCGGCCGCGATCCGCGATGCCGCCGGCAGCATTGCCGCGGCCGCGGTCAAATTGAGAAATTGCCTGCGATGAAAGTTCATGGCGTTTCCCTGGCGGTTCAGGCTGGCGTTACACGCACGTGATCGCCATCCGGTTTCAAGCTCGCGCCGAGCTTGCCGCTTCGCGCCGTGAGATCGGTCAGCGTTTCGGTCTCACCAGCGGGGCGGCTGAAGAAAGACTCGTTGTTTTCGTTGCTGCGCACAAGGCGAAAAGTACAGCCGGACACCATGCCGCGCTCGTAGGTCAGTTCGATCAGTATGCCGATCCAGCCAGCATGTTTGCGGCCGAGATGGCCGCTGGAGAACGTGAGATTGCCGAGTCCGTAAAAAATTGGTTTGCCCTTATAGATTTCGATCGGCAATGGATAATGCGGCCCGTGTCCCATGACGATGTCGGCGCCGGCGTCGATCGCGGCGTGCGCGATATCGGTCATGTATTGCAGCGGCTCGCGGTTGAGGCCCCAGTGACAGGACGCGACAACGATATCGGCCTGCGGACGGAGCGCCTCGATGTCCTTGCGAAACTCTGCGAGATAGGCCGGGTCCGCCCAGGTCACGATCAGCGGCGGCACGCCGGGCCGGTTCGCCGGCTGAATGTGCGGCGCCATCCGGCCGGTCGGCACATGATAGGCGGTGTGGCCGCGGATCACGGCGATGCCCGGTGCATCGTCAAAGGCTTCATGATCGGTCGGCCAATAGACCGAGCTGCGTTGCACGGCGCCGACGCGAAAGCCATTGCGGGCGATAATCGCGGGAGCGCGCGCAGCGGCGAGGTTTGGGCCGGCTCCGGTGTGCAGCATGCCGAGCTCATCGAGCCGCGCGATCGAGGCAAAGATATTGTCGGTGCCGTAGTTGACGTTGTTGGCAATGCCGACGGCATGGATGCCGGAGAGCCGCAACGCCTCGATCCCGACTTTCGGATCAGCGAAAAAACCTTCGGTGGCGTTGCGACCGCCGCGCCGGAAGGTTCAGGCAGCATTCGAGATTGGAAAAGACCGCGTCCGCCGCATGCAGTTCGGCGGCGACGTGCCGGAACGGAATTGTAGGATCGGTGACGTTCATGAGATTGACGTCGCCGGTCAAAATAAGCCTGCCTGCCATTTCCGATGCCTCGCGGCTGCGTGGACTAGCTCACGGCCGAGCGTAAATGCCGGCCACCGGAACGGGCAATCCCGACCCTGAGCGCAGTTTAACGCGGGTAATATGCGTGTGGAACCGGCCGCCTCTCACGGTTTTTTCGCCGCGACTTGTGCCGCCAGCGCCCGGTTCGCAGCTTCGGCGTCGATAAGCGGATAGGTGTCGAAATGTGCGGGGATGATGTCCGCCCACTCGTTCAAGATACGGTGCAGCGCGTCATTGTTCTCGACATCGAATATCGCAGCCGCGCCACGGCCGGCGCGGGCATAGACGTGCCGGCAAACGCCGCTTGCCTGATACCCGGCAATCCAGGGCCAGAACGACTGCCTCGCCGCCGCCAGATCGGAAGGGCGTTCCGGTCGCGGCGTCGAGACCACCAGAAACAACATGACCGCAATCTCCAGCTTCGCTCTTTAAGCGTATCACCCCCGCGGTCATCCGAGGGCAAGCTGCATCGCCGTTCACGCCGGCGCGGTAGGCTCAAGCACCGTGCTGGAGCAGTCGACACTATCATAGACGGTGACTTGAACGATCGGATATTTCTTCTTGATCGCGAGCCCCGCCGATTCAGCGGTCTCTGCCGTCATATATGAGCCCTTGGTTTGCCGGTCGACCTGGAGAAGATATCGGCCCAGCTCCGGTCGTTTGCGCTGCGAGAAATGCTCTTCCTGTTCGGCTTCGGCTTTCTCCGGCTTCTCAAGTTTCTCCGGCATTTTCATCTGGCGCGGGGCCATGCGAATCTCCTTGTACGAGAGCTTGCCTCCCGACCAGCTCACGGATGACGTATCGCCGGCCATCGGCACCGACGACTAAGGTTACGTACGTTCTCGGATCAAAAGCGCGGCGTGCGCGGCGGGCCGCCTCGACCCGGGCCGCCGGCGGCGCCCGGAACGACGCGGGGCTTCATCGGCAGCAGGCCCTCGCGCTGCAACTTTTTGCGGGCAAGCTTGCGGGCGCGGCGGATGGCTTCTGCCTTCTCGCGGACTCTTTTCTCGGAAGGTTTCTCGTAATGGCCGCGAAGCTTCATCTCGCGAAATACGCCCTCACGCTGCATCTTCTTCTTCAGCACCTTGAGGGCTTGGTCGACATTGTTGTCACGGACGAGAACCTGCACGCGGCGTTCCTCTTCGATCGAGCGATTGAACGGTCCGATGCCAGTGCCCGATCGGCTGGCGCGCGGATAACATCAAGATCAGATCAGTACGGCTTTCGCCAATTCAGTCGGGGTACTCGCTCAAGAGCAACCCCAGCGCCACTTTTCCGGCGCGGCTCGCTTCCGCCATGGACTCGAAATAGGCCTTGGAATGTTCAATCGGGCTGGTTCTCCCGGCCCGATAGATTTCCCACCGCCATGGCTTCGGCGGCGGCGCCCGGTTCTTCACGACGACGGAAAAGTCCTCGTGATCGATGTGGGGTGGAGCATCGGCAACAATACAGCGAGAAATGCCCGAAAACGCAAGGTATTTTCAGGCAGTAAGCCGCCTGTATTTGTTTACTATTTTAAATTCCGTCGAGATTTTGCTTCGCAATATTACGCGAACCTGTCATCGAGAAAAAACACGACAATAATTTCTCACATTTTCTGAATTGCGGCAGGCGCAGCCGTAGCCCGCCCCGCACCTAAGGCCGACATACCGGCACGTTGCTCACCGCGTATCGATAGAAACCCGCTTGAGCGGCGCAGTGGGTACCGCCTGCACGAAGCCGCCGTCGTTCACGGCTTGCGACAGCGCATCGCGGTCCAGCGATTCATCGTGCTTGTAGACGTCGTCGCGGAATTCGACGGTGCCGTCACGCGTCACCCAGCCGGTGAGATAGACCCAGGCCACCGGAATCTTGTGCGGCAGATTGATGATTTTGGTCTGGCCGGCGGCGATGCCGGCGTCGATCGCGGCGCGGTCCCAGCCGGGCGGGCCATCCTGGAGAATCCAGGCTGCGAGATCGCGCACATTGTCGACACGCGTGCAGCCGTGGGAATCGAAGCGGTAGTCGTCGGAGAACAGCTTTCGCGTATCGGTGTCGTGCATGTAAACCGAATACGGATTCGGCATATCGATCTTAAGATTGCCTAGCGCATTCCAGTTGCCGGCATCCTGCCGCACCGTGAAATTATACGAGCGGTCGCCTGACCAATCGACCGATGAGGGACTGATGTCTTCATCGTGCGCGCCGAGTAGCCGCATGTGCATGCGGTCGAGATAGCTCGGATCCTTGCGCATATGCGCTGCGATCTCGGTCTTGGTGATCGAGAGCGGCACCGTCCAGGTCGGATTGAGATCGATCGCGGTGATATACACGCTCAACGTCGGCGACGGCTTGTCGATCTTGCCGACGATGACGCGGTAGCGGCGCTCAACCTTGCCGTTGGCGACCGCCTCGACAAAAGCAGCCGGAATGTTGACCACGACGTAACGCTCGGCAAAGATGAAATCCATGCCGAGCAGGCGATCGAGCGAGGCTTCGAGCTGCTTGATGCGCGCGCCGACCGGCACATTGAGCGCCTTCAAGGTTTGCGCGCCGACGCTGCCGGTAACGTCGAGGCCGTGACGAAGCTGGAAGCGCTTGACGCCTTCGGCCACGGCGCTGTCATAGCTGTCGCCGGATGCCTGGTTGGCGGGAATGTCGTCGGAAATCACCAGACGCTGGCGCAGCAGCGCCACGTCAGGACCGCTCGCGCCCGGCGCGAGCTTAGCGTCGGGCGGCAGCATCGGCCAGCCGCCACGCACCTGGATATCCGAGTAAAACAGCAGCGCATCCTTGATGCGCGCGAAGGTGTTTTCGTCAAACACGGGATCGGAAGACAGCGCCAGTTCGGCCTCCGAGCGCAATTCAGGCGTCGCCACGTTTTTCGCCGGCTGCGGCGGCTTGAGGGCGGCAATCGGTGGCTTGGCCGCAGGCGGCTTCGCCAGCGTCGGCTGACCGGCGACGCTCTGCGCCACCGCGTGACCTGCGGTAAAAGCGATAATCACACCGGCTATAACGGTGGTCCGCATCAATCGCCCCTCCCCGGCCGAGTGGCCCCGAGCTTGAAAAGATCACGCTCCAACTAAGAATTTAATCGTGACCCGAATGAACGAAATCGGATCACGTCCTAGCCCTGCGGCTGCGGTTCCAGCGGTCCAGCCTCTGGACGCGGTCGGTTGCGGCCGGCGCCGGCGGTCGGAACGGTCGTATTGCGCGGCGTGGTCGGCTCGATCACCGACTCGCGGACCGGGCGCTTGCCAAGCAGCAAATCCTTGATCTCGTCGCCAGTCAGCGTCTCGAATTCGAGCAAGCCCTTGGCGAGCGTCTCGAGATCGCCGCGCTTGGTGGTGAGAATGTCCTGCGCCTCGGTATAGCCGGCCTCAACAAACCGCCTGATCTCGGCGTCGATCTTCTGCACGGTGGCTTCGGAAATGGTCTGCTGCCGCGCCACGGAATAGCCGAGGAACACTTCTTCCTGGTTTTCGCCGTAGGCCACCGTGCCGAGTGCTTCGGACAGGCCCCAGCGCGTCACCATCATGCGCGCAAGCTTGGTCGCCTGCTCGATGTCGGACGACGCGCCCGAAGTCACGCGCTCGCGGCCGAACACCAATTCCTCGGCGACACGGCCGCCCATCATGATGGCAAGGCGCGACGTCATCTGCTCGAGCGACATCGACAACTTGTCGCGCTCGGGCAGTTGCATGACCATGCCGAGCGCGCGGCCGCGCGGGATGATCGTGGCCTTGTGCACCGGGTCCGTCGCCTTGACGTTGAGCGCGACGATGGCGTGGCCGCCCTCGTGATAGGCGGTGAGGAGCTTTTCCTCCTCCGTCATCACCAGCGACTTGCGCTCGGCGCCCATCATCACCTTGTCCTTGGCGTCCTCGAACTCGACCTGGGTGACCATGCGCTTGTTGCGGCGCGCCGCCATCAGGGCGGCCTCGTTGACGAGATTCATCAGGTCGGCGCCGGAGAAACCGGGCGTGCCACGCGCGATAGTCTTGAGGTTCACGTCGGGCGCCAGCGGCACCTTACGCACGTGGACGCGCAAAATCTGTTCACGGCCGACCACATCCGGATTCGGCACCACCACCTGACGGTCGAAACGGCCCGGCCGCAGCAGCGCCGGATCGAGCACGTCTGGCCGGTTGGTCGCGGCGATCAGGATGATGCCTTCGTTGGCTTCGAAACCATCCATCTCGACGAGCAACTGATTGAGCGTCTGCTCGCGTTCGTCATTGCCGCCGCCAAGGCCGGCGCCGCGATGGCGGCCGACGGCGTCGATTTCGTCAATGAAGATGATGCACGGCGCGTTCTTCTTGGCCTGCTCGAACATGTCGCGGACGCGGCTGGCGCCGACGCCGACGAACATCTCGACGAAGTCCGAACCCGAAATCGTGAAGAACGGCACGTTCGCTTCGCCGGCAACGGCGCGCGCGATCAAGGTCTTGCCGGTGCCGGGCGGCCCGACCAGCAGCACGCCGCGCGGAATCCGTCCGCCGAGACGCTGGAACTTGGACGGGTCGCGCAGGAATTCGACGATCTCTTGCAAATCCTGCTTGGCTTCGTCGACGCCGGCAACGTCTTCAAAGGTGACGCGGCCGTGCGCCTCGGTGAGAAGCTTTGCCCGCGACTTGCCGAAGCCGAGCGCTTTACCGCCGGCGCCCTGCATCTGCCGCGACAGGAAAATCCACACTCCGATCAGCGCCACGAACGGCAGCCATGAGATCAGCAGCGAGACGAACCAGGGCACGTTTTCGGTCTGCGGCCGCGCCGTGATCGAGACGCCCTTGTTGTAGAGCCGCTGCACCAGCGTCGGATCGCTCGGCGCATAGGATCTGGAAGGTGCGGCCGTCGGTGAAGGTGCCGTGGATTTCGGGACCCTGGATCAGCACGTCGCGCACGCGACCCTGATCGACCTCGTTGAGAAGTTGCGAGAACGAAACGTCTTGCGACGTCGTGTGCTGGCCGGGGTTCTGGAATAGCGTAAACAATGCCAGGAGAAGCAGGACGATGATCACCCACAGGGCGAAATTTCGCAGATTGGCGTTCATCTTCAGTCCTTGACCCGCGAATCTGCGGCGCCAGCGAGCGTACTATGTGCCTGCAAATCGTGGCGGCTTCACGTTCCCGTACCCTTGGCAATGTAGGAGGCCACCCGCCACGTGCCAAGAACCCGGGAATGGGTCATCTGGCGAATATAAGCCTATTTCGTAAAGCGGCCCTTGCGGTTCTTGTGCATGGCTAATGCGCGGCGCGCGGGTGCGCGCTCGACCGTGAGGGTGTCGTTGGAAAGCGTCACAAGCGCCCCGGCCAGGGTTCGGCGCAGCCGGGAGTTGGCCAGCCGTAAAGCCTCATAAAGGGCCTCAAGCTTGGCCAATTCGACCGTGCCTTCGTTACCGCTATGCGTAACCGCTTCGCCGAGCAGGCGCAGCGCCACTTCCACGGGCAATTCCGCGAACCGGGAGGTTTCGAAGACGACCGGCCCGTGATCCCGCCACGGCGGCGGCGCCAGTGCCGCTCGCGCGGCATCGACTGCGACCGCGATCGTCGATTCGGCGCGGCGGAGCCGCATCGCCAGCCTGGCGAGGCCGCGCGCATCGAGGCCTTCTTGCGCCAGGGCGGGCATCAGTGTTCGCAAACGAGGCCGGGTAAAGCGCGGATCGAGGTTCGTCGGATCTTCGCTGTAGCCGATCTTTGCCGTCTTCAGCGTCGCGAGCAGCCGGGCCTTGGGAATATGAAGGAGCGGGCGGATCAGAAAAACCCCCTGCCCGGCCTGCGCCGGCAGCGGCGCGACGGGCGCCATTCCGGCAAGCCCCAGTAGCCCGCTACCGCGAGCCATACGAAACAGCACGGTCTCGGCCTGATCGTCGAGCGTGTGCGCGGTCACGATATGCGCGATGCCTTCGCGCTTCGCAGCCTGCGCAAGCAGCGCATAGCGGGCGTTACGTGCCGCCTCCTGCAATCCGTTGCGGGGTTTTCTGCCGCGCCAGCGCAGCGTGCGATGCGACACGCCGAGGTGGCGCGCTAGTCCGCGCAACCGCTGCCGCCTCACGCACAGCCTCGGGGCGCAGGCCGTGATCGACGGTAATGGCGAGGAGTTTCGGACCGCGCTTGAGCCGCTTCGCCCAGCGCGCGGCGAGAACGAGCAGCGCCGTCGAGTCAGGCCCACCGGAAACGGCAAGGACCAGCCCCGGCAAAATTTCAAGACCACGGAACAGAGCGCCCGCTTCACTGTCGGAAACGGCTTCGTCAACAGTGGGCACGCTTCTGTTCCCGGTCGACGCCTTGCTTCACGCTGAGTGAGGCGCGCGGATATTTACGCAGCACCTCGCCGAGCGAGGCACAGGCCGCTTCTTTTTCGCCAAGCGCCGCAAGCGACATGCCGAGTTTCAACAACGCGTCGGGGGCGCGCGCATTCGTATCGTATTTGGTCGAGACGGTGAGGAAGGATTCCGCGGCATCGCGATATTGCTGCCTCTGGAACAGGCTCTCGCCGAGCCAGTACTGCGCCTCCGGCGTCAACCGATCGCTCGGATGCTCTTTCAGAAAGGACCGGAATGAGTCCGCTGCCTGCGCATAGTCCTTGTGCACCAGATATCCGTAGGCCAGATCGAACTCGTCCTTCGGCGTATTGGCTGGTGGCAATGTGGCCTGCATGGCGCCAGTGGCGCTCGGATTGGCTGGCGGTGGCGGCGGCAAGTCACCGCTCGGCGGCGGACCGCCGGGCGATGCCGACAAGGTCGAGAGATCGAGCGGCGCGCCCGGCTGACGCGGGCCGGCTGGCGTATCCGCAACAGGCGGCGGCTCCGTCGCGGTGGTGCTGGTGCCAAGCGGCCGCGGCGCACCGGGTGCGGTCGGATTGACCGCCGGGTTAAAGGCGTCGCCGCGCCCGCTTGATGCAGGTCCTGGCGCAACCGGTGCAGGAGGTGGTTCGGCGGCGATGATCGGCGCAGGCGGCGCGGCGGGTGGCGGCGAATAGGGCGCGGCCGGACGCTGTAGTTGCGGCGGCGATGCAGCAGAGGCCGATGGCGCTACCCCGCCCTGCATCTGCGCCTGCAATCGCTGCACCTGCTGCTCAAGCTGCTGATTGCGGTATTGCAACTGCTCAACCGTCCCGGTGAGATCGCGAATCGTCGCCTCGAGGCGGTCGAGCCGGGTCAGGAGATCAGATTGCGACATCTGCGCCGCCGCGGGGCTGGTACAAAACCCACAGGCAAGCGCGACGACCAGGAGGGAAATGGGGCGGAGCATCGCCGGCAGCATGTTCGGTGGAATGGCGAGGCCTAACATAGCGCGTCCTGCGTCCAAATTGTGACTGCGTGCCCTATTCCGCAGGCTGGATGCGGGGATGCTTGCGGGCGGCGCGCCACTCCTCGAAACGCTGGATCACAGCGAACAGCGAAGGCACGAACAGGACGGCGAGGCAGGTCGAGGCGATCATGCCGCTGAATACCGTAATGCCGATCGACTTTCGCGCGCTGGCGCCGGCGCCGCTGGCGACTACAAGCGGCGCGACGCCGAGAATGAATGCGAACGACGTCATGAGGATCGGCCGAAAGCGCGCCCGGGCGGCATCGACCGCAGCTTCGAAAATGGGCTTGCCGTCGCGCACGCGGTGTTCGCGCGCAACTTCGACGATAAGAATGGCATTCTTGGCGGACAGCGCGATGAGCAGAATGATGCCGATCTGCGTGTACAGATTGTTGTCGATGCGAAGGCCTTCGAGCACCGCAACCGGCCCGACCAGCGACAGCGGTACCGAAAGGATGACCGCGAGCGGCGTGTACCAGCTCTCATATTGACCGGCGAGCACCAGATAAACGAGCAGCATCGCCATCGCGAACACGAGGTACATCTGATTGCCGACGACCTTTTCCTGATAGGACATAGCGGTCCAATCGCTGCCGGCTCCGGGCGGCAACGTGTTCGCCGCATTTTGCTCCATCAAGCGGATCGCTTCGCCCGAACTGAACCCCGCGGCCGGCAATCCGATGACGCTCGACGACGGATAAAGATTGTAAAGGCTGATCAGCGGCGCCCCGACCGCCGGCTCGATGCTTATGATCGTACCCAGCGGAACCATGTCGCCCTGCTGATTGCGCACCGAAAGGTTCTCGATGTCCCGGGGCCGCAGTCGGAATTGCGCATCCGCCTGCGCATAGACCTGAAATACCCGGCCGAACTTGTTGAACTGTGCCACGTAGTCGGACCCGAGATAGGTCGCCAGCGTCGAAAAAACCTGATCGATCGAAACATGCAACGTCTGCGCCTTGACGCGATCGACATCGATACGCAGTTGCGGCGCGATGGCGCGGAAGGAGGTCGAAACCCGTTGCAGCGCGCTCTGCGATTGGGCATTGGCAACGACAGTATCAGTAATGCTCTGGAGCTTGGCAAAATCCGTACTGCCGTCGCGCAGTTCAAGTTGCAGGGTGAAGCCGCCGGCATTGCCGATACCCTGGATCGGCGGCGGCGGCAGCACGATGACACGCCCATCGACCGCCTCGAGTGCCGGCGCCAACCGGCCGAATATGGTGCGCAGGTCGGCGCGTTTGCTCCAGTCCTTGAGCACGATATAGGCGACGCCCGCATTGGCCAGCGGTGCGCTGTTATCGAGGACGGATATGCCGGAGATCGCGATCACTTGCGCGACGCTGTCGTCCTTGGCGGCGATTGCCGAAACCTGATCAAGCGCCGCGCGCGTGCGGGCAAGCGACGCGCCATCGGGAAGCTGGACGCTGGCCAGCACGTAACCCTGATCCTCGATCGGCAGGAACCCTGTGGGCACACGCGACAAGCCCCAGAACGCAACACCCATGATTGCAAAGGCCACGATGGTCATCAGTCCGGCGTGCTCGACCATGTGATGGATCAGACCGGCATAGCGGTGCTCGATCCGGCCGTAGATATTGTTGAAGCCGCGATAGAAAGCGTTGCGCTGCTCCGGCGGCACAGGCGTGCGCAGCCACATAGCCGCCTGGGTGGGTTTGAGTGTTGCTGCGTTAATGGCGGACAGCAGCGCAGTCGCCGCGATCACCAGTGCGAATTGCGCATACATTCGTCCGGTCAGGCCGGGCAGGAATGCCGCCGGCAGGAACACCGACATCAGCACCAGCGTAATGCCGATGATCGGCCCCAACAACTCGTCCATGGCTTTAACAGCCGCGTCATGGCCGCTCATGCCCTGCTCGATATTGTGAGCGGCGCCCTCGACGACGACGATAGCATCGTCGACCACGATGCCGATCGACAGCACGATCGCAAACAAGGTCGAAAAGTTCACGGTAAAACCGAGCGCCCACATCAGGGCAAAAGCGCCGACGATCGTCACCGGGACGGTGGTCGCCGGGATCAGCATGGCGCGCCAGTCCTGGAGGAACACCATGATGACGACCAGCACCAGCACTCCCGCCTCGATGAGGGTCTTGTAAACCTCGTGAATCGACGCGTTCACGAACACTGTCGTGTCGAAAGGCACCGAATAAACGAGGCCCTGCGGAAAGTCCTTCGCCAGCACCTCCATCCTCGTCTTGACGGCGTGCTCCACATCGAGCGCATTCGCGCCCGGAGACTGGTAAATGGCGATGCCAGCGGCTTGCTTGCCGTCGAGCGTGAAATTCTGGCTGTAGGTTTGCGCGCCGAGCTCGACCCGGCCGACATCGCTTAACCGGGTGATCTGGCCGTTATCGCCGGTCTTGACGATCACATTGGCAAATTGGTCGGGGTCGGAGAGCCGGCCCTGAATATCGATCGTGTACTGGAAATTGACGCCCGGCGGCGTCGGCGGAATGCCGACCTGGCCGGCGGTGACCTCCTGACTTTGCTGCTGCAATGAGATAACGACGTCCTGGGCATTGAGGCTGCGCGCCTTCAGCTTTTCGGGATCGAGCCAGATCCGCATCGAATACTGGCCGGCGCCGAACACATTGACGTTGCCGACCCCGGGCAACCGCGCCAACTCGTCCTTGAGATTGATCGTAGCGTAGTTGGCGAGATAGAGACTGTCATAGCGGCCGTCAGGCGACGTCAAAGTGACGAAGAGCAGGATCGCGGTCGATCGCTTCTGCACGGTGACGCCTTGCGCCTGGACCGCCTGCGGCAACGATGAGAGTGCAATCGCAACGCGATTCTGCACCAGGACTTGCGCCGTATCGAGATCGGTGCCGATCTGGAATGTTACCGTGAGCGTATAGCTGCCGTCGCTGGCGCTCATCGATTGCATGTAGATCATCTTCTCGACGCCGTTGACTTGCTGTTCGATCGGCAGCGCTACGGTGTCCATAAGCGTGCGCGCGCTCGCACCCGGGTAACGCGTCGTCACCTGCACGGTCGGCGGCACGACGTCGGGATATTGCGCAATTGGCAGATCGTAGACGGCAACCGCGCCGATCAAAATCATCAGGATGGCGAGGACGTTCGCGAGAACCGGGCGCTCGATGAAGAATTTAGAAATCATTGTGCGACCGCCGCGCTACTTCGCCGCCGCGGGCGTGCCCGACTCGGCATCGACTTTCTGGCCCGGAATAGCCCGCATGATGCCGGCGACCACCACGCGGTCGTCCTTGGTGAGGCCTTTCTCGATGACACGCAGTTCGCCCTCGAGTTGGCCGGGCTCCACTTTGCGCTGCTCGACAACATTGTCCTTGTTGACGACGAGCACATAGCGCCCGCCCTGATCGCTGCCGAGCGCGGCATCGGGCACGAGCAAGCCCGGCTGCGGCTTTCCTGGGATGCGGATACGGACGAAATATCCCGGCAGCAGGCTACGATCGGCATTATCAAGGCTGGCGCGTCCGGCGAGGGTTCCGGTCGACGCATTGACGGTCGGAGCGACGTAGTCGAGCTTGCCGTGGTGCGGATAGCCGTCTTCGTTCTGCAATCCGACTTCGACGGGCATGCCGAGAAGATCGGCGGTGGTACGGCCGGTCTGCGCCAGGTTCGCCCGCACCTGCAGCACATCGCTCTCGCTGGCGTTGAAATTCACCCAGATCGGATCGAGTTGCACGATGGTGGCAAGCACCGTCGGCGAGGACGCGCCCACAAGCTCACCGATCGAGACTTGGCGCGCCGTGACCACCCCATCGAACGGCGCTGTCACATCCGTATAGCCGAGATTGATCTCGGCCTGCTGCTCGCTGGCTTGCGCCGATTGCAGGTCGGCCTGAGAGGAGTCACGCGCCGCAAGCGCCTTGTCGTAATTGGCCTGGGTCGAGACCTGCTTCTGGATAAGATCGGCCTGGCGCTGGTACTCCGCTTGTTCTGCGTCAGCGTCGCCTGCGCGCTGACGACAGCCGCTTTCGCGGAATCCACTTTGAGCTTGTAAGGCTCCGGCTCGATGGTGAACAGCGACGTGCCTTTTTTCACGTAATCGCCATCCTTGTAGCTGATGGCCTGGACGAAGCCCTGCACCCGGGCCACCAGATCGACCGAGTTGATCGACGCGGTATTGCCCGTCGCATCGAAATAGCGTGTGACCTGCTGCTCGACAGGCGCGGCTACAGTAACCTTTGGCGGCGGCGGCGCCGCGTATTGATTATTCTGGCCGCAGGCCGCGAGAATTGTTGCAACAGCAAGAATCGGCATTGCACGGATACGTGCGACGGCAGTCATGCGCGAAACCTCGTCAAATTTTCACAAAGCCGGATCGTGGCCGCAATCAATAGGGGGATGGGCCACTACGATCCGATTTCAGGCGTGATTTGGCAAGCCGAAAGACGATCGGCGCCGTGACGGCGCCGAGGTCCCGATCCGATATTTGCGACAGCGGCCGTTACGAACTCTGATCGAGCACTGTCACCGAACGGCGATTTTGCGACCAGCAGGAAATATCGTCGCAAACCGCGACCGGCCGTTCCTTGCCGTAGGAGATCGTGCGCATGCGTTGCGCAGAAACGCCGCGCGAGACCAGATATTCGCGCACCGTCTGCGCACGGCGGGCGCCGAGCGCGATGTTGTATTCGCGCGTGCCGCGCTCGTCGGCGTGACCCTCGATAGTGAAATTGTAGCGGTTGTAGTTGCCCAGCCACTGCGCCTGCTTGTCGAGCGTTGCGCGCGCCTGTTCGGTGAGTTCCGACGAGTCGGTCTCAAAGAACACGCGGTCGCCGACATTCACGACGAAGTCCTGTTGACTGCCGGGCGTTGCGGCGGCGCCCATCGCCGATTGATCGGTCGGATTCTTGGCGCAGCCGGCGATCAGGAACGCTGCTGCGATAACGGCTGCGAATTTGGCGCCGCGGACGATACTGACGATATTCATTCCGGTGCCTCCATTAGTTCCGTTTT
>CAVTFP010000045.1:0-9347 GCA_963733645.1 uncultured Alphaproteobacteria bacterium
GCCATGGCCCATCACGTTATTTCAAGCGGTCCACATTATTAGGTCGTTATCGGGAGAAAAGCGGACATGGGATTGCCCTGACGCCGGTTCACGCCAGACGCGTCTGACCTGAAAGCAGTCATCGAGTTTGCCCAACAACGGCGCCCGTCTTATCCCCGTTTCACAGCTCTTCCAACCATGGGGTCGGGGCGCCAGAAGCTCCCTTCAACTGTCGCTTGAATCCCCGCTATGAATAGCGACAGCGCAGCTTTCAAGATTACACTCCATGAAGAACAGCGCCGCAGGGCTGCGCGAGCGAAATAGACTCTAATAAGCTGCGCCGCATCAAAAGTGCCGCCGCTGAATTATTTATTTCGAAAGGCTATGATGAGACAACAACTCGAGAGGTTGCGGCGCGCGCTGACGTAGGATTAGGTACGGTTTTTGTTTATGCGACGACAAAGCGAGACTTGCTGTTCCTGACGGTGAACGAAGACCTCGAATTGGTTGTCAGCCAAGCCGCCGCTGCGAAGCCCACAGATCGATCGATCTTGGATGGCTTGCTGAATATCTTTCAGCGCTACTATCAGTATTTTGCACGGGAACCGGCATTGTCGCGCCTGTGCCTTCGTGAAATGGCCTTCTACGCCTCGGGCCCCGAAGCGACGCGGTTCCTTAGAATGCGAGAGCGCCTGATCTCGCTGATCGAATTGGTTGTCCACTCTGCGATGGATCGAAAAGAGATTGCGACCAAAGAACCGGTGAGCCTTGTTGCTGGGGTCATATTCGCGATCTATCAGGTGGAAATTCGCCGGTGGGCTGTTTCTCGATGACCTGAACACCAGAAGCGGGCTCACTTCGCTTCGCAAGCAGTTGAAAGTCGCTCATCGACGGTTTGTCACCTTTACCTGCTGAATGACGCCATGGCAATTAGCCGTGCGGGTGTGGTGGTTTGGAAACCTGTCGACACCAGCCGGAGGCGGGCATTGACCGTATTGAACATGTTCAATTATGATCATGATCAATAATGCAGCTGGCTTGCTACCAGAAAGCACTTTGGCCGATGAATGAAGTCTCATCGCATGTGATTTGCCCGGTACATGTGGCCGTACATCCGCGATCAGTGGTACGTGATCGCGTTCTCGCACGAGGTTCAGCCGGGTCGGCCGTTCACGCGAAAATGCATGGACGAGCCGATCGTGCTTTTCCGCGATGGCGAGGGTGAGGTGGCGGCCCTGTAGCCGCTGTCCCCATCGCGGCGTGCCGCTGTCACAAGGCCGTGTTCTAAATCACGCCATCGAGTGCGTGTATCACGGCTTTCAGTTCGACCGAACCGGGCGCTGCGTGCTGATCCCGACTGCACAGCGTGTTCCGCGTTCGGTGTCCACGCGAAGCTATCCCGTCGTCGAACAGATGCAGTTTGTCTGGATTTGGATGGGCGATCCGGCCAAGGCCGATCCTGCACTGGTGCCCAGTTATACGCAGATCGGGTGCGGCGATGAGGATTACGGCCAATGGCGGTTCGAGCCTTACTTCATGATGGAGATCAAGGCCAACTATTCACTCCTGTTCGAAAACCTGCTCGACACCTCTCACATCAGCTTCCTGCACATCGCGGCATTGATGGCGGGGGTATGGCCACCACGCCCTACACGATCACCGCGGAGGGCTTGACCGTGACGTTGGAGCGCAACTTGGCGCGTGACGTGGCCGTACCCGGAACGGCAAAGTTGCTCTCGATGCCGGTCGGGCAGGTGTTCAGCCGGCGGCTGCGATCCCAAAGCTTCCTGCCCAACCTGCATCTCATCAGCAATACGATCGGGTTTCCTGACGAGCCAGCACGCAAGCCGAATGTGCGTCTGAACATCATGCCGATCACGCCGGAAGTCGTAACCACCTCTACCAATTTGTCGTCATCGCGATGTCCTATCCGGCCGATGTCACCCAGGATATGAAAGACCAGCTGTGGACGGTGTTCGCCCAGGACAAGGCTGCGCTGGAGGCGATTCAGGCCGGCTATGACGAGCTCGGTCCGGACCTGCGTGAGATCAGCGTGAAGGCCGATGCCGCTGCGCTGTCGCGCGGCGCATTCTCGCCCGCACGGCCGAGCGGCAGCGCCGCACAGGATAGCCGCAGGGTCAGCTCCCGCCGCGGTCGCGTCAGCGAACGAAGCGCATCCGTTGGCGGCGCGATAAGCGCTCCGTGCTGAGCGAATGCAAGGCTCATAGAGGGCACATGAAGAACGGCCTCGTGATCGCTACCGCACTTTCGCTGCAGCTCATACTGGGGGCCGATTGCCGCGCGCAGTCGACAGCGGCCGATAACTTTCCGAACCAGACAATCAAGATTATTACGAACGTCGGCGTCGGCGGGACCTACGACATCCTGGCGCGGGCGCTTGCCGACGAACTGCAGAAAACGCTCGGCAAGCCCGTCGTGATCGAGCCAACCCGGTGGCAACTTCCTGATCGCCGGTCGCGTTTGCGCGGAAGCAGCCGCCGATGGTTACACCGTGTGCGCATTGACCGGCGAGACGGTGGTTTACAGCGAGCTGCTCTTCACGAAACCTCCATTCGATCCGCGCAAGGATTTCGCGCCGATTTCCAATCTGATCTTCAACACGCAGCTTTTGGTGGTCAACGCCTCGCTTGGAGTGAAATCCCTGGAGGACTTGGCGCGCGTCGCCAAGCAACGGCCGCTCGCCTACATGTCTCCGGGCATCCCACAGCGCAATTATCTTGAGCAATTCAATCGTCGGAACGGCACAGATATCGTCAGCGTGCCGTTCAAGGGCGGCGCCGATGCCATCACCAACATGATGAACGGCGCCACGCCGGTCATCTTCCTGGGGGGCGCAACTTCGTCCCATATATCGCCGACGGCACTGCGGTTGGCCTTGCAGTGGACGGTCGCCAGCGCTCACCGTTGTTTCCCGATGTCCCGACCATATACGAGCTTGGACAGACCTCGACGATGCCGCGCAACTGGCTCGGTTTGTTCGTACCGGCCGCAACGCCGCGTCGCATCATCGACCGCCTGTATGGCGCGATTGCCGCCATCATGACCGGGTCTGAATTCCGACAGCGCAACCTGATATACGCGGACTGAGCCTATCGGCGACACGCCTGAGCAGTTCGCCCGCTTTATCGAACAGGTCGGCTCGATTGCGCCCGTGCGGTCGAGGAGGCCGGCCTTAAACCGCAAGGGTTCCCGCGCAGCCAGCGCCACGTCGGAGGACCAATGATCATCGACTTTCACACTCATGTTTATCACCCTGACTACCGCATCGAGCCGTTTTGGCAGGGACGCTGCCCGCTCACCATCGAGAAGGTGTTGGAGGCCCAGGAGGCTGGAGGCGTTGACATCTCGATGGTCAGCAATCCTATCCATGAACTGAAGCATCTCGACACCGACAAGCAATTCGAATGGGTCAGCGCGCACAATCGCTACTTCGCCGAGCTGCAGGCAAAACATCCGTCGGTATCTGCGGTTTCCACTACGGTCCCTATGGGGTGGAGACCGGTTCCTGCGCGAGTTCGAGCGCGCGGTAAAAGAAGATGGGTTGAAGGGCGCGTGGATCATCTCGAGCCTCAAGGGCCAGTATCCCGACGATGACGAGGCGCTGGCGTTCTTCCAAATGGCGAGCGAGCTCGACGTGCCGGTGGTGATCCATCCGCCGTCGGTGGGCTTCGGCGAGGAGCGGCTCAACATCTATCGCCTCGCCTCGAGCGTGGGGCGGCCGATGGATCTGGCGCTCGCGCTGTCGCGCCTCATCGTCAAGGGCATCTTCGAACGGTTCCCTAAATTGAAACTCGTCGGCTCGCATCTGGGCGGCGGCATCTGCGAGATGATCGGGCGCATGGATTACGCCTACAGCCTCGGCGACGAGGCGTTCTTCCTCGGCAGCTACGAGCCGATGCTCATCAAGAAGAAGCCGAGCGAATATTTGAAGATGATGTATCTCGAATCGACCTGCTATCACGCGCCGGCGGCGCGCTGCGCGGTCGAGACGGTGGGCGCTGAGCATTTCCTCTTCGGCACCGACGCGCCGCCACTGTGGAAGCTCAAGACGCGCGGCGTTCAAATGATCCGAGACTTAAAGAGCTCTTTGTCGCCAGAGAACGAGCGCAAGGTGTTCTGCGACAATGCCAAGCTTTTGTTGAAGCTGTGAGCATCTGCCTGGGTACCGATTTGCATCCAGTAAAAGACCGGCTCGGTATCTCTCTTGTAAACAATCCCGGCCTGAGCAGAAACGGTATCAGGTTCAGCTCGAAGCGGCGGATTTTTCTCGACGAGACCGTTCAGCGTGGTGCGGTAGCAATCGAGGCACAAACAGGCTGCAACGATGCGACCGAGGATGTCGTGGAGAAAAAATTGCATTCGAACGTCCGCTCATCGCGTGCCGGTACGGGGCTGGACAACACAAGCTCTCATTGCCGGACTTAATCCGGCAATCCCATCGTCACGTCCGGGGACGGTGTTTCAGCCAGTTCTGTCGCGCGAAATGCACAATTGGTTCAGCGTGCACGTCCGACGTCGCCTGTTGGCCGATTTTGTTGCAGAAGTCGTTTGAGTTTTACGACGAACGATCATTCCGTCGCGCTGACGCTGACATTGGCGGGAGCGGACGATGATGGGGCGGTTGAACCGGGACCAAGGACAGTTTGTCTATTGCTTCAATCTTGAGGAGGTCGTCCCGGAAGACCATTCGGTGCGTGCGATCGCCGGCGCCGTTCGCGGGACCCAGGCAGGTGCTGCGCTATCTGTCGCGCTACACCCATCGCGTTGCCATCTCAAACCGTCGGCTGGTCGCTGCTGATGATGGCGGCGTGTCATTCCGCTGGAAGGACTATCGCATCGAAGGTCCTGGCCGATGGAAAACCATGACGCTCGCACCGCACGAGTTTATCCGCCGGTTCCTGATCCACGTGTTACCGAAGGGCTTCCATCGCATCCGCCACTACGGGCTGTTTGCCAACGGTAACCGAGCCGAGAGCATCGCCAAGGCGCGTGAACTGCTCGCCGTGGCGACACCGCAGACTGAACCCGAGGCCGCTTCAACGCGGCAGTCCGATCAGCCCCGCGTGCACCCGCGCCCATGCCCCTGCTGCGGTGGCCGCATGATCGTCATCGAGGTCTTTGCACGCAGCGGGACGCCCAGGCACAAGCCATCAATCGACACGTCATGAACTTGCGACTGATGCCAGATCAGACTGACGCACTTCCGCATCCCTGGCCCTCCGCCGGCAGCGCCGCCGCTCGCGCCGCAGACACTAAATGGCGGCTGTCGCATCTGCTCGACCCAGCGCTCTGCGCCGCAAACCGTCGCCGCCTCATACCAAGTGGCCACAAATACCCCCGTGCGCCAGGTTCCGGGTTCACCTGCGCCGCACGATCACCGCGCCGCACCGGCCGCGCCCGGTCTCAATCCCCATAGCGCCCGCCGCATCACCTGCAATCTCCTCCCGCGACTTCGTGCCTTGGCGCTTCTCGGACGCCGGACGCACATACGCCCGGCTAGGATCTTCACTCCGGCGTCCGAGAAACCTGCACATGAGCAGACATCCCGAGGAAGATACAGCGAGGCCATAGGGCAGCTAACTTAGTCTCCCGCCATGCTCTCGACGCCGACACCAGTGATCTTGCCCTCCGCATCGAAGCCAAACAAAAGGCTCGTGGCATCGCCGCGCGGGAATATGAATTTCATGAGGTACAATGTCTGGTCCTCCGTCTGGCGCTTTTTCATGATTTCGGCGCGCTCCGGCGGTGCCCCGTATTGGTTGAGATGCTGCGACATCGCCTGTACAGCCTCCGGCGTCAATTGGGCGCCATAGACGGCCGCGTACTGCGTGCGATCGAACTTACCGGCCTGCATCTGCGCATACCATTGAAGCACGAAATCCTTCACGCTGTCGTCCGTCGCTGCGCTTGTCGGCGGTGCCGCATTAGCGGGTGCCACAGTAATTCCGACTGTCAGCAGCGCGAGGGCGAGGAACACTGTGCCGACGCTACGCATTAGTTTCGCTTCCGAATACCAACGCAACGCGTTTCATCATGACCGTTGATCACGACTGCGAGCAGTTTAGCCTCAAAGCAAAGAAGGGGGCGGCTAGCCGCCCCCTTAGCCGCGTTTAACCGCCGCCGCCTTGCGCCCCATGTGGGTTGGGCACGTCCTTCAGCAAGGGCAGCGGGTTATCCGGGTTCTGCAGGTTCGGAATGAGGTCGGTCGAGGCACCGCCCGGGAAGCGCTTGATGTTCGGGAACTTCATGACAGACTTGTCAAAGTCGAGAATGACTGGCTCGATGAGTGCCAGCACCCAACCATTGTCCTGGCCAGCATACCTTCCAGGCGACGTTGTCAGCACACGTGTCGGGGCGGCGCCATTGAACGTCATGTCGTATTTCTCATACGGGTCCATGGTGAGATTGTACGCCGCGCCGATCGCGCCCAGATTTGCTTCCGAGCCGAGCCAGGAGTCTTTGGCGGTGTAGAGATACTTCCACGCGATGTGCACCCACGGCTCCGTAGGATCGCCGCCGATATCGGCCCGTGCACCGTTGAAGGTTTCGCCGTCGACATATATCCACGAGGTCCGCGCCGAGTGTGGAGCCTTGCCCAGGATATAGGCGCTATTGTCTATGCTATCGAAGTAGATTGGCTTTCCGTCATTGCCCACCCATTCGTGCGGCGGCGGGGTCAGGCCGACCATCGACGCAAGCGTCGCCCAGGCGTCGATGTGCGACATCATCTCATCGAAATGTGCGCCCGCCTGAATGTGGCCCGGCCACCACATGATCCCAGGAACGCGCCAACCACCCTCAAACGGCGAGCCTTTTTCGCCGCGGAACGGCGTGGTACCCGCGTCAGGATACGCATCCAGCCACGCGCCATTGTCGGCCGTCACGATCACGATCGTGTTCGGCGCGTCTTTGCGGATTTCTTCCATGACTTTGCCGATGTCTGCATCAAGCTCCATCAGCGAGTCCGAATAGTCTCCGAGATGCGATTTTCCCGCGAAGTCAGGCGCCGCATTGGTAGGGTTATGCATCTTGAGATAATTGACATCCATGAAGAACGGCTTGTCACCATTCGCATGCTGCTTGATGTAGTTGACGGCGTTCGTCGATTGGTCTTCGTCGAAAGTGGCAAACCTCTCGTAGGTAATTTTACCGAGGTTTTTGGCCGGCTGGCCGGCGACGCCCTCCCACTCAGACAGGTTCACGTTTTCACTAAACATTTGCTTGAACTGCGGATTGTACGACGGGAACCAGGGATGGAACCACTTGTCGGTATAATCGTAGGTGTATACGCCGGCGTAGTAGGCCGCAAAATTCTTCATCTCGTCGAAGCCGTGCTCGATCGGATAGGCCGCGGGCTTGTCGCCCATATGCCATTTACCGGAGAAGTACGTCGAGTAGCCATTCTTCTTGAAGAACTCGGCAATCGTTGGCGTCTCCTTGCGGAGGGCGTTCTCGTCGCCTGGGGCGACGACGATCGAAAGAGCGGAGCGTACTGGAATACGCCCGGTCAGAAACGACGCGCGGCCCGCCGTACAACTCGCCTGGCCGTACCAACTCGTGAAGACCGCACCCTCTTTAGCAAGCTGATCCACATACGGCGTCGGATGGCCGAGCGCGGCACCGCCGTTGGAATAGGCACCAAAATCGTTCCACCCCGTATCATCGGTCATGAGCATGACAATGTTAGGGGCCTTTTGTGCGTAAGCCGGCGTAGCCGCTACTGCTGCGATAGCAGTCAGCGCCAAGAGGCCTGCTCCCAGTTTTTCGACGAAGTTATTCATGATCCGATACCTCCATTATTGTCGGAAACGAGCATCGCTTTGGGCCGTTAGGTACTCGATCTTAGCCAAGCAATTTTCAACACGGGGCGCTACGCAAATACGGCAGACGTCGTGTCACGCGGCGCTAATAAATGATGACCGAAAATCGTCCGATAGACGCGGGCGAAACGTAAAAGCTGTCTTCCCAACGCGCGAAGTCAACTCAATACTCGTAGCAGTGGCCGTAGGGTCCCATATAGAAGCCGAATGGGCACGCGTACGGCACACCCACCACCCGTGGCGGCGGCGGCGGATACACCGGCACGTATCCGTAGGCCACGCCGTTGCGAACACAATAGCCGTAGGGGCCGCGGTGAAAACCGAGACCGCAAAAGTCGCGCACCGGTGTGACCAGAGGCGTTAGTGCATGCGCCGGCGCAGGTGACGCCGGCATAGCTTGGACTTTGAACGAAAATATCGATCCCAGCACGCCGCAAACCAAGATTGAAGCAATCCTCTTTGACATCTTTTTAATTCCTGTCCTTCGTCGTTGCTAAGCTTGGCGCAAGTGTACCGCACGGCACGGCGCCGGTGGAGAGCCGCGTTTATCGCGAATACGGCGTTGGATCGCTCCTGATTGAGACCGAGTAGGCCCCGGAGTTAGCCCCGGGCCAAATTCGGAAGCCGTCCATCGATAAAAATTAAAAATCGCTTTCGAACAGGCGCTTAGGGACTCTCACCCTGCGACGCCATGCATTTTACATAACGGTCAGAAGCAAACTTGATTCCGTCAGTGCATTTTTTGAGGGCTGCCATGCGTTTGTGGCCGAGGATCATGGTTTCGCCGGCGTAGTAGTCACCGTCCTTTATTAGCGCCTTTTGTCCAGGGCTCAGATGTACCGGCGTCGTCGGCCCTGGGGCGTAGTAGTCGCCCTCTTTCGGGTTTTGAGCGTGTGCTGCCACTCCAATGGACAGCGTGACAATTGAGGCAAGGAAAACTTTCTTCAACATAGACATTTCAAACTCCCGCTTGCTTATCGCCTCGGGGAGACGGCCGACGTATGGTAACGCACGGTAAGGCTCCTGAGACCCCGCCATCCTGCCCCTAACGCAATTTTCTGACAACCCTATGACGAGCGCAAGGTCGATGCCGCTTGTTCAACCCGGCTTCATCAGCAGCATTACTTGCCCGCGCGACGGCGCCAATCCGGTAATCTCTGGCTCCGCCGGATCGCCGTCGCCGCTCTTGTTACTGTCGACAGGATAATCGAGCGAGCCTTTCGCAGCGCATCGAATGACGGTCGAAATGACGTTATGGGTGTGCGCCGTGACAAGGCGGCGCTTTCCAGTGGGTGCAAGTCCCATCCGGCAACCGCTCCAGCCGGAAGCAACCGGAGCAGCTATGGAGGTGACGAAATAGCTGAAGCCTTCGGAATGCGTGTCACGAATTGGTGACAGCGCGAGTGTGCAGGCCGCAACGCGAGTGAACGCCGAGCAAGCCTCGAAAAGTCAGATGCGCAGGCCGACCCGACAACCCTTTCGGGGAAGGCTGATACGGCTGGGTGAACTGAGCGAAGAGACGCCCAT
>CAVTFP010000046.1:0-36919 GCA_963733645.1 uncultured Alphaproteobacteria bacterium
TCAGCCAGCGGGCTCATATTGCGGTAGCGAAGTGCCTTTTGTCCTCTTCCGCGGTACTCAATGGAGTCGTTACGATACCTTCGTTGAAGGTGGTTGCCTTTCATTGACTAAAAAAAAGCGGAGGACAGCTCATGATCGACCTCTATCATCACGGCTCGTCCGTCTGCGCCGCCAAGGTACGCTTTGCGCTCGGCGAGAAAAATCTTGCATGGGAGGGCCACTATCTCGATATCCTGAAAGGCGACCAGTTCGCGCCCGGATACCAGAAGCTTAATCCCAAGGCGGTGGTACCGACCCTCGTTCATGACGGCAATGTGATTGTCGAGTCGACTGTCATCAACGAATATCTCGACGAGACCTTTCCAGACGTGCCGCTTAAACCAAAATCCGCGGTCGAGCGCGCCGAGATGCGGGTGTGGACCAAGGCGGTGGATGAAAATCTGCATCCGGCCTGTGGCGAGATCACGTTTGCTTCATGCCACCGGCACATTGTCCGCCGCTTGCCGGAGGACAAATTTCAAGCGTTCCTCAACAGCACGCCTCCAATCTCGGTGACTGCACACTGGCATGAACGCAAAAAAGAAATCGTCATGCAGGGGCTCGACGCCCCACGCATCGGCGACGCCTTCCGACTTTACGACCGCTACCTCGGTAAAATGGAGAAAGCTCTCGCCACACGGCCCTGGCTCGCCGGCGAGACGTTCTCGCTCGCTGACATCGCGGTGACACCTTACGTCAATCGGCTCGACATGTTGGGTATGGCGCCGATGTGGGAGGGCAAACGCCCGCGCGTAACCGAGTGGTTCAATCGGATTAAGGCGCGAGCGGCGTTCAAGCCTTCGTTCTTGGATTGGTGCCCGCCGGACCTGACGGCGGACCTTCTGACCTTTGGGCGGGAAAGCTGGCCGAGTGTCGAGCGGATGCTGGCACAAGCGAACTGATGTCGCTTTTTGTGCAGGTTTCTCGGACGCCGGAGTGAAGATCCTAGCCGGGCGTATGTGCGTCCGGCGTCCGAGAAGCGCCAAGGCACGAAGTCGCGGGAGGAGATTGCAGGTGATGCGGCGGGCGCTATGGGGATTGAGACCGGGCGCGGCCGGTGCGGCGCGGTGATCGTGCGGCGCAGGTGAACCCGGAACCTGGCGCACGGGGGTATTTGTGGCCACTTGGCATGAGGCGGCGACGGTTTGCGGCGCAGAGCGCTGGGTCGAGCAGATGCGACAGCCGCCATTTAGTGTCTGCGGCGCGAGCGGCGGCGCTGCCGGCGGAGGGCCAGCGATGCGGAAGTGCGTCAGTCTGATCTGGCATCAGTCGCAAGTTCATGACGTGTCGATTGATGGCTTGTGCCTGGGCGTCCCGCTGCGTGCAAAGACCTCGATGACGATCATGCGGCCACCGCAGCAGGGGCATGGGCGCGGGTGCACGCGGGGCTGATCGGACTGCTGCGTTGAAGCGGCCTCGGGTTCAGTCTGCGGTGTCGCCACGGCGAGCAGTTCACGCGCCTTGGCGATGCTCTCGGCTCGGTTACCGTTGGCAAACAGCCCGTAGTGGCGGATGCGATGGAAGCCCTTCGGTAACACGTGGATCAGGAACCGGCGGATAAACTCGTGCGGTGCGAGCGTCATGGTTTTCCAGCGGCCAGGACCTTCGATGCGATAGTCCTTCCAGCGGAATGACACGCCGCCATCATCAGCAGCGACCAGCCGACGGTTTGAGATGGCAACGCGATGGGTGTAGCGCGACAGATAGCGCAGCACCTGCCTGGGTCCCGCGAACGGCGCCTTGCAGTAGACCACCCACTTGATCCGGCGCAGCGGAGCGACGAAGCGCTTGAACGTTCGCTTGTCGGCGAGTGCCAGCAGGGTTGGCGGTACGGGGAACTCCGAGCGCCTTCGCGATCTTGGGTGGCCGGCGCGTCTCTTTTTTGCGAGCGAAGGCGCCCCTTAACTCGCCATGGATGATCGTTATGATCATAACGATAGTCCAGACGATGGGACGCGGTCTCATGCAACTCGGCAGTTATTTTGTGGGCGAACGGGCCAGCTACGGCGTCATCGTGGACGGGGGTGTCGTCGATCTTGGGCGTCGCGTCGGAAGCCAGTACGCGGATCTGCGTAGCTTGCTTACAGCGAACGCCATCGGCGAGGCGCGTGAAATCGGCCTGCGAGATACGCCGGACTTTGCTGTCTCCGAAGTTTCCTGGCTTCCGCCGGTTCCGAATCCCGATAAATTATTTGCGCTGGCGTCAACTACAAATCGCATCTCGATGAATCGGGCCTCGTAGGCAAGGGTTATCCAGTTCTTTTTCCAAGGTTCGCTGCGTCGCAAGTCGGTCACCTGCAAGCCATGGTTTGCCCCAAGGAGTCCGAGCAATTCGACTACGAGGGCGAGCTTGCCGTCGTGATCGGTCTCGGTGGGCGCCGGATTTCCGAGGACCAGGCGCTAAACCATGTGGCAGGCTATTCGATCTACAACGAAGGGTCGGTTCGCGACTGGCAACAGCACACCTCTCAATGGACACCCGGCAAGAATTTCGCCGGAAGCGGCGCGTTCGGGCCATGGTTGGTCACCTCAGATGAGATCATCGACCCTTACGCTCTGGAGATCACGACACGGTTGAACGGCGCAATCATGCAGGAGGCCAGTGTCGGGCGCATGCTTTTCCGAATCGAAACGCTCATTGCCTATTTCTCGACGTTCGTTCCCTTGGTGCCAGGTGACATTATTGCAACCGGCACACCTGGTGGCGTCGGTCATGCGCGTAAGCCGCCTGTCTACATGAAGCAGGGCGACATCGTCGAGGTTGAGATCAACAACATCGGCATGTTGCGCAATCACGTCATCAAAGAAGTCTGAATATAGAGCGCCTAACAAACAAACTAATGGGAGAAAACGTCATGAACTCTATCAAACCGGACCGCGAGGAAGCGCGCAAAAGGCGCCAAGAACGGATGGATTCGTTGGTTCAAACGAGCCGCGGCACGCCCATGGGTACCCTACTTCGGAAGTTCTGGCACCCGCTTGCCGTCTCGGATCAGGTTAAGCCCGGCAAGGCGATTCCCATCCGGATCATGAACGAGGAACTGACGATGTACCGCGGAGAGAGCGGGACCCCGCATCTCGTCGCAGGACGCTGCGCTCATCGACTGACTTTGCTCCACACTGGATGGGTGGAGGGTGAACACATTCGTTGCATGTACCACGGCTGGCAATACGACGGCAGCGGAAGGTGTATTCATCGGCCCGCTGAACGCGACCCCCTTAAAGCTTCCGTACGCATCGGCTCCTATCCCGTGCGTGAGTACGGTGGTCTCATCTTCGGATTTCTCGGAGAAGGAGAAGCGCCGAGCTTCGACATGATCAGCCGCACCGAGGTTGATGCGGACAATGCTCTCGTCTTCGCCAGAAGCGAGGAATGGCCCAGCAACTGGCTGCAGCATATTGAAAATTCTCTTGATGCTGTCCACGTCAGTTTTGCCCATCAGATGGGCAAGGTCGGCGTGTTCGGTGACGCGATCAGCGCGGACGTACCCGAACTGCAATACAGTGAGACAACCGCCGGAATTTCCCAATTGGCAATTCGGCCCGGCAATAGGGTCCGCGTCAGCGACTGGACCTTCCCGAATTGCAATCGGGTCATGATTTCAGGACTCGCCCCTGGCGATCCATGGTTTGTGGTCAATCACTGGATGGTACCCCACGACGATTTTCGAACGTCACGAATTGCAATGATTGCGACCACGTCGACGAACCCGGAAACGGACAAGCGTATTGCCGACTACTTCGCTGGCTGTCGTTTTTACAACGCCGCGGATCATCATACTGAGCTCTTCCAGGGCGAGTACCCGACCGACCCGCTCATCGAATTGACCAGCGCCCAGGATTACGTCGCAATTGTAGGGCAGGGCAACATTGTCGATCGAACCAGCGAATGCCTGGGCGCCTCCGACCGGGGAATTGCGCAGCTGCGCTCGATCCTCCTGCGGGAAATGGAAGAAGTTCGTCAAGGGCGTCCCGGCAAATCATGGTTCCGCCCTGCAGACGACATGCAACTGACTGCAGGGGCTTTGGAGCCATCAATGCAGCTAGCTCCAGCTTAAAGGCGGGACAACGAGAGTTGGAACGGGCGACTTAATCGCAGATCAGTTGAGGGAGGAAGACTAATGATTTCGAGGCTCCGCGCTGCGATGTTTGCCGTCTGTGTTGCAGCCGCCTTACCGGGCTCCGCCTTTGCGGCCGAGTATCCATCGAGAGCGATCAAGGTGGTCATACCGTTTGCGGCGGGCGGCGGCGGCGACATCGCCGTGCGCGTGCTGACCGAAGCTCTTGCGAAAAAACTCGGTCAAGGCGTCGTCGTCGAGAACCGGCCGGGTCCATACGGGATGGCGGCGGCGCAGACGGTTCAGGCGGCCGAGCCAGATGGCTACTCGCTGGCCGTGCTCGGAAATATCCACGCCATCGGACAAACGATGATGAAGTCAGTGCCGTACGACGTCGTGAATGACTTTGTTCCGATCGTCACCTTCGCGCAAGCCGACGTCGTCATTTTTACCTCTCCGAAGTCTTCGTTGAGCAACCTCAGCGATGTAATCGAACAAGCCAAGACGACACCGAACACGTTCAACATCGGCACCGGCCTCGTCGGCACTACTCAATTCCTGACCGCGGAGCTTTTCAAATCGACGGCACACCTAAGCATCCCGATCGTGAGTTTCCGCTCGTCGGGCGAATTGTCGAGCGCTGTAATGCGGGGCGATGTGGCGATCGGTTTTGAACTCATTCCAGCTATATTGGGGCCGCTGGAGAGTGGATCTTTGAAGCCGGTCGCAGTCAGCTCCGGGGCACGGTTTCCACGTCTACCTCAAACTTCGACGTTTGCGGAAAGCGGTGTGAGCACGAGTGTGACGTCCTGGGCTATCTTGGCCGCGCCGGCTGGGACTCCAGCGCCGGTCATCGACCGCCTCAACAGAGAAGTCGCCGCCGTTCTCGCCGACCCGGAAGTCCAACGCAAATTTCTACAGCTGGGCTACACGCTTGGCGGCGGGACACCGCAAGACGCCAGACGCCTGCTCGTCAGCGAGATCGATCGCTGGAAATCGGTCATCAAAGCGGCCAACCTACCGGATGAATGAACCCATCAAATTGAGATGCCGCTCCAGACTGCACTCCGGCAAATTCGGGCGTGGCGTCCGGCCTGCTTGTAGGTCTAGCGAGCTAAAACTTTGATCAGACAACCGACGATCGGCATCGACAATGGCTAAACATTCCCAAAGTCTCGATGAAAAGTTTGATCTCGGCGTGAGGCGCCAACTGTTGACTGGCGCGCAGGCGATCGTGCGTCTGGTGCTTATGCAAAAGGCCCGGGACCAAGCCGCCGGGCTTAATACCGCAGGCTATGTGACCGGATATCGCGGCTCCCCAATTGCCGGGCTGGAGGGCGCGTTCGAAGGGGTACGAACGCTAACGGCCAAGAATGAAATTGTGTTCGAGCCGGCGCTCAACGAGGACTTGGCCGCGACTGCTATCTGGGGTGCTCAACAAGCCGAGCTGCGTGGCGAGGGAAAGTATGATGGGGTTTTTTCCGTCTGGTACGGGAAAGGTCCAGGCGTAGATCGTAGCGGCGACGCGTTTCGCCACGCCAATCATGCAGGGTCGTCGAGACACGGCGGCGTGCTGGCCTTGCTCGGCGACGATCACGTCTGCGAAAGCTCTACATGCGCCCATCAGTCCGAGTTCGCCATGATGGATTGCATGATCCCCGTCCTGAACCCGGCGGGCGTGCAAGAGATTCTTGATTACGGCCTCTACGCGTTTGCGCTGTCCCGCTATGCGGGTGTGTGGGTCAGCATGAAATGCGTGAAGGACAACATCGAATCGACCGCAAGTGTCGACGGCGCCGTCGATCGGGTAAAGGTCAAACTGCCCGATCGACACGATTTTGCAATACTTCCGGGCGAACTCAATATACGCGTAGGCGATAATCCGCTCGAAAAGGAACGCAGGCTGCACGAGCAAAAGCTTCTTGCCGTCACTGCTTTTACACGCGCAAACAATCTCGACCGCACAATTATGAGCGGCGGCGCAAATCCCAAGGTCGGCATTATCACAACAGGTAAGAGTTACCTCGATACGCGTGCTGCTCTGGATGCGTTGGGCATCGACGAGATCAAGGCAAACGAGGTGGGTTTGCGTCTCTTTAAGGTCGCAGTGGCCTGGCCGCTGGAGCCTCGTGGAGCGAGACAGTTTGCCAAAGGACTCGATCTCATCATCGTCGTCGAAGAGAAGCGCGCCCTGATCGAAACGCAGCTCAAAGAACTTCTCTACAATTTGCCGAATCGTCCGCTCGTCGTCGGAAAAAACGAACTGGGCGAAGGCGGCAGTCGCGAGGTGTTTCCTGCCTACGGAGCGCTCGACCCAACCCAAATTGCCATCATAATCGGTGAACAGTTGGTCTCTCGTGGCCTCCGCGCCGAAACCGTGCGTGTGCGGCTCGAAAGACTGAAACATCTGTTCGCGACCAAGCTCAGCGGGCCAGACCTCATCACGCGATCCCCATATTTCTGCGCCGGTTGCCCGCACAACACCTCGACCAAGGTCCCTGAGGGTTCACGTGCTTACGCCGGTATTGGCTGCCATTACATGGCGCAGTGGATGGACCGCAGCACCGACGGGTTTACCCAGATGGGCGGCGAAGGCGCCAACTGGATTGGGGAGGCTCCTTTTTCCAAGCGTCCGCATGTGTTCCAGAACATGGGCGACGGGACCTATACACATTCTGGAAGTCTCGCAATTCGCGCGGCGATGGCGGCCAAGCGCAACATAACCTTCAAGCTGTTGTTCAACGATGCTGTGGCTATGACCGGTGGTCAGGCGTTGGCTGGGGGCCTAACGGCCATACAGATGGCGCAACAAGTACTGGCCGAAGGTATAGAGCGTTGCGCGCTGGTCACCGATGCGCCGGAAAAATATCGCAACAGCACTGTCCCGCGCGGAGTTGCGGTCTACCACCGCCGTGACTTGATGAAGGTTCAGAAGGAGCTGGCAGCGATCCCCGGCGTTTCGGCGCTGGTCTACGATCAAACCTGCGCCTCCGAGAAGCGCCGGCGGAGAAAACGCGGATTGCTGCCCGATCCAGCGGATCGAATCTTCATCAATCCGACCGTCTGCGAGGGATGCGGCGACTGTGGCGTCAAATCAAATTGCGTCGCGGTGCTTCCACTTGAGACCGAACTCGGCCGCAAGCGCCAAATCGATCAATCTTCCTGCAATAAAGATTTCTCCTGCGTGGAAGGTTTTTGTCCGAGCTTCGTAACACTCACCGGCGCCACTCCTCGTAAAATGACCCGCGCTCAATCATCGGATCCCACGCGCGACGTCCCGATTTGGACCGGGCTGCCGGACCCCACACTGCCGAACTTGAGCCGAAGGCCTTATGCCATGATCGTGGACGGTGTCGGCGGTACGGGCGTTGTGACCGTGAGCGCCATTCTGGGCCAGGCGGCGCACATCGCCGGCCTCGGCTTCGGCGCAATAGACATGACAGGCATGGCTCAGAAGGGTGGCTCTGTCGCATGTCACATTCAAGTCGCTGAGAGTACGGAGGCCATTCATTCCATCCGGGTCGGCGTTGGCGGCGCTGACCTTGTTATCGGTGGCGATATGATCGTCACGGGGTCAACCAAGATGCTTGAAACCATCGACCTCGAGAGAACTTCAGTCGTCTGCTCGAACTACGAACTGGTGACAGGCGATTTCACCCGGAACCCCGACCTCACTGTTCCAAGTCATCGCCTCATGGCGTTGATCGCCTCGCGACTGAAACAGGGCGCGTTACACACGCTAGACGCGCACGATTACGCGACGTCTCTCTTCGGCAACTCCATCGCATCGAACACCCTTCTGCTCGGCTACGCCTATCAACTCGGCCTCGTGCCGATCCCGGCGACGGCCATCGAGGAGGCAATCGGCCTCAACGGTGCGTCGGTTGCTATGAACACCGAAGCCTTCCGTCTAGGTAGGCTTGCGGTTCACGACAGGCAATCATTCGACAGAATTGCACGCCGCGACGTGAAAGAGGCGCGACCCGTCGAGCGCACCCTCCAGAACATTCTGGCGCCGCGCGCTGAACATCTCACTGCGTACCAAAGCCCCACACTTGCCAAACTCTATCGCGACCGAGTGATGAAAGTTGCCAAGCTTGAGGCCGAGCGCGCGCCGGGGCTGACCGGCCTAGCGACCGCGGTCGGCAAATCGTATCACAAGGTTCTTGCGTACAAGGACGAGTATGAGGTGGCGCGCCTGTTCACGGACGGCGCATTTGAACTCGCGATCAAGGATAATTTCGAGGGCGTGCAGAGCATGAAATTTCATCTTGCCCCGCCGTTTCTCGCATCAGTCTACAAGGACGCATCGACCGGCCGTCCCAGGAAGGTAGCTATCCCGGGCTGGCTCGCTCTCCCCGTGTTTCGCCTGCTTGCCAAAGGCAAGAGTTTGCGCGGCACGCCGTGGGATCCGTTCGGTCGAACAGCGGAACGTAGATTGGAGCGCCAAATAATAGCAGACTACGAAGCAGCGCTGGACGAAATAGAGGGAGGATTGACGGCGGCGACGCACGCGACAGCTGTCGCGCTGGCGCAGCAGCCTCTCTCAGTGAAAGGCTTCGGCCACGTTAAACTCGCAACGCTCGAGCGCATAAAGGAAGCACGCCAGAAATTACTGACCGAGTTCCGCACGATTGGACGCACTGCACCAATCGAGAAGCAAGAGTTTGTTGCCGGCCGGAAATCGAAAAACCGCTTGTCAATGAACCAAGCATCCTAATTGGCAAGTGAAGCGAGACTAAACAGAAAGGACGCTCTGGTGGAAATGTCGAGAAGAAAGTCGCCTTCAGCAAGCGGGCGCGCGAGGTACATGAAATTGGCGTCCGGGGGCGATGTCGATCCGCCAACAGGCTCCGCGAGTCCCACGGCCAGTGCCGAATTACAAAGAAAGAAACCTGACGACAACTCATTCGCTGACTTCAGCGTCGATAATCAGATCGGTTTTCTTCTTCGTGTGGCCCATCAGAGACACAATGCGAAACTCGCCACGCGCCTCAGCCGGTTCAATCTCACGCCCCCGCAAGCCGTCGTTTTGGCACGCATGCTCGAGTGTGATCGGTTGTCGCAAAATCTGCTCGGACGTCTCGTCGCCATGGAACCGGCCAATATCCGTGACGTAGTGCTGCGTCTGAAAACACGAGGCCTCGTTCGCCAAGAGAAGGATCGTGACGATGGTCGGCTCTTGCTCCTGAGCCTCACGCCAGGGGGGAAAGTGCTCGCGCGCAAGCTCGTTCCCCTTTCGGTCGAAAGCGTTGCGGATACTCTACAGCCTTTGACGCCGCGTGAAGGCGATATGCTGCGTGAACTATTGAAGAAACTCGTCGCCAAATGAAACCCATGCCCCATCTAACGAACGGCTGCTCACGCTAGCGCCCGATCGCGCGCAGCGTCAGGTGACGGTAATTGCGACCAGCGGCATTGCTTCGGCTATCGCCGCCAAGGCAGCGACCACATGAGCGCTCCCGGAAGTGGAGATTTCTGCGGCACTTTTGTTGCAGTGCGTGAGGCAGAAGATGGCCCTTCGCGTCGTTTTGTGAAGTCCGCAGTTTGGTCGCGAACGGGGTATTAGCGGACATCAGCGAGGCGCGATACAGAGCCAGCTTTATGAGAGTACGCGCGCCAGTACGGCATGATATCATCAAGAATCTCGCCGTCGTATCGTACCTGATGATGGCGTGACCATCGGTGGGTTACAACAATGTTCTCGATGGCTTCAATCATCGAGTATGGCGGGATGCCTGCATCGGCAAAGGCGTCGTGAATTTGGGCGAGCTGTTCGAGATTGATGGCGGTATTTCTCGGACCTTTGGTCTGAACCAAAAACCAACCCATCCGGCCGTGGCGACATAAAAAACAAACGGCCTCCAAGTGGTCCGACAGATAGATTGCAGATGTCCCCTCATTAACATTGAAGAGGTAGTCGGCCAGACAGTTTTCCCAATCTTTGGCGAGCTGACGAATTTCGGCGATGGCATCGAGCCTGCGGAATCCTCCGATCTCGAGTTGCGGTAATGTGTTGGGCAACGGCAAGGTATCGACTAACTGTCTTATTGCCGCGGCGACTTGATCGGTTTGGTCGAGGGCGCCAATTTGACTTGCGATTGCATCGAAAGGCAAACCTGACCGCGACGCCAGAAACCGTAGGCCATCGGCGAACGAAATCATGCCGTCAATGCTATCGAACATCGCCATGATCGCAGGCCGCCGCAGAGCAGAGGGCAAGTTATGAAGGCCCGTTATTGTTAGATCTGTGATCGAACCGGTATGATGCAAGAACTTTCCAGTAACTGGATCATCGAGAAGGTTGACGAGATTCCGATAGAGGTCACTGGATAGGACATTAGGCGGTAGGCGACGCAACGCTCGGCCAATCCCGACAGGGCAGTGACCGACGCTGAGATTCAAGATTGGTTTTCTGGATCCTTCGAGAAGAATCGCGGCAACATCGGAAGTAACGTCGCCGGTCATATGGGCCAGGGCCAGTGCCACCAGATGCATACGCGGCACATCAAGGCCGAACACCAAGTCAATTAGATTTGGCTCGTCTTCGATCGCCTTGATTAGCCGGTCCTGAACCCAACCCAACGGCTCAAGCAAGAACCCGGGTCTGCGGCATTTACCAATTGTCTTAGGACCGACTGGTTCGGTCATGGCGAAATGTTCGAGCCTCGTGACGTCAGCTTGGAATTCACCATAGCCTTTGAGATTGACGTAGCCCTGCACGTTGCCGCCCGCTACGACACGAATATTGGTTTTTTGTCCAGATAATGCTGTTTCATTTGCGGGCGGAATTTTTCCATCGTAGCGCGATTGAGCTCGACCGGCGGCTTCTGGCCGGCCGGCAACAATGACCGGTATGCGACGCCGCCAAGCTCTTCCTCGAAACTTCGCCGGGCTTCCTGGACGACAGCCGGATTGCTGAAACATTCCACGAGCGACGCCGCCATCACTTTGGCGCCGGCAACCGCTCCTTTGTGGGCGATCGACGTGGCGAGCGGAACGCCGGCGGCCCAGTGGTGAAAGCTGATGTTCGGCACTGTCGCCGGAAAATAAAGCTTCACCATCGGTACCTTCCAGGAAATGTCGCCGGCATCGTTGGCCGCTGATTTCTGCACCGCGGGTCCCTTCATCGGCACATATTTGCGTGCGAGGCCCTCGACCGGCACATTCACTTTCGCCTGTAAAGTGCGCGCCAGCTCGTCTTCCTCTTTGCTCCACGCTGGCAGGCCGACCGCTTCGATCTCGTGCTCGACCAGTTCCGCCAGCGTGCGATTGCCCCGCACCGGCCAGACTGCGCTCATGACGTCGATCTCGACCGTCGTGTTGGACATCATCGCGGCGCCTTCGGCGATCTTTTTGGCCTGCTCAAACAGTTTACCGGCACCTTCGGCGCTGGAGTCGCGAAAATACCACCACACTGCTGCCCGGCGCGGCACCACGTTCGGCTGGTCGCCGCCTTCGGTAATGACGCGGTGCATGAGCATCGTTGGCGTCATGTGCTCGCGGTATTGCGCCAGCCCCATATCCATCAGCACGACACCGTCGAGTGCGTCGCGTCCCCGCCACGGCGCTACGCCGGCATGTGCGGTCTCGCCGTGGAACGTGAACGTCGCGGAGAGCAGGGCTGCCTGGATGAGACCATGGCCGACGCCGAAATTCCCGGCGATGTGATTATGAAATGCGGCATCGACATCGTCGAACCATCCGTCGCGCACGAAATAGGGACGGCTCACAAGCTGCTCCTCCGCTGGTGCGCCGAAAACCTTCAGCGTTCCCGCAAGCCGGAATTTCTCCATGGCGGTTTTGGCGGCCAAAGCGCTTGCAATCAGCACGGCGCCATTGACGTTATGGCCCTCGCAATGGCCGGGTGCGCCCTCGACGATAGGTGTCTGCGTGGCGACGCCCGAGGCCTGCGAATTATCCGGATTCGAATCGTACTCGGTATGAATGGCGAGGACCGGGTGGCCGGAACCAAAGCTGGCGCAAAATCCGGTCGGAAAGCCTGCGATGCCCCGCTCGACCGTAAATCCGGCCTGCTCGAGGAGGGACGTCATCAGCTTCGACGTCTCGAATTCCTGCATCCCCAGTTCGCCAAAATAAAAGATATTATCGCTGAGGCAGGCGATGGCTTCGGCATTACGATCGAGATAGTCGGAGCAATAGGCTTTGGCGGCGCTCAGATTGCTGGCATTGTCATTCACGATTGATCACCCCGGCATGGTTCGGCCATCGACCTTGTCGTGGATTGGGAGGCCGGATAGCCAGTCGTCAATCCTCGGCGATCGAGTCTTTCAGCATCTGTCTGACATCCGGCGTGATGTTGCGGACGTGATCGAAAATGCGCTCGACTTCGTCCGCGCGAACGAGATCGGGATCTTCGCTGGTGATCTTGTGATAGTCGGCGATGAAGTCCGGATCGGCCGCCACGCCGACGAAAGCTTGCCGCAGCGCCGCAACAGCCTCTGGCGGCGAGCCCTTGGGCAGGAACATGCCGCGTTGCATTTTGCTGCCGACGTCGCTCACCAAAAGCAACGCATCGGACTTTACACCCAACGGCGGTTTGCCAAACGCTTCCTGATAGAACTTGTCAAAAGGCGGCACGCCGGCTTTTTCGAGCGCGGGATTGCCGCTCGGCTTGCCGTCAGGTCCGATGACGGGGAATTGAAACAACGTCGCGCCGATACCGGTATTGATGATCTGCGGGATCGCCTGCGTCGTGAACCCCGGCAGCGAGCTGCTGGTGAAATTCACCTCGTTCTGGAGCATCGCCTTATTGAGCTGCGCAGTCCCGGGAAAGCCGGTGACCATCTTATATGGCAAGCCCATCACTTCGAGCGCCAGGCGCAGCCGCGTATCCTGCGATGACGCCCGGCTGTAGCCGCCGGCAAAGATGTTCTGCGCCCGCGCAAAATCCGCCGGCCTGGCATAGCCGCCCGGCACAATATCCTTTCGCGCATAGCCGACGTTCCAGCCGCGCGCGGCGGCAATCGGCACCAGATCGTCGGTCTTGATCTTGAGCACCGGATCGTCCGTCATCATGACGGTCGCGCTCATGGTGAAGTAGCCGAACGTCAACCCGTCCGGCAGCGACCCGATATTGAGCCCGAGCTGGTTCATGGCGGTCACGCCGCCGGCGCCCGGCATATTGCGGATGATGATCGTGGGATGGCCGGGGATATATTTGCCGCAGGTACTGCTGATAAACGCGCGCTTCGGTATCGGCATTGCCGCCGACGCCGTAATTGACCAGAAGCGTGAGCGTCTTGTCCTTGTAGAATTGCGCCAGCGCCGGCCCTCCCAGCAGGACAAGAGCGGCGATAAGGAAAAAACGCGCCAGCATTTGCGCCACTTATGAATTCTAATACAGCGGCTCACCCTCGACGGTGCAACGGCGCAGCGTTCGGCGCTGTTCGCTCGGCCAATCGGTGCGCGCGTGCAGGCACGAGAGGTTGTCCCACATAACGAGGTCGCGAGGCCGCCAGACGTGCTCGTAGATGATCGCCGGATCCTCGGCGATTGCGAACAGGTGTTGCAATAACGCTTCGCTTTCGCCGCGGTCCATGCCTTCGATCCACATCGAGTTCTGGCTGGCGACGTAGAGCGCCTTGCGGCCGGAGCCGGGATTGGTGACGAAGATTGGCTGCGCGCAGTGGTGGGTGCTCTCGAGCGGCAGCGTCACGTCGATGCGGCGGCCGACGCCATATTGTTGGCCCTGCATGACCATGGCGCCGTCCAGCCGCCTCTTGAGATCGGCTGGCAAGTTTTCGTAAGCCGCATAGAGGCTGGAAAATTGCGTATGACCTCCCTCTGTCGGAATTTCGATGCCGTAGAGGAACGTCGCGCGATGCGGGCGCCGATGGTAGCACTTATCGGTGTGGAACCACATTTCGCCGTGCCCCAACGAGCCGAGTGCCTTGCCGTTGGCGTCGACGTTATCGGTGACCATCATCATGTCGTCCCAGGGCGCCGAATCCTCCGCGCCTTTAGCGCCGGGCTTGGGCGGCACCCGCTTTGCGACCGGGCCGAAATGAGAGGCGAACTGGCGCTGGTCGTCTTCGGTAAGATCCTGATCGCGGAACAGGAGCACTGCATGCTCGTGCCAGGCGTCCTTGATCTGCCGCAACGTCTCCTCATCCAGCGGACGCCTTAGATCGACGCCGCTGATTTCCGCCCCGATATCCGGATGCAGTTTGGTGAGCGAAATCGCTCGGGTCCGTTCGGCGACTGGCGACATGTTTTGCTCCCTGGCAATCTCGAATTCTGTCCGATTATGCTACGTCAATTGCGTTGTCGTGCAAAGGTGGCGATCATGCGATTTGGCACGCTGGTGTCGTACCCGACGGATGCAGAGCCCTCGAAAGCGTCCGATACGAAGGCCTCGGCCGCTTCCTGAATGCTCTCCGGTTTTGGCACTGGGAAGCTTCGAGGTAGCGAGTCCGCACCAGCCGATCGATCTCGACCTTGCTCAGCCGTGCCGTCACGCAGGCTAAGCCTGGCCGAAATTGAAAGGGCTCACGGAGTGGAGATGCTTACCGCAACTCGTGGAATATGACGTCCGGTTTTGCGGCCACGATGCTGCAATCCGACTGGCTCACGTCGACGATGCGCGTGACGACCTGCGCACTGTGGGAGGGGACAGTGATGCCGCGATAGAAGCGCATGGTGATCTCATGCCTCGACGCGAAATCTCGCGCTCGCGACGTGTTGTAAAGGTCTAGCTTACACCCGCAGGAAATGATCTCTCCATCCTCCGGTCTACTCGCGATCCGAATTGTCAATGTGGCCGGGGGATACCTTGACGCTCAGAAGACATGTCATCTGGGGAGTGTCGGTTCTGTCGCGGTCCAGAGCTATGCGATAGGATCAAGCAGCACAAGGACCAAACCGACATGCAGCGGAGTGAAACCTCTATCAGAACGTCCCATTGTGGCAGGTTGCCGGCCGTGAAAGCAGCGACCACCTCGGCCAGCGGGGCGGGGTTCGACTGCGCATCTCCGCAAGTCGTAGAGGTGATCAAAAAGCAGCTTCAGATCGGAATTGACTGCGTCGGCGACGGCGAATTCTGGAACGGCCGGAATTTTCTCTACTATGGGCAGCAACTCAGCGGGGTGACAGCGCGCGGGCTGCGGCCAGGCGAACGCGGTTCGGGACGGGAAGAGACCCGCGAACGCGACACATTTCCAAAGCTCTATGCGGATATGGATCGTGTCGGCACGGCATTCTGCGTGCCAGGCGAAGAGCCCCGGTTTTTTCCTTCGCAGAAGAAAATGGTGGTCACCGGACCGATCAAGGGCCGGGCAACCGATGCTGTGTGGCGCGAGATCGATGTCTTCAAGGAGGCATTAAAGGCCGCCGGCGGCGCCGAGGAGGCTTTCATCTGCGTGTTCGCGCCGGGTTGGCTCGATCATTTCATCTACGACGAGCACTATGGGAACGAAGAAGAATTCGTGTTTGCTCTGGCCGACGCTATGCGCGAGGAATATCGCGCTGTCGTCGACGCCGGATTCATCCTGCAGATCGACGATCCCGGTGTCGTGACATCATGGGACATGATTAAGCCGGAGCCGAGCGTTCAAGACTATCGCCGCTATCTCAAGATCCGCATCGACGCGCTGAACCACGCGCTCGCTGGGATTCCAGAGGATCGCGTGCGTCACCATTTTTGCTGGGGCAGTTGGCATGGCGCGCACACTCATGACCTGCCGCTGAAGGAGATCATCGATCTCGTGTTTCAGGTGCGGGCGCAGACTTACAGTTTCGAGGCCGGCAACGTGCGTCACGAGCACGAGTGGACGATCTGGAAAGATGTCAAGCTGCCCGCTGGAAAGATCATCATGCCGGGCGTGGTCAGCCACGCGACAAACCTCGTCGAGCATCCCGAACTCATCGCACAGCGGATTCGAAACTTCGCAGACGCGGTCGGGCGAGAGAATGTACTAGCGGGAACCGATTGCGGGTTGGGTACACGCGTGCACGATGATCTCGTTTGGGCGAAGCTTTCGGCTCTGGTGGAGGGAGCGCGGCTTGCGTCGAAAGCTCTCTGGGCGGCGTGATTGATAGACGATCGGGGGTTAGCTGGGGCAGCAAACGGTGACATAACAAGTGTGTTCGGCGGGATAGCGCCGAAGGGGGAGGAAGGCAGTGTTCAAGAATAGATGGTGGATCGCCGGCGCCTCGGCTATGGCGCTGATATTCTCGTCGGGAACCATACAATTGTTTAGCGCCAGCCTCTTCATCAAGCCAATCACCGAGGAACTCGGCTTCGGCCGCGGCACGCTGTCGACCGCATTTGGAATCAACTTCGTCCTAAGCGCGATTGCGACGCCGATTTTCGGCCGCCTGCTCGATCTGCGCGGCGTGCGCACCATGATGTTGCCGACCATCACACTCTATGCTGTCGCTACCGCGGCGCTCGCACTATTGCCGGCGTCGATACCTGCGCTGTTCGCCATGTACGGAATTGTCGGTGTCTTCGGGACCGCGCAAACCCCGACGCCCTACGGCAAGGTGGTCTCGTGGTGGTTTGACCGCCAGCGCGGCCTTGCCCTAGGCGTTGCGCTTGCCGGCATCGGGCTCGGCACCATCATGGTGCCGCAGATAGCCGTCTTCCTCATGACCCATTTCAGCTGGCGCATCGGCTATTTGGGCCTTGGCTGCGCGGTTCTGGTCTTCGCGCTTATTCCTAATGCTCTCATCATCCGCGAGCCGTCGAATATCGAGCACGCCAAATCCGCGGGCGTCATCCCCGACGTGCCGGGCCTAACCTTCTCTGAGGCCCGCGTCGCATGGCGTTATTGGACACTCAGTGCGGCCTTCTTTTTGGCCGCTACCGTGATCAACGGCTCCCTCGTTCATGTCGTGCCGATGCTGATGGATCGTGGCATCTCGATCGGCGCTGCGGCTGCTGCGCTCTCCGCCACGGGCGTCGCGCTTATCGTCGGGCGATTGTGTGCCGGCTGGCTCAGCGATCGGGTCTTCGCTCCTTATATCGCCGTGTTCTTCGTCGTCTTCCCGATGTTTGGTATTGCGGTGCTCGGCTTCGGCTTTGCCGGCATCAATCCGGTCGTCGGCACGATCTGCCTCGGCGTCGGCATCGGGGCGGAGATCGATCTCATGACCTTCCTCGTCGGCCGCTATTTCGGGCTGCGCCAGTTCGGCACTCTGTATGGCACGATGTTCGCGATCGCTATCCTGGGTAACGCCGCCGGATCAAACTTGCTCGGCTGGTCGTTCCAAGTCTTCAAATCATACAGTCCAGCTCTGATCCTGTTCGAGGTCCTCCTCGTCGTTGCCTGCGCCTGCTTTCTCGGCCTTGGTCCGTATCGCTATTCCGCGCCTGCGCGCGAGGTCACGTTCGATGCGCCGGAAGTTGGATCGAATCCGGCCTGACAGCGTCTATTGGCGCAAGTCGATACCCGCTGAAATAGGAGGGAGAGGAAGTAGTGTATGTTAAAAGCGAAGCTCTGCGCACGTGAGTGGCGGGGCTTCGCATAATGACAGATTACGGAATATTGACGTGCCGAAATCTACTATATCCCCGAAGTTGGCGCGGTTGCCGCCGACCGGGTGCAGGCCGTTGGCAACTGGCGGCTTCCTAACTCAATCGCATCCTCAAGAGCGCGGTTTGAATGTGTTGAGGTCGGTTCGATCGCCCCGTCCTCAATTCTTAAACGCGAATTGCAGCGCCGGTGCGACTTGAGCCGCGAATAACTCGACCGAATGCAGCATTTCATCAAACTTGAGATCGCCGAAGCAGAATTGCCCGACAATATAATTTGCACTACTGTCCTCGATCTGCGCCGCAAGGAATTCGCGCACCGTTTCCGGCGAGCCGGCGATCGCTTGCCCCTGACTGACGAGCGCATCGAAGTTTTCCCTGCGCAAAGGCGAGTCCGGCATGGTGCCGTTCATTTCTGATAGATAGGTAAAACTTGTTCGCCAGCGCAAATAAGAACGTCGCGCGATTGCCATCGCCTGCGCATCGCTGTCCGCAACTACGATGAAACGCACGATTCCCATTTTGGGCGGAGCCGCCTCGCCTTGCGCTTGCCGCCAGATCTCTCTGTATCGGGAGATGATCGCGCGCGCATTGGCTGGCATGTCGTTCGTGACGATATTCAAACCCTTGCGGGCGGCGCGTTCGGCGCTGTCCGGCGAATGGGCCCCATACCACAGCGGCGGATGCGGCTTCTGCAGCGGCGCGAATTCCATCGGGACGTTCTCGAACTGGTCGTAGCGTCCGTTCCAGTTCAACGTGCCGGCAGTAAACGCCTTGAGGATAAGCTCGAGACGCTCGGCGTAAATCTGTTGCCGCTCTTCGGCATTCTGCCCGTAGTATGAAATCTCGAACGGCACAGAGCCGCGCCCGAAGCCGATCTCCAATCGGCCGCCGCTCATGTGATCGAGCATGCAGATTTCCTCGAGCACGCGTAATGGGTGATGAACCGGCAGCGCATAGACGAATGTGCCAAAGCGTAGCCGCTTCGTTCGCTGTCCGATCGCAGAGAGGAACACACTGGGCGAGGGCGCCATGCCCAGCGGCGTGAAGTGGTGCTCCGCGACGTGGTAGGCGTAAAAGCCCGAACGATCGAATGCCTCGATGATCTTCAGCCGCTCTTCGTAGTACTCGCGCAACGGCAGATCATTGCGGTCGAGATGATCGAAAATACCGAATTCCAAGTTCATGCCGGCTCTATCCGCTCGATCCGCGCCTTGAGCGCTGGTTTCCGCTCGCCAATCTAACTTTGAGGTTTGGATCCTTGATCATCGGTTCGCATACCCGAACGGTCAACTCAGCCGAAACGCCCCTAGCGACCTGCGATGCGTTCCGACTAGTATAGTGGCGGGCCGTCGACGTAGACGCGGCGGCCCAGGGAGAGGCGCAATGAAGAAACCGAACGCACCAGCCGGCCGGTTGTCACGGCGAATTTTCGTGAAAAAATCAGCCGGCGTAGGCGCCGTGCTGGTCTCGGCCTTGGCGGCACCTCGAGTGTTGGCGCAGGCGAATGCGCCCATCCGGATCGGCAACATCAATTCCTATACGGGTGGGCTCGCCTACGCCGGCGAAAACAATTTCAACGGCATGAGCCTTTATTTCGACAGCATCAATTGGTCCGTCGCCGGCCGCAAGATCGAGATCATCAAGGAAGACGATCAGTTTAATCCGCAAGTCGGCCTGCAAAAGGCCAAGAAGCTTGTCGAAAGCGATAACGTCGATCTGGTGATGGGCATTCAGGCGAGCAACGTCGCGCTGGCCGTGCTCAATTACATGAAGCAGCAAAAGGCATTCTATGTGGTGTCCGGCGCCGGCACCGACGCCATCACCTGGGACCGTTACCCCTATCTGTTCCGCACCTCGATCTCAGGATTTCAGCTCTCGACCCCGATGGCGAACTACATCTACGACAATCTCGGCAAGCAGCTGGTCACCACGGCTTCCGACTATGCCGGTGGCCGCGATGTCATGGCGCTTTTCAAGCGAGCCTATCTCGCCAAGGGCGGCACTATCCTGAAGGAAATCTGGCCACCCCTCAACACTACGGATTACAGCCCGTATCTGACCGACATCAAGTCGATCAATCCGCCGGTGACTTATGATTTCATGCCCGGCGCCGACGCGGTCCGCTTCATCCAGCAATATTCGGAATTCGGCCTGAAGGAGAAAATGCCGCTCACCGGCTTCACCCTCATTGACTCGCAGACGGTGAGTGCGCTCGGCAAGGCCGCGGTCGGCGTGATATCCGCGCTTACTTACGTCGACACCGTCGACAACCCGGAGAGCAAGGAATTCGCAGCCAACTTCCGGGCTAAATACAAGATATCGCCGGATCTGTTTGCGGACTACGGCTACGTCTCGGCCAAGGCGATTGGCGAGGCACTGAAGATGACCGGCGGCGACGCGAGCGACAAGGATAAGCTCGCCGAGGCGATGACCAAGGTCAAATTCAACGCGCCGCGCGGCCCGTTCCGCATGGACCCGACGACCCACAATCCAATTCAGGATATCTACATCTGTCAGGTCATCGACAGCGGCAGCGGGATTTCGACCAAAATCCTTTCCACCTCCAAAGACGTTCAGGATCCGGGCAAGAAATTCGACTGAAAGCCTTAACCGCATCACGCTGAACGGCCGAGGCACGCATGGAGGTGTTTGTCGCCCAGCTTCTGAACGGGCTGGTGTATGGCGTCTTGCTGTTCCTGATCGCGGCCGGTCTTTCGCTCATTTTCGGGCTGATGAATGTCGTCAGCCTGGCGCATGGCTCTTTTTTCATGTTGGGCGCGTATTTCGGGCTGTCGATCTTCAAGATCACCGGCAGCTTCTGGCTCGCACTCCTCCTGGCGCCGATTCCGGTCATCTTGCTCGGCGTCCTGATGGAATCGCTGTTTCTGCGGCCGCTTTATCGCCGCGGCCATCTCGATCAGGTGCTGCTTACATTCGGCTTCACCTTTGTGTTCCTCGATCTTGTACAAACGCTGTGGGGCCGCACGGTACTACGCCTTCCGGCGCCGCTGTCGCTTCAGGGTACGGTGCAAATCGGACTCGGCGTGTTTTCCGCCTATCGGCTATGTCTCATCGGCTTCGGATTTGCGATTGCGTTGCTGTTGTGGCTGGTTCTGGAACGCAGCCGTATCGGTGCCATGGTCCGGGCCGGCGTCGACAATGCGGTCATGGCCGCCGGTCTCGGCGCCAACATCCCAGCACTGTTCACAGGGATTTTCGGCTTCGGTGTGGCGCTTGCGGCGCTCGGCGGTATCGCCGCCGCACCGGTGCTCGGCCTTTATCCCGGAATGGATTCGGAAATTCTCATTCCGGCTTTCATCGTCATTGTCATCGGCGGTATGGGTAGCTTGCGCGGCGCCTTCGTCGGCAGCCTCTTGATCGGCGTCGCCGATACATTCGGTAAGGCCTACTTCCAAAGCATCGCGTTGTTTCTGATTTATCTCACCATGATGGTGGTGCTGCTGATTAGGCCGCAAGGCCTGTTCGGCATCAAATATTCCGACGTGGCGATCGCGCCCGCCATCGCTACCACGAGCCTTCCTAGCACGGTTCAGACGCGCGCCGCCGAGCTTCTCGTGCTGCTGGCATTGTTGGTGCTGCCGTTCCTGATGACCGATTATCCCCGTGCGCTAGTGTCGGAAATCTACATCTTCGCAATCTTCGCCATGAGCCTCGATCTGCTACTTGGCTTCACCGGGCTGATGTCGCTCGGGCACGCCGCCTTCTTCGGACTGGGTGCTTATTCGGTCGCTGTCCTCGGCGCGCAATTCGGCGTTAATGCATGGCTCGGCCTTGCGGCAGGCACTGTCATTGCCGGCTGCGGTGCGGCGCTGATTGGCTTCTTTTGCGTGCGCACAGTGGGCATTCCGTTCCTGATGCTTACGCTTGCCTTCTCGCAACTCGTGTTTTCGGTGGCGCTGAAATGGCGCGACGTCACCGGCGGCTCGGACGGCATAGCGATCGCCGAGAAGCCCAGCTATTTCGGCTTTGACCTGTCCAATTCGCTGGTGATGTATTTCATGGCGTTGAGCTTCTTTGTCCTGGCTTACTGGGGTCTGCGGCGCCTGTTGAACGCGCCGTTAGGTCACGCCTTTGTCGGCATCCGTGAAAACGAGCAGCGCATGGCGGCGATCGGCTACCCGACACGCGCGTACAAGCTCATTTCCTTTACGATCGCTGGTGCAATCGCCGGCCTCGCCGGTGGGCTTTATGCCATCTTCAACGGCTTCATCTCCGCCGACGCGGTCTATTGGACCGCGTCGGGCGACATTCTAATCATGACCATGCTCGGGGGCGCCGGGACATTAATCGGTCCTGCCGTGGGCGCTGCTCTCGTCCTTTTGATGAAGAACGTAGTCAGCTCCTACAGCGAGCATTGGCTCGCCATCATCGGCGTCACATTCGTCTGCTGCGTGATGTTCTTCCCCGATGGCCTGTGGGGCGCGTTGCGGGCGTTGCGGTGGCGGCGCGTGCAGCCATGAACGTCTTGCGCCTCGAGCGCCTCAACAAATCGTTCGGCAGCCTAGTCGTGACCGACGGCGTCGACCTCGCCGTCGCTGCGGGCGAGCGGCACGTGATCATCGGGCCCAATGGCGCTGGCAAGACCAGCTTGGTCAATCAGATCGGTGGTCAGCTACAACCGAGCTCGGGCCGCATTCTGCTCAACGAGCGTGACATCACCGGGGTATCACCAGACCGGATCAACCGCTTGGGCGTGGCGCGCACGTTTCAACGAAACAACCTGTTCCAGAATCTCAGCGTGATCGAGAATATCCGACTCGCCTTGGCGGTCCGTCGCGGCCATCCGCTCAACTTCTTCACACCGGTCGGCCGCGACAGACCTCTTTCCAAGAGCGCCGGAGACTTGATGGCCCGGGTTAATCTTGACGGCGACGGGACGCGACTGGTGCGCAATTTGTCTTACGGCGAGCAGCGGCAGCTCGAAATCGGCGTGGCGCTGGCCGGCGAACCCGAACTGCTGTTGTTGGACGAGCCGACATCAGGCATGTCGCCAAGCGAAACCGAGCGCATGATCGGCCTGATCGGCACGCTGCCGCGGACGCAGTCGATCCTGATGATCGAGCACGACATGAAAGTGGTGTTCTCGGTCGCTGACCGCATTACGGTTCTTTACTATGGCAAAGTGCTGGCCACCGGTACGCCTGCGGAAATCCAGGCCAATACCCGCGTGCGTGAGGTCTATCTCGGGACGGCGCACTGATGCTCGAGATCGAGAATATCAACGCCTATTACGGCGACAGCCATATCCTTCACGGCGTCTCGCTGTCGGTGGGTGAGGGTGAGATCGTCTGTCTGCTTGGCCGCAACGGCGCTGGCAAGACCACGACGATCCTCACTGTCATGGGATACTTGCAGCCGCGGCCCGGCCGTATCCGCTACAGGAATCGCGACATCGCCGGGCTGCCACCATATGTGATAGCGCGGCTCGGCTTCGGCTTCGTGCCGCAGGAACGGCTCATCTTTCCGAGTCTCACGGTTCGGGAGAACCTGACTGTGTTCGCGCGAACCGGCGGCAAAGGTTTTTGGACGCTGCAGCGCATTTTCGGTCTTTTTCCCGTCTTACATGCACGCGAGCGCAATCTCGGCTTCCAACTTTCCGGAGGCGAGCAGCAGATGCTGTCGATCGCCCGCGCCTTGATGCTCAATCCAGCAATGCTTCTGCTAGATGAGCCTTCCGAAGGGTTGGCTCCGATGATCGTGCAGCAGATTATCGAAGTACTGGCGCAGCTTAAGCAAGAGGGCCTGGCCATCCTTCTGGTCGAGCAGAGTTTGCGCACCGCCTTTGCGGTCGGTGACCGCCACCATGTTTTGAATAAAGGCGAGATCTGCTTCACCGGCACCGCAGCGGAGCTAGAAAACAACGAGTACGTGCTTCGCAATTATCTGAGTGTGTAGGGTACGAGCGCGATGCAGCTATTCCCGCGGCAGCATTCCTTTCGCCACGTCGATATGCAACGCTTGCGTTCGATCCCGGCCGCCATGGGTTTGCAACGGGTTCCGCCACGGGAGGCAATCGCGTGCAGTCGTCAACGCTGAGAGTCGCAGACGTCGAACTTGAATTTTTCGATACCGGTCAAGGGGCGGCGCGTCCTGTACTGTTCCTGCATGGCGGCGGAGGCTTCAGTCCGCAGCAACCATTCGTGGCGCCACTGTCCGAAAAGCGCCGCTTCGTCGCACCAACGCATCCGGGTTTCGGCAAGTCGACCCTGCCGGATTGGCTCGATAGCATCGACGATATTGCCCATCTCTATCTCGAATTGATGGATATTTTGAATCTCGATGGTATCGATCTCGTAGGTTGTTCGATCGGAGGCTGGATCGCGGCCGAAATGGCGACCAAATCGCCGGAGCGTTTTCACCGCATCGTCTTCGCCGGGCCTGTGGGCATCAAGGTCGGGCCGCCTGACAAGCTCGATATTCCTGACATCTTCGCCATGCCGGAGGCGGATGCGGTGAATCTGACCTTTCACGACCCCGAGCGGATGAGGCGCGACACCGCAAAAATGTCGGATGATGAACTCGCCACCATGTTTCGCGCGCGCGAGACGCTCGCGCTGTTGACCTGGGAGCCGTGGATGCATAACCCGAAGCTCAAGCGGCGTCTGCACCGCGTTGCCGCTCCAGCGCTCTTCATTCGTGGCGAAAGCGACGGGCTCGTGTCGGAAGCTTATCTCGACGCCTATGCCCACTTGCTGCCGAATGCGCGCACAATGACGATCAAAGCTGCCGGACACGTGCCGCAGCTTGAGCAGCCTGCAACCTTTACGGCCGCCGTCCTCGAATTTTTCGGAGTGTAGCATGCGCGCGTGGCACTTCAGCGAAACCGCCTATCCTTACCTGCCGCCGGTGGACAGCTATCCATCGATCCGGGTGTCGCTGCCCAATCGCAACTACGACCCCGCCAAAGGCGCGGCGCTGTACGACCGCTACATCGACGAATGGCTGATCGCGGAGGATGAAGGAGTGGAGATTATGCTCAATGAGCATCATCAGACCGCGACCTGCGTCGATCCGGCCGCGCCGCTGATGCTGGCGGCGCTCGCGCGCTTGAGCAAGAAGGCTCGTCTCCTGATCCTAGGCAATCCAATCGCCAACCGGCGGCAACCGGTTCGCGTCGCCGAGGAGATGGCGATGGTCGACGTGCTCTCCCATGGCCGCTTGGAGGCCGGATTCGTTCGTGGCGTGCCCTACGAGATTTTACCAGCGAACAGCAATCCGGTGCGGATGAACGAGCGTCATTGGGAGGCGCTCGATCTTATCGTCAAATGCTGGACCCATCACGACGGCCCGTTCAGTCACGAAGGCCGTTTCTTCCATTACCGCGCGATCAACATCTGGCCGCGCCCTGTTCAGCAGCCGCATCCGCCGATCTGGGTCAGTACGACAAGCACTGGCGGCGCCGCGCAGGTGGGCGCCCATGGGTACATCCAGGCCACATTTCTCACCGGATTCGATACGACCAAGCGCATTTTCGAAGCGTACCGCCGCGGTTGGCGCGAGGCCGGACTAGGGCAAGACGTGCCGACCGACCGGCTGGCCTACGCGGCACTGATCTATGTCGGCGAATCCGAAGCGAAGGCGCGTGCCGGCGCAGAAAAATTGTTGTGGTACATCACCGCCAATAAAGTGCCGCCGCATTTTGCAAATCCGCCCGGCTATGTGCCGGTGGCGATGAACGTGCAATTGGCGCGTGGCGCGCACAACGTGGTCAGCGCTTTCGGCACGAAACAAGCCACAGTCGAAGGCGCGATTGAAGCTGGTACGATGTTCGCCGGAACGCCCGACCAAGTCTTTCAGCAGATCAAAAATCATTGGAACCATGTCGGCGGCTACGGTCACCTGCTCATCATGGGACAGGCGGGCTTCCTTGAGCACGACGATACCGTACATGGCATCCGCATGTTCGCGCGCGAAGTATACCCTCGGCTCAAAGAAATTTATCCCGAAACCATGGTTTCCGGAACGACAGCAAAATTAGATTCAGCCGCGAGTTGACGAGACGCATCAATGAATTGACACGCGGACAACCTTAGTCTCAGAAAAAATTCTTTATCAATGTCTGGAAATCCTGTTTTCGATTTCTGGGGACCCGGATCTCCGCTCGGGTTCGGCAACTGACGGAGAAGCAGAAATGCGTATCTGCCGCTTCACGACGATCGGTTGAGCATTATCTCAAGCGACCTCGTTCACGATGTCACTGCCATTCAGCAGCAAATCAGGGCGAGGGCGCCATACACGATGTCTCCCTATTGCAATGCCGATTGCCATCGACCGTTCCGACTAATGTATTCCCCGCTACACCGGGGAGGAATATCACACCTCAAATTGACGGTCCGTGAAAATCACCAGAGAAACCAGTGACAAGGCGGGTGGCTGATCAGCGGAAGAGTTCCTCAACAATTTTGGCCGAACTCTCAGTGTATTCACTCAAGTTCTGAGGACTTATGAAATTGTCATCAACACCCGCACGTGTAGGTACTATCGGGGCGATTTGAGGAAGCGGCTCGACATCTGGCCGAACTGGAAGATATTCGGCTGCAGCGAGAATCTGTTGCCCCTCTTGGGACAGTAAGAAATCCATCAACAGAGCGGCTGCATGAGGGTGTCGGGAGCCCTTGGGAATAACGAGCGTGCCGGCCGAGCTCGCGACCGGCGGTAGGAGTTGCGACATCACCGGTGCACCCTTGGCTGCGCTGATCAAGGGATGATGGGCGAATATCTGGAGGGCAATCGCGTACTCGCCGGCGATCACTCGATCCACCAATGTCCGCGGGTTGCCGGCGCCAAAATTGACGATGTTTTGTGTGCGCAGTTGTCGCAAATACGCCATGGCCTTGTCATCGCCCCAGGCCAGCCGAAGGTTGGTGACGAACAGGGGCGCGCCAATCGCAGACAATAGCGGCCATGCCATCCTGCCCTTCCATTTTTCATCAAGCAGTTCATCATACGTCTTCGGCTCGGTGCCGGCCGGGACGAGCCTCGTATTATAGGCAATCGAGAAATAGCTCATTCGGGTTGGCACCCACAAATGGTCAGGGTCACGCATCCTTTCCGGAATGCCGGCGAGCTGTGGCGACAAAATTGGCTGGGCCAGGCCTGCCCGTACGGCAAGCTCTCCTATACCGGTTCCCTCGATTACATCGCCGATCAGATTGTTCGCGCGCATTTCCGCCGAGAGTTTTGTCTCGATTTCTTCGGAGTCCGCTCGCCAGAATGCTATTTTGATGAAAGGATATTTCTTCTGAAACGCTGCTGTTAACGGTCGAAGCGCCTGATTGACGATCATCGCGGAGTAATATGTTAACTCCCCCTCCTGCTTCGCGCCTCCGATCAGTTTTTCCGTTCGATCCGGCCCCATATAGGTGAGAATATTCTCGTCGGGACTTTGCGCTGGCACTGCGATCGACAACAGGCAAGTCATCCAAAATGCGGTCAATATTCTTGTCGCCAGACGGACGGCCTGAGTCTCCCCGCCACTGCCTTGCTCACACAAAAAGATCCTCGAAGCGCCCATATCAGCCGGTCTTGCGGCGGTCTTCAAAGCCGACACCGCGTTTTAGAGTAACCCCGCAGCCGGCCGCGTCAGTAAGATGCAACACTCCGTTGGCCAGCTTGAGGCCTTCCCATTGGTCCTCAGCGAGACCATCGAACTCCGATAATTCCGAGGCGTACCAGATGCCAGGAAGCGCCGCGGCAAGCTGCATCGCATGGGCCGCGAGCAACATCGGACCCACGTGGGCACCCAGGCGGTACTTCACGCCTCCGGCCTCGCAGATTTGAGCGGCGGCGTAGGTTTTTCTCAGGCCGCCGAGCTTAGTGATTTTGAGGCTAATCGCGTCGGCGATGCGATCGCGTACCAAGATCATTACCTGATCTAGAGAATATGCCGCCTCGTCCGCCTCGACTGTGATCGGCACCGCTTTTGTGACGGCTTTGAGGCCCGCAAGGTCATTCGCCTTCACCGGTTGCTCGGCAAGGTCGATACCATACGGCGCCATCAAGTTGAGCGCACGGATGGCTTCCTTGGGGGAGTATGACTGATTGGCATCGATGGTGAGGTGGGCCTCCGGCCCGAGTTCGGCCCGGACCGCAGCCACCCTCGCTACGTCATCTTCGATCACGCCATGAACCTTGATCTTGAAATGTCGAACGCCGTTGTCCGCGAGCATCCGGGCGTTCTTCGCCATGTCGGAAGGCGACTTGATTGGCAGGATGCGTAGCGTCGCGAACTCACGAACCGCTGGGCCGCCGAATAGATCGCAGATCGGTACTCCGAGATTGCGCGCCATCAGGTCATGTAGGGCGCAATCGATCCCAGATTTTGCTTGATTGTTGCCTTCCATGGCGTGATCGAGATCGTCAAGAATGCTTGCGATTTCCCGCGAGTCGCGCCCTTGGAGGCGCTTGCAGAGGCGGTCAAGCGCGCCCTTAACTGCCTCGTGTGGAGCGCCGTAGTGATTTATTGTTGAGGCGTAACCGTAGCCAACCGTACCGTCCTCGCCGTGGATGCTGACGACCCAGCCTTCGGTCATCGGGTTCGCCGCGAGCGCAAATTTCCAGTCCTTGTCTTTTTTTGGCAACACTGATTCCGTGATGCGTACATCAACGATCTTCATTCCCGTTTCTCCCAATATTGCCGATGCCGGCGTATTAGGCACCTTCTTACGCCTTTTGAATTATTCAGCCGCACGAGTACCTAAGCCTGTTCTCGGCTCGCGCAATCCGACGTGTTCCATTCGCGGCAAAAGCTCGTCCCTGATCCCTGCAAAATCATTGACGTAATTAATCATCCCCAGCGCGAGTCCGTCGAGACCCGCGCTGTTAAAACGGTGAAATATTTCGATCGCATCGTCGTAACTGCCGACGATCGGAACCCCTGCGCCGCAGATGAGGCGGGCTTTCAGCTTGTCCTCGTCGGCTTTAAGCCACGTATTGATCCGCGATCCACGCAGCTTGAAGGCATATTCCGCCAACTCCCAGTCGCCTTGTTCGTAGACGATGTAATGATAGTACTCCTCCGCCTCCTTACGGGTGGGCCGGACCATCAAGTGGCCGCTCGCGAAGATATTGCGCAGTTGGCCGGACGGTGCAGCATCACGAAAGAATTTGAGCTTCGCCTGCAGATCATCGTCGGTGGGGGGTACCGTGGTGAATAGACAATCGGCATTGCGCGCCGCGAATTCACGGCCAGTTTCCGAATTACCCGCGCTCACGAGGATCGGCCGGCTGCCCCACCATGGCTTTGGCTTGCCGAGAACGGCCTTCAGTTTGTAGTAGTTACCGTTGAAATCAAAGGGTTGATCCTCTGACCATGTGCGATTGACGATCTCCAGCCATTCCTCGGCGTAGTCGTAACGACCGTCGTGGTCCCCTAGCGCGACCCCCATCATGCCGAACTCGATCGGGTTCCAGCCCGATACAACGTTAAGCCCAAAGCGGCCGTGGCCGATGTGGTCCGCCGTCACCATCTGCTTGGCGGCAAAGACGGGATTGACGAACGCGACGTGGAGCGTGCCAAATGTCGTGATTTCCACCGTCGAAGCAAGCAGTCCGCACGCCCATGTAAGCGTTTCGAATGTGGTGCCCTGGGTATCGCTCTCGCCCTGATAGCCATGCCACCGTCCAATCGGCAGCAGGAATTCGAGGCCCGCCTCATCGGCAAGCTTCGCGGCTTTGACGTTATTGTCCCAAGTGGCATTCCACCGCTCAGGCGCCTTGGTGAGGCTTAAACCCCCGGAACAGTTCATCCCGAACAGCCCAAGCTTGAATTTGTTCTTGTTGTAGATTCGCGTCTCGTTTCGGTTTTGTGGCATACGCGGCTCCGGTTGGCTCTCTTTGGCTCAAGCGCCTTCGGCCAATGCGTGCATTATCAATCGTCGTCCATGTCAGGTTATGCTCATGGGGCGCTTCGGAAAAGTCCCGCGAAACCTTGCGATTAAGCCACGACTTGCCGGTGACGCGTCAGCACGTGGAAGACTGTGCTGACCACGGTCATTATCGCAATCCACACGACGCCCATCGCTGCTAGCTCGGTGACCTGGCCATTCTGCCAGAGTTCGAACAGCGTGACAGCCATGACCTCGGAACCGGGTCCCACCAGCAATAGTGGCAGTGCGACCACTTGGACCGACAGGAGGAACACCACCAGCCATGAGCTGACGAGTGAAACCGTCAATAGCGGAATCACAACTCGTCGGAAGAGTGAACCGAGTGGCGCACCTGATATCGTCGCTGCACTCTCCAAATCAGGATGAATCTGTAACGCACCGGCGTAGGCATATCGCATTCCAAACGGCATATAGCGTACGGAGGACGCTATGATTACCGAGATGAGCGTACCGTAGAGCGGCAGCGGCATATTCACGAACACGTTGAGGAAGGCCACGCTCAAAATTAGAGCCGGAAAGACGAGCGGGAGCGTGGCCAGATGGTCGAGCAGTGCAGCACCCGGCACGCGCCGCACGACGAGCCATGCGCATAAAGCCGTAAATGGCACCACGACTGTCGCCGTCGCGGCACCGAGGATGAGTGTGTTCACGATCGAGTTGCGGAATGAGCCCGGGCCAAGCAGCGCGCGATAGTTTTCAAGCGAAGATCGGGTCAACGACGCGGCACTGATGCCTTCGTAGAACGGCTGGAACGAGGTGAAAAGGAGCATTGCAACCGGAATGATCGTAACGACGAGAAAGAGGGTGAACAGTATCGCGGCACTAAAACCACGCCACGCCCCGAGGTCGATGACGCGAGGTCGAAATCCCTTTCCGGTGATCGTCTGATACTTGTGTGCATGGCGCGAGAGCCGGCTCTGCCAGACGAGTAAGACGGTCACGATGCCGACGAGGCAGATCGAATAGGCGCCTGCCTCGCCATAGCTGGGCATACCGGTACGGTGCATGGCCTGATAGATCGTTGTGGTGAAGACATTGATATTTCCGGCGAGCCCAACTAGTGCCGGAACCTCGAAAGATTCAAAAGCTCGCGCGAAAAACAACAATAACAATGCGCAAAGGGCCGGAGTGGCCATGCGAAGCGTTACCGTCCAGAAAGCGCGCAAGGCGCTCGCGCCCGCCATGATGGCGGCTTCCTCGAACGACGCATCCATCGAGCGCAAAATTGCCGACATCAGAAGAAAAGTGAGTGGAACGAAGCCAACACCCTCGATCAGCGCCATGCCCCACAAAGAATAGACATCGATCGCCTGCTCTCGATGTATCAAGAAATGAATTGCGTTATTGACCGGCCCCGAGCGGCCAAGGAGCAGAAGCCATGCCACAACGTAGAGAATGTGAGGAACGCCGAGCGAAATGATCGCCCCGAAAAATGCAAGCGTGCGGCCGGGGGTGTTGGTCCGTTCCACAATCAGCGCTTGTACGGTGCCGATCACGATAGCGATCGTAGATGATCCGAAAGCATAGATCAGGGTATTGCGAAGGCTCGACAGAAAAAGGCGCTCGGAGAACAGGTCCTGGTAATACCGCAGCGTGAAGGTGCCGAACGAGCCGTCGGGTCGCGTCTCGCGTAGGCTGACGTTAAGCAAGAACAAAGCTGGCGGGACGATCAGAACCAGGAGAATCGCGGACAGCACGACCACGAGCACCGAGGTGCGCATTCGGAAAAATGCCGCGAAGAGGGTTACGCTGAAGGGGGTCGGCTGGCGGTCGAAGTGAACTGTCACGTGCTAACTCAGTCCGTCGCAGCCGAGCTGCCAGTTGCCTTCACTGGAATACGTCTTCTAATATTTTTTCCGAGCTTTCGGTATATTGATTGAGTAGATCGGGGCTCAAGAACAGCTCCGGCACGCCGACGCGCTCGGGAATGACCGAGGTGAGCGAATCTTTTGGCGGGACGTCCGATCGGGCGGGAAAGTAATCTGCCTCGGCGAGGATCTGCTGCCCTTCCCGCGACAGGATGAAATCCACCAGCAGCATCGCCGCATATGGATGGGGTACACTTTTAGGAATGACCATCGTGCCAGCCGTACTCGGCACTGGGTCCATGAGCTGCGAATCGACGGGTGCGCCCTTCGCCTTGCTGATCAAAGGGTGGTGCGCAAAGATGTTCAGCGCGATCGGAAACTCTCCAGCGATGACGCGATCGACAAGCGTGCGCGCACTACCCGAACCAAAATTGATCATTTTTTGTGTGGCGAGCTTGTGGAAATACTCGGTGGATTTTTTTTCACCGCGGGAGAGCCGAATGGTGGTGATGAAAAGTGGCGTGCCGCTGGCGGTGCCGATGCGCCAGGCAAGCTTGCCCTGCCAGCGCGGATCGAGCAGGGCATCATAACTCTTCGGTACCCGATCGGGCGGCACCAGCTTGGTGTTGTATGCGATGCTGAAATAACTGATCCGCGTATATGTCCAACGACCCCGAGGATCGTGATAACGCTCGGGCATAGCGTCGACCATTGGGGTGTAATACGGCTGCACGAGCCCGGCGTAGTCGGCGAGATCGCCTACACCCGTTCCCTCTACGACATCGGCAACGACATTGTTCGCACGTTCTTCCGCTGCCAGCTTGTCGACGATCTCCTCGGTATCACCGCGCCAAAATGTCAATTTCACAGACGGATATTTTGTCATAAAGGCATCGGCTAAGGGGCGCAGTGCCTGATTTACGATCATCGCAGAATAGAGGACCACCTTTCCCTCCTTGCGGGCGCCGTCAAGAATTGTCTGTTCTCGATCGGGCGCCTGGCTAAGGAGGAGGTTTTGCGCGCCAGCAGTCGTCGCCGCGCTGCCTGTCAACGCTACCGCACTGAGCAATATCGCGCGAGCGGCTGCCACAACACGCGAGTGTACGAGGATGTCGACCTCGTCTATCACTTTGCGTACGCGTTCAGCGGCGAAAAGTTCGGCACTGATACGCCGTCTTCGAAATCATCGAAGATAACTTTGACGGGCATGTCGCAAGTTACGGCTTCCGGCGGCACGCCGACGATGTTCGTTAGCAGGCGAGGGCCCTCCGCCAATTCCACCAACGCGACAACATAGGGCGCGTCCTGCGCGAATGCGGGATGATAGATGCGGTGATAGGTGACGAAGCTAAAAACCTTGCCGAAGCCAGATACCGGAGTCCAGGTAAAATCCGCCGCGAGACAATGCGGACAGCTCTGTGACGGCGGAAACCAGTGCTTGCCGCAGGCATTGCAGCGCGGCAATTCCAAGCGATGCTCGCGCGCGGCTTGCCAATAGTGCGTCGTTTCGGGCGATGGGCGCGGGACTGGCTTTCTTATAGCGGTATCACTCATCAGGTGCGTCCAAGGATCAGGGTCGAATGGCAGACCAGGTTGCCGCCGTGCCCGGAAACGAGTGCAATCTCGGCATCCGCGACCTGGCGCTCAGCCGGATAGGTATGGCGCATCTGGCGCACACCCTCGACCAGTTGCAGCATGCCCTCGCAGTGTGCTTCGGAAAGTTGCCCGCCCGACGTATTGGTTGGCACTCGGCCGCCCATGCGCAATGCGCCCGACGCAACAAACGGGCCGCCTTCGCCCTTTTTGCAAAAACCGTAATCTTCGAGCTGCGCCAGCACCATGTAGGTGAAGCAGTCATAAATCTGGGCTGTGTCCACGTCCTTGGGACCGATACCGGCCATCTGATACGCCGCGGCGCCGCTGTTCTTTGCTGCCGTTGTTACCATGTTGTCATCGGCGAACCAGCCGCGCAGGTTGTTAAAGGTGCCGAAGCCCTTAATCGACACCGCCGGCTGGCGTAGGTCGCGGGCACGCTCGCGGCTGGTGACAATGACGGCGCCGGCAGCATCGCTACGCAAGCTACAATCATAGAGGCCAAAGGGCGCTACGACCGGCGGGGCCTCGTGGTACTGGGTGATGCTCAATGGCTTCTTCATCTGTGCATCTGGATTCCGGAGCGCGTGCCCGCGGAACGCAACCGCTATCTCGCCAAACTGGTCGCGCGTCGTGCCGTATAGATGCATGTGCCGAGTCGCGCCGAAGGCATGTGCGGCGACAGCGCCGAAATAGCCATATTCGGGGCCAAATTCTCGCGCCAATTGACTAGCAGGCCGCGTCTCGTTGCGTACATTGGCTTCCTTCGAGGAATGCGTTCGCGACCACGAATCCCGGCCAAAGCCACAAATCACCGTCGTGGCAAGTCCGGCCTTGATCGCCATCGTCGCCAACGCCACGGCGAGAATCTGGCTGGCGCCGCCATTGTCGAGCGAAGTAGAAAAGCGGGCGTTAATCCCGAGGCGTTCGCCGATTTGCTGATGATGCGTATAGCTTTCGTCTGGCCCGCGGCAAACGATCCCATCGACGTCGGTAACCTTGAGGCCGGCATCGGCAATGGCGTTACGCATGGCCTCAACTAAAAGGTCGAGGCTCGATACCCCCGGTACTCTGCCCAATCTGCTGTGTCCTGCCCCTACAACGGCGCAGACATCCCGCAATTCGCGTGATGGCTCAATCATATTGATCCTCGAGGTCAATCATTATTCCGATCATTCCTTGCATCATTTGATGAGTTCGCGAATGCGGGCTACGATATCAGGCGGAGCCGAGTAAACCCGATCAAGTAAGGCATTGATCTCTTCGCCGCCGACAGGATCGACATCGGCCTTTTGCATGCTGGCATCATTCAGAAATTGCGGATCTTCCATAGTTGCATCGAAGGCTGATCGTAGCGTACCCACACGGTCGAGCGGCACTCCCGGCGGCAGCACGAATGGCCGTCCCATCACTTGCTCGGCAAACGCGATCTCGAATAGTTGCTTGTCGGCGGCAGCGCTCTCAACCTCGATTGCGGTGGGTACGTCAGGAAATGACGCGTCGCGTTTCATGCCCATCTGCATGATCACTTTGGCCTCGCCATTGCTGAGCCACGGCGCGATCCGGTTCCTAAATGGTGCCGACGAGCCGCCGGAGACGTGCGCGTCTACCTCGCCGCGCTCGACCGCCATCAGGCAGGCTTGCGAACCGTCGTATCCCTCGATCGGTTTAAGCTTGGTGCCGATGGTTGCATTGAGAATATGGGAATAGATCGTGCTCGGCGAATTGCGAGCTGTGGAGCTGATGGTAACCTCCCGCGTCTTTAGGTCGTCGAGCGAGCGCAGTCCGGATTTGGTCGACAGGATGAATAATCCTATCTCCTGCTGCGGCGAACCAAGCCAATAGAACCTTCTGGCATCAAACTGGATTCCAGCATTGTTGAAATCATAGAATCTCGCAAGACCGGTGTTGCGCGACAACCCGCCGATCACGGTTCCGTCCTGTGGCGCTACATTGTAAAGGAAATTCGCCGCTCGCAGCCCCTCGGCGCCGACCATGTTTTGAACGATAATATTAGGCTCGCCTGGGATGTGGCGCTGCATATGCTTGGCCAGCAGCCGCGCATATTGATCATAGCCGCCGCCGACAGATGCGGAGGTGACGAGGCTGATTTGCTTGCCGCGATAGAATTCCGGGATCGACTGTGCTCGAGCCTGTGTCGCGGTAACAAGGGCGAGACACGCGAACGCCGTCGCCCCCAGAAATCCACCTCGCATGTGCATAATCGACTTCACGCACCGGCCTTGATTTGAGCCAAAATCTCGTCGGTGTGCTCGCCGAGTTCAGGTGCGGCGGAACGAATGTCCGGCGGGGTTGCCGACATGCGTACGCCGTTGCGCACAAGTCCGACGGTGCCGACTAATTTGTGCGGTACGTTCTGACGCAGCCCAAGATGCACGACTTGAGGGTCATTGAAAACCTCGTCGAGGGTATTGAGCGGAGCGGCAGGAACATCCGCGGCTTGTAGCTTCGCCAGCCACGTTACCCGGATGTCGGTCCGGAATATCGTTGCGAGCTCGCTGTGCAGCACATCGTAGTGCTGGCTGCGCGTCTCTTTGGTAGCGAAGCGCGGTTCATCGATCCATTCCGGTCTGCCGACGACTTGGGCCAGCGCGTGCCAGAATTTTGTCGGGGTGGACAGATGAACCACGAACGGTTTCTCGTCAGCGGCTACAAACGCGTAGACGTGCGCTTGATGTGTCCGGCTGGCGCGGTTAGGGACTTTGCCGTTCTCGAAAAATCGCGCGGCATTTTCGCCACAGAATGAAACGGTGGCTTCCAGGAGCGAGGTGTCGACGCGTTGACCTTTGCCAGTGCGGCCCCGCGCGATCAACGCGCCAAGGATGCCATTGCATGCAGTAATGCCGGCAAGGTGGTCAGAAAGCGAAATGCCCATCGGCCGCGGACGATCGAGATCAGTAAGCAAACTGAGCAGCCCGCTAAGAGACTGACCCACAGTGTCATACCCTGGACGCGACGCGTACGGACCGTTCGTGCCGAAACCAGTGATCGAGCACCACACCAGACGTGGATTGTCGTGGGCCACCTCATCGTAGTCGAGCCCGAGCCGTTCCATGGTCCCAGCGCGAAAATTCTCGATCAGCACATCCGAAGTACGCAGCAACGCGCGCGCTGCCGACACACCGGTTGTACTCTTGAGATCGAGGACAACGCTCTTTTTGTTGCGATTGACTGAGCCGAAGGTCGGGCTGTACTCGACCCGGCCCCAACCGCGAAAGGGATCACCACCGTCGGGCGCTTCAACTTTGATCACCTCGGCGCCAAAATCGCCCAGCAACATTCCGGCATAAGGCCCGGAAACATAATTGGCAAATTCGATGACACGGATGCCTTCGAGTGCTCCAGCCATCATATCCCTCGATAAGACGTGAGTGCTTCGCGCAGCGCGGAACAAGGCTCGCGGTGGAGAATACCGTATCTGTGTGTTTGGCGAAATCGATCACTGACGAGCTGGGCGGATCATGAACTTTCGTATGTCGCATCGATCGCGTTGCAGAATGTCCTCGCCTGGGCTGCCAGCATGGGGGCTGTATTTCTTATAGGGACCAAGCTCCTTAACTGAGGAATGTGCGTAATACTCGTCGTTAACTGGTCGAAATCGACCCTATTCTTGACCAACCCCTGCTGCGGATGACTGTCAGATAGACGTGGTGAGGCAAGGTGGCAGGCATGGTGGTCGCATCTCTGTTGTCCGAATTGATGACAAATGCGACGCCAAGCGTGGCGGCGCTGCAATCTCTCACCCACACGGTGCCAATCGTCTTTGTGACGGTCTCCGATCCGGTGGGAGCTGGTATCATCGAATTCCACCCCGCGGCCTGGCGGCAATGTTACGGGCTTTATGAACTTCGAGTACAGTTTGAGCGGCAAATGGTTCGAACTGTTGAGGCAGGTCGTGCCGCGTCTTGCTCGGGCGGCTGCACTTCGTCAATCCGGCTGCCATTGACCCAACTGGTGCAGTCAATGACGGTGACGTTGGTGCGAAATTTC
>CAVTFP010000047.1:0-21359 GCA_963733645.1 uncultured Alphaproteobacteria bacterium
GGGAGCCTGGGTGGTCTCGAGCGCTACCGTGCTCGCTGCCGCGATAACGCTGCAAGCCGCGCTCGGTATCTTGACCCTGCTGGAGCGCGTGCCGATCACGCTCGCGCTGATGCACCAGGCCATGGCTATGCTGGTGCTGACGGTAGCCACCACGCATGCTGCGCTGGTGGCCGAGCGCGCGCCGCGCACCTTCACCACGCCGTGGCGCGGCTGAACGCCGCCATCAATCGGCGAGCGCCTGCTCCAGATCGGCGATGATGTCCTCCTTGTCCTCGATCCCGATCGAGAGCCGCACCACATCGGGACCGGCGCCGGCTTGCACCTTTTGCGCATCGTCGAGCTGCCGGTGCGTGGTCGAAGCGGGATGGATGATCAGCGAACGCGTGTCGCCGATATTGGCGAGATGCGAGAACAGCTTCACATTCGAGACCAGCTTGACGCCGGCGTCGTATCCGCCCTTGAGCCCGAAGGTGAACACCGCGCCGGCGCCGCTTGGGCAATATTTGGCGGCGAGGTTGTGATAGCGGTCGCCGGGCAGTCCCGGATAGCTCACCCAGGCGACTTTCGGATTGTCGCCGATCCATTGCGAGACTGCTTTGGCGTTGTCGCAATGCTTCTGCATGCGCAGCGGCAGCGTCTCGATGCCGGTCAGGATCAGGAACGAGTTGAACGGCGAGATTGCCGCGCCGATATCGCGCAGCGCCAGCACACGGCAGGCGATGGCGAATGCAAATTTCCGAACGTCTCGTGCAGCACGATGCCGTGATATTCCGGCCGCGGCTCGGATAGCATCGGATAGCGCCGCTCGCGCGACCAGTTGAACGTGCCGCCGTCGACGATCATGCCGCCGATCGAATTGCCGTGGCCGCCGAGAAATTTGGTCAGCGAGTGCACGATGATGTCGGCGCCGTGTTCGAACGGCTTGCACAGATACGGTGTGGCGAGCGTATTATCGACGATGTAGGGCACTCCGGCGCGCTTGGCGATCTGCGCCACCGCATCCATGTCGGTGATGACGCCGCCCGGATTGGCGATCGACTCGGTGAAGATCGCTTTGGTCTTCGGGCTGACGGCGCGCTCGAACGACGAGATGTCGTCGGGATCCGCCCACACCACGTTCCAGCCGAAATTCTTGAATGCGTGATTGAACTGATTGATCGAGCCGCCGTAGAGCTTTTTCGATGCGACGAATTCGTCGCCGGGCTGCATCAGGCAATGGAACACCAGGACCTGCGCGGCATGGCCGGACGCCACGGCAAGTCCCGCAGTGCCGCCTTCGAGCGCGGCGACGCGCTCCTCGAGCACCGCCGTGGTCGGATTGCCGATCCGCGTGTAGATATTGCCGAAAGTTTGCAGGCCGAACAGCGAGGCCGCATGATCGACGCTTTCGAACACGTAAGACGTGGTTTGATAAATCGGCGTCGCGCGCGCGCCGGTGGTGGGATCGGGTTGCGCGCCGGCGTGGACGGCGAGCGTGGCAAAACCGGGTGTGCGTTCGGTCATCATCCCATCCTCGTAGTTGAGAGGTAATGGCCCGGTTTATAGGACCGGCGAAAGCCGTCAAGCGCGGCAAGCCGCCCGCGCCAAAATGCAGCCGCCGCGCCGCCGGGCGCCGCCGCGGTGGTCATATCTCTCCGATCGAGCCTGGCGTGTTGAGGCTATTTGAATGCTTCAATGCCGTGTGTCAGGCGGGCGAGACGCGACGACGATGGTCAGGCAGTGTGCGACGCGCTCGCGGTCCGGAATGGATTGCCCGCAAACGGCCTGCGCATCCATCATCCAAGCGTCCTGGTCCTGTTGCGGATCGGCCGTCGCCGCGACCGGCGCAAACGAAAGAAAAAACAGTCAAAGCACGAGGGAAATACGCTTCTTCATCGTCAGCCCCTCCGGACGTTTTCATTGCCCGCTTTCCTCGCGTTGGACACGATCGGCAGCTTGGGTCGCGCCGCCCTGTGCACTGGTGCGATTGAGCGTCATGCGCTGGATGCCGCCCATGGTCGCTTTCCTCGACGACAGGGTACGCGTATTGACGCCCATCCAGGCGATCTCAGACGACAATCTGCCGTATTCGATTTTCGGACAGCAATTCATTACGACCTTCAGGCCGTTAGCCTCGGCAAGAGCCGCCGCCTCGTTGTTGCGCACGCCAAGCTGCATCCAGATCGCTGACGGCCGCGGGTTGAGCGCGAGCGCTTCTTGCACGATTCCGAGCGCATATTGCGAACTGCGAAAAATATCGACCATGTCCACCGGCACCGGAATGTCGGAAAGCTTGGCGTAGATGCGCTGGCCGAGCGTATCCTTGCCGGCGTGGCCCGGATTGACCGGGATCATCGCGTAGCCGCGCTCGAGCAGATACTTGAAGGCAAAGTAGCTCGGCCGGCTTTCCTTTTCCGAGGCGCCGACCATGGCTATCGTTTTCACGGTATTGAGAATGCCGCGGATGTAGCTGTCGTCGTAGCGGTCGTGGTTCATCGCGCGGGCTTCAGCGGCCTTCCCATTTCGGATCGCGTTTTTCGATGAATGCTGAGATGCCTTCCTCGGCGTCGCGCGCCAACATGTTTTCAACCATGACCTCCGACGTGTAACGGTAGGCCTCGGCGAGCGGCATTTCGATCTGGCGATAAAATGCTTCCTTGCCGATCTTTACCGTCAGCGACGACTTCGCCGTGATCTTCTTGGCAAGCTTGATGGCTTCGTCGCGCTCGGTACCCGGCGCGACGACATGATTGATAAGACCGATCCGAACGGCGTCCTCGGCCGAAATCATTTCGCCCGTGAGCAGCATTTCCATCGCCGCTTTTCGCGTGGCGTTGCGCGACAACGCGACCATGGGCGTCGAGCAGAACAGGCCGATATTGACGCCAGGCGTGGCGAATTTTGCCGCCTGCGAGGCGACGGCAAGGTCGCAGCTTGCCACCAGTTGGCAGCCGGCTGCGGTCGCGGTTGCCTGCACGGCGGCGATGACCGGCTGCGGCAACGTCACGATCTGCTGCATCACGCCGCTGCACATTGTCATGATGTGCTTGAAATAGGCGCGCCCGCGGTCTTCGTCGCGGCGGCGCGCATTGAGTTCCTTGAGATCGTGGCCGGCGGAAAATGCCGGCCCGTTCGCCGTCAGCACGACTACTTGCGCCGTGCGTTCGTGCGCGATCGCCGTGAATGCGTCGCCAAGCGCCTCGAGCAAGGCCTCCGACAAGCTGTTACGCGCCGCCGGCCGGTTGAGCGTGAGAACGGCGACACCGGCGATATCCTCGCGTAAAAGTATCAGCGAGGACGAGGAAGCGGCGGTTGCTGCGGTTTGGGCGTTCATCGGTTGATCTACTCTTATCAGGCTTGATCCATTGTACCCGATTTACGATGCCCGGGACGGGAAAAGGGGGCGAGCATGACGGAGATGGCGGCGCCAAAACTGACGCGCAAGGAGCTGGTCGACCTGCTGAGCGCCGAATTCCCGGAAATGTTCAACGACGAGAGCGGTTACGCCATCGAAAAAGCGTGGCAGGGCGGCTGTATCGTGCGCCGACATTTTTCCAAAAACTCGTTGCGTCCCGGCGGCACCCTGTCGGGCGCGACCATGATGGCGCTGGCCGATTTCGCGGTGTACGTCGCCGTCCTCGCCTCTGTCGGCTGGGTGCCGCTGGCCGTCACCACCAATCTGACCATCAATTTTCTCAAAAAACCGGCGCCGCGCGATCTTGTCGCCACAACCCATTTGATCAAGCTCGGCAAGCGGCTTGCGGTCGGCGAGGTCGACATTCGCTCCGACGGTGACGACGAATTGGTGGCGCATGTGACCTCCACCTATTCCATCCCGCCCCAGACTGTTTGATGGTAATAAAATACCTCAAATACAAGTGATTGAGAATGCTTTAGATTAGGATAGGGGATTGACCGTGAGGTGGCCTGCCGGCTAGAAGCCTGCACGCGCCGTCGTTTCGGCGACCCTCCCAGATGGAAGCGGACATGAAAACGTATTCGGCAAAGCCCGCCGAAGTCGACAAGAAGTGGGTGATGATCGATGCCGACGGCCTGGTCGTCGGCCGTCTTGCCTCGCTTGTCGCCATGCGGCTGCGCGGCAAGCATAAGCCGAGCTACACGCCACACGTCGATTGCGGCGACAACGTCATCATCATCAACGCCGCCAAGGCGGTACTGACCGGCCGCAAGGTCGAGCAGAAGATCTACTACAAGCACACCGGCTATATCGGCGGCATCAAAGAGCGGACGGCAAAATCAATTCTCGCCGGGCGTTTTCCCGAGCGCATTGTCGAGAAGGCGATCGAACGCATGTTGCCGCGCGGTCCGCTCGGCCGCCAGCAACTCAGCAATCTTCGGGTGTATCCCAGTGCGGACCATCCGCATGAAGCGCAGCAGCCGCAGGTGATCGACGTCGCGGCCATGAACCGCAAGAACAAGAGGAGCGCGTAATGGCCGAGACGATACAGTCGCTCGACGAATTGTCGACGCTGAAGCCCGCTGCGGCGCCGCAGGCCCCGACCTATGTGCAGAAGCTCGACAAGCAGGGCCGCGCCTATGCCACCGGCAAGCGCAAGGACGCCGTCGCGCGCGTTTGGATCAAACTCGGTGCTGGCAAGATCGTGGTCAATACGCGAACGGTTGAAACCTATTTCGCCAGGCCGGTGCTGCGCATGTTGATCCAGCAGCCGCTGGTCGCGGCCAACCGCCAGGGTCAATACGACGTGGTGTGTACCGTGTCGGGCGGCGGCCTTTCTGGACAGGCCGGCGCTGTCCGTCACGGTCTGTCCAAGGCGCTGATCAAGCACGAGCCGGAGCTGCGCACGGTGCTCAAGCGCGGCGGCTTCGTCACCCGCAACTCGCGCGTGGTCGAGCGCAAGAAGTACGGCAAGGCCAAGGCCCGCCGCAGCTTCCAGTTCTCGAAGCGGTAATTCGCCTGTCATCGCGAGGAGCGCAGCGACGAAGCAATCAAGCTTGGCTCGGCCACCTGGATTGCTTCGCTCCGCTCGGAATGGCGAGTCGCGAAAGAACGATTTAGAAAAACGCCAGCGTGCGGATTTCGATGCTTTCGCGCGGCCGAGCGTGCGGCGGCGTGGTCGGATCCTCGAACGCAGTATGGGCAGTCCAGCGGGCGCGGCCGTCTTTCATCGAATCGAACACCTTGAAGACATAGGCTTCCTCGCGCCGCATGCGCGGAAACCAGTACCATTCGTGCTTCGGATTGTACTTGATCGCGTAGGTCTGACCGATACGGCCGGGAGCGCGCCGCTCCGAGATAATCATGTCGTTCGGCGATAGCGTTCGCGCGTCCGCCATCGCCAGCGGAAACGTTTCGACCGGAAGGCGGATCGGCCGCCAGACCTGAATGATGGCAAAACGCCGCTGTAACAGGTCTTCCGCCTCGTCGGGCAGGATGTCGCGGACGCGCTGCGGCGCCGACCATTCGGTATAGTCGTTGTGCACGCGGCGCACGACCTCGCGGATTTGCTTCGCTTCGCGCAAGTCGTCGTCAGCGGTGCGCAGCGTGTGATCGAATACCACGACGCGCTTGGCGCCGCTCTCGGCTTTGATCAGCGCTTCCATCTCCGGATAATAGACACGTTTGATTTCCGCCTCGTCGTAAAAATCGGCGACTTTGGTGTCATGGCGCACGAAGCGGAAGCCGTTTCGCTCCAGCGCAAAATCCTGAGCCGCCAGCCGGCCATTGCGGATTGTAACGCGATGCGGATCGGGCGTGCCGCCCGATCGGGTATCACTGCCGCCCGGGCTGCCGACGATCGTGAAAATCTTGCTGCCGTCGTCGACGATGTAATTTAGCGTCGCCTCGATGGTGTCGGGGGCAACGTCAAGCTCGGCTGTCTGCGCCATGGGGCACTCCTTGGCTTTTTCTGAATTTAAGCTGTGACGAGCCTGTCGTGAAGGTGCCAAGGTGAAGGGCAGGGATTACGCCGGGAAAACGCCAGTTTTGCCTCCGGATCGCATAAATTGCAGAACAATCGTTTACCGGCGGGCAATCCTGCAGCGAAATCGTGCCGGCTGTTAAAGCGGCTCGAACACCCCGGGCCTAATCTGCGGCCGTCAGCCGCTCGTTATGCGTCCCGATCGCGGATACACATTTGCTCGTCGCGGTTTTTTATTAAGAGGTTGCCAGGCTATCGCGCAATACACGTCTGCGCCCCATTCGGGCGCGCGGCATCTCCGCAAAATCTTAATATGGACCATCATCCTTTAGCGATTTTCATATTCGAATATTAGACCGATGCAATTTTCGGAGATTAATTCCGGTAAACCTTCGGCATGTACCAAACCTTCGGCAAAGCCTGAATCGCAAACGCCCGTGCGCGCATCCGTAAAAGCTGTTACGCGCTTTTACTGATTGAGGGTAGGAGGCTTGAATGTTCGCGCGCCTTGCCGAGGCTTCGTTGTCGCTCGACATCGGAACGCTGTTCGTTATCGCCATCTGTGTCACCTCGCTGCTTGGGTTGTTTCTGTTGTTCGCTTGGGTGCAGGATCGCATCAGCGCGCTCGCCTGGTGGGGTGCTGCTTATCTGATTGGGGCGATATCAGGCGTGATATGGCGTCTCGGTGACGCCATCTCGCCGCCGCTGCCGGCAAGCATTCCGGATATCCTGCTGTTCATTGCGGTCGGTATGATCTGGAGCGCGGCGCGCCTGTTCCACGGCCGTCAGGTGCTGTGGGGCTCGATGTGCCTCGGCGCGGTGGTCTGGCTCGCCTCCAGTTCACTTCCGGCGTTCGCGGAGTCGGCAGGTTCGCGACTGGTACTCAGCTCCGTGATCGTCGCTACCTACACGTTCTTGATCGCCGCCGAGCTGTGGCGCGAGCGCCGAAAATCGGTGATCCGGCAATGGCCGGCGGTTTTGGTGCCAATGCTGCATGGCGTGATTTTCCTGTTTCCAGTGGCGCTGGCGGGATTATCGCAACCCAACGGAGGCGTGCTCAGTCTCGGTAACGGTTGGGTCGCCGTCTATGCGATCGAAATCGTGCTTTACGTTGTCGGCGCAGCTTTCGTCGTGCTCGTCTTGGCGAAGGATCGCACCGTGCGGCAATACAAATTGGCGGCCGCAACCGATCCGTTGACGGAATTGCTCAATCGACGCGGCTTCTTTGAGGCTTGCGTCGAAATGATGAGTAACCGCAGGCTGACCAAGGAGCCGGTCAGCGTGCTGGCGTTCGACCTCGATCACTTCAAGACGATCAACGACACGCATGGCCACCATACTGGCGATGCGACGCTCCACCTGTTTGCAACGATCGTGAAAAAGACCTTGCGCGCCAGCGACGTCATCGGCCGGCTGGGCGGTGAGGAATTCGTCGCGCTGTTGCCAAGCACCCTGGCCGAGGCAGGCATCGCCGCCGAACGCGTACGACGGGCCTTCGAGGCGGCAAGCATATTGCCGGGTGCACACGCCACGGCAACCGTAAGCATCGGTGTCGCGTGCGGATCGCCATTGGCCGAGATCGATACGCTGGTCGCCCGCGCCGACGCCGCGCTCTATCGCGCCAAGAGCAATGGCCGCAACCGCATTGAGGCCGCCGACGAAGCGGTCGCCGGAGCGCCGGCGGCCCGCCCCAATCGAGCACAAGAATTGCAGCGGCCATTACCGACTTCGGTTTCGAATTTGGCGGTGCCACTCCTCGGGTCGCTACGGGGGGCGGTGCGGCAGGACGCCTTGTGCAACTCTTAACGCGGGTTCGCGGCGGTCCGGAAAGAAAAAGGGCGCCGGTGACGGCGCCCTTTAAGTTCGCATTGCGCAGGCAATGCTGGGAGGATGCTACGGTTTACGCCGAATAGTACATTTCGAACTCGACCGGATGCGGCGTGTGCTCGAAGCGGATGACTTCGCTCATCTTCAGGTCGACATAGCTGTCAATGAAATCGTCGTCGAACACACCGCCCGCCGTGAGGAAGCCGCGATCCTTGTTAAGCTCCTCGAGCGCTTGGCGCAGAGAGCCGCAAACCGTCGGGATCTTCTTCAGCTCCTTCGGCGGCAGATCGTAGAGATCCTTGTCGATGGCTTCGCCCGGATGGAGCTTGTTCTTGATGCCGTCGAGGCCGGCCATCAACATCGCCGAGAATGCAAGATACGGATTGGCGAGCGGATCGGGGAAACGCACCTCGACGCGCTTTGCCTTCGGGTTGGTCGTATACGGAATACGGCATGACGCCGAGCGGTTGCGCGCCGAATAGGCAAGCAACACCGGCGCCTCGAAGCCCGGTACCAACCGCTTATACGAGTTCGTCGTGGGGTTGGTGAACGCATTGATCGCTTTGGCGTGCTTGATGATACCGGCGATGTAGGACAGGCAGGTGTCCGACAAATCGGCGTATTTGTTGCCGGCAAACACCGGCTTGCCGCTCTTCCAGATCGACTGGTGGCAATGCATGCCAGAGCCGTTATCGCCATAGACCGGCTTCGGCATGAACGTTGCGGTCTTGCCGTAGACCTGCGCGACCTGTTGGATGCAGTACTTGTAGATGATCAGCCGATCGGCCATCACCGTGAGCGGCGAGAATTTCAGGCCGAGTTCGTGCTGCGCGGAAGCCACTTCGTGGTGGTGCTTCTCGACGACGCAGCCCATGCGCGCCATGGCAGCTAGCATTTCCGAGCGCATGTCCTGCGCCGAGTCTTGCGGCGGCACCGGGAAGTAGCCTTTCTTGGTACCGACGCGATGGCCGAGATTGCCGCCTTCGTAGTCGGTGTCCGAATTGGAAGGCAGTTCGACCGAGTCAAGCTTGAAGCCTGTGTTGTAAGGATCCACCTTGTATTTCACGTCGTCGAACACGAAAAACTCGGCTTCGGGTCCGAAAAAGATCGTGTCGCCGACGCCCATCGACTTGACCATGGCCTCGGCCTTCTTGGCGATGCCGCGCGGATCGCGGTTATAGGGCTCGCCGGTGGTCGGCTCGAGAATATCGCAAATCAGTGACATCGTGGTTTCAGCGAAAAATGGATCGATGCAGGCAGTCGCCGGATCCGGCATCAGGCACATGTCGGACTCGTTGATCGCCTTCCAGCCGGCGATCGAGGAGCCGTCGAACATCTGGCCTTCGGCAAAGGTGTCCTCTTCGATCATGCTGACGTCAAAAGTGACATGTTGCCACTTGCCGCGCGGATCGGTGAAGCGGAAGTCGACGTATTTTACGTCGTTGTCCTTGATCATTTTCATGACATTCTTTGGCGTCGTCATGGAATGCATACCCTTTCGTGGTGCTAATGCGTGGTGGTGCTAGTCTGGTTACTGATAACTCGTCACGCTGGCCGCGGTCCGCTCCCGGCGTGTCGCCGAAAGCAGCCTGACCAACAATTCAGATGGCGTCTACTCCGGATTCCCCGGTCCTGATTCGGATGGCCTCTTCGATCGTTGAGACAAAAATTTTTCCGTCGCCAATGCGGCCAGTTTGGGCGGCGCGGCGGATCGCCTCGATCGCCTTCTCGACCATATCGTCACCAAGCACGATTTCGATCTTCACCTTGGGGAGAAAATCGACCACGTACTCAGCGCCGCGATAAAGCTCCGTGTGTCCTTTCTGGCGGCCAAAGCCCTTGGCCTCGGTGACAGTTATGCCTTGCAGACCAACTTCCTGCAGCGCCTCCTTCACCTCGTCGAGTTTGAAAGGCTTAATGATCGCCTCGATTTTTTTCATCGCGTTTCGTCTCCCAACTCCAAGGCGTTCAAATTCGTCCTGGAACCGAGGCCTTGGTTAGCAGGTCCCGTGCCAAGGCGTTAGAGAGCATAAAAACGCAGTCGGATCAGTGGCCTGCGCCATGACTGCAGTTGGACTGCGAAGACCTTGGAAGGGCCTTTGATGATAAAGTGGGCAGATTGCCTATTATGTCGTCAATGCACCGCGCACGCGGATATGTGGAGCCGTGTAAGGCATATTCGCACCCTCCCGCTTTGGTTATCCTCCCCGCAACATGAATGAGCTTTTGACGACGGCTGAAATGGCGCAAGCCGACCGCCTTGCAATCTGCGGCGGTACCGCCGGGATCGATTTAATGGAACGGGCCGGCCGGGCGGTGGCGGACGACCCTCGCGGCCGCCTATCCGAGCGCCAACCGGGTCACTGTCGTCGCCGGGCCAGGCAACAACGGCGGCGACGGTTTCGTTGCGGCACGGCTTCTGGCTGAGCAAGGTTGTCGGGTTACGGTGCTGCTCGTCGGCGAACTTACGCGGCTCAAGGGCGACGCCGCGCTTGCGGCAAAAAGGTGGCCCGGTGGCATTACCGAGGATCGCGGCCTTCTCGCTACTGCCGACGTCATGATCGATGCGTTGTTCGGCGCCGGTCTTGATCGGCCGGTCGAGGGCGCGGCGCACGCGCTAATCGAGACTATCAATACGCTCGCCAAACCCGTGATCGCCGTGGACCTGCCGAGCGGCATCAATGGCACCTCCGGCGCGGAGATGGGCGTTGCCGTGAAAGCGGCGCAGACCGTGACGTTCTTTCGCAAGAAACCCGGGCACTTGCTGCTTCCTGGCCGGCTCCATTGCGGCGAGATTTCCGTTGCCGACATCGGCATTCCCGCCTCGGTGTCTGGCCGTGATCGCGCCCAAGACTTTTGAGAACACGCCGGCGTTGTGGCGTCAGCGCTTTCCGGTGCCGGCAAGCGCTGGCCACAAATACGATCGAGGGCATGCCGTGGTGGTCTCGGGGCCGTCGTGGTCGACCGGTGCCGCGCGGCTTGCCGCACGCGGTGCATTGCGGGCCGGGGCAGGGCTCGTGACGATTGCCAGTCCGCGCGAGGCGCTCCCGGTCAATGCCGCGGCAAGTCTCGCGGTCATGGTCCGGCCGGTCGATGGTGCTGCCGCACTGACAACGTTTCTTGCCGATCGGCGGCTCAATGCATTGGCGATCGGCCCCGGCGTCGGTGTCGGCGAAGCGACCTGTGAGCGGGTCCTTGCGGGTCTTTCTGGCGAGCGTGCGGTGGTCCTTGATGCGGATGCGTTGACGAGCTTTGCCGGCGATCCCGACGTCTTGCCGACGCTCTCCTAGCGCGGTCTGGGCAAAATACGATCTTGACTCCGCATGAAGGGGAATTTGCGCGTTATTTCGGTGCATTAGACGATAGAGCTAAAGTAGGATCAAAACTTGAGCGTGCCCGTTTGGCGGCGCAGCTTTGCGGCGCGGTCATTATACTCAAGGGCGCCGATACCGTCGTTGCAAGCCCCGATGGCCGCGCCGCCATCAATTCCGATGCACCACCGTTCCTGGCCACCGCAGGGGCAGGCGACGTGCTGACGGGGATCGCCACCGGCCTCCTGGCACAAGGCATGCCGGCCTTCGAGGCTGCCGCGGCCGCGGTTTGGCTCCACGGCGAAGCCGCATCGGCATTCGGCCCGGGCCTGATCGCCGAGGATCTACCCGAACAATTGCCCGGGCTTTACCGGGGGCTATTTTGTTAGTGCCGCGTCTGTGGCGCATGATATAAGCCGCGCCACCGGGCCGCCCTGCGTGTCGCGGGCGTGGCGGAATTGGTAGACGCGCGGGATTTAGGTTCCCGTGACGAAAGTCGTGGGGGTTCGAGCCCCTCCGCCCGCACCAACGGGGCGGATTTTCACAAACCCGGCCCGGATTGCGCTCGAAGTAGAGCGGTCCGATTGGGCCGTGAAGAGAAATGCCGATGCAAGTGACTGAAACGTCTGCCGACGGTCTTAAGCGCGAATATCGCGTCGTCGTTCCCGCAAGCGATCTCGCCGCGAAAGTGGACGAGAAGCTCGACGACCTCAAAGGCCGGGTGCAGCTGCGCGGCTTCCGTCCCGGCAAGGTCCCGGTCGCGCATCTCAAGCGTATCTACGGCAAAGCCGCCATGGCGGAGGTCATCGAAGCCGCCGTTCGCGAGGCCAACAGCAAGATCGTGACCGATAACGGCTACAAGCTCGCCACCGAGCCGAAAGTGGTGCCGGAGGAGGGCGCCGTCGAGGGCGTTATCGAGGGCACGGCGGACCTGGCTTACAAGGTCGAGATCGAGATCGTCCCGCCGATCGAGCTGACCGATTTCAAGGCCATCAAGCTGCAACGGCTTACTGCCGATGTGACTGATGCCGAAGTGGACGAAGCACTGGACAAGATTGCCGAGCAGAACCGGCCGTTTGTCGCCAAGGTCGAAGGCGCCGAGAAAGGCGACAAAGTTACGGTTTCGTTCCAGGGCATGCTCGACGGCAAGCCGTTCGAGGGCGGCTCTGGCGACGACGCGCCTATCCTCATCGGCTCGGGGCAATTCATTCCGGGCTTTGAGGACAATCTCATCGGCATGAAGGCCGGCGAGAGCCGCACCTTTGACGTCAAATTCCCCGACTCCTATTCGGCGCCCGCTCTGGCCGGCAAGGACGCGACCTTCAATGTCACCGCGAGCGCAATCGAGGCGCCCGGCGTGGTCACGCTAGATGACGACTTCGCCAAGTCACTTGGATTGGAATCGCTCGCCAAGCTGCGCGATGGCGTCAAAGATCGCCTGCAACGCGAGCACACCGCGGCGTCGCGGCAAAAGCTCAAGAGGGTGCTGCTCGATCAGCTCGACGAGCGCCACAAATTCGAGCCGCCGCCGAGCCTGGTCGAGCAGGAATTCAATGGCGTCTGGAGCACGATCGAGGGCGATCTCAAGGCGCAGAACCGCACCTTCGCCGACGAGGATACGACCGAGGAAAAGGCGCGGGCTGAGTACCGCGCCATCGCCGAGCGGCGGGTGCGACTAGGTCTCGTCATTGCGGAGATCGGCGAGAAGAACAATATCAAGGTAACCGACGAGCAAATCACTGCGGCGGTGGTGGAGCGCGCACGGCAGCTTCCGGGCCAGGAACAGCAGGTTTGGGAGTATTACCGTAACAATCCCAACGCGCTTGCGTCGATCCGGGCGCCGATCTTCGAGGAGAAGGTCGTCGACTTTCTGCTCGAGCTAGCGGAGATCACCGAGAAGCCGGTATCGCGGGAAGAGCTGTTCAAGGACGACGAGGAGTGACACTGCTCGCCTTGTCGCAAGGATTTCCGCGCATATCTAGGATAGCTGAATCGCCGGACGCGAGGCCGTTCGGACGAAATGCTTCCGGGCTTCGACAAACCGAGTCCGACTCAGTCACATTGAGGAATTCGCAGGGCTCATTACGTGAAGCCCCTTTGGCAGGTGACCTACATGCGCGACCCTAAGGAAACTTACATGCAGTACCTCGTTCCCATGGTGGTCGAGCAGACCAACCGCGGGGAACGAGCCTACGACATCTATTCGCGGCTTCTTAAGGAGCGGATTATCTTCATCACCGGCCCGATCGAGGATGGCATGGCCTCCCTCGTCGTCGCCCAACTCCTGTTCCTCGAAGCCGATAATCCGAAGAAAGAAGTCTCCATTTACATCAATTCGCCGGGCGGCATCGTCACCTCGGGCCTGGCGATCTACGACACGATGCAATTCATCCGGCCGCAGGTTTCGACCCTTTGCACCGGGCAGGCGGCCTCGATGGGCTCTCTACTGCTCGCGGCGGGCGCCAAGGACATGCGCTTTGCACTGCCAAATGCGCGCATCATGGTGCACCAGCCCTCGGGCGGGTTCCAGGGCCAGGCGACCGACATCATGCTCCACGCCCAGGAAATCCTGAACCTCAAGCGCCGGCTCAACGAGATTTATGTCCGGCATACCGGACAGCCGCTCAAGAAGATCGAGGATGCCCTCGAGCGCGATATGTTCCTGACGTCGGAGATGGCAAAGGACTTCGGCCTGATCGACAAGGTGATCGAGAAACGGCCGGAGGAACCGAGCCTGAAAACCGAACCGATCCTTAAAGGGGTGAGCTAGCAAGTTGCTTGCCGCCATCAAATGGGCTGATTCGGCCGCCCTAAACGGTTCTCCGGACACGTCAAGCGGCATTCCTGCCAGTGTGATGCGGAAAACACACAGGTCCAAAGTCGCGTTATCGTTAATGGATTCTTGGTTGGCACGCCGCTAGCATGGCGCCTTGTGCTGCGTCCCAGGGTGTAGTGACTGTTGCGTACCAGCCTGACGCAGAAAGGGTCCACGCTACGGTTTCTTAGCGCGGCGAGATTTAGGGTGTGAGGTCGCGCCCTCGCAGGCAAGACGGAGACTGGAATGAGCAAGGTTGGCGGCGGCGACTCCAAGAATACGCTGTATTGCTCTTTCTGTGGAAAGAGCCAGCACGAAGTGCGCAAGCTCATCGCCGGGCCGACCGTTTTCATTTGCGACGAATGCGTCGAACTGTGCATGGACATCATCCGTGAGGAGAACAAATCCTCGCTGGTGAAGTCGCGCGACGGGATTCCGACCCCGCGCGAAATCCGCAAGGTGCTCGACGACTACGTTATCGGCCAGGACCACGCCAAGAAGGTGCTCTCGGTCGCGGTCCACAATCACTACAAGCGGCTCAATCATCAGAGCAAGCACAGCGACGTTGAACTTGCGAAGTCGAATATTTTGCTGATCGGACCGACCGGTTCGGGCAAGACCCTGCTCGCCCAGACGCTGGCGCGCATCCTCGACGTGCCGTTCACGATGGCGGATGCGACGACGCTCACCGAAGCCGGCTACGTCGGCGAGGACGTCGAGAACATCATCCTGAAGCTCCTGCAGTCGGCCGACTACAACGTCGAGCGGGCGCAGCGCGGCATCGTCTATATCGACGAAATCGACAAGATTTCGCGCAAGTCCGACAATCCCTCGATCACGCGCGACGTGTCGGGCGAGGGCGTGCAGCAGGCGCTGCTGAAGATCATGGAAGGAACTATTGCCAGCGTACCGCCGCAGGGCGGCCGCAAGCATCCGCAGCAGGAATTCCTTCAGGTCGATACCACGAATATCCTTTTCGTCTGCGGCGGCGCATTTTCGGGCCTGGAAAAGATCATCTCGGCACGCGGCCGCTCCACGTCGATTGGTTTCGGCGCCAAGGTTTCTGCGCCGGAGGATCGCAAGCAGGGCGAGATTTTCCGCGAGGTCGAGCCCGAGGATTTGTTGAAGTACGGCCTCATTCCGGAGTTCGTCGGCCGGCTTCCGGTCGTAGCGACGCTGGAGGATCTCGACGAGCCTTCTCTCAAGCGCATCCTTACCGAGCCGAAGAACGCGCTGGTCAAGCAATACCAGCGCATGTTCGAGATGGAGACGGTGGATCTCACGCTGGCCGACGAGGCGCTTTCGGCGATCGCCCGCAAGGCTATCGACCGCAAGACCGGCGCCCGCGGGTTGCGGTCGATCATGGAGACTATCCTGCTGGATACCATGTTCGACCTGCCGAGCCTCGAAGGCGTGGAGGAAGTGGTGATCTCGCGCGAGGTCGTCGAGGGCAGCGCCCGGCCGCTTTACATCTATGCTGACCGTTCCGATCGCGCGAGCGATGCCGGCGGCGCGAGTGCGTGAGTGGTAACCGGCTCGCCCGGTGTCCTCGAATTCGGCACGCGGCCGGCCGCAGCGTCTTCTCGATGTGGCGTTTTGCCCGGAAAACCAGGCTTTCTTGACACGCCAGTGTCGCGTCGCCACCTATAGTGATCGTATGACATTGTCGTACGAAGTCTTGCGTGGACTACTCCGGGTTGGGCTTAGTATCCGCGTTCGGGGTACCGAAATCTCCCGGCTTAATGGCAGTTCGTTGCGGCAGCGCATCCTGCGGGTTGCGGCGAAGGTGCACAACAATAAGGAAATGGGGCCATGACAAGTGCCGCCAAACCAAAGCCAGTCCTGACCGCCGGCGAAACCCGTGCCTATCCGGTTTTGCCGCTGCGGGACATCGTTGTCTTCCCGCACATGATCGTGCCGCTGTTCGTCGGCCGCGAAAAGTCGATCAAGGCGCTGGAAGAGGTGATGCGCTCGGATACTTTCATCCTGCTTGCGACGCAGAAGAATGCGTCCGATGACGATCCAGCGACAGACTCTATTTTCAGTGTCGGCACGCTCGCGAGTGTGCTGCAACTGCTCAAGCTGCCCGACGGCACCGTGAAGGTGCTGGTTGAGGGCGCGGCGCGCGCGCGCGTCAACAAATACACCGACCGCGAGGAGTACTTTGAGGCCGAGGCGGTCGTGCTCGCGGACTCTTCGGGCGATCAGGTTGAGGCCGAAGCGCTGGCGCGCTCAGTCATCAACGAGTTTGAAGGCTATGTGAAGCTCAACAAGAAGGTGTCGCCGGAAGTGATCGGCGTGGTCCAGCAGATCGAGGACTACGCCAAACTTGCCGATACGGTGGCTTCGCATCTGGCGGTCAAGATTCCTGACAAGCAGCTCATCCTGGAGACGCCTTCCCTTACCGAGCGCCTGGAGAAGGTGCTCGGCCTGATGGAAAGCGAAATCTCGGTCCTGCAGGTCGAGAAGCGCATCCGCACGCGCGTCAAGCGCCAGATGGAGAAGACCCAGCGCGAGTACTACCTCAACGAGCAGATGAAGGCGATCCAGAAGGAACTGGGCGACGAAGACGGCAAGGACGAGGTCGCCGAGCTCGAAGAGAAGATCAAGCGCACCAAGCTCTCCAAGGAAGCGCGCGAGAAAGCGCAACACGAGATCAAAAAGCTGCGCCAGATGTCGCCGATGTCGGCGGAAGCCACCGTCGTGCGCAACTATCTCGACTGGCTGCTGTCGATCCCGTGGAACAAGAAGTCGAAGATCAAGAAGGATCTGACGCTCGCCGAGCAAATTCTCGACGCCGATCACTTCGGCCTCGAGAAGGTCAAGGAGCGCATCGTCGAGTATCTCGCGGTGCAGCAGCGCGCCAACAAGCTGACTGGGCCGATCCTGTGTCTGGTCGGGCCTCCCGGCGTGGGCAAGACCTCGCTCGGCAAGTCGATCGCGAAGGCGACGGGGCGCGAATTCGTGCGCGTGTCGCTTGGCGGCGTGCGCGACGAAGCGGAGATCCGCGGTCACCGGCGGACCTATATCGGTTCGATGCCCGGCAAGGTCATCCAGTCGATGCGCAAGGCGAAGACCTCGAATCCGCTGTTCCTGCTCGACGAGGTCGACAAGATGGGCGCCGATTTCCGCGGCGATCCGTCTTCGGCGCTGCTCGAGGTTTTGGACCCCGAGCAGAACCACGCCTTCAACGATCACTACCTCGAGGTCGACTACGATCTCTCCAACGTGATGTTCATCACCACGGCGAATACGCTGAATATTCCGCCGCCCTTGATGGACCGAATGGAGATCATCAGGATCGCGGGTTATACCGAGGACGAGAAGGTCGAGATCGCGCGCAAGCACCTCATCCCGCACGCGGTTGTCAAGCACGGGCTCGAACCGAAGGAATGGTCGATCGATGACGAGGCGTTGCTGACGCTCATTCGCCGTTATACGCGGGAAGCGGGCGTGCGCAGTCTTGAACGCGAGCTTTCGACGCTGATCCGCAAGGCGGTGAAGGAGCTCACGATCAAGAAGACGCAATCCGTCGAGATCACCGACAAGAACCTGCCCGACTATCTCGGCGTGCCGAAATACCGTTACGGCGAAGTCGAGGATGTCGATCAGGTAGGCGTCGTCACCGGCTTGGCCTGGACCGATGTCGGCGGCGAGTTGCTGACCATCGAGTCAGCCATTATGCCTGGTAAGGGCAAGATGACTGTGACTGGCAACTTGCGCGATGTGATGAAGGAATTGATCTCGGCCGCTGCATCTTACGTCCGCATGCGCTCGGCCGCGTTCGGCATCGAGCCGCCGATGTTCGACAAGCGCGACATCCACGTGCACGTGCCGGAAGGCGCGACGCCGAAGGATGGACCGTCGGCCGGTGTCGCCATGGTCACTGCGATCGTCTCGGTGATGACCGGCATTCCGGTGCATCGCGACGTCGCCATGACCGGCGAGATCACCCTGCGCGGCCGCGTGCTGCCGATCGGAGGCTTGAAGGAAAAGCTTCTGGCGGCACATCGCGGCGGCATCAAAACCGTGCTCATTCCGGAAGAGAACGCCAAGGATCTTGTCGAGATCAACGACAGCATCAAGAGCGGGCTCGATATCATTCCGGTCTCCCGCATGGACGAGGTGCTCGCTCGCGCGCTCACGCGCAAGCCCGAGCCGATCACTTGGGAAGAGGCGACGGCCAAGCCTGTCGATGTCGCCGAGCCGGTGGTCGAAGAGGATTCTTCTGGCCTAACCGCGCACTGAACGCGCGGTAACAACTGAGGGCGGCGCCATTTGGCGCCGCCCTTTTTGTTTGCAGCGATTTTGTGAGTAGTCTTTTAACCGATCTCCGCGAACCTTCGTCCATTGAGTTCGTCCGGTCCTATGATGGACGGGACCTTGGGTATTGGCAGTTGGCTTGGACAGTTCATGGCCAAACCTACGCATCCTTCGAAACGCCGCGGGCGCTCTGGCGACGGCCTGCGCCAGACCGCCGTCGTGATTGTGATCGGAGCTTCGCTCGCGGCCGGCCTGTTTGCCGCAGGCAACTATGTGGTGACCGGGCAGTACGTGCCTGCGGTAGTCAAGGCAGTTATCAAGGCCAACTCGGGACCAGACGGCCCTACAATCGCCGCCAGAGCAAATGGTGACGAAATTTACACCGGCTCGATCCTCTACATTCCAGACGACGGCGCGAATTGTAGGCAGCTATTATTCGACAACCGCAACGGGCGCTTTACTGACAACGGCTATGTCGACTGTACGCAAGCGTCCTATGAGAGCGGTATCGGATCGCCGAAACAATGGTCCGCCGCTCGCGCGAAAGTCATTAGTACGGGCTTCCGGGATCGCTAGCAGCAAGTTCCACCCGACTGCATCGCGGAATGCACTAATACCGATTGGCCGGGCGCTGGACATTCGCTACATTCGGTGTGCCGGCCGATCACCGAACTGCTGCATCGGAATTTTCCGGACTTTCCGATAGCGTCAATTCCCATTGTGTGCCTTCGTGCTGAGGATAGTCCTCCATAACGTTGCCCGCTTCGCCGTTGCGCTGGCAGTAATCACCGGCACCGGCGCTGCGTTTGCACAGGACGATTCCGCCCTGGTCGGAAATTACACGCAGAACGTGCCCTGCAAGGGCGATGGCAGCGATCCTGTTGCCGTCCAGGTCAAGATTTCAGCCAAGGAGATCGTGTCGAATGTGGGTGCTTGCACGATCCTGGATCTCAAGCAGGACGGCAGCACCACGAACATCCATGTCGAATGCCACTTCCCCGCCGGTCCGCTAATGGGGGACGTCAGCTTCACGCCGCGGCCCGATCATACGGTCGATTTCGTCGATCGCGAGGGCAATTACAAGTCGGTCTTGCATCGCTGTCCGAACTGAACGAAGTCCTGCAGCGCGCCTGTCATTGCGGGCGTGGCATGTTACCATCGGGGCAGTGGGTCAAATGCCTAGGAAACAGGGAGAGCACCATGAGCTTTTACCAGGGTCTGCAAGCGGAAGTCGTGCCGTTCCGTGGCCATAATGGTGACCAGGGCGAGGCCTATTACGCGCGCCCGACGCGGCCGGGCAAATTTCCCGGCGTGGTCGTCATTCATCACATCCCCGGCTGGTGCGAATGGACCACTGAGGTTGTGCGCAAGCTCGCTCATCACGGCTACGCGGCGATTTCGCCGCACCTTTATTTCCGCGAGGGCAACCCCGGTGAGGCTCCCGACGATCTCGGAGCGCGCATCCGCGCCGCCGGCGGCGTCGCTGACGCCCAGGTGATGGGCGACGTCAGCGCCGCGATGGCCTATTTGCGGGCGCAACCGAATGCCACAGGCAAAATCGGCGTCATAGGCTTTTGCTCTGGCGGCCGTCACACCTATCTCGCCGCTTGCACGCTGTCCGGCATCGACGCCGCGGTCGATTGCTGGGGCGGTAACGTCATCGTCGACAACCCGAAAGACCTCAACACCAAGAGGCCGGTGGCGCCGATCGATCTCACCGAGAAGATGACCTGTCCGTTGCTCGGCATTTTCGGCAACGATGACGCCAACCCCACCGCGGATCAGGTCAACCGCACCGAAGCGGTGCTCAAGAAGCTCGGCAAGAACTACGAATTCCACCGCTATGACGGCGCCGGCCATGCCTTCTTCAACACTATGCGCGATGCTTATCGGCCTGAACAGGCACAGGACGGCTGGCGCAAAGTCTTCGATTTCTTCAATCGCAATCTGGCGGCGTCTGCCAGCAACATTGCCGCGGAATAGGGGAGGCGACGGACATGTGTTCCTACATTGTCGAGAAAGCCGACCTCGTCGGCAGCGCCAAGGGCCGCAAGGGCTGGATGAAGATCGATACCGCAAATGTCTATTTCGACCATCCGTATTACTCCACGCTCGACCACGTGCTGGCCATCGACTTCACCAATGAGGGCGAGGGTGGGCGTGACCGCGTCGCAGTCGAGCTAAGCGCCAATTCGGCCCGCGCGCTGGTCGAGCGTATCCTTGCGGCGTTGGCGAGCGGGGAGATCGCGCATGCCGTGCCTGCGCCGGCCGTGGCCGTCGCGGCGGAGTGAACTGAAAAACGGAATAAGCCGAAAACCTGGGAGGCAGCCGAATGTCACTTTCAACGCGCGATTCCGTGTCGAGCCGAACACATTCGGCAGGCGCTGCGCCCTTCGAGGTCGTTCCGCTCTCCGAGTATATCGGTGCGGAAATCCGTGGTCTCGACCTGCGCCAAAAGCCGAGCGATGAAACGGTTAAGGCGATCTACAAAGCCTGGCTCGACCATTTGGTGCTGATCTTCCCTGAGCAGAAGCTCGGACAGGAAGATTTGATCCGCGCCACTGGTTTCTTCGGCCATCTCGGAAAAATCTCAAGGCCGCCAAAATATTTCCCCAAGGGTTATTCCTCTCTGCTGCCCGGTATCATGATGATTTCGAACATCCGCGAGAATGGCGAGCCAATCGGGGCGTTGCCGGATGGCGAGATGATGTTCCATCACGACATGATCCACGCCGAAATTCCGAGCAAAGCGACGTTGCTCTATTCGGTGGAGATCCCGTCGGGCGGCGGCAATACGCTGTTTGCCAGCGGTTATGCCGCTTATGACACGCTCGATCTGGCGATCCGCAGCCGGCTTGAGGCCAAGAAAGCATTGCACCACTATAATTATGGCTCGACCATCCGTGGCGACAGCCGCGGCACGGAGGCATTAGCCGAGCAGATGCACCCGGTGTTCCGCACCCATGAAGACACCGGCAGAAGGCCGTTTACGTCAACCGGCTGATGACGGTGAAAGTCCTCGACATGCCGCAAGACGAGAGCGATCGGCTTCTCAACGCGGTTTATGACCACGCCGAGAAACGCGAATTCGTCTACGAGCACGTCTGGCGCGTTGGCGATCTCCTGTTGTGGGATAACCGTTGCTCGTCGCATGCGCGCACCGATTTTCCCTCGACCGAGCGGCGACTGATGTTGCGCACCACGGTGGATGGCAACGTGCGGCCGTATTCACCTCCTCCGGCTTATGGCCTGGGTGCCGACAAG
>CAVTFP010000048.1:0-30273 GCA_963733645.1 uncultured Alphaproteobacteria bacterium
CGGAGCACCAGACCGCCACGCGCCTCTACCAGAACACCGCGCGCATCCATTCGATTTGTTCGGCGCCAAGCAGGGCAGGTTCGGGCGGCGGCTGATCTATGGCGGCCACGTTATCTCGGTGGCCCGCGCGCTGACCTTCAATGGCCTCGCCAATGCGTTTCATGTCGCCGCCATCAATGGCAGCCGCATGCGCGCCGCTATTTGCAACGGCAACAGTTTGGCCTGGTCGGAAATTCTGGCGAAAGCCGATTTGCCGGGCCGCGAAGATGTCGGCGCGCTGCGGTTGCGTACCGTCGGGCCTGCGATCAAGATTTTCACCAATTTCCGCTCAAGACCGGCGACGAATACGATCCCGGGGTGCTCGATCTCGATTACTGGGTGTTGATGCCGCGCTGATCGCGCAGATGCTCGACCAGTTGCCGCGCATAAAGCGGCAGTTCGCCCAAGCTCGGAATACAAATGGTCAGGTCGCGGACCGCCCACGGTCGGCAGCGTAACCCGCTTGATTGCCATGGTTTTCGACACGCGGCGCGCATTCGTTTCCGGCACGATGCCGATGCCGACTTTACATTCGACCAGGCGGCATTACCGCCATCGAATGAGCGCAACTGTACGCGCAGCCGCAATGGCCGGCCAATCCGCACGGCTTTGGTCGCCAGGAAGCGCTGAATAGCGCTGGCGCGATCCAGCCCGACGAAATCGTGCTCGAGCACATCCTCGAAATTGATCCGCGTGCGTTTGGCCAACGGATGATCCTGGGCAACCACGAGGACAAAGCGGTCGCGGCGGAACGGATAGGTTACGAGGCCTCCGGCATCGACGGTGCCAGCGACGACGCCTAGATCGGCAACACCTTCGGCGATCAAGCCGACAATCTCGTCGCTCAGGCGTTCTTCCAGATCGACACTGACGCTCGGATGCGCGGCAAGAAACGAACTCAACGCTTCCGGCAAAAATTCCGTCAGCGCAGTGGTGTTCGACAGCACGCGGATTTGGCCGGCAAGGCTCCGCCATAGGCGCGAGATCCTCATGCAGGCGCTCAGCTTGGCGCAAGATAATGCGTGCGTGCTGAAGCAACGTACGTCCAGCCTGGTCGGCGTCACGCCTTGTCGCCCCCGTGTCAGAATCCGACACCGAGCGCGCCTTCCATGTTTCGAATGCGGGTCGAGGCGGCGGCAAGCGCAAGATGCGCGCGTTCTGCGCCGTGGGTGATGCTGCCCGCCTCGACAACATGGCGAAACAGGTGAGATCGGCGAGATCAAATCGCACCTATAAACGAAGCCTTCGTATTTCACAAAGCCAGACTTTGCATAATGCCCATTGTGTGCGAACCTTTCAACGTTATGTTTTCGCCAAATACGAAATGAAGCTGCCGCTGGCAATCGTGGACTGAGCACTGTTGCATTACGGCAAGCCATGGATTGGCTGAACGAGTTTCCTAGCTCGGCGCCCGCCGAGGGCGAATTTGGAATGAACGCCATGTCGGAAACCAAGGCCCGTGTTGAGCGGCCGTTATCGCCGCACCTGCAAATCTACCGGCCAACTTTAACGATGATGATGTCGATCGTCATCGCATCACCGGATTCGGTCTCTATTTCGGCATGTTGATCCTGGCCTGGTGGTTCATTTCCGCCGCCGGCCCGAACGGCTATGCGCGGTTCGAATGGTTCGCCGGTTCGTCGATCGGGCGGCTCATCCTGTTCGGCTACACCTGGGCGCTGATCCATCACATGCTCGGCGGCATTCGACATCTGACTGGGATAGCGGCCGGGGTTTGGGCCCGACCGAACGTGAATGGCTTGCGCCGCGAACCTGATCGGCTCAATCACGATCACGGTCATGCTGTGATCATCGGGCTGCTGGCGATGGGAGGCTGCCATCAGCAACAATGCTCATATCCGCACACCGCTCGCGCGTGTGCGTGGCCACGGCTCGGCGAAATCCGGCACCAACCACTTCTGGCATCAGCGCGTGACGGCGATCGCCAATATACCGCTGACCATAGCCGCCGTGATTATTCTCATTATTTTGCTTGGCCGCAACCAGGCCGCCACGGCGCAAATCTCGGCTCGCCGGCCATCTCCATCATCATGCTGCTGTTCATCGCTTCGATCAGCATCCACATGCGGATCGGCATGGCGGTCATCATCGAGGACTACGTGCACGACGAGTGGGCGAAACTGACCTTGCTGATGGCCAACACCTTCTTCACTGTCGTTGTCGGGCTTGCGGCCGCCTACGGCATCTTGAAACTTTCGTTTGGATTGTGAGCATGGCGGACGACGCAACGAACGGCAAAGCCAGGCCCCGATCAACGGCCGCGCCTATCCGATCGAAGATCATGCCTATGACGTGGTGGTGGTCGGCGCCGGCGGCTCCGGCTTGCGTGCCGTTGTCGGCTGCAGTGAAGCCGGGCTGCGCACCGCCTGTATCACCAAGGTTTCCCGACCCGCTCGCACACCGTGGCGGCACAGGGCGGCATCGCCGCGTCGCTCGGCAATATGGGCGAGGATGACTGGCGCTGGCACATGTACGACACGGTCAAGGGCTCCGACTGGCTCGGCGACCAGGACTCCATTGAATACATGTGCCGTGCCGCGCCGGAAGCGGTCTACGAACTGGAACATTGGGGTCTGCCGTTCTCGCGCCGCGAGGAGGACGGCAAGATTTATCAACGCCCATTCGGCGGCATGACCACCCATTACGGCAAGGGCACCGCTCAGCGCACCTGCGCCGCCGCCGACCGCACCGGTCATGCCATGCTGCACACGATGTACGGCCAGGCGTTGCGCCATTCAGCCGAATTCTTCGTCGAGTATTTCGCCATCGACTTGATCATGGACGACGACGGACGCTGCCGTGGCGTTATCGCGCTCAATTTCGATGACGGTACGATTTACTTTTCAGGGCAGATGACCATCCTCGCCACCGGCGGCTACGGCCGCGCTTACGCATCCTGCACCGGGGCGCACACTCAAACCGGCGATGGCAATGCCATGGTGCTACGCGCCGGCCTGCCGCTCGAAGACATGGAATTCGTGCAATTCCATCCGACCGGCGTTTACGGCGCGGGCGTTCTCATCACCGAGGGTGCGCGTGGCGAAGGCGCATATCTGGTCAACGCGCAGGGCGAGCGTTTCATGGAGCGCTATGCGCCATCCGCCAAGGACCTCGCCTCGCGCGACGTCGTCTCACGCGCGATGACAATCGAGATTCGCGAAGGCCGCGGTGTCGGTCCGAAGAAGGACCACATCTTCCTTCACCTCGATCACCTCGACCCGAAGATTTCGCCGAACGGCTGCCGGCATTACCGAATCTGCGCGCATTTTCGCCGGTGTCGATCTGACCCGCGAGCCGGTGCCTATCGTGCCGACGGTTCACTACAATATGGGCGGCATCGCCACGAATTATCACGGCGAAGCGCTGATCAAGAAAGACGGCAATCCGGACTACGTCGTCCCCGGGCTTATGGCGCTCGGCGAGGCGGCCTGCGTCTCTGTCCATGGCGCCAATCGCTTGGGCTCGAATTCGCTGATCGATCTTGTGGTGTTCGGCCGTGCGGCAGCATTGCGGTGCGCCGAAATCCTGACGCCCAACGACAAGCATGCCGAATTACCGAAGGATTCCGCCGATCTGGCGCTGTCTCGGCTCGACAAGTTCCGCAACGCCTCCGGCGGCACGCCGACCGCGCAGCTACGCGACCGGATGCAGCACGTGATGCAGAACAATTGCGCCGTGTTCCGTACCGGCGAGGTCTTGCAACAGGGCTCCAAACTGATCCACGAAGTGTTTGACGGCATTGCCGACGTGCGAACCAGCGACCGCTCGCTGATCTGGAATTCCGACCTGGTCGAAACCCTCGAGTTCGCCAACCTGATCGAGCAGGCCGTCGTCACCGTCGATTCCGCGGTCAATCGCACGGAGAGCCGCGGCGCCCACGCACGCGAGGACTTCCCCGACCGCGACGACAAAAACTGGATGAAGCACTCGCTGACCTGGCTCGACACTGACACAGGCAAGGTCACGATCGATTACCGACCGGTGCACACCTACACGCTCACCAACGATGTCTCGTATATCGAGCCCAAAGCTCGTGTTTACTGAAAGTTCGCGGGTTTACTGACGGTATGCCGGCTCATTGAAAGCAAAAAGCATGGTTCAATTCACACTGCCGAAAAATTCCAAAGTCACCGAAGGCAAGGCATGGCCGCATCCGACCAACGCCAAAGCGGAGCACGAATACCGCGTCTATCGCTGGAACCCCGATGACGGCCACAATCCGCGCATCGACACTTACTACGTCGACACCGGCGCCTGCGGGCCGATGATTCTCGATGGCTTGATCTGGCTCAAGAACAACGTCGACGCGACGTTGACCTTCCGCCGCTCCTGCCGCGAAGGCATCTGCGGCTCCTGCGCCATGAACATCGACGGCACCAATACGCTCGCCTGCACCAAGGCGATGAGCGAAGTCAAAGGCGCCGTCAGGGTCTATCCACTGCCACACATGCCGGTGGTGAAGGACCTGGTGCCAGACCTGACCAATTTCTATGCCCAGCACGCTTCGATCGAGCCCTGGCTGCAGACCGTGTCGCCGACGCCGCAGAAGGAGTGGAAGCAAAGCCACGAAGACCGCGCCAAACTCGACGGACTCTACGAATGTATTTTGTGCGCGTGCTGCTCGACGTCATGTCCGAGCTATTGGTGGAATTCCGACCGCTATCTCGGCCCGGCCGCGCTGTTGCAGGCGCAACGCTGGATCGTCGACTCGCGCGACGAGGCGACCGGCGAAAGGCTCGACAACCTGGAAGACCCGTTCCGGCTCTATCGCTGCCATACCATCATGAATTGCGCCAAGGCCTGCCCCAAGCATCTCAATCCGGCCAAGGCCATCGCCGAGATCAAACGAACGCTGGTCGAACGGCAGGTCTGAGCGGCGCGCCGCAACCAATCTGCGGCGTGGTGCGTTAACCGCGCATGTCAGAGCAAGACCACCTCAAGCGTGTTTGGGACATCGTCGAGCGTGTCGGCGTCTGCATGCTCACCACACATTCGGACGATGGGTTGCGCGCCCGGCCCGTCGAGTCCGGCTCGAGCGCGCGGCCAACCTGATTTGGGTGGTGACCGACCTACGCAGCGGCAAAGAGCGCGAGATCGATACCGCGCACGCCGTCGGCCTCACATTCGCGGACACAAGCGCAAAGGCCTATCTTCTCGATCACCGCGCGCGCCGCAGTGCGCCGCGATCACCCCAAAGCCGCAGAAATCTGGCGGTACACCGATAATCTGTGGTGGAAGGGACCTGACGACCCGAATGTATGCGTGCTGCGAATCACACCGCTCACGGCCGAACTCTGGGATGGACCGGCCAGCACCGCCGTTGCCGTGTTCGAATTCGTCAAGGCGCGGCTCACCGGCGCCAAGCCAAACCTAGGCGAAAACCGCAAAGTGATGGTCAACCTGCGCTGACGCTTCGAGGTCCAAAATGCTCGATCACGCTGGATTTCCGGTTTCCGACTACAAACAGTCAAAGGCCTTCTATGAGAAGGCGCTGACGCCGCTCGGCTACATTCTGGTCATGGAAGTCCAGCAGGGAGAGAACGACGCGCCGGCAGCAGGCTTTGGCGCTAACGGCAAACCGGATTTCTGGATCGGCGGTGAAGGCGGCCTCAACAAACCGATCCACATCGCCATCGCAGCCAAGGATCGTGCTGCAGTCGATGCCTTCTACCGCGCGGCAATTGCAGCCGGAGGCCGGGACAATGGCGCGCCGGGAATACGAGCGCACTATCATCCAAACTACTATGGCGCGTTCATGCTCGATCCGGACGGCCACAATATCGAGGCCGTCTGCCACGCACCGGGGTGAACGGAATCTGACTACAACTTGAGTTTCCGTTTCCGCTGCCCTAGCGTGCGCAACCGCAACGCATTGAGGCGGATAAAGCCCTCGGCGTCACGCTGGTCGTAGGCGACCTGGCCTTCCTCAAAGGTGACGAGATCCTGATCGTAGAGCGAATATTTGCTCTCGCGGCCGACGACGCCGACATTGCCCTTGTAAAGCTTCAGCCGCACCCGGCCGGAAACGAATTCCTGGCTTCTGTCGATTGCAGCTTGCAGCATGTCCCGCTCCGGCGAAAACCAGAAGCCGTAATAGATCAACTCGGCGTATTTCGGCATCAATTCGTCTTTGAGATGCGCCGCGCCGCGATCAAGCGTGATCGATTCGATGCCGCGATGCGCGGCAAGCAGGATGGTGCCGCCCGGCGTCTCGTACATGCCGCGCGACTTCATGCCGACGAAGCGGTTCTCGACCAGATCGAGCCGGCCGATGCCGTGCTTGCGACCGAGCGCGTTGAGCTGCGTCAGCAGTGCCGCCGGCGACAGCGGCTTGCCGTCGACCGCGACCGCGTCGCCGCGGTCGAAATCCACCGTCACATAATCCGCCTTTTCCGGCGCTTTTTCCGGGTCGTCAGTGCGCGAATAGACGTAATCCGGCACTTCGCCGGCCGGATCCTCGAGCACCTTGCCTTCCGACGACGTGTGCAGAAGGTTGGCGTCGGTCGAGAACGGTGCTTCGCCGCGCTTGTCCTTGGCGATCGGGATCTGGTTCTGCTCGGCGAAGACGAGAAGTGCCTCGCGAGATTTGAAATCCCATTCGCGCCACGGCGCGATGACCTTCACGTCGGGCTTCAGCGCATAATAGGCAAGTTCGAAGCGGACCTGGTCGTTGCCCTTGCCGGTCGCGCCATGGGCGACGGCATCGGCACCGACTTTCTCGGCGATCTCGATCTGCTTCTTGGCGATAAGCGGCCGCGCGATCGAAGTGCCGAGCAGATATTGGCCCTCGTAGAGCGCGTTGGCACGAAACATCGGAAACACGTAGTCGCGGACGAATTCCTCGCGCAAATCCTCGATGAAGATATTTTGCGGCTTGATGCCGAGCGTCAGCGCCTTGTTGCGCGCCGGTTCGAGCTCCTCGCCCTGGCCGAGGTCGGCTGTAAAGGTAACGACCTCGCAGCCATAGGTCGATTGCAGCCACTTGAGAATGATCGACGTATCGAGCCCGCCGGAATAAGCGAGCACGACCTTTTTCACGTCTTTCGCGCCGTCTTTGCCCATGGAGGGTCCTGAAGCTCGGGCAACGCCCACCAAATTTGGCGCGGACTATAGGCAGGCGCTGGAACGGCGCAAGCAGCAAGGGGCGCAAGCGGCTACTTCCAAAAACCCGCCTTGCGGCCGGCGAACAGCCAATAGACGAAGCCACCTGCAATACCGGCTGCGGCCAGCACTTCGCGCTCACGCGCCAGGACGCTATCGGGATCGCCGACATAGCCGGCGAAATCGAGCCCATAACTCAAGGCCAACGCCAGCACAGCCCCGAGCGCGCCGTAGATCAGAATCGAGCGCCAGGCGAAACCTTCGGCAAGCGCTATCACCAGCAGCGACGGCACCATGGCGATGGCCGCAATCGCCCCCGCGCCGACCACGACGACGACCCACACCGCCGCGGTTTGCAGCCCGGCCGCGGTCAGATCGTCCCATTCCGGCGACAGCGTGCCGATGGTGAGGATGATCGATGCCGCGATGCAGGCCAAGACGTAGGCGAGAATCACAACCAGGATGCGGACGAGAACGCCCATCGCGCGAATTTAATCCGTCATCGCCATCGCGCGCAGCGCCAGACGCTCACGGGCGGAGAGTTTTTCGGTCGCGCTCTTGAGCTGGCCACACGCAGCGAGAATGTCGCGGCCACGCGGCGTGCGAACCGGCGAAGCGTAACCGGCGTCGAAAATCACTTCGGAAAATTTCTCGATCTGCTCCCAGTCCGAGCACTCGTACTTTGTGCCTGGCCAGGGATTGAACGGAATCAGGTTGATCTTGGCGGGGATGCCTTTGACCAGGCGCACCAGCGCCTTGGCATCAACCAGTGAATCGTTGATGCCCTTGAGCATGACGTATTCGAACGTGATGCGCCGCGCGTTGGATGCGCCTGGATAATTCCGGCAGGCATCCATGAGTTCGCGCAGCGGATATTTGCGGTTGAGCGGAACCAGCTCGTCGCGCAGTTCGTCGGTGACGGCGTGCAGCGATATCGCCAGCATCGAGCCGATCTCCTCGCCGGCGCGCGCGATATTGGGCACGACACCGGACGTCGACAGCGTGATGCGGCGCTTGGAAAGGCTCAATCCGTCGCCGTCTGCGACCACGTTCAGGCCGTCGCGCACCGCCTCGAAATTGTACAACGGCTCGCCCATGCCCATCATGACGACGTTCGACACCAGGCGCTTTTCGCCTTCGGCGCGGCCGCCTCCCTTCCCTCCCCCGCTTGCGGGGGAGGGAAGGGAGGGGGTCCAGTCGTTGAGGTGGTCGCGCGCCAGCACAACCTGGCCGACGATCTCGCCTGGTGTCAGATTGCGCACCAAGCGCTGCGTGCCGGTATGACAGAAGGTACAATTGAGCGTGCAGCCGACCTGGCTGGAAATGCACAGCGTGCCACGGTCGGCCTCAGGAATGTAGACGCATTCGACTTCATGCGGCCGGGTGTCGGTCTCGCCCGGCAGCCGCAGCAGCCATTTTCGCGTGCCGTCGACTGAGACCTGCTCGGCGGCGATTTCGGGACGTGCCAGGGTGAAATGCCGTTCGATCTCGGCGCGAAGCTCCTTCGATAGCGTCGTCATCTCGCCAAAGTCGCGCGCGCCGCGCACATAAAGCCAGTGCCAGATCTGCTGCAGGCGCATGCGCTGCTGCCGCTCGGGTACGCCGATGGTACCGAGCGCCGCGGCGAGCGTGTCGCGCGGCATCCCAACCAGCGACGGCTTTGCCGGCGCGACGTATTTCTCGAGCGCCGTCTTTTCGAGGAATAGCGCCGATGCGGTGTCGGCTTCGGCAATAGAAGCGGTCATCATCGATCCAGAAGGCTGCGACAGCATAAGTTGGATATAGATAAGCTTTCGTCCGCGAACGGCGAGGGCGCGCGTCGCTACTTGCAGTCCTGCGCGGTTCTGTCGAGCGCCTGCGACAGGCCTTTAAGCGAAAACGTGTCGGTCGATTGTGTACCCTTCGCGGACGTGCCCTTGATCGCCGCGGTCTGGCCCTGCCGCATGGCATCGACCATTTGCGCCTCTTCGGTGGCGTTCTTGATCCAGGCGCCATCCTGCTGGGTGTACAGCGCATAGGCGGTCGACCCGACTTCCACCGATGCTTCGGTGCCGGGCTTGAACGGGTAGCCGCTGATGATCGAAACCTCGTTGGTCACCTTCTCCGCCGGACGCGTCGAGATGAACATGTAGATCGGATTGCGCGGCCTGTTGGGCGGGTTGGTGACCGAGGACGCCGGCTTGGCGATGGCGAAGCAAGTTTTCTTGCCGGCGGGCGATGCCGTATAGGCGCCCCAATCGGCGTACTGGCCCAGTAGCGTCGGCTTCACGCCGCCGACGGCGGGCGGCGTTGCGGGCGCTGTTGCGGGCTTGGCTGCCGCTGGCGACGCAGCCGCGGGTTTAGGCTTTGGTGCGGGCTTCTTTGCCGGCGCGGGTGAAGCCGGAGCGGCGGGGCCGGCAGGCGGGGTCGCGGGCGGCTGTTGCGCGGCAGCTGGCACGGCAAATGCCATCGCCAGAACGAGCGGCAGGACAATCCGCCTTCGTTTTTCGGTCTGCATCAGGCCTCGCAAACACCCTCGGAATTAATAGCAAACCTTTCAAGTTTAATCCAATTCGGACTACCGGGTGCGCGCCAGCGCGGTCCCGACACGACAGTTGCCGGTCCGCAAGGGTCACCGGACCCCGGCAAAATGTGATCAGGGACACAGCCCAACCCAGCCAAGCCGCCGATACTCGCCCGGATCAGTAACGAAGAGTGCCGGGACGTGACAAGTCTTTGCCATATCGACGAGGCTTCACGGCAGCAAAAATTTCCGCTGCCGCGGTCCCATCAGCTCGATGATCTTCTCACAGCAGTCGGCGCCGACCGGGACGACGCAGCGTTCACCGCGCTGTTCGATCATTTCCGGCCGCGGGTGCACGCCCAGCTGGTCCGGCTCGGGCTTGCGCCATTCGCCGCCGCCGATGTTACCCAGGACGTCATGGAGACGATCTGGTGCAAGGCGCACCTGTTCGATCGCCGCAAGTCGGCCGCCGCTACCTGGGTGTTCCGTATTGCGCAGAATCGCCGCATCGATGTCCGTCGCCGCAGCCGCGAGCACATTTATACGGAGACTGATCTGTCTCTGATTCCGGATTCGGCCACGGATAACGAAACCAGCATCGACGCCGCGCGGATGGAACAGCATGTCCATGCGGCGCTCGATGCCTTGCCGCACGATCAATCCAAAATGGTGCAGCTCGCCTTCTTTGAAGGCCTGTCGCACTCGAGTATCGCGGCAAGAACCAAAGTCCCGGTCGGGACCGTGAAGTCGCGCTTGCGGCTGGCGTTCTCGCGTTTGCGCCGCCTGCTGGGTGATGCGGGCGTGACGGGAGCGTGTTAGTCATTTCGGGCGTTACAGCTTTTTTCGCCTGGGATCATCACGTATGAAAGCCGTTCTCTGCACCCATTTCGGTACGGCGGAAGACCTTGAGATCAAGGACATCCCGCAGCCGCAAGCCGGACCCGGCGAGGCGGTCGTGCGTGTTGCCGCGGCGGCGCTGAATTTCTTCGACACGCTGATCATTGCCGGCAAGTATCAGCAAAAACCGCCATTTCCATTTTCACCGGCGGCGGAATTCGCCGGCACCGTCGAGAGCATTGGCGCCGGCGTAACGCAGGTCGCGCCCGGCGACCATGTGATGGGTTTTGTTGGCTGGGGCGCGGCGCGCGAAGCCATCGCTGTCCCGGCGCAACAACTGGTGCGGATACCGGAAACGCTCGATTTCGATCGCGCCGCAGGCCTCACCGTTACTTACGGCACATCGCTTTATGCGCTGCGCGAGCGGGCGCAGCTTAAGCGGGGCGAGACGCTTCTCGTGCTCGGTGCCTCGGGCGGCGTCGGGCTCGCTGCGGTGGAACTCGGCAAGTTGATGGGCGCGCGCGTAATCGCCTGCGCGTCATCCGACGAAAAACTCGCCTTTGCCCGCGCCCACGGCGCCGACGAAACGGTGAATTACACCGATGAGAACCTCCGCGATGCGCTAAAGCGGCTCAGCGGCGAGCACGGTATCGACGTCGTTTATGATCCGGTCGGCGGCCCATACGCGGAACCGGCGGTGCGTTCGCTCGCCTGGCAAGGGCGCTATCTTGTGGTCGGCTTCACCGCTGGAGAGATTCCAAGGCTGCCGCTCAATCTGGTGCTACTGAAGGGCTGCGATATCCGCGGCGTATTTTGGGGCTCATGGGGCAAGCGTGAGCCGCAAGCGCAGCACGCGCTGCTTACCGAAGTCGCTCATTGGTGTGCAGAAGGCAAGCTCAAGCCGCATGTGCACGCGGTTTATCCGTTGACCGAAATAGCGACAGCATTGAAAGCCATCAGCGACCGCAAGGTAATGGGAAAAATTCTGCTGCGGCCGTAATCGCGCCCAGACCATGATCAGGTCAGGTTGAATCGAATCGTGGTCCAGGATTTTCTTTGGAGCATGATCTTTTCGGAAATCGGTTTCCACCCCCGGATCAAGTCCGAGGGCGGGATTTTTCCGGATCACGCCTCGCCGCGCATCCGCTCGAGCGTACGCCGTGCCGCCTCGCGATGTTCCGGCTTGATATGTGAGTTGACCACTTTGATGGCTCCGGCCAGCACCGCAGCGTCGTCCATGTATCCAATCACCGGAATATAATCGGGGATCAAATCCGTTGGCAAAATGAAATAGGCAATGGCACCCAACAGCACCGCTTTCACGTGCAAGGGAGTTTGCCGGTCGAACGCGCAGTAATAGGCGGCGAGCAGATCTTCCGCGAACGGCAGGCTTGCGGCGAGGCCTTTAAGCTTCCGCCAGAAGTTACGCTGCAGCTCTCGCTCATTCTCGGCCATGCGGCGCGTCAACGCCGCAATGTCCGGCCATGAAGCCGCTTGCACTCCAAACCACATGGACCCTTCGGACCTCTCGCGCCGTGACTTCAACCCCCAAAAGTTGGCGTTGAAAGGCGGCATTCGCAAGGCGGCAACAAATCCCTCAGCGCCAGGACCCGCCGTAGGCACGCCTTAGCCCGCGAGCTTGTCCATAGCCTCGGCCAGCTTGACATCGAGTTCAGTCAGGCCACCCGCATCGTGGGTCGAGAGCGTGACCTCTACGTTCTTGTAGACGTTGAACCATTCCGGATGATGGTCGAGCTTTTCCGCGACCAGCGCGGCGCGCGTCATGAAGCCGAAGGCCTGGTTGAAATCGGCAAAGACGAATTTCTTGCTGATCGCGTCACGGTCCTTGACCTCGCTCCAACCCTTGAGCCGGGCAAGCGCGCTGCTGCGCGCAGCGCCGGCAAGTTTTTGAGTCATTGGAAACTCCATGGTGAAGCCAATCCCGTCCAACAAGCCACCACGGACCAAACCGAGCATCAAGGGGTGAGGTTCCGGCGGTCTGCGACGTGGCCGGACGGTTCTATAAGTATAGAGGCCGGTTTCGCAGGGATTCTGTCAAAGTTAGGTCACAACCGGGATGGAAACTGCGCCGAACTGCGCTGGGCACAGGGATTAACCAAAACACCGGTTTGGCAGACGAACTCACGGTGACGCCATAGCGTCAAGACGCCGCGCTCGTGTTAGGATTAACCATGCCGCCTGGACTGCCGAACCGTCCGCCTCTCGCCATGAGGCTTTGGCTGGCCCAACGCTTCGGTAGAGGCGTAAGCGAGGGCCGCACGCAGTCAACGGCAGTGGGCCACTCATCGAGTTTGACCATGAGCATAGAGTCGCTTGAGCATTTGGTGCGAAACCGCGTCAGGATGTTTCTGCGGCACACTTGGCTCGTGGCCATCCTCGGCGCCGCCGCCGCTGGAGGCTGCATTTGGGCAGGAGTTCACTACTCCATACAGCCCACGGTGATGCGTATCGCTGCCGGCCCGGCCGGCAGTTCCAACGCCAAGTTCGTGGATGTTTTGGGCAAGCTCATTGCGCAAAGCCATGACAGAATGCAGTTGGAGTATGTCCCCACCGAAAACGCCGCGGACTCGGCGCAGGCTCTGGCAAAACGCCGAGCCGATCTTGCGGTGCTGCCGACTACTGTCGGCAGGTCGGCGGACTGGCCGGTGGTCGCGATTCTGCGCCAGAACGTGATGGCGTTCATTCTGCCCGCGCCGCCACCGCCTCCTCCGCCACCCGCCGCTGCGCCAAGCGCAACTACGGCCAAAGTCGCCAAGCTTGCGACAGCCGCGAAGGGCGCCAAAGCCACGAAGGCCGCGGCGGCCGCGCCAGCCCCGGCTCCCGCAAAGAGCACCAAGGCGGCCAAGAGCGCCAAAGCCGACGACAGCGACGACGATGACGACGATGACGACAGTTCGTCCGATGATTCCGGCAAGCCCAAGATCAAAATCGCGGATTTGGCAGGCAAGCGCATCGGCATCGTCACCGGCAGCGAGGCCACCGCGGACCTGCTTCATGTGGTCCTCAAGCATTACGGCGTGCCGCTTGACAAGGTGCAGGAGTTGCCAATCGATCCGCAAAATCTTGCCGCCGCGGTCAAGAACAATACGGTGGATGTGCTCTTCGTCGCCGGCTCGGCCACCGGCGAGGCGATTTCCGACGCCGTGGCGGCAGCGGCGCAGTTCGGCGCGCCCACTTTTGTCGGCATCGATCAGGCGGACGGGCTGTCAAAGCGCAACCCCGCCTTCAACTCCATCGATATCGACGCCGGAACCTTCGGCGGCATCCCGCCGATGCCGAGTTCCAAACTCAAGAGCTTGAGCTTCGCCGAATATCTTGTCGCCCGGAAGACATTCAGTCATTCCAGCATCGCCGATCTGTCGAAACTGATTTACACGTCGAGACTCGCGATCGCGTCGCAGATGGGCGGTGAAGTCAAGATCGAGGCGCCGTCGACCGACAAGGATGCCGACGTCTTGGCGCATCCCGGCGCGCTCGATTATTTGAATGACAATCAGCAGAGCTTTTTCGACAAGTACGGCGACGACATTTTCTACGGCATGTTGATATTCCCGGTGTTCGGATCGGCGATCGCCGGCGTCGCCAGCTACCTGCTCCGCGACAGCCGGACGCGCCGGCTGCGACTGCTGCAACGCGTGCTCGACCTGATCCGCAAGGCTCACGCCGCGCAAACACTCGACGTCATCGACCGTCTCCAGATCGACGCTGACAATCTGGTAATCGCAATCATTCACCAATCGGAGCACGAGGAGTTCGACGAGACGGCTCGTATGTCGTTTTCGTTCGCGCTCGACCAGCTTCGCTTCGCGATTGCCGCGCGCCGCGCCGCAATCATCGACCAGACGGCGCCAAGCGCCGGAACCGCTGTCGCCAATGACGGCTCGAAGGCCGCGGCAGCCTAGGCTCGTTAACGAGTCGTTTACGAATCGGGCACGCCTCGCCGATGCGCGGCGGCAGGTGCATTTTTTTAGCGTCTAACGTGGAACCTGGAACAATCGCCGAAAGCACCACAACAGAGTCATCTGGCCGTCGCATAATATTCGAGCCTTCGTCAAAATCAGCGAGCACCTTCCGCGGCGTCTCGATGACGGAGGCCCAATGGCCGCCAATATGCGAAGCCGCACGGTACTCTCGCGTCGGACGGTCTTGAAGAGCGCGGCGGCATCGGCGGCGATCACCGCAATCGGCGGTATCGCGCGGCCCTCCCTGAGCTTCGCGCCCGACCGGGCGCAAATCACGCACGGCATTCAATCGGGCGATGTGGCCGCGGAGTCCGCCGTCGTCTGGGCGCGCGCCGACCGCCCATCGCGGATGCTGGTCGAGGTCGCAACCACCGACAGTTTTCGCAACGTCAAGAGCGCGGTATTTGTCGACGCGCTGCCGGAATCGGATTTTACCGCGAAGGCGCTACTGGAAAACCTGCCACCCGGTCAGGATATCTTCTACCGCATCAGTTTCCAGGATCTGTCCTCGGCGGTGTTCGGAGAGGCGCAAATCGGGCACTTTCTTACACCATCGAACGAACACCGCCCGGTCTCGTTCCTGTGGTCCGGCGACACGATGGGCCAAGGCTGGGGCATCGACACGGCATGCGGCGGCATGCGCACCTATGCCACCATGTTGCGCAACCGCCCAGATTTCTTCATCCACTGCGGCGACAATATCTACGCCGACTGCCCGATCGTCGCAGAACAGTCACTGCCCGACGGCGGCGTGTGGCACAGCATCGTTACCGAAGAGAAATCGAAGCCGGCTGAAACGCTCGCCGAATATCGCGGCAACTACAAATACAATCTGCTCGACGACAACCTGCGCGCCTTTAACGCGGCGGTGCCCACATTCGCACTTTGGGACAATCACGAAGTAATGGAGACATGGTGGCCCGGCGAAGACCTGCCGCGCGAGCCAGCCGGCGAGAAGAACACCCTCGTGTTCGCCGCCCGCGCCCGGCGCGCGTTTCACGAGTTTCTGCCCGTGCGCGAAACCATGGCCGAACCAGGCCGGGTCTATCGCAAGATCGCGCACGGCCCGCTGCTCGACGTGTTCATGCTCGATATGCGCAGCTACCGCGGTCCGGACGGGGCGCATCCCGATCGCATTCTCAAGCCCGATGATTATCTGCTTGGGCCCAATCAAATCGCCTGGCTAAAGCGTGAGCTCACTCGCTCGCGGGCGACCTGGAGGGTGATCGCCGCCAATTCCCCGATCGGCTACGTGATTGACTCAGGCGTGATCGAGAAGGCCGACGGTCCCCGCGGCCGCGGTATCGAGATCGCAGAACTGCTGTCGTTCATCAAACACGCCGGAATTCGCAACACGATCTGGCTCACCGCCGACCTGCATTATACCGCCGCACATTACTATGACCCCAACCGTGCCGTGTTCCAGGACTTCGAACCATTCTGGGAATTCGTTTCCGGGCCGATCCACGCCGGGACCTGGACGCCGTAAGCCCTGGATCGGATCTTCGGACCGCGGGTCATGTTCCATCGAGCGCCAAGCGAGGCGCAGGGCGATAACCTCGCGCCGTGCTTCGGGCTGCAATTCTTCGGTCATGTCGCGATCGACGGGGCGACCGAAGCGCTAACCGTAACGCTGAAGGATGTCGCCGATCGAGCCTTATGGTCGATTACGCTGGGAGCCGAAGCGGCTTAATCTCGCGCGCGAGACCACGCCCGCAGTGATCAACCCGTCAAGCCGACTTGCGCAACATGGGTGCGGCTTCACCGATCGGTTCGGGCCCTCGCTGGTGCTCTTTGGTCGAGTAGAACGAGGCGTTCTGATCGCCGCGCAACGCTTCTCGCGTGAAGTGGATCATGTGGTAGGCCATAAAGCCCATGGAGAGCACCGCGTCGATCCGGCCGCGGCGCAAGGCGTAACCTGCCGCCCGCCAGAATGCCCGCCGGTAGTCGGACTTCAAACCGACCTCCACCAGCACGTTGTAAGCCAATACTGCGCCGCGTCGCAAATTCGCGAAGGTAAGCTGCCCCCGCGCCGGCGGCTTAATCCGTTTCGCGTAAGTCGCATCAATCTGATGGCGAAAACGTCCGAACAGCCGCTCCGGCTCGTTGGCGTAGCCGAGCGTCCGCCGCCAGGTCGCGACCACCTCGTCATAGGGCCGCAGGAAGGCGACGTTGCTTTCACGCTGCGGGTCGTCGTTGAGCCGTCCCGCCACCTTGAGCCGATCCCACAACGCGGTCTTCGGCAGCGCCTGCAGCAAGTTGATGGTCAGCATCGGGATGTTGGAGAGATCGATGAAATCCTTGAGCCGCGCTTCGGTATCGTCGCTGTCGGTGTCGAGGCCGAGGATGATGCCGGAAATAACCTCAAGGCCGTATTGGTTGAGCGTCTTGATCGCGTCCATCATCGGCAGCGAATTATTCTGCGCCTTGCGCATAGCCTTGAGCGCGTCGGCCTCCGGCGTTTCGATGCCAACGAAAATGCCTACGAACGAAGCCTCGCGCATCAGCGAGAGAATTTCATCCTGCTTGGCGATATTAAGCGTCGCCTCGCAAGCAAACTGCATCGGGTAGCCGCGCTTTTTCTGCCACTCGACCAGATCCGGCAGCATGTCACGCGCGGCCTTGCGGTTGCCGATGAAATTGTCGTCGACGAAATAAACGCTCGGTGGATGGTCGGTCTGCTTGCATATGGCGTCAAGCTCAGCGGTGATCTGCTCCGCCGTCTTGAAGCGCGGCTGGCGGCCATAGAGATTCGGGATGTCGCAGAATTCGCACAGATACGGGCACCCGCTGGAGAACTGCAGCGTGCACATCAAATAGCGCGCCAGCGGAACGAGGTGATAGGCCGGGATCGGGAACTCGGAGAGCGGCAGCCGTTCTTTGCTTTGGAAGCGCAGTTGCGCGGGCGGAACGCCGCCCTCGTCGAGACGGGCGACCAGCCGGTCGGTGCCGTCGCCAAGCTCACCGATATGGAGGTAGTCGAAATCCGGGTACATTTCCGGTGCGCTCGACACCGATGGACCGCCGAGCGCCGTGACTTTGCCGACAGCCTTGGCGCGGCGGGCAACGTCGTGAATCTGCGGCGCCTGGATGTGCATGCCGCTGACAAAGACGACGTCGGCCCATTCGAAATCGGCCGCAGTCGCCGGCGCGATATTCTCATCGACGAAACGGACCGGCCAGGAGTCCGGGATGTAGGCCGCGATCAGCAGCAACCCTTGCGGCGGCATGAAGGCGCGCACCCCGTCCATCAGGCGATAAGCATGGGAAAACGTCCCGAACGACGGTGTATAGGTCGGAAAAACGCAGAGAATCTCGTCGTCGGCTCGTAACCTTCAAAGGGCAACGCATGTGACTGCACTCACCTGCACTCAAGCCCCGCCCTAGAGTCTAACCGAGATTTGGCCGATCGTTCCAGGCCGAATAGAAATCATTGCGCTTATGAAATCGCTGACTATATTCCGGCCACACGCGCGGGCCCCTCGGGGGCTCGTTTTGGTTTAGGGCCCTAATGAACCTTCGTAATATCGCCATTATCGCCCACGTCGACCATGGCAAAACCACGCTGGTCGACCGGCTTTTGCAGCAATCCGGCTCGTTTCGAGAGAATCAGCGCGTCGCCGAGCGGGCGATGGATTCTAACGATCTGGAGCGCGAACGCGGCATCACCATCCTGGCCAAGGCGACATCGCTGGTCTGGCACGACACCCGCATCAACATTGTCGATACGCCTGGCCACGCCGACTTCGGCGGCGAGGTCGAGCGCATCCTCAACATGGTGGATGGCGCGCTGGTGCTGGTCGATGCCGCCGAGGGCCCGCTGCCGCAGACCAAATTCGTCGTCACCAAAGCCCTCAAGATGGGCCTCAAACCGATCGTCGTCATCAACAAGGTGGACCGTTCCGACGCCCGTCCCACCGAGGTCGCCAACGAGGTTTTCGACCTGTTCGCAGCTCTCGACGCCACCGAGGAACAGCTTGATTTTCCGATCCTGTATGGTTCGGCGAAGCAGGGCTGGATGGCCGACAAGCCGGAAGGACCCAAGGATCGGGGCATGGCGCCGCTGTTCGATCTGGTCGTCCGGCACGTGGCACCGCCTGAGGTCGAAGACGGACCATTCCGCATGCTGGGTACGATTCTCGAGGCCAACCCGTATCTCGGCCGCATCGTCACCGGCCGTATTTCGTCGGGTTCTGTGAAACCCAACCAGCAGGTCAAGGTGCTCGACCGCAACGGTGAATTGATCGAGGAGGGCCGCGTCACCAAGGTGCTGGCGTTCCGCGGCCTGGAGCGCGCCCCGATCGAGGAGGGTTTCGCCGGCGACATCATTTCCATCGCGGGTCTGCCCGAAGCATTTGTCTCGCACACGTTGTGCGCACCTGAGGTTACCGAGCCGCTGCCGGCGCAGCCGATCGATCCGCCGACGCTGACCATGACCTTCCGAATCAATGATTCCCCGCTAGCCGGTACCGAAGGCGACAAAGTGCAGAGCCGGGTGATACGCGAGCGTCTGTTGCGCGAAGCCGAGGGCAACGTCACGCTGCGCATTTCAGAGTCACGCGAGAAGGATTCGATGGAAGTCGCCGGCCGCGGCGAATTGCAACTTGGCATTCTTATCGAGACCATGCGTCGCGAAGGATTTGAACTTTCCGTATCGCGGCCGAAAGTACTGTTTCAGCACGGACCGTCCGGCGAGCTGCTCGAACCCATCGAGGAAGTTGTCATCGACGTCGACGAGCAGCACTCCGGTATCATCGTGCAAAAACTCGCCGAGCGAAAAGCCGAGATGGTCGAAATGCGCCCCTCCGGCGGCGGCCGCGTGCGAACTCATCTTTTATGCTCCGACACGCGGGTTGATCGGTTATCAAGGCGAGCTTCTCACCGACACGCGCGGTACCGCGGTCATGAACCGGCTGTTTCACGCCTATGGCCCGCACCGGGGTGACATTATGGGGCGGCGCAACGGCGTTCTGATTTCGACGGACCAAGGCGACGCTGTCGCCTACGCCATGTGGAATCTGGAGGATCGCGGCCCGATGATGATCGAGCCGGGCTGGAAGGTCTATCGCGGCATGATCGTCGGTGAGCACACGCGCGGTAACGATCTCGAAGTCAACGTGCTCAAGGGCAAGAAGCTGACCAATATCCGCACCCACTCCAAGGACGAAGCGATCCGCCTCACGCCGCCGATTCGCATGACGCTGGAAAAGGCGCTGGCCTATATTGAGGACGACGAGTTCGTCGAAATCACGCCGAATTCGATCCGGCTGCGCAAGAAGTTGCTCGACCCTGTCGACCGCAAGCGCGACGAGCGCCGCAAAGAAGCCGAGCGCGTCTAGAGCCCGGTTCTGATAGAATCAAATTCGGGCTCTAGTATTTTGATTGCGCATGATCTTATCCGAAAACCGCTATCCACTTTCGGGGTAATGCTTCGGTCGCGCGCGGCTATCCCGGTTTAATTCTCATTTCGGCACACTCCATGCCTGGTGTGCAATCGCCGCACTGCCACTTGCGATAAAAAGGGTGAGTTCGGCATCAAATCCCGGCAACCGTGTCGCTTCTGCAACAGCTTGGGCAGATTGTGCGCGTCCCACGGATTTTTCCCCTTGCGGCGATGGACGACCTGCCCTTTTCCGCTAATAATCCGCCTCGTTAACGCTTGGTGAATCGCGCCCCTGAGGCCCATGGAATCGCTTGCTTTGATGGCATCATGAGTACCGTCCTCATCGAAATCCGCCGCGCCAAGGCAAGCGATGCCGCTGCAGTGGCGTCCGCCCACGATGAGGCATGGCGGATGGCGTATCAGGGCATCATCCCAGGCACTGAACTCGAAAAGCTGATCATTCGCCGCGGTCCTGCATGGTGGGACAGCGCCATCCGCAAAGGTAGCCGCATCGCGCTTCTGCAGTTCGGCGACAAGGTCGCCGGCTACGCCAATTATGGGCGCAATCGCGCGCGCAGCCTGTATTACGACGGCGAAATCTATGAGCTTTATCTGCGGCCGGAATACCAGGGTCTCGGCTTCGGCCGCCGTCTGTTCACCGCCGCGCGCCGCGATCTGGCGCAGAGCGCGATGAAATCGTTGATCGTCTGGGCGCTTTCGGAAAACGACAGCGCCGTGGAATTTTATCGCGCCCTCGGCGGCAAGGCGGTAGCGCGCTCGTCGGAAAAATTTGGCACGCGCGTGCTCGATAAGGTCGCGTTCGGCTGGAACAGCTGACGGGCTGTTGCGCGTCACTTTCAAACTTCGTCCGTCATCCCGATGCATGCCGAAGGCGCGCCTCGAAGGATGAACGGCCCGGGCCGTTGCCCTTCCAGGCTCGTGGATCCTGTCATCGGACAGACCACTTCGGGCCGGACCCGTTGGCTCGCACCTCAGAGTGACAGAAATTACACCGCCGGTGCTGGCAGGCCGGCTTGCATACATGCCGCGCGCAGCGTGTTCACGAGCAGGCACACGATCGTCATTGGCCCGACGCCGCCGGGCACCGGGGTGATGGCGCCGGCAACCTCGATCGCTTCCGCGAAATTCACGTCGCCGACGATACGGGATTTGCCGTCCACTGAAATGCGGTTGATACCGACGTCGATCACGGTGGCGCCCGGCTTGATCCAATCGCCGCGAATAAACTCGGGGCAACCGATGGCGACGCATAAAAGATCGGCACGCCGGCAGTAATCAGGAAGGTTGCGCGTATGGGTGTGTGCCACGGCGACAGTCGCGTCCTCGTTGAGCAACGCTTGCGAGAGCGGATTGCCGACGATGTGCGAGCGCCCCACCATCAGCGCATCAACTCCGATCAGCGAGGGGTACACCGTTTTGATCAACTTGATGCAGGCGACTGGAGTACACGGCACCAGCGCCGGCCGCCCCATCATCAGCCGGCCGGCGTTGAGCGGGTGAAAGCCATCGACATCCTTGTCCGGGTGGACATTGGAAAAAATTTTCGACGGACTGATGTGCGGTGGTAGCGGCAACTGCACCAGGATGCCGTGGATGGCGGGATCCCCATTGAGCTTGGCAACGAGGCTGAGCAGTTCGGTCTCGCTCGTCGAAGCGGGCAGATAATAATCGAACGGCCGCATGCCGACCTCGACCAGAGCGCGCGCCTTGCTTTTGACGTACGTCATGCTTGCTGGATTTTCGCCGAGCTGAACGACGGCGAGGCCAGGCACGATATTATGATCTGCGGTCAGCCGGCGCGTTTCCACCGCCACAGCGGCGCGCAATTCGGCGGCGATCGCCTTACCGTCGATGATTTTCGCGCTCATGCGCCTACCTTCGTCAGCTCCAGGCTGGCGCTCAACGCGGGCGAGTCGCCGGCAATTCGCAGCCGCCTGACCCGCGCCGCGCCGCGAAGAGTCACGCGTATGTCGAGCACGACGCCGCCCGCCGCCTGCGTCCACGGTCGTACGGACATTGCGTTCAGAACACGTTGGGCAGGATATAGATTGCGATCACGTAACGAATGAACACGATGATCAGGAACAGAATCACCGGAGAAATGTCGATGCCGCCCAGATTGGGCAGCATGTTACGGATCGGCCGCAGGACGGGTTCGGTGATGCGATAGAGAAAATCGCCGACCATGGCCACGACGGGACTTCGCGTGTTGACGACATTGAACGCCACGAGCCACGAGAAGATCGCCATCGCGATCACGATCCAGATGTAAAGTTGCAGGGCCAGATCGATGACAAGAAACAGTGCGCGCATGGCTCAAATTCGCGGATGATGGTGGTGGAACCTAACGGCTTAGAACGGCACGAACAAGCCGGGGATTGTGCCGGCCCGCCCACTACAACGGCGCGGACATGAACGGACTCCATTCACGACCATTACAGCCTCTTCTTCGCGAACGCTCGTCCAGACGCCGACTTCAAATATCTTTCGAAGTTAACAGCCTGCTTCTCGTCCGAAAATGAGATGTATGTCTTAAGCCGCCACGGTTTGTATTTCGACGTGTGCGAAACTTCCCCGTGATTGTGCTTCGACAGCCGCGCTTTCAGGTCCTCGGTAAGACCTACATAGTACCGATCGGGAAAGTCAATGCTTTGAAGAATGTAGACGTATTTCATACTCCCCAGCCCGCCTTCGTTGCTTCGCAACTTCGGCGCGGCAGCCTTCGCTCGCCGCGCTTGAGGTATTGCTATTGGCTTGCCGAGCCGTAGCTCGCGCAGCGAGCGAAGGCTGGTGGAGCCGAGGGGAGTTGAACCCCTGACCTCCTCATTGCGAACGAGGCGCTCTCCCAACTGAGCTACGGCCCCCGCCATCGACGTAAACCAAGCAAAATGGCGCCGGTTTTGGGCGAGTGCGGGCCATTTAGGGCCGCCGCTTCGCACTGTCAAGGATGGGCAGCAAAGGGTATGGGCGCCTTTTGAACCGGCGGGTCAACGCCGCCGACTACCGGAAAGGCATGCACAGAATTGTCCCCAAAGCGCCGCGGCTTGCGGTTGCAAAAATCAGGAAAGCTGCACTCATCGCGGCAGCGGCGTTTAGCTGCGCCGCAACGATTTGGGCGTTCCTCACCTTCACGCCGCTCGGCGATCAGTTCTTGAACTACATCGACCCGCCGCCGCCCGACTGCGGCTGATTGCCTGCCCATCATCCCAGCACTGCGTGCGCGACCCGCGACAAACCTCGTCGCGCCGATTATGACCTTTGGCGATGAGCGCCGAAGTCGCCCCGTCCGTCCCCCTGCTTCGCCAGCCCGCTTACCTTCGATTTCTTTATGTGCGCGTCGCCGCCTCGATCGCGCTTCAGGTGCAAGCGGTCGCGGTCGGCTGGCAAATGTATGAATTGACCCGCAGCCCGTTCCAGCTTGGGCTGGTCGGCCTCGTACAGTTCATCCCGGCAATCGGGCTTTTCCTTGCCACCGGCCACGTGGCGGACCGCTATGACCGCCGCAAGATCACCTCCGTCGCGCAGATCGTCGAAGCCGCCGCTGTCGCTGTGCTGGCATTCGCGAACGGGACCGGGCGGCTAACGCCGGCGCTCCTGCTCACCATGGCGTTCATCGTCGGCACCGGCCGCGCTTTCGAGCAGCCGAGCCTGCAAACCGTATTGCCGAATATCGTGCCTGCTAACATTCTGCCGCGCGCGATCGCGGGTTCGACGTCGGCGTCGCAGATCGCCATCGTCACCGGCCCGGCGCTCGGCGGCGTTTTGATCGCGCTGAGCCCGACGCTTGTGTTCGCCGCCTGCGCGGCGCTGTGGCTTTCTTCCGCTTTCGTCATGCGCGGCATCGCCATGGCGCGGACGACAGCGGCCCGTGATCCGGTCGATCTGAAGCGGCTGTTCAGCGGGCTGGTCTTTATCGGCCGTCACAAGGTCGTGCTCGGCGCCATTCTGCTCGACCTGTTCGCCGTGCTGCTCGGCAATGCGACCGGGCTCTTGCCGATTTTTGCCCGCGACATATTCATGTCCGGGCCGTTGAGCTTCGGCGCGCTACGCGCCGCGCCCGCCGCCGGCGCACTGATAACGGCATTGACGCTGGCGCGCTGGCCGATCTCGCGCCACGTCGGCCGCATCATGTTCATTGCGGTCGCGACGTTCGGCACCGGGACAATTCTGCTGGCGCTGGCGCCGAGCCTGCTGTTCGCCATGGGTGCCATGTTCATCGTCGGCGCCGCCGATACCGCGAGCGTGGTGATCCGGCAGTCGCTGCTGCTGCTACATACGCCGGACGAGATGCGCGGCCGGGTCTTTGCCGTCGGCTCGATGTTCACCGGCACGTCGAACCAGCTCGGCGATTTCCGTGCCGGTGCCGCCGCGGCGCTGTTCGGGACCATTCCCGCGGTGCTGATCGGCGGCTTTAGCACTCTCGCTGTCGTCGTGGTCTCGACCCGGGTCTTTCGCGAGCTCTTTCAGGCCGACCGCTACCAACCGGCCAAGCCGTAACGCTGGAACCGGGCGTGCCGCTGCGGCATCATATTGGCGGCTAAAATCGATGATTCTCTCCGGGGGCTGAAAAGGACGGGCTTATGCTGCGCCATGGCTTTCGGTATGGCTTTCGGTTGAAACGGCTGATCCAGTTACTGCTTTCCTGTTTGATGCTTTGCGCCAGCGGCGCGGCGTTCGCGCAAAATGCGCCCTGCGGCGGCGACTTCGGCGCCTGGCTGCAAGCCTTCAAAACCGAAGCCGCGGCGCAGAGCGTTTCACAACAAACAATCCAGGCCAGCCTTGCCGGCATCACCTACGACCCGGCGATCATCGCGCGCGACCATGCCCAGGGCGTTTTCAAGCAAAGTTTCGAGCAGTTCTCCGGCCGGATGGTGCCGCCGCGCCTGACGCGCGCCAGAAATAAAATCATCCAATACGGCTCGATGCTGTCCCGGATCGAAGCCCAGTTCGGGGTACCGGCAGAGGTTATCGTCGCCATCTGGGGTCTCGAAACCGATTTCGGCGCGGGCAACGGCAACTTCCAGACCATACGCTCGCTGGCCTCGCTGGCCTACGATTGCCGCCGGCCGGACAAATTCCGCGGCGAGTTGCTGGCCGCGCTCAAAATCGTCGATCGCGGCGACATGTCGCCCGCGGACATGCACGGCGCCTGGGCGGGCGAGATCGGCCAGACGCAATTCCTGCCGTCGTCCTATTTGAAGTTCGCCGTGGATTATGACGGCGACGGGCGCCGCGATCTCATCCACAGCGTGCCGGACGTGCTCGCCTCGACGGCGAATTATCTCAAGGGCTATGGCTGGCAGCCCCACCAGCCGTGGGGCGAAGGCACAGCGAACTTCCAGGTGCTGCTGCAATGGAACGCGTCACAGATCTACACCAAGACTGTCGCTTTTTTTGCCGAACAGCTCGCCGGCCGGTGATGATGCTCAGTAAGCGCTGAGCAGGTCGATCTTGGCATTGGCCAGGATGAGACGCTTGGCAAGGATCGCAGCGAGATTGCGCGCAATGCGTTCGGCGACGCGCGGATGCTCGAGGCGGAAGCGGTCGAACTCCGCGATCGGCAATTCCAGGCACGTGGCATGGGTATCCGCCCAGACGTCGGCCGTGCGCGGCTCACCGAGCAGCGTCATTTCACCGAATTCCATGCCCTCGTCGAGGCTCGCGAGCCGTACGCCGCTGGGCAGCTTGACGCTGACCATGCCGCTTTGCAGGAAAAACAGCGACGACCCCGGCTCGCCGGCCGAGATGATGCGTTGCCCGGCCGGAAAACTGCGCGCGGTGCCGAGCTTGGTCAGATCGGCAAGCTCCTGGTCGGTCAGCCCGGCGAGCAGAGCCTGCTCTTTGAGGTGAGCGCCGGTCGCGGCTGCAACGAAGCCGCCATAGCGGAAGATGACCTGATCCTCCGCCCATTCGATAGCCTCATCAAGCAACGAGAATTCGCGCACTCCGGCGACCTCGGCAATGAGCGGGCGGATGATCGCTGAGATCAGCGAAGCTGGCTCAATTCCGGCGAGGATCGCCGTCGCCCCTCGGGGGGTAACGCTGCGCAGAATTTCGGCCAGCAACAGTCCGCCGGCCTGGGTGATCGAAGCCACACGGCGGAAATCGATAATGAGGATTTGCGATTCCTTGTCACCAACACGCCGCGACACGTAGTCGAGGGTGGCGAAGGTGAGCGCACCGACCAGTTCGATGACGCGAATCTCCTCGTGATGCTCCTCGAGGATTTGCTGATCGCGCGGCTTGCGACTGCGGCGCGACGCGATGCCGCCGACGTCATAGTCGGCAATGATCGAGGTGCGCACGTCCCCCGAACGGTTCAGCATATGCAGGCCGAAATGTGTCGACAGTTCCTCGCATATTTTCAGCCCGCGCACGCTGTTGCCGTGGGAATCGAGCGGCGGCGAAAAAGTGCCGAGACCAAGCTGCGCCGGCAGCGCCGCCACGATACCGCCGCCGACGCCGCTCTTGGCCGGCATGCCGACCCGATAGACCCACTCGCCGGCATAATCGTACATGCCGGAACTGGTCATGATCGATAGCGTGCGCGCGACGGCATAAGGTTTCATCACCTGCTCGCCGGTTATCGGATTGACACCATTGTTGGCAAGCGTCGCGGCCATGACGGCGAGATCGCGCGCGGTCACCAGGATGGAGCATTGGCGGAAATAGACGTCGAGCACGGCGTCGACGTCGCCTTCCACTACGGCGTAATTGCGCAACAGATAGGCGATGGCGCGGTTGCGGTCCCCGGTCTCGCGCTCGGAGGCAAACACCGCTTCGTCGACGCCAAGTTCGTGGCCGGCGCAGCGGCTGAGAGCATCGCGAATGCATTCGAAGGCTTCGCTGCCTCTCGCCTTATGGATCAGCCCGGAACAGGCGATGGCGCCGGAATTGACCATCGGGTTGTAGGGCCGATTGTCAGGGCGCAGCCGGATGGAGTTGAAGGCATCGCCGCTCGGCTCGACACCGATTACCGCCTCGACCTTCTCGGCGCCGAGCTTTTCGAGTGCCAGCGCGAACACGAACGCTTTGGAGATTGACTGGATCGTGAACGGCACGCTGCTGTCGCCGACCTCGTAAACGTGACCGTCGATGGTAGCGAGGCTCACGCCGAAAAGCTGAGGGTTCGCCTTCTTCAGTTCAGGGATGTAGTCGGCGACCGCGCCGCTGTCGTCTTGCCGAAAGTCCGCATGGCAGCGCAGGAGAAACCGGTGCAACGGAGACATCGCCGGCCGCAAAGCGCCGCCGGCGCGATCGAAATCAGGTGAATGCATTGCTTGTATTGGCCCCCTGAGGACGGACTATGCCGCGTTCTCCAATTTCTGAATAGCCCGGAGGCGATTAGGCCGCAGCCAACCAGTACTCGAGGAAGACGTTGAGCCACGCGCGGGCCGTGTAGTCGTACACGGCCCGATCGGCGAAGTGCGTATCGCGGGGCCGGGCGCCGGGAAGCTGCATGCGATCGTGTCCCCGCGTTGTCCACTTGTGCATGATGGCGTGGGTGACGTCGGGATGGAATTGCAGGCCATAGCCTGACTTGTGGCGGATCGCCTGAACTTCGAACGTATCGCCCGCGGCCAGAAGCTCGGCGTCCGGCGGCAGATCAAAACCCTCCCGGTGCCATTGGTAGACGCATTCCGGCCATCGCTCGACCACGGCGAGACCGGCAGCGGTCGGCCGGATCGGGTAATAGCCAATTTCGGCGCGGCCTTCAGGGTGGCGGAACACTTTTCCGCCGAGGTGGTGGGCGAACATCTGCGCGCCGAGACAGATACCGAGGAACGGCTTGTTCTCCCGCAGCGGCACGGCGATCCAATCGATTTCGCACCGGATGAAATCGTCCTCATCGTTGGCGCTCATCGGGCCGCCGAAGATGATGCCGGCGGCATGGTCCGCCATGGTCTGCGGCAGCGGATCGCCAAAGCGTGGCCGACGGATGTCGAGCGCGTAACCGAGCTGCCGCAAAGCGTTGCCCACCCGCCCCGGTGTGGAGTGCTCCTGGTGCAGAATGATCAGGACCGATTGTTGCATGGCACCGCATGACATGGGCGATTCGAGCACGTGCATGAGTGTCAATCGTGCGCGTTGCCGAAATTGAAGAAATCGTGACCCGGTTATGAACTGTCACGCGTGGTGCGCATAGCGACGGCTCGCAGCAGCAGCGCGTTCGGGATTAAGCGTATGAAGAACACGGCGATCTTGTTGGCAAGCCCGGCGATCACGACACGCTTGCCGCGCATGAAGCCGCGGTAGCCGATTTGCGCCACACGATCTGCCGACAGCGTGATCAATTCATGGATCGGGACATTCTCATCCTCGAACGGGCCTGGAATTCGGTCGGGACCGGGCCTGGACAAAGCGCCGTGACCCTGATGCCGCGGCTTGAAAGCTCGCGATGGAGCGCTTCGCTGAACGACAGCACGAAGGCCTTGCTGGCGTAGTAAACCGCCATATTGGTGCCGGGCAGGAAAGCGGCAACCGAGGCGACATTGAGTATGCCGCCGCGATGACGGGCGAGACTGTCGACGAAGGTCAACGAAAATTCGGTGAGCGCGCGGACGTTGAGGTCGATCATGCCGAGCTGCTCGCCGCGCGACAACTTGGCGGCCGGCCCCACAAGCCCAAAGCCTGCATTGTTGACGATGATCTCGGGCTCCAGCTCGAGCAGCAATAATTGCCCGCGAATCCTGACCACGGCATCTCGCTGTTCGAGATCTGCCGCCATCACGACCGGACGGGGCCGCCCCGTCGCGGCGATCTCATCGGCAAGCGCATCGAGACGATCCTGCCGCCGCGCCACCAGAACGAGCTCATGGCCGTGCGCAGCAAAGACGCGCGCCAGATCCGCTCCAATACCGGCCGAGGCGCCGGTAACACCGTGACGGGTTTCATAGCTCGTTGCCGGAATTCGACCCGCCACGATCTCGCGGCGTAGCGCGATGCGCTCGTGCGACGACACACCGAGCAGATCGGCGGCGCGCCATACGAGATTGTCCTCAAGCTCGTCGCGTTTGCCGTCGGCATAGACGATTTCCCACATCATCCCGACGATGCGAGCGCGGCCTGCTTCGTCGAACGCGCGGTTAAGCAGATGCGTGAAATGATAAAGATCGACCCAATCTTGCTCCGCGGCAGTTGCCTTCGCGATCAGCTCCTCGGTCTGGGCATCGTCGAGTGCAAAGCTTTGCTTGATCACGGCATGCAACTTGGTGCTCTCGCTCTGCGACATCTCGCCGTTGATTGCCGCGGCATGGACCAGCAACGCCGCCGCCGCGAGCCGATAATCATCGTCGCCGAATTGGCTCGGGTGCTTGTCGCCATCGACGAACTCGGTGATGAAACTCTTGAAAGATTTCGAACATCGATTTTTCCATACCAGCGGAGTTTATTCCCACGTTCATATCGCTACGTAAAGCGCGCCGTTCAAGCCTCCTTTAGGCAGCGATAGTCCGCAGCGGATGAACATGATCGGTTGCGGCTGGAAAACATCACGGTCTTGCATGGCCAGTGCTCCGGTGTTCTCGCGGCGTGCTTTTTGCACCCGAGCTGTGCTTTGGCGAGGAGATGCAAGAAAGATTTGCCCTTCGCCGATCATCGTCTGCACGCGAACGGACTTGCCGACCTGATTTGCTGGAAGAACCGGCGGTGGCGGCCGGCCCTTCACGATCGTTTCGGCAAGCCAAGCAAAAACGGAAAAGAAGCAAAAGAAGGATGCGGAACGCCGGCAAACGCTGTTCAACAACCTCCGCATCTTGCGATGCGGCTCTGCCCCCTTTGGAGAGGAGCAGCTCGCCTGTCGGCGTTCCACCGCGGTTCTCGCCAAAGGGAGTCATCGTCCCTAAGGCTCAGCTTCAGGCCAGGCTTCCGGGGACGTGGTCTGAACGGGCGTTACCCGCCTTCGCCTGTCCCAGTCCAGCGAGCACCTCGCGCCCCGGTCATAATGCCGGGAGACTGATGCCCAAGCCGCCCGGGAGCGAACTGCAAACCCGCCCGCGGGCACCGCCCTCGCCCGACGGACCGGTATGCCTCCGGCCCGCCTCCTTCACAAAGGCGAGGAGGCGCATGTAATTGATCCGGTGACTAATGTCAAGGGCTAAGTCACTTAAATAGTGATGATCTCATGCCGCGGACGACGTGACGCGCACCTTGAGCCGAACACCGGTCTTCTTTTGCAGCGCGTTGATAGCGCCGAAAAGATTCGCCGCGGTGGGATTGCCGCGCGGTCCGAACATGCGCATCAGACTCTTCGGCGGCGTTCCCGTAGCCTTCGCCAAGGCCGCAAATCCGATGGTCGCATTGATGTAGGCGCGAAGCGCGGCCTTGGCCGTATCCGCGTCGCCGGCGAAGAGCCCGTTGATGGCTTCGTCGAACAGCGCCGCCCG
>CAVTFP010000049.1:0-97934 GCA_963733645.1 uncultured Alphaproteobacteria bacterium
GTCCGCTCATGATGCTGTGGACGGCTCCTCCACCCGGCACATGAGTGCCATGGATGTGGGAGCTGCTGAGGCTCCCACGATTTGGAGGAGCTACCCATGCAAACGGTTACGACAATCGACGGGTCTGCAGTGCAACGTTGCGCACAACCCCAAATCCCCCGGAGCGGGTCTCGCGCGCGCACGACGGTAAAGCCATTTCCCGTTATCGATCGAAGCCTTCATAAACAAAGGCGTCGCGGATCGCTTCCGCATCGTTTGCGCTCACGCCTTCTGCACGCACGACGTCATACCACGTCGCTGCCACCTGCTCCTTCATTTTGTTGACGATCGTTCGAGCATCGACCGGGCCCAGAGAAAATCGCGTGTGCTGGGAGACGAGGTTACTCGCACACGCAAATCGGCCCTGATCGCCGCACGACATCGCGAGGTCGCGGCGATCCTTTCCGATGACAGGAGAGGGCGTGAGATCATAGGCCGGCGACAGGCTCCATTCGCGTTCTTTGGCGATGAGCGCGTGGTTGCGCGGATGGTCGTCGATGTTAGAAATTAGCGCGTTGAAGCACATGCGGCGAAACAGCTCCGCGGCATCCTTCGAAGGTGCCGCTACAATGCGCCGCATTTCTTCGGCCATCAGAACATACGACCAGCGGTCGCGTTGAGTTTCTTCCGCCTCTAGCACGGTCATGCCGCTAATCATTCGTGCGCGTGCATAACCATCATCTTGCTTGAAGCGATCAAACCGATGCACCAGTAGCACGTCTTTGCCAGCTACGGTCGCGATTTGGCTCTCGGCGGTTCTTATTCCGCACTGCCGCGCCAGGACTAGCATCGCGTGTTCCACCTTCGCGAAATTCCACCGATCGTCATTCCTATTGAACTTCGCGATCCAAAGACCCTCGTTGTCTTCAACAACGGCTTTCGGTCGCGCACCGCCCATGGCGGTGCCAATCAGCATCAGTTCCTGAACCATTGCGGCATCGTTGGGATCATGTGCGCCGGCGTCGCCCTTCACGATATCGTCCGCAACTTCTTGAAGTTTGGCGAGTTCAAGCGTCCGATTAAACTGCCTTTTGGGCGCCGGCGGCTGTTGGCCTAACCCAAACCCAAGCGCCCCTGCTCGGTCATCGGGGGATTCCAACAAATATTCGAGTTCGCCGAGATTCGTTTTGCCGGAATGCTTCTCGATGACGCGCCGGCCCCAGTAATCGGGACCGGCGTCGCGCAACGCCCCGAACACGCCTTGAAGCCGTGCGGTTTCGTAGGTCGTGTCGGACAGCTTGAGCTCGATCGGATCGATTTCGACAGCATCGTTTCGTGCAAGGTAGCTCTTGCCGTAGACAAATTTGCCGAGCGCCGTGCCGTCCCGATTTTTGTCGAGCACAAATCGCCCCGCCGTAACCGAAGACGTTTTGCCCGGTAGGGTCATGTAGACGTAGCATTCGGAGGCTGGATTCTTAGAAATCATTATCGAGCCCCTTTTTCTCGCGCGAACGGACCCGTCCCTTTGACGCCTCCAGCGCCAGGCCTTCTTTGTCTTTAGCTGGATCGGCCAGCTCCTCGATCGGCGACAGCATGCCATAGAGCCACAACAAGGCGGCATACACGGCCGTGCTGGTTGAAGCCGCGCCCTTCTCGGCGAGCATGACCGCGCGCTTGCCGGTGCCGATGCGCTCGGCGGCGTTTTCAATCGTCATATTGCGTCTGATGCGTGCCGTGCGGAGGTTAGACCCGAGTTTCTTGAGGGCTTGCTCGACGGCATAAGGTGGCGCGGTCAGGAGGTTGTTTTTTGCGACCATGTGCTCTTAAGAGCCTCTAAACGGGGATTAGGTGCTCTTAAGAGCATATCAAACCCGTATGCGGCTGTCCACTAAAAGTGCTCTTAAGAGCATTTTAAATGACTTAAGGTGCTCTTAAGAGCACTTTCTGGGGCGATTTCCATATATCGGCTTCAGATCCCGATCGCAGTCGGCGATACGGACCGCGATTTCAGCTCATGCCGGCGGCACCACCGCCGGTCGGAGTCAGTCGCCACAAACTTTCATCGGATGGTACGCCCGCCTCTCCGGCGGCGCGACGCACTGAGAAAAAAGCAGACTTCGTCAACGATGCCTGCGGTCGTTTCGCTAAGCGGCAGCTGCCTTCCTAGCAATGAGCGTTTCTATGTGCTTCGACCAGAATTCAAAAGCTTCCCGAACTTCTTTCTCGTAGCGATGACGCTGATAGATCCCCGCGACGCCGCTAAACGTGCCACTGCGATGGTTCAATGCAAGCTCCACAATGTGAGGCGCCACACCCAGTCGCTGTAATCCACTAGCAAAACTTCGTCGCAAATCGTGCAGCGTCCAGGGCGCAATGGCAGGCGAAACCTTTTCCTTCGCTCCGCTGTGGTCGCCATACGGTCGATCAGTGCCATTGAGTACATATTTGCCCCTAGCCGGTAGCGACTTGAGTACGCGCCGGATCATCGGCGTTACCGCGATCGTATGCGAAAGGCCGTTCTTCGTTCGGTCGCCGGGTAACTCAATTGCTTGATCCTTGATCTCGTCACGCGCGAGCTCGGTTATCTCGTTGCGTCGGGCACCGGATAAAATCAAAAGCTTGATCAGAGCTCCCGCAGCACCCCCTTCCGCATCAGCAGATTCCCATGTGAGTTTGAGTTCGTTGTCGTCCAACACCCGCTCACGGGACTTTTCCTTCGCCGGCTTGCGAATTACACGCGCCGGGCTAACGAAATCATCCTCCCTCGCCTCACACCAAGCAAAGAAAGCCTTCGCTACCTTCCAAGCCGTCACGGCAGCCGACGGACCACGCTTCAGAGCTTTATCAACAAACAGAACGACGTCCTTCTTCGAGATGGATCGCAGCGTCCGCCCCGGCCATTCGTCCTGCACGTATTCGAGTTCGCGGTTGATGTTGGCCGCAGTTCCGGGACGGACCGTACTCACATGCTTGTCCCGATAAAGCGCTATATACGCCGCTAGCGTGTCATCAGCGGGTGCGCCGGCTTGTTTGGCCGCGGCGGGGTCCTCGCCCGAGGTGACCCGTTCCAAGGCCGCCCGCCCCAGCCCGCGCGCCTTTCCGAGGGACAGGACTGGATAGCGGCCAGGCAGCGTAAGCTTTCGGGACGACGGCCCCATCCGGTAGCGAACCGCCCAGGACTTCACCCCGCTCGGTTGAACAACGAGGTAGAGCCCTGGCAACACCGCATCGGCGATCTCGATACGAGATTTGCCGGGCTTGGCCTGCTGAACGAAACGGTCGGTCATTGAAGTGGGCATTTGCTTCTCCAAACCGCCGGACGGGGCCCACCCCTCTCACCAGATTGCGGATGGGTTGGGGTGAACCGGGGTAACACAGGGGTAACAAAGTTCGCTGTTTGGACCTGTTTGGCGGTGTTCGTAACGTCTCCCACCAAGGTAGGGGAAAGGCCTGTAAAATGGGAGGTTCTTGGAGCTATCTGTGAGGAAATGTTTGTAACATTGACTAACGGTCTATGACCTTGCCAAGGTTGGGGTCGAGGGTTCGAATCCCTTCGCCCGCTCCAAATTTCCGGCTTGCCCAAAGCCGCTTCGACTCCCAAGAGAGCCATTATATCACGCCGCGCCTGATTCCACTTCTTCTGCTTTGGCTGTCGGGCGCATGCCTGCGGTTGACCGTGCTGGCGATCCCGCCCGTGGTGCCGCTGCTCCACGCCGACCTGCATCTGTCGGAGACCGACATCGGCTGGCTCGCGAGCCTGCCGCCGATGCTGTTTGCGATCGCGGCAGTGCCGGGATCGATTTTGATCGCGCGCTTCGGCGTGGTGCCGGCACTGCTGATCGGGCTTCTTCTCACCGCCGTCGGCGGCGCCGCGCGCGGCGCATTTCCGGATGTGACGGTGCTCTATGCCGCCACCATCGTCATGGCGGCCGGAGTGTCGATCATGCAGCCGACGCTGCCGCCGCTGGTGCGCGCCTGGTACCCAAAGCGGATCGGCTTCGCGACCGCGGTCTACACCACCGGACTTTTGTGCGGCGAGATCGTTGCTGCGGCACTCACGATTCCGCTCGTCCTGCCGATGGTCGGCGGCAGTTGGCGCTTGAGCTTCGTCGTTTGGACCGTTCCTGTTTTGCTGACGGCGCTGATCGTCGGCATCTACGCGCCTCGCCTCGGCGGCGGCCGCAACGCTGTTGTCCCGATGGCCAATCGCCGCTGGTGGCCCGATTGGCGCAGGCCACTGATTTGGCAGCTCGGCCTGATCCTCGGCAGCGTCAACGCAACCTACTTCGTCTCGAACGCGTTTCTGCCCGACTACATGGTCGCCAACGGCCGCCCCGATCTGGTTGGCAGCGCGCTGACCGCGCTGAACGTCGGTCAGCTTCCTGCGGCGCTCATCATGCTGGGCATCGCCGGCAAGCTGGTGACGCGGCCAGCGGCCTACGCAGTGACCGGATTACTTTCGCTCATCTGTCTTGTCGGCATCCTCACATCGAACGGGATCTGGATCGTGGTCTGGGCCGGCCTGTCGGGATTTACCGGCGCGGCGACTCTGGTTCTGGCGCTCTCGCTGCCGTCGGTGCTCAGCGAACCGGACGACGTGCATCGCACCTCCGCCGGCATGTTCACCATCAGCTACAGTTGCGCCATGGTGATGTCGGTGCTCGCCGGCTGGCTGTGGGACGAAACGCGCATGCCGGTTGCCGCCTTCGCGCCGGCGGCGCTGTGTGCCATCGTCATCGTTGCTCTGGCGCCTACGGTAAAGCGCGCCGCATACCGGACTGCCTGAAAATCAATATCCCGCCGCCAGCGCGCCGTGGCTGCGCGGATCGGCGGCGCCGACAAAACCCTGCGGCGTGACCACGACAGAGGCAGCCGAGGTAAAGGGCCGGGTCGGCACCACCTTGTCGCCGCGCGCTTGCAGCGCCGCGATGACGTCGGGCGAGACGCCGGGTTCGGCAAAAACCTGATCGGGCAGCCATTGATTGTGGATGCGCGGCGCGGAGACGGCGCTCGCGATGCCCATGCCGCGATCGATCACGTTGACCACGACCTGCAACACCGTGGTGATGATGCGGCTGCCGCCCGGTGATCCGGTGACGAGGAACGGTTTGCCGTCCTTGAGCACGACCGTCGGCGTCATCGACGACAATGGCCGCTTGCCGGGGCCGGGCTGGTTGGCCTCATAACCGACAAGGCCGTAGGCGTTAGGCGCATCGGGTTTCACCGCAAAGTCGTCGAGTTCGTTGTTGAGAATGATGCCGGTGCCCTCGCCGACCAGGCCGACGCCGAAGCTGAAATTGAGCGTGTAGGTGTTCGACACCGCGTTGCCGAACTTGTCGACGATTGAGAAATGCGTGGTGTTGTGGCCTTCGTGGTCGACGCTGCCGCCGGCGAGGATATCGCCGGCCGGCGTGGCGCGCTCGGGATCGATGGTGGCGCGCCATTGCGCGGCGTAGTCCTTGGCGATCAATTTCGCGACCGGCACTTTCACCGTGTCGGGATCGCCGAGGAACAGCGCGCGATCCGCATAGGCGCGCTTCATGGCCTCGACAAGGAAATGCGCCGCGTGCGCATCGTCATGGTGCGCAAGGTCGTACCCTTCAAGGATATTGAGCATTTCGATCAGCTCGACACCGCCGGACGACGGCGGCGGCATCGAGACAATGTCGTAACCGCGATAAGTGCCGCGCACCGGCGCGCGCTCGACGGCGCTGTAGCCCTTCAAATCGTCGACTGTCATGACGCCGCCCGCGGCCTGTACGGCGGCGGCAAGTTTTTCCGCGATGGGGCCGAAATAGAACGCGTGTGGCCCGTCCTTGGCGATGGTCTCGAGCGTATTTGCCAGATCGCTCTGCACAAGATGGTCGCCAAGGCTCAATGCCGACCCATCGGGTTTCAGGAAAATATTTGCCGACGACGGCCAACGCTTGAGCCGCGCGAGCTCGGTAACCGACAAATCCGACAGATCCGCCGTGACGGGAAAGCCGTCGCGCGCCAGCGCGAGTGCGGGCGCGATCAAGTCGGCCAGCGTGAAATGGCCCGAGCCATATCTTCGTGCCGCGAATGCAAGCCCCTCGACCGTGCCGGGCACGCCGACGGCGAGCGCACTATCGCGCGATTTCTGCGGATCGGCATTGCCCGCGGCGTCGAGAAACGTCTTGTTGGTGATCGCCTGCGGAGCCATTTCGCGATAGTCGATCGCGGTGTCGTGGCCGTCGGCTTGGTGGATAAGCATGAAACCGCCGCCGCCGAGATTACCGGCGCGCGGATAGGTCACGGCCATGGCGAAGCCGACCGCAACCGCGGCATCCACCGCATTGCCGCCCTTTTGCAAGATTCCGACGCCGACGCGCGTCGCCAGCGCATCCTGCGTCACCACCATGCCGTTTGCGGCGATGACGCCCTCGGCGTGGCCGATCTGATCGTCGCTTTTCGTGACGATTGGCAGGGCGAGACTGCCGATCAGCACAAATGTTGCGAAACGAGGGAGCGAAAGCCGATGCAAGTTGTGCATTGCGCGAGATTTACGTGCGGGCGTCACAGCATCGACGGCAAGACCCGGTCCGGCGGCCGATGCCCGTCCATGAAGGTCTTGATGTTGACGATGACTTTCTCGCCCATGTCGGCGCGGCCTTCGACGGTGGCGGACGCGAGATGCGGCAGCAGCACGACCTTGCCGGCGCGGGCGAGCTTGACGAGCTTCGGGCTCACCGCCGGCTCATGTTCGAACACGTCGAGGCCGGCGCCGGCGATGTCCTCCGCTTCGATGAGCCGCGCCAAGGCATTTTCGTCGATCACCTCGCCGCGCGCGGTGTTGACGATGTAAGCCTCGGGGCGAATGAGCTTCAGCCGCCGCGCCGAAAGCAGATGATAGGTCGCCGGCGTGTGCGGACAATTGATCGAGATGATGTCCATGCGGGCGAGCATCTGGTCGAGGCTCTCCCAATAGGTCGCATTCAACGCCTCTTCGGCTTGCGTCGCCATGCGACGGCGATCGTGATAGTGGATTTTCAGGCCGAAGGCCTGGGCGCGGCGAGCGACCGCTTGGCCGATCCGGCCCATGCCAACGATGCCGAGCCGTTTACCCCAGATGCGGTGGCCGAGCATCCAGGTCGGGCTCCAGCCGCCCCATTCCTGGTTGCCAGTCAGCACCTGGGCGCCTTCGGTGAGCCGCCGCGGCACCGCGAGGATCAGCGCCATAGTCATATCGGCAGTGTCCTCGGTGAGGACGCCAGGCGTATTGGTCACCGTAATGCCGCGCTGCACGGCGGTCGCCACGTCGATATTGTCGACCCCGTTGCCGAAATTGGCGATCAGTTTCAGCCGTTCGCCCGACTGGCTGATCACGGCGCGGTCGATCTGGTCGGTGACGGTCGGAACAATGACGTCGGCGGTCTTGGCCGCGGCGACCAGTTCGGCCTGGCTCATCGGCTTGTCGTCGGCATTGAGGCGGGCGTCGAACAATTCGCGCATGCGCATTTCGACGCTGTCCGGCAGCCTCCGGGTGACCACGACCAGCGGTTTCTTGGCGGTTGCCATACGCTGCCTCTTAACGCCCGCTTGACCGGCCCCTCCGGTCTTCTCCGCACCCGCCCGTTCAGTTCTCTTTAACCGCCCTCGCCGACACTTGGGCTGGGAGGTGCGTCATCAAAATCTCTGTACCAGAAGGCAGCGCTCGCACAAAGCGCGCCCGGAACCCGCGGCGCGGCGCGGCAGCGGTGCTATTCGCAATAGCCTTTTTCGCATTGGACCCGGGCATGGACGCCGCGCACGCCGGCAACAGCGACACCGGCGCATTGCCGGTGCCGCGCTTCGTCAGCATCAAGGCCGATCGCGTCAATGTGCGCGGCGGCCCCGACAAGGACCACGACGTTTCCTGGATTTACACGCGGGTCGGCTGGCCGGTCGAAATCACCGCTGAGTTCGAGGACTGGCGGCGCGTACGCGATTCCGACGGCACCGAGGGCTGGGTCTATCATTCGCTGCTGTCTGGCAAGCGCACCGCGGCGGTGCAGATGAAATCGAAGACCGATCTGGCCCCGCTCTACGCCAAGCCCGACGACAAGAGCACGGTGACGGCGCAGTTGCAGGTCGGCGTTCTGGGCACGGTCAAACGCTGCACCGGATCCTGGTGCCAGATCGAGGGCGACGGTTTTAACGGCTGGATCGAGCAGAACGAGCTGTGGGGCGTCTACCCGAACGAGAAGGTCGATTGACTGTCATCATCCGCGAAGGCGGATGATCCAGTAGTCCGTACCCGTTAGGTCGAAAAACTAAATCGAAGGCTCGCGTTTACTGGATGCCCCGCCGGAGCTTGCCATCGGGCCGGCCACTTCGGGCCGGACCCGTTGGCGGGGCATGACACGTCAGCCCTTCTTGCGGCGCAGCCGCACCACCACATCGATGCGCGCGATCTCATAGCCTTCCGGCGCGACCGGGGCCTTGCCGACGACAACGTCGCTGGTCGGAATGTCCATCAGATCGTTCTGGTCTTCGATGAAGAAATGGTGGTGCTCGGAATTGTTGGTGTCGAAATAGGCCTTCGAGCCGTCGATCGCGACCTGGCGCAGCAGACCGACTTCGGTGAATTGATGCAGCGTGTTGTAGACCGTCGCCAGCGACACTGGCACTTTGGCGTGGGTCGCTTCTTCGTAGAGCATTTCCGCCGTGACATGGCGATCGCCTTTGGCGAACAGGATCCAGCCGAGCGCCATGCGCTGCCGCGTCGGACGCAAGCCCACGCCGCGGAGCTTCTCCTTGACGTCGTGCCAGGGGCACCCGGTGAGGTCGTTGCGGGCCGACAAAGCCTGAGGCTGCGAAGTGGGCCCGAAGGCGGTCGGACGCGCGATTGAACCAGAATTTGCCATTGGCGTGATCCAGTGCCCGTTGGGGCCCAGTAAGATTGTTACAAGTGAAATCATTATACGCCACGCTGCGGGGGCTGCAACTGTTTCGGCAGCACGTCGCGGCACCGGTTACCCGCTGCGGTTGCGTCTTGCCCGGCATGCGGCTTTGCCCGCAATCCCCTATATGTTAGGGGTTCGGGCCATCGATCAGAGTGGGGCGGAGCGTAACGCGGATGCAGGATCGCCGTTCTAACTTCCAATACGAGGATTTGCTCGCCTGCGGCCGCGGTGAGCTGTTCGTCGAAGGCCCGCAATTGCCGCTGCCTCCAATGCTCATGTTCGACCGCATTTCCGAAATCGCGGACGCGGGCGGCGAATATGGCAAGGGCATGGTCCGGGCGGTGCTGGACCTCAAGCCGGACCTCTGGTTCTTCCCTTGCCACTTCAAGGGCGACCCGGTGATGCCGGGCTGCCTCGGCATCGACGCGCTGTGGCAATTGCTCGGCTTCTTCCTCGGCTGGCTCGGCTCACCCGGCAAAGGCCGCGCGCTCGGCATGGGCGAGCTGAAATTTTCGGGGCAGGTGCTGCCGTCGATGAAGAACATCGTCTACGGCATCGACATCAAGCGCGTGATGCGCTCGAAACTCGTGCTCGGAATAGCGGACGGCTGGCTGTCGGCGGATGGTGCCGTGATTTATCGTGCGCTCGATCTCAAGGTTGGCCTGTTCCGCGACGCGGGGCCGCAGCCAACCGAAGCGTAAGCGGCTCGGCTTCGAGCATGGTTCCGAAAAGTGGTCACCGGTTTTCGGATAAGATCATGCTCCAACTAAATAGTTCGAGGCCAAGATGAGGCGGGTGGTCGTCACCGGGATGGGCATCGTCTCGTCCATCGGCAACAACACGCAAGAAGTATTGGCGTCTTTGCGCGAAGCCAAATCCGGCATCGTGCGCGCCGACAAATATGCCGAACTCGGTTTCCGCTGCCAGGTACACGGCGCGCCGACGCTGGATCCGAGCGAAGCCGTCGATCGGCGCGCGATGCGCTTTCTCGGCGGCGGCGCCGCCTGGAACCATGTCGCCATGGAACAGGCGATCCGCGATTCCGGTCTCGAGGAAACCGATATCTCCAACGAGCGGACCGGCCTCATTATGGGCTCGGGCGGGCCATCGACCCGCACCATCGTCGAGAGCGCCGACATCGCGCGCAGCAAGGGCCCGAAGCGCGTCGGCCCGTTCGCGGTACCCAAAGCGATGTCGTCCACCGCGTCGGCAACGCTGTCGACCTGGTTCAAGATCAAGGGCGTCAACTATTCGATCTCATCAGCGTGCGCGACATCGAACCATTGCATCGGCAATGCCTATGAGACGATCCAGGTCGGCAAGCAGGATATGATTTTTGCCGGCGGCTGCGAGGAACTGGATTGGACACTGTCGGTGCTGTTCGACGCCATGGGCGCGATGTCGTCGAGCTTCAACCAGATTCCGGACAAAGCCTCGCGCGCCTACGATGCCGATCGCGACGGTTTCGTCATCGCCGGCGGCGCCGGCGTGCTGGTGCTCGAAGAGATCGAACATGCCAAGGCGCGTGGCGCGAAAATCTACGCCGAGGTGGCTGGTTATGGCGCCACCTCCGACGGCGCCGACATGGTGGCGCCCTCCGGCGAAGGCGCCATGCGCTGCATGAAAATGGCGCTCGCCGACGTGAAGCCCCCGGTCGATTACATCAACCCCCACGCCACCTCGACGCCGATTGGCGACCTCAAGGAGATCGAGGCGATCCGCGAGGTGTTCGGCGCGAAATGCCCGCCGATTTCGGCCACCAAATCGCTGACTGGTCATTCGCTCGGCGCCGCCGGCGTGCAGGAGGCGATCTACTCGCTGCTGATGATGAACTCGGGCTTCATCTGCGAGAGCGCCAATATCGAGAAGCTCGATCCGACCTTCGCCGACATGCCGATCGTGCGCGAGCGGCGGGACGGCGTGACGCTCGGCTGCGTGCTGTCCAATTCCTTCGGCTTCGGCGGCACCAACGCCTCGATCGTCCTGAAACACGTGGATGCCTGACCCATGCCGGGGCTGATGCACGGCAAACGCGGCCTCATCATGGGTGTCGCGAACGACCATTCGATTGCATGGGGCATTGCCAAGACACTGGCGGCGCACGACGCCAAGCTCGCCTTCACCTATCAGGGCGATGCGCTCGGCAAACGGGTCAGGCCGCTGGCGGCGTCAGTCGGCACCGATCTGGTACTGCCGTGCGACGTCGAAGTTGACGCTTCGGTCGATGCGGTGTTTGCCGAGCTCAAGCGCGCCTGGGGCACGCTCGATTTCCTGGTTCACGCCATCGCATTTTCCGACAAAGCCCAGCTCACCGGGCGCTACGCTGACACCACGCGCGAGAATTTCGTGCGCACCATGCTGATCTCGTGCTTCTCATTTACCGAGGTCGCACGGCGCGCCGCGGCGATGATGCCGAACGGTGGCGCCATGCTGACGCTGACCTATAACGGCGGACTGCGGGCGATGCCGAACTACAATGCCATGGGCGTCGCCAAGGCGGCGCTCGAAGCCTCGGTGCGCTATCTCGCCGTCGATTTCGGCAGCAGCGCCATCCGGGTGAATGCCATCTCGGCCGGGCCAATTCGCACGCTGGCCGGCGCAGGCATCGGCGACGCCCGCGCCATGTTCGCATTCCAGCAGCGTCACTCGCCGTTGCATCGCGGCGTGACGCTCGACGACCTTGGCGGCGCGGGACTTTATCTGCTGTCGGATTTGTCGACCGGCGTCACCGGTGAAATCCATTTCGTCGATTCCGGCTACAACGTCATCGCCATGCCGCACCCCGACGCGTTGCGGGCGGATCACAAGCAAGCGACGGACGACGGCGGAAAGTAAGGCATCGTCTCGTAAACCGTCATCCTGAGTTGCGAATAAAGCGAACCTCGAAGGATGAGCGGCTACAGCTTTCGGGCCGCCGCCCTTCGAGGGCCGCCATAGCGCGTCGAAGACGCGCGTAAACGCGCTAACGGCGGCCACCTCAGGGTGACGGAAATCTCTAAAGCTTCGCCAGATGCGGCATCACTTCATTACTGAACAGATCGAGCGAGCGCAGCGCGTCGGCAAGCGACATGGTGCCGAGCATCAGATAGGTCAGCAGATAATTGACGCCGAGTTCCTTGACCTGCCGCTCGATTTCCGCCCGCACGGTCTGCGGTGAGCCGGCAATGACAGTGCCGTCCTCGACACAGGCCTCAAAGGTCGCGCCGCGCGGAACGTTCAACCGGGATGTCAGGCCGGTTTGACCGTGCTTGATGCGCAGCCAGTTAAGATGTGCGAGATGCCGGTCCATCGCGGGCTTGCCGAAGCGGTGCGCTTCGGCGTCGGTGTCGGCAATGAAAAGATGGCGTTGCACGCCAATGACCGCGCCCCCGGGAAACTCGGCCTTTGGCTGCGCCGGACCGCCGCGTTGCGCCAGCGCTTTCTTATAGGCCGCGATATTAGTTTTGGCCGTCGCCATCGGCCCGAGCGTCACGAAGTGCAACCCTTGCTCACCGGCCCAGACCGAGCCGATCTCGTTCGATGAGCCGTACCAGAACGGCGGGTGCGGTTGTTGCAGCGGCCGCATCGCGATCGGCACATCCTCGTAGACATAGTGTTCGCCTTTGTAGCTGAGCGTATCGGTGACCAAGCCGGCGCTGACGCATTTGAACGCATCGATGAAGATTTCGCGCGACTGGTCGTGCTCGACCTTGTGATATTTCAACTCGTAGGGCGACACGCCGCGGCCGACGCCGACGTCAAGCCGGCCATAGCTTAGGTGATCGAGCATGCAGATTTCCTCGATCATGCGCAGCGGCGAATACAGCGGCAACAGATAAACCAGCGGCCCGAGCCGCATCCGCTTCGTGGCGCGCGCGACGGCGCCAAGGAAGACGCCCGGCACCGGCACCATGTTGAGCGGCGTCGCATGATGCTCGGCGAGTTGGAGGCAATAGAAGCCGGCCGCATCGGCCGCTTCGAAGAATTTCAGGCGCTCGTCGAACAGCGTGGAGAGCGGGCGATCGCCATGCTCGATGTGATCGAAAAGTCCGATTTTCATGGTACCTCGTTACTGGTTTGTCTTCGGCAGGCCAATGTGCCGGCCCATGCCGGCACAATCCGCGTCGGTTTTCAGTCCGGCGGCATGGATGCCGTGAACGGCAAGCTCCTCGTCGCGATCCTCGGTGTCGCCGGTGACGCCGACCGCGCCGATGACTTCGCCATCGTCGCCGCGGATCAGCATGCCGCCGCCCTCGGGGAAGATCTGCTCACCGCTCGCGGCGATCAGGTAGCGCATAAAGATCGGCTTCTCCTGCGCCCGCTCACGGACCAGCGTCGAGCTACGGCCAAGCGACAAAGCCGCATAGGCTTTGCCGAACGCCATCTCAAAACGGATCATCGACGAGCCGTCCTCCTTCTTGAAGGCTTTCACCTTGCAGCCGGGCTCGACCACGATCACGCTCAACGGCCGGCAATTGAGCGCCGCGCCGCGCGCGATGGCGGCGTCGATGATGCGCTCGGCTTGAACCAGCGTAATTGCGGTCATTGCCCACGTTCCTCTCGCGGCGTGTTCTGCCATCTTCCTGCGGCTTCTGCCATATACCGCCGGTCATGGCCGCTGCGCTCTCCCCTTGCCTCATCCGCGCCATCGCGCCACATGTGCGCGGATGCTCACTCCCGCTTCCGCCCCGGTACCCATCGCCATCGAACGGCTGGTCAAAATCTACAAGACCGTTCCGGCCGTGGACGGCATTTCGTTCACGCTGACGGCGGGATCTGTCACCGGCCTTCTCGGCGGCAACGGCGCCGGCAAGACCACGACCATCGCGTCGATCATGGGACTGACCACGCCGACGTCGGGCCGCGTTACCGTGCTCGGCGCCGACATGCCGCGGCAGCGCTATCGTGTGCTGCATCGGATGAATTTCGAAAGCCCGTATGTGGCGATGCCGATGCGGCTGACCATCCGGCAGAACCTCACCGTGTTCGGCATGCTCTATGGTGTCGCCGATCTCGGCCGCCGCATCGAAGAGATTAGCGAGCAACTCGACCTCGCCGATCTGCTCGACCGGCCGACCGGACGTCTCTCCGACGGGCAGAAGACCCGCGTCGCATTGGCCAAGGGACTGATCAATTCGCCGGAATTGCTGCTGCTCGACGAGCCCACCGCCTCACTCGATCCCGACACCGCCGACTGGGTGCGCGGACGGCTCGAAAGCTATCGCCGCGAGCGCAATGCCACGATGCTGATCGCCTCACACAACATGGCCGAAGTCGAACGGCTGTGCGATCGCGTCATCATCATGAAGCGCGGCCACATCGAGGATGACGATACGCCGGCGAAACTATTGTCGCGCTATGGCCGGCGCACGCTCGAAGAGGTGTTCCTCGACGTCGCGCGCGGCCGCGGTGTCGAGCAGGAGGCAGCACAATGATGCGGCGCGCCGAAGGCACTTTCGATTACTCGCCGCGGCGGGCTGCCGCGATGATGCTGCGCTACTGGTATTTACTGCGCTCGTCTTGGCCGCGCCTGCTCGATCTCGTCTACTGGCCGACGGTACAGATGATCACCTGGGGCTTTCTGCAATATTACATCATGCAAAACGCCGGCTTCTTCGCGCGCGCCGGCGGCACGTTCATCGGCGCGGTGCTGTTGTGGGACATTCTGTTCCGCGGCCAGCTCGGCTTCTCGATCTCGTTCATGGAGGAGATGTGGGCGCGCAACATCGGCAACCTGATGATGAGCCCATTGCGGCCGTTCGAATTCCTCAGCGCGCTGATGGTGATGAGCATCGTGCGGCTGTCGGTCGGCGCCATCCCGGTCACGCTGCTGGCGATCGCCTTTTTCGGCTTCAACCTCTATGGCCTCGGCCTGGCGCTGGTGGCGTTCTTCATCAACCTGATGCTGACGGGGTGGGCGGTCGGAATTTTCGTTTCAGGGCTGGTGCTGCGTAACGGCCTCGGCGCCGAGAATCTTGCCTGGTCGATCATGTTTTTGTTCATGCCGCTAACCTGCGTCTATTACCCGGTGACGACTCTGCCGGTGTGGCTCCAGCCGGTATCGTGGCTGTTGCCCCCGACCTATGTATTCGAGGGCATGCGCGCGTTATTGATCGACAAGACGTTCCGGCCAGACCTGATGCTCGACGCGCTGGGGCTTAACGTCGTGTTCTTCGCCGCCGGCGTGTTTGCATTCCTTAAGCTTCTACAGAGTGCCCGCCGCCACGGCTCGCTGATCCAGGCCGGTGAATAGGCCGGTCGGGACTGCACTGTTGTGCGGCGAATGCACGCCATGTGCGCTGCGAATAGCTGGAAAGCGTTGATGTTCACGAGAGAAGTGATCGTGCCGCGCATACGTAAGGAACAGCGAAAGAAATTGCATTTATGTTAGTGTTATGACATATCAGAGCCGAAATGCTGCACCGCAGCAATCCGGGCAAGGATCATCGATGGCGATCGGAGAGTTTGGCGGCGCGCCTGCTGTGCCAGGCGACAGCGGCGCCTTGCTGTCGGCCGCGCCGATGTATTGGTTCTATGAGATGAGCCATGCGGCGCTCAACCCGGCGCGCGCCTGGGCCGACGCCACCCGCCTGTTCTTCAAGAACCCGGTCAATCCGCTCTCCTTCACGACATACGGGAAAACGATGGCCGCGGCGGCCGAATTGTTCGAACGCTCCACGCGTCGCTACGGCAAGCCGGAATGGCGGGTCACGTCGACACTGGTCGGCGGCGAGCGCGTGCCGGTGCAAGTTTCAACAGTATGGGAGCGGCCGTTCTGCCGCGTCGTCCATTTCGAGCGTCTGTTCGAACACCGCCCAAAACGCCCCCAGCCAAAGCTTCTTATTGTCGCGCCGATGTCCGGACACTTTGCGACGCTGCTGCGCGGCACCGTAGAGGCGTTCCTGCCCAATCACGACATCTACGTCACCGATTGGGTGGATGCGCGCATGGTGCCGGTGTCGGAAGGGCGCTTCGATCTCGACGATTACATCGACTACGTGATCTCGATCCTGCACGCGCTCGGGGGCGACACCCACATCGTCGCGGTGTGCCAGCCGTCGGTGCCGGTCATTGCCGCCGCCGCGCTCATGGATGCTGACGACGATCCGTACGTGCCGTTATCAATGACCTTGATGGGCGGCCCGATCGACACCCGCGTCAATCCGACCGGCGTGAACATGCTTGCCGAACATCGCGGCATCGAGTGGTTCCACAGCCACGTCATCACCAAAGTGCCGTTCCCCAATCCAGGTTTCATGCGCGACGTCTACCCTGGCTTCCTGCAGCTCAACGGTTTTGTCAGCATGAACCTCGAACGGCACATCGAGGCGCACAAGCAATTGTTCCTCAATCTCGTGAAGGGTGACGGCGACTCGGCGGGCAAGCACAAGGAATTCTACGACGAATATCTCGCCGTCATGGATCTCACTGCCGAGTTCTATCTGCAAACGGTCGATACCGTTTTCGTGCGCCACGCGCTGCCGCTCGGCCAGATGACGCACCGCGGCCGGCCCGTCGATCTTGCCGCCATCAAGCGCATCGCGCTGCTCACCGTCGAGGGCGAACACGACGATATTTCGGGCGTCGGCCAGACCGAGGCGGCGCATAAGCTCTGCGTCAACATACCGCCAGACCGTCAGGCGCATTGGCTGCAACCGGACGTCGGCCATTACGGCGTGTTCAACGGCTCGCGCTTCAAATCGGAAATCGCTCCGCGTATCTCCGACTTCATCCTGACGATGGGACACACCGCGCAACGCGCCCGCAATGGCCTTGACCGGCGGCGCACGCACAATGGCGCCGTGCTGCAACAGGCTTGATCGCCTCAGTCATCGCGTAAGCCGTCGAATCGTGGCAGTATTGGCGTCGGTGTCGGCCCGGATGATCTGCCATGACATTGCGTGCCTTGCTTTATCGCCGCCCGGCCGAGCCTCAAACGCTCGAGCTTGACTTCGGTGGCACGCTTTATCTGGTTCAAGTGCGACGGCATCGGCAGGCGCGGCGCTACACGCTGCGCATCCAAGCGGCGACGCGTGAAATCATTCTCACCATTCCGCCGCGCGGCTCGCTGAAAGAGGCGCGCAGCTTCGCGCAAAAGCACGGTGGCTGGATCGCAGCCCGGCTCGGGCGGCTCCCGAAAGCGGCGCCGTTTGCCGATGGTGCGGTCATCCCGCTGCGCGGCGTGCCCTACCGGATCGTCCATCGCGCCGGCCTCCGCGGCACGGTCTGGACCGAAGGCGGTGCGGCAGGCGAACGGTTACTCTGTGTCGCCGGCGACATACCTCATATCGACCGCCGCGTCGGCGATTTCCTGCGCCGCGAAGCCAAGCGCGATCTCGAAACCGCGAGCCTGAGATTTGCCGCCGAACTTGGCGTCGCGCTCAAGCGCATCGTGGTGCGCGATCAATCGAGCCGCTGGGGCTCGTGCTCGACGACTGGTGTGCTGTCGTTCTCCTGGCGTCTGATCCTGGCGCCGAGCGATATCCTCGAATACCTCGCCGCGCACGAAGTGGCGCACCTCGTCGAGATGAATCATTCGCCGCGGTTCTGGCGGGTGGTGCAGCGCTTTTGCCCGGACCACAAACGCGCCAAGGCGTGGCTCGACGTCCACGGCGCCGATCTGCACCGCTACGGGCTACCCGATCCCGCATCGCGGCCTTTCCAGTTTGCAAGGGTCAGTTAGGGATGCGCGCGGCTCGTCGTCACCGTTACGACGGCGCCTGACGCGGAATAGGTGTCGAGCGACAGTTTGGTCGCCACCACAATGAGCGTTCCGGCGAGCAAGAGACGAAGCGCAGTTTCCGGCACGCGCGCGGCGGTGTAGCTGCCGAGCACGATGCCTGGCACCGACCCCAGTAAAAGTGGAACCAGCAAATCGAGGTTGATCGAACCCAGCCACCAATGGCCGATGCCGGCGACAAGCGTAAGTGGCACCGCATGCGCGATATCGGAGCCGACGATTCGCGCCGTCGGCAGTTGCGGATAGAGCAGGATAAGTGCGGTAACGCCGATGGCGCCGGCGCCAACCGACGAAATCGAGACCAGCACGCCGAGAATGGCGCCGACGCAGACCGTAAGCTCGGCGGTCCGCCGTTCGGATAACCGGCCAACGTACAAGGCATAGCGCCCAACAATCCTGTCGCGAAATACCAGCGTAAAAGCAGTGACAAAAAGCGCTATCGTCAGCACGCCGGCAATGACCTCGCGCGCGGCCGGACCGTTTATGTTGATGCGGCTCAAAACCCAGATGGTCAGGACCGTCAGCGGCACACTGCCGGCCGCCAGCCGCCGCACCACGCGCCAATCAACCGTGCGGTTGTAGCCGTGCACCAAGCTGCCTGCGGTCTTGGTTGCCGCGGCATACAGGAGGTCGGTGCCGACCGCCGTCGCCGGATGGATGCCGAACAGGAGGATCAGGATCGGCGTCATCAGCGAGCCGCCGCCGACGCCCGTCAATCCGACCAGCAGACCGACGGCGAACCCAGCGAACGAATAAAATGGCTGTATCGAGCCGATCGCATTCATGGATGTGATTTCAAAACCCTATGATCTTTGCTGGCAAAGACGGCATTGAACGGCGGCTCCATCCTGACTCAACAGCCGTAAGCCGCACAAGCAGACTTCGTTCCCATCAGGGAACAAATTTCCTTTGTAGTTCCGCAATTTAGTAAAATCGCGTTGCCGTGGTGACATTTGCGTGTCGCGACCGCGATACAGTTTTTGCATTGCGGCATTGCACGGGTTGCTGGCCGTTCCCGCGCTTGCAATTCGTTCGCAATGAAGCCGTCATCTGCCCGCGCGTTTTGCCGCATATCCAACACTAAACCGTGAACTGCGTTGCATACGCGTAGCGTGCACCTATTTCCTGCTCATTAGGCCGACCAGGGCGGTTCCCCATCCCCCGACACCCCCCAGCCGCCCGGGCCAAATAAGCCTAAGTTGAGGCAACAACTTAAGAACCCCAAGCTGCGTATCTGCTTGGGGTTCTTTCTTTTTCAGACGGCTTCAGGTCTTGACCAGATCGCCAAGCAGACTCGCTGCGACGATAAGTTTCGACACAGTGAGCCCTGAATTGGCGATCTCGTGGATGGCCAAGCGGATGCGTTCCGTTTCGCTTTGGCGTGGCGCAATCCAGGTCTCGACGGCTGGCGCGCCGGCAGCGGCGTTACTGCCAACCATGGCGGTGGCAAGCCGGCGCTCAGCGTCCCCGATTGAATCCCGCGCCCGGTCGAGCGCCAGACGGTCGAAATAATCGGAAACGGGGATGCTGGCGGCGGCGCCGGCGATGCGATCGAGCTGGAAGAAGTTGCGCGCTGCAAAATAGGTCGCCGCGACCTCACCGACCGCCTTTCCGGTGCGGTCGGCAACCAAAACGATATCCGGCGCCACGGCAAGAATCGCAAGATCAGCCATGCGGCCAGCCAGTGGCTCGGCTACACCCGCCTGGACAAGCTTGGCCTTGTGCGCGGCGCGCGCGCTCAGACTCTCCCTGGACATTGCTCCATCGAGCGCCGTGGCGACCGCAGCGATGCCATCGCGATAATGCACCACCGCGCCGGCGAGGCCTTGCGACAAATCGGCATTGCGCAGGAACCAGACGATGCGATCGAGCAGCAGGTCCTGCACTGCAGCGTAAAGCTCCAGTTGCAGTTTCCCCGGAATGCGGTTGTCGAGCGCGTCGATCTCAGCGTTGAGCGCCGGCATGCCGTAACTGTCGCGCACGGCAGCAAACGCGGATGCAATCGCCGCGGGCGCCGCGCCGGTCTGGTCGGCGATGCGCACGATGAGCGTCGGGCCGCCGCGGTTGACCATGGAATTGGCAAGCTGCGTGGCGATGATCTCGCGGCGCAGGCGATGATGGTCGAGCGCGTCGGGGAAGCGCTCGGCGATCGCCTTCGGGAAATAGCGGCCGAGCTCGTGGGCCAGATAGGGATCGTCCGGCACCGTTGATTCGAGCAAATCTTCATCGAGCACGAGCTTGGCATAAGCCAGCAGCACCGACAGTTCCGGACGCGTCAGCACCTGCGAGCGCCGGCGGCGCTCGGCGAGCTGTATGTCGTCGGGCAGAAACTCGACCGCGCGATCGAGCAGCCCGCGCGTTTCGAGCGTCTGCATCAGCCGCTGCTGGAAGCCGAAATCCTCCACGCCGCGGCGTTGCGCAAGCGACAGCGCCAACGTCTGCAGATAATTATTGCGCAGCACCAGATGGGCTACATCGTCAGTCATTGCCGCGAGCAGCGCGTTGCGGCCGTTCATATCCAACCGGCCGTCGCGCAGCGGAACGCTCAACGCGATCTTGAGATTGACCTCCATGTCAGAGGTATTGACGCCGGCAGAATTGTCGATGGCATCGGTATTGAGCCTGATACCGGCCAACGCCGCTTCGACGCGGGCGCGCTGGGTCATGCCGAGATTGGCGCCCTCGCCGATCACCTTGCAGCGCAAGTCCTTGCCGGTGACGCGTATGGCGTCGTTGGCGCGATCGCCAACGGCATCGTCGGTTTCGTCGCCGGCGCGGACATAGGTCCCGATGCCGCCAAAAAACAGAAGATCGACTGGCGCTTTGAGTATGGCGCGGATCAGCTCCTGCGGCGTCAGCCGTTCGCCGGCACCGAACACCTTCCGTGCTTCGTCCGATAGATGGATCTCCTTGGCTGAGCGCGGATAGACGCCGCCGCCCTTGGAGATCAGCGCCTCGTCGAAATCCTGCCAGCTCGAGCGCGGCAGATCGAAAAGGCGCCGGCGTTCGGCGAAGGTGCGTTCCGGATCGGGATCGGGATCGATGAAGATGTCGCGGTGGTCGAAGGCCGCGATCAGCCTGGTCGTCTTCTCGCGCAGCATGCCGTTGCCGAACACGTCGCCCGACATATCGCCGATGCCGACCACGGTGAAGGGCGTGGTACCGACGTCGATGTCCATCTCGCGGAAATGCCGCGCCACCGATTCCCAGGCGCCGCGCGCCGTGATGCCGATTTTCTTGTGGTCGTATCCGGCCGAGCCCCCGGAGGCGAAGGCATCGCCGAGCCAATAGTCGTGAGCGATCGCGATGTCGTTGGCGATGTCGGAGAACGTCGCCGTGCCCTTGTCAGCGGCGACGACGAGATAGGGATCGTCGCCGTCCTGGCGCACCACGTCGGCGGGAGGGATGACGCCCGCGGTGCCGGGGCCGATATTGTCGGTGATGTCGAGCAGCGTCGAGATGAACATTTTGTAGGTGGCCACACCTTCGGCCTGAACCGCCTCGCGCGGTCCGACGGCGGGCAGATATTTGGGCACGAAGCCGCCCTTGGCGCCGACCGGCACGATCACCGCATTCTTGACGTTCTGTGCTTTGACCAGGCCAAGGATTTCGGTGCGGAAATCCTGCGGCCGATCCGACCAGCGGATGCCGCCGCGCGCCACCTTGCCAAAGCGGAGGTGCACAGCCTCGACCCGCGGGGAATAGATGAAAATCTCGTAGAGCGGCCGCGGCAGCGGCATGCCGTCGACCTTGCGGCTTGCGCACTTGATTGCGATCAGCTCTTTAGTTCGCCCGTCGCGATCGAGCTGGAAGTAATTGGTGCGGATGGCGGACTGCACCGCGTTGACAAAATGGCGAATGATGCGGTCCTCGTCGAGGCTCTCAACCGCCTGCAATGCGGTATCGATGGCGGCGGCGATCTGCGCCTCCTCCGCCGCGCGCTCCTCTGGCGATGCTTTGAGGTGCGGATCGAACCGCGCCCGGAACAGCGCGACGATCTGCGCCGCGATGGTCGCCTGTTTGCGCAGCGTCGCCGCCATGTAGTCTTGCGAATACGCCACGCGAATCTGCTGGAGGAAATGCGAGATGGTGCGGATCAGCGCTACCTCGCGCCAGCCGAGGCCAATCGCGAGTACGAGCGCGTTATAGCCGTCGCTCTCGGCCTTTTTGCCCATCACGACGAGGAAACAGGCCTCGAGCCGCTGCTCCAGGGATGCAAGGTCGACCGGCTCGCCCGACGCGCTTTCGAGCTCCATGTCATGGAACCAGGCTTCCGCCATGTCTTGCGCCTGAATGTGGTAGGTGCGCTCGTCAACGACACGAAAGCCCATGTCTTCGAGCACTGGGACGCGCTCGGTGAGCGAAATCGGCCGGCTGCGGCTGAAGACTTTCAGCCCTACGCGTGCCGCGGCCACGCCGCCCTGGCGGTAAAAATCGACGCCGAGTGGACGTTCCGGCGTCAGCCCTTCGAGCACGCGGATATCGCCGACCGCGATTTGCGGCGGATAGACCTCTCGGTAATCGATCGGGAAAGCATCGCGGTAGCGCGCCAACAGCGAGCGCGCCTTGCCCGGGTCATAGGTCGCGCCCAACGCCCGCGCCAGGCCGTCGGCCCAACTGCGCACGATGGCCTCGACCGCCTCGTCCAGCATTGCACGGTCGGGATGCGGCATCTCGCCCTCGCCGTGCCCGATGACGAACTGCACGCGTACCAGCGGGCCTTCCGGAAAGAACGGATAGAATGCGCGCACCACGCCTTTGTATGTCGCGGCCAGATAATCGCCGATCAGCGCTCTGACTCGGCTGTCGTAGCGGTCGCGCGGCGCGTAGACGAGGATCGAGACGTAGCGATCGAAGCGGTCGTAGCGCGGCAGCACCCGCACCCGCGGCCGCTCGCCGAGTTGCAGGATCGCAAGCGCGAAGTCGTAGAGCTGGTCGTCCTCGATCTGAAACAGCTCGTCGCGCGGATAGTTCTCGAGCACGTTAACCAGCGCCTTGCCGGAATGGCTGTTCGGCTCGAAACCGGCGCGGCGAATGACGGCGTCCGCCTTGCGCCGCAGATACGGAATGGCGCGGACTGAGCGCGTATAGGCCGTCGAAGTGAACAAGCCGCAAAACCGGTGTTCGCCGAGCAGTTTGCCGTCGCGGTCGAATTGCTTGACGCCGATATAGTCGAGATCGGCGCGGCGATGGATGCGCGAGCGTATCGTCGACTTGGTGACGAGAAGAAGCCGTGGCAGTTCCAGGAACGCGCGGATTTCCGGAGTGATGGTGAGCGGCTGGTTCCAGCGCTGCAACGGCCGCATGTCGGGCGACCGCAAGAGACCGAGACCGGTCGCGAAGTCCGGTTCGAGCACCGCGCCATTGCTGGTGAAAACATAATCGCGGGCGCCGAGCAGCGTGAAATTATCCCCGGCGAGCCATTCCAGAAACTGGACCGCCTCCGCTATCTCGGCTGCGGGAAGCGGCGGCGGGTTGGCACGCAATTCGGCGATCACTTCGCGTATCCGCGCCAGCATCGCGCCCCAATCCTGAACACTCTGGCGCACGTCAGCGAGGATCTCGCCAAGCGCGCGGACGACGTCTGCGCGCTTGGCGGCATCGGCCGCGCCGTCAATGTGGACGTGAATGAAGCTTTCGCGCTGGCCCTGATCCTTGGCCACGCCGTTGAACGCGGTTAGAGTTCCTGCCGCGTCGCGCTCGACACTGAACACGGGATGCACCAGCAGGCGGATGTCGAGGCCGCGCTGGTTGAGTTCGCCGAGCACCGAGTTGACGAGAAACGGCATATCGTCGTTGACGATGTCGAGCACCGCTACGCCGCGCAGCCCCGGCGCCGGTTCGAACACGATTCTGGGCGTTCCGGCGCCGCGCTGGGCGAGCACGGACCACGATTGCTCGGCAATGGCGGCGAGCTCGTCCGGCTTGTAGCGCGCCAGATCGTCGGGCGCCGCAAGCCCTAACAGGTCGGCAAGAAACGTGTCCGGGATATCGCTTCTGCGCTTTGCCAAAGCCGCGCGCGCAGCGCCGACCAGCGCTTGGCCGGCGACCTCGTCCGACGCGCGGGGAATATCCTGGACGTTCATGGTCCTGCCCCCGCCTCACAAGCGGGAGTTTCTACAATATTACGCGCACGACAGGCGCATCGGCCACCGCAACATGGCATTCTAACGGCGGTAAGGACACAAGGAAGCTGCAAGGGAGATAGGCATGGTCAAGCGCACCCGCAAAGTCGATCCGAAGCAGGCCCGCGCCTCCGCTACGACCGGCGACGACACCACAACGACCGCGCTTAAGCTCGCGCCGGCGCCGCTCACCCCCGAAATGGCCGCCTATTTCGCCAAATGCGAGGAGAAGCTCGGCTTCGTGCCGAACGTACTCAAGGCCTACGCCTTCGACGCCCCGAAACTTTCGGCTTTTGTCGCCATGTACAACGATCTGATGCTGGCGCCGTCCGGCTTGAGCAAGCTCGAACGCGAGATGATCGCGGTCGCGGTGTCGTCGCATAACCGCTGCTATTATTGCCTGGTCGCTCACGGCGCGGCCGTGCGCCAGCTCTCGGGCGATCCCCCGCTCGGTGAATTGATGGCGATGAACTACCGCGCCGCAAGGCTGTCGAAACGCGAGCGCGCCATGCTCGATTTCGCCGTGAAGCTCACCGCCGAGCCTTGGCTGGTCGAGGAAGAGGACCGCGAGGTGCTGCGGCGCAGGGGCTTTAGCGACCGTGACATCTGGGACATTGCCGCCGTCGCCGGCTTTTTCAACATGTCGAACCGCGTGGCGTCGGCCACCGACATGCGGCCGAACAGCGTGTATCACGGACAAGCACGGTAAGACGGTTTCACCGCTGCTGAACGGACGGCCGATTCGGTGTAATGTGCCGTTGTGGAATGACGCGCAATGGGGGCAACAATGCGTACGATAATCACCAGGATTTTAGCCGCGGGTGCCGCGAGCGTCGTCTTTGCCGCCGCCGCTTGGGCCGCACCGCCGGTGGCAAGGCTTGCGCCGGCAGACATCCAGACGACATTCTTCACCGGTCAGCCGTTCACCGCGTCGACCACCTCGAACGTGAAATTCAAGATGACGTTCACCGCGGACGGCAAGATGAAGCGCCAGCCGATCGGCACCGGCAGCCGGGGTGAAGGCACCTGGAAGCTGTCGAAGGACGGTTTCTGCACCACCTGGAACGCCGCCATGTCCAACTGCTTCACCGTCGCCGCCGCCGGCGACAACAAGTGGTCGGTGCTCAAGGGCTCGACCATCATGGCGACGTGGAGCAAATAGCCAAGGTCACGACGGCCGCAGTGGCCGCCGCGAAATTCAGCCTGTGGCGGGCGCTGTCAGAGCCTGGAAGGATTTGCGAACGGCCGCGATGCCTTCGGGCGTCACAGTCATCCCGATATGGCCGACCCCAGGCACTATCGTGACGGGCAGGTTGGGCCGCACCGAACTGAACAACGGTCCGAAGCGATCGGGGAAAAACAGTTCGTCGCTGCCGCCGACCAAAAGCGCCGCCGGCTTCGTGCTGCGTCCGAGCGCCGCCAGATAATCACGCGGTGCGCCGAAATCGACGGCGAGCCGGAACGAATAAACGCTGGTGAGATGCTTGGCGGTCGGCGACGTCGCGAAGGCCACGATCGGCAACCCGTTGAACCAGTCGATGCCGCAACGGTTCAACAGCGCTAGCGCGATGATGCGCGGCTTCGCGATCTCGACCCATCCGCCGGTATCCGGGCGAATGGTTGGTGCGCCCGGCGGCAGGGCCGGCGAAATCATGATGAAGCGATCAAAAAGCTTTTCTTCAGGATTGGCGATCACGCGCAGAACGAAGCCGCCGCCTGAGGAGAAGCCGATCAGAGAGATGCTGGCGTTGGGATGGAGCGGCCGCAACACCGAGACGAAGTCGGCGAGATCGTCTTCCAACTGGCCGATATAGTCGATATCGCCGCTGCGGCCAAAGTTGCCGTGCCCTCGCAGGACAGGAACAAGGACGGTCGCGCCGGCATCGCGCAGCGACTTGGCGAGTGGATGCATGCCTGTTCCGTCGTCCGACGAGCCGTGAATCAGCACCACCACTTGGGCGCCGCTGCCGTCATAAATCCGATAGCCGAGCTTGGTGCCGTCGCGGGCCGAATAAGTCTCTATCGCCGGAAGGTCGCTGAAATCGACATGCTTGAAAGGCTCGCTGACCGAGGCCAGAGGCGGCGGCTGCCGCGGGGCGTCGAATGCCAGCACACTTCCGACCGCGCCCACAACAACGACGATCAACGCCGCCAAAGCCCAAAGCATTTTGTGCATCCTGTGACCTCGGCGCGGCGCGGCACGCGGTTCGCGTGGAGTCCGAAGAGCACCATAGGCACGTTCATCCCGCCGCGTCTGAAGAAAATGGATAGAACATCTCAGCCGGTGGTGGTGAGATTTGCGACGTGTCAGGCGTGGACCGACAAATCCTTGATCGTCGGACGCTCACCCGATAGCGGGTTTTCCGGGTCCCAGGCATAGCGCAGCGTTTCGAAGCGCATGGCGCGCGCGTCGACCATGACGAGGCGGCCGACCAGGCCCTCGCCGAAGCCAACAATCTCGCGAATGACTTCGAGCGCCGCCATCGAACCGATGACGCCGGCCAGCGCACCGAGCACGCCGGCCTCGGCGCAGACCGGAACGGTGCCGGGTGGCGGCGGTTCGGGAAACAAGCAACGGTAACTTGGATTTGGCGTGCCGTCCTTGCCGCGCTCGTAGGCGCGGATCGTGGTCAGCGTGCCATCGAACGTGCCGAGCGCCGCGGTGACCAGCGGTTTCTTGGCGAAGTAACAAGTATCCGAGACCAGATAGCGCGTGGCGAAATTATCGGAGCCGTCGGCAACGATATCGTAGCGTCCGATCAGATCGAGCGCGTTCTGCGCCGTGAGCCGCAGGCCGTGCAGTTCGACGCCGACGTGCGGATTGAGCCTTCGGATCGTCGCCGCGGCACTGTCAACCTTGGGCGCACCGATGTCGGGCGTGGCGTGGATCACTTGCCGCTGCAGGTTCGACAGCGAAACCACGTCGTCATCGATGACGCCAAGTGCGCCGACGCCGGCGGCGGCGAGATAAAGCAACACCGGCGCGCCGAGCCCGCCGGCGCCGATCACCAGCACGCGGGCGCGGCCGAGCGCAGCCTGGCCCGGACCACCCACCTCGCGCAGCACGATGTGGCGCGCATAGCGTTCAAGCTCATCGGCGTTCAGCATGACGGCACCATACGGAATTGCCCAGACGTGAACAAACGTTGGCCTGCGCGGGTCGTTCGGCTACGTTGAACTGAAAGTAGGACGTGCGGCGATGAACATGAAGGTGTCGGGCATCTTCATCGGTTTCCTGACTGCGGGCTTGCTGACCGCCGTACCGGCATTCGCGGTCAAGCCCGCGTCAAAAAAACCACCAACCGCGAACACCGCCCACAGCTCTCCCGTCGCCAACGGCAATATTCCGGAAGCCGACCGGCTCGCGATCCAGGCCAATCTCGCCTGGATCAGCGAGCCTGAGGCCTTCATCGCCGGCGGCGATTTCGACGACAAAACACTCGCGGCCATCAAGGGGTTTCAGCAGCGCCACGGCGGCAAGCCGACTGGCGTGCTGAGCGAAGACGAGCGCGCCGCTCTCGTTGCCGCGGTTAAAGGGCGGCAGGACGCGGTCGGCTGGCGCGTCATCGACGATCCGGCGACCGGCTCCAGGCTCGGCATTCCGGGCACGCTGGTGCCGCGAACCGGCGCGACGCGCATAGGCAGTCACTGGGCTTCGGCGCATGGTCAAATCGCAGTCGAGACCTTTCGCCTGCGCGAGGCCGCATTGCCGGCGCTATTCGAGGACGAAAAGAAAACGCGCCACCGCGTCGTGGATCGCGGCACGCTCAAGCCTGACTCCTTCGTCATGTCCGGGATGCAGGGGCTGAAAATGTTTGTCGAAAGAGTGCAGGCGAGCGGCGGCGAACTACGTGGCATTACTGTTCTCTACGATCAGGCTACCGAAGGCGTCATGGGCTCAATCGCGGTGGCCATGGCCGACACATTCCAGGGCTTTCCCGATCCCAACGCCGATCCGCCGCCGGGCTTACGGCGCAGCGTCGATTACGGCACCGCGATCGTGGTGAGCGACCATGGCGACCTGCTCGCGGCGGCGCACGTCGTCGAGCAATGCCAATCGATTACCGTCGCCGGGCTCGGCCACGCTGAGCGCATCGCCGTGGACGGCAACGGCGATCTCGCACTGCTTCGCCTCTACGGCGCACGCAATCTCGTTCCGGCAGCCATCGACGGCCTCGCCGCCACGACCGACAATCTCAACCTCGTCGGCATCGCCGAGCCGCTGTCGCAAACCGCCGACAACAGTGTGACGCGTGCGCCGTCGCGCATGACCCTGCAAGGCCTCGAGCCGGCGCCGAAGCCCGGTTTTTCCGGCGCGGCGGCGGTCGATCCACAAGGCCACTTTGCCGGCATGGTGGATCTGAAATGGCCGCTGGTTGCCGGCGCGGCTGTCGCCGGCCACGCCGCTTTGGTGCCGGCCGATGCCATTGCGGCTTTTCTCAAAAGCCAAAGAATCGGACCCGCCGCCGGCCACGGCGAAATCGATCAATCGGTGCTGCGGGTGATCTGCGTGCGGAAGTGATCGTTGTCATCGCCCGCGCGTGCGGAGCATGACATTATTTATTCTGAAACTTTGGCGGGCGTTTCTCGATGAAGGCGTTCATGCCTTCGCCCTGATCGTGGGTCGCAAACAGCGAATGAAAGATGCGCCGCTCGAAGCGGATGCCTTCCGCCAGCGAGGTCTCGAAAGCACGATTGACCGACTCTTTCGCCGCCAGCACCGACGGCAGCGATAACGCTGCGATGGTCTCAGCAACCTTGACGGCTTCGTCGAGCAGATTGGCCACCGGCACGATGCGGGCGACAAGGCCGGAGCGCTCAGCCTCCTGCGCGTCCATCATGCGGCCGGTGAGGATCAGATCCATTGCTTTGGCTTTGCCGACGGCGCGGGTCAGCCGCTGCGTGCCGCCGATACCGGGAATGATGCCGAGCTTGATCTCGGGCTGGCCGAACTTGGCATTATCCGCGGCAATGATGAGGTCGCATTGCATGGCGAGTTCGCAGCCGCCGCCAAGCGCAAAACCCGCGACCGCGGCGATCACCGGCTTGCGCGCCCCCGCGGCCTGATGCCAATCGGCGCAAAAATCATCGAAGAAAACACCGGTGAAATCCTTGTCCGCCATCTCCTTGATATCGGCGCCGGCGGCGAATGCCATGTCCGAGCCGGTGATGATCATGCAGCCGATAGCGGCGTCGGCGTCGAACGCCGCGATGGCCTGGCCGAGCTCGCTCATTAGTGCGCGGTTGAGCGCATTGAGCGCCTGCGGCCGGTTGAGCCGGATTAGACCGACCCTGCCGCGCGCCTCGACGATGATGGTGTCGTAACTCATGCAACCCGCTCCCGGTGCGATTCATGCATAGCCGATATTTTAGCCCGTGACGCTCTGCTAGGATACCGCGACAGGGAGGAAGCCGTGAAAACAAACGACATGATGACCTATGCCGGCATCGCACTGGTGCTGATCGTGGCGGCGACGGCCGCAATAGTTTTCTTTTCGACGCCGGCGAAGGCCGCCGACGATGCGCCGCTGGCGCTGGCGCGCGACGGCTACTTCTATGTCAACGTCAAAAGCACCAAGGTCGACGGCCGCGACTATGTCAGCCAACAGATGTATGTCGAGGTGCGCATCCCGGCGCAGCAGACGCATCCGTTCCCGATCGTCATGGTGCATGGCGGCACCATGTCGGGCACCAATTACACCGGCACGCCCGATGGCCGCGAAGGTTGGGCGCAATATTTCGTGCGGCAAGGCTACGCCGTCTATGTCGTCGATCAGCCCGGCCGCGCGCGGTCGGGCTACCTCACTGCCGCCTACGGGCCGATGCGCAATGTCGAGCGCGGCAATGCGCTGTCGCGCTTCGTCGCGCAGGAAAAATTCAAATTGTGGCCACAGGCGGCGCTGCATACGCAATGGCCGGGCAGCGGCGAGCCAGACGATCCGGCTACCGTGCAGCTTGCCGCCAGCCAGATGCCGGCGATTGCCGATTTCGCCTCGCAGCAATTCCTCAACCGCGATGCACTGTTGACGCTGCTCGAAAAAATCGGGCCGGCAATCCTGCTTACCCATTCGCAAGCCGGCGCGTTCGGCTGGCCGGTGGCGGATGGGCGGCCGGATCTGGTCAAGGCGATTCTGGCCATCGAGCCGAACGGTCCACCGTTCTACGGTGTCGAGTTCATCGGCGCGCCGGACTGGTTCAAGCAAGGCGAGCTGGCACTGCCATACGGCATCACTGCGGTGCCACTGACCTATTCACCGGCGATCAAGGACGCGTCCGAGCTCAAAATGGTGCAGCAGGACAAGGCCGACACGCCCGACAAAGTGCGCTGTTACGCGCAAGCCGAACCGGCACGGCAACTTCCCAACCTACAAAAGATGCCGATCTTGGTGCTGACTTCGGAGGCGTCCTATCACGCGCCGTACGACCACTGCACGGTGAACTATCTGCGCCAGGCCGGCATCAAACCGACCTATATCCGGCTCGCCGATCTCGGCATCAGAGGCAACAGCCACGTCATGATGCTGGAGAAGAACAATAAGGACATCGCCGCCGTGATCGCAAAGTGGCTGGACGAGGCGCTGCCGGCGAAGGAGTGATCCCCTTTCCGCCCGCGGCGCGGGAGTACAGAAGAAGTCACTTCTGACAGGTCGGACAATAGAACGTCGAGCGGCCGTTCTGCACGATGCGCTTGATGGTGCCCGGGCAGCCCGGCGTGCGGCATTTTTCGCCTTCGCGGTCATAGACACGGAAGCGATGCTGGAACATGCCAAGCCCGCCGTCGGTGAGCTTGTGATCGCGCAATGACGAGCCGCCAACCTCGATCGCGTCGTTAAGAACGATCTTGATGCTCTCGACCAGGCGTTCGGCGCGCTCGTTCGGCGCGCCGGTTTTTGTCGCGATGGTCGAAGCCAAGCGCTTCGGTGACAACAGCGCGCGATGCAGCGCTTCGCAGACGTAGATATTGCCGAGGCCGGCGACGATACGCTGATCGAGCAGCGCCGCCTTGAGGCTAGTCTTCTTGCCCGCACAGGCGCGTGCCAGCATCGCGGCGTCGAATGCGTTGCCGAGGGGCTCGGGACCGAGGCTGCGCAACAGCGGCTCGGCGTCGAGCTTGTCGCGCGCCACGATTTTCATCGAACCGAAACGGCGCGGATCGTTGAAAGTCACGATCGCGCCGGACGACATATGAAACACCACATGATCGTGGGCGACGTGTTTTGCCCGCTCGTGATAGTAGGCGCCGGGCGTGCTCTGGCGCTCCTTGCCGAACACGTGGAACGAGCCCGACATGCCGAGATGCATCACCAGCACATCGCCGGACGACAGGTCGGTGAGCAAATATTTGGCGCGCCGGCCGAGGCCGGTAACGGTGGTGCCTTCGAGGCGCGCCGCGAAATCCTTCGGCAGCGGCCAGCGCAGATCGCCGCGGCGCACCTCGACCTTGGCGAAGCGCGCACCGTCCATCGCCGGCTCGAGGCCGCGGCGCACCGTCTCGACTTCGGGAAGTTCGGGCATTTAACCGTTTGCGCTCATGCCGCTGCAGACCTCGTCGGCTCGCTGAACGTTATGCGATTGTTGAAGGGATCGGTCACTGTCAGGTCGGTCATCCCCCATTCCTGCTGTTCGAGACCAGGACGATTGTGGCGATAGTTCTTATCGGTCAATTCGCGATGCAAAGCCTTGACGTCGGTCACATAGACGAAAGCCCGCGAGCCGGGTGTCGCATCGCCATGATGTTCGGTGAGATGAATCACGAGCCCGGCTCTTGAGATTTGCATATAGACCGGAGCATCCGGTGCGCGGCGACCTTCCCAATCGACCTCAAAGCCAAGGAAGTCGATATAGAATTCGCGCGCCTTTTCCATGGAAAAAATCCGGAAAACCGGCACGACTTTCTCGAACTGGACTGTCATCGCGGACCTCGTTGCGGCTTCGACGCGCCCTCAACCATGACCGCCGGCCTTTGTAGCGCCGGAGCGGCGGTCGCGCTATCGTCGCCCCGAATAGGAGGCCCCAATGACCACTACCGGGCCAAACCAGACCCATTTCGGTTCGCGACAGGTGCCGCTTGAGGACAAGCAGGCGCTGGTCGACGACGTATTCCGCAGCGTCGCGCGGCGCTACGACCTGATGAACGACCTGATGTCGCTCGGGCTGCATCGCGCCTGGAAAGACGCGTTGATCACGGCGCTCGATCCGCCGAAAAACCGGCCGTTTGCGCTGCTCGACATTGCCGGCGGCACCGGCGATATCGCGTTGCGCGCGCTGCAAGCCGGCGGCGAGTTCACTCAGGCGACGGTGTGCGACATCAATCCCGATATGCTTGCGGTCGGCCGCGAGCGTGCGGCGGCAAGCGCCTCTGCCCGATCATCTCGCGCCCGACGGGGCGACGCGGCAAACCGGATCACATTCACCGAAGCAAATGCCGAGGCCCTGCCGTTCGCTAACAAGAGCTTTGACGCCGTCACCATCGCGTTCGGAATCCGAAACGTGCCGCGCATCGACGTGGCGCTCGGCGAAGCGTTCCGCGTGCTCAAGCACGGCGGCAAATTCCTCTGTCTTGAATTTTCTGCCGTCGATATTCCCGGCCTCGACCGGTTGTACGAGTTTTATTCGGTTAACGTCATCCCCGCGCTCGGCCGCGTGGTGGCGGGCGACACCGAGTTCGTACCGCTATCTCGTAGAATCGATCCGCCGCTTCCCGAGACCGGAAGCCTTCGCCGCGATGGTGCGCGCGGCCGGCTTTGCCCGAGTGTCCTGTCAGCAGATGAGCGGCGGCATCGTGGCGCTGCATTGCGGCTGGCGTTTGTGATCTCCGCGCCCGCGCATGTCGTTCGCCTTGGCCGGGCCGGCTTTGTGTTCGCCCGCGAGGGCGTGCTCGGCCTGGTCGATCCTGCTGCCGTGCCAATACCGGTGCGGCCGTTGTTGCGGTTCGCCCGGCTGTTCGAGCGGCGCACCGAGGGCGCAGCGGATACACGGCTATCGGCCGCACTGACGCGGCTCGGACCGAGCTACGTCAAACTCGGCCAGTTCCTGGCCACGCGTCCGGACGTGGTCGGCGCGGCATTCGCCAAGGATCTCGAACGCCTGCAAGACCAGATGCCGCCATTCCCGCAAGCGCAGGCCGAAGCGGTGGTCGCGGCGTCATTCGGAAAGCCCGTCAAATCGGTATTTCTGAGGTTCGGCCCGGCGGTCGCCGCCGCCTCGATCGCGCAGGTGCATCGTGGCGAAGTGGAGACAGCGGCCGGGCCGCGCGCGGTCGCCATCAAGGTGCTGCGGCCGGACATCGAACGGCGTTTTCACACCGACCTCGCCGCCTTCACCTTCGCCGCGCAGCGCGCCGAAGATTTATCCGCGGAGGCGCGGAGACTGCGGCCAATCGAAATCGTCGAAACGTTGCGGCGCTCGGTCATGGTCGAGATGGATTTCCGCCTCGAAGCCGCGGCGCTTTCGGAGATTGCCGAGAACACCAAGGACGATCCAGACTTCCGCGTGCCTGCGGTCGATTGGGATCGCACCACCAAGGAAGTGTTGACGCTGGAGTGGATCGACGCCACGCCGCTGTCCGACCGGGCCAAGCTGGTCGCCAAAGGCTTCGATCTGCCGAAGCTCGCGCGCTCGTTGATCCAGACATTCCTGCGCCACGCACTGCGCGATGGTTTCTTTCACGCCGACATGCATCCGGGCAATCTGTTCGTCGACGATGACGGCCGGCTCATTGCGGTAGATTTCGGCATCATGGGCCGGCTCGGCGGCAAGGAGCGGCTGTTCCTGGCCGAGATCCTGCACGGCTTCATCACCCGCGACTATCACCGCACCGCCGAGGTTCACTTCGAAGCCGGCTATGTGCCGCCGCACCATTCGGTCGAGGATTTTGCCCAGGCGATCCGCGCCATTGGCGAGCCGATCCATAATCGCAGCGCGGAAGACATTTCGATGGCGAAGCTGCTCACGCTGCTGTTCGAAGTCACCGGATTGTTCGACATGCGTACCCGGCCGGAACTGCTGCTGCTGCAAAAAACCATGGTGGTGGTCGAAGGCGTAGCGCGCTCGCTCGATCCCAAGCTCGACATGTGGAGTACCGCCGAACCGGTGGTGCGCGAATGGATGGCGCGGCATCTCGGCCCTGCCGGCATGCTCGAAAACGCGGCGCAGGGCGCCGTCGACGTCGGACGCTTCGTCGGCAGTGCGCCTGGCCTGTTGCGGCGTGGCGCCCGCGTACTCGATCAGCTCGATGAAGTGACGCGCGACGGCCTGGTGCTGTCGCCGCAGACTATCGCTGAAATCGACAGGGCCGAGAGCCGGCGCAGCCGCTGGGGTGTCATGGCACTGTGGGTCATCGCCGCGCTGCTGCTTTGGATCGCGCTAAAGGCCTTTTGACTGCATTGATTGCAATGCAATCATTATAGTGATACCGTGCTGAAATCGCTACGGAAGCTGCAATGCGGGTACCCTCATGGCAAGCCTCACTGTCAGGCGGTTGGACGACAAGCTGAAGAAGCTGTTGCGGTTGCGCGCGGCGCGGAACAGCCGGTCGATGGAGGACGAAGTTCGCGTCATCCTCAAGCACGCGGCGGAAGAGACCGGAAACGATAGTCTCGATCGCTTCGTGCCGGCGCAGCCCGCGCCACGAATGGCGCGCACGGATGCGGCGGACCACAAGCAAATTCTCCTCATCATCGGCGGCGGCATCGCCGCCTACAAATCGCTCGACTTAATTCGGCGCTTGCAAGATCGCGGCGTCCAGGTGCGCTGCATTCTCACCGCCGCGGCGCAACGCTTCGTCACCCCGCTCGCGGCGGGCGCCTTGAGCGGCGAGCGCGCCTATACCGACCTATTCGATCCGCAAAGCGAGTTCGACATCGGTCATATTCGCCTGGCGCGCGACACCGATCTCATCGTGGTCGCACCGGCGACAGCCGATCTTGCGGCGAAAATGGCGGGCGGCCATGCCGACGATCTCGCTACTGCCGTGCTGCTTGCAACCGACAAACCCATTCTCATTGCGCCGGCCATGAATCCGCGGATGTGGGCGGCGAAGGCGACGCAGCGCAATCTCGCGCAACTTGTCGCCGACGGTGTGCAAATCATCGGTCCGAACGCAGGCGAAATGGCCGAGCGCGGCGAAGCGGGGCTGGGCCGCATGGCGGAGCCCCTTGAAATCGCCACCGCGGCGGAAGCGATGCTGCGCAAGGGCGCGGCGCTCGCCGGCAGGCGCGTGCTGGTCACATCGGGGCCGACCAACGAGCCGATCGATCCGGTGCGTTATATTGCCAACCGCTCGTCGGGCAAGCAGGGCCACGCCATCGCCGCGGCAGCGGCCGCCGCCGGCGCCGAGGTCGTGCTGGTCAGCGGGCCGGTCAATATTCCCGATCCGCCGGGCGTCGCGGTGAAAAAGATCGAGACTGCGCGCCAAATGCTCGAGACAGTCGAGAAATCCTTGCCCGCCGATGTTGCGGTTTTCGCCGCCGCCGTCGCCGATTGGCGCGCCGAGCAGCCGAGCAACAGCAAGATCAAGAAGCAGGCCGGCCGCACGCCGACTTTGGCGCTCACCGAAAACCCGGACATCCTGTCAACAATCGCGCATCGCAAATCCAGCCGGCCGCGCCTCGTCATCGGCTTTGCCGCGGAGACTGACGACCTCATCGCCAATGCCAAGGCCAAGCTCGCCAGGAAAGGCTGCGATTGGATCCTGGCCAACGATGTATCGCCCGCGACCGGGATCATGGGCGGCGACATCAATACCATTCATCTGATTACGCCGGGCGGCGTCGAAGCGTGGCCGCCGCAATCGAAGAACGAAGTGGCGCGCTTTTTGATCGAACGTATCGTCGCTGCGCTTGTGAATGCGGAAGCATGAACGGCCAGGCATGACCGACCAAGTCAAAATCGAAGTGCGGATCATGCGGCTGCCGCACGCCGCGGATTTGCCGTTGCCGCAATACCAAAGCGCACTTGCCGCCGGGCTCGATCTCATGGCCGCGGTGCCGGCCGATGCGCCGGTCGAGATCGCACCGAACGGGCGCGCGATGATTCCAACGGGCATTGCGATTGCCCTGCCGCCCGGCAGCGAGGGCCAGATCAGGCCACGTTCGGGATTGGCGGCGCGGTACGGCGTCACCGTCCTCAACACGCCGGGCACGATAGATGCCGACTACCGGGGAGAATTACAGGTTATTCTTGTAAATATTAGTACCGAGAATTTCGTTGTCCGGCGCGGCATGCGCATCGCACAACTGGTCATCGCGGCAATTCAACATGCAGAACTTGTTGAATTGACCAGTCTAGACCCGACAGCACGCGCCTCGGGCGGCTTTGGATCGACAGGGGTCGAGACGAAGATTGCCGACAACCGCGACCGATAGCCAGGTCAACTGTTCCGGAATCGGGTGTAGGATATTACCTCCAACCGAACCTATTCCCGCGCTCGGCGTTTCCTCTCATACATGCCGCTCCTCTCGCACAAAGGAGTTCTTGCGATAGCCGCTGTGATCGATGTGGCTTTGCATGCGCAAGGACGACCGATTTCAGCAAAGACCCTCGCGGCCCGTCATGGTTTGCCGCCGCGGCATTTGGAGCCTGTGCTGCAAGCGCTGGTCCGTGACGGGATCTTGAAAGGTATTCGCGGGCCGCGCGGCGGCTACGAGCTCGCGCGCGAACGGCGGCGGGTGACGGCGAACGACATATTGCGCGCAGCCGGTACGGTCGATGATGTCGAACAACGCCCGGCGGCTTCGGATCTCCTCAACAGAGTGGTTCTGCCAGCCTTGTCTTCGGCCGAACAGGAATTCGGAATTGCTCTTGCCCGCATCAATCTCGAAGACATGGCGCGCCAGGCCGAGAGCCTGAAACTAAGCGCCTGAGGTATTGCCGCGCCCGACTAGAGCACAGCAGCACCCCGCTCTCACGTTCACGATCTGGACTCTTACGGCGCGATTCCGCTTGAGAGTAAAGTCGAGCGATTCGCGGGCTCTTCCCTTCCCGCTGTCCACCGCGTGCGCGGGAGAAAAGGAAGGGGACTGGCGAATGGCGGTGGCAGCCAGTTGAGGCAATGGGGCATGCCGGACACGATCCGGATCAGCGGGGGCTGCGCTTGTCCGTGGCAAAGCGGATTCGCTCGTGCCGCTATCGCTGCCATTGGCTCAATCTTGGGCACACTCTTGGGCACAATCCTGCCCGCAACGGCATTCGCCGATCAGCAACCGACGCTGGCGCTGCGCGAACTTGTCCTGACGGCGCAGGACAGCATCGACCGCCACGAGATTGCCGTGCTGGTGCTGGTGCTTGGTCTGATATTCTTCACGGTCGTCACGGCGATTATGCTGCTGCGGACACGCGCGCGCGCCTCGCGCCTCGAATCGGGCTCCCGCGACCAAATTTCCGTGCTGCGCAGCGAACTCGACCGCGCCAACGCGCTGTTGTTTTCCGAGCCGCAAGTGCTGATCGATTGGCCGGCGGCGTCGGACCAGCCGAGCATTGACGGCGATCCGGCGATCGTCGGCGTGTTCGCGGCACACCGCGTGCTCGCTTTTGGAACCTGGCTCGAAGCCGGCAAAGCGACCGCGATGGAGCAGGCGGTCGAAGCCTTGCGCAGCCGCGGCGAAGGTTTCGCCATGACGCTCACGACGTTGTCCGGTCATCCCATCGAAGCGCAGGGCCGCGCGGTCGGCGGCCGTGCGGTGCTGCGGCTGAAGGACGCCAGCGGTGTCAAGCGCGATCTCGCCGATCTGTTGTCGCGCCACCAGTCCTTGCTCACCGAAGTTGCTTCGCTGCGTACGCTTGCCGGGGCGCTACCGTCGCCGCTGTGGACCCGAAATGCGCAGGGCGAGCTGACTTTCGTCAATGCCGCCTACGCGCGCGCGGTGGAAGCCAAGGACGCCGCCGACACCGTCAAGCGGCGTCTTGAGCTGCTCGACAGCACATCACGGGAGAGCATCGCGCGGGAGCGCGCTATCAGCGGCAGCTATTCCGGCCGAATGCCCGCGGTCGTCGCTGGCGCGCGGCGGACATTCGACGTTTTCGATATTCACACGCCGAGCGGCAGCGTCGGCATCGGCGTCGACGCCACCGAGGCCGAAACCATGCGCATTGCGCTGGCGCGCCTGGTCGATGCCCACCGCCGCACGCTCGACCTGTTGTCGGCGGGCGTCGCCATGTTCGATGGCGAGCACCGGCTGACGTTCTACAACGCCGCTTATCGCGCGCTGTGGGACCTCGATCCTGCCTATCTCGACCAGAACCCGACCAACTCGTCGGTGATCGACCAATTGCGCACGGCTGGCAAATTGCCTGAGGAGCAGGACTTCCGGGTGTGGAAGGCGCAGCTTCACGAAGCCTATCGCGCCGTCGAGCCGAAGGAATATACGTGGCACTTGCCGGACGGCCGCACCTTGCGCGTGGTCACCACGCCCAATCCGGACGGCGGCGTCACCTACCTGTTCCATGACGCCACCGAGCGGCTCGATCTCGAACGGCGCTTCGAGGAGCTGATCCGCTTTCAGGGCGAGACGCTCGACAATCTTGCCGAAGGCGTCGCCGTGTTCTCAAGCGACGGCCGCCTCAGGCTGCATAATCCGGTCTTCGCGCGGATGTGGCGGCTGTCGCCGCAAACACTTGCCGAGCGCCCGCACGTCGAAACCATCACCACGCTGTGCCAGCCGCTGAACGGCGACAGCCCCACCTGGCAGGCGCTGCGCGATGTCGTGACGGCAATCGACAGCCGCGAGGCGATCGCTGGACGGCTCGAGCGGCGCGACGGCAGCGTGGTCGACTGCACGACCGTGCCGCTGCCCGACGGCGCTACGCTGGTGACGTTCCACGACGTCACCGACTCCGTGAACGTCGAGCGCGCGCTACGCGAACGCAACGAGGCGCTGGTCGATGCCGACAAGATCAAGATCGACTTCGTCCACCACGTGTCCTACGAGCTGCGCTCTCCGTTGACCAATATCATCGGTTTCGTCCACCTGCTCGATGACCCGTCGACCGGACCGCTGGCGCCAAAACAGCGCGAATATCTCGACGTCATCACGGTCTCGACCAATACGCTGCTCGCTCTCATCAACAACATCCTCGATCTAGCCACTATCGACGCCGGCCGCATGCAGCTCAATCTCGGCAATGTCGATATCCGCGCCACCATGGAGTCGGCATCCGAGGGCGTGCAAGACCGGCTGGTCAGCGCCGGCATCACGCTGGACATCCGCGCCGCGGCCCAGATCGGTAGCTTCATCGCCGACGAGCGGCGGCTGCGGCAAATCCTGTTCAACCTTCTGGCCAACGCTGTCAGTTTCTCGCCGGCCGGCGAAGGAGTGACACTCGTGGCGGAGCGGAATGCCGGCGCAGTCATGTTCTCGGTCACCGACCGCGGGCCGGGCATCCCGCCCGACGTCCTTGGAAAAGTGTTCGACTGGTTCGAGTCGCATTCGCTCGGCTCGCAGCATCGCGGCCCAGGGATCGGCCTGTCGCTGGTGCGCTCCTTCGTCGAGCTGCACGGCGGCACGGTTGCCATCGCCTCGGCTGTCGGGCAGGGCACTACCGTGACCTGCACCTTCCCGCTTGGGGAAGCCGCCACTCTGAGCGCGGCCTAAAGCATGATCCCGAAAAGTGGCAGCCGGTTTTCAGAAAAGATCATGCGTCAACCAAGAAGCGAGCGGAACGCGTAATGCTGCTCACCAGTACGGTCGGCGCCAGCTCCACGATGACCTTGCCGAATGAACAGGCGATGGCCGGCCTTGTGACCGACATCGCCTGCGCGCTCGAGCCGGGCGATCTGGTGACGCTGTCGGGCGATCTCGGCGCCGGCAAGACGACCTTCGCGCGTGCGCTGATCCGCCATCTCGCCGGCGATGACAGCATCGAGGTGCCGAGCCCGAGCTTCACTTTGCTGCAAAGCTACGAACTGCCGCGCCTCACGCTGGTGCATGCCGATCTTTATCAACTCACCGGTGCGGCCGAACTCGCCGAGCTCGGCTTCGATGACCTGCCGGAAGGCGCCGTGATGCTGCTGGAATGGCCCGATCGCGCCGCCGGGCTGCTGCCGCCGGATCGCTTCGACATCGCATTCACGCTGGCGCCGGCGCTCGGCGCCGAGGGCCGCACCGTTCGCCTGACGGGCTACGGCGCATGCGCCGCACGCGCCGAACGCATCGGTCTCATTCGCGCTTTTCTCGACGAGACCGGCTATGCCGCCGCGCAGCGCCAGCGCATGCAAGGCGACGCCTCCACCCGCATCTTCGAGCGGCTGGTGAAGGAAGGCCAGACCACGGTGTTCATGAACGCACCGCCAAAGCCCGACGGACCGCCAGTGCGCGATGGCAAACCCTACAGCGCCATCGCCCATCTCGCCGAGGATACAATTCCCTATGTCGCCATGGCCGGCGGCCTGCGCGAGCGCAACCTGTCGGCGCCGGCGATACTGCACGCCGATCCCGTGCGGGGCCTCATTATCATGGAGGACCTCGGCGACGAACGCATCGTCGCTGGCGATCCGCCGGCACCGATCGCCGAGCGATACGAAGCCGCGGTCGATCTCTTGATCTCGCTACACCGTCGCAAGCTGCCGGATCGGTTGGCGGTGGCGCCGCATTTCGATTATCGCCTGCTGCGTTACGACATCGAGGCGTTCCTGATCGAAGCCGAGCTGTTGCTCGACTGGTATCTGGCGGATAACAGCGGCGACCCTGGGGCACGCAAATCCTTCGTCGCGCTGTGGCGCGGGGCGCTCGCGCCGGCGCTCGAAGCTCAGCCGACCTGGGTGTTGCGCGATTATCATTCGCCCAATCTGCTGTGGCTGCCGGAGCGCGAAGACGTGGCGCGGATCGGCGTGCTTGATTTCCAGGACGCGCTGATCGGCCCCGCGGCCTATGACGTCGCTTCGCTCCTGCAGGACGCGCGCGTCGACGTCCCCGAGGCCATGGAGGTGGCGCTGCTCAGCCGCTATGTGCGAGCACGGCTGAGCGACGACCGCAATTTCGACACCGCCACTTTCACCCGGCTTTACGCGACGCTCGCCGCGCAGCGCGCGACGAAAATCCTCGGCATCTTTGCCCGGCTGAACCGGCGCGATGGCAAATCGCAATACCTGCGTCACATGCCCCGCATATGGAACTACCTGCAACGCTCGCTGTCCCACCCGGCCCTGGCTGCGCTGAAAACCTGGTACGACGCCAATGTTAGGCCACGAGACCGGCTATAATGTCGCGAATCGCGCAATGGCCGGGCGGAACACGATAGTGATGCCGAAAACCGCGTTCGTGCTGGCGGCGGGTCTCGGCACCCGCATGCGGCCGTACAATGGTCACGTGCCCAAGCCACTGGTGACCGTCGGCGGCAAATCGCTGATTGACTACGGGCTCGACCGGCTGGCCGAGGCCGGTATCGAGGTTGCGGTCGTCAACGTGCATCACCTCGCCGACGCGCTGGAACAGCACCTCGCCAAGCGCCAGCGTCCGCGCATCGCCATCTCCGACGAGCGCGGCGAACTCCTCGGCACCGGCGGCGGCATCGCCAAGGCGCTGCCGAAAATCGGCAACGCGCCGTTTTTCCTGATCAACTCCGACACCTTCTGGCTCGACGGCGTGAAACCCAATTTCACGCGGCTGGCGGAAACCTACGACGAAAACACCATGGACGCGCTGCTGCTGCTGGCGCCGACCACCGGCAGCATTGGCTACGAAGGGCGCGGCGACTACGCCATGCTGGCCGATGGCCGGCTGCGGCGGCGCGGCGAGCAGGAAGTTGTGCCTTACGTCTATGCCGGCGCCGCGATCCTCTCCCCGGGGTTGTTCGCCGATACGCCAACTGGCGCGTTTGCGCTGACCAAGCTGTTCGACCGCGCCGGCGCCAGCGGCCGGCTGTTCGGCCTGCGCCTTGAAGGCGTGTGGATGCATGTCGGCACGCCCGAAGCCGTCGCCGCCGCCGAAGCCGCCCTCGCCGCGACAAACTAAAATCTGATAATAGATGTCCTTATCCGGAGCCGCCCGCGCCTGGCACAGGCCTCCAGGAATTACGGAATTCGATGGCCCCTCGCGTCTTCACCATTCCGGCGTCGGCGCCGTTTTTGCCGACGCTGATCGAGGCATTGCTCGGCGGTGGGCTCGGCTTGCCGGCGCTGCGCGATCCGCTGGCGCTGGCGTCGGCCACTCTATACTTGCCGACGCGCCGCGCTTGCCGGCTGGCGCGCGATACTTTTCTCGATGTGCTGAAGGACGATGCCGCGATCCTGCCGCGCATCGTTGCGATCGGCGACATCGACGAGGACGAGATCGCGTTTGCCGAAGCGGCGACAGGAGAGCATGCCGCCGAGGCGCTGGCATTGCCAGAGGCGCTCGATGGACTGGAACGGCGGCTGCTGCTGACACAGCTCATCGTCAAATGGGCCAACTCGCCTGACCTGCACGGCCAGAGCGGCACGCCACTTGTAGCACAAACCCCGGCCGCCGCCTGTGTGCTGGCCGACGATCTGGCGCGGCTGATCGACGACATGACGACGCGCGGCGTGCCATGGAAACGGCTCGACGAGCTGGTGCCGGATAATTTCGATCGCTACTGGCAGCAAACGCTGAAATTCCTCGAGATCGCCCGCGAGGCGTGGCCAGCGATACTGCGCGAACGCCATTGCATCGAAGCAGCAGAGCGGCGTGACAAGCTGATTAAAGCAGAGGCCACACGCCTTACCCGCAAGACAGACGGACTGGTGATCGCCGCCGGCTCGACGGGCTCGATCCCGGCGACGGCCGAGCTGATCGCGACGATCGCCGGCTTGCCGCACGGCGCGGTGGTGCTGCCGGGTCTCGACACCGATCTCGACGAGGAGTCGTGGCGGCTGATTGCGGGCGATCCAAAGAAGAAGCTCGCCGCGGCGCCGGGCCATCCGCAATTCGCCATGCAGGCATTGCTGACGCGGATCGGCATTGCGCGCAGTGCGGTGAGTTCTCTGGCGAAAGCCAACGGCCGCGAAGCCCTGCTGTCTGAAGCGATGCGGCCTGCCATGCAAACCGACGTCTGGCAGCAGCACGCTTCCGATCTGTTGTTCGCCACGCGGGCCGACGCCGCGGTTTCAACCATGACGGTGATCGAAGCGGCCAACGCCGAGGAAGAAGCACTCGCGGTCGCCATCGCGCTCCGCGAGGCCGTGCAGGACGGCAAGACCGCCGCCCTGGTCACGCCGGATCGCGTGCTTGGCCGCCGCGTCGCCGCCGCGCTGATGCGGTGGGACATCGCGGTGGAAGATACCGGCGGCGATCCACTCGCCGAAACGCCCGCCGGAAATTTCGCCCGGCTGGCCGCACAAGCCGCAACCGCCGGTCTCGAACCGGTGACATTGCTGGCGTTGCTGAAACATCCGCTGCTGCGGCTTGGCGCAAGTGATCAGCGCTATGCAACGGACATTCTCGAGCGCGCCGTGCTGCGTGGCCCGCGGCCGAGCCGCGGCACCGCAGGGCTTGCCCGCGCGCTAAAAACGCTGCGCGCGGTCAGAGAGACGCTGCACCCGTCCGATCCGCGCAAGGATCTGAGCGAGGGCCAAATCGGGGAAGCGGAAAACCTTGTCGCCAAGCTCACCGAGGCACTGCGGCCGCTGGAGAAATCCGGCAACGACGCGCAGCCGTTGAACGACCTCGCGGCCCGGCATCGCGAGGTGCTTGCGGCACTGTCGCAATATGGTGCCGAACAGCCGGCGTTCACCGGCCCTGATGGCACAAGGCTCGCGGATGCGCTCGACGAACTTGCAACAAGTCCTTCGGCAGCGAGCCTCGTTGTTGCGCCGTCCGACTATGTCGAGTTGTTCACGGCGGCATTGAGCGGGCGCGTTGTCCGCCGCCCGCTGCGTCCAGGTCTGCGGGTTCGTATCCTCGGTCTGCTCGAAGCGCGCCTTACCGAAAGCGACCGTGTCGTACTCGGGGGTCTTGTCGAAGGCACCTGGCCACCGGAAAGCCGTACCGATGCCTGGCTGAGCCGTCCGATGCGGCTTGATCTCGGCCTCGACCTGCCGGAGCGACGTATCGGCCTCACCGCGCACGACTTCACGCAACTGCTCGGCGCCCGCGAAGTGATCCTGGCCCTAGCCGCGAAGATTGCCGGCACGCCGACCGTGCCGTCGCGCTTTATCCAGCGCCTCGCCGCAGTATCCGGCGAGCGCTGGCAACAGGCGGTCAAGCGCGGCGAGACTTATCTCACGTGGGCGCGCGAACTCGATTATCCGGAAATTGTGAAGCCGGAACCGCGGCCCGAGCCGAAGCCGCCGCCGGCCGTACGGCCACAAGGACTTTCCGTCACCGAGATCGAGCACTGGCTGCGCGATCCCTACACGATCTACGCCAAGCACATCTTGCGCTTGCGACCGCTCGATCCTGTCGACGCCGAGCCCGGCGCCGCGGAGCGCGGCACATTCATTCATGCGGCGATCGGCGAATTCGCGCAGACGTTCAGCAAGGCCCTGCCCACTGATCCGGTCGACGAATTGCTCGCGCTGGGGCGCAAACATTTTTCTGAGATCGAGGACTACCCTGAAGCGCGGGCGTTCTGGTGGCCGCGTTTTGAACGTATCGCGCGCTGGTTCGCCAACTGGGAGATCGAGCGCCGCGCTAAGATCGCAACAATCGATGCCGAAATCAGAGGCGAGCACAACATCAAATTGAAGAAAGGCAGCTTTCGGTTGCGCGGCATCGCCGACCGTATCGAACTCGGCAGCGACGGCCGCTACACCATCTTCGACTACAAGACCGGCTCGGCACGCACCGAACCCCAGGTGCGTACCGGGCTCGCGCCGCAGCTCACGCTGGAGGCTGCCATTCTTCGCCAGGGTGGATTTGCAAACATCCCGAAGGGCGCATCGGTCGCCGACGTTGCTTACGTGCTGGTGAAAGGCGGCGAACCGCCGGGCGATTCCAAATTCATTACGTTCAAGGACGGCACCGCAGACTCGCAAGCCGATCGTGCATTGGCCAAGCTTACGGAGCTGGCGAAGAAATTTGAGAACGAGGATCAAGCCTACTGCTCGCTCGTACATCCGATGTGGGCGACGCACTACGGCGACTACGACCACCTCGCTCGCGTGCTGGAGTGGACCAGCGCCGGCGAGGAAGACGACGACGGGAGCGGCGAATGAGAACGCCGGACGATATCCCGCTGATCGTGCGGGAACGCCAAACCGTCGTTTCCGATCCGAATATTTCTGCCTGGGTTGCCGCCAATGCCGGCTCCGGCAAGACTCATGTGCTGGCGCAGCGGGTCATTAACTTGTTGCTCAAGGAAGTGCCGCCGGAAAAGATTCTCTGCATCACTTTCACCAAGGCCGCTGCCGCCAATATGGCGAAGCGCGTGTTTGACACGCTCGGCAAATGGACCAAGCTCGACGACGAGGCGCTGGACAAGGCAATCACAGGCTCGGGTATCGTGACCGGCGCAGCGACGCGCATGCTGGCGCGGCGGCTGTTCGCGCGGGCGCTGGAAACACCGGGCGGGTTGAAGGTGCAAACCATCCACGCCTTTTGCACCCAACTGCTGCATCAGTTTCCGTTCGAGGCCAACGTCGCCGCGCGCTTTGCGGTGCTCGACGATACCGAGCAGAACCAACTGCTTGAATCGCTCACGCTCAATGTGCTGCTGCGGGGCGCCGAAGCACCGGCGAGCCCGCTTGGCCGTGCGCTTGCGGTAGCAATGACCTCCGGCGCCGACCAGACGTTCCGCGAAGTCGTGCGCGGCGCGATCGCACAAGGCGATACGATCCGGCGCTGGATCGATCGGTCCGGGGGCAAGGAGGAAGCGCTGGCCGCGCTCTCCACTGTGCTTGGCGTCGATCCGGCGATGAGACAGACGCAGGTCGAAGAGCAGATCATCAACGGTCCGATCCTGCCGCCGTCGGAATGGGCAACCGTCGCGACGATTTGTCGGACCGGCTCGGCAAACGACCAGAAACAAGGCGAGCGCCTTGCGCTCGCTTCCCGCCTGAGCGGCCGCGAGCAGGTCGAGACTTACTTCGACGTTTTCATCGGCTCAAATTCCAAGCCCCGCGCCAACTTGCTCACCAAAGGACTCGCCGACAAGCAGCCCGGCCTGGCGCAGCGGCTGCGCGACGAACAAAGCCGTGTGCTGGCGTTGCGCGAGCTTCGCAACGCAATACTATGCCGCGACCGCAGTTCGGCCCTCATCACCGTTGCTTCGGAAGTGCTGGAGCGTTACCGCAACGAGAAACAGCGCCGCGGGCTGGTCGATTACGATGACCTGATCGACAAGGCGCTCGATCTGTTGCGCAACACCGATGCCGCCTGGGTCCATTTCAAGCTCGATCTCGGTATCGATCATCTCTTGATCGACGAGGCGCAGGACACCAGCACCAAGCAATGGGAGATCGTGCAACGGCTGGTGGCGGAATTCACCGCCGGAGCTGGGGCGCGGCCCGGCACGCGCACAATTTTCGCGGTCGGCGACGAGAAGCAATCGATCTTCTCGTTCCAGAACGCGGCGCCGCGCGAATTCGCCGAGATGCGCAAATATTTCCAGAAACGGCACGAAGACAGCGGTTTGACATTCGAGTACCGCCAACTCGAACATTCCTTCCGGTCCTGCGAAAGCGTGCTCGCCGCGGTCGATATCGTGTTCAAGGATATCGCCGGCAGCGTGACGTCGGATTCCCAAGGCGGCATTCCGGCCCACATCGCCTTGCCGGATGCGCCGCCCGGCGCGGTGGAAATCTGGGACACCTTCAAGCCGGAGAAACGCGAAGCAATCGAAGGCTGGGACGCGCCGTTCGACACCGTGAGCGAGATCAGCCCGCGCGTGAAGTTGGCGCGCCGCATCGCCCGCACCGTGCGCCGCCTGATCGATGTCCGTGAGCCGGTCGGACTCGAGCGCCGCCCGGCACGCTATGGCGACGTGCTGGTGCTGGTGCGCCAGCGCGGCTCGCTCTTCGAAGCGATCATCCGCGCACTCAAGAACGAAGGCGTCGAGGTAGCCGGCGCCGACCGCCTCGTGCTCACCGAGCACATCGCGGTGATGGACCTGATGGCGCTTGCCGACACGCTGCTGCTGTCGCACGACGATCTCGCGCTCGCCGCGGTCTTGCGCAGCCCATTGTTCGGTTTCAGCGATCAAGAACTATTCGACATCGCCGCGGATCGTGGCCGCAAGACCTTGCGTTCGGCACTGGCCGATCATTCCGGCGATAAGTTCATCGCGGCCAGCGGGCGGCTTGAAACGCTGGCGCACATGGCGCGGCGCGTGACGCCATTTGCATTCTTTGCTCACGTCCTCGGCGGCGGTGGCGGACGGCGGCTTTTCCTGGCGCGGCTCGGCCTTGAAGCCAATGACGCGCTCGACGAATTCCTCAACCTCGCGCTGGATTACGAACGGCACGAAGCGCCGTCGCTGCAAGGCTTTCTGGCGTGGCTCCGCGAGGCGCGCGTCGAAATCAAACGCGACATGGAAATCAAACGCGATGAGGTCCGCGTGATGACGGTGCATGGCGCCAAGGGCCTCGAAGCGCCGATCGTCATTCTTGCCGACACCATCACGCCGCCGGCGGGACCGCGGCCGCCGCGTCTGCTCAAGCTTGCTGACGGCCCGCTGATCTGGGTCGGGCGCAAGGCCGACGACGTCGCGCCGGTAGCGACCGCGCGCCAACTGGCGCTGCGCGATGCCGAGGACGAATACCGGCGCCTGCTTTATGTGGCGATGACGCGCGCTGCCGACCGGCTGATTGTTTGCGGCGCGGAAGGCGTGCGCGGCCGGCCGCCGGGCTGCTGGTACGATCTGGTGCGCGGGCCGCTTGCGGAATTGCTCGTCGAAGAACAGGACGACGGCGAGACGGTTTGGCGTTATCGCAAATCCGCCAGCGCGGAGGCGACACCGGCGTCATTTGAAAAGCCGGGATCAAAGCCCGAGCGGCCGGTGCTGCCGCACTGGCTGCGCGAGCTTGCGCCCGCACAACCGCCGCTGCCGGTGCCGCTGTCGCCATCGTCGGCGTTCGACGAGGAGATCGCCCGCAGCGCCCCGGCCGGAGCTTCGGCGCTCGACCGGCAAAAGGCGCTGGAGCGCGGCCGGCTGGTGCACCGGCTGATGCAATCGCTGCCCGATATTCCGGCCGAGCGGCGCAGGGCCGCTGCCGAACATTATCTCGGCAATGCGGCGACACACTTCGACACCGCGGAGCGTGCGGCGCTCGTGCGGCGGACGCTCGCCATTCTTTCGGATCCGGCGTTCGCCGAAATCTTTGCCGCCGGCAGCCGCGCCGAGGTGCCAATCGTCGGCCGCATTGCTGCGCCAGGTGGCGCACCGCCGATCCATGTCTCCGGCCAGATCGACCGCCTGGCGGTCTCAAGCGACACGGTCCTGATAGCCGACTACAAGACCGACCGCGCGGTGCCGGGTGGCCTCGGCGAGGTCAAACCATACGTCACCCAGCTTGCGCTTTATCGCGCGGTGCTGGCGCGGCTTTATCCGGGCAAGAGCGTGCGTGCGGCGCTGTTGTTCACCGAAGGACCGCTCCTGATGGAGGTTCCGGCTATGGCGATGGACGAAGCGTTTACCGCGCTGCTGGCGAAATCTCACGGCCCGGTAAAGGTGCCTTGACGCCTGTCTGACCCATTCATACGTTCAACGTCTCGGGCAGCCGATTCTCCGAAAAAGCGAGGTTTTCCATGGTCGACAAGACAACCGATGCGACGTTCGATCAGGACGTCCTCAAGGCGAACGGGCCCGTGGTCGTGGATTTCTGGGCGGAATGGTGTGGCCCGTGCCGTATGATCGCGCCGGCGCTGGAAGAGATTTCCAAGTCGCTCAACGGCAAGGTCAAGATCGTCAAGCTCAACGTCGACGAAAATCCGGGTATCGCGGCGAAGTACGGCATTATGTCGATCCCGACCCTGATGATGTTCAAGAATGGCGAGCTTGCGTCGCGTCAGGTCGGCGCCGCGCCGAAGCAGAAGCTCGAGCAGTGGATCACCGCGGCGGTGTGATCAACAATCTTCCGTCATCCTGAGGTGCGCGCCAAAGGCGCGCGTCGAAGACGCGCGTAAACGCGCTGATGGCTCGCACCTCAGGATGAGGAATCGCCTGCAGAGCCCACCGCCAATCAATGCCGGAAATGCCGCGTGCCGGTCACCACCATAGCGATGCCGTGGTCGTCGGCGGCTTTGATCACTTCATCGTCGCGCACCGAGCCGCCCGGCTGGATCACCGCGGTGGCGCCGGCTTCGATGGCGACCAGCAGACCGTCGGCGAACGGGAAGAACGCGTCGGAGGCGACCACCGAGCCTTTGGTGGCCGGCTCCTTCAGTCCGGCGGCCGCGGCTGAGTCCTGCGCCTTGCGCGCGGCGATGCGCGCGGAATCGATCCGGCTCATCTGCCCGGCGCCGATGCCGACCGTCGCCAGTTCCTTGGCGTAGACGATGGTGTTCGATTTGACGTGCTTGGCGACACGGAAGGCAAAGCGCAGGTCGCGCAGCTCGGCATTGGTCGGCGCGCGCCTGGTCACCGTTTTCAGGTCCATGTCGTCGACCACCGCGTTGTCGCGCGACTGCACCAGCAGGCCCCCCGCGACGGTCTTGGCGGTGAGGCCCGCCGCGCGCGGATCAGGCAAACCGCCGGCGAGCAACAGCCGTAGGTTCTTCTTCGCGCCGACAATGGCGATGGCTTCGGGCGTGGCGTCGGGTGCGATGATGACTTCGGTGAAGATATCGGTGATCGCCCGCGCCGCGTCGGCATCGAGCGTGCGATTGAGCGCAACGATGCCGCCGAAGGCCGACACCGGATCGCAGGCCAGCGCGCTCCGATAGGCATCGAGCAGATTTGCCGCCTCGGCGACGCCGCATGGATTGGCGTGCTTGATGATCGCGCACGCCGCGGTGCGAGCCGGATCGAACTCGGCGACACATTCATACGCCGCGTCGGTATCGTTGATGTTGTTGTAGGAGAGCTGCTTGCCTTGCGCCTGCCGCGACGTGGCGACGCCGAAGCGCACATCCGGCGTGCGATAGAACGCCGCCGACTGGTGCGGATTTTCGCCGTAGCGCAATTTCTCGATCAGCCGGCCGCCGACCGCGCGGTAGTCCGGCGCCTCGTCACCAAGCTGACGCGCAAACCAGTTCGAGATCGCCGCATCGTAAGCCGCGGTGCGCGCATAGGCCTTGGCGGCAAGGCGCCGGCGCAGCGCCAGCGTCGTCATGCCGCCATGGCGCGCGAATTCATCGAGCACCGCGGCGTAATCGCCGGCATCGACCACGACCGCGACATCGTCGTGATTCTTCGCCGCGGCGCGGATCATGGCCGGACCGCCGATGTCGATATTCTCGATGCAATCGGCAAAATCGCCGCCGCGAGCGACGGTGTCCTCGAACGGATAAAGATTGACCACCAGCAGATCGATCGGGCGGATGCCGTGGCTGCGCATCGCATCGGCGTGGGCGGCATTGCCACGCACGGCAAGAAGCCCGCCATGCACCGCCGGATGCAGCGTCTTGACCCGGCCATCCATCATCTCGGGAAATCCGGTGAGATCGCTGACATCGATGACCTTCAGGCCGGCGTCGCCTAGCGCCTTGCTGGTGCCGCCGGTGGACACAAGTTCGATGCCGTAACCGGCGAGCGTGCGGGCGAATTCGACCACGCCCGTTTTATCGGAGACAGAAATGAGGGCGCGCGTTACGCGGCGGAGCTCGGTCATGGCTCTTCTATAGTCCCTCCCCCGCATGCGGGGGAGGGTCGGGAGGGGGTTCGCAGACTGCCCGCTTGTGGATTGTCTCGAACACCGGCCCCCTTTGCCATCGCTTCGCTCGGCGTCTCCCCCGCAAGCGGGGGAGAAAAGCCTACAACGGCAGCTTCGGCTCGTCGGCGCGGACGCGCTGGCGGGTGGCGGCGGCGAGGTCTGTGGTATTGCTTTGCTGGAAGGTCCATAGCACCCGCGGCGTGGCGCCGGCATTGCCGTGAATGACCACTTGGTGGGTGCGGCGCGGACCGTTGCTGCCGGCGAGATAGACGCCGTCCTCGAGATCGACGCGATGGTCAGGCGCGCTGAACGTCCAGACGTCCTTGTTCGCCGTCATCAGCATGACGCTGTGGCCGTCGTTGAGCCGCGTCGCCTTGACCGACGGATGCAGATGGAAGCGCACCGCATAGGCATCCTGGCTGCGGCGGATTCGTCTGCCGCCGGCGGGGAGAAACATGTCCTCGCCTTCGAGTTTGGTGCCGTCGTTGGCCAGCACGACGGTGCGCTCGTGCAGGACGCCGTAGCGCCTGGCGTAGCCGTCGTGCGCCGCGCGCAGCACGATGGCGTCGTCGCGGTCGGCGCGATTCACCTCGACATTGCCCGGGCCGCCGAGCATCGGCGCGCCGCCGAGCACGCGCCGGAACGCCGCACTCTCGATGAAACGCGCCGACGAGGTCTCGTTGAAGGTGACCGTCGAATGCGCCGCTGTTGAGCGGGAAAAGCGCCGCCAGTCGTCGCGGCCGGTCTGCGGCATGCCGCAATTCACCACGATCAGGCTCTGCTTCGGCGAGGAGAATTCGAACGACAGGCAGCCGGCATGCGCCTCGAGGCTCATGTCGAGCGGCGGCGCGCCGCCGGTATCCATGATCAGAACGGCGCCGCCGGCTTCAAGCCGCTGATAGGCGGAATACGGCGCGTTGGACAGCGGCGTACCGCGGGTGTCGTCGTATCTGAACAGCGTCATAAGCTGCTCGGCCGGCGTCGCGCCGGTGCCGTTGAAATGCGCCAGCGTGCCCTCGGAGTGCCGGAAGAAGCGCAGCATCGGCATCATACGCTCGATGGCGCTGAGCAACGGCTGCGGCGGCGCGAGGTTGCGCGACGCGTAGGCCTGGCCGAGCGGCAACAGCTCCAGCAGCATTTCGATGATCGCGCCGGGATCGCGGCAGACGTGGCCGCCGTCGGGCAGGATCTGGCGTTCGAGCTCATGTTGCAAACGCGCGGTCGCGGCTTTGATATGGCGCGACTGGCCGGCGATGCAGAGCGCGGCGTTATTGAGCGCGATGACGGCCCGCATGCCGGCGACGCCGCGCCGTGCGTCGATCGCGGTATAGCGCAAATAGCGTACCTGGCGAACAAGGCTGCGCAGGAAGCGGCGGTAGAACCGCGCGTCGGCACCTTCCAGAACCAGCGACGCCTGGCTGAGCCAGGAGATGATGCGCCGCGACAGCACGTCGGGGCGCCAGCCTACCGGATGCCACGCACCTTGTGTCTCGATCCATTCGTCCACCAGCGCGCGGGCATTGGCGCGCGTGATCGCTGATTCCGCGGCGCGCAGATGGCGCAGCCAGCCGAAGCCGAGCAGCGCCGCGGCCCATTCGTCGGACGGCGGCTCCATTTCGAAAATCGAGCGGCCGTCGCAGACCACCACCTTGCCGGCGAAGGCAAAGCGGCCGGCATAGATTTCGCTGGCGCGGGTGGCGTCTGCGGTGCGCAGATCCTGCGGCGAGATCAGCAGACGGTCGGCTTTGAAGATCGGCAGCGGCCAGCGCAGCAGCGGGTGGCCGTTGAGCCGTCCGGCAACCCGCCGAAACCTGCCGCGAACGAGCAACCATGCCAGCTTGATGTTATTTGCCATTGCACCGCGCGGCATCGACGCGCCTGCCCCTCCAGGGTCGCGCCCTACCCTCGCCCCCACGCGGTGGGATGGGGCGGAGACAACCCGCCGTACCATAACGGACACTGATCGAAGCGGCCAAATCCACGCGCGAATCTAAGGCTTTGCGGGCGTTTCGAGCCGCGCCGCGTAGAAGCCGTCGAGGCCTCCGAAGCGCGAATCAGCGTCGGGAAGATGGTACGGCAACGTCCGCAAATCGCCATCCTTGGTGATGAATTCACTCTGGCCGGAAACATCACTCGCCGTGATGGGCAGTCGCCGCACACCGGCTTGGCGTTCAAGCAGGCCTGAGATGACGCCCTCCCCCTCCTCGGGCTCCAGCGAACAGGTGCAATAAACGATGGTGCCGCCGGGCTTGGCCGCAGCGACGGCGCGGCCGATCAGGCGGCGCTGCATCGCCGCGAGCGAAGCGATGTCGACCTCGCGCTTGAGCCACGGCACGTCGGGATGGCGGCGGATGGTGCCGGTCGCCGAGCACGGCGCATCGAGCAGTACGGCGTCGAACGGTTGTTCCGGCGTCCACTTTTCGACGTCGGCGCAGAGCAGTTCGGCTTCGAGCGACAGCCGCTTGAGATTATCGGCGAGCCGCTTGAGCCGCGCCGGCGAGCGATCGATCGCCGTCACTTTGGCGCCGGCAGCGACAAGCTGCGCGGTCTTGCCGCCGGGCGCGGCGCAGAGATCGGCAACGCGAAGCCCTTTAATGTTGCCCAGGAGCCGCGCCGGCAGCGCCGCCGCTGCGTCCTGCACCCACCATGCACCATCGGCGAAACCCGGCAGCGCCGTCACTGTGCCGTGCGCGACGGCGCGTACCGTGCCGGTCGGCAGCACCCGGCCGCCGAGCTTTTCCGCCCACGCCGTCGCATCGCTTTTCACCGTGACATCGAGCGCCGGTTCGCGCGCGTTGGCGGCGGCAATGTCGTGCGCGGTCGCTGCGCCGTAAGTTTTGCTCCAGCGCAAATAGAGCCATTCCGGGGTGTCGAACACCGGCGCATCGAACGTGGCGAGCCGCTCTTTGCCTTCGCGCGCGACGCGCCGCAGCACCGCGTTGACGAGGCCGGTGAGATGCGACGCCGTCTTGTCGGCCTGCGCGAGCCGCACCGAAAGATCGACCGCGGCGTGGTCCGGCACATCGAGAAACAAAATCTGTGCGGCGCCGAGCAGGAGCGCGGTCTCGACACGAGGCGCATGCACCGGCAGCCCGCGCTCGACGAACAGGCCGATGAGATGGCGCAAGCTTCCGAGCCGGCGCAGCACGGTGCCGACCAGTGCGCGCGCCAGCGCCCGGTCGCGCTCTTCAAGCGCCGCCAATGCGCTGCCACCGGCGTGCGCCTCGTCAAGCAATTCATCGAGCCCGCGGCGCTGCCGCAGCACGCCCTCGACGATATTCGCAGCAGCGAGGCGCGCGGCGAGGCCGGGAGCGTCTTGAGCGGCCTTGTCATGTTTCTTGGCAGGATTCTTGGCAGGACGAGCCATTCATGTTCCTAAAGCAAGTCATTGCGGGGCGCGCAAAGCGCGAACCCGGAATGACGATTTGCTCCTTGCAGTGGCCGCACGGCTACGCCAATTCAGAGGCGATGCCAAACGATCCCACCCCCCGACCGCCTCCCGCCGGCGAAGCCGCAACGGACCAGCCGGGCGAAAAGCGCCCGCTGACGCCAGCCGCCGAACGCGCGCTCGCTGAAGCCGCGGCCCGCCGCGCCGAACGCGAGCGCGCGCAAGCCGACCGGCCGAAAGAATCCGGTGGCCGCGATGGCCCCGAGCCGACGCGTTATGGCGATTGGGAGAAGGACGGGCTGGCGTCGGATTTTTAGGCGCCGATTCCAGGCCCGGCTCCTTCGACCTTGTGCTAATGCGGAAATGCGGCATGAGCGTGCCACTAGGAACTAATTCACTTGAAGTCAGACTTGAACGCCTCAAGCACGCCTCGGACCTCCGAGCCGAGGCGATCCGCCGCTATTTCGACGGAGTCCCCGATGGCACCGAGGACGGGGTCAAGAATCACCGGAATAATTATGTCAATGGAGCCGACGAGCTCCAATTGCACTTCGATGCCATCAGGCCTCTTTGCACGACGTTCCGCGCGGGCGTTGGGGACAATCGAAAGGGTTTTGCCTTCTTGGACAATTTCGACGTTAAAGGTGCTTCCGCGCGGAGTAAGCATTCGATGTTTGTCTGGATTGGAAATGGTGCGAAGGGCCTTCGTCCAATTACATCCTTTGTAAGGCTGCAATTTCTCGATTGCTGCCACATGCGCGGCGCTAAGTCCTACAAGTTTGGCCGGAACGTCTCGCGCGAATTTCTTTGGCGTATCACAAATAGGGAATTGAGTGCCGTCTTGGATGGCGCGAGAATCGAGGCGCGCGAGTTCAAAGATAAGATAGTCCAGGGCAGATCGAAGGTTGTAACAGACATCCCCCAGCACAATACTGATGATGGGCGGATGGTGAAGGATGCCTATTGGCGGAAATGCATGAACGCTGTGCGGCGGATTAGGATCGAAATAAATTCGAGCCGTCTCCAAATATGTTTGCCGGAAAGCGGCCAAATGGTTTTGCAACTCTGCAAAATGTTTCTCTGCCCGATTGACCCGCTCGAAAGCGCCGTCAAGTGGATGAAAGACGCCCATAATGAGATAACCAAGGCTATGGTATCGGCGAGCGAGAGCGCTCTTTTGGGGGCTCTAGGCGGGGCGGTGGAGGTCTTTTGGAACCCTTCCGATCCGGCAATTTCGGTGTAACGGGCCATACCAGTTGCGAGTCGCACATAGGATCGTGCACCGAAACCGCGTAATTGCGCAGCAAATGCGTTGTATCTCTTATACGGTGATACTCTTTGAGTAAGTACTTATCGTCGAGTTTTTGAGCGCGCTGGTTTCCAAAAGCAGAGGATGGATAAACGTCTCCGCCGCTTTGCGATTTCCATAGGGGCGCGTGAATAATGTTGTTTCGATCTTCTTCTAGTTTCTGCGCTTCCTTGTATAGCCAATCGATTGCCTCAAACGATCTCGTTTGAAACGGCGTTGGTTTGCCGAGCGGCCTACCCTTAGGCTCATCCACGAAATAGTATTGGGCTGATGCTAGCAACATTTCACGTTTGGCGCGGTCATTGGCAAGAGAATTCCAGACCCGAAGATGTTGGTTGATGATCCCGCCACCCATGCAAACGGTGTAAAGGTGTCCAAACCATTCGTGAAGATCATTCCATAGCAGCGCAGCTTGGCCGATTGCTCGGATGTAAGGCTCAAATTTTCTTTCATTAAAACTAGATAACCAGGGAAAAGGATTTTTGCCCTTTCGCTTTGCCACGGTACTCTCCCGACCCATGGACACCGAACAACGCTTGCAATAGATCCTGCAAGACGCGTTTAGCGGCCCACGCACGCTGCTAAAAGATATTCCAACAAAGACGGGCGAGTCTCGGTCTTTGAAGCGCAAAAAATCTCTACGTCGCTTACGACGCCAGCGCGGAACCGCCTAAGCAGAACAGGCGGCTGGATTATCCGAAAGACTATGCGCCTGTTTACGCTTCGGATCGCTTGCAAAGTCCCGTAGGGTTTCCGTTACAGAAATGGCCTTCGGCATAGCATCTTGAGGATATGTATTACTTTGCCGATCAAAAAACCCAGCGCATCGGCGGTCGTGACTTTTTTCGCAATGAATACTCCGATTATTGTTTTGATTGCATCCATCAATGCAACCTCAGATTCGCGAAGAGTTTCATCGTCGCTTTCGCTCGTGGCCTTTTCTCCGTCGTAAAAGCGCGCTGCCTGAATTTCCAATCTCGCTTAGTGAGGTTTGATGATGGGTCAACCGCTTGCTTTGTACCGGTGAAGAATGCTGCGGCAACGTGCGGTCATTACCATTGCCAACACTCTATTGACGTTTTATTTCCTAATTGTTAGAATATAATCCTACAATCATAGAACGATTATTTAAGACATACAATCTCAGATAGCTCTCCCTTTCATGCGTCATCCGCCGCTGTCCGTCTTCTCCCATTCGCGCCACGGCAATCTGGCGCTCGGCGCCGCGGCAATTTTTGCGTCGGGCATGCTCGCCGGCGGAGTCATCAGGCCGGCATTGACGCCGCAGGCCGAAGCGACCGCCGCGCTGGCTCAGCCGGACACGCCGCTCGCGCACCGGCTCGATCCAAGCCTCGTCTACCCGATCGAAGTCATCCGCATCATCGACGGCGACACTTTCGAGGCGCGGGTGCGGGTGTGGCCGGGGCTCGACGTCGAGACCCACGTGCGCTTGCGCGGCATCGACGCTGCCGAATTGCACGCGCGCTGCGGTGACGAACTCGTCAAGGCGCAGGCTGCGCGCACGGCGCTGCAAACCATCCTGGCCGAAGGCGGGGTCAGCATTTCGCGGGTCGGCGTCGATAAATACGGCGGCCGCATCGACGCAACGGTTGCGACCCGCAGCACCGCCGACGTCTCGTTGGCCATGCTCAGCGGCGGCTTCGCGCGCGCCTACGGCGGCGGCAAGCGCGGCTCGTGGTGCGGATAGACTCCGAACCGTTCATCATCATGCCTTGAGGGCATGCTTTCCTGCTATTATGGAAGCGGTTGGTGAATTGGAAACGGGGGCACGCATGATCCGGCTTTGGCTTGCTTTTGCGATCGCACTTATCGGTCTGTCCGCGCAGGCTGCCTCGCCGGCCGTCTCGCACTCTTACTCAGCCGAATTTTACCTGTCGGGATGCAAGGATTTCATTGCCGGAAAGATGAATTTTCTTGGCGGCCGCTGCGTGGGTGCGGCGGAAGTTCTCGACGCCTTGAGTCAGGATACCAAGGCCTTTTGTGCCCCTGAGACCACCAACAATCTGGAACGGACACGCGTCATCGTTGCCTATATCGAGGCGCGGCCGGAGCGCATGAAAGAGGATTTCAGGCTTCTTGCCAATGAAGCGATGGCAAAAGCCTGGCCGTGCAAGAACTAGATCTGCCCGATCACTGAACGACCACCGGCGTGCCGACGCCGACGCGCGAAAACAGATCCGTCACGTCTGCATTGAACATACGGATGCAGCCGTGCGAGACGAAGTGGCCGATCGAGCGCGGCTCGTTGGTGCCGTGGATGGCGTAGTCGGTGCCGGCGAGCGTCATCGCCGCGACGCCCATCGGATTGTGCGGCGAGCCGCCCGAAATGAGCGGCGGCAGGCGCGGATTTTCGCGGCGGATATCCGGCGGCGGCTCCCAGGCCGGCTCGACATATTTGGCGTCGATCATCGACGTGCCCGACCATTGCATGCCGGCACGGCCGACTCCGACCGGATAGCGGATCGCTTCACCGGGAGCGACCACCAGATAAAGATGCCGCTCGCCGGTTTTCACCACGATGGTGCCGGGCTGATACGGCTCCGCCACCGTCACCATTTCGCCCGAGGCGCGCGCCGGCGCGCAAAACGCGCTCGCCGCCACACCCGCCGCCAGCGCCGCGCCGAAAACCGTTCGCCGCATATCGAACACTCCGACTCACGCAACTATGCTTAAGCAGCGATTCACCATAGCCGAAACACCGCGCACTCTCACGACCGCGGCGCGAACACGGTGAACGTTCGGTAAATTTGTGGGGCGCTTCACGCGCTGCCATCGTCATTGCGAGGAGCGCTAGCGACGAAGCAATCCAGGGCGGCTGGCATTGAGCGCTGGATTGCTTCGCTTAGCTCGCAATGACGGACGGAGCTACGCGCTCTTCTTGTTCTGCCGGTTGTTGACAAGGTCGTCGACCACGGCGGGATCGGCCAAGGTCGAGGTGTCGCCGAGATTGCCGGATTCGTCCTCGGCGATCTTGCGCAGAATGCGGCGCATGATTTTTCCGGAGCGCGTCTTCGGCAGCCCGGGCGCGAACTGGATGAGATCGGGCGAGGCGATCGGGCCGATTTCCTTGCGCACCCAGCCGACCAGTTCCTTGCGCAGGTCCTCGGTCGGATGTTCGCCCGCCATCAGCGTCACATAGGCGTAGATGCCCTGGCCCTTGATGTCGTGCGGATAGCCGACGACGGCGGCCTCCGACACTTTCGGATGCGCGACCAGCGCGCTCTCCACCTCGGCGGTACCCATGCGGTGGCCGGCGACATTGATGACGTCGTCAACACGGCCGGTGATCCAGTAATAGCCGTCTTCGTCGCGGCGGCAGCCATCGCCAGTGAAATATTTGCCCGGATAAGTGCTGAAATAGGTGTCGACGAAACGCTGGTGGTCGCCATAGACGGTGCGCATCTGGCCCGGCCAGGAATCGGCGATGCAAAGATTTCCCGTGGCGGCGCCGTCGAGCACCTTGCCGTCGGCATCGACGATCTGCGGCACAATGCCGAAGAATGGCTGCGTCGCCGAGCCGGGCTTCAATCGCGTCGCGCCGGGCAGCGGCGTGATCAGGATGCCGCCGGTCTCGGTCTGCCACCAGGTATCGACGATCGGGCAACGGCCGTCACCGACGACGCGGTGATACCACTCCCAGGCTTCCGGATTGATCGGCTCGCCGACCGAGCCGAGCAGCCGCAGCGAGGCGCGCGAGGTTTTCGTCACCGGCGCGTCGCCAGCCTGCATCAGTGCGCGGATTGCGGTCGGCGCGGTGTAGAAGATGTTGACCTTGTGCTTGTCGATGACCTCCCAGAATCGCGACATCGACGGATAGTTCGGCACGCCTTCGAACATTAGGGTGGTGGCGCCGTTACAGAGCGGGCCATAAACGATGTAGCTGTGGCCGGTGACCCAGCCGACGTCCGCAGTGCACCAGTAAATATCGCCGTCGTGATAATCGAACACGTATTGGTGCGTCATCGCGACATAGATGAGATAGCCCGCGGTGGTGTGCAGCACGCCCTTCGGCTTGCCGGTCGAGCCCGACGTGTAGAGGATGAACAGCGGATCTTCCGCGTTCATGTCCTCGCATGGACATTCCGCCGTCACCACTTCCTTGGCCTCGTGGTACCAGACGTCGCGCACCGGATCCATGTCGACCGGCGCGCCGGTGTGCTTGACGACGATGACGAAATCGACACCGCCGACTTTCTTGATCGCTTCGTCGGTATTGGCTTTCAGCGGCACCTTGCGGCCGCCGCGAAAGCCTTCGTCGGCGGTGATGACGATGTTCGACTTGCAATCTTCGATCCGGCCGGCGAGCGAATCCGGCGAGAAGCCGCCGAACACCACGGAATGGACGGCGCCGATGCGCGCGCACGCCAGCATGGCGTAGGCCGCTTCCGGGATCATCGGCATGTAGATGGTAACGCGGTCGCCCTTCTTGACGTTGCGGGTGCGCAGGATATTGGCGAAGCGGCAAACCTCGTCGTGCAGTTCCTTGTAACTGATGTGTTTGGAGTCTTTCGGGTCGTCGCCTTCCCAGATGATTGCGGTCTGGTTGCCGCGCGCGTGCAGGTGACGATCGACGCAGTTATAGGCGACGTTGGTCGAGCCGTCCTCGAACCATTTGATCGAGACGTTGGGCTTGTTGAACGAGGTGTTCTTGACCTTGCTGAAATTCCGGTTCCAGTGAATGCGCTTGGCCTGCTCGGCCCAGAACCCGTTGGGATCGGTCAGCGACGCCTGGTACATTTTCTTGTATTGGGCATCCGTGACGAAAGCCCGTTTGGTCCAATCGGCGGGCACTTCGTAAATCTTGTCCGACATCACATCCTCCACGCGGCGCGATCGAGCGCGCACATTGTTCGTTCAAATTGGCTCCATTATCGACGCCGCCGCCACAGCGGACAAGCGGGCAAAAGGTGTAGCCCGGGTTGAGCGCAGCGAAACCCGGGGCGGCGCCCGAGCGCGACGGATCATCCCGGATTTCGCTGCGCTCAATCCGGGCTACTGAGCCTTGAATTCCTGGTTCGGAAACACCGATGCGTCCGGGATCTTGATCACGACGTAGGCATGATCGAGCTCCATGTGGCAGGCGTTGCACCCTTGCGTGAGTTGCCCGTAGGCGGCGGTGAATTTCGCCGCGTCCTGCTGTTTGATGGCGGCGTCGATGGCGTTGAGCGGCGGTACCATGGCGACATCGACAAGCGTGCCGATCGGCATGCCGGCGAATTTCGGCTGCGCCTTGGCAATGCCGGCGAAGGCCTGGCGGATTTCGGCTGAGGCATATTGCGCGAGCCGCCAGTTCTCGGCGTGGCCGGCAAGCCCGAGCTTGGCATGGCGCGGCTGGATCAGCGTGTTCATCATGTCGCCCATGGTCATTGCATAAGGCGACGCCGCGGCGCCGCCTTGCGGCGATGCCACTGGAGCTGCGGCGGTGCTGCCGGCTGTTGCGCGAGTCCGGCGCCCGCACCCGCAGCAAGCACGCTTACGGCTATTGCGGCGATGCCCGCGAGGCGCTGTTTCATCACACGCCGATCCATCCGATCACCGCGCCCATGACGACCAGCACCAGGAGCCAATTGCCGAGATCGATCGCCAGCAATCGCTTGTCGCGGCCGGAGAAGACGAAGTTGACCGCCATGGTGGTGAGGATGAAGCCGAACCAGATGAAGGCCGCCGTGATCACGCCGTTCTTCAGTGTCATCGCGCCGGGGCCGAGATGGCCGAGCACGCCGGCCAGCATCCAGGCGATCACCAGATTGCCGATGAAGGCATAGACAAACGGCAGGAACGCGCCCGGCTTTTGCATTTCCGCCTTGCACTGTTCCGGCGTCTTGCCGAGCGCCGCCTGATAGATGCGGCCGAAGCTCATGTACCAGCCGGCACTCACCAGCCAGGCGACGACGGCGGCGGCGATGACCGCAATGTAGCTGATCCCGGCGAAGGCCATTGTTTCGCTCCCTGGTCGTTACGGCGAGCCTAGCGCGGATTGTCGCGAATCGGGAGAGCGGCGGCGCACATGGGAACAAAATCCCGAGCCGGCGGATTGCTTCCATCGTGAAACGCGCCGGACTGACCTACGTCACGACGGATGCATTGACCATCCTGACGGATCAAGCTTTCATGCCGCCCATCTTGCAGACGAGCTTCCATTCATCGGCCGTCACCGGCTGCACCGAGAGGCGGCCGTATTTCACCAGCGCCATGGCTTTGAACTTCGGCTCCGCCTTGACCGCTGCGAGCGTCACCGGCTTCGGCAGCGGCTCGACCGCTCCGGTGGTCACGGCGACCCACGGCTCGTCCTTCTTGGCGGTTGGATCCGGATAGGCTTCGCGAATGATTTCGCCGATGCCGACGACCTGCTTCTCGTCACCGGTATGGTAGAAGAAAAACTTCTCGCCTTTCTTCATCTCCTTGAGATGTTTCCGCGCCGTGAAATTGCGCACGCCGCTCCACGGCTCGCCCTTGGCGCCGCGCGCGACCTGATCGTCCCAGGAAAATTCCTCCGGCTCGGTCTTCATCAGCCAATATGCCATGATGCCCTCCTCATTCCTCCGCCTTCAACGGCCGCGCCAAGAGCGAGCCGATGGCCTGATCGACATTCATCTTGCCGGACAACAGCGCGTCAACCGCAAACGAGATCGGCATATCGACGGATTTTTCGCGCGCCATTTCGCGCCAAGACCGCGGCCGTAAATGCGCCTTCGGCAAGTCCGGTCGTGCCGTGGATAGCATCGGGCTTGCCGCCGCGGCCAAGGGCGACGCCGAAGGAAAAATTGCGCGACTGCGGGCTCGAACAGGTCAGCAACAGGTCGCCGAGGCCGGATAGGCCCATCATGGTCTGTGGCTTGGCGCCAAACGCCTTGCCGAAGCGAACGAGTTCGGCGAAGCCGCGCGTGGTCAGCGCCGCGCCGGCGCTGGCGCCAAGGCCGCGGCCAGTGACGACGCCAGCGGCGATCGCCAGCACATTCTTCGCTGCGCCGCCGATCTCGACGCCGCGCAGGTCGGTGGAATGATAGAGCCGGAAACTCGCCGCGTTGAGCGCCTGCGCCAGCGCCGCGGCGAGCTTGCCGTCGCTTGCCGCAAGCGTCACCGCGGTCGGCATGCCGCGCGCCACATCGGCGGCAAAGCTCGGTCCCGACAAGATCGCGGGCACGGCGCCAGGCGCGCACGCAGCGACGATCTCGCTCATGAATTTTTTGCTGCCACGCTCGATGCCCTTGGCGCAGACGATCACCGGCGTACGCGGCGCAACCGATGGCGCCAGCGCCGTCGCTGCCGCGCGCACGGCTTGCGCGGGAACGACCAGGAGGATCGCGTCGGCCTGCGCGGCCTCGTTCAGTGTGCCGGCAACCGCGATGCCATCATCGAGGCGCACGCCGGGCAAAAATAGACTTTCGCGCTTTTCGGCAAGCTGCGCGGCATTCTTTGCGTCGTGTTCCCACAGCGTGACCTGGCGTCCGGCGCGCGCGCACGTCAGCGCCAGCGCCGTGCCCCAAGCGCCGCCGCCGATGACCGCGATGTGATTAAACGCCATAGCGCGCGACTATAGCAATTCGCCGCGCAACAGTTTGGGCACGTCGCCGACCAGGCCGGCGGCTTCGCGGATGAACAGTCTTTTGAGATTGGGTACACGGTCGACCAGGCCGAGGCCGATATCGCGCGCCGCGCGCAACAGGTCGGAACGGTTGGAGAACAGCCGGTTGAGACCGTCGGTGGCAATACCCATCGCCACGGTGTCGAACCGCCGCCAGCGCTGGTAACGCTCGAGCACCGTTGCCGAACCGGGATCGAGCCCGAGCCGCGCCGCATCGACGACGACTTCGGCCAGCGCCGCAACGTCCTTCAGTCCCATATTCAGGCCCTGGCCGGCGATCGGATGAATGACATGGGCGGCGTCGCCGACGAGCGCGATACGATCGGCGATGAACGAGCGCGCAATGAAGAAGCCGAGCGGATGGGTGCGTCGCGCGCCGATCGCGGTGATGTCGCCGAGATGCAGCTTGAAGCGTTGCTCGAGTTCGGCATGGAAGCCGTCGTCCGGCAGCGCCACGATGCGCGCGGCTTCCGGCGTTTTCTCCGTCCAGACGATCGAGGAGCGATTGCCTTTGAGCGGCAGGATCGCGAATGGGCCAGCCGGCAGAAAATGCTCCTCGGCGCGGCCGCAATGATCGCGCTCGTGGCCGACCGTGGTGACGATGGCCGACTGATCGTAACTCCAGCCGTGCGTGGCGATGCCCGCACCCTCGCGGATCTGCGACCGCGCCCCATCGGCCGCGGCGACCAGACGGGCGCGCAGCGCATTGCCGTCACGCAATGCAACGGTCGCGCGCCCACCTTCGGTGCTGACGCTGCCGACAGCGCGACGGATTGAGCGCGACACCGAGTTCTTTCGCTTTTTCGGTGAGCGCTGCGATCAGGTGCCGATTCTCGATCATGTGGGCGAACGGCTCGCCCGGCTCGACTTCGCCCGCAAAGGTCGAGAAATACCGGGCGCACCGCGTCGCCGAGCCGGCTGTCGGTGACGACCATGTCGAGGATCGGCTGCGCTTCGCCGGCGACGGCGTCCCAAACGCCAATAGTCTCAAACAGCCGCCGCACTGACGCGACGATGGCCGAGGCGCGCTCGTCGGCGGCGCGGCTCGCGCCCAGCGCCGGGTCGGCGACCGTGACCGAAAACGACGGCCCGAGCGCCTGCCGCAACGCAATCGCAAGCGTCAGTCCGGCAAATCCGCCGCCCGCGATCAGCACATCGGTATCGTTGCGCACCATGTTGCTCATTCTATCACGGCGGAAAATACCCAGACGGCCTTGTGTCACCCTCTCCCCGAGGGGGAGAGGGAGTTCGCATGAGCCACCCCCTATTGCGGCGGCCTGCGCGGACACCGCTTGACCCCGGAACCGATCCCGTATGCAAGAAAGCGCATGGATTCCCGGACGCGGTGCAGCATGAAATGATGCGCCGCTGATCCGGGATCGCCGCAGGCTCAGTGCCTGGAACGATCCCGGATCTGCAGCGCACCACTTCGCTTTGCCTAGCGCGGCGAAGACGCGCGTAAACGCGCTAATGGTGCTGCGCAGCGCCCGGGAAACGATTTTTTGTGGAGAAGGCATGGCCTCCGCCGTTCAGGAAATCATCGATATTCTCGATCTCGAGCCGCTTGAGGTGAACCTGTTTCGCGGCCGCTCGCCGCAGTCGCACTGGCAGCGGGTTTTCGGCGGCCAAGTGATCGGCCAGGCGCTGGTCGCGGCCTGCCGCACGGTCGACGATGTGGCGACACGGCCGCCGCATTCGCTGCACGCTTATTTTCTGCTCGGCGGCGATCCCAAAGTACCGATTATTTACGAGGTCGACCGTATCCGCGACGGCAAGAGCTTCACCACGCGCAACGTCAAGGCGATCCAGCACGGCCGCGCTATCTTCTCGATGTCGGTATCGTTTCACGGCGCCGAGCCGGGATTGAACCATCAGTTCAGTATGCCGGACGTGCCAAAACCCGATGCCCTGCCAAGCGAAGCCGAGACCAGGGAGCGCATCTATCCGCTGTTGCCGCCGGCGGCGCGCCGCTACTACGAACGCGAGCGACCGATCGAATTTCGGCCGGTGGAGTACAGCCGCTATCTCGGCGAGAAATCCGAGACCGGCCGAATTCGATATCTGGATTCGCACTAACGGGAAGCTGCCGGACGAGCCGGCGATCCATCAATGCGTGCTGGCCTATGCGTCCGACATGATGCTGCTTGACGCGGCGCTGATCCCGCACGGCAAGAGCGTGTTCTCGGAAGACATCATGGCGGCGAGCCTCGACCACGCGCTGTGGTTCCACCGCCCATTCCGCGCCGACGAATGGCTGCTCTATTCGCAGGATAGTCCAAACCTCGCCGGCTCGCGCGGCTTTTCACGCGGCCTGGTCTTCGATCTCAACGGCACCTTGATCGCGTCGGTCGCACAGGAAGGTCTGCTACGCCCGCGCCGCCCGAAATAGGCCGACGTTCCGGCAACTACCGCCTTAATTCCCGGCAGCAATGCCGTTATGCTAACCAGGCCGTACCCAGCGGGGATCATAAAGCCTCATGAAGCTCGTCATCGCCATCATCAAACCGTTCAAGCTCGATGAAGTGCGCGACGCGCTTCTTGCCGTCGGCGTTCACGGCATGACCGTCACCGAGGTCAAAGGCTATGGCCGCCAGAAGGGCCACACCGAAATCTATCGCGGCGCCGAATACGCGGTGAACTTCCTGCCCAAAATCCGGATCGAAGTCGCCGTCGCTTCCGACCAGGTGGACAGGGTCGTCGAAGCCATCGGCGGGTCGGCCAAGACCGGCCAGATCGGCGATGGCAAGGTCTTCGTCACCCCCATCGACCAGGCTGTCCGCATTCGCACCGGGGAAACCGACGCGGACGCTCTCTAACCCCTTATTGCTCACTGACTAATTTTTGTGCAGTCTGTCTATTGCTTGCACTGCCGTTTGACGGATGCTGCTCGATGCGTGCCGTAAATTGCGGCATTCGCCCAAAAACCCATTGGTTATCAAAATGCTAACGCCGTGCCGAAGTTGGCACGTTGCTTGATTGCTGGTGGCCCGATAGTGCCGCAAGGGGGCGAATCCTGCGCGGCAGTGGCTGGATCTGCGTCCGCCCGGGATGCAGCGCGCGTAGGGGAGATATTTGGAAATGAAAGTAGTCATGGCTGTCATCAAGCCATTCAAGCTCGATGAGGTCCGCGATGCGTTGACCAAGATCGGCGTTCAGGGCCTGACCGTGACCGAGGTCAAGGGTTACGGACGCCAGAAGGGGCATACCGAAATTTATCGCGGCGCCGAATACGCCGTGAGCTTCCTGCCCAAGATCAAGCTCGAAATCGCCTGCGCTTCCGACCAGGTCGACAAGGTCGTCGAGACCATCACGTCGGCTGCAAAAACCGGCCAGATCGGCGACGGCAAGATTTTCGTCTTCGGCCTCGATCACGCCGTTCGCATCCGCACCGGCGAGACCGATGCGGCCGCGCTCTAACAAGCCCGCACGACAATTCCCATGACAGGAGTGAGACTATGACGTTGAAGACATTTTCGCGTGCGGGCCTTTTCGCTCTAGCCGCCGCAATGCTGCTCGGCATCGTGATGAGCGCGCCGACTTTGCATTCATCTTATGCGCAGGCGCCGGCCGCCACCGATCAGGCGCCGGCCACCGCGCCTGCTGCTGCTCCGGCCGCAGCCCCGGCGCCGCCGGCCTGCGATGCCAAGACACTCGAGAAATGCACGCCGAATTCGGGCGACACCGCCTGGATGCTGACCTCAATGGCCATCGTGCTGATGATGACCATTCCGGGGCTGGCGCTGTTCTACGGCGGCATGGTGCGCAAGAAAAACGTCGTCGACACCGTGATGACAAGTTTCGCCATCACCTGCCTAATCAGCATTCTCTGGCTGTTGTTCACTTACAGCATCGCGTTCCGGGCCGGCACGCCGTTCATCGGCGGGTTCGATCGCGCCGGTTTGCAAAACATCCTCAGCGACATATCGACCGGCATCGGCAATCCCAATCCGCTGGCGCCGACCATCCCTGAGACCGTCTATTCGATGTTCCAGCTCACCTTCGCGATCATCACCGCGGCGTTGATCGCGGGCTCGTTCGCCGAACGGATGAAATTCTCGGCCATGCTCTGGTTCATCGGGCTGTGGGCAGTTTTCGTCTATTCGCCGATCGCGCATTGGGTGTGGGGACCGGACGGCTTCCTCAACAGCGCCAATCCCGATGCGAAATTTCATGTGCTCGATTTCGCCGGCGGCACGGTGGTGCATGTCAACTCCGGCACCGCCGGCCTGATGGCGGCGCTAATGCTCGGCAAGCGCAAGGAAACCGCACCGTCCCCACAACGTGGTGCTGACCATGATCGGCGCCTCGCTGTTGTGGGTCGGCTGGTTCGGTTTCAACGCCGGCTCGGCGGTCAGCGCCGGCATGCAGGCCGGCATGGCGATGGCGGTGACGCACATCTGTACCGCGACGGCGGGCTTCACCTGGATGCTGGTCGAATGGATGATGCGCGGCAAGCCGACACTGCTGGGCATCTGCTCCGGCGCGGTCGCGGGCCTCGTCGTCATCACGCCGGCATCGGGTTTCGTCGGTCCGATGGGCGCGTTCGCCATGGGCATCGCCGCCGGCATCGTCTGCTACTGGGGCTGCACCGGGCTCAAGCACATGTTCGGCTATGACGACGCGCTGGATTCGTTCGGCGTGCACGGCATCGGCGGCGCCGCCGGCGCTATCCTGACCGGCGTCTTCGCCATCAACGAGTACGGCGGCACATCCGGACTAACCGAAGGCAATGGCGGCCAGGTGGTCAATCAACTGATCGGCGTCGGCATCGTGTTCGTCTACGACGTCGTGGTGACGCTGATCATCCTCAAGCTTGTCGATCTCGTCATCGGGCTTCGTGTCAGCGAAGAAGTCGAGCGCGACGGCCTCGATTTCACGCTGCACGGCGAGACGATCCAGTAAGCCACGAACAACGTGGGGTGGGGAAAGAGGCCTCGGCGCAAGCCGGGGCCTCTTTTATTTTTGCCGGCGGCAACCACACCATTCACAACGCATAGATCGAAATCCCAAGCGCCTGCGCGACGGCAATAAGCCTTCGGTCGAAGCTTGCGAACTCGATATCGTCGCCACGCGTACGCAGAAATTCGATTGTGGCGAGATGCAATCCATCCAGCGTTCGCACCGAAACCGGGAATGGCCCAAGAGCACGATTGAGTACCGCGGCAGAAAGATCGATCAACAATACGCGGTCGAGAATGGCGTTCACTTCATCGGCGTGCGAGTGTGTCAATCCACGCGCATGAATGCGATTCCAAATCTCGTATTCGAGCAGACGACTGGAAACCAAAGCATCTTCGGTGATGGCTTCCGGCAAAGAACGATTTTCCGCCAAAAGTTGCGACAGGACGGCTGAGCTATCAAGGTAGATCACGGTCTTCCCGGGATTCATCGAGGTCCCTCATCAGGTCCTCGAATTTCATGACCGGCTTACGCGGCAAAGGACCGGTGCCAGGATTCTTCGCAGGCGTCAGCCATCCTTCGCGCACGCCTTGAGCAATAAAATCCTCCGTCGCGACGGCGAGCTTGCGGCCCGGCCGCGGCGGGACGATTTCGGCGACCACGCGATTGCGGTCGGTGACCAGCACGGCCTCGCCACTTGCAGCCAAGCGAACGTATTCGCTGAGCTTGTTCTTGAGCACTTTTAAGCCAACGGAGCGCATGGCAGTGAGGTAGCTACCAGAAGCTACTTTGTCAATTGGCGGTTAAATCTGAGTGTTCCTTGAACCCCTTGCAGCAAGCGTAGCCCGGATTGAGTGAAACGAAATCCGGAGCAGCATCGCGGCTCAGTCCCGGATTTCGCGTTGCTCAATCCGGGCTACGCTCGCTAAATCTTGCACTAGGCGGGCGACAACGCTCCATGGGATCGTCTCTTTTTTATTGACATAAGTCACCGCTTATGATACGGAACAGTCACTCGCTCGTTGAAGGGTGCTTTCTAGATGCAATCCTGAAAGTGGAGCGAGTGCGGTGCCCGCGCGCGGTTTCGCAAACCGCTCCCGGGCGGCTCTGGGTCCCCGACCGACCGGCACTACGACCGGTCTCCGAGGTGCTCGGTAAACTCGAGACTGGCGACAACGGGTAACGCCCGAAGGAGCCTGGTCTCAGGAAGCGCGGGTCTGGAGCTGAGCCAATGCTGGTTGCGACCGGCCTGGCGAGTGCCGCGGTGGAGCGCCGAAAGGCGGGCGCGCCCCCTCCCAACCTCCCCCGCAAGCGGGGGAGGAGAAAGAGATAAGGGCACGCCGCCGCACCCGATGGTGCGGAGCTTGGTTGAATGGCGCCTATCGGCGCTCCGCCTCCCTTTTTGTTCGGAGGCAAAGATTCGTGGGCGTGAACAACAACTCGGGCGCAAAGCGCTTCGCGAGAACGGGAGAACTCGTCATTGCGAGGAGCCAACGGGTCCGGCCCGAAGTGGCCGGCCCGATGACAGGCTCCGCGACGAAGCAATCCAGGGGCGTTTGCATTGAGCGCTGGATTGCTTCGCTATCGCTCGCAATGACGGCGAAATCGTCCGCCCCCGCGATAGGGGGCGGGAAGAGGCGCCCCGATGGTTAAACAGGTCTTAACCTCGCCGAACCTATGCTATCGAGGCGCCAATTCGGCGGGCGGACCCGCTGTCGATCGATGTACAGGATGACCCGCCAGTCCCCTCCGACACCTGTTCGCGCTACCGGCTCGCGGTCGCCTTTTGTGCGGCTGCGCGAACTTATCGATCCGTTCCCGCCGGGCATGTCCGCGATCAGCCTCGCGGTCGGCGAGCCGCAGCATCCGATCCCGCCGTTTGTCGGACCCGTGATCGCGGCCCATGTCGCCGAATTCGGCCGCTATCCGGCCAACAAGGGAATGGATTCGTTCGGCCAGGCGGTCGCGCAATGGCTCGGCCGCCGCTACGTGCTGGAGCGCCCGGTCGATCCGGCGAACGAAGTTCTGGTGCTCAACGGCACCCGCGAAGGACTATTCCTCGCCGCGCTTGCCGCCAAGACCTGGGTGAGCCCGCGCATGGGCCGGCCGGCCGTGCTGATTCCCAATCCGTTCTATGCCGCTTATGCGGCGGGCGCGATCGGCGCCGATTGCGAACCGGTCTATCTGCCGACCACAAGGGAAACCGGCTTCCTGCCGGACCTCGACGCACTCAGCGACGAACTGCTCGCCCGCACCGTCGCGTTCTATATCGCCTCGCCGGCCAATCCGCAGGGCGCCGTCGCCGACCGTGATTATCTGCTTCGGCTCACCGCGCTGGCTCGCCGCTTCGGCTTCCTGGTGTTCTCCGACGAATGTTATTGCGAGATCTATAGCGACCGGCGGCCGCACGGCATGCTCGAAGCCGCCGGGCCGGAATTCGCCAATGTTGCGGTGTTCCACTCGCTGTCGAAGCGATCGAGCCTGCCGGGTCTGCGCATCGGCTTTGCCGCGGGCGATCGTTCGTTCATGCAAGCCTATCTCGAATTGCGCAACGTCGCCGCACCGATGGTGCCGACGCCGCTGCAGCACGTCGCCATCGCCGCCTATGGCGACGAGGCGCATGTCGAGGAAAACCGGCGCCTGTATCGGGAGAAATTCGATCTCGCCGACCAGATCATCGGCGACCGCTACGGCTATTGCCGGCCGGCCGGCGGATTTTTTCTCTGGCTCGACGTATCGGCGCAAGGCGGCAGCGAAGCGGCGGCGCTCAAGCTGTGGCGCGAGGCCGGACTTCGCGTCGTACCCGGCCGCTATCTCGCCCGCGAGCAGGAAGACGGCAGCAATCCCGGCGCCGACTATGTACGCGTCGCCATGGTCCACAACAACGAGACCACCGCCGAGGCACTGCATCGTCTCGTCGGCGTGCTGGGTTGAATGGCAATGCCGCAACTGAATATTCGATCGTCATTGCGAGCGAAGCGAAGCAATCCAGTCGCCGACGCGATGCCTGGATTGCTTCGTCGCTCCGCTCCTCGCAATGACGGGTTGGGACAGCCGCGATGTCGATGATCGATCGCAGCCTTGATGGGATGGCCTACTTGTCCGTCCAGCTTGGCGCCGTCGTGCGGCGGCGGCTGCGCGAGGTCAGCGGTATCGGCATGATCAGCTTCGCCATGATGGCGGCGCTGGCACTCGCCACCTGGTCGGTGCGCGACCCGTCGCTGAGCCACGCGACGGACGCGCCGGTGCACAATCTGCTCGGACGTCCCGGCGCGATTGCGGCCGACCTGACAATGCAATTGCTCGGCCTGGGCTCGCTGGCCTTGCTGCTGCCGATCGGAGTCTGGGGCTACCGCTTGCTCGGCCACCGCCAGCTCAGCCGCGAAAAGCTGCGCATGGTGCTGTGGCTGCTCGGCGCGGTTTTCGGCGCCGCGTTCGCATCGTGTTTCCCGAAAGGCGCACATTGGCCGCTGCCGTGCGGCCTCGGCGGCGTGATCGGCGACGCCATGCTGCGGCTGCCCATGGTGGCGTTCGGCTTGCCGTTGACCGGAGCAAACCGCCTCGCCGCCGCAATCGTTCTCGGCATTCTGGCACTCATCAGCTTTGCCGGCGCGGCCGGCATGCTCTGGGGCGAAGCGCCGGATGACGAAGACGAGGCGGATGACGAGGACGATACCGCGGCTGCCGACGACGACGACAGCGCATGGATTTCGCTCGGCCGGATCATGCATCGCGGTGCTGGCGTTGCGCGCCCGGATTGCGCGGCTGCTGCAATGGCGTGCTCGCATGCTACCGGAGCCGCGCGGCGAGGCGGCGATGCCGCGCCAGCGCGTCGAGCCGCGCTTCGACAACGCCGCTGCGCCCGAGCGCTATGTCGAGGATACCGAAGCCGAACTGGTGCCGGACGCCGAGCCGCGCGCACCGCGAAAACCCCGCGCGCCGAAAACGCGGCGCTCGATCAGCGGCTATCAATTGCCACCACTCGAACTGTTGACGCAGCCAAGCAAGAGCGGCCGCGCCACCGTGAGCAGCGAATCCTTGCAGACCAATGCGACGGCGCTCGAAGGCGTGCTCGGCGATTTCGGCGTCCGCGGCGAGATTATCAATGCCCGGCCCGGGCCGGTGGTCACGCTCTACGAGCTCGAACCCGCGCCCGGAATAAAATCGTCGCGCGTCATAAGTCTCGCCGACGATATCGCGCGCTCGATGAGCGCACTTTCGGCCCGCGTCGCGGTGGTGTCGGGCCGGAACGCCATCGGCATCGAGCTGCCAAACCCGACGCGCGAGAAAGTGTACTTCCGCGAGCTGCTTGCGACGCGCGAATATTCCGAGACCGGCTTCCGCCTTCCGCTCTGTCTCGGCAAGGCGATCGGCGGCGAGCCTGTACTGGTCGATCTGGCGCGCATGCCCCATCTGTTGATCGCCGGTACCACTGGCTCGGGCAAATCCGTCGCCATCAACACCATGATCCTCAGCCTGCTCTATCGGCTGCAACCCGATCAATGCCGGCTGATCATGGTCGATCCGAAAATGCTGGAATTGTCGGTCTATGACGGCATCCCGCATCTGCTCACGCCTGTCGTCACCGATCCGAAAAAGGCCGTGGTGGCGCTGAAGTGGGCGGTGCGCGAGATGGAGGAGCGCTACAAAAAGATGTCGAAGCTCGGTGTGCGCAATATCGACGGCTACAACGCGCGCGTCACCGAAGCGAACGCCAAGGGCGAGAAGCTCTCCCGCACCGTCCATACCGGCTACAACAAGGAGTTGGGCGAAGCGATTTACGAGAAAGAAGAGCTCGATCTCGAACCGCTGCCCTTCATCGTCGTCATCGTCGACGAGATGGCCGACCTGATGATGGTCGCCGGCAAGGACATCGAGGGCGCGGTGCAGCGGCTGGCGCAGATGGCGCGCGCCGCCGGCTTGCACGTGATCCTGGCGACGCAGCGGCCGTCGGTCGACGTCATCACAGGCACCATCAAGGCGAATTTTCCGACCCGCATTTCGTTTCAGGTCACATCGAAGATCGACAGCCGCACCATTTTGGGTGAGCAAGGCGCCGAGCAACTGCTCGGCCAGGGCGACATGCTCTACATGGCCGGCGGCGGCCGCATCAGCCGCGTGCACGGACCTTTTGTCTCCGACGAGGAAGTCGAAAAGGTGGTGCGGCACCTCAAGTCGCAAGGCACGCCGGAATATCTCGAAGCAGTCACCGCGGAAGAACCGCAGGACGAAGACGGCAATCCGATCTTCGACGCGACCGCGATGGGCGGCGCCGGCGAGGGCGCCGACCTCTACCAGCAGGCGGTGCAAGTCGTTGTGCGCGACCGCAAGGCTTCGACCAGCTACATCCAGCGGCGGCTGCAAATCGGCTATAACCGCGCCGCCTCGCTGATGGAGCGCATGGAGCAGGAAGGCGTCGTCGGCCAGCCCAATCATGCCGGCAAGCGCGAAATCCTGGTCGAAGGCGGCGACGATGATTCCTATTGAGAATCGTCCCTGCGACCGTTAAGCCGGATGGGTGGCCGCGAATTCGCCATACCGCAACGTTATCGGGTGGCGACGGGGCGGATGTAGATTTTTCGTTGGAGTATGATCTTGTCGGAAAACCGGTTCCTACTTTTCCGGATCATGCCCTAGCCAGAGTACCAGCAGGAGAACAAAATGGCGGGACGGTGCGCAATTGGCGCGACGGCGGTCCTCGTAGCGACGATTTGCGCCGCGCTTGCTATCGTTCCGGCGTGCGCCGACAGCGTACCGCTGCCGACACCCGCGCCGCTGCCCAAGACGACCGGCAACGCCCCGCCGCCTCCGGCTGCGGCTCCCGCTGCGTCGGATAATGGCGGCCTGTCACATTTTTTCCCGTTCTCGTTTCTCGATAAAGGATCATCGGCGCCGACCACCGCCTTCGACGCCAAGCAGCGCGCGCTGCTCGATCGCGTCAGCCTTTATCTGTCGGGCGTGCAGACCATGGTGGGAAATTTCGTGCAGGTCGGGCCGGACGGCGGACGCACCGAGGGCACGTTCTACATTCAAAAGCCAGGCAAGGTGCGATTTGATTACAATCCGCCGACGCCGATCGACATCATCGCCGACGGCTCCTCGGTGGTGGTGCGCGACCGCAATCTGGCGACGCAGGACCTCTACCCGCTGTCGCAGACGCCGCTGCGTTATCTGCTTGCCGAGCGCATCGACCTGCTGCGCGACACCGACGTCGTCAGCGTTTCCGTCGACGATACTTTCGCCACCGTGGTGATCCAGGAGAAGCAACTCGTGGTCGGCACCAGCAGGCTGATGATCATGTTCGACGCCAAGGATTTGACGCTCAAGCAATGGACCGTCACCGATCCGCAAGGTCTCGACACGACGGTTGCGGTTTACAATCTCGATGTAGCGAAGCGGCCCGATCCGAACCTCTTCGTCATTAATTACCAGCGCAATTTCGGCGCGGATCGGTGATCGGGCGTCCGGGATAAGCCTCGGGACTTGGCTAGTGCTTTTGCTGTGGAACTCCTATTTATAGTGTTGATTCCCGCCTCTCAATTCTCGATCTTTTTTTGGCATGCAGCTGAAGCTCACAACCTGGAACATCAATTCGGTGCGGCTGCGCATCAATCTCGTAGCCAAGTTCATCAAGGCGGTGCGGCCCGACATCCTGTGCCTGCAGGAGACAAAATGTCCCGATGACAAGTTTCCGCTCAAGCGTTTCAAGCGGCTCGGCTACGAGGCCGTCGCGCTGAACGGCCAGAAGGGCTATCACGGCGTCAGCGTGCTCTCGCGCCTGCCGTTCGAGAGCTTCAACATCCAAAAGTTCTGCGGCAAGACCGATTGCCGCCATGTGTCTGCGGTGTTCGGCGAGCGTGCCGGACTGCGCGACCCGATCACGGTGCATAATTTCTACGTTCCTGCCGGCGGTGACATTCCCGACCCGGCGGTCAATCCCAAATTCGCCCACAAGCTCGCCTTCCTCGACGAAATGCGCGACAGCGCGACATTGCGGCCGGCGCATTCCGAGCGCGCGATCCTGGTCGGAGATCTCAACGTGGCGCCGCTCGAGCACGACGTCTGGAGTCACAAGCAGATGGTCCGGGTGGTCTCGCACACGCCGGTCGAGTGCGAGAAACTCAATGTCGCACGCAACGTCGGCGGCTGGATCGACAGCATGCGCATGCACACGCCGGAACCGGCCAAGCTCTACACCTGGTGGAGCTATCGCGCGCCGGACTGGGCAACCGCCGACAAGGGGCGACGACTCGATCACATCTGGACCTCGCCGATGCTGGCCGACCGCGTTTCGGCCATTGCCATCGCCAGGACATATCGCGGCGCCGAGCGGCCCTCCGACCATGTGCCGGTGACGGCGACAATCGAGGCCTAAACTCCCGCGCGGGCCTGCCGTTTAAATTCAATACATCGCCTTAACGCCGTATTTGCCAGTTGCAGGCAGGGTAACGCCGCCCGATTTCGGCGAATCGGCCAACAATAGCGAGCAGGCGATGCTGGGCGTTTCGACCACGGGCAACGCGACGCTGATTGCCTACGACGACCAACCGATCCTGGCGACCGATCCGTGGTTCGGCGACGACAACCCGGCCTATTTCGGCAGTTGGGGGCTGAGCCATCGCATCCCGCCGGATTGCAAACGCGACATCGTCAACGCCAAGTACATCTGGTTCTCACACGGCCACCCGGACCATCTCAACGGCGACAGCCTCGAACAAATTCACGGCCGCCACATTCTGCTTGCCGACCACGTCGGCGGCCGGATCGCGAACGATCTGCGCACCCAGGGCTTCGAGGTCACGATCCTGCCAGACCGGCAGTGGGTCGAGCTGTCGCCGCGCATCAAGGTGTTCTGCATCTCGACTATGATTCAGGACAGCGTGCTGTTGGTCGACGTCAACGGCCGGCTGTTCGTCGATCTCAACGACGCCGGCAGCCGCGATTGCACGCTGCTGATCCGCAAGATCGCCGCGCAATACAAGCACAGCTACATGCTGGCGCTGTCGGGCTACGGCGACGCCGACATGATCAACTTCTACGACGAAGACGGTACCTTCATCGTACCGCAGGCGGCGCAGAAGCCGCCGCCCGGTCGGCAGATGAGCCTGCGCGCGATGTCGCTCGGAATTCGCGGCGCGATCCCGTTCAGCTCGTTTCATTCGTATGCACGCAGCGACTCGATCTGGGCGCAGACCTACGTCACCCCGCTTGAGGACTATTCCCGCGGCTTCGATCACACCCGGTGCGACTTCATTCCGGCGTTCTCCCACATCGATTGCGTGACCGGCGCGATCACGCCGCTCAATCCGGCGAGCATGGAGACAGTGGTGCGCCGGCCCGAAGATTTCGGCGACAACTGGAGCGACGTGCTCGAGCGCGCCGATCTCGACAAGCTTTCCAGCTACTTCAGCGGCAAGGAAGTGGTCCGCGACTATCTGTCCTTCGTCAATTTCCGCGTCGGCGGCCGGGACAATTTCATTTCGCTGGGCGGCAAGAAGGATCGCGGCATCACCTTCGAAGTCCCACGCCACAGCCTGATGGCGGCGATCGATTACGAGATTTTCGACGATCTCCTGATCGGCAACTTCATGAAAACGACGCTGCATAAGATGGGGTCGCTCTACGACGGCGAATTCAATTTCGCGGTCACCAAGTTCGGCGACAACGGGCAGGTCAAGACGCACCGCGAGGTCGACGCCTATCTGAAGGAATACAAGCACCGCGCCGGCGCCGACTGGTACTATCATCGCCTTTATGAAAACGTGATCGACCGCGTCCGCTTGGGTGCAATCGCGTATCTGCCGCGCGAATCCCCGACGTGGCGCATGGCCTATCAGGTCTACCGCATGCTCGTGGCCTCACCGCACTAGATCACGATCCCGAAAAGCGGGAGCCGGTTTTCGGAAAGATCATGCTCAAGCAATGAGGCTTGCCGATCGGTGGAGCAACGCTAGGATCGCGGTTCCGATTCAAGCTCGAAGCCCGCCGGATGCGATCACCGATAAAGTCTTTCAAGGCGTTTTGGCTCCGCTTCCTGCGTTGGCAGGAGCGCACCCGCGAGCCCGGTCTCACGGCACTGCTTATTATCGAAGGCACGTTGATATTCCTCGCCATTCCGCTCGGCGGCATGGGGCTCTTGCCGGAATTCGTGCTGCCGGCGCTGTTCGTTCTGTTCGTGCTCGCGATCCTGGTGGTGACGTCGCGCAGCCGCTTCGCCGCTTTCCTGGTGTTCATCGCGGTCCTGCTCAGCCCGGCCGGCGCTTTCATTCATGCCGAACATCCCACGGTTCTGACTGAATGGCTGAGCGCGAGCGGACGCCTGCTCGCTATCGCGGTCATGAGTTTGGTGATCGCACGCGCCGTGTTCGGACCCGGGCGCGTGACCCTGCATCGCGTTCAGGGCGCAGTCGTGCTGTACCTGAATTTCGCGTTGTTCTTCTTCACGATTTACCGGCTTATCGAAGTGCTGGCGCCAGGCGCTTTCCACGGCTTGCCGCCGACAGGCTCGGAATACGGCTCGGGGGCGGCATTGCTCTATTTCAGTTTCACCACGCTGACCACGGTCGGTTACGGCGACATCACGCCGTTGCATCCGATGGCGCGCAACATAGCGAACTTTGAAGCCGTACTTGGTCAACTCTATCCGGCAACGCTGCTCGCGCGGCTGGTCAGCCTCGAAATTTCGCACCGCGGCCAATCGAAGAGCGAGTGAGGACGGCTCAATCCTGTCGCAACGGCGTATCGCCGCGCGTCATTGCGGCATGCACATTCTCAAGCTCGCGAGCCCATTGATCAGCGCGCGACGCAATCAGTTCGCGAAGCCGCACTGCGGCGTCCGGATAGCCGTCGAGCATGCGCAGGAACATTGTGCGCGAAATGCGCAATATGGTCGAGTCTTCACGTGCCCGCGCCGTGGCCGGCCGCCGTGTTTCCGTCAGCAGAGCCGATTCGCCGAGCAGGGTGCCAGGCCCGGCAATGACCTCGGGTTGATCGCTCTTTTCGAGAGTGAGCGTAAATGAGCCGCGCTGGACGATATATGCTCCGTCGGCGGGCTCGCCGGCTGTAAACAGAACCTGCCCGGCCGGAACGTCGTGGGCTTCCGCGCCGATGGCGAGGATACGCAATGCGGCGGCGCCGAGCCGGCGGAGAATTGGTATCCGCTCGAGAAAAGAGATGTCGTCTTCGATCGTCATGAGCAGCCGCGATCACGGCACCAGTTTATAGCCGCCAGCCTCGGTGACCAGGATGGCGGGAGCGGCGGCGTCTCTTTCGATCTTTTGTCGTAATCGATAGATGTGGGTCTCGAGAGTGTGGGTGGTCACTCCGGAGTTGTAGCCCCAGACTTCCTGCAACAGCGTCTCCCGCGACACCGGCCGTTGGCCGGCGCGATAAAGATAGCGCAGAATTGAGGTTTCTTTTTCGGTCAAGCGCACTTTGCTGCCCTTGGGATTGAGCAAAAGTTTCGAGCTAGGCCGGAAGCTATAAGGGCCGATGGTGAAGACCGCATCTTCGCTGGCCTCGTGCTGGCGAAGCTGGGCGCGGATGCGCGCCAGCAGCACGGCAAATCGGAATGGCTTGGTGACATAATCGTTGGCGCCGGACTCCAGACCGAGAATGGTGTCGGAGTCTGTATCGTGGCCGGTGAGCATGATGATGGGCGCCTTGAAGGCGTTCTTGCGCAAGATGCGCACGGCCTCGCGGCCGTCGATGTCGGGCAAACCCACGTCCATGATGACCAGATCGATCTGGCCGGCCTTTGCGGCCTGGACGCCTTTGCTGCCGTTCTCGACCGCGACGGCTTCGAATTCCTCATGCAGCGAAAGCTGTTCGGTCAGCGCATCGCGCAGTTCGGCATCGTCGTCGACGATGAGTATCTTGCGTGTATTAGGCATCAATTCCGATCCGACCGCCGCTTTGCCGCGACACTGGGCGCGACGTAGAACCTTCGAGGGTACAGGAGCAAGCGGAAGTTGGGAATTAGGCCCGCCATGCGACGAACTTCGTTGCGCTCGATCCGCGTCACCAGCCGGCCCGGCCGGCGGGCGCAGGGCTGGCTCTTTGCCGGGGGCTTCGCCGTCCCGGTCGCGCTCGGCCGTACCGGAATCAAGGCAGACAAGCGCGAGGGTGACGGCGGCACCCCGCGTGGCCGGTTTCACCCGGTCCGGCTGTGGTGGCGGGCAGATCGCTTGCCGCGGCCGCACACTTCGCTGCCGGTGCGCCGAATAGATCCTGCCGACGCCTGGTGCGAGGACCCGCACGACCGCCGCTACAATCGGTCCTTTCGTCGCTCGGCCAATGAACCAGGCGACCGGCTCCGCCGCGACGACGCGCTGTACGACCTGATCGTCGAAATCGACTACAATACTCGGCCTCTAGTGGCCGGCCGTGGCAGCGCCGTCTTCCTGCATATCGCCCGCCCTGGATTAGGCCCGACCGCCGGTTGTGTGGCAATGCGCCGGTCGGACCTGCAACGGCTGCTGGGCCGCCTGACACGAAAGACGGAAATCTCGATTCAGAGCTAGGCGGCCGTGCTACGCCCGCCAAAAATCGCCGTGCCGACGCGCACGTGGGTCGCACCAAAGGCGACCGCCACAGGGAAGTCGGCGCTCATGCCCATCGAGAGCAGTTTGAGCCCGTTGCGGCCCGCGATCTTGGCGGTCAGTGCGAAATGCGGCCCCGGAGCGTCGTCGTGCGGCGGAATACACATCAGGCCCGAAATCACGAGCCCATAGCGGTCGCGGCAAGCGGTCAGGAATGAGTCGGCATCCTGCGGCAGCAGGCCGGCTTTCTGCGGCTCGGCGCCGGTATTGATCTCGGCGAAAAGCAGCGGCTGCCGCCTCTGCCGGGCGATCTCCTTAGCAAGCGCCTCGGCAAGGCTTGCCCGATCAACCGAATGGATCGCATCGAACAGCGCCACCGCCTCCTTGGCTTTGTTCGACTGCAACGACCCGACCAGATGAATCTTCAGGCCGTCATGGCGCGCCATCAATGGCGGCCATTTGGCCTTGGCCTCCTGGACGCGATTTTCGCCAAAAATCCGCTGGCCGGCGGCGATGACCGGCTCGATTGCATCGGCGTCGAAAGTCTTCGAAATCGCCACCAAAGTGACGGTCGCCGGATCGCGATTGGCATCGCGGCACGCTCGATCCATCTGCGCGCGCACCGCAGCAAGGCCGTCAGAGCTGTTTATGCTTTCCATTTGGTGAATTCTTCAGCCGATCATTCAAGTTTTATGGGAACCCCGAAGCCGATTTTTACGCTTGTACGTTACTTTGCGTATCGGGACAGAGGGTGCAGATGGCGGGCAATCAAACTCAAACGCGCAAGCTGTCGTGGCGTGGCAAGCCGATACTTAGTATCCGCACCCGGCTGATCGTGCTTGCGCTTCTGATCATCGCGCCGCTGGTGTTCGAGCGTGTTCACGGACTCGAAGCTGCCCGCACGGTTCGTAACGACCAAGCCCGCTCCGAGGTGATGGATCTTGCGCAACGTGGCGCGGCATCGCAGCGAGAGGTCATCTATTCCGTTCGCGCCCTCCTCGACGTCGTCGCGCGCGCCTATGCCAGGATGCCGCTCGCTCCCGCAGACTGCAACAAATATCTCACCGCGCTCACCGGCAACGTTCCCTGGATTCGCGCGCTCTCGATTGCCGGAACCGAAGGCCAGATCAGCTGCTCGACCGATCCGAACGCGATTGGGCTTAACGTAGCCGATCGCGCCCATTTCCAGAGCGCGCTGCATTCCCGCGATTTTGCGCTCAGCGAATATCTGATCAACCGAATTCATCAGCTGCCGAGTCTCATCGCTACGTTTCCCGCCATCGGTGACAACGGATCGGTCAATGCGGTCGTCCTTGCGGCGATCAATCTGCAATGGATCAGCGAATTGGTGACGACCGCCGCACAGCATGAGGGCGCGACCGTACTGCTGTTCGACGGCGCGGGCACGCTCGTTGCCGCCTCGACCGATCAGGAGGGCCTCATCGGCAAGCCTTTCGCGGGGCAGGATTTGGCACATGACATGCTTTCGCGCGACCAAGGCACGGTGACCGGCACGGGCTTCGACGGCATCCCGCGCATCTTCGCCTATGTTCGCGTGCCGGGGACGCAGGCACGGCTTGCCGTCGGTCTCGACCAGAGAGTGGTGCAGAGCGATGTCGACCGCGAACTCAACCTCGCTTACTTGCAGCTCGTGCTGTTCGGGCTGTTTGTCCTGCTCGTCGCATGGTTCGGCGGCGAGCAGCTCGTGGTGCGCCCGATCCGGTCGCTGGTGCGCACCGCCACGCGTTTCGGCCGCGGCGACCTGCACGTGCGCGCGACCAGCGATTCGTGGCTCGCCGAATTCGAGCCGCTTGCCGTTGCGCTCGACGATATGGCGCGCAAGCTCGCCGGACGCGAGGAAGAGCTGCGCATCGCTAACGAGCATCTCGAGGAACTGGCGAGCCTCGACGGCCTCACCGGCCTTGCCAACCGGCGCGGTTTCGATCGCCAGCTCGAGCAAGAATGGAAGCACGCCCTCAAACAGCACGAGCCGGTTGCCTTGATGATGATCGATATCGATCATTTCAAGCTGTATAACGACCGCTACGGCCATGTCGCCGGCGACACATGCTTGCGCTCGGTCGGCGAGACGCTGTCGCTGGTGACCCTGGAAAACGCCGTGCTGGTTGCTCGTTACGGCGGCGAGGAATTCGCGCTTCTGCTGCCCGGGCTCGATCTGCCGCAGATCTCATCGCTCGCCGAGGAAGCGCGCCGGTCGATCGAAGATCTCTTCATCACCCATGCCGAAGCGCCCTGCGGTTATGTCACGATCAGCATTGGCGTCGAGTCGATCGTGCCGCGGCCGGACCAGACCGCGGCCGATCTGGTCAAGGCAGCAGACCGCGCGCTCTACGCCGCGAAGCGCTGCGGCCGCAACAGGGTTACCGCCAGCCTGCCGACGCTGGTCACAATTCGCGAATCCGACTCGTCACCGGAGTATCGCGAGCACCCGCCGCTCGTCGCTTAAATATCGACGCCGGCGCGGCTTCATTTACGTTTGCGTTTGCCCGAACTCTTCGGGGGCGGCGCCCAGATCATGGCTTCAAGTTTCATGCCGTCGGGATCCGTGAAATAGACAGCATAATAATTTCGGCCGTAATACTCGCCGGGTGGATCGACCACGTTCATTCCGTTTTTCTCGAGAAACTCGCCGAGATCGTCGACGGCTTTTCTGCTGGCAAGCTCGAAGGCGTAGTGATGGAAACCGATGTCGCCCTTGCGATACTTGTGCTTCCTGCCTTGCGCATCGGCGGCGGCAATCCAGAACAAGGTCTTGCCGTTGCTCCAGCCGGCCATATCGCCGTATTCGTGCTTCAATTTGAAGCCGAGAAATCTCAGCAGCTTGCCGTAAAATTCCTTGGAGTGCGCGAAGTCGCCGACGCTGAGCACGAGATGGTCGATACCGACGACGCGAGGCATGAGGTTGTCCGTTCTATGACCGCCGGATCACGGCTTGCCTTGAGCCGGTAGCGCGCCCAAGATAGCGCAAGCTTTCGGGTTCAAGAAACTGAGCCGGATACGGCAAACAAACACCAGGGTGCGAGAGAAACGCCATGCCGCGCACTTTGTTCGACAAAATTTGGGACTTTCATCTGGTCGGCCAGCGCGCCGATGGCCGCGATCTGATCTATATCGACCGGCATGTGCTGCATGAATTACACGCCCATCATGCGTTTACGCTATTGGAGAAGCAGGGTCGGCCGATTCATCGACCCGATCTGACGTTCGCGGTGCAGGATCATACGGTGTCGACCAGCGCCGGCCGCGATGACAATAGCAATCCCTCAGGCACGGCTTTCCTGCGGGCGATGCGCGAGGGCACGCGCAAGAACGGCATCAGGCTGTTCGATGTCGACGACCCCGAGCAGGGCATTTCGCACGTCGTAGCGCCGGAACTCGGCATCGTGCTGCCGGGCGCCACGCATGCCGTCCCCGACAGCCATGCCAGCACCGTCGGCGGCGTCGGCGCGCTGGCGTTCGGTTGCGGCGCGAGCGAGATGACACACATCCTGGCCACGCAGGTGATGGCGCTGAAGCGGCCGAAGCGCATGCGCGCGCGGCTCGAGGGCCGGCTGGGCGCCCATGTCAGCGCCAAGGATGTGGCATTGCGGCTGATCGCCGAACTCGGCGTTGCCGGCGCGCGCGGCTATGTCGTCGAATACGCCGGCTCAGCCGTCCGCGCCATGCCCGTCGAGCAGCGCATGACGCTGTGCAATCTCAATATCGAAATGGGCGGCCGGTCGGGGTTCGTGGCACCGGATGACGCGACGTTCGAATGGCTCGTCCGCCGTCCGTACCTGCCGCAGGGCGCGATGTGGGACCGCGCGATGGACTATTGGCGAACGCTCGCCAGCGACAACGATGCGACGTTCGATCGTGACATCGTGCTCGACTGCGGCGCGCTTGAGCCGCAGATCACCTGGGGCACCGATCCAAGCCAAGTGATCGGTATTTCCGGCCGTGTGCCCGAACCCGCCGCGATCGATCCGAGCCGCCGCGCCGCGGCGGAAAGCGCCTTCGCCTACATGGACCTCAAGCCCGGAACGCCGCTCGCCGGCCTGGCGGTCAATCGTGTCTTCATCGGCTCCTGCACCAACAGCCGGCTCCCGGATCTGGAAGTGGCTGCCGCCGTCGTGCGCGGACGGCGCGTTGCCGAAGGTGTCGTCGCCATGGTGGTGCCCGGCTCGTCCACCGTGAAGCGCGAAGCCGAGGCGGCGGGCCTTGATCGGGTGTTCCGCGATGCCGGCTTTTTCTGGGGCGAATCCGGCTGCTCGATGTGCGCCGGCGGTAACGGCGATCGCGGCAAGCCCGGCGAACGCTGCGTCTCGACCACCAACCGCAATTTCGAAAATCGCCAGGGCGTGAAAGTGCGCACACATCTGGCCAGCCCGGTGACGGCGGCCGCGACCGCGATCGCCGGCCGGATCGCCGACGTGCGCCAGCTCCAGCCGGGGACCGCGTGATGCAGCCCTTCACCAGCCACACCGCTGTCGCGGCACCGTACCTGAAGGACGACGTCAACACCGATCAGATCGCTCCGAGCGTGCATTCGGGCGGCCTCAAGGAAGATTACAAAGCCATGCTGTTCAGCCGCGCGCGGCGGTTCGAGAACGGCAGCGAAAATCCGGATTTCGTGCTCAACAAGCCGCAGTTCCGCAATGCCGGAATTCTGGTGACCGGGCATAATTTCGGCGCGGGATCGTCGCGCGAGTCGGCGGTCTGGAGCATGATCGCCAACAACATCCGCGTCATCGTCGCCAAAAGCTTCGCCGACATTTATCGCGAGAACTGCTTGCAGAACGGCGTACTGCCGGTCGCACTCGAACCGGCCGTCGCCGATGCCTTCATCGCGCGCATCATCGCCGTCGATGGCGCGGCGCCATTTACCGCCGATCTCAACACGCAGCGCATTTCCGGACCGGGCGGCGCCGACGTCGCATTCGAGATCGCGCCCGCCGAGCGCATGAGCCTGCTCGAGGGCCTCGACGACATCGGCTTGACGCTCAAGCACGTGAGCGACATAGCGGACTGGGAACAGCGCGCTGCCGCCGCGCAGCCGTGGATTCAATCGGTGCGGGACAGCCGCTGACACCAAGGGAGGGCGCGCAATGAGCGTGCGAAAAAAATTCAAGGCCATCATGACCGGCAAGCGCCTGGTGCTGATGCCGGGCGCCTATGACGCGTTGTCGGCCCGCATCATGGAAGCGGAAGGCTTCGAAGCGATCTGCGCGGGCGGCTATGCGGCGATCGGCTCGATGCTGGCGCAGGCCGACATGGGCCAGTCCAATATGCGCGACTACGCCGATCATTATGCGCGCCTCGCCGGCGCAGTCGAAGTGCCGGTCTATGCCGATGCCGACACCGGCTTCGGCGGCGTCAATAACGTGCGGCAGATGGTGCGCGCTTTTGAGGCCGCCGGCCTCGCCGGCGTCTTCATCAGCGACCAGGTATTTCCGAACCGCTGCGGCTATCTGCCGGGGAAGCAGGTCATCTCGGTCGAGCAGATGCTGGCCAAGATCAAGGCCGCGCTCGATGCGCGCCGCGATCCCGATTTCTTCATTGCTGCGCGGACTGACGCCGCGGCCATCGAGGGCATCAACGCCGCAATTGCACGCAGCCAGCTTTTCATGGAAGCCGGCGCCGACATGGCGAAGCCCATGGGCGTCGATACCATCGAGGACATCAAGCGCGCCATACGCGAGATAGGCGGCCCGCATATGGCGACGCTGTCGCAGGCGGCGGGTTTGAAGAAGCGCAGCCTCGAAGAACTCGAAGCTGCCGGCGTCGTCGCCGCGACGTTTCCCTCGATTGCACTGTTTGCTGCCGCGAATGCGGTTCGCAACGTACTGCGCATTCTCAAGCGCGAGAATTCGCTCACGGCGACCTTCGACCATCTGCTGCCGCTCGAAGATTATTACGAACTGGTCGGGCTGAAGGCGATGCTGACTCGTGAGGAGAACTACGACAAGGCCGCCGCGGCGCTGGTGCAAAAGCGCGCGGCCGAATAGACGGCATGCACGCCAAGCTCGCGATTGCGATCTGCCTGCTCCTTGGTGCGCCGGCCGCGCACGCGGAGGATTTCTACAAGGGCAAGCAGATCCGCCTGATCGCCGGTTTCCCGCCCGGCAACGATTACGATCTCGGCGCGCGGCTCTTGGTGAAATACCTGCCGAAATACATTCCCGGCCAGCCCACCATCGTCGTGCAGAACATGCCGCAGGCGGCGAGTGTCGTCGCCGCCAATTACCTTTATGTGCAGGCGCCGCACGACGGCACCGTATTCGGGTCGTTTTCGCGCAACATCGTCAATGATGCGCTGACCGGCCAGCCCAACGTCGTCGTCGATCCGCGTCACCTGGTCTGGCTTGGCGCCACTTCGCGGCCGTCCCGCGTTTGCGCGCGGTGGTACACGGCGCCGGTCAAGACACCGGCCGATCTATTCACCCAGGAGTTCATCGTCGGCGCCGCCGGGGCCACGTCCTCGCTGGCGATATTGCCGACCGTGTTCAACAAAGTGCTCGGCACCAAATTCCGCATCGTCGAAGGGTATCAGGGCATGGGTGACGCTATGCTGGCCATGCAGCGCGGTGAAACCCAAGGTATCTGTAGTTCATATGCGCAATTTCGCATCGGTGACCAGCTTGTCCGCGACGGCAAGGTGACGTTCCTGCTCCGTGCCGAGGAAACGCCGATTGCCGAACTTCCCGACGTGCCGTCGATCTTCGACTACGCTAAGACCGGCGAACAGCGTCAGCTCATGCGCTTTGTGTTTTCGTCGACCGAATTCGGCCGGCCATACGCATTTCCGTCCGAGGTGCCGGATGACCGCGTGCAGGTCATGCGCAAGGCGATTGCGCAAGCGGCACACGATCCGGACCTGCTTGCCGAGGCTGCCGCGATCAAGATGGATATGATTTACACGCCGCCGGAGCGCCTGGAAGAGCTTGTCGCGGCTCTCTACAAAACGCCACCGCCGGTGATCGAGACCGTCAAGGCGCTGTTGCCAAGCGAGAAGTAGCCGGGGCGTTCATGGATTTGCAACTCCGCGGCGACTATTGATACGTTTGCGATGAACCGGCCGAATCTCATGCTGACATACCGACACAAGACAACTGCCGCACTGGCCGCAGCGCTCGCGCTTGCGGCCTGCGCCGCCTCGTCGACATCGACCACATCGGACCTGACGCCGCCGTCCACGGCATCCGGCGCTGCGCCCGCGGCTGCCAGCCTTTCGGTGGCGGAGCGCGACCTGACGCCGGACGAAAAGAAACTCATCATCAATGCGCTTTCGTCGTCACTGACCAATCCGGGAAGCGCGAAGTACCACTGGACGAAATTTCCGACGGTCCCCGAGACCGACCAGCCTGCCTACTGCGCGACCGTGGACGGCAACAGTCCCCATGCCGCCTATAACGGCCGGCAAGCGTACATCGTCGATACCAAGGTGACCGGCGGCCACATTACCGCGGCTGTGCTCGGTCTGATCGCTGGAGGCAAGGACGCGGCGATCGTAGCCAATATGTGCGCGACCCACGGACTTAATCCGAACAAGGCGACTTGATCCGAAGAAGGTAACTTGGGCCGCTGAATTTACGCCGGCAACTTCCATTCTTCGGCGCTGGCGCCGGCCATTGCCTGGACGCGCGCTTCGTCGGCAGCGAGTTCGCGCGCCGGGCCGGAATAGATCACGTGGCCGTCGTCAAGCACGTAGGCATGGTCGGCGATCTCAAGGCTCATGCGCACGTTCTGCTCGACCAGAAGGACAGTAATTCCCTCCGAACGCATCTGCGCCACGATACGGAACACCTCGCGCACAATGAGCGGCGCCAAGCCCTGCGACGGTTCGTCGAGCATCAGAAGTTTCGGGTTGATGAGCAGTGCGCGGGCAATCGACAGCATTTCCTGCTCGCCGCCGGAGAGCTGACGTCCGCGATTGTGTCTGCGTTCTTCGAGCCGGGGAAACAGCTTATAGACACTCGCCGGCGTCCATGGACCGGGCCGCTCCAGCGGCACCATCAGGTTCTCGTCCACAGTGAGATTGGGAAAAATCCGGCGGCCTTCCGGAACGTAGCCGACGCCGAGCGCGGCGACGCGGTACGGCGGCCAGCCGGTGGTTTCGGTGCCGAAAATTCGCACGCGGCCCTCACGCGGCGGCGTCAGACCCATGAGGCTGCGCAGCGTCGTGGTTTTGCCGGCGCCGTTGCGGCCGAGCAGCGCCGTCACCTTGCCTTCGGCGGCCTCGAGGCTGACGCCATGCAGGATGTGGCTTTTGCCGTAATAAGTGTGCAGCCCTTCGGCAGTCAACGCGGCGGTCATGCAGCCTGCCCCAGATAGGCGGTTTGCACCGCTTTGTTCGCCGCGATTTCCTGTGGCGTGCCCTCGGCGAGGAACTTGCCCTGGTCGAGCACCATGATGCGGTCGGCGAGGTGAAAGACCACGCGCATGTCGTGCTCAATCAGCACGATCGTCAGCTTGCCGTCCTTGTGCAGTTTGCGGATGAGCTGGGTGACATTGTAGGTTTCCTGATCGCCCATGCCGGCGGTTGGCTCGTCGAGCAGCAACAGCCGCGGCTTGAGCGCAAGCGCCATCATGATCTCGGTCGCGCGCTGATCGCCATGCGCGAGCTCGCCCACCAGACGGTTCGCGCTCGCGGTCAGGCCGCTCATTTCAAGCAGCTCGTCGACCCGCAACTTGACCTCGTTGTCGGCCTCCTGCGATTGCCACATGCGCACCCGGTAACCGCTCGCCACTTCCACCGCGATCTTGAGATTTTCCCGGATCGACAGTTCCGGAAACACCTCGGTGATCTGAAACGTGCGGGCGATGCCGCGCCACACCCGCCGCGCCGGCAGCAGGCCGGAAATATCCTCGCCATCGAAAATGATCTGTCCGGATGTTTGAGCAAGAAAGCCGGAGATCAGGTTGAAGAAGGTCGTCTTGCCGGCGCCATTGGGACCGATCACCGCGCGCAATTCGCCGGGCTCGACCGTCATCGACACCCTGTCGACGGCGACGAGACTGCCGAAATGCTTAGAGACGTTCTCGACCCGCAGCAGGCTCACGATGCGACCTTTCGCCGAATGATCCCCAGTACGCCGCGCGGAAAGAACAGCACGACAAGCACGAAGAACAGACCGATGAACGACATCCAATTCTGCGTCTCGCTCGAAATGTAGTCTTGCAGCACCAGGAAGATCGCCGAACCGATCAGCGGGCCCCAGAAACTGCGCATGCCTCCGAGCACGGCCATGATAACGAAATTGCCGGACTGATCCCAGCGCAGCGCTCGCGGATCGACGAAGTCATTCATCAGTGCGAATAGCGTGCCGGCGATGCTAACGAAGAAGCACGAAACAACCCAGGACATCCAGATGTGCTGGTCCACGGGGATGCCGAGGAAGCGGGCGCGGCGCTCGTTCTCGCGGATCGCCAGCAGCGTCCGGCCGAACGGCGAGCGCAGCAGGAACGCCATCGCCGCGGCCGAGACCGCGAATACCGCCAGGACGAAATAATAAAACGCCTTGTTGCTGTGGAGGATGTCGACCGACGTGAACCCGATATCGAGCGGGACTCGGTACCAGGCGCTGACGCCGTCATCGCCGCCGGTGAGCGAGAACCACTGGAAGGCGATGAAATAAAACACTTGCCCGAAGGCAATGGTGCACATGGCGAAATAGACGCCGCGCAGCCGTGCGATCATCGGGCCGATCAGTGCCGCCGCTACAGTGCCGAGCACAATGCCGGCCAGCATGCCTAATGGCGTGCTCGGATAGACGTATTTGATCGTCAGGGCGGTGCCGTAAGCGCCGAGACCGAAATAGGCGGCGTGGCCGAACGACAGTACCCCGGTGTAGCCGAGGAGGAAATTGAGCGCCATGGCAGCGAGCGCGTAGATCACGACGCGGCTGCCGAGCTCGACATAACTGCCGATCATCGGCAGCCAGAACGGCGCGCTAAGCAGCAGCGCCCAAACCACGACATCGCCGGCGCGTTTGTCGAACTTCGGCATCAGAAACGGCCCTCCTCGCCGAGGAGACCACGCGGGCGGACGATGAGCACCGCCGCCATCATCACGTACATCACCGCTTCGCTGGCCGAGGGCAGGAACACGGTGGTGACGCCGGACACGACGCCAATCAAAATGCCGCCAATGAGCGTGCCCGGCAGAGAGCCGAGGCCGCCGACGATGATGGCGATGAAGCTCGGCATGATCAGATTGTCACCGACCGTCGGCTGCAATCCCAGCATGCCGGAGGCCAGCACACCCGCCAGGCCGGCCAGATAAATGCCGAGGCCGAAATTCAGGTTGCGTAGCACCCTCACATTGACGCCGAGCACGGAGACGGTCTCGAGATCGAGCGTCCCGGCGCGGATGCGGACGCCGAGCCGCGTATAATTGAGAATAAAGAACAGCCCGGCCACGGCCGCGGTCACCAGCAACACCATGAACACGCGGTAGCCGGTGAGAAAGAAATACTGGTAGCTGAGCGGCCGCGACAGCCAGCTCGGAATCTGGAAAGGCAGGCTCTGCGCACCCCAGATGAAGCGCGTGCCGTCCTCGATCATGAAGGCGAGGCCGAAGGTCAGCAGCAGGCTGTAGAGCGGGTCTCGCCCATAAAGCTGGCGGATCAGCACCCGTTCGACCGCGATGCCGATGAAGGCAACGAGGAAAGGCGAGACAAGCAGCGCGCCCCAATAGCCGAGGTATGGGATCAGCGTGTAGGCAAGATAGCCGCCGATCGCGAGGAACCCGCCGTGGGCGAAATTGATGACGCCGGACAGATTAAGGATCAGCGACAGGCCAAGCGCCATCAGCGCGTAGAACGCGCCAATGATGAGGCCGTTGAAGATGTTGAAAAGAACAAGCTGTGTCATACGCCGATTAACGTCTTAGCTGCACGCAGCTCACGCCGCAAATGCGCCGGCGCGAATGCGATCAACTTCCCCCGACGTCAATTGTTAACCCCTTATCACCCCGGAAATTCCGGGCGCCGCGGATCGGCGGCGCCCGGTTATCGTCAAGCCGTCAGGACGGCCATGTCATCTTGCAGCCAGTGCCTTCGACCGAGAGCGCGGCCTGGTCGCCTTTGACCAACTGGTTGACCTTGTACAGGTCTTCCGGGTCACCGCCCTTCGGCGCCGGCTGCGATTGACCGACGAACAGCGTCGGCATCAGCTGGTTGTCGCCGACGCGGTAATACGGATTGTTCGGCATCAGTGCGACCTCAGGCGGCAGCACCAGGCCCTGCATCGCCTTGGCCATCTTAATCGGCTCGAGCGACTTCGCCTTCTCGGCGGCAAGCTTGCAGGTGTGGATCGCCGCGAAGCCGAACCAGGTGCGCGCGGTCGGCACGTTGCCGTTGGCGCGCTTGCGGATATCGGCGACGAACTCTTCAACGTGCGGCACGCCAGGCTGCTTCCAATACCATTCGAACACCCAGTCGCCGAACAGCGCTTCCGGTGGCAGGCCCTTGTTCACTTCAAGCTCCTGCTGGGCGCCGGCGATGTGGATTTTCTGGTTGAGGCCGAACTGCACCGCCTGCTTGAGGCAGTTGATCATGTCGTCTCCGGCGAGCAGCAGGATCAACGCGTCAGGATTGGTCGATTGCGCCTTGATCAGATTGGCGGAGAAGTCGGTGGTGCCGAGCGGGGTGTAGTCGGCGCCAAGCTCGGTGCCATTTGCGGTCTTCAGGCTGGCTTCGAAGCCCTGCTGAAGCGAGTGGCCGAACGCGTAGTCCGTGGTGATGAAGTACCACTTCTTGCCGTAGCTATCGAGCAAGACCTTGGAGACGGAATTGGTTTCCATCCGCGTCGTGTTGCAGACGCGGAACACGTTCCAATGGCATTGCGTGCCGGTAACGCTGTCGGTGTGACCGCCGGGCACGATGTGGAACACGCCCTTCTGATTGCTCTCGTTGGCCATGGCTTGCGCCAGCGCCGAGTTGATGTTGCCGATCAGGAAGTTGACCTTGTCGCGGTCGATCAGCTTGTCGGCCTTCTGTACTGCGGTGGCGGTGTCGCCGCTGGTCGAGTCCTCGACCAAAAGCTCGACCTTGCGGCCCAGAATTCCGTTATTGGCATTGATCTGATCGAGCGCGAGTTGCGCGCCGATCAATTCGTTCTTGCCGAGCGCCGCAAAGGTGCCGGTCAGTGGATTGTCCAACCCGATTTTGACTGGATCGTCCGCGAGCGACTTCACGACAAACGGACTGGCAACCTGCATTGCGCCAAGCGCAATACCGGCTTTGAGCAACGTGCGCCGCTTGACGGGCACGCCAATGAGATCCTTCGACATTTTCTCTCCCTCAATCTGACAGGGCCGGATTTGTCGGCCTCATCTTGGTGTCGGACCCATATGCCCATATTGGATTGATCTGTTCAATCACACGATTGTCACATTTGGCCCGCCGGCAGCGCGGAAATCCAGAGATTCCGACTTTTTGCTCGCGGGCGACGCCTCGCCCGAGGAAGTTTCCGTGGCAATTCAGCTCTTAGGTCGGGTGAAGTTGGGCAAACGCCCCTGAAAGCGGTGAGACAATGCGCCGCTCCCCGTGCGGCACTCATGGTAAATGGCCGCCGCCCGCGTGCTTAGCAAATAGGCACGCTTTACCGCCGCCGTTACGGCGACGCGTACATCGTGCGTGCGTCGGCTGAGAACGCCTTGCGCGACTCCGGATCGAGATAAAACATATGACCGCCGCGATAGAGCTTGAGCTGGGCCCGCTCCTCGCCTTCGATTGGCGGCAGGTGGTCGAGCAGATAGCGGGTTACGGCGTAAGGCGTGACCATATCGCTGTAGCCGTGCGCGATCATCAAACGGAAGGACGGCGTGAGCGCGAGCAGCACACGCAGATCGTCGGCGGCGCTGGGCTGAGCGTGACCTGAACCGCCCCAGTCCCATTTGCTGGTGATGTCCTCGGCCAGCAGGTTGTAGGTCATGTCGGTCTTGAAGCCGAGTTCGTCACGTGCGTAGGCGACGAACGCACCGCCGTAAGCGCGCACGACACCGTCGAGGATCGGATCGGGCCCGCGCGGCGACGGCGATTCCGGATACGGATCGTCCGATGCGAATGTCGCATCATAGTGACTGACGATCTTATGATCGCCGGCGCGGAGGTTCTTTATGTATTGGTCGCGAATGAAGCCGCGCCCTTCGGCGATGGTATCCGCCGGCAATCCGGTCATTTGCGCGACGCGGGCGTAAAAATTCTTTGCCGCGTCGCCTTGCAACGGTGGCCCGGCCAGCGTCGACAGATAGTCGGTCAACGCAAAATGCTCGGCTTGTGCCAACGCACTTTTGCTGAAGTTGCCCTTGCGCTCGAGCTCGGCAGCCGCGAGCGATGGCAATTGCAAGGCGGCGCCGAGCGCAAAGCGGTCGCCGCCGAACTGAAAGGCGCCCTCGAGCATCGGCGAGGCCATCAGGATTCCGGAAATGACGATGCCCTGACTGTCCTGCACCTCGCGCGCGACCTTGGCGGCGCGGAAGCCGCCGTAGCTTTCGCCGAGGATGAATTTCAGTGAGTTGGCGCGGTTGTTCTTGGCGATATAGAGCGCGATGACTTTGGCCATCAACTCGGCGTCGCTGTGCACGCTCCAGAATGCGCTGCCGCCGTCGGGCTTGGCCGCCCTGCTCCAGCCGGTGCCGACCGGGTCGATCAGCACCAGATCGGTGAACGCGAGCCAGGTATCGGGATTATCGACGAGGTGAACATTGGCGCCGTCATGCCCATCCATACCGAACTGGGCGATGCGCGGGCCGACCATGCCGAGATTGAGAAACGCCGAGGCCGCGCCCGGCCCGCCGTTGAAAGCGAAAGTGATCGGCCGCACCGCGGCATTGTCGGTCTTGGCCACATAGGCGGTGTAGAAAATCGCGGCCGAACGCTCGCCAGACTGGTTGAAAAGCAAGAGTGTTCCGGCGGTCGCCGTATAAGCAAGCTTGCCGGTCCCGAGATCGATCGTGTGCTCGGTGACTGAATCGCCGGGCAGCAGCGAGAGAACGCCGGGGCCGTTTTGCGGCGAGTCGCCTTGCTGGCTTTGATCCTGATGGTTCGTCCGCGCACCGCCGCCGTGGCCGGAGTGATCCTGGGCGACCGCGCTGGAGGCGGCAACGACAAGCATTACCACAACCAAAATGCGACGCGGATCAACCATGATTGTTTCCCGTAATTTGCGGAGCGTTCAGTCCGCCGTCATTCAAGCTCGATAGCGCCCTCGATGTCGATCGCAAGCGCCACGCCTTCGACCGACAGCGTGACTTTGGCCGGCAGCGCCTCGTTTCCCTTAAGCCGGCCGCCGCTGACTGCGGATCGCACCGCTTGCTCAATCTCGCGCTGCGAGGTGATGCCGACTTTCTTGAGAAATTTGCGAATGCTGACATTGAGTGCTTCTTCATTCATGATCGCCTCGCGAAAGTGCCGGAAAGATGGCTGTCTCGCCTAACATTTTATCCATGTCGCGCCGCCAAAACGACTGTCAAAACGCGCAATACGAGCCGTAGACAACGGCGATCAGATCGGGGAAGTTCGGCCCCTCCGGCCCGACGGCCGGCAAAAAACTCAGCCGGCAGAATCCGGTCCGGCAAAACCTGGCGTTGGAGGCGTCCGCAATGCCCTTTCCCCGCGCGTCGAAAGCTCTTGCGCGTTTCACTGTTCTCGATCTGACCCGCGTGCGATCGGGACCGACCTGCGTGCGGCAGCTCGCCGACTGGGGCGCCGATGTCATCAAGATCGAGACCCCGCCCGGCGTCGAAGAGCCGATGGGCGGCCCGCGCGAAGGCGGCGATTTTCAGAACCTGCACCGCAACAAACGCAGCATGACGCTCAATCTGAAAAAGCCCGAAGGCATCGCCGCGCTCAAGCGCATGGTCAAAAAAGCCGATGTGCTGGTCGAAAATTTCCGGCCCGATGTGAAGAAGCGGCTCGGCATCGATTACAAGGCGCTGTCGAAGATCAATCCCAAACTGGTCTACGCCAGCATCTCCGGCTTCGGCCAGGACGGCCCCTACGCCAACCGGCCGGGCTTCGATCAGATTGCGCAGGGCATGGGCGGACTGATGTCGGTGACCGGTCTACCCGGACAGGGTCCGGTGCGCGTCGGCATCCCGATCGCCGATCTGAGCGCCGGACTGCTGACGTCAATCGGCATCATGGTTGCGCTGCTGGAGCGAGAGAAATCGAAAAAGGGCCAGCACGTCACCAGTTCGCTGCTGCAGGCAGAGATTTTCATGCTCGACTTTCAGGCCGCGCGCTATCTGGTGCAGGGTGAAGTCGCCAAACAGGCGGGCAACAATCATCCGACCAGCGCGCCGACCGGCGTCTACAAGACCGACGATGGCTACATCAACATCGCCACTGCCGGACAAACGATCTGGAAGAGGTTCTGCGAGGTGCTCGGAGCGCCGGAACTGGCAAAGAACCCGAACTATATCGACGGTGCTACGCGCTCGAAGAACCGCGATCCGCTTGACGCCGAGATCAACAAGCGACTGGTCGGCAAGACCAGTAACGAATGGGTCGAGATCATGAACGAGGCAAGCGTGCCGTGCGGACCGATCTATAACATCGATCAGATGTTCGCCGACCCGCAGGTGAAACACCTCGGCATCGCGCAGAGCGTGACCAAAAAGGACAAGAGCAAGATGTATCTGGTCGGCCAGGGCGTGACACTGTCGCGCACGCCGTCGAAGCTCGTCGTCCGGCCGCCGGAGCTCGGCGAACACACCAACACAGTCCTCAAGGAATTCGGCTTCAGCAAACGCGACATCGCCGCGCTGCATAAAGCAAAAGCGGTGTGATGTATCAACTCCATATATATTTCCCGGGCGCAGCGCAGCACGAAGCGCAGCGGAGTGGTGCGCTGCAGACCCGGGATCGTTACAAACGCCGAGTCTGCTGCGATCCCGGATGCGGTGCACCGCTTCGCGCTGCACCGCATCCGGGAAACCAGTATCCCTTAGGAGTTATTCAATGACCCAGACCGACAAAATGCTCTCCCGCAAGGAAGGGGGCGTCGGCTATGTGACGTTCAACAACCCCGAACGGCTCAATGCCGTTTCGCTGGACATGTGGGACGCGACCAAGCGCATCCTGGGCGGTTTCGCCGCGGACAATGATATCCGCGTCATCGTGCTGACCGGGGCCGGCGGCAAGGCGTTCGTATCCGGCGCCGACATTTCAAAGTTCGAAAGCGAGCGCGCCAATCTGGAATCCTCGCGCGCTTATTCAAAAAGGGCGGATGCTGCCTATTCCAGCATTTATGAATTTCCCAAGCCGACCATCGCGATGATCCGCGGCTATTGCATTGGCGGCGGGCTTGGGCTCGCGACGTGCTGCGATCTGCGCATCGCGACCGACAATTCCCGCTTTGCGGTCCCCGCGGCCAAGCTCGGCATCGGGTACGGTTATGTCGGCTTGAAACGGCTTACCGACATCGTCGGCCCGGCGTTCGCCAAGGAAATCTTCTACACAGCACGCCAATTCGATACCCAGGAAGCGCTCGCAATGGGGCTCATCAACCGCGCGGTGCCGACCGCCGACCTGGAAACTTATGTCAAAAGCATCACCGACATGATCTGCGCCAATGCGCCACTTACCATCAAGGCGGTGAAGTACACGGTGGGCGAAATTCTGAAGGACGACGACAAACGCAACGTCGCCAGGACTGTCGAGATGGTCGAGACCTGCTACGGCAGCCGTGACTTCACGGAAGGCCGCACCGCCTTCATGGAAAAGCGCAAGCCGGTGTTCACGGGAACGTAAGGCGTCAATTTCACTGCAATCGCGTTTTCTCCCGTAGCCCGGATTGAGCTACGCGAAATCCGGGAGCAACCGATCTGCCTCAATGCTGCTCCCGGGTTTCGCTTAGCTCAACCCGGGCTACGATCAGCTACGGAACTGTCTTCACCACCTTAGTGTCGAGACCGAGCGCGCGCGCGGCATTGCCGCCGAGGATGTTGCGTTTAGCCTTTTCGTCGAGGAACGGTAAATCGTAGATGACGCCGGGCAGATCGAAATCCCAGTGCGGATAGTCCGACGACCACATCAGTTGCGTGTCGGCTTTGATCATTTTGAATGTCGCTTCGAGGATCGAAAGGTCCTGCGGCACTTCCATGGGCTGCGACGAGTAGAACATCTCGCGCATATATTCGCTCGGTCTTCGCTTGAGTGACGGGCAGTCCGAAGTGCGCATCATGTAGGAATGGTCGAGCCGCTGCATCAGCGAATAGGCCCAGGTCAGACCGCTTTCGATCCACATCACCTTGAGCTTGGGGAAGCGCTCGGGTAGGCCGTTAATCACCCAATTGGTCATGTGCACCATATTGAACCACATGAAGCCGAGCGCATGCACCGAGATGAAGCGGTTGGTCACCGAGAGCGACTGGTCGTTCCAATTGTAGGCGGCATGGAACGAGATCGGCTTGCCCATCTCTTCGAGCAGCGCGTAGGTCTTCATGTAGGCGTTGTCGTGCACCGGCTTGTAACGCGGCGACGTGACCATGAAGCCAACGACGCCTTTCTTGTCGCCGAAATCCCTGACGGTCTTGTAGGCCGCTTCCGGGTCGTTGAACGGGATGTAAAGCATCGAGACCAGCCGCGGCTCGACCGCGAGAATTCGCTCGCAGAGCCAGCGGTTATAAGCGCGGCACATCGCGACCTCGATCTCGATCTGCGGATGCAAGCCGAGGAACAGCATTGGGGTCGGAAACAGACAGGCATAATCGACGCCCATCGCGTCCATCCACTCCAATGTCATATGCACGTCGCGATGATGACCGCCCGGCGGCACCTTCTGCAATCCGCGCAGATTATGCCGGGTGATACGGCCACCGATGCCCTGGTTGCCGACCTGGCCGTTGAGCAGGCCGGACCGGCCGGGACGGCGTGACGCATCAATAGCGTCGCGACGGATCACCGGATTTTCGATGTACTCGAAAACCTCCTTGTACGAACTCGTTTTCATAATGATGTGCGTCGACATCGACGATGAGAAAGTCTTGATAGTTACGCGCACGGGCCTGTTGCGCAGCATGCTCAAGATGCTTTGCGGTCGAGTAGTCGTTGAAGTTAAGCTGGCGGACTTCGTTGGGAACGGTATCCATGCCTATCCTCCTCAGGCCACGACGTAGATGTCGTCGCCTCGTCGCACGACATCGAATTTCTTCAGCTTCAACCTGGCGTCGCCCATGCACCGCCCAGTCTTGAGGTCGTATTCGTAACCGTGCCACGGGCAGACGAAGTGCATCTCATCGGAGAATGTCTGGCCCTGGTAGGTGCGGTCCTCGGCGATCAGATCGACGACCTTGTTGATGAGGATTCCTTCGCAGGCCGGACCGCCGGAATGGACGCAGTAATTGCTGTAGGCGTAGAACGCGCCGCCGTGGTGAAAAACGCCGATTTCATTCTTGCCGGCGGTCACGATGCGCCGGTCGCCCTCAGGCAATTCCGATGCCTTGGCGACAAACCATTCTGCCATTGAGCGTTTCCCGTGCGTTTACGCCGATCGAGCCGGCGATTGCATCCTACTATAAGTGGGAGGCGCCCGCGCCAACAAGTGCGCGTCTTGCGAGAGCCGCCTTGCAAGGCCGGCACTCGCGCTATCCGTTGGCGCCATGCCTTTGATATGCTCCGCCAAAATTCAGACGGGGAGAAAGATTGTGGCCGACGCGCAAACTGAACCGAAACTGCTGCTGCCATTCCTTCAGCCGTTCTACGACGCCGTCTTTCCGCTGTCGTGGCTCATCATTCGCATCGCCGTAGG
>CAVTFP010000050.1:0-10281 GCA_963733645.1 uncultured Alphaproteobacteria bacterium
CATCAAAGGCCACCGGAATCCAAGCGGAATAGTCGGAGTTATTGTGTAGCTTTACGGAGCTGTGCCGCGAACCTTCCCCGCTGGAAGCTTCTACATCTGACGGCGGGCGCTGCCGCATGCCCCGTAGCGACCGATAGCGCCAAACTGCCGGCCCTGCGCGAGCAGAAGAGCTTTCCGGACCCCTTACCAAATATTGAAATGGGCATAAGCCAGCAGGCAGACCGCGCCGACGGCTATCAATATCAATTCAACCGGATCGCCATGCCAAAAATGAGTGCCTTATCGTTTGTCATCGCGCGGCTTTGCGCCCGCTAGTGCGACAAGGATTTCGTCGAAAGTATCGGACGGTTCATCCGCGTCGGCTCCCTGTGCCGCTGCCTTTACCTGTTCGGATTGCCGTCTAACCGTTATCTTCGGCTTCTTTTTTTCTTCCCGCCCAGTTTTCCCATAGGTCACGCGCACAAATCAACGGGCGGCAGTAAGGTACTATGATTGTGGCGGAGACTTCCCGGCATCATGTCGCGAATCCGTTCCCAGTTCTCTGCTTGCCTTGCTAAATCGCGCCAGTGCCACGCATCTTTGGTGAGCAAAGCGGCTTCACGATCTTTCAGCTGCGCGGCCTTGCGCTCACATTCCTTCGCCATGTCGAGGTAACGCTGGACCCCGGGACTCACACCACCGCCTCCCACCTGGGATTCTCTACTCAATACCAACGGCCCTTGCCTTGCCAACCCACGCCGGAAATAAAAATGATAGCCACGAGCATTATGACAATGGATAGCGACATGGTGCCGAGTTTCGCCCCGACTTGACGTCAGTTCAAATGCACGTGGTCCGTAATTCCTAGTGTCGTCGCCCCTCGCTGTGCGATATTGACATCGTACGATATCGGACATCACTGCGCCAGGGGTATCAAATGGCCGACATCAGCGAAACAATTTGCGAATTGAGAATTCAAGGGGGTTGGCAGCCGATTACACTTGATGATGCTCTGCGCTTGAGTATTCATCGTGTAACGCGTTGCCCAATCTGCCATGGGCGGGTTCGGGCGAATAACGGCAATGGTGGAGTTGCCCATTTCGGGCATATTGAGCTACACCTCGGCTGCTACCTTGTGGACGCCTTTGACGGCAATCCGCGACCGCACCCCAAAGCGCTGAAATAATCCGGCCAGCCTTTGGCCCTTCTCCGGTCATCGACTGTTGGCACTCGAGTAGGATCATGCCCAATATTGTGATCCGCTGACCAACGCTTGGGACGACCGTTCCGACCGGGCTGAGCACAGAAAAGATCAAATTCGAGTTCGCTGTCAGGAGTCGAGTTACGGCTGCAATGTCCTGCATGCTTGCGGCTTCACAAATGGGAGCAACGCGAGGCATGGGTAGCGAAAGAGGAATGAAGCGCCCATTGTGACCGGGCGTCAAACGCACAATGTCGGGCGAGCATCGCAGCCGGCCCTCCGCGGCCACTTGATCAAGTACTTCCTGGCATCCTACCGGTGAACGCACAAAGGAACTCGGCGCATTACAAAAACGCCAATTAGAAGCAAGCGATGTCTGGCTCGAAGTGTGCGGCAATAGCGCGATCGAGCACGGGCAAGGCGGCGGCCAGCGGCGCACTCCGATGAGCGCCCGCGCGCATCTGCATCAGCACCTCTGCGCGTGCGCTTGGAAAATCGGCGCCTGATACGACACCATCTTTCACGACGGTACGCCCATTCACGATGAGCTCACGAATATGGCGAGCTGTCGCACGCGTCAGAACCAAGTCAAGTGAGTCGATATCGTCGCGCAGGCGATCGTCATCGATGGACGCCCAATCGAGTAGCAGCAAATCCGCCGGCGCGCCGGGACGGATTTCGCCACCGTCGTCAACATTCGTTACGGACTTACGGCCGTTGCCAAAGGCGATCTGAAGCATTTGCTCGCGGCTTACCGCAACCTCAAAGCCGAAGCCGGCATGGAGCAGGTGTGCGAGCCGAAGTTCGCGCAATGCGTCATCGTCCTCTTCAAACGCCTTACCGTCAACGCCGAGCGCGACGCGGCAACCCGCCTCAACCATTCGAGCGACGGGTGCAATGCCCGATCGCAGGTGCAAATTCGAGCTGCTATTCACCACGATCGTTACGCCGCGCTCAGCCAGCAATTCTAGTTCATCCGGCCGTGCCCACACGCAGTGTGCCAGCGTCAGACGGGGTGACAACAGACCAATAGCGTCGAGATGCTTAACGACGCCGCCTGGATAGGTTGAATCCGCCCACACACGCTGATAGCGACTTTCAAGCAGGTGCATGTGGATACGGCGGCCGCTCCGCTCCGAGGCTTGCGCGATAGCCTCGAGCAACGCGTCGCTACACCATTGCACGCCGTTCGGGCCGTATTGCACGTCAAACATCGGGCTGGCCGCAGCAGCGGCTACGGCCTCGAAGAGAGCAATAAATTCGGCCGGCAACAAAGGTTTTCGCAACAGGCTTCGCTCAATTTCCGATCGCACTTGTATCGGTAGCATTTTCAGAATCGGCTCCGACGGGCCGTAAACGAGCGGGTTGCGATCTCGCATCGAGACTGCAAAGCCTACTCGCACGCCTATATCCCGCGCCGCGCGTGCAACCGCTGCGGCTTCGGTGGGAAGATCGGTACGGCCTTGTACGCGCGTGTAGTGAATCATGACCGCTCCCGCGCCGCCGAGGGCTGCCCTAGAAAGCGCGACGATTGCAGCGACGTATGGATCGACCGAAGGAAACAGCGCCAGATAATGCAGCCACGCTTCCAGCGGCTTGTTACCGGCACCGATGGAGCTCGATCGCACCGGTCGGCCGTGATCGTGCGCGTTGACGAGCGCCGGCAGGACGAACAAAGGTGCGGCTTGCCCACAAGTCCCATCGCCAACGTCGTGGATCTTGCCGTCGTGAATGTCGATTTGTCGGGCCCGCATCACTGGCGCATCGGCGGCCTCGATCAGGTGCGCGCAAAAAATCGTTCGCATGGCGACCCAGAACCGAAGCGGGGATAAGTCCCCGCTTCGGTCAATTCATGATCCAGCTAGTTCGTCAGCGTAATCGGCATGCGTTCGGCTTTTGGCGGCAAAAACGACCGATCGAAGACTTCGCTTTCGTTCGGCACGCGCGGAAGCCCGTAGGATTCGGCGATCATCGCGATAGAGTTTGTCAGGCGGACGTCGTTGACATCGCCAATGCCGATCGAGCGCGCTTCCGGCGTATCGATAAGGGTGTTGTATACATAGATCAGCCGGCGCTTTTCTATGGACTTATTGATCAGCGGTTCCGTTTCCGCCAGGAGATCGATTGCGGCGTCAGGATTCGCCATGGTTTCCTTCAACGCTTTGTTGATGGCCCGCACCAACCCCCTCACCGCCTCAGGTTTTTCCTTCACCAGTTTCTGCGACACCATGATTGCGTTGGAATAGAGGTCGATTCCCGAGTCGGCGTAGTAGATCCAGCGAAAATCCTTATCGGGATCGAGCTTTTGCGCAATCAGGTTCATGTAACTTGTTGCCGTAAAGACGGCGGCGGCGTCGACCTGATCTTGTATCAGGATCTGTTCCTGAAGATTTGGCGCGACCTGCGTGATATTGATCGTCGCGGGGTCGATGCCGTTTTGCTTAGCCAGCAACGGCAAAAGTTTAAGCGTGGCACCGCCAGGTGAGGAACCGAGCTTGCGCCCACTCAAGTCTTTCACCGACATGATCGGGCTTGTCACCTTGGTCAGCACAGCGAATGGTGCCTTGCTGTAGATCATATAGACCAATAACGGCGCCTCGCCCGGTTTCATCGCAGCGGTCTGGATCACCGCATTGGCATCCCCGAACCCCGCATCATAGGCGCCCGACATAATCCTGGTGACGGTCATGGCCGAGCCTTCGCCCTGATCGATCGTGACGTCGAGGTGCTCGGCGGCAAAATAGCCTTTGGCCTTTGCCCAGAAGTACCAGGCGTGTATTCCCTGCAACTTCCAATCTAAAGTGAACCGGATCTTTGTGTTGTCCTGCGCCGACGCTGCAGACGTTGCACAAAGTGACGCGATGACGAATGCGACTACGATTCGCATTAAAGGCATGATCGGCTCCTGTTGGATGGGAAACTCACCCCATCGCAAGGTCATCCTTGCGGTGGGCCCAGCCAGTGATGTGAGATTCAAGAAATGAGAATACGGCGTAAAGCGCTACGCCCATGATCGCGAGGATGAGCAGCCCGGCAAACACAAGCGGTACGTCGAAGTTCGAGCTGGCAATCATCATGACATTGCCAATGCCGCGGTTCGACGCGACCGTTTCGGAGATCACGGTGCCGACGAACGCGAGCGTGACCGCAACCTTCAGCGAGGCAAAGAAGTAAGGCATGGTACGCGGCAGGCCGACGTTCCAGAGAATGTCGAGCTTGCTGGCGTGGAGCGCCCGCATGACATCCTCAAGTTCCGGCTCCGTCGTAGCAAGACCGGTGGCCACGTTGACCACTATCGGAAAGATGCTCATGATCATTGCGGTCAGCACAGCCGGTACCGCGCCGGCGCCAAACCACAAGACGAAGATCGGCACGACGGCGACCTTCGGGATGGTCGCAAACCCGATGAGCAGCGGATAGGCAACGTCGTAGGCCAGTCGCGACGAACCAACCAACACCCCAAGCGCAACCCCGATCGCAATGCCGAGCGCAAATCCGATCAGGGTGGTGTAGAGCGTCTGGATTGTATGCGGCCACAGCGCCGGCATGCGTTGGAAAAGCGTGACGATAATCTGGCTGGGCTTGGGCAGCACGATATCGCTCACTCCGAAAAGCCAGCACAGCACTTCCCACAAGGCGAAAAAACCAACAATGAAGGCGGCGGACGCGAGACGGCGGCGCGTTTGCGGGTCCATCAAGCCGCCTCTTTGGCGGGGCGCGCCGTCACGATTAGTTCGCGCAGCCGCTGCGTCATCAAAACAAAAGAGGGCGTGTATGACATTTCGATCGTGCGCGGCCGCGGAAAAGTAACTTCGGCATCGTCGATGATCTGTCCCGGCCGTGCGCGCATCACACAAATGCGGTTGGCGAGATAACCGGCCTCCTTCAAGTCATGGGTGACCAGCAACACCGTGGGCCGCATTTTCATCCACAAGTCCTGCATGATGGCCCACAGCTCTTCGCGGGTGAATTGATCGAGCGCTCCGAACGGCTCATCAAGCATCAAAAGTTGCGGCTCATGCACAAGCGCGCGGCACAGTGAGGCGCGCTGCAGCATTCCACCGGACAGCTGCCACGGATGCTTATCGCCGAAATTTGCGAGGCCGACTTCTTTTAACAGCGCTTCCGCGCGGTCGCGAAATTCTGTCTTGCGTTTCGCTCGGTAGTCTTCGCGAAACGGCGGTACGATCTTCAATGGCAGCATGACATTGTCGCGAACAGTCAGCCACGGCAGCATGGTCGGGTTCTGAAATGCCATGCCCACGCGAACAGGCTCGGCACCAACTTCCCGGCCAGCGACATAGACGTAGCCGGTGCTGGCGCTGAGAAGTCCGGTTACCAGCTTTAGGATGGTGGACTTTCCGCAGCCCGATGGACCGACAAGCGCAACGAAGTCTCCCTGCTTTAGTTGCAGGTTCGTCATTCCGAGCGCGTTAATCTGCCGGTCGTCGCGCCCGTAGGTCAGCGTAACGCCCTCAAGCTCGACAAAGTAGTCGGAGTGTTTTCGAGGCTGGGCGGTCGCTGCATATGTCATGTTGGGCGCTCCGCGCCGCGATCGGAGACTTCGCGAACGATCGCTTGCATCGTAAGATCGGTGTTATGCAATTTTGGTGCCGGCATTTTCTGGATTTTGTCCACCGAACGGCCCCAACCACGCGTGCCCTCAACGAGCGTACGGTCCTTCATGACAAAACGCCCACGGACCAAGGTGTGAAGCGGAAGTCCCTTCACGCGGCGGCCGTTCCATGGCGAGATTTTTGAGCGAGACTGCAGCGCGGCATCCTCGATCGTATGTTCACGCCCAAGATCGACGATCGCCAGATCGGCATCGGAGCCGGACTGAATTGCACCCTTGCGCGGATAGAGGCCCCAAATCTTGGCGGGGTTGAAGGAACTCAATCGGACATAATCGCAAATCGACATGCGCCCTTTGTTGACCTCCGTCAGCATGAGTGGCATCTGCGTCTCGACACCCGGAAACCCACAGTCCACGGCCCAGATGTCGTTACGCGTCTTCTCTTCCGGGGTATGCGGAGCATGATCGGTCGCAATCAAGTCGATCGTGCCGTCGGCAAGCGCAGACCATAGCGGCTCGCGATTGCGCGCCTCGCGCACGGGCGGATTGACCCGAATGATCCCGGCCAGGTCGTGGTAGTCATCAGCCGATAGCAGGAGATAATGCGGGCACGTTTCGCCGGTAATATCGACGCCGCGCGCTTTCCCCTCGCGCAATGGCCGCAGTTCCTCAGCCGATGAAATGTGCAAAATGTGAATTCGGGCGCCTGTCCATTCCGCGAGGATGGCGGCGCGGCTGACCGCCTCGACGGCGACAACTGCGGGCCGCGATGCGATGTGGGCCAATGGATCCTGGCGACCCGCCGATGCCAGTCGCTCCTGGCGCCGCTCCATGATCGAATTTGTCTCGGCATGAAGCGAGATGCGCTTGCCTGTCGGCGCAACGACCTCGAAGGCCTCCAGCATAGCGCCGGTCGAGGGCGACGGAATCTTGCCGAAAGTATTGCCCATGTAGAGCTTAAAACCGATGACGCCGCCACGGACCAGTGCGGGGACATGCTCGATCGTGTCTTCGCCGAGCAATCCGTAAAGGCCGAAGTCGATGTAGGCTTTGCTGGCAGCAATCTCGTGCTTGGCGGCAAGCACCTCGGCATTCCCCGTCGGAGGAATGGTGTTCGGCATGTCAAAGACGGTCGTAACACCGCCAAATGCAGCGGCGGCTGTCCCGGTCGCCCAGTCTTCCTTGGCAGGATAACCTGGGTCGCGGAAATGCACGTGGATATCGATGGCGCCGGGCAGAACATGCAATCCAGCAGCATCGAACGTCTCGCGAGCAGGCGGCATGGCCTCCTCGGCACCGACCGAGAGCACGCGTCCATCTTTGATGGCAACACTCGCTGCGATAACTGCATCGTGGGTTACGACGCTGCCATTGCGAATAACAAGATCAGCGATCACAGTGGGCATCGAACATCCTCACAGCATAGCCCAGCCACCGTCGACGGGGAGATCGACGCCGGTGATCTGGCGCGCGGCATCGCTGGCAAGAAAGAGGCAGGCGTTGGCGACATCCTGATCGACAGTTACGCGTTTGAGCGCGTATTCGGAGGCGTGCCGCTCAGCTGCTTCCTCGACACTGATGCCGAGGCGCTTGGCCATTTCGGCACAGACTTTTTCGCGGAAGCGGGGACCGTCGACCATGCCGGGTGCGACGCAATTGACGTTGATGTTGTGCTGGCCAACCTCCAGCGCGAAACTCTTGGTGATCCCGCGCAGACCCCATTTGGAAGCGGAATAGGCCACGCGCCCGGCTCGGCCACGCATGCCGAACGTGCCGCCGACATTGACGATCTTGCCGTAGCGCTGCGCGATCATGGTTGGCAGCACGCTTCGCATGGTATGGAATGAGCCATTCATGTTGAGCGTGACAATCGCGTCGAATTCTTCGGGCGTGGTTTCCACACCGCTCTTTCCAATGGGCCCAGAGCCGCCGGCGACATTCACCAGAATGTCGATGCGTCCATCATAGATTGCCTTGGTCTTCTCGGCCGCGGCGGAGCATTGTTGCGGGTCGGTGAGATCGCAGGACACAATGATCGCTTCGGCACCCGCTGATTTGACGGACTTCGCGACGGGTTCGATAGCGGCGAAGTCGCGGCCGACCAGCGCCAACCGAGCGCCCTCGGCGGCAAAGGCTTCGGTGATGGCTGCGCCCATCCCCTTCGCCGGCCCGGTGATCATTGCCACGCGTCCGTTGAGCTTCAATTCCATTAGTCACGCCCTGCAACGCAACCTATCGGCAAAACGGACTCCTCCGCCGCGAGCGGAGAAGTCGCGTCGGCGAAAAGTTAGAATAGCTTCTTCGGCAACTCGTCAGTCGGTGGCAGGAAATCCGGCGTGAAGATTTCGCTAACCGAAGGAGTGCGCGGCAGATTATTGGCTTCGACCAGGATGTCGATCGAACGCTTCAGGCGATCTATATCCACATTGCCGACACCGATTTTGGCAATCTCGGGATGGTTCATCTCATCCTTGAGCGTCGCATCCAATCGCTCCCGCTCGACCTCGATCTTGATCAGCGGCTCGCGCTTGGCGACGGCTGCAACAGCGGCGTCTGGATCTTTAAGAGCGTCCTCCAATCCATGGTTGATCGCGCCGAGAAGTCCTCGAACCGCGGCGGGATTGTCCTTAACAAGCTTCTTCGAGACGATGATGGCATTCGAGTAGAGATCCATTCCGTAATCGCCGTAATTGATCCATCGAATTTGCTTCTCCGGATCGACGCCCATCAGTTTCGCGGAAAAGCGGATAGTATTGACGTAGCCGAAGACGCCGTCGACCTGGCCCTGCATCAGCATCTGCTCGCGCAGGTTCGGCTGCATGTTGGTGATGTTCACTTTGGTGCAGTCGATCTTGGTAATCTTGCAGAAGGCAGGGAAAAGCTTGAGTGCGCCGTCGCCGGCGGCACCGCCGAGCGTCTTGCCCTCGAGATCCTTCGGCGTATGGATCGGGCTGTCGGCGCGCACCGCAATGGTGAACGGTGGCCGGTTGTACATGACGTAGACAGCGATGGGCGCTTCGTCTGGCTTTTTGGCGGCGAATTCGATCAATGCATTGATATCGCCAAAGCCCACATCGTAAGTGCCGCTTGCGACGAGAGGGATCGGTGCGCCAGAGCCATTGCCCTGATCCATCGTCACGTCGAGGCCTGCGGCTTTAAAATAACCGCGATCGTCGGCAAGGAAGAACCAACCCTGCGGACCCTGATACTTCCAGTTCAGCACCATTTTGAGCTTGGTCTGCGCGGATGCAGGTGCAGCAGCCGCGAGCGGGATGGCAATCCCGATTGCGGCCAGCAAAAACGAGGGAGCACCAACGTGCGGTCGAGGTCATGTGATCGGCTCCTGCTACGGTTCTCTGCGTACAGGCGTCGGCCCCGGAATCCGGACGCCTAATCGATATGCCACCACCAGCGACGGGCGCGACGTGGATGGCTCAACATTGCGTGACCAAAGGACACGCGAACCGCAAAAGCCTAGGCCGAATGAGCGTTGCCATATACTGCCGATTTCTTGCTAGAGTGATGCTGAAATGGCATCATTGATCGAAACACGGCAAGGCCATGAAACATCTTCGGATTTTAAGTTATGTAGATGAGGTTGCCCGGTCCGGCTCAATAAGAAAGGCCGCCGAACGCCTTAATGTCACCGCTTCTGCGGTCAATCGCCGGATTGCCGATCTCGAGAGTGAACTCGGGACGCTCCTATTCGACCGCCGGCCGCGCGGCGTTCGCCTGACCGCGGCAGGCGAAGTGTTTGTCCATTACTTGCGCGGGCACAACGGCGAAGTCGAGCGCATGAAGTCGCAGATCGAGGATCTCAAAGGCCTGCGGCGCGGGACCGTAAGAATTGCGTGCAGCCAAGCGCTTGCGCTTGATTTCCTGCCGCGTCAGATCGCCGAGTTTCGCAGGAGCCATCCGCTTGTCTCGTTCGAACTGAAGGTTGTCGACCACGAATGGGCCATGGTGGCGCTGGCGGCTTATGAAGTCGATCTGGTCGTCGTTTTTCGGCCACCGTTTACCGCAAACTTTCAGCCATTAGTGATGCTCGAACAGCAATTGGTGGCAGTCATGGCAAAAGGCCATCCACTCGCCGCACGAAAGGCACTCCGGCTCAGGGATTGCGCCGCCTATCCTGTCGCGTTACCAGAGCGATCAATTGGCGGCAGACAACTGCTCGAGGAAGTTTCGGCACGTACCGGACTCACTTTCAATATCGTTGCAGAATCGAACTCGTTCGAGATGTTGCGTGGCTTGGTGGTCCATGCCGGCTTGATTTCCTTCCAGATCCAAATTGGAACGCTTCCGCCGGGCAACAAGCTTGGTGTCGTTGCGCGCGAGATCGATGATCGCGACGTACCACGCGCAAATCTCAGTGGTCGGTCGCTTGCGTGGACGCAATCTGCCGATCGCCACTGCGGTTTTCGCTAAATCACTCAGCCGCAAGCTTGAGGCGATGCGGACGGATCGTTCGCCCCATAGGCAACATTCAATTGGAAAGGCGGCACAAACCGCCAGTGCGCGATAA
>CAVTFP010000051.1:0-75109 GCA_963733645.1 uncultured Alphaproteobacteria bacterium
TTCCCGGCTGGTTCGAACTCATCAACCAGACTTTTTGAAATCTATCTTTTTCAAAGTTGAGTGAGCATCGCCCCACGACGCGCGAGGATCCCCAGTGCCGTTCAAAACAATAATAGCAGGATAACAACAAGTGCGGTAGCGACTATCCACATTACGGCCCGCAGCGAAGGTTCGGGGACTGCGGGCTTTCTTCTACGCTTCACGGCGAACGCCCTTGTATTTTTTGGCACCGACAGGTTTCTGCGCCAGAAACTTGCCGGACCTGCGGCTACGCTTCGTCCAGTGATCCTCGCCCATAACCTTTGTTTTTCGCTGCGATCGCTCGCGCACCGCGCCTTTGCGAGCATTTTCGCCATACGGTTTGTTGATTGCCATCGTGACCTCCAAAATTGGCAACGACGACGCAATTCGCGAATTCCCACAGGGGGCAATCCCACTGGCGGACTCCCTGAAAAAATTTTCCCTTAGGTCTGCAACCGTACGAAACCACAGCTTCCAACGGTGATTTAATAGTCGAATGGTCTGCCCAACGCGTGGACGCCATGGCTAAGTGTCGCCCGCTGGCTGGATGATGACGGATAAATCGCGGCCGTTTTTGAAGACGAGCCAGAAAGGGCCGTGTTCAGTCGTTAGAAAAGTACGATGGCGTACCGTTCTCGATCGCGTGCCACCATTTTGTACGAATGAAGAAGACTGCTCCAGTACCCTTCATGGAATAAATATACCCGTCTTGCTCGAAGTACTCGCACTCGTGGGTCTTTGCTGAATAGTAATATTTGCCGTTCCGATAATAGCTCGGCGCGCCCTCTTTGTTAAACATCAGACGATCCGGCATAGAATCATCCCGCGCTGTGGAGGTTAGCGCAGTCAGCGAGCGTTTGGTAGGATGCCGGATTTATAAGGAAAAGAGCTTTACCCAGCGCGGAAGCCATCACACCTATTGGTGCGACGATTTCAAATACTTTTATAATTTGGACACTAGCGACCAATGACCAAAGGCTATCGCTTCAGATTAGCATCCGTGAAAATCTCGCGTCTCCGCACGCTCGCCATCAGTTCGCATTTTTCTTTGCTGCCCCACATTTCGCGAAAACTGACACCGTCGTCATAATCGCAGGCGATACCGAACAGGCCGGTCGGTTTGTCCCAAGGGATGACGTGGACGTTCACCAACCTTGGTCTTTTACATGCGGTGCTCATGGGCCTTCCTCAGAGATGAGAATTGGTTTGCAAACGCCTCCCGCAGTCATCAAGTTCCAATGAAGGAACCGACCTTTTGTCTGGAACAAGAACTGAATGGCGGTAGGGATAAGTCAGAGAATTGCAGTAGGGCAGGTTCGTTGAGAGGGGTTGAGGATTAGAAGGTGACGCTTTCTGCTGGGGTTTTTCTTTTCGCCCCCGGAATCGGATTGGCGCCAACCATCAGGTAATGACGCGATTTGGCTTGGTCGCGGAACGAACGAAGGCTCGTTCATCGCGATGTGGTTGCGAAGCGGCGGCGATTTCTTCATTGAAGCGTTAGCCATTAGAAACCCGATATGAATACCGTCTGGGTGGGCTCTAAACGCTACGTGTGTACGCAAAATACACCCCAGCGATCACAAATCGCATTTGTCATGCGATCGCAACGGCGAGGAAACCCGATTTGTTCCCGATCGATCCTCAACTGCTTTTAATGGGGAATTCATCAGCTCGGCCCACAATTCGTTTGAGCAGATCATAGGCTTTAACAAGCGCAAAATGGCAGGCAAAGGGGCTACATGTTGCGCGACCAAGAGGCAGATCCACCGCGCCGCGGTGTGGCGGCGACCCCGCCGCGTAGTCCGTGAAACCTGGTTCGCCGGTAAAAATACAGCCGCAGCGCCGATAGCACCCGGACCACGGTTCGCTGCTGGCGTTTCAGTGCCGCATCGTACTGCCGCGGGCCTACTGTCACAGGGGGTTATGAATTGGAACCGGAGGCTTTGCCGTACGTTAATTGCGCGCCATGAGTGAGTATCTGGACGAAACGTTGTGGCGTGAAAATTACCGGGACCTTATTGCCGGAGTAGGATGATCCGGAGGCTGCCGAACAATAATTCGGCCCGCTGGCTTCATCGCCAAATCCCGCGAGTTCCTCATTCCTCTATTCAGGATTGCCGACTGATCGCTGAAGCCATCGATACCTTCGCCGCCAAGACGCAGTGCCGGGTTACTAAAGTCGAAAATTGCTGAAAGAGCATGGGCTCGCTGAGGCCGCATAACCGACAAAACTGCGCTCGGCTCTAGCGATCCTCTCCAATTTAATTCATCCAGTATGTTTGTTGCATAGGAGTATTTTGTGGCCACGCGTGCGTACCATATCGTCCCGGATGGCGAAGTCGGACAACAAGCCGCCGCGAGGATGCACTACGTGCGAGCGTGAAGGAAAGCCGAGGGGCGAGCGGAGGAAATCAAGCAGTCGTGGAGCCTCGCAGCCGCGTGCGCCGAAGGAAGCAAGCCGGTCCCCGGCGGGGCGCCGCAAAGCGAGCTAACATTTTGCTAACGGTGCTCGTGACGTGCATGCGTTCGCCGGCTACGCTTAGGTTCGGCGTCAACGCAAATGCTCCGATCGTTAGCGTAAAAAAAGCTTCGCTGCAAACGCTGTGGCAGCGCGAGCGTTATTGCCAGCCGCGAGGCGCCCCAAGAAATCCGAGTGATTTGTTCCGTGACCACCTAGCACCAATAGGCATGATCTGGCTCTCCCAGAGGTATCGTAGATTTCAAGGATTCGGAACATAGCTGGTGCCGTACGCATTGAGGATTTAAAGAACCCTCTTTCGCCAAGGAAAAGCCTTTGCGCATTTTCTTTATACCTTGTGCTTCGTCCTTGTCCTTTCGGGAATCGCGAATGGTCGGAAAGCGCGGCATTCGTCATCATGCCCGCGGATTGGACTTTATCTCCCGTAGATGGAAATGGCTCGCGCTTTGTTTCACCAAATGGCGACGCTCGGCTGTCGCTTTATAGGATGTCCGCTCAGCGTGAATCCATGGCTGCGCACCTGCTGAGGTGCGCACTGTGCAGAATGGACGGATTACATATGAGCGACTAGCACCGACATGGATTGTCGTTTCTGGTTTTAAAGGAGATCACATCTTCTATCGTAAAGCGATGTTGGCCTGCGGTAAGACTCAATGGCACCACTTGGATTTCGAATATCCTGCCTGGGAAAAGCTGGCCTTTGATCAAATGGTAACTCGGGCGTCTTTTGCACTTAGCGCTTATCAAAATACGGGCTGTCGGTAACTCACATGAACCATAGAACCCGCCGCTTAGCTTGGGCGCGTCGGCATCCGCAGCCCGTCGGCGCGGGTCTTGGCGGGACCGTAGACTGCTGAAGGAAAAAGTGCCAAGGAAATGTGCGAACCATGCTTACGCGTGAGGTCCCGCGAACTCGGCCGCTATTATGGCAGTGCGCTAATCCGCATGCTCGGGGCGGCCCGCGCGCTACTGGCTATAGTCATCCTGCTCGCTGGACCGGCCGATGCAAGCAGAGCGACCAGGGCGCGGCTGCGTCATCCAGCGGCTCCTCGAGCAGGATGGATGTCATCTGCAACACGATGATAGTGGGGACGTTCTGCACCGACATCGGTGGTGCACATTTTGGAGGATGGGAGGGCAACGGCCGCAACGGCACCGCCGGCGCGCCGACGCCGTCGATTCCGCCGTGCCCGTCGCTCCCTGAGCCGAACGAGCTGAACTAACAAGGGTTTAAAGGCTGCTCGGCCCACAAGTCTTTTCGGAGCAGCGGGAACACTCCGACGAATTGGTTTAAGCCCAGCAAGATTAAGGAGGCTTATCATGGACGGGATCATTTACTTGGTCGGATTGATCGTAATTGTCATGGCTATCTTGTCGTTCTTAGGGTTGCACTGATTACGGGTTTTCTCAAAGTTACGAGGCGTTTAATGACAACTTCTTCCATCGCACCTCAGCAAGCAACAATCGAACCCATTTCGGTCGATACGGTACGTATTCCCTTCATCAACTGGGGGGCGGTTTTTGGCGGTGCCTTTGTCGCCGCTACATGTTTTTTATTGCGTCAGCTTTCGCGGCCGCCATCGGCCTCGCCGTCTCATCGGCCTCCCCAACCTGGCGCGATACCTCGGTCGGTTTGGTTGTTCTGTCTGGTGCGTGGATTGTTTTGACCGCGATCGGTAGCTTCGCTCTTGGCGGCTACATAGCTGGTCGCACCCGGCCGGTGTGGCAGAGTACGGCGGATGATGTTCATTTCCGCGATGGTGTCCATGGCCTCGTGGTCTGGGCCGTGGGCGGGTTTCTTGGCATAGCACTTACTTTTGCAAGCGCGGCAAATTTGCAGCGCGCTGAGCACACGACGGACACCGCGACGTCGGAGCCCGCATTTCTCACCTATGAAGTCGATCGCCTGTTCCGTTCGGAGGCGAAGCCCGGGAACGTGGACGTGGAAGCGCGAGCAGAAGCGGGCCGCATTCTACAGCGAGGCGCTGGCCGTAAGGATCTGTCCTCTGAGGACCTCGATTATCTGACTCGGCTCGTTTCTACGCGGGCTGGCCTTTCGCCGACCGAAGCAGGCCAGCGCGTTAGTCAGGTATTAGCCGCCTCCAAAGACGCAGCTTCGCAAGCCAGGAAAAGTGCGATCATTTTAGGTTTTACGTTTGCTGCAGCTTTGGTTGCTGCGGCCGGCGCCGCGTGGGGCTGCTCCATAATCGGAGGACGCCATCGGGACAACAATATCGCTCCCTCGCTTTACTTTCGTCGACGCCAGGCAACCGCTATTAGCTCGAAATAAGCCCAGCGATTTTAGCGCAGAATTCAATGAATCGAGACTCAGCGTTACCCCTCAGAGGGGGCAGTCGACAACAGAGAGATTCCCGACGATTGCCCCAGCGATGGCCCAAACTCTGGCGCCCATTCGAGCACGGGGCGGTCCCTTTTGAGGGAGGTTCCCTTTTTGGGCCGGATAGCGGCTCACCGACCCCGGCCGAATCACACAGGAAGTTATACGTGCCCCTTGCAGCGACAGCTGGGACGGCGGTTCCGGTAAGAAGGGGCAGCTGATGAATTCAGATTGGCCGAAGCTGTTCCGCTGCCATCGCTGGTCTTTCGATTAGAATTCCATCGCCAGGAACTACTCTTCCCCCGGTCGAGAGGCGACCCTTGCCGACGAAGATCGTCTCCACCGCCGTCTTCATGTTGTCGTAGATGCCGCGCCCGCAAGCGCCCTTGAACAGGGCAAAGGCCCGGTCGTGTGCGTCGAACACCATCTCCTGCGTCTCGCGAGGATAGGCGCGCACGAACAGCATCCGACTGTGACAAAGCCGGACATGGGCGGCCTTCACGATGACCGTCACGCCGCTCAGCAGAACGATCTCGTGGCTCCAGTCGAACTGGTAGGCTTCCCCCGGCGCGAAGCTCAGCGGGACGTAGGCCGCCGCCGTCGATTGTCCGTGCTCCTTGGCCCATCGCCTGGCGTAGCGCCGCACGGCATCGTAGCCACCGTCGTAACCGCGCCCGCGTAGTTCCTCGAAGATGCGGATCAGCGTCAACTGCTCGCGGAAGGGCTTGGTCGTATTGCCTTCCAACAGTTCATCGAGTTCAGCCGTCCACCGTCCCAGCTTCGGCCGAGGCTGAACGTCACGCTCGTAATCGAACGATGTCTCCCCCGACCGCAGTACCTTGCGGACCGTGTTCCGGGACACCTTAAGATCCCGGGAAATCTCCCTGATCGTTTTGCCTTTGATAAAATGCTCGCGCCGAATCCGGCCGATCGTCTCCACTGTCAGCATTCCCCCCACCGCTCGCTTGGAATCAAAGCGAGCAGCGCATCAGGCCAATATGTAGGGGGTCAATTTTGGACGCCGATCCCCCGGCTCACGGGGTCAAAATTGCACGCCGAATAACACCCCATGCGCGGATTAGAAGAAGGTCAACGCGCCGGCCTATACGTCCGGTCGCCCGCTCTGGAGCGACCTGCCATACTTGGCGAAACTCCTCCCATGCTTGAATTTGCAGCTCTTCGCTTTGAGCAATCCAGAGTGCGACATTCCGGCGTCGCCGCGCTTCTAATTCTTCTGCTAAATGATCACAAATTGCCTCGACAGCCACACGGGTCTTACCAGCGCCAGTCGGCAACGAAAGCATTGCAGCCACGCCTGAGGGTTCACGGAGAAGCGTTCTGAGTTTCAAATATACTTCCTCCTGAAAGCCATGCAGTGGAGGCAAGGCTTCAGCGGGCGAAACAACCTCATCATGGCGTAAAACGTTTGACCGCCGCAGTGCCAAAATGCCGGGTACATCGGCAACCTGACAAAACATCCGGGCCCATTGGCTACCCTGATGCCAATAACCAGCCATTACCTGTGAGCCCTTGCCGTCTTGTGTCATATTGCCATGCAATGGCTCAGCTCGTTCGCCGGCAATGTCGCTGTAGAGAGCCGCGAGCTTCTCCCATTTAGTTTGCGGCAAGTTCTCGAGAATCCGTTGGCGTAGCCATGACCCCACAGTCCGATCGGAAAGTAGCCGGTTGCCATACAGGTCTATTAGCACCGCGATAGGCCGAGGTTGTGGACCGCGCTTCTTGATCGCCGCGCGCATAGCATCGATGCATCGACGGATTTCACGTCCTTGGTCGCAAGTGAGAAGCAACCTCCAGTCGGCGCGAGGGATACGCGAGAGAACGTGCTCAAGTTGCTGGCGATCGTCGGGATTTATGTGTGATTGCGCTTTAGCAGTTGTAGAAAGTGGCGGATGTGGTGGAAAAGTTCCTAGGTTCGGACGCCGCGGCTGGTTCCTCATCGGACCAGCGCCAACGATTTCCGTCCAGGAAAAATTCCGGGATGCCGGCCCAGATGTCGCGTGGAAGCGGCGACTCCGCGTTGGGATTGTGAAGGATGAGCGCGCGCGGCTTCACCTCTGCACCTTCCGCGTATTCCGTCAGAAACAAGGCCGCGCTGACTCGGGTATAGCGAGCCTCTGGCCAGCGCTTCAGCAGTCGGCCGTTTTGGCTAAATGCCATTTGTTCGGGACCAGCAGGGCCGCCAGTCGTCATGTCGATCGGAATCCTGATGATCTCTTCGCCTATAAAGGCTCGTTCAATCGGCCGGCGCTGCAGTTCGGGAAAGACCGACAATCGCAAACGCGGGTGGATGACCAGCAAATTGCGCTGACCTTTTGTGAATTGCTTGTTGGCCTGCTGAAGGGCTGCTTCAAGGAGATCGCTGTCATCGCCCCAAAAAAATTCGTTTGTGATTTGGCGATGGGGGGCTTTCACTTCGACGTTGATATTGCCGTCTGGGTGTTCGATCAGAAATTCCAAGCAGCTCCGCTGATTGCCTAGAGGTCGCGATCGGAGAGACAGTCGGCGTCGGCCGGCAAGATACCACGCCGCGAAGCACTCGCTGATGGCGGCTAGGTGGTTATTGTCGTCGATATCGGTGAGCCGAGCGCGCAAGTCGGTTCCGTGCGCTCCGTCGAATAGGCCGATCGCATAAGCGGCGGTGAGATACGTTTCCCACGCCGACTTAAATGCCCGCAGTTCATTGTTCAGAGAGCTTGGGTTGAGGCCTCCGGCGCCGAGAATCGCCAATCTGCACCGCAACTGCTCGCTCGGCGATCTGATCGCTTGCAGTTTGGCAATAACGGCCGGCGTGAAGACGTCCCACAAGGGCTCTGCGGGGACCATAACCTTAACCTGACCGCGAAATTTGCAAAATGCTGCCAGACATGCTGCCAGACTAGGTTTCTTGGGTATTTTGCTTTCGGAGGTTAATGACGTAAGCCTTTGAAGTTATTTGGCTCCCCGGGCCGGATTCGAACCAGCGACCAACCGGTTAACAGCCGGTTGCTCTACCACTGAGCTACCGGGGAACGGCAGCACCTCAAGTGCGCTGGTCGCGTATAACAAAGCCACACACGCTTTGAAAGCCGCCAGCTCTGGAACTTTTCCTGCAAGGACTGGTCAGGGCCGGCGAGTGGAGGCCACGCCCGGAATTGAACCGGGGTACACGGTTTTGCAGACCGTTGCGTAACCACTCCGCCACGTGGCCGTCACAAGCAGCGGCGCTGAAGAACCGCCGCCGCACAAAGCAGTCGCTCTATAGAGGAACACCCCCCTTTGGGCAACGCTATGCCCGACAAGTTAACGTTCCTTCGCCGGGCCAGAGCAGCGGATAGCGACTGAGGCAGACTTGCGTTTTGCCGGACCGTGCCGCAGAACGCTGATCGGCGGAAACCGGAAGCAGACGTATGTTCGACACGGTCGCGGCTCGCCGCATGATGGTCGACGGGCAGATTCGCACGGCAGACGTCACTGATCTTGACTTGATAAATGCGATGCTCGCGGTTCCGCGCGAGCGGTTCGCGCCGCCGGCGGTCGCCGGACAGGCTTACGTCGATGGCGATCTGCCAATCGGGGATGGGCGCGCGTTGCTCAAGCCAATGGTGCTCGCCAAGCTCCTTCAAGCCTTGCAAGTGCGCAGAGACAGCCACGTTCTCGATGTCGGCTGTGGCACCGGTTACTCATCCGCGGTGCTGGCGCGGCTGGCCGGTTCGGTTGTTGCGCTGGAGGAAAACGAAGACCTGGCACGGCAGGCGAGGCTAGCGCTCGCCGCCGCCGCTGACGCCCACGTTGTCTGCGCCATCGGGCCACTCACCACAGGTTGGCCACAGGCGGGACCCTATGACCTGATCCTGCTCAACGGAGCGACCGAAATTCTGCCTGACGCGCTCGGCCGACAATTGAAGCCGGAGGGCCGGCTGGCCTGCGTTTTCGGTCGCGCACCGACGGGCAAAGCGATGACTTTTCGCCAAATCGAAGGCCATTTGGCCGGCCGACCGATATTCGACGCCTCGGCTGCCTTATTGCCCGGCTTCGCAGCGCCGCCGTCATTCGTTTTCTGACGCCCAGACAGCTGCCTCACCCCATACTTGAGCCGCCAATCCCGGCTTCTCTTCCCCGATCCTAATCGCGGGTAAGGACCTGTTGCGCTTATGTGCCAATTCCGAGAATTCTGCTTGTTGTCCCCTAACCGGGGTTTCACGGTGATCGCAGGCCCCCTAAAGTCGGATGTTCCATTCCGTCAGCCGGACGCGGCGGCGGGGTATGAGCTGTTGCATCTATTATGAGACCCGTGGGGCAGTTAACGCGGGGCAGATGGTGCGGGGTAGGGCGGACGCAGTGAGTACGTCATCGAACGGCGTAGGGTCGCGGGCTCGTTCCGGGCCTCTTGCGTGCCTCGCTCTGGCGGGCGCGCTCGCTATGTGTTGTGACGGTGCGGCTGCTGACACTCTCGAATGGGCCCTCGTGCAGGCCTACCAAAATAATCCGTCTCTCAATGCCCAACGCGCTTCGCTGCGTTCGATCGACGAGAACGTTCCCCAGGCGCTCTCGGGCTATCGTCCGAAACTTACGGTCACGGCCAATGGCGGCTATGACTATGCCAACACGCTCTCGCATTCGGTTAGTCAGCAAGTTTTTCCGAATACCGTGAGCTACACGAATTTCGCTGAGCCGTTTGAACAGCGCGGCATCGGCGCGAGCGCCACGCAGACGCTGTTCAACGGATTGCAGACCGCGAACAAAGTGCGCCAGGCCGAGAGTCAGGTCATGGGCGCGCGCGAGACCTTGCGTGTGACCGAGCAGCAGGTGCTGCTCGACGCTTCGACGTCCTACATGAATTTGTTGCGCGATCAGGCGATCCTCGATCTGAACCGCAGCAACGTCGAAGTGTTGACCGAGCAGCTCAAGCAAACGCGCGACCGCTTCAATGTCGGCGAGGTCACCCGTACCGACGTGGCCCAGTCGGAATCCCGGCTTGCCGCGGGACGATCGTCGTTGCTCGGTGCGCAAGCAAACTACGTGACATCGCAAGCCAATTATCGGCGCGTCATCGGCGTCGATCCCGGCCGCCTCGCCCCCGGCACGCCGGTCGACCGGTTCTCGCCGAAAGCGCTCAGTGTGGCGATCACGGAAGGCCAACAGCAGAGTCCGTCCGTATTGGCCGCAATGTACGGGGTCGATGTCGCCGAACTCGCAGTCAAGGTTAGCGAAGGTTCGCTGTATCCCAACCTCGCGATGGTTGTGAGTGCGTCGAAGAGTTGGGATCCGCTCTACAACGTCAACAAACAGATGCTGGCTTCGGTGGTGGGCCAGTTGACGGTGCCGATCTACCAGGGCGGCGGAGAATACTCGGCGATCCGGCAGTCCAAGGAGACCCTTGGTCAGCAACGCCTCAACCTTGACGTCAACCGCGATCAGGCGCGTGAAACGGTGGTGCAGAGCTGGGGTCAGCTTGACGCCACGAAGGCGCAGATTGAAGCCACGACCGCGCAGGTCAATGCCGCCGAAATCGCGCTGAACGGCGTTCGCGAGGAGGCCCGCGTCGGCCAACGCACCACGCTCGATGTGCTCAATGCGCAGCAGGAACTCGTCAACGCCCGGGTGGCGCTGGTGACCGCGCAGCACGATCGCGTCGTGGCGTCATATACCTTGCTGGCGTCCGTTGGCGGGCTGTCGATGCAAAGGCTCGGTCTCAACGTTCCGATCTATGATCCCCAGGTGCACTATCAGCAAGTGCGGGATGCATGGATCGGCGTACGTACGCCGGACGGCAGGTAGGACGAACTAAAGACGTGAGCCCGATTTGAGGGGCGGAGGTCGCCGTGTCCACAGGCCGTTGTTCCAATGAGATTCTCGACATGACATACCCGCCGGCAGCGTTCCATAATTGCTTGAATGATTCGCTGCCGCCGTGCGGTGCGGAAGTATGGGTTTGCTGCGTTAGGCTCTTCGGGATTTAACGCGTGGTGGCGAGGAACCGCGAATGACGCAACCGGCGAAATCGCAGGAACCGTCGATGGAGGAGATTCTCGCCTCCATTCGCCGCATCATCGCCGACGACGACGCAAGCAAGTCAACGCAGAAACCGGCTGAAGCTGCGCCCGCGGCGCCTCCGGTGCGGCCTGAGCCTTCGCTTCCGCCGCCAAATCCGGCGCCGCGCATTCCGGATCCGAACCTGTCGGCGAACCCGGAGCCAGCCGAGCCGGAAGACGGCGCGGCCGGCGAACAGTCTGCCGATATCCTCGATCTTACGGAGTCGATGGCCTCACCGATGTCACCTCCGCAGCCGTCGGAGCCTCATCCCATGCCCGCACCCGCCTTTCGCACCATCGACGGCAGTTTTGACGTCAGCTACGAGGAGCAGGCGGAGAAGCCGGCGCCGGAGCGACATTTCAGCGGGCCGCCTACGCAACTGCTGTCCGGCGCAACCAGCGCGGCGGTGGATTCGGCCTTCAATACGCTGGCGCAAACCGTGCTGGTGCAAAATGCCCGCACGCTTGAGGATCTGGTGCGCGAAATGCTGCGGCCGATGCTTAAATCGTGGCTCGACGACAATCTCCCCGGCTTGGTGGAGCGTCTGGTCCGGGCCGAGATCGAGCGCGTCTCGCGCGGCCGAATGGGCTGAGCGCGGCACTGTCACCGGGAGCCGGACGGGTCGCCGCTAAGTGCCCTTCAATGCCGCGGCGAGCCGAAGCGCCTGATCTGACAGCACGCTCGGCTCTTCCTTGAAGCTTGCCGGCGGCTTGAGCGCCACGCCGGTCTTTCGCGGAATGATGTGGACATGCAGGTGGAATACAACCTGGCCGCCGGCTGGCTCATTGAACTGTTGGATGGTCAGACCGTCGGCTTCGAAAACTTTCACTGCCGCTCGCGCGATCGTCTGCACAACTTTGATCATGCGGGCGAGATCGTCCGGCGCTATGTCGAGGATGGTGCGTACCGGCGCCTTCGGGATCACCAGCGTGTGGCCGGTTGCCCGCGGCATGATATCGAGGAAGGCGAAGGCTTTGTCGTCTTCGAAAACCTTGTGTGCCGGCAGTTCACCGCGCAGGATCCTGGCAAAGATATTGTTGGTGTCGTAGTCAGGCATCGCGATCTCCGCTGCGATCGTAACAATCAGTCCTCGTCGAAGACCAGATCCTTGCGATAGGGAGCCAAGGTTGCAAGCTCGGCGCCGGCCGCTTCCACATAGGCCCGTTCGCGCACCAGATAATCGGCAATGGCCCGGCGCAGGCCGGGGTCAGCAATGTAGTGGGCCGAATGGGTCGTCTTGGGCATGTAGCCGCGGGCGATCTTATGTTCGCCCTGCGCGCCAGCCTCGACGAAGCTGAGCTTGTTGGCGATCGCATAATCGATGGCCTGATAGTAGCACAGCTCGAAATGCAGGAACGGATGGTTCTCGATGGCTCCCCAGTGCCGGCCGAAGAGTGTGTGAGAGCCGATGAAATTGATAGCACCGGCGATCCAGCGTCCGGCGCGCTTGGCCATGACCAGCAGGATTTGATCGCTCATCCGTTCACCAGCCAGCGAGTAGAACGAGCGGGTGAGGTAGGGCCGGCCCCATTTGCGCGACCCGGTCTCCATGTAGAACTCGAAGAAGGCGTCCCACGCGCTTTCAGTCAGATCGCGGCCGGTCAGCCAGTGCACCGTTACATCGTTGGCAAGTGCGTCGCGCCGTTCACGGCGGATGGTCTTGCGCTTGCGCGCCGACAGCGCGGCGAGGAAATCGTCAAAGTTGCCATATCCCGCGTTGGCCCAGTGGAACTGCTGGTCGGTACGTTGGAGAAAGCCCTGCTGGCCGAGAAACTGCCATTCCGGCTCGGTCGCAAAAGTGATGTGAACCCCGGACGCATGATCCATACGGCAAAGCTCGATCAGGCCTGCGGCAAGTCCCTGGCGGGCAATATCGGCGTGGGGTCCTGGTCGCACCAGGAGCCGCCGCCCAGTGGCAGGCGTGAACGGCACCGCGACCTGGAGTTTCGGGTAATAGCCGCCGCCCGCGCGTTCGTAGGCCTCGGCCCAGCCGCGATCGAACACGTACTCGCCGCGAGAATGGCTCTTGATGTAGCAGGGCGCTGCGCCAAGCAGCGATCCCTCCGCAGTTTTGACCAGGAGATGCTGTGCTTGCCATCCCGAACGGCCGCCAACCGAGCCGGAGTCCTCGAGCGCCGATAGAAAAGCGTGCGATATGAATGGATTGAAGATAGATTCTTCATCGGGCGTTTGAGGTGTTGAGGCGGTTGCGGTGACCGCTTCACCCGCCTTTGTAGCCGGCGGCGTAGCCTGTCTGATTTCGCTTGAGGAATCCGAGATTGGATTGGCGCAAGCATTCCATGCGGCTGGCTCTGCCTCACCTATGGCGCGGAGCGTGTGGACGCGAAGCGCGGTCGCGCCAGTGTCGCGTCCTTGGCTGTCGCCGCCTACCGCCTTGCCTCGTGCTCCCCTCATGGCCGGAAGCCCTCAAAAATCATTTGATCGGCCCAGCGAGCGGCGCGCTGCCGATCGAGTTCCGTGCGCACCGCCCAAGTGAGCAGCGGCATGCTTAAAACGTGCCGCGCGAAGAGTGGTGCCAGGGCCGGCAGATCGGCGACCGCATAAGCCACGAATTGCGGTCGCGCCGTCAAGGCCGTGACCAGGTAGCCCATACCGAGCCGCATCCAAGCTGGCATCAGGTCCCAATAGGGGTGCGGTCGGTACTTTGCGGCAATGATTCCGCGCACGAGTTTCGGGTTTCGCTGCTGCAAGTCGCAGAGTTGGTACGGGTCGAACGACATCGGTGCCACTGGCCCATGGTAGCCGGTCAGAACCTCGGCGACGCGGGCGGACAGGCGGTCTTCACCGTCGAACCGGCTCTTGACCTCGACCAGCATGGTGACGCGGCCGTCAACGAGGTCGCAAAGCTCGCCCAAAGTCATCATCCGATCCGCGGTGTCGCGGAACGGGACGCGCTTGATCTCGGCGGCGGTCAATTGGTCGAGCCGGCCTTCGCCGTCGGTCAGGCGGCCGAGCACGTCGTCATGGTGCACCATGGCCTCGCCATCGGCTGTGACCTGTACATCGACCTCGATGCCGTAATTGGCCGCGATTGCCGCGCGCACAGCAGAGGGAGTGTTCTCAATCACGCCGCGCTCGGCGTCATGAAGCCCGCGATGGGCGATGGGCCGGGCGATGAGCCATTCGAGCGAGGTCCACACCGCGTTAGGACACCTCGAAGGTGCCTTCGACCTCGACGGCCGCATCGACCGGCAAGGCGGAGACGCCGACAGTCGAGCGAGCGTGCTTGCCTTTATCACCGAATACCTCAACCATCAGGTCGGATGCGCCATTCATGACTTTCGGGCCGTCCGTGAATCCCGACGCCGAGTTGATGAATCCGCCGAGCCGCACCACCTGCTTGACCTTGTCGAGGTCCCCGATCGCGGCCTTGATCTGGTTGAGAAGGCTGATGGCGCAGGCGCGTGCCGCCTTTTGCCCATCCTCGATCGATACGCCAGCGCCAAGCTGCCCCTTGGCGACAAGCTTGTTATCGCCATCGAGGCAAATCTGCCCGGAGACCGTGAGCAGGTTGCCGGTACGCACATATGGGATGTAGTTGGCGATCGGCTTGGCAGGCTCCTTGAGGGTGATGCCGAGCTCCTTCAGCTTGCCTTCTACAATGCCGGCCATCGCTGTCCTCCGAGAGGTTTTCCGCCGTATTCGGGCGGCATCGTCTTCGCCGATTGAGGCCACCCGCGCAAGCGGGCCACGAACGGATCATGGTTGCGGGCAGCGCACAAGGTGCCTATCTTCGCCGCAATTCCAGCGACATAACGAAATACGCAAGTGCAAGAGGAAACGGCGGAAGCGGGGCGATTCCTGAAGCGGGCAGAGCCAGAGGGAATGAAAGCCGTGCATCGCGCGTTCGCGTCGCCAAGAGCTGCCATCGTCTTGGCTGTGGCGATCTTTGCACCGGCCTTCAGCGCCGCGGCGCAAGATGCTCCGATCGTGCTGGTGCCGCATCGGGCGCTCTACGACCTTTCGCTCAGCGAGACTCGTAATAATTCGCAGATTGCCGGTGTGCGTGGGCGCATCATGTACGATTTCGGCGGCAACGCCTGCGAAGGCTACTCGCTGGAATTTCGTCAGGTGTCAGAGCTCGATTCAGGTGAAGGCAAAGTGTCGACCAGCGATCTGCGCTCGACGACGTGGGAAGGTGCCGATGCCAAGAGTTTCAAATTCACATCGGAAAATTACATCGACCAGAGTCTTGTAGATGCTGTCGACGGCAATGCCGAACACGACGCAACGGCGACCGCCGTGAATCTTGTTAAACCTGTAACGAAGGCCCTCGACCTCGACGCAAAAGTCGTATTTCCCACCGAACACATGGTGCGCGCGATCGCGGCGGCGCGCGCCGGCAAGACCATCCTCGATTTCCCGGTTTTTGACGGCTCGGATACCGGCGACAAGGTATTCGACACCCTCACAGTGATCGGAAAAAAGATCGCGCCCGAAGAGCGCACCCACGACGACGCGGCGGCAGGGGAGCCGAAGCTCGCTCGCGTGCCGCGCTGGCCGGTTACGATCAGCTATTTTGACAAGACCAAGAACTCTGAAAGCTCGGAACAAACACCAGCTTATGCGATCGGCTTCGAGCTTTACGAGAACGGCATTTCGCGCGCCCTATCGCTCGATTACAACGACTTCGTGGTGACCGGAAATCTGACCTCGCTCGAATTCAAAGAGCCGAAGCCATGTCCGTAGAAGTCCCGCCGTAAGTGATGGCGGTCAGCTCTCCTCCGGCCCTTCGAACGCCAATCCCCTGACCACTGCATCGTCGCCGAAGCGGGCTCGCACCTGGTCGACGGCGTGTTCGGCTTTGGCGGCGCGGCCGTCGACCAGGTCGGCGGGATCGGCTTCGTCGGCGTTGACGATAGAACTCACGCCGACGCCGAGGAGCCGGAAACGCGTGCCGTCGGTCTCGCGTTCGAGCAGGCTTCGCGCGGCAGCGAAAATGCGCTGTGCAAGCTGCGTGGGCGATTCCAGCGAGCGGGCACGGGTGCGGATGCGAAAGTCGGCGGTCTTGAGCTTCAGCGTCACAGTTGAACCGGCGAGTTCCTTGGTCTTCAGACGCGCCGAGACTTCTTCCGTCTGGCTCCACAAAATTCGTTCCATCGCGTTGAACGCGGACAAGTCGCGCTCGAAAGTGGTCTCCGAGGAAACACTCTTGGTTTCGCGGTCCGCGCTGATAGTGCGTGCATCCAGGCCGCGGGCGAGCCGCGCCAGGCGGCGGCCTTCCTCGCCGTAGCGGCGGACGAGGTCTGTCTCGCTCAGACGTTGCAGATCGGCGATGCGGTGAAGCCCGTCGCGGGCATATCGCGCAGCGCTTGCCTTGCCGACGCCATAGATGAAGCTCACCGACTTCGGCGCCAGGAAGCCCTGCGCTTCGCTGGCATCCAGCACCGCAAAGCCGCGCGGCTTGTCGAGGTCGGAAGCCACTTTGGCGAGGAATTTGTTGCAGGACAGGCCGATCGAGACAGTGATGCGCAGGTTCTTTTCGACTTCGCCGGCGAAGCGGGCGAGTGCCTTAGCCGGTGACATGCCGTGCAGCCGCTCCGTTCCGCCGAGATCGAGGAAGGCTTCGTCGATCGACAGCGGCTCGACCAGCGGAGTGAGTGCCAGCATCATCTGGCGCACCTCACGGCCGGCCTTGGAATATTTCTCCATATTCGGCCGCACCACTTTGGCCTGCGGACACAGCCGCAAGGCTTCAAACATCGGCATCGCCGATTTCACGCCAAAGGTTCGCGCAACATAGCAGGCGGCGGCGACCACGCCGCGCTTGCCGCCGCCGACGATGACGGGCTCGGCGGCGAGCGAAGGGTCATCGCGCTTTTCGATGGTTGCATAGAAGGCGTCGCAGTCGACGTGAGCGATGGACAGTGTTTCAAGCGCGGCGTGACGGATAAGGCGCGGCGAGCCGCAGGCTGTGCAGCGCACGGCTTGCGACGCGCTATCGGCAAGGCAATCGCGGCAGAAGCTCGTGCTCATGGCGAACTTTCTTCAGGGCAAATCGTGCTCCCGCCTGCCGCCGAGCGTGTCATGCGCCCGCACGATCTCGGCCGGATCCGCGGCCGCGCTGTCGGCAAAGGCGATCAAGAGGGACTCGTCGCCAAGCATATGCTCGAGCACCCCTATGAGAAAGTCCGGATGATTTGCCAACTCACGCAGGCGCTCGGGCGTCAGCCCGGTCGTGGAAAGGAACCCGGCCAGCCGTTCAGGATCGTCGGCAAGGAATGCAAGCGCCTGAATCGCCAATGATTCTGCCGCTTCCCGAGTTCGTGATGAGCGTGACTTCATTGGCCCATATTTGCCTTTCCGTAACAAATCGGCACTACGTTCGTCGTAACGGCGGTCGCGTAGTGGGCGGATCTTCCATGCGCAGGCCGCCGTCGTCATTGGGCCGGGGCAGCCTGAAGGAACGGGGATGGCCAAGACTGTCCTGATTGTGGAGGACAACGAGCTCAATATGAAGCTCTTCCACGATCTGTTGGAGGCCCACGGCTATGCGACAGTCGGGACGCGGAACGGCATCGAAGCAATCGATCTTGCACGCAAGCACCGGCCCGACCTCATCCTGATGGACATTCAGCTACCCGAGGTGTCGGGACTGGAAGTCACCAAATGGCTGAAAGACGACCAGGAGCTGCGCCGCATTCCTGTCGTCGCTGTCACGGCTTTCGCCATGAAGGGCGATGAAGAGCGCATCCGCGAGGGTGGCTGCGAAGCCTATCTTTCGAAGCCGATCTCGGTGGGCAAGTTCATCGAGACTATTCGCCATTTTCTGGGAAATCCGCAATGACCGCCCGGGTCCTCGTCGTCGACGATGTGCCTGCCAACGTGAAGCTGCTCGAAGCGCGGTTATCTGCGGAATATTTCGATGTCATCACCGCTATGAGCGGCGCCGAGGCGCTTGCCATCTGCGAGCAAGCCGAATGCGACCTCGTGCTGCTCGACGTCATGATGCCGGACATGGACGGCTTCGAGGTTTGCCGGCGGCTGAAGAGCAGCGCGGCGACCCATCACATCCCGATCGTGATGGTGACGGCGCTGGACCAGCCGTCCGACAAAGTTCGGGGCCTTGAAGCGGGTGCCGATGATTTCCTGACTAAGCCGATCCCCGAACTGGCGCTGATTGCGCGGGTGCGCTCGCTGGCGCGGCTCAAGATGGTCACCGACGAATTACGTATGCGCGCGGTGACCTCGCGCGACATCGGTATCGAATCCCCGGAGCGCGAAGCCCTCGCCGATACCGGCCGTGGCGGCCGCGTGCTGATCGTCGATGACCGGCCGGCATCCTACGAACGTATCGCTGCGACTCTTTCCAAGGAGCATCAGGTTGAAGTCGATTCCGATCCGAACCATGCGCTGTTTCACGCCGCTGACGGCAACTATGACCTCCTCATCATCTCGCTTGGTCTGGAGAACTTCGACCCGTTGCGGCTGTGCAGCCAGGTCCGTTCACTCGAGCGCACGCGCAATATTCCCATCTTGGCGCTGACCGAACCCGACAATAACGCGCGCATGGTACGAGGACTGGAAATCGGCGTGAATGATTTTCTGGTTCGGCCTATCGACAAGAATGAATTACTGGCGCGGGCGCGGAGTCAGGTGCGCAAGCGCCGCTACACCGAGCGGCTGCGCGACAACGTGCAGATGTCGATCGAGATGGCGATCACCGACGCGTTGACCGGCCTGTTCAACCGCCGTTACATGGAAAGCCACCTTTCGACGTTGGTGGAGCAGGCGGCGTCTCGCGGAAAACCTCTCGCCACGCTGATCATCGATATCGACTACTTCAAAGCCATCAACGACACTCACGGCCACGACGCCGGCGATGACGTGTTGCGGGATTTTGCGCTGCGTATCAAGCGGTCGATCCGCGGCATTGATCTGGCGTGCCGCTATGGCGGCGAGGAATTCGTTCTGGTGATGCCGGAAACCGATATGGCGGTCGCCGCCATGGTTGCAGAGCGGCTGCGCCGGCGCATCGCTGCCGAGCCGTTTGCGATCGACCAAGGCACGAAGACCGTCCCGGTAACGATCTCGATCGGCATCGCGTCGCTGCGCGGCAAGGACGACAATGCCGCAGGTTTGCTCAAGCGCGCCGACTAGGCGCTGTATCGCGCCAAGCGCGATGGCCGAAATCGCGTCGTCCCCGACGCGGCCTGATCCGGCGATTTACCTTTCTCGTTAATTTGCCGCGCGTGCGGTAATCACAATTGTTGTGGTTGACGTCAGTTCGACCGCATCGACTGAGCTTTGGCGATTGATTTCCGGGCCGGTTTCGATAGCCTTTTTCAAGCGGCAAAATCTCTCATTGCGAGACGAAACCTGTGCGCCAAAGAGGCTGCCGGGATCGTACGATTTGCTTGAATACCCCGCGGGAATGCTCAGGTCCGCCGCATCTCCTGGGTCCGTGGGGTTCGGCCGGCACGGGAGCGGTGCGAGTGGCCTCCTCTACACCGTTTCCTGCCGGCCACCTATCACAGGGGCAACGCCTTGTTCGTTCTGACAGGATTCAAGTCATTCCGCCCCGTGAATTGAAATGCCCGGCTCAAGGCCGGGCATGACGCATGCAAAGCGGCTTATCGATCCTATTTGATCTTGGATTCGCGAAACTCGACGTGCTTCTTTGCGATCGGATCATATTTCTTTTTCACCAGCTTATCGGTCATGGTGCGCGAATTCTTGCGCGTGACGTAATAAAAGCCGGTATCCGCGCTGGATACCAGTTTCACCTTGACTGTGACGCTCTTGGCCATGATCGGACCTCAATTCCTGCGGCGGTGGCTTATCGGCCGACAACCTAGTCACCGCGCTTTGAATGTCAAGAAAGGCCATCGCAGGCACAATCGGGAAGCGATCAGGCCGCCGGCGTCTCTCCCCGCAAAATCTGGTCGAAAACCGCCATATCGATATTGCCCCCGGAAAGGACCAGCCCGACCCGCTTGCCGGCATAGCGGTCCTTCTCCTGCAATAGCGCGGCAAGCGGCGCCGCGCCGGCGCCTTCGGCCAGATTGTGCGTGGCCGTGTAATAGATGCGGATCGCCTCGGCGATTTCGTCCTCACTGACCCGCACGATGCGGGCCGCCCCTTCCGCTATGATCTCGAACGCTTCGGCCTGCGGATCGCGGCACGCCATGCCGTCGGCAAACGTCCGCGCCGAATTGGTTTTGACGGGATGCCCCGTTTCGAGCGACAGCGCGTATGCCGGAGCATTGGCGGCAACGACGCCGACGATTTCGGTCTTGAGCCCTAGCAGGTCGCGAACCGTAATCAGGCCGCTGATCCCTGAACCCATGCCGATCGGAACATAGACAGCGGCGAGGTCAGAGTGGCCCGCGAACAATTCATGTGCATACGTCGCGACACCTTTTACGAGGTCGCGGTGAAACGACGGAAAGAAATGATAACCCCGTTCGCGCTCGATTTGCGCCGCGGTCACACGGCTCTCGTCGAAATCCTTTCCTGCCGTCACCAGTTGGCCGCCGAATGCGACCATGGCGGCATTTTTCTCGGCCGAATTGCCCTCGGGAACCACGATGATCGCCGGAATACCATAACGCGAGGCGGCGATGGCGACCGATTGGCCGTGATTGCCGCGGGTCGCCGTAACGACGCCTGCCGGCATTTGCCCAGTGCGATGCAGGGCATCCATGTAAACTACGGCACCGCGGGCTTTGAACGATCCGGTCGGCGTGTGGTTCTCGTGCTTGACGATGACATCGGCACCGGTGCGCGCCGCGAGCAGTGGCCACGCGTAAGCAGGAGTCGCAGGAACCAGCGTGCGAACCGTGGCCGTGGCGGCGTTCAGTTCGTTGAGGGTGAAGAGGGGCATCGGGCTACCGCGATCCTCAGCAACAGTGTCGGCTAAAGCTCCTGACGCACGAATTTCTTGTGCAGCATGCGATAGAGCGGAGCCGGATGATCGTAGCTCATCCCGGTGTGCATGCGGTCCTGCAATTCCTCGAGCGCAATCGCGGTGATGCCGGGCATATCAAGCGCGCGCGCTTCGGTGATCGGCAGCCAGACCAGTTCAACAAGTTCGGCATCGGGCCCAACGAAACCGTCGGCGCGATGCGCAATCGCCGAAATGTCGGCTGCGAAGAATCGGCTGTCGAAACGGCGTGAGCGGTTTGGCGGCGTAATGGCACGGGCGATGAAATGGATTGCGCTGAGGTCCGGAACGATGCCGGCTTTGGCAAAGGCTTCCCACGGACCTGGCGGTGTTACAATGGGCCCGGCGCTCGCCGCACCGAGCATCAGCCCGGTCTCTTCGTAGGTCTCACGCACCGCCGCCAGCGCGTAGCTTGCTGCCTTGGCGGCGCTCGGCCGTTTCACGCGCGTCATCAAACGCCCGATATGACGTTCGTGCAAAGATCCGGAGGCGGCCATCTGTCGATCCGTCGGCTCAATGCGGCCGCCGGGAAAAACGAATTTTCCGGGCATGAACTTGTGGCGTTCGTGGCGGCGGCCAAGCAGCACCTTCGGCACGGTCGCGCTGCGGTCGATGAGGATAAGGGTGGCGGAGTCCCGCGGCTTGACGTTCGGAAACGTCTGATCGCGTATCGTCCGCGTCAACCGATCGACCCTGTCGCCGGAACCGCCGCTCCCAATCGCCGGATCGCCGCTTCTGTCTTCACTCATTCCGCTACTATCCTACTGCTAGCGTCGGCGACGGTGCCGTTCGTCGCGATGAGATTTCGGCCGGCCGCGCGGGGGCTGTCCAGTCTTTTGACGCGCCGTGTCGGCATGGCGCACAAGCTTGAAACGCAATGCGCCGGCGACCGGCGCGGCTTCGACCAGTTCGACGGTGACCGGATCGCCGAGCCGGTGAGTGTCGGAATGACCGACGAACGCGCGGCGGCGTTCGTCAAAGCGGAAATACTCGTCACCGATGGTGCGGGCCGGGATAAAACCATCGGCGCCGGTCTCGTCGAGTTCGACAAACAGGCCGGCACGCGTGACGCCCGAAATGTGCCCACTGAATGTCGCGCCGACGCGGTCGGCTAGGAAATGCGCGATCAGGCGGTCCGCGGTCTCGCGTTCGGCCTTCATGGCGCGGCGTTCCGTCGCCGAGATCGCCACGGATATTTCTGTCAGCGCGCGTAGGTCGGTGGTTTCGGCAAGCCCGTCGGAGCCGAGCCTTAGCGCGCGGATGAGTGCGCGATGCACGACGAGGTCGGCGTACCGGCGGATAGGGGAGGTGAAATGCGCGTAACGGCGCAGGTTGAGCCCGAAGTGGCCGTAGTTTTCAGCGGAATATTCGGCCTGCGCCTGAGTGCGTAACACGACCTCGTTGACCAGCCGCTCAACGTCACGGCCCTTCATCCGGGCAAGGATTTGATTGAACCCGTCCGGACGCAGCACGCCGCCCTTCGGCAGCGAGATGTCGAGCGTCGCCAGGAATTCCCGCAGCGCATTGAGTTTCTCCTGGGTCGGCTCGTCATGCACACGGTAGATCAAAGGCGTGTGGGCGCGCTCGCAGGTTTCCGCCGCTGCCACATTGGCGAGGATCATGAATTCTTCGATCAGCCGGTGCGATTCCAGCCGTTGCGGCACGACGACCCGATCGACGCCGCCGTCGGATTTCAGCAGGATCTTGCGCTCCGGAATGTCGAGATCGAGCGGGCCGCGCTCGTCGCGGGCGCGGGTGACGGCTTTGTAGGCGGCGTAGAGCGGTTCGAGAATTGTCTGCACGATCGGTTCGGTGACTTCATCGGTGCGGCCTGAGACAGCAAATTGTGTCTGTTCGTAATGCAGCTTGGCGGCAGAACGGATTATCACGCGATGGAACGTGTGCGAGCGTTTGCGGCCATCGGCGCCGATCACCATCCGTACCGCAAGCGCTGGGCGGTCCTCGGAGGCCCGTAACGAGCACAGATCGTTTGAGATTCGTTCCGGCAGCATCGGCACGACGCGGTCGGGGAAATACACCGAATTGCCGCGACGCAGCGCTTCGCGATCAAGCGCCGTTTCCGGCCGCACGTAGTGCGCGACATCGGCGATGGCGACGGTGACAATGTGGCCGCCGGGATTGCGCGGATCGGCATCGGGCACCGCGTGGACGGCGTCGTCATGGTCTTTGGCGTCGGGCGGATCGATGGTGACAAAGGGTACCTGCCGCCAGTCTTCGCGGTCCGAGAGCGGCGCAGGCAGTGCGGCCTCTGCTTCATCGATCACCGCGCGCGAAAATACGTGCGGGATGTCGTGGGCGTGGATGGCGATCAGGCTGATGGCGCGTTCGCTTTTGATGGAGCCCAGTCGTTCAACGACCGAGGCCATTGGCTGACCGAGTCGGCCGTTGGGCGAAACTTCCACGGCAACGAGATCGCCATCGACGGCGCCCGCGGTATGAGTTGCGGAAATCGAAAGCTCACGACCGAGCTGCTTCTTGTCGATCGGCGCCAGCCTCCCGCCGCCGCCGGGCAAGCCGCGAAAAATCCCGAGCACCCGATGTTTGGCGCGATCCAGAACCTTGATGACGCGCGCGCTGGTTTCGTGTTCGGCCGCATGCGCGATGCGAAGCAATGCGCGGTCGCCGACACCGGCGACTTCGCCCGGATGCGCGCGCCGCGGCGTGGTAATGTGAATGACTGGCGGTGCCCCGTGCGCTTCCTCGTCCCATTCGGTGGGCCGCGCCAGAAGGTCGCCGTCGGGGTCGCGTCCGGTGATGTCGGCCATCACCACCGGCGGCAACGTGCCGGCAGGGTGCAGGCGCTTGCGCCGCCGGTCGACCTGACCTTCGTCGGCAAGTTCGCGCAGCATGTGATTGAGCGCGGCGCGGTCCGCGTTCCTGGCGCCGAAGGCGCGGGCGATCTCACGCGCACCAACCTTGCCGCTGCGTTCGCGAATAAACGCGATCAACTCCTCTTTCGAGGGCAGGTGATTCCGTTTCATAGGCCACTCATTGGCCGTATCCTTGGCCGGCGGCCCGTAACAAGCAAATTATTCGGCGGCCTCACTAGGCGGCTTCCGAGACGCCTTAGGTGTATTCCGGCCCTTGGCCGGGTGAGCGCCCGGCCGTTTGGTGGAAGCTTTGATATGCCGCGCCGTTCCCGGCGATGGTCGCTTGGCTTTGCGTGGCCGCGCGTGCGGCGCCGGGCCGTTGCGCTCGGCTCTGGCGTCGATCAAGGCCACTGCCTCGTCGAGGGTGACATTTTCTGGCGTCTTGTCGGCAGGCAAGGTTGCATTGACGCCGTTGTGGCTGACATAGGGACCGTAGCGGCCTTTTTTCGCCACCACCGGACCGCCCTTGGCCGGATGATCGCCGAGCGCGCGGCCGGGATCGGCGCCGAAGCGGCGGCCCTTTGAAGGCTGGGCGCGCTTTTCCGCGATCAGCGTCACGGCGCGATTGAGCCCGATGCTGAAAACCTCGTCGGGGTCTTCGAGATTGGCGTAGGTCTTGCCGTGCTGCACGTAGGGTCCGTAGCGGCCGATGCCAGCCTTGATCGGCTCGCCGTCCTCGGGATGCATGCCAACGTCGCGCGGCAGCGACAACAGCGCCATGGCGCGGTCGAAGGTGATCTCGTCGGGCGCGACTCCCTTCGGCAGGCTGGCGCGCTTCGGCTTTACGCCTTCGACGGCTTCGCCAAGCTGCAAATAGGGGCCGAAGCGGCCGCTGCGTACGGTCACATCGAGGCCGGTCGCCGGATCGACACCGAGTTTCTTGTTGCTGACTTCGCCGTTGCCGTCGGCCGTGAGCGAGCGCGTATAGCGGCACTCGGGATAATTCGAGCAGCCGATGAAGGCGCCGAATTTGCTCAGTTTGAGCCCGAGCCGGCCAGTGCCACAGGTCGGGCAGACGCGCGGATCGTTGCCGTCTTCGCGTGCCGGGAACAGATGCGGCGCAAGCAGCGCATCGAGCGCATCGATCACGCCCGAGATTTTCAGGTCTTTAGTATCGTCGATGGCGCCGATGAAATCGCGCCAAAAATCGCGCAACAGGTCGCGCCACGCCACTTCGTTGTTGGAGACGAGGTCGAGCTTCTCCTCGAGATCGGCGGTGAAATCGTATTCGACGTATTTGGCGAAATAGGTTTCGAGGAAAGCGACGACGATACGCCCGCGATCTTCGGGAATGAGCCGGCGCTTGTCGAGCCGGACATATTTGCGATCCTTGAGTACCTGTAAGATGGAGGCGTAGGTCGACGGCCGACCGATACCGAGTTCCTCCATGCGCTTCACCAGTGAAGCCTCAGAGTAGCGCGGCGGTGGCTCGGTGAAATGCTGATCGGCGGCGATCGAGCGCTTGGTGAGGGGCTCGCCGCGGCTCATTTCCGGCAGCCGGCGTGCCTCTTCGTCCTCGGGATCTTCGTCCTGGCCCTCTTGATAGAGAGCAAGAAATCCGTCGAATTTCACGACGGTACCAGTTGCTCGCAAATCCAGGAGGCGGCTGGCGACCTTGGCGGTAATTTCGGCTGTGGTGCGCTCGAGCTCAGCGGATTCCATCTGGCTCGCCACGGTACGCAGCCAAATCAGCTCGTAGAGCTTGGCTTGGTCGGCATCGAGGAATTGTCGGGTTTCGGGCGGCCGGCGGGCCATATCGGTCGGCCGGATCGCCTCGTGGGCTTCTTGCGCGTTCTTGGCCTTGGCTTCGTAACGGCGCGGCGCTTGCGGCACGTAGCGCGCCCCGTAATCCTCCCCAATCACGCTGCGAGCAGCGCTGATCGCCTCGGGGGCAATCTGCACGCCGTCGGTACGCATATAGGTGATGAGGCCGATGGTTTCGCCGCCGATGTCGACGCCCTCATAGAGTCGTTGCGCGACGCGCATGGTGTGTGCTGGCGCGAAACCGAGCTTGCGGCTTGCTTCCTGTTGCAGCGTCGAGGTGGTGAACGGCGGCTGCGGATTCCGCCTGACCGGCTTGGCCTCGACCGAAGCGACGCTGAAAGAAGCGGTTTCGAGAGCTTGTTTGAACGCTTGCGCTTCGGCACCAGAACCGATGTCGAGCCGCTGTAGTTTTTGACCGTCGGCGCCGACCAGGCGGGCTTCAAAGGTTTCCTGGCGCGGCGTTGCCAGCGTCGCAACCAGCGACCAGTATTCCTTGCGGACGAATTTCTCGATTTCCAGTTCGCGGTCGCAAACGAGCCGCAGCGCCACCGACTGCACCCGGCCGGCCGAGCGGGCGCCCGGCAGTTTGCGCCACAACACCGGCGAAAGCGTGAAACCGACGAGATAGTCGAGCGCGCGGCGCGCCAGATAGGCATCGACCAGCGCCTGATCGATCGGGCGCGGATGCGCCATGGCTTCGGTCACTGCCTGTTTGGTGATGGCGTTGAACACCACCCGCTCGACCGTCTGCTTGTTGAGTACCTTCTTTTCCTTGAGTACCTGCAGCACGTGCCAGGAAATTGCCTCGCCTTCGCGGTCCGGGTCGGTTGCCAGGATCAGCTTGTCGGCATCCTTGACCGCACGCGCGATGTCGTTGAGCCGCTTCTGCGCCTTGGGATCGACCTCCCAGAGCATGCGGAAATTGGCGTCCGGATCGACCGAGCCGGACTTCGGCGGCAGGTCGCGGACATGGCCAAAAGAGGCCATCACCTCGTAGCCGCGGCCGAGGTATTTGTTGATGGTTTTAGCCTTGGCGGGCGATTCTACGAGGACAAGGTTCATGGAAGCCTTTGACTATACTCAGTTTTCCGGGGGTTACCGGCCGATCTAAGTCGGCCGGACCGCCGCGAACATGGGTAATGCGACCCCGCCTGTCAAATCGTTATGCCGGAACCCGTTAACATCCAGGCGGTCGAATTACGTTTCCGCGGGGTCAAAACAGGGCGTCCCTCTATACATCTATAGATTGCATATTTTTAATTGTAATCGTTAACGTATATGCTAGCTTTGGTGATATCGGCGGACGAACTCCGGGACCTTCGCCCGAGGCGATGGCGCTCTATATAGCTGAGTTCACCGTCGAACTTGGCCAGCTTAAGCGCGCCAATGGTCTCGATGCGCTGGGTTACATCTCGATATGGCCCGCCTCGATGCCGACGAGGCCTCCAAGGCTGCCGACAGAGACCGCTAGGCGGATCCAATAGAATTGGGCCGTTCGAGTTGACTAAAGGTTTCAGGGCGAATGGACGCCAATTCGGTCGAGGAACACACGGTTCGGATAACCGTCCGGTGTCATGCCAAACTTCTGCTGCATAGCGCGGATGTCGTCACGTAAATCGAAATCGAAATGCCCGTCGAAGTCCGCGACTTTGTAGCCCAGCGCGGCGAGGCTGTGTTGCAAGGCAATGCGCTCCGTGCGCGAAGGCTGGAAGTCATTGACCGGCCAGGCACCGCGGATTGGGCCGAGACCGTACAGCAGGTCCGCCAGATGGGCGACGGCGAGCGCGTAGGCGTCAGAGTTATTGTAAGTCTTGAGCACCACGAAATTCTGCGTCACCAGGAAGGCCGGGCCGGCGGCGCCGCTCGGAAAGAACAGGACTGCATCGCCGGTGACGGGAAAATCGCTGCCGTCGGCACGTTTCAGCCCACGCGCGACCCAATCGTGGAACGTGCTGCGGCTTATCCGATAATCGAAGCCGCGCGGGAGCAGCACCTGGAATCCCCACGGCAGCGCCGGCTGCCAGCCTGATTTCTGCAAGTAATTGGCCATCGATGCGAGCACATCGGGCACGCTGGTCCAGATATCGGCGCGGCCGTCGCCGTCAAAGTCGACGGCGTATTTCAGAAAGCTCGACGGCATGAATTGGGTCTGGCCCATCGCGCCGGCGAAAGAGCCAAGAAACTGCCGCCGCGGGACATTGTCGGATTGAAGAATCCGGAACGCGCTCAGCAGTTCGCCGCGAAAATATGGCTCCTGGAAGTGCGTTTGTGCCAGCGTCGCCAGGGAACGGAAAACGTCCCAGCGATCCTGCGCTTCGCCGAACGAAAACTCGATGCCCCAGATGCTGACGAGGATCGTCGACGGGACACCGAACTTTTTCTCGACCGCGCGCAGTGTGTCGCTCCATTGGGCCGACTTGCGCGTCGCGGCGGCGAGCCGCGACGGTGACGCCATGGCATCGACATAGGCGCCGAACGGCTTGCCGTATTCGGGCGCATGCTGCATAGCGTCGAGCACACGCGCATCTGGTGTTACTCCCGCAAGCGCGGCGTCGAACGTTGCCCGCGTAATGCCCTGCGATTGCGCATCCCGCCACAATGCGGCAACGAATGTATCGAATGGTTCGCTTCGCACATGGTCCGGGTGGGCGGCGGTAAACGCGAACAGCAAGACCAATGCCGCCCGCTGCAGGATCGATTTGAAACGTTCAGCCATGCCGTCGCATCTAGAGATCAGGGACACCAATCCGCCGCCGTGGCGCTCCAGCCGGCCGGCGATTTCAAGCTCCAGCAGCACCATGCGCACCACCCGTGGCGAAGTTTTGGAGAGCCGCACCAGATCGTCCATCAAAACCGGCGCCAAGCTTCGTAGTCTGGCGATCCGAAAAGTACGCGGACCGACATTTTGACTGTGAATAAGGCGCAGCCAGTCAATGCGCTGATCATCGCTAAGCGAACGCCCTGCGTCGTGCCGCTCACTTCGCCCCCGGAACGACCGCAGGCTTTGCCGCCCGCCGCGACAGCCTACATTTGCCGGTGCAATGCGGCGAGAGCAAATGTATGTGTTGCAAAACGGCGGCTGAACCCGCACAGTTGGCGTGAAAAAGGCGGCATTTCCGGCATTGGAACAATGTTCTGCCGTGGGGGCTATTTTGGCCAAGCGCGCATTCAGAGTCGTCCTGATCAAGCCGTCACACTACGACCGGGACGGCTACGTGATCCAATGGCTGCGCTCGACCCTGCCGTCGAACAGCCTCGCCAGCGTCTATGGGCTGATCGAGGAGTGCGCGGATAATCGCGTGCTCGGTCCCGACGTCGATATCGAGGTCGAGGCCTGTGACGAATGTAATACCGTCGTCGATGTTGCCGCTGTGGCGAAGCGCATTCGCGCCGCCGGCAGCGGCATGGTCGGCTTGATCGGCGTGCAGTCGAATCAATATCCGCGCGCACTCGACCTCGGTCGGCAATTCCGGGCGCTCGGCCTTCCGGTCGTCATGGGTGGTTTTCATGTCAGCGGCTGCATCGCGATGCTGCCGAGTTTTCCGCCGGAGCTGCAGGAAGCGATCGACCTTGGCATTCACCTGTTTGCCGGCGAGGCCGAAGGGCGCATGGCTGAAGTTTTGCGTGACGTTGCCGCCGGCACCGCCAAACCAATCTACAAGTATCTCAACGACCTGCCGGAGATGGCGGCGGCGGTCTATCCGATCCTGCCGCGCAATGTCGTCACCAGGGTTGCCGGCCACTATTCGAGTTTCGACGCCGGCCGCGGTTGCCCATTCCAATGCAGCTTCTGCACTATTATCAACGTGCAGGGCCGCAAATCTCGCTATCGCACGCCGGACGACGTCGAGTCGATCGTCCGCGCCAATGCGGAGCAGGGCATTACACGGTTTTTCGTCACCGACGACAATTTCGCTCGCAACCGTAATTGGGAACCGATCCTCGACCGGCTGATCGAATTGCGCGAGCGCGACAAATTCAACCTCCGGCTTTTGCTGCAGGTCGACACGCTCTGTCACCGCATCCCGGGTTTCATCGAGAAAGCTGCGCGCGCCGGCTGCACCGCGATCTTCCTCGGTCTCGAAAACATCAATCCCGAATCCCTGATGGGCGCAAAAAAACGCCAGAACAAGATCTGGGAATATCGCGAGATGCTGTTGGCCTGGCGCGCCCAGAAAGTGATGACCTATGCCGGCTATATCCTCGGCTTTCCGACCGATACGCCGGAATCGATCGCGCGTGATATCGAGATCATCAAGAAGGAACTGCCGGTCGACATTCTCGAGTTCTTTTATCTAACGCCGCTGCCGGGTTCCGAGGATCACAAGAAGCTGCACACCACCGGGGTGCCGATGGACCCCGATATGAACAAATACGATCTTGAACACGCCTGCACCGCGCATCCGTTGATGTCGAAGGCAACCTGGGAAAAGGTCTATGCCGATGCGTGGTCGCGCTACTACACCGACGCGCATGTCGAGACGATCATGCGCCGCGCCGTGGTGTCCGGCATCAATCGTACCAAGGTTCTCGACTCGCTGACGATGTTCTCCTCCGCATCGCGGATCGAGGGCGTGCATCCGCTGCAGTTCGGATTCTTCCGCCGCAAGCTGCGCACCCAGCGCCGGCACGGCATGCCGATCGTCAATCCGCTCGTGTTCTATCCGTGGCGGTTTTTCGATTTCCTCAAAACCTGTTCGCAATGGGCGCGTGTAATTTTGCGCTATCGCCGCATGATGGCGCGCGTGATGAAGGATCCGGCATCGTGCACGCATTTCGACGAGGCGCTGCGGCCGCATACCGCCGAAAGCGCGACCGATCACTTTGTCGAAGTTTTCGCCGACAAAATCCCGCATACCCACGGCGCGCCGATGCGTGCGGTGCCCGCCGCAGCCGCTGACGCTTCGGCTTAGGGCTTAAAACTGCTGCGCTCGATCTTGCTCTCGGTGCCGGCGGCGAGCCGGGCGATATTGGCGCGGTGCATGATCCAGAGCAGGACGGTCAGCGCGAGGAACAACTCCGCCTCGTGCAAGTTGCCGTGCCACCAGAAGACAACGGGCGTCGCGGCAGTTGCGATGAGCGCCGCAAGCGATGAGTAGCGGCTTGCTGCAGCGACCGCGAGCCAGATCGCGCAGCAGGCCAGCAGCGCAATCCAGGCCTTAAATCCGAGCAAGAGCCCGATATAAGTCGCGACGCCTTTGCCGCCCTTGAAGCCGAGCCAGATCGGAAACAAATGGCCCAGGAATGCACCGAGCGCAGCGGTGATGGCGGCATTCTCGCCGTAGTGGTGAGCGGCGAGGACAGCCACGGTGCCCTTCAGCATGTCGCCTAACAATGTTGCGGCGGCGAGGCCCTTGCGCCCGGTGCGCAACACATTGGTCGCGCCGATATTGCCGGAGCCGATTGAGCGCAGATCCGGCGCACCCGCGAGCCGGGTCAGCAACACGCCGAACGGAATCGAGCCGCATAAATAGCCGAAGATGAGCGCTGCAATCAGGTACGGCATGACGCTTAATAGCCGCGGCTTAGCTTGCGCGCGCCCTGGTGCCCTGCGCTCGCGGGGCGAATCCGGCCGCGTTCGCGTCCTCGGCGCTGCGATGAATGACGAGATGCCGGAGCTTTTCGTACGACCCGCGAACCAGCGCAGCCAGTCCCTCACTGTAGGTTTGTTTCGTCGTATCGGCGACGACAAAATCGGCGGCGGCCTCGTCGTCGACGTCCTTTTCGCAATAGACGCAACGCAGCCTGCAGCGCCGCGGTGTTTCCTCAGCGATCACAAAGAACTTGTTGGCGGCATATTGCCGTTCGGACGGGTCGCCCGTAATGCAATTAGTGTTGTCGCATTGCAGACCGACGCCGATCGGCTGTGCGTAGACCGGATGCGCGGACTTGGCGAAGCCGCTGTCGAATTGGCGTAGCGATTTGTTCTTGTGCAGATGCAGCAATAGCGAGATGAGCGCCATGCGGATCGGAACGCCGTAGGCGGCTTGTTGGAAGTAAACCGCGCGCCGGTCGCTGTCGAAAGAGGCATCGAGCTCGTTGACGCGCGGCAATGGGTGCATGACGCTCGCCTCGGAGTATTTCGCCTCGCCGAGGAATTTGGCGTCGATCTTCGGATAGGGCCGCTCTTTTTCCGTCCAACGTTCCTTCTGGAAGCGCGTGACATAGACGGCGTCGGTTTTTTTCTCGACCAAGAGGCCGTAGTCGATCTCGGGGTCTGGAATGAGCGACAGCTGATGCGGTTGATCGGCGGTGACGTAGAGCGCGTCGATCGAGCCGCCATGCGGTTGGCCCGGATCTTTCGAGACCATGCGGCAGTGAAACTCCTCCCGCAGCCGGCGATCGACATAGGCGGGCAGTTCCATACCGGGGGCGGGGAGAGGATCTATGGTCGCGCCGAACCGCGCCAGAGCGTAGACGAAGGAGTGGATGGTGCGGCTGCCTTTGAGGTCGCCGGAAATTGCGACCTTCATGTTCTTAAGTGTCTTCTTCTTTGAACGCAGGGTGAAGAGGTCACAGAGCGTCTGTGTCGGGTGCTCGTGACTGCCGTCGCCGCCGTTGATCACCGGGATTTGCGAATATTCGGCGGCGAGGCGGGCGGCGCCGTCGCGCGGATGGCGGATGATGACGATGTCGGCATAGTTGGAAATGACCCGGATGGTGTCGGCAAGGCTTTCGCCCTTGGCCGCCGAACTGACCGCTGGATCGGCGCTGGTAATATTGGCGCCGCCGAGCCGTAGCATGGCGCTCTCGAAAGACAGGCGCGTGCGCGTCGACGGCTCGTAGAACAGGCTCGCCAGGATCGATTTGGACGCCAAATTCGTACTGCGTCCGATCCGGTAATGGATTTTGGGGTCGGCGAGTTCCTTCAGAAAGCCTTGCGCGACCTCGAAGACCGTTTCGATCTCCGCATTGCTGAGGTCGTTGATCGAAACGATATGGCGCGTGAGCGGCTGAGTTTTTGTCATTAAAACGCTGCTATAGGCCCAATCCGAGCGGTCCGGCAAGCCCGCGCAGAGCGAATAGGCGGCGCGATGCACCGGAAAACGCGCCGATCAGTGGTAGTCTCGGATCACGAGGGGAATCGCCATGGCCACACTCTCGCGTTTCGACACCCACGAGGTTTTCAACCAGTCCCCGCCTTACGAAAACGTCGATCTGTTCGCAAGCGACGTTCCGCTGAAGGAAGCGGTCGCGGCAAATGGGGCGCGAACAGACGACGCCGCGCTGTCGGATTTCGGCCGGCAATGGGGTAGCGCGGAAATGTTCGCGCGCGGCCGGCGCGCCAACGAAAATACGCCGAAACTTGCGTCCTTTAACGCAAAAGGCTTCCGCCGCGATACCGTCGAGTTCCACCCTGCCTACCACGAGCTCATGACGCAAAGCATCGCCGCAGGCCTGCATGCTTCGACATGGACTGAGACCGGCGCGCGCGCAGCCGCGCCGGCGGAGGTTGCGCGCGCGGCGCGGTTCTACATGGCGGCTCAGGTCGAGACCGGGCATTTGTGCCCGATCACAATGACGCGCGCCTCAGTCGCGGCGCTCGCCGCCGATCCCGATCTCGCCGCGCAGGTGGTGCCCAGGGTCACGAGCCGCAGTTATGACCCGACATTCCGCTCATGGCGTGAAAAATTGGGCATGACGCTCGGTATGGGCATGACGGAAAAGCAGGGCGGCACCGATGTGCGCGCCAATACCACGACCGCCACGCGGTCGGGCGACGCTTATTCGCTGGTCGGACACAAATGGTTTTTCTCGGCGCCGATGAGCGACGCGTTCCTCGTGCTGGCGCAGGCGCCGGGCGGTCTCACTTGCTTTCTGCTGCCGCGATTTTGCCCTGACGGCACGGTCAATGCGCTACGCTTTCAGCGTTTGAAGGACAAACTCGGCAACCGCTCGAATGCGTCGAGCGAAGTGGAGTTCACGGACGCATTCGCATGGCGCGTCGGCGACGAGGGTGGGGGCGTGCGCACCATTTTGCAGATGGTGCAATTGACGCGGCTCGATTGCGCCATCGCTTCGGCTGGATTGATGCGCATGGCGCTGGCACAGGCAGTGCACCATTGCCGCCATCGCAATGTTTTCGGAAAACCGTTGTACGGCCAGCCGATGATGCGTGCCGTGCTTGCCGACCTGGCGCTCGAAGTCGAAGGAGCGATTGCCTTGGTCATGCGGCTATCGCGCGCGCTCGATCACGCTGGCGTCGATGCGCAAGAGGCGGCCTACGCCCGACTGCTGACGCCGGCAGCCAAATATCGGATTTGCAAGCTGGCGCCCGGCTTTGTGTTTGAGGCGATGGAGTGTCTCGGCGGCAACGGTTATGTCGAGGAGAGTGTGTTGCCGAGGCTTTTTCGCGAAGTCACCGGTGAACGCGATCTGGGAAGGCTCCGGCAATGTCATGTGCCTCGACGTGTTGCGCGCGCTCAAGCACGACAATGAAGCGGACATCATTGCCGCACTGGCGCGCGAAGCCGGTGTCGCCTGCCGACGGTTTGGCGGTAACGAACGAGGGCGAGGCGCGCAGATTGGTCGGGGAGCTTGCGATTTTGGCGAGCGCGGCAGCGCTCAGAGCGACGGCTCCTGCGGTCGTTGCCGATGCATTCCTACAGACGCGGCTCGCCGATCGGCACGGTGCGATATACGGCACGAGTGCCCTTGGCGATTCAACAATCGAATTGCTGTTGCAACGCGTGCTGCCCGAGGCTTAGGACGGGGCCGACGCCGTAAAACACAAGTTTACTCAACAGCACGTCTTGTTTTTCGCCAATGCTGAGAGGTTCAGTTCGACAAATCCTCACGGAACAAGTTGGCGCGCGTTTTGTTTTCCTAAACATGTGGGCGCGGAGTGGAACTTTGAACGCCGAGGAGGCGAACATGAACTTTAAGACTTTGAGGTACGGCGCCGCGATTGCCGGCCTTGCCGCGGCACTTTCAGTTGCAAGCGTAACAGCAGGTTCGGCCGCGCCGCATTGGCATGGCGGGCATGGCGGTTGGGGCCCAGGCCCGGCCATCGGAGCGGGTGTTGCCGGTTTCGCGTTGGGCGCCGCGGCCGCTTCGAGCGCGCCGTACTACGGGTATGACGGCTATTACGATTACGCACCTGGTCCTGTCGTCGTCGATCCCGGCCCGGGTTACTACGACTATTATGACGCGCCCGGATACCCGTACCGGCGGCAAGGCCAGTGTCACTTTTCCATCCGCGGCTGCTAGAACCGACGGATAACTCTTTCAGGCGCGATCGGCCGTTAGCGGAATTTCTGCGCGGCGATCGCGCCTGAATAATTGCGGCATAGTCCGGCGGCAACTCGCTTCAATCGGGCATGCGGTGCGTCAGCCGATCAAGCGCTCCCTGAAGAATGTATGTGGCAGCGTGCTGGTCGATGACCGCCTTGCGGCGGGCGCGGCTCGCGTCGGCCGCAATCAGTGCCCGCTCGACGGCGGCGGTAGATAAGCGTTCATCCCACAGCGCGATAGGAAGTTCTGTGAGCTTGGCAAAATTGCGCGCGAATGCGCGTGTCGATTGGGCGCGCGCGCCTTCGGTGCCGTCCATGTTGATCGGAAGTCCGAGCACGAAGCCTATGGCGCGGCGCTCGCCTGCCAGTTCTAGCAGGCGCCGCGCGTCCAGATTGAAACGCCGCCGCGCCACGGTTTCGACCGGCGCCGCGAGGCGGCGGTCCGGATCGCTGGCAGAAACCCCGATGGTCTGTGTGCCGAGATCAAGACCAATGAGCGCACCGCGTGCGGGTAAAAGTGCGGCAGCATCCATGAGGTTCAGGACCGGCATGTCGCCCGGTTAGCATGCCGCGGGCCGCGCCGCCAACGCCGGCTTCCGCGCTGTGCTCCTGTCCGATATTGTGCGGCTCGAAAATTCAAACACACTGCATCGTCGAGAAGGAAAAACCCTGGGTGTCGAGCAAGTGCCATGCAGCTTTCATCAACTGTCCTCGCAATCGCGGTGACCTTCGCCATGCCGCAAATCGCTAAAGCCGCAGAGATTGAGGTCATCAGCGGCGGCGCATTCAAACAAGTGCTGAATGCGCTCGTGCAGCAGTACCAAATGGACAGCGGCAATACCGTCAAAGTGACTTACCGGACTGTCGGGCAGCATTTGAAGCTGCTCAAGGACGGCGAGGAGGGTTTCGACGTCGCCATTCTGACGCCCGAGGTGATCGGCGGGCTCGCCGCGGATGGCAAAGTGGTGGCCGGCAGCCGAGTTGATCTGGCAAAGACAGGTGTCGGCGTCGTGGTGAAGGAAGGCGCGCCGCGTCCCGATATCGGCACAGTGGAGGCATTCAAGCGAACGTTGCTGGCGGCAAAATCAGTTGCCTATATCGACCCCAAAGCCGGTGGTTCGAGTGGTATCTACGTCGGTGGGCTGCTTGAACGTCTCGGGATCGCGGATGCGGTCAATGCCAAGGCCGTGCTGGTTCAAGGCGGCGCGGTCGCCAGCCACGTGGTCGACGGCGAGGCCGAAATCGGCATCCACCAGATCAGCGAGATTTTGGCGGTGAAGGGCGCGTTGCTGGTCGGACCGCTGCCGGCCGAGATTCAGAACTTCACCGTCTATTCCGCGGGTGTAAGCGTCGCCGCCAAGTACAGTGCAGCTGCGAACGAGTTCGTGAATTTTCTCACTGGGCCCAACGCGTTGCCGATTATCAAAGCCAAGGGCATGGAACCGGTGTCGCCTTAACGCGCTCTGAAAAAGCCAACGCCCGCACGAGGCGGGCGCTGACTTGACGATGATGTGACCCGAAAATCAGGTCCGCGCATGCTCCCATGCCAGCCGCGGAATGTCCGAACGGGTGATACCGATATCGGCCAGTTCGCGGTCGTTGAGATTGGAAAGCTCCCGCACCGCGGAGCCATACCGCTTCCAAGCGTGGAGGTAGTGGATAAGGGATACAAGCATTGTTTTCGTTCCTTCCCCGGCAAAGCCGGAATCATGGAACCGATATAGGCACTGATATTGCGTCGCAAAATCGGATTTGTTGCAGTGCAGCTAAGACTTGATTGCATGCGTAAGGCAATAATCTTGCAACGATTTTAACCCTTCTGATGATTTTGGACTACTCCCCGGCAAGTTTGCGGTGGTCATGTTTTTGCAACGCAAAGGGTGCCCGTTTTTGGCCATGGGACGATCCCGTATCTGCCGTACTTTCCGGCTCCAATTCGTTCGGTTTGGGATGTGTTGTGTCAAACGGGGAGCGTGCGATGGAAACGATCCAGGATCACCGCGAATGCGCGGCGCAGTGCGTGGCGATGGCACAGCGTTCGCCTGGCGAAAGCGACAAGGCGCTTTGGCTCACGTTGGCGCAATCGTGGGTACAGCTGGCCGAGCACGTGGAACGCGCTAAAACAGCCCAGTCGCCGGCTGTCGAGTGCAGTGAGGCGTCTTAGGCTATAGCCTAGCAGCAGGTCGCGTAGCGCGCGGTATCTGCTACTGTCCGTGGCTTGCCAGCACTTGCTGGCATGAATTGCTGATTCTCTGGCGGTTGGTTTGCAGACAACCGAGAATGGCAAACACGTCGTCCTGGCCGTCCTCGCGCAGAAATTGTTTGCAATAGCGCGTCACGTCCGGGTGGCACGCGGCGCGTTCCTGATCGGTGCCCTGTCCGAGCTGGTTCTTTACCGGTGGCGGCTGTGCCGGCATCTGCGCCAGCGCGGCCGGTCCCACGGTCAGCACAAGAGCGATCGTCAAGACGCAAGTGCGAAACATCCTTGGCTCTCCCCAGGGCATCCCGCCCACCATTATGGTTGGAAAACTATCTCACATTTTTTGGCGTCGTGTCAGTCACGATCGTCCGCGCAGGGTAGTTTTTCGGCCAGTGAGGCCAATTTGCTACATTAGAACGACCGCAAAATTATGCATTGCTGGGTTTAACTTCCACCCGGAGCAGGACGCACTTGCGCGCCGAGGTTCCAAGGCGATAAATCGCGCCGAGGGCGGTTAGCTCAGTTGGTAGAGCGTCTGCTTTACACGCAGGATGTCGGCGGTTCGAGTCCGTCACCGCCCACCAGCCTTCGCAAGCGCAGTGCCGCGAAGGCTGCCGTGCGGAAGCCCACTCTGTTCCAACCATTCGCTAGTGAACTCCGACATTTCGGTTTCACTGTGGCGGCGCACAATGCGGCACCGCCCGCTTGCCGCGCTGCCGATACGGCAACGAGCAAGCGGGCGGTAATTGCTGTCAGACCGACTTCTCGGTCCGGGTCTGAGGCCGCAACGAAGCCGATCGTCAGATCGCTTCTTTGAGTTCCTTCGAGGCGCGGAACGCCACCTTTTTGCTGGCCTTGATCTGGATGGCTTCGCCAGTGGCCGGATTGCGGCCCATGCGCGCGGCGCGCTTCCTCACCACCAGAATGCCGAGGCCGCCAATGCGGATGCGCTCGCCTTTCTTGAGGTGCTTGACGATATTGCCAACGAGACCGCCGAGAATTGCTTCGGCCTGCTTTTTCGAGATTTCGTTATCTTCCGCAAGGCTTGCGGCAAGATGCTTCAACGTCACGGTAGTAGTTGCTGTTTTGCCTGCCATGAGACCCTCCTCGATGAAGCGGTTGTGCGCGAAAAGCGCCGCTTACCGAGTTGCAGTTAGACGATTCGGATGCGGCTGACCACGATTGTTTTGCCGATTCCACCGCTGTTTTCGCGCTTATTGTGCTGTCTGCGATGACTCTGTGGCGCGTGTAAGGCATGTCGAAATGGCCGATTTTGGCCTAAAACCTTGACTTGTCCCGAGGCGGGCTTTAAGTGCGGGCCGCGCCCGCGGGGGCGTAGCTCAGTTGGTTAGAGCGTCGGCCTGTCACGCCGAAGGTCGCGGGTTCGAGTCCCGTCGCTCCCGCCAGTTCATCATATACTTGAAACACTTAGATGGCCTTGTCGGGCCTCAATTGGCGCCCGTGCGTTCGACGATTTTGTCGGTCTTCGGCCGGAAGCGGTAACGCGGGATCGCGTCGAGATCGGTGCCGGTGACGCGGATCACCCATGCCTTTTGCGGGTGCGCGGTCGAGTGGATGAGGCCGGACGAATAGGCTCGGGTCTGGCCCGGACCGAGAGCATATTGCTTGGTCCTTTCCAGTTCCGCGCCTTCGTCATCGGCCGCGTTGATGCGGCGCCATTCGGTCATTTCGGTTACCCCGCGGGCGGTCCCGTAGATCGCCCAGGAGGCGCCATGGCTATGCGGCTTGCCGACCTTGCCGCCTTCCTGCACGTGCGCCAGCACGTACACATCGGTTTCCGGATCGTGCCAAAGGTCGCGCTTCCCGATGGGCGTCTCCTCGGCAAATGTCGCGCTGATAAAGGCTGGATTGGCAAGGAGCTGCGAGAGCCGATCCGCGATCTCGGCAAGACCGCTCTCGCCCTTGGTCTTGAGCGTGGCCGACAGATCGGCGCAGAAATTCTCCAGTGTGTACGGCATGTCTTTTCGACTCCCATGCGTCAGTTTTTGTCCGGTCCCACCAGCGCATTGTAGCGCTCGATCACTTCATGCGGAGTGGCCGCCGCCCGCGCAATCGATTTTAGAACAGTGTCGCCGTCTACGGGACTCATTTCGATGCCGAGTTTTTCCGCGTCTTCGAGGACGGTGGGGTCCTTGCACATGGCCATGAAGGCGTTCTTCAGTGCCTCAGCGCGATCCGCCGGCACGCCGGGCGGTGCCGCGAACGGCAGCGAGATGGAGAATTGCAAATCGGCGAAATCGAGCAGCGCGAGCGCGCTCGGATCCTTCGTCAACTCGTTGCCGGTCGGCACATCAGGAAAGTCCGCAAGCCGCATCGAACGGCCGAATTGCAGTAGCGGACGGAACGCATGATGGGTCCACAGATCGCGTTGGCCGGTGCGCACCGAACTGTAGCCTATGATCTGACCGTCGAGTTCGCCGCGCTGCATGGCAAGAAACATCGGTGCCGCTCCGACATAACCGCGCACAACCTTGATATTGAGACCGAGAATCTCTTTCGCGATGTTGGCAAAGATCAGATTGCTCGACGCCGCGTTGTCGCCGCCGAGCGTGATCGATTTTCCAGGCTCCTTGAGCTCGTCGACCGATTTGACCGGGTTTGTCGCCATGATCAGCATGAGATAGGCGTCGCGGGCATATGACGACAGGCTGCCGAGCCAGGTGATTTTGAGCGGATCGAAGCTGACCGCGGGATCGCCTTGAATGGCGAGCATCGGCACGGCGCGCTCGAGCTTGACGATGACCGAACCGTCGCGCTCGAAAACGTTGTAGAGGCGGTTGGCCGAGGCGATGCCCCCGGCGCCGGGCTGGTTCTGCGCGACGATGGTAGGATTGCCGGGAATATACTGGCCGAGGTGACGCGCCACGAACCGCGCCGTGATGTCATTGATGCCGCCAGGCGCGGTGCCGACGATCATGGTGACTTGTCTGCCCTTGTAGAATTGCTCGACGGTCTGCGCTCCGGCGCTGCGGGGAGCGGCGGCGGCCGCAATGCCGCACAAAAGCGTCAGCGCCCAAAGTCGTGGCGCGGTCATGGAAACGCCGAAAGCAGTTGTCCGTAGCCTTGAACTGGCTGTCGAACGTGCAACCGCTTCTGCATTTCCCACACCCGCGCCGGCACTGGATGCACCACAGGCACTTGCAAGTCCTGTTCCAGCGTTTCGATGATGTCGAGCGTGCGCCAGCCCGAGCCGAGCATGTAAATAGCGTCGGCGCCTTTCACTTTCAGAAAATTCTTCTTGATGTGGGCATAGACCTGCTCGCCGGAGAGATTCTGTGCCTCACTGAACGGCACATCGATGCCCTCCATGCCGCGCACCTTAAAGCCGGCATCGCGAAAATATTTTGCAAAAATGTCGTTGAGCTTCTTCGGGAAATACGTCGCTCCGACGAAGCTCTTGGCCTTGAGCGCCCGCAGCGCGTTCACGTGGTTTTGCGCCACGCTCATGATCGGGACTTTGTATTTTTTCTCCCATGACTCGACGATCTTTGCTTCACCCTTACGGCCGAGCACCATGAACGGCGGTGCGCCGTGCGGATGGATCAGATCGCATTTTTCTTCGGCGAGCACCGCCACGAGTTTTTCATAATGCGGCATCATGGTGTGAAACTCGTCTTCGGTGCCGCGCTTTATATTGAGGAAGAGGGGGATGAGACCAATTCCTTCGGGCAAAAGCCGGCAGACCTCCTCGGTCACACCCGGCCGCATGGTGGGATTGATCATGCCGACCACGCCGCGCCAGGAGGAAAACGCCATGTTACGGACCTTTCAGTGTGAGTGCTGGCCGGTTACTGCGAAGCGTGGCGCTCTGAGCCGTGCGCCTTGACGAAAGCAATCATCGTTTTGAGCGCCTTCACTGAATTGGGCTCGAAGGGATGTTCATTGAGGAAGGTATGGCGCGCGCCGTCCAGCAACAGCAGATCGATGCTGCCGCCGGCCTTGCGATAGTCGTTAGCGAAGCGTTGCGCGAGCTCGGCTGTCGTCCACTGATCATTGGTGCCCTGAAACACCAAAGCAGGCGGCAGGTAAACCTTCTCGCCCCGTTCGATGATCAGGGCGGGTGTAGCCTCGATCTGTCCCTCTTCGCTGCCGAAGAAGATGTCGTGGCCCTTGACCAGGTCTGCGTCGCCTTTGGCCTTGGCGAGTTTGTAGCGCTCCAGTGGAAACAGTACGCCCCAGCCTGAGACCACGAAGCCCAGCTTCGCGTCCATATCGGGCGCGTCGGCAAGGGGCAGGACGCGGTAGCGCGGATCGTCGGGGCGGATCGCCGCCAGCAGGATTTGATGACCGCCGCTCGATGTGCCGTATGCTCCGACTTGCCCGGCGCTGCTACCGAACTCGCCGGCATGCGCTTTCAGCCAGCGGATGCCGTAGTTGATGTCCTGCAGCGACGCGGGATAGGGCGCTTCCGGCGCATTGCGAAAATCAATCGAGAGCACCACGATTCCTGCTTCGGCAAGGTCTAGCGCCGTATTCTGGCCGTCGGTGCGATCCTTGCTGTTCCAAGCGCCGCCATGGACTTGCAGGACTGCCGGAAACGGTCCGCTCCCTGATGGCTGGTAAAGCCGAGCCAGCCGCTGTCTATCGCCGTCGCGGCGATAGACGATATCCTTGACCATGAACTCATAGGCGCCATTGCCTTGAGCGTGTGCCGAAGCCGGGGAGAGCATTGCCCCGCCCACCACCGCAGCGCCTAGTCGCAGTAGTTCGCGCCGTCTCAGTCCGGTCGTCATGTTCGCCTCCCTAGGAGCGCCGCTTTGGTTTTGTTGTCGGCGCTTCAGTCTAGCTTAGATCGAACGTTTCCTCAGCCCCGATAGACCGGTGCCGGCTGCGCGAAGAAGCTCCACAGGATGTGATAAACCAGGGCGTAGTTTTTTTGCTGGAAGCTTGCATGCGAGATGCCGGGCATGACAGCAAAATGCTTGTCCGGATTCGGCAACTTGGCGAAGAACGCCACGAGATCCTCGAAGCTCGCGATGCCGTCCCACTGGCCGCGCATGATCAGCGTCGGCACGCAGATCTTGGTCGGATCGACCACAGGCAGCCGCGAGCACATGTCGACATAAGTGCCGGTCGGCACCGAGTCATCGAGCGCGGTGACGGCGTCGGCGAACGCGTCGATGACCTTTTCCTCCGCCGTTCCCGGATGGTCGCGGTCGAAAATCGAATGGATGAAAGCCTTGTCGATCGGGCGCCGGTTCTTGGCTTTGAATTCGGGCAGCTTCTTTTTCCGTTCGGCGAGTGTCGGCGAGCCTTCGCCGGTCCACACCATGGCGTCGAGCGCAAGGCGTGCGACGAGATCGGGATGCTGCTGCGCGAATAAAGCCGCGCGCAAGGCACCCGAGGAAATGCCATAGACCAGGAAAGGACGTTTGCCGCGGAGCTTCTGGATATAGCTTGCCGCCGCAAAGCAATCGTCGGCACCCTGGGCGATCGGGGCGTTATTGTTACGGTCTTTGGTGGAGCGGCCGTAGCCCTCCATATCGACGCACCAGCAGTCGAAATTTTGCCGGGCAAAGAAATCCATCACCGAAGAAGTCCTGCCGTCCGGGAACCTGGAGATCGAATGTCGGTTGCGCCGCCATGGACGAACCGTGCACGAAGAGAATGGTGCCCGCGCTCTTGGCCGGATCGCCGGCATTTTTCTCGAACAGAAACAGCTTCACGCCGCCGTCCTTGGTGGTCCAATGCTCTTCGCTTTTGATGGCTGCCGAAGACGGCATCGTCATCTCATTCATTCCTGCACCTAATTGATCAGCGTTATGTGATTAGCCTGGATTACCTTAGCCCATTTTGCGATCTCGCCCTTCATGAAGGCGCTAAATTCAGCCTGCGTCATCGCCATCGGTGTCGCGCCCTGCTGCTCCCAGGCCGCCTTAATGTCCGGCCTGCTGAGGATTCCGGTTATTGTCCGGTTGAGCAGATCGAGAATTGGCTGTGGCGTGTCTTTGGGAGCCATGAAGCCGACCCATTGGCTGAATTGAAAGCCCGGAACCCCGGCTTCTGCAATTGTGGGCACATCAGGCAGAATCTGTGAGCGGGTCGTGCCAGTCGTGCCGAGCGCGCGTACCATTCCGGCTTTCACCTGCGGTGCCATTGTGGGGATCGAGTCGAACAGCATCTGGATTTGACCGCTGAGGATATCGGTGCGCATGCCGGTCGATCCCTTGTACGGCACGTGCACAATGTTGATGCCCGTCAGGTTCTTCAGCAGCTCTGCCGCCATGTGATAGTTCGAGCCTGGTCCCGATGAGCCGAAGTTGAGCGTTCCCGGCTTGGCCCGCGCCAGGGCCAGCAGCTCGCTCAGATTTTTGATCGGAAGCGAGGGTGGAACTACCAGCACCAAATCGTTTTCCATCAACGGCGCGAGCGGTACAAGATCGCGCAGCAATTGATAAGGCTTGTCGGGGTAGAGCGTTTCATTGACCGTTTGTGTGCTGCTCACCATCAGCAGCGTGTAACCGTCCGGATCCGCCTTGGCGACCAAATCGGTTCCAATCGTGGTTCCAGCTCCCGGCCTATTTTCGATGAAGAACGTCTGATGCAGGGATTTACGCAGCTCGTCGGAAATGTCGCGGGTATAAACATCGGTCGGGCCACCCGCGCCAAAAGGCGCAATGATCTTGACCGGTCGTGACGGATAGTCGTCCGCACGGGCATGCGGCGTTGCGGCGAATGCCACGGCGCCCAGCGCAAATCGTGCGGCAGTGCGTCGCGAAATGCGGATCGTTTTCGGCATGCTGTCGTCCGGGGTTGATTTCAATCGAGCGTCACGCCGGTGATGCGGATGACATCGCCCCAGCGCTTGTATTGGCTGACGATGAAGGCGGCAAATTCCTGCGGGGTTTTAGGTTCCGGCTGGCCGCCGAGTTCTTTGAGCCTGTCGCGTAGTTGCGGTGTTGCCAAGCCTTCATTCACAGCTTTGTTGATCCTGGCGATGACGTCGGGCGGTGTCGCCGAGGGTGCGACGATGGCCTGCCAGGAGTCCGGCGGCATACCAGGATAACCGAGTTCGTCCATGGTCGGCACATCGGCAATCTCCGGGATGCGCATCGGGCTGGTCACGGCGAGCGCGCGAATTTCACCGGATTTGATGTGCGGCACGATAGCGGTGGTACCTTCGAAGGTCATGTTCATCTGCCCGGCTAGAACGTCGATTGCGGCCTGCGAGGCGGATTTGTACGGCACAAAGACGATATCGGCGCCGGTGATGTGTTTGAACATCTCCCCGGACATATGCGGCGGGGTCCCAATCACCGCGCCGTAATTCAGCTTGCCGGGATTGGCTTTTGCGTAGGCCACCAGTTCTTTGACGCTATGCGCCGGGATCAACGGGTTGATGGCGACCACAAGCGGTGCGGACGACACCATCGCTACCGCGGCAAAGTCCTTGATCGGATCAAAGCCCGGATTTTTGTAGAGCTGCGGACTGATAGAGAGCGAGCCGGCCGTTGCTGCGAGCAGGGTGTAGCCATCCGGCGGTGAACTCGCCACGAATCGAGCAGCCAGGCCGCCACCGGCACCGGCGTGGTTTTCGACTACGACCGGGCCAAGATGGTCCGACAGCCATGCGCCGATCAGGCGCGCGGCCACATCAGGGGGCCCGCCGGGCCCGAATGGCACGATAAGCTTGATCGGATGGTCGGGGAAGTTTTCGGCCAAAGCGATCGAAGGCCGAGCGGCGGCAATTATGGCGGCGATTACGACAGGCAGTGCGGTACGGAGCCCGATCCCGCGCGCTATCGAGCGATTCATGGTCTCCTCCCGCAAGCCACTTTGATGTGCACTATGATGTGATCGTAGCATTGCCGCGGTCGGCGGCGTCAACGCACAGGCGCGCCTTGCACCTTTTTGTGCACTGCGCTAAGGGTCGGAAAGTTCCGTTGTTTGCGCGAATCCGCTGAGTTTTAGGGCAAATCAGCGCGGTGCCGTGCTTTACGGAACTGCGCCGCGGCGGCCACATTCCAGTGTGGAAGCGTGTCCGATAATGGCCGCTGAGAAAGGCTCCCGATGACCCAATCGATGAGTCAGTTTTTGCTTGGCTATCTGCCGCTTGTCGTGTTCGTCGGTGTTGCGACAGTGATCGGGCTTGTGCTGCTGACGGTGGCTTTTCTCGTCGCCTATAAGCAACCTGATCCGGAAAAACTCTCGGCTTACGAGTGCGGCTTCAATGCATTCGATGATGCGCGCATGAAGTTTGATGTGCGTTTCTACCTGGTCGCCATCCTTTTCATCATATTCGATCTCGAGGTCAGCTTCCTGTTTCCGTGGGCGGCGGCCTATGGTCATCTCGGCGTGTACGGCTTCTGGTCCATGATGGTGTTCCTCGGGGTGCTGACGATCGGCTTCATCTACGAATGGAAAAAGGGAGCGCTCGAATGGGATTGAGCGAACCCGCCGTCATCACGCCGAACCGGAATATTATCGATCCGCGCAGCGCGAAGCCGCCGGCCGCGGAGGATCCGTTTTTTTCCGGCCTCAACAAAGAACTGTCCGACAAGGGATTCCTGGTCGCGGCCGCCGACGACCTGATTGCCTGGGCGCGCACCGGTTCGCTGATGTGGATGACGTTCGGGCTTGCCTGTTGCGCGGTCGAGATGATGCAAATGTCGATGCCGCGCTATGACGCCGAACGGTTCGGCTTTGCGCCGCGCGCCTCGCCCCGGCAATCCGACGTCATGATCGTGGCCGGCACGCTCACGAACAAAATGGCCCCGGCATTGCGAAAAGTCTACGACCAGATGCCGGAGCCGCGTTATGTAATTTCGATGGGCTCGTGCGCCAATGGCGGCGGCTACTACCATTATTCGTACTCTGTGGTGCGCGGCTGCGATCGCATCGTGCCGGTCGATATCTATGTGCCGGGCTGTCCGCCCACGGCCGAGGCGCTGCTGTATGGTGTGTTGTTGCTGCAAAAGAAGATTCGCCGCACCGCGACGATCGAACGCTGATCATGGATGAGTTGCTCGATACACTCGGCAAGACGATAGCGGGTGCGCTTGCCTCCTCGGTGACGGGCTACACGGTGGCCTATCACGAGCTGACCGTGACCGCGAAAGCGAGCGACATCGTCCCGATCATGCGGTTTCTGCGCGACGACGCGCATTGCCAATTCTGGAACTTGATCGACGTCACCGCGGTGGATTGGCCGAGCCGTGAGCGACGCTTCGATGTTGTCTATCATTTGCTTTCGCCGAAGCTGAATTCCCGGGTGCGCGTCAAAGTCGAAACCGACGAGGCTACTCCGGTGCCTTCGATCATTGAGATTCATCCCGGTGCCGAATGGTTTGAGCGCGAAACTTTCGATCTCTACGGAATTGTCTTTACTGGCAACCCGGACATGCGGCGAATACTCACCGATTACGGCTTTGAGGGCCACCCGCTGCGCAAGGATTTCCCGCTTACCGGTTTTGTCGAGGTCCGCTACGACGACGAACTCAAGCGCGTCGTCTACGAGCCGGTGCGGCTGGCGCAGGAATTCCGCAACTTCGATTTCCTCTCGCCGTGGGAAGGCGCCGACTACGTGTTGCCCGGCGATGAGAAGGCGAAAACAGGCGGGCAGGGATCTTGAGATGAAATCAACGCTCAAGCCGGGCCTCAAGCACCGCTTCACCTACAAGGTGCCGGAGAACAAGACCGTTCCGTACACCTTTCCGGAGTCGCCCGAAATCGCGTCGATGCCGAAGGTGTTCGCCACCGGCTTCATGATCGTGCTGATGGAATGGGTATGCACCCAGCTTCTGGCGCCGTATCTCGATCCCGGCGAAGGCAGTCTCGGCGTGCATGTCGATGTCAGCCATCTTGCGGCGACGCCGCCAGGGATGACGGTGACCGTCGATGTCGAGTGCGAAGCAGTGACCGGTCAGCGCGTCACTTTCAAGGTCAAGGCCCACGACGGCATCGATCTCATCGGTGAAGGCCGCCACGAGCGCTTCGTCGTCATGTGGGATAAATTCAATGCGCGGCTGGCGTCAAAAGTTGCGAAAGTTGCGCAGGTGGCATGATGGCTGACCCGGCCCCGCGCACGTTCACCATTAACTTCGGTCCGCAGCATCCCGCTGCGCACGGCGTGCTGCGTCTCGTTCTCGACCTCGACGGCGAGATTGTCGACCGCGTCGATCCGCATATCGGCTTGCTTCATCGCGGTACCGAGAAGCTGATCGAGCACAAGACCTATTTGCAGGCGATCCCGTATTTCGATCGGCTCGATTATGTCGCGCCGATGAACCAGGAGCACGCATTTTGCCTTGCGGCGGAAAAGCTGCTCGGCCTGAATATTCCGCGGCGCGCGCAAATCATCCGCGTGCTGTATTGCGAGATTGGACGTTTGCTGTCGCATTTGCTCAATGTCACGACGCAGGCGATGGATATCGGGGCACTCACGCCGCCGCTGTGGGGCTTCGAGGAGCGTGAGAAGCTCATGGGCTTCTACGAGCGCGCCTCCGGATCGAGGATGCATGCGGCGTATTTCCGCGTCGGCGGGGTGCACCAGGATTTGCCGCCGAAACTGATCGACGACATCGCCGCGTTTTGTGATCCGTTCCTCAAGGTTTGCGACGACCTCGAAGAACTGCTCACCGAGAACCGCATCTTCAAGCAGCGCAACGTTAATATTGGCGTGGTGTCGATCGAGGATGCCTGGGCGCGCGGCTTTTCCGGCGTCATGGTGCGCGGCTCGGGTGCGGCGTGGGATTTACGCAAGGCGCAGCCGTACGAGTGTTACGCCGAACTCGACTTCGACATCCCGATTGGCAAGAACGGCGACAATTACGACCGTTACTGTATCCGCATGGAAGAGATGCGGCAGTCAATCCGCATCATGAAGCAATGCATCGAGAAATTGCATGCGGCCGACGGGCAGGGCCTGGTGGTGGTTGACGATCACAAGATCTCGCCGCCGCGCCGCGCGGAAATGAAGCGCTCGATGGAAGGGTTGATCCATCACTTCAAGCTCTACACCGAAGGTTTCAAAGTGCCGGCGGGCGAAGTTTACGCTGCGGTCGAGGCGCCGAAGGGCGAGTTCGGCGTTTATCTGATCGCGGACGGCACCAACAAACCATACAAATGTAAAATCCGCGCGCCGGGCTTTGCGCATTTAGCGGCCATGGATTTCCTGTGCCGCGGCCACATGCTGGCGGATATTTCGGCCATCCTCGGCTCGATCGACATTGTGTTCGGAGAGGTGGACAGATGAGCGTTCGCCGCCTCGCGGAAAAGCAGCCGCCCAACTTTGCCTTTACGTCGGGCAATCTGGAGTGGGCGAAAGGGCAGATTGCGAACTATCCGCCGGGCCGGCAGCAGTCGGCGGTGATTCCACTGCTGTGGAGGGCGCAAGAACAATGCGGAGGCTGGTTGCCGCAGAAGGCCATCGAGGCGGTCGCGGAATTGCTCGGCATGGCGAGGATTCGTGTGCTCGAAGTCGCGACGTTCTACACCATGTTCAACCTGGCGCCGGTCGGCAAATTTTATGTGCAGCTTTGCGGCACGACGCCGTGCATGCTGCGCGGCTCGGAAGAATTGAAAAAGGTTTGCAGACGCGTAATCGGAGAACAGGACCATGTCTCGAACGACGGCCTGTTTTCATGGACCGAAGTCGAATGCCTCGGCGCATGCGTGAATGCGCCGATGGTGCAGATTAATTACGATTACTACGAAGATCTCACTGCAGATTCGTTGTCGCGAATCCTCAACGATCTTGCAGCCGGCAAGACGCCCAAGCCTGGGCCGCAGGTCGACCGTCTGAATTCGGCGCCGATTGGCGGACAGACAACGCTGCTGGATAAGGCTTGATCGATGCTCGCCGATAAAGACCGCATTTTCAAAAATCTCTATGGCCAGGGTGACTGGGGCCTCGAGGGCGCGCGTGCGCGTGGCGCCTGGGACGGCACCAAGGCGATTTTGGACAAGGGCCGCGAAGCCATCGTCAACGAAATGAAGGCGTCAGGCCAGCGCGGCCGCGGCGGCGCCGGCTTTCCGACCGGGTTGAAATGGTCGTTCATGCCGAAGCAATCCGACGGGCGGCCGAGCTACCTCGTCATCAATGCCGACGAGTCTGAGCCGGGCACATGCAAGGACCGCGAAGTGATGCGCAACGATCCGCATCTCCTGATCGAGGGATGCCTGATCGCCGCCTGCGCCATGGGCGCGAACCATTGTTACACCTATGTGCGCGGCGAATTCATCCACGAGCGCGAGCGGCTCGAAGCCGCCGTGAAGCAGGCCTATGACGCTAAACTCATCGGCAAGAACAACATCCACGGCTGGGATTTCGATTTCGTTGTGCATCATGGCGCCGGCGCCTACATTTGCGGCGAAGAAACCGCACTGCTCGAAAGCCTCGAAGGCAAGAAGGGTCAGCCGCGGTTGAAGCCGCCATTTCCCGCCAATGTCGGACTTTATGGCTGCCCGACTACCGTCAACAATGTCGAAACGATCGCCCAGGTGCCGGACATCATGCGACGCGGCGCGGCGTGGTTTGCCGGCATCGGCCGGGCAAATAACACCGGCACAAAACTCTACTGCATTTCCGGCCATGTCGAGCGGCCTTGCAACGTCGAAGAAACGATGGGCATTCCGCTGCGCGAACTCATCGAGAGGCACGCTGGCGGCGTGCGCGGCGGCTGGAACAATCTTCTCGCCGTGATCCCCGGCGGGTCTTCGATGCCGCTTATTCCGGCCGGCCCCGACCAGGCCGATACCTTGCTGATGGATTTCGACGGCTGCCGCGACAAGAAATCTGCGCTCGGCACGGCGGCGGTGATCGTCATGGACAAATCCACCGACATCGTCAAAGCGATGGCGCGCATCTCCTACTTCTACAAACATGAGAGCTGCGGCCAGTGCACGCCGTGCCGCGAAGGCATGGGCTGGATGTGGCGCGTGCTTGAACGCATGGCGAAAGGTCACGCGCAGAAGCGCGAAATTGACATGCTGATGGAAGTGACGACCCAGATCGAAGGTCACACCATCTGCGCCTTCGGCGACGGCGCGGCATGGCCGGTGCAGGGACTGCTGCGCCATTTCCGGCCCGAGATCGAGCGGCGGATCGACGAATACACGGCCAATCCGCATCCCGATCCGGTCCCGGTGGCGGCGGAGTAAGCCATGAGCGAAGTCCGGCATCTCGCGCAGTTGAACATCGGTCGCTTCCGCTATCCGACCAACGACCCGCGCATGGCTGATTTCATGAACAATCTGGCCTTGGTGAATGGGCTCGCCGAGCGCAGCAAGGGTTTTATCTGGCGGCTTCAGGACGACAGCGGCAATGCCACGAATTTCCGGCCGTTTCCCGATCCGAACATGGCGGTCAACTTGTCGGTCTGGGAAACAGTTAAGGCGCTGGAGCGTTTCGTCTATCAGACCGTGCACAAGCGCTTCTATGGGCGGCGCCAGGAATGGTTCGACAAGCTAGACGGGCCGCACTCCGTCATGTGGTGGGTACCGGCCGATCATCGCCCAACGCTGATCGAGGCGAAGGAGCGGCTTGAGTATCTCGCCGCGCACGGTCCATCCGATTTTGCGTTCGGCTGGGAAAACGTGCCGGGCGCCCAACTGTGGAAAACGGCGCGTTGCGCGCCTGACGGACGAGCAGCATGACCAAGCTTATCGTCGACGGCAGAGAGATCGACGTCCCGGCGGAGTACACGTTGCTCCAGGCCTGCGAGGCAGGCGGTGCGGAAATTCCGCGCTTCTGCTTCCACGAGCGGTTGTCGATCGCCGGCAATTGCCGCATGTGCCTCATCGAGGTTGCCGGCATACCGAAGCCGCAGGCGTCCTGCGCCATGGCGGTGAAGGATTTGATGCCGAATAAGGACGGCTCGCCAAAAGCTCTGCTCACGCGCTCGCCGATGGTGCGCAAGGCGCGCGAAGGCGTGATGGAATTCCTGCTGATCAATCATCCGCTCGATTGCCCGATCTGCGACCAGGGCGGCGAATGCGACCTGCAGGATCAGTCGATGGCCTACGGCATCAATTCCAGCCGTTTCCATGAGAACAAGCGTGCCGTCGAGGACAAATATCTCGGCGCGCTGGTCAAGACCTCGATGAACCGCTGCATTCAGTGCACTCGCTGCGTGCGGTTTGCGACCGAGGTCGCGGGCGTGCCGGAGCTCGGTGCCATCGGCCGCGGCGAGGACATGGAGATCACGACTTATCTCGAAGAGGCGATGACCTCGGAACTGCAGGCCAACGTGGTCGATATCTGCCCGGTCGGCGCGCTGACGTCGAAGCCTTATGCGTTCGCGGCGCGGCCGTGGGAGCTCAACAAAACGGAATCGATCGACGTCATGGATGCGCTCGGCTGCGCCATCCGTATCGACACGCGCGGCCGCGAGGTCATGCGCATCCTGCCGCGCACCAACGACGACATCAACGAAGAATGGATTTCAGACAAGACGCGGCACGTGGTGGATGGCTTGCGCACCCAGCGTCTCGATCAGCCCTACGTCCGCGACAGCGGCCAGTTGCGTCCGGCGACATGGACCGAGGCGTTCCGGGCGATTGCAGATAAGGTCGGGCGCGGTAATCCAAAGCGCATCGGCGCCATGGTCGGCGATCTTGCCGCCGTCGAGGAAATCTTTGCGCTTAAGGATCTTATGACGCGCCTTGGCGTGACTAACCTCGATTGCCGCCAGGATGGCTCTACGCTCGATCCGAAGTGGGGCAGGGCGACCTACCTGTTCAATGGCACAATCGCTGGTATTGACGCCGCCGACGCGCTTTTGATTGTGGGATCGAACCCGCGCAAGGAAGCGCCCATACTCAACGCCCGCATACGCAAGCGTTGGCGCGGCGGAAAATTCCCTATCGGCCTGATTGGCCCGAAGGCCGACCTGACATACCTCTATGACTATCTTGGCGCCGGCACCGAGACGCTGTCAGCCATTGCACGGCACTCCTTTGCCGATCTGATGCGCAAGGCGGAACGCCCCATGCTGCTGGTTGGTTCGGCGGCGTTCGCGCGCGCCGACGGCGCGGCGATTGCGTCGCTTGCCGCCAAGGCGGCGGCCGATCTCGGCGTCGTCAAAGACGGTTGGAACGGTTACGGCGTGCTGCACAGCGCGGCATCTCGCGTCGGCGCGCTCGACCTCGGTTTCGTGCCGGCCGACGGCGGCTTGAATGCGCGGCAGATGGCCGCCTCCGGATCGCTCGATGTCGTCTTCCTGCTTGGCGTCGACGAAATTGACGTCGCACCCGGTTCTTTTGTCATCTACATCGGCAGCCACGGCGACCGCGGCGCTATGCGCGCCGACGTGGTGCTGCCGGGCGCGGCCTACCCGGAAAAATCCGCGACCTATGTCAACACCGAAGGCCGTGTGCAGATGGCGACCCGTGCTTCGTTCCCGCCGGGCGATGCGCGCGAGGATTGGGCCATCCTTCGCGCGCTGTCGGATGTGCTCGGCAAGAAGCTGCCCTATGACTCGCTCGCCGCGTTGCGCCAAGCCTTGTACAAGGCTCATCCGCATTTCATGCGCATCGGTGAGATCGCTTCGGCCGACGCGGCCGACATCCAGAAGCTCGCCGGATTGAGCGGCGCAACCGACAGGGCACCGTTTCTTTCGAGTGTCGACAATTTCTATTTCACTAATCCGATCGCTCGATGTTCCGCGATCATGGCGGAATGTTCGGCGCTCGCAACCGGGCGTCCGGCCATGACGGCAGCGGAATAGAGGCAGCAGAATGGCGGAGTTCTGGTCCGACTATATCTGGCCGCTCGTCATCATGGTGGCGGAGAGCGTGATGCTGCTTGTCATCCTGCTCATCGCGGTTGCCTATGTGCTGCTTGCCGATCGCAAGATCTGGGCGGCGGTGCAGATCCGGCGCGGCCCCAACGTGGTCGGGCCCTGGGGCCTGCTGCAATCGTTCGCCGATCTTTTGAAATTCATTCTCAAGGAGCCGGTGATCCCGGCGGGCGCCAACAAAGGCGTATTCTTGCTCGCGCCGCTGGTGACTTGCGTGCTGGCGCTTGCGGCCTGGGCGGTGATCCCGGTGAACGCCGGTTGGGTCATTTCCAATATCAACGTCGGCATTCTTTACATTTTCGCCATCTCCTCGCTCGGCGTGTACGGCGTGATCATGGCGGGCTGGGCATCGAATTCGAAATACCCGTTTCTTGCGGCATTGCGCTCGGCCGCGCAGATGGTCTCCTACGAAGTCTCGATCGGCTTCGTCATCATCACGGTGCTGCTGTGCGTCGGCTCGCTCAATCTCACAGCGATCGTCGAAGCACAAAATACACCGTGGGGCTTGTTGCGCTGGTACTGGCTGCCGCTATTTCCGATGCTGGTGGTCTTCTTCGTTTCGGCGTTGGCTGAAACTAACCGGCCGCCGTTCGATCTTGTCGAAGCCGAATCCGAGCTCGTTGCCGGTTTCATGGTTGAATACGGTTCCACGCCGTACATGATGTTCATGCTCGGCGAGTACGTCGCGGTTTGTACGATGTGCGCGATGTGCACGATCCTGTTCCTCGGCGGCTGGCTGCCGCCGTTCCCGGTGGTGCCCTTCACCTGGGTCCCTGGCGTGATCTGGTTCGTGCTCAAGGCCGGTTTCGTGTTTTTCATGTTCGCGATGGTGAAGGCGTTCGTGCCGCGCTATCGCTACGACCAGTTGATGCGGCTCGGGTGGAAAGTGTTCCTGCCAATCTCATTGGCTATGGTCGTCATCGTCGCGGGTGTATTGCAGATTACCGGGTGGGCGCCGAAGTGAACGGAGAGCGCCATGGAATTATCGCTGCCGGCATGGCTCGGCGGTCTCGCCGGAACGGTGATCGCGGTTGCGATCTATCTGCCCGGCATCCGCATTATCGAGGCGCGGCTGCGCGCGCAGCACGGACCGCAGACGCTCGAACAGCGCGCGGCGTTCGAAGAGCGACTTTCCGTTGCGCGGCGGCTGATCCTCGGGATCGGCGTCGCGGTGCTCGCCACCATCGGCTATTTGATCGGCAACGCGCTTTTCCCATCGAGATTCTAGGCGGCAGGAGACGATGACATGAAACTCGATCAAGCCGCCCGTTCGCTGTTCCTGAAGGAATTCGCGCAGGCCTTTGTGCTTTCGATGCGGTATTTCTTCAAGCCGAAGGCGACGTTGAACTATCCGTTCGAGAAAGGCGCGCTGTCGCCGCGGTTTCGCGGCGAGCATGCGCTACGCCGCTATCCAAATGGAGAAGAGCGCTGCATCGCCTGCAAGCTGTGCGAGGCGATCTGTCCGGCGCAGGCGATCACTATCGAGGCCGGCCCGCGCCGCAATGACGGCACGCGCCGCACCACGCGTTACGACATCGACATGGTCAAATGCATCTATTGCGGGCTGTGCCAGGAGGCGTGCCCGGTCGATGCCATCGTCGAAGGCCCGAATTTTGAATTCGCGACTGAAACGCGCGAGGAGCTTTATTACGACAAGGAGCGCCTGCTGGCGAATGGCGATCGTTGGGAGCGTGAGATCGCGCAGACCATCGCGCTCGATGCGCCGTATCGCTGAGAAGCCGATGATCATCAACGCCATTTTCTTTTATCTATTTGCCGCGGTCTGCGTGGCATCTGCCGTCATGGTGATCGCGTCGCGCAACCCCGTGCATTCGGTGCTGTTTCTCATTCTGGCCTTCGTCAATGCGGCCGGCCTGTTCGTGCTGATGGGCGCCGAGTTTCTGGCCATGATCCTGATCGTGGTCTATGTCGGCGCTGTCGCCGTGTTGTTCCTGTTCGTCGTGATGATGCTCGACGTCGATTTCGCCGAATTGCGCCAGGGCTTCCTCAATTACCTTCCCGTCGGCGCGCTGGTCGGGGCGGTGCTGCTCGCCGAACTCCTGGTCGTGGTTGGCGCCTGGGTGATCGGACCGAACATTTCGGCGGCAATCACGGCACCAATCCCGGCCCCGAGCGACATCAATAACACGCAGGCCATCGGACTCGTGCTCTACACTCGCTACGTTTATTTCTTCCAGGCGTCAGGCATCATCCTGCTCGTCTCCATGATCGGCGCCATCGTGCTGACGCTCCAGCACAAGCCGGGCGTGCGCCGGCAAAACATCGCCGACCAGGTGGCGCGCCGGCCGGCGACCGCGGTCGAGATCGTCAAGGTCAAGTCGGGGCAGGGGCTGTCATGACCATCGGGCTCGGCCATTACCTCTCGGTTGCCGCAATCCTGTTCACGCTCGGAGTGCTTGGCATCTTTCTCAATCGAAAGAACGTCATCATCATTCTGATGTCGATCGAGCTCATTCTGCTCGCTGTCAACGTCAACCTTGTCGCGTTCTCGACGTTCCTCGGCGATATCGTCGGCCAGATCTATGCGCTGATCGTGCTGACGGTCGCGGCGGCGGAAGCCGCGATCGGGCTCGCCATTCTGGTCGCCTATTTCCGCAATCGTGGCTCGATCGCGGTTGAAGACATCAATCTGATGAAGGGCTGACGGCAGCATGTACGAAGCCATTGTCGTTCTGCCGCTGCTAGGCGCCATCTTTGCCGGTGCGGTCGCGCTCATTGGCGCGCGCAATCGCTATCCCGGCGCCAATCCGCCGCCGCCGGACGACGATCACGCAGCACCGCTTGTTGACGAGACGCACGCGCATGCGGCGCCTTCGGCGTCCGCAGCGCATGCCGTCGCTTCAAAGTCCCACCACGAAGATGCGTCCACCGAGCCCAGTGCGGTCGGTTCGGGGATTTCGGAGCTCGTGACCAGTACATTGCTGGTGATCTCGTGCGTGCTGTCGTGGTTTGCTTTTTACGACGTCGGCATCGCCGGGCACGACGCGCGCGTGACATTGTTCAGTTTCATCACGTTCGGCGACCTGCACTCGGAATGGGCACTGCGCGTCGACTCGCTTACCGCCGTGATGCTGGTCGTGGTGACCACCGTTTCGTCGCTCGTTCACATCTATTCGATCGGCTATATGGAGGAGGACCCGTACAAGCCGCGCTTCTTTTCCTATCTGTCGTTTTTCACATTCGCCATGCTGATGCTGGTGACGGCGGACAACCTCATTCAGTTGTTTTTCGGCTGGGAGGGCGTGGGACTGGCGAGTTATCTCTTGATCGGCTTCTGGTTCCACAAACCTGAAGCGAACGCGGCGGCGATCAAGGCATTCGTCGTCAATCGCGTCGGCGACTTCGGCTTTTCGCTTGGGATTTTCGGGGTCTTCTACCTGACCGGCGCCATCGACTTCGACACCGTCTTCGCCCAGGCACCGGGACTGGTCGGCAAGAGCTTCCATTTTCTGAGCTGGGATTTCGACGCGCTGACCGTGGTGTGCCTGCTCTTGTTTATGGGCGCCATGGGCAAGTCCGCGCAGTTCCTGCTGCATACCTGGCTGCCGGACGCGATGGAAGGCCCGACGCCGGTGTCGGCATTGATCCATGCCGCCACCATGGTGACCGCCGGTGTTTTCATGGTGGCGCGGTTGTCGCCACTGTTCGAACTGGCGCCGACTGCCGCCGCCTTCGTGACGTTCATCGGCGCCACTACGGCAATGTTCGCCGCCACCATCGGCCTCGTGCAAAACGACATCAAGCGCATCATCGCTTATTCGACCTGTTCACAGCTCGGATACATGTTCGTTGCCATGGGCGTCGGCGCCTATTCGGTCGGCATGTTCCACCTGTTCACGCATGCGTTCTTCAAGGCGCTTCTGTTCCTCGGCTCCGGCTCGGTGATCCTGGCAATGCATCACGAGCAAGACATCAGGCAGATGGGAGGACTATGGCGGAAGATACCGTTCACCTACGGCGTCATGCTCATCGGAACGCTGGCCCTGACCGGATTTCCGCTGACCGCCGGATATTTCTCCAAGGACGCAATCATCGAGGCGGCTGCCGTCGGCACCAATCCGATGGCGACTTACGGGTTCATCATGACGGTCGGCGCCGCAGCGCTCACCTCGTTCTATTCGTGGCGCCTCATCTTCAAGACGTTCCACGGCGTACCGCATGACCAGCAGCATTACGAGGCGGCGCACGAGAGCCCGACGGTGATGCTAATCCCGCTAGCGCTTCTCGCCTTCGGATCGATTGCGGCGGGGTTGCCGTTCATCTCGCTGTTCACCGGGCACGGCGTCGAGAGCTTTTTCCGCGAGGCCCTGAAGTTCGGGCCGAACAATCACGTGCTCGAGAACATGGAGAGCCTGCCACTCTACATCTCCCTCACGCCGACCGTGATGATGATTCTGGGCTTCCTCGTCGCCTATCAGTTCTACATCCGCCGGCCCGATCTGCCGGTGGCTTTGGCGCGTGATCAAAGGCCGCTTTACGAATTCCTGCTCAACAAATGGTACTTCGACGAGATCTACGATTTCCTGTTGGTTCGTCCCACTCTCTGGCTCGGCCGGCTGTTCTGGAAAGGCGGCGACGGCTTCATCATCGACGGCTTCGGGCCTGACGGCGTCTCCTCGCGCGTGCTCGATGTGACGCGCAATGTCGTTCGCTTGCAGACTGGCTATCTCTATCACTATGCCTTCGCCATGCTCATCGGTGTCGCCGCGTTCATTACCTGGTTCATGTTCTCGGGAGGGCACGGATGACGAGCTGGCCGATCCTCTCCGTCGTCACCTTCCTGCCGCTCGCCGGCGCGCTGTTCATTTCGTTCCTGAACGAGGACGAAGCGGGCGTGCGTAACGCGCGCTGGGTCGCGTTGTGGACGACGCTGATCACGTTTGCGATCTCGCTCATCCTGCTGTGGCGGTTCGATCCAGGCTCGGCGGAATTCCAGTTCCTGGAAAAGCGGCCGTGGCTCGGCGGCGCCATCAACTATTCCATGGGTGTTGACGGTATTTCGCTGCCATTCGTGATCCTGACCACGGCGCTTTTGCCGATCTGCATCGTCGCAAGCTGGACGGCAATTCAGCGCCGCGTGCGCGAATATATGATCGCTTTCCTGGTCCTCGAAACACTGATGGTCGGCACGTTCTGTGCGCTCGACCTGGTGCTGTTCTATCTGTTCTTCGAGGGCGGCTTGATCCCGATGTTCCTGATCATCGGCGTGTGGGGCGGCCCGCGCCGGGTCTATGCCAGTTTCAAGTTCTTTCTCTACACGCTGCTCGGCTCGGTGCTGATGCTGCTGGCGATCATGGCAATGTATTGGTCCGCCGGCACGACCGATATTCCGACGCTGCTGCACCACGCGTTCCCGCGCAGCCTGCAAACCTGGGCCTGGTTCGCCTTCCTCGCTTCGTTCGCCGTGAAGATGCCGATGTGGCCGGTGCACACCTGGCTGCCGGATGCGCACGTCGAGGCGCCGACTGCCGGTTCGGTGATCCTGGCCGCTATTCTGTTGAAACTGGGTGGCTACGGTTTCTTACGGTTTTCGCTGCCGATGTTTCCCGAGGCCTCGCAAGCGCTTGCGCCGCTGATTTACACGCTGTCGGTCGTCGCCATCATCTACACCTCGCTCGTCGCGCTGGTGCAGGAGGACATGAAAAAACTCATCGCCTATTCCTCGGTCGCACACATGGGCTTTGTCACCATGGGCATTTTTGCGATGACGGCGCAGGGCATCGCCGGCGGCATTTTCCAGATGATCTCGCACGGCATCGTCTCGGCGGCTTTGTTCCTCTGCGTCGGCGTCGTCTATGATCGCATGCATACGCGCGAGATCGCGGCCTATGGCGGCCTGGTCAACCGAATGCCGGTCTATGCCTTCGCCTTCATGGTGTTCACGCTGGCCAATGTCGGCTTGCCCGGCACCTCGGGATTTGTCGGCGAGTTCCTGACCCTGATCGGCACTTTTAGGGTCAACACCTGGGTGGCGACGCTGGCGACGATCGGCACCATCCTGTCGGCTTGCTACGCGCTATGGCTCTACCGCAAGGTGATCTTCGGCAAGCTCGAAAAGCCAGCCTTGTTCAACATCCGTGACATCGGTTGGCGCGAGATGGTGGTGCTGGCGCCCCTCGTTATCCTGACCATCGTTTTCGGCATTTATCCGAAGCCCGTGCTCGACCTGTCGGCGGCATCGGTGGCGCAACTGATGGACAGCTACCAGCACGCGCTGGCGCCCGTGCAAGCGGCAATGGCCAGGTGAGGCGATGAACGCAGTCCCCGATATCGCCGCGTTCTTCCCGCTGTTGCCGGAAATCGTACTCGGCGTCGGTGCCATGGTGCTGCTGATGCTCGGCGCCTATGGTGATGAGCGAACGGTGCCGGTGATCGACGGCGCCGCTATCGTGCTGCTCGTGCTCGCCGGCATCATTCTTTGCCTGCTTCCGTCCGGCAAACTTGTTAGCTTCAACGGCAGTTTTGTCGTCGACGATTTCGCTCGGTTCCTGAAAATTCTGGCGCTGATCGGCTCGGCCGCCGCAATCGTCTTGTCGATCGACTATGCCAAGCAAGAGCGGCAGCAGCGCTTCGAATATTCGGTGCTGATCGTGTTGTCGACGCTCGGCATGCTGATGCTGATCTCGGCCACCGACCTGATCGCGCTCTATCTCGGTCTCGAATTGATGAGCTTGCCGCTTTACGTCGTCGCCGCCAGCCATCGCGACAATCTGCGTTCGACCGAAGCCGGGCTCAAATACTTCGTCCTCGGCGCGTTGTCGTCGGGCATGCTGCTTTACGGCGCATCCCTGGTTTACGGCTTTACCGGCACGGTCACATTCACCGGCATCGCGCACGCGGCGGGGCAGGGCGGCATCGGCCTGATCTTTGGGCTGGTTTTCATGTTCGCCGGCTTCTGCTTCAAGGTTTCGGCGGTTCCGTTCCATATGTGGACGCCGGATGTTTACGAGGGCGCGCCGACGCCGGTGACGGCCTTCTTCGCCGCCGCACCGAAAGTGGCCGGCATCGCCATGTTCGTGCGTGCCGCGGTCGTCGCCTTTCCAGGCATCACATCGCAGTGGCAGCAGATCGTGGTGTTCGTCGCCATCGCCTCGATGGTGCTCGGTTCTTTCGCCGCGATCGGGCAACGCAATATCAAACGGCTGATGGCCTATTCGTCGATCGGCCATATGGGCTTCGCCCTGATTGGCCTTGCCGCCGGAACGCCGGAAGGCGTGCAGGGCGTGCTCATCTACATAGCGATCTACCTCACCATGACGCTCGGCGCCTTCGCCGTAATCCTGTCGATGCGGCGCTCGAACGGCATGGTGGAATCGATCGATCAGCTGTCCGGTCTTGCACGTACCAACCCGACATCGGCGTTCTTCCTTGCGATGGTGCTGTTCTCCATGGCCGGTATACCGCCGCTCGCGGGATTTTTTGCCAAGTTCTATGTGTTCCTCGCCGCGATCAAAGCCGGGCTCTATATCCTCGCCGTGATCGGCGTGCTCGCAAGTGTTGTCGGCGCTTATTACTATCTGTTGATCATCAAGATCATGTATTTCGACGACGCGGTCGAGGGCTTCAACCCGATGCCTGTCGAACTGAAATTGGTGATGGCCGTCTGCGGCTTGTTCAACATCCTGTTCTTCCTTTATCCGGGACCGCTCGTGGGCGCGGCGAGCGCGGCCGCTCGTTCCCTGTTCTGATGCAGCTTGATCCCGCGGCGGCCGGTTTCCGCGTTTCAGCCCACGACTCCTTGCCGTCGACCAACGCCGAAGCTTTGACGCTGGCGCGTCGCGGCGAGGGCGGCCCGCTCTGGATCACGGCGAGGCAGCAGACATCCGGCCGCGGCCGGCGCGGCAATACGTGGATTTCGTCGCCTGGGAATCTTTATGCAACGCTACTGATCTGCGATCCGGCGCCGGCTGAGAATGCGCCAGAACTATCGTTTGTCGCGGCGCTCGCCGTGCACGATGCCATCCTCGACCGCGCAGGCATATTGCGCGACAAGCTTACGCTCAAATGGCCGAATGACGTTCTCTGCGCGATGCAGAAGCTCGCCGGCATCTTGATCGAAAGTGAGATCGTCGGGGCGCGGCTAGCCGTCGCCATTGGGATTGGCGTGAATTGCATGCACCATCCCTCTGAAACAAGCCACCCGGCGACCGATCTCGCTTCGGCTGGCTCGGGCGTGCCGGCCGAGGACCTGTTCTTCGCGCTCACCGGCGCGATGGCACTGCGACTCGTGCAATGGGACCGCGGCACGGGTTTTGCCCGAATTCGCGGCGATTGGCTCGAACGGGCCACGGGCCTCGGCGGCGAGATGCGGGTGCGGTTGCCCGGCCGTGAGTATGTGGGCCGCGGCGAGGCGCTCGATGAGCGCGGCCGGCTGCTGCTGCGGCTTCCAGACGGCACGTTGCAGACGATCACGGCCGGCGACGTTTTTCCGGTCGCCTCGAGCGGACAGGGCGTGCACTGATGGCGCAAAACGAACTTGTGTTCGCGCCGCTCGGCGGCATCGGCGAAATCGGGATGAATCTCTCGGTCTACGGCTTTGGCGACGAACGGCGCCGGCAATGGCTAATCGTCGATTGCGGCGTTTCATTCGCCTCCGAGGAGCAATTACCGGGCGTCGATCTGATCCTGCCGGATATCCGGTTTCTCATCGCCGAGCGAAAGAACATTGTCGGGCTCGTCATCACCCACGGTCACGAGGACCACATCGGTGCGTTGATCGATCTTTGGCCGCGCCTGAAGGTGCCGCTCTATGCCACGCCATTCACGGCAGCCTTGTTCGAAGCCAAGCGGCTATCGGAGCCGGGTGCGCCTCAGATACCGGTAAAGGTCGTACCGCTTGGCGGCCGCCTGGTACTTGGCCCGTTTACGGTCGACTTCATCAACGTCGCCCATTCGATACCGGAATCCAACGCGCTGGCGATCCGCACGCCCGCTGGCGTCGTGTTGCACACCGGCGATTGGAAGATCGACCTCACCCCGACTATCGGCGCGCCGACCGATCATGCAAAATTGACCGCGCTCGGCGATGAAGGCGTGCTGGCGCTGATCGGCGATTCCACAAACGCGGTCCGCGAGGGCCGCTCGCCATCGGAATCTGACGTCGCGCGCACTCTCGCCGAACTCATTCGCACCGCGCCGGGCCGCGTTGCCGTGACCACATTTGCCTCTCATGTCGGGCGCGTCCGTGCCGTTGCCGAAGCCGCCCGCTCTGCCGGACGCGAGGTCGTCCTCGTCGGCCGCGCCATGGAGCGGGTCACCCAGGTGGCCCGCGAGACCGGTTATCTCGACGGCGTGCAGGATTTTCGCAGCGCCGAAAGTTACGGCTATCTGCCGCCTGACAAGGTCCTGGCGCTGTGTACCGGCAGCCAGGGCGAGCCGCGCGCCGCACTGTCGCGGATCGCCAATGACGAGCATCCGGAGGTCACTCTGAACAAGGGCGACCGCGTGATTTTTTCCTCGCGCGCTATCCCCGGCAACGAGAAGGCCGTTGGCCGGGTGATCAATGGGTTGGTGTCGCAAGGCGTCGAAGTCATCACCGATCGCACCCACCTCGTCCACGTGTCCGGCCATCCGCGCCGCGCCGAACTGCTCGACATGATCGGCTGGGTGCGGCCGAAAATCCTGATCCCCGCCCACGGCGAGGCGTTGCATCTCGCCGAACATGCGGCACTGGCTCGCGGCGCGGGCGTGCCGCATGTCTTAATCTGCGGCAACGGCGACCTGGTCCGGCTTGGTCAGAATGGCGCGGAGATCATCGGCAAGGTGCCGTCGGGCCGGCTCTACAAGGACGGGTCGCTCCTGATCGATGCCGAGTCACGCTCGGTGGCGGCCCGCCGCCGCTTGAGCTACGCGGGCATCGTCTCGGTGGCGCTGGCGCTCGGCGACAAAGGCCTTCTGGTTGCCGACCCTGAAATCGAGCTTGTCGGTATCCCGGAGACCGATGCGGGCGGTGCATCGATGGCCGAAATTGTCCGTGACGCGGTCGAACAGGCATTCGAACTCGATGCCCAAACCCCGCCGGCGCGACCCGGAAAGCGTCGCCGAAGCGGTCCGGCGCGCGGTGCGTGGCGCCATCGGCCAGCGCTGGAATAAGAAGCCGCTCTGCCATGTGCATGTGTTGACCGTGTAACATGCGCCGTCCGTGTAAGATCACCCTGCCGGGATGCAGGAGAGTGCAACATGATCGGCAAACTCAATCACGTGGCGATCGCGGTTAAAGATCTCGGCAAGGCGGCGGGCGTCTATCGCGACGTTCTGGGCGCCCAGGTTTCGGCTGCGGTACCGCAGCCGGACCATGGTGTGACCACAGTTTTCATCACACTGCCGAACACCAAGATCGAGTTGCTCGAGCCGCTCGGCGAAGGCTCGCCGATCGCAAAATTCCTTGAACGCAATCCGGACGGCGGCATGCACCACATTTGCTACGAGGTGGACGATATTCGTGCTGCGCGCGACGCGCTCAAGGCGGCGGGCGCGCGGGTGCTCGGCGACGGCGAGCCAAAAACTGGGGCGCACGGCAAGCCGGTGCTGTTTCTGCACCCGAAGGACTTTTTCGGAACTCTGGTGGAACTGGAGCAGGGTTGAAATGCCGCTGACGACGGCGATTGCGGTGTTCTTCCTGATTTGGTGGATCGTCTTGTTTGCGGTCCTGCCGTGGGGCGTACACCGACAGGATGAGGATGGCGAGATTGCCCCCGGCACTGATCCGGGCGCACCAGCGCTCCCGAACCTGCGATGGAAATTGCTGTGGACGACCTTGGCCTCGTTCGTGATCTTCGCCGGCTGTTACGTTGTGGCTGCAGAGCGCCTCGTCACGCTCGATGGCCTGTTGGCGCCCTTCGGATTACACACGACCATCCCGGGTGTGAAATACCACGATAATAACTAATATGAATCAATTGCTTATTGGGGAATTCTAAGGGATTAGTTTGCGAGCGTTCTGCAACCCATTATGTTTCGATACCAGCGCCGCAAAAGAAAAGCAGGGCGATGCCCTGCTTTTAAATCCTTGTCCGATTCCCGAACCACGCGTCACTTAAGCTGATCTACGCTTCCAGCCCGTCAGGGCGTCGCGTTGCGCGCTCGAATTATCCTCCCAAGACTTGGACCGCTACTGTCTCCAAAACTGCAGTTTTCAGGACAGTGCGAGCTTTCGTAGTCTATCTTTTTGATGATGTCATCATGTTACCACCGGGCGCCGGCAAATAATTTTGGTTCCAGCAGGCAGGATCAGCCCGGAATGGTTCTGCGCCGCCCCTTGTAATTCCGCAGCTATTGCGGCTTCACTGCCGCCGCCGCGACAATCGCGAATCTCACGAGATTTCATGCGCCTTTCCCGCTTCTTTCTGCCGAACCTGCGCGAGACCCCGAAGGAAGCGGAGATCGCCTCCCACCGCCTCATGCTACGTGCCGGAATGATCCGCCAGGAGGCGGCTGGAATTTATGCCTTCCTGCCGCTTGGCCTGCGGGTGCTGCAAAAGGTCTGCCGGATCGTGCGCGAGGAGCAGGACCGCTCCGGCGCCATCGAACTCTTGATGCCGACCATCCAGTCCGCCGACCTGTGGCGCGAAAGCGGCCGCTACGAGGCCTACGGCAAGGAGATGCTGCGCATAAAGGACCGCCACGAGCGCGACATGCTGTACGGCCCAACCAACGAGGAAATGATCACGGCGATCTTTCGCTCCTATGTGCGCTCGTACAAGGACCTGCCGCTCAATCTCTACCACATCCAGTGGAAATTCCGCGACGAGGTAAGGCCGCGCTTCGGCTTGATGCGCGGACGCGAGTTCCTGATGAAGGACGCCTATTCGTTCGACGTCGACTTCGCCGGCGCTAAGCATGCCTATAACCGTATGTTCGTAGCCTACCTGCGCACCTTTGCCCGCATGGGCCTGCGCTCGATCCCGATGGTGGCGGAGAGCGGCCCGATCGGCGGCAACCTGTCCCACGAGTTCATCATTCTGGCCGACACCGGCGAGAGCGAAGTGTTTTGCCACAAGGACTATCTCGGCTTTGAGGTCCCAGGCGCGGACGTCGACTTCGACCATATCGGCCGTTTGCAGGCGATCGTGGACAAGTGGACATCACTTTATGCCGCGACCTCGGAGAAGCACGACGCGGGAGCATTCGGTGCGCTCCCGCCTGACAAGCAGGTCTCTGCGCGAGGCATTGAGGTCGGCCATATTTTCTATTTCGGCACCAAATATTCCGAGCCGATGAAGGCGGTGGTGACCGGGCCGGACGGCGTTGAACGGCCGGTCCATATGGGCTCTTACGGCATCGGACCAAGCCGTCTGGTCGCCGCCATCATCGAGGCCTCCCACGATGACGCGGGCATCATATGGCCGGAGGCGGTTGCGCCCTTCAAGGCCATGGTCCTCAACCTCAAACAGGGATCAAGCGATACCGACGCCGCTTGCGAGGCGCTCTATGCGGAACTCTCGGCCAAGGGGATCGAAACCCTCTACCACGATCTCGATGAGCGGCCGGGTTCCAAATTCGCCGCGGCCGACCTGATCGGCGTGCCGTGGCAGATATTGGTGGGTCCGCGCGGGCTCGCCGAGGGCAAAGTCGAGGTCAAAAGGCGATCGGACGGCTCGCGGGAACTTCTATCGCCAGCCGATGCGGTGGTTCGCATGAGTTCGTAAGCCAGTGTGCTGCGACTACCTGTCCTAGCCGTCCCCCGCAAAGCGGAAGGGGGTTGGAAGGGAATTACTTGAAACCGCCAGAATCGTGTGAAACTCGGTATGTTCGCGGGGACCTGAACTGAATGGCCGAATTGACCGGCACCCATCCTTTTGCTCCATTCGAATGGATGCTGTCGCTGCGCTATCTGCGGGCGCGGCGCAAAGAAGGTTTTATTTCGGTCATCGCCGGTTTCTCGTTTCTCGGCATCATGCTTGGCGTGGCCACGCTCATCATCGTCATGGCGGTGATGAACGGCTTTCGCCAGGAACTCTTGACCAAAATCTTGGGCCTCAACGGCCACCTGCTGATCCAGCCGCTGGAATCCCCACTCACCGACTGGGAAGCCGTCGCCGACCGAGTCTCGAAAATCCCTGGCATCCGGCTTGCCGCGCCGATCGTCGAAGGGCAGGCGCTGGCATCTTCGCCGTTCAACGCGTCTGGTGTCCTGGTGCGCGGCATTCGCGCCGCCGATCTCGGAAAGCTCACGTCGATTGCCAAGAACATCAAGCAGGGCACGCTCGATGGCTTCGATCAGTCTCAAGGTCTTGCCATCGGCTCGCGGCTTGCCGAACAGCTTTCGGTGCGGGCAGGGGACAATCTGACACTGGTGGCGCCGCGCGGCGCGGTCACGCCGATGGGCACGACGCCGCGCATCAAGTCTTACAAGATCGCCGCCGTGTTCGAGATCGGCATGTCGGAATACGACGCCGCTTTCGTGTTCATGCCGCTGCCCGAGGCGCAGGCTTATTTCAATCGCACCGGCGATGTCACCGCGATCGAGGTTTACACCGACGATCCCGACCGCATCGACAGCTTCCGCAAACTCGTCACCGAAGCCGCCGCGCGGCCGATCTACATGATCGACTGGCGGCAGCGTAACGCGACGTTCTTCAACGCGCTCGAGGTCGAGCGCAATGTGATGTTCCTGATCCTGACATTGATCGTGCTGGTTGCTGCGCTCAATATCGTGTCCGGCCTGATCATGCTGGTGAAGGACAAGGGCAGCGATATCGCCATCTTGCGCACCATGGGGGCGACGCAAGGCGCGATCATGCGCATCTTCCTCATCACCGGCGCCGCGATCGGGGTGGTTGGGACGCTGGTCGGATTCCTGCTCGGCATGCTGGTTTGCCTCAATATCGAGTTGATCCGTCACTTCCTGTCGTGGCTGACCAATACCGAACTGTTCTCGCCGGAGTTGTATTTCCTGTCGAAGCTGCCAGCCGACATGGATTTGCGGGAAACCACCGCCGTCGTGGTGATGGCGCTCGGGCTATCGCTGCTGGCGACGCTCTATCCGTCCTGGCGGGCGGCCCGGCTCGATCCCGTCGAAGCGCTTCGTTACGAGTGACCGGGCGCCATGGACGACACTACCACGATAAAAGAGGCCACGGAGTCCGGCGCCGGGGATAACGAGCGTCCGCTGATCTTCCTGCACGGCATCGGCCGCCATTTCCGCCAGGGCGATTCCACGCTCGATATCCTCAAAGGCACCGAGCTTGCGGTATGGCGAGGGGAGTCGGTGGCGCTGGTGGCGCCATCAGGCGCCGGCAAATCGACGCTGTTGCACATCGCCGGCCTGCTCGAACATCCGGATGCGGGAGAGGTCTATATCGACGCCACCGCGACATCGAACCTGAGCGACGCCCAGCGCACCCGGATCCGCCGTACCGAGATCGGTTTCGTTTATCAATTCCATCATCTGCTGCCGGAATTCTCCGCGCTGGAGAACGTGATGCTGCCGCAAATGGTGCGCGGACTGGGCCGCAGGGAAGCGCGCGCCCGCGGCGTCGAACTGTTGAGCTATCTCGGTCTCAAGGAGCGGCTGACGCACCGGCCGGCGGAGTTATCAGGCGGCGAGCAGCAACGCGTCGCGATCGCGCGCGCGGTCGCCAACGCGCCGCGCATCCTCCTCGCCGACGAGCCGACCGGCAATCTCGACGTGCGCACCGCCGAGCATGTCTTTGGAACGCTCGGTCAGTTGGTGAAGGCGTCGGGTCTTGCCGCCGTCATCGCCACACATAATCTCGATATCGCCGCACAGATGGACCGCAGGGTGACGATCCGCGACGGACAGGTGGTCGAGTTGCCCTGACGCGAGGCGTGCCGCGGCGGCGCGCCGTCAGAAATTGTTGTGCGATTTCTTCGCAAGGTGATGGCGGTGCGAAGGCGCGGGCGCCGTTGCCGGCGGGCCATGGGGACCGGGCGGCGGAATGTACTGCGTATTGAGTTGGCAGTCGCCGCCGTTGCCCCATGCACTCTCCATGCATTGCTGGAAGCTGACAAAACCACAGTTCGTGCCGCCGCCATCTCCGCCAGCGTCGAGATATTCGCACCACGGGTAGTTTTGCGCCTCGGCGCGCGAGCTGAACGCCGCGGCGGCGACCAGGAGTCCCGCCGCGAAAGCAACAGGCTTCATAATACCCTCCGCGGATCGGTCAGGAATTGGAGTGTGACTTGCGCCGCGCCTGATTGTGCGGATGCGGTCCCGCCGGCGGAACGTATTGCGTATTGATCCGGCAGTCGGAGCCGTTACCCCACGCGCTCTGCATGCACTGCTCAAAGCTCGTGAAGCCGCAATTTGTGCCGCCACCGCCCCTGCCGCCGCTCATATACTCGCACCACGGATAATTTTGCGCCTGGGCGCGCGGGCCGAAGCTCGATACGGCGGCGAGAATTCCAATTCCGAATAGCAGGGGTTTCATGGCTGGTCTCCCGGATTGGCGGCGGTTCAGCATCATAAACGCCGCAATGCCCGTCTTATTTCCCTGGAGCCAGGAAGAATTACCTCGCCTCGGCCGGCAAGAACAACGAGGCCGCCCGAAGGCGGCCTCGAACGTGGAATGCGGAGATAAATCTTGCGCCTCAGCTCAGTAGCAGGGGCGGCACCAGCACCTGCCATAGCGGCCACAGGTCCAGACATAGCCTGGCCCACAACGCGCGCCGAACGCCTCGGCAGGCCGCTTGAGTGACGATTGGGGTTGCGTTCTTGAGCGCGTGCACGCTCGCTGCCCCCGCGCCCTGGGTCTGGGCGCTGGCCGACAATATCATCGACCCGAATACCAACGCCGCTGCCGATAAAGTCAATGTGAGCTTTTTCATAGACCCTCCTTCTCCATTGATGGCCAAATTGACCGCAGAACGTGCCCCTGCGGTGCGGCGACAACTCACCGCTACTGACACGGTTCCACGGTATCGCGAGGCTGAGTTGCCCCGGCAGTAATGTACTACGCCGAACTCAACCGTTCGGTTCAAGAGGGTGTAGCCGCCGGCATGCCTGGATGAGAAAGTCATGAAAGCCTTGCATGCCTTGGCAAAGCGGCATATTCGGCCTGATGGCCAAACCCCGAGTCACCTTCAAAATGCAGCGGATTGCCGAGGATGACTGGCAAATCATCGCCGAGTATCCAGGTGTCGAGACCCGCTATATCAAGGGCCTTAAGAGCAAAGCCGAAGTCGATGAGTGGCTTAACGGGACTTGGCGGATCGACTGGCTCAGATCGCAAGGCTACGCGAAGTGATCATTCGCGGGGCTTGGGTAGCGGGTCAGTTTGAATAAGGCAGGCCATTGACCGGCTAGGTCGTGTCGTAAAGTGGGGTTATTGTTGCCTCATGCCGGCCCCTCAATTCCGTTGCCTTTTCAACCAAGAAACTGGCCGATGGGACGTGCTTTGGAAGCGTCCGGACGGCACGGAAACCGTGGTCGGGGCCTATTCGACGCCAGACGAGGCGAGGGAAGTTGTCGCGTACGGCAACAGACAGCCATCAGGCCGCTAGTTCAGAATGACGAAGCCTCCCTAACGCCCCAGGGGACTTCTCCCAAGCTGCTTGGTATGTGCGCGCCACGCTCACGGACGGCACTGCAATCGCATTGAAGGCTTTGCGACGGGAGGCGAGGCCGGATGCTGGATTAAGAACGAATCTGGCCCGCGGCTGCACACACGCGGTCCAAAGACAGAGACCGCCAATTGAAACGGCCTACCTAGTATTTGACGATGAGGGTTTCCGCGTGTCCGCACGCGATGCAATTAAGCGTGCGGGTTTCCTGACGCGCCCCCGCCAGCCTCATTAGGGTCACGCGCATCGGGGTGGCGCATTTCGGGCACGGCGGGTTTGTTGGAGCGGTCGCGGGGGGATCTTCCTTGGACATTGTTCCATTACCCAACTGAGATCGACCGTTATACACCTAAGAACAGAAGCCGAATAAGCCGCCGCCGGTCAGTTTGGAATTTGAAAGGGGCCAGTCCCCGTACCGTTCATCATAGCCGCCACAATTGAAAGGAGCCCACTTCCGGGGCTTGACTCAAGAACATAACAGGAACTATGTTCCCGTTTCGTTCGTGCAACATGGGAGCCTGTCGTGATCCGGTCTGTTGTCGAAGAAGCTATGGCATTGGCGTCAATCACGCTGTTTTTGGCCATGGTGGCTATCTGGGCGCAGGTGCTTGGCGTTCTCTAGGCCTACCTGCGTTTGTCGTTCGAACTAAAAGTTTCTGTGCGCGGTCCGCATGCGTGGCACCGTTGCGATGGACAGCGCGGCTCGCGATCCCGCATCCTCGCATCCCAAGAATCGCGAAGCCAATCGCGAAGTTGATCGTGAACCGGAGCGCGAAGCCGAGGGCAATCGGTTCGCCCACCGCGAGTGACAGGCCCCATGGCTGCCAGGCTAGGTCGATCCGAACTCGGATTTGTGCATCTTCATGTGCACTCGTCCTACTCGCTGCTTGAAGGCGCGATGACGATCCCGCGCCTGGCTGAGCTTGCCAAGAAGGATAAGCAGCCGGCACTGGCACTCACCGACACCGACAACATGTTCGGTGCGCTCGAATTCTCCGAAAAGATGGCGGGCGCCGGCATCCAGCCCATCGTCGGCTGCGCGCTCGGCGTCGATTTCGGCGACCAGGAGGTCCGCCCCGGCGCTATCGCCGATGCGTGGCCGCGTATCGTGCTTCTCGCCTCGCAGCAGAGCGGCTATCGCAGCCTGATGCGGCTGTCGTCACGCGCTTATCTTGAGACGCCGCAGCCGGAGCGCCCGCACCTCAAGCTTGAGTGGCTCAAAGGTGAGAGCGACGGCCTGATTGCGCTCACCGGTGGGCCGAACGGGCCGCTCGATATTGCGATTGCCGGCGGTCAGAACGCGCTCGCGCTATCGCGCTGTGAAGAATTGCAGAAGCTATTCGGTGATCGGCTTTACATCGAGTTGCAGCGTCACGGCATGCCGGCGGAGCGTAGCGTCGAGCCGGCACTGATCGAGCTCGCCTATGGGCGCTCGATCCCACTGGTTGCGACCAACGAACCGTTCTTCGCCACGCGTGAGGATTACGAAGCCCACGACGCGCTTATGTGCATCGCCGAGGGCAAGCTGATTGCCGACGGCGAGCGCCGTCAACTGACGCCCGAACACCGTTTCAAGAGCCGTGCCGAAATGACGGCGCTGTTTGCCGACCTGCCCGAAGCGCTTGCTGCCACAATCGAGATCGCTGAACGCTGCGCGTTTCGTCCGGTCATGCTGGCGCCGATACTGCCGCGCTTTTCCACTGGCCGCGACGACGGCGAGGCGGATGAAACCCAGGCGCTTCGCGTCGCTGCGGGATCCGGTCTCGAAAACCGACTGAAGCAGCACGGCCCTGCAGCCGGTCACACGGCTGAAGAATATCACGAGCGGCTCGCCTTCGAACTCGACGTCATCGTCCGCATGAAATATGCCGGTTACTTCCTGATCGTCGCCGATTTCATCCAGTGGGCGAAGGCGCAGCACATTCCGGTCGGGCCGGGCCGCGGTTCTGGCGCCGGTTCGCTGGTCGCCTATGCGCTCACGATTACCGATCTGGACCCGATCCGTTTCGGCCTTCTGTTCGAGCGATTCCTCAATCCCGAGCGGGTTACGATGCCTGACTTCGATATCGACTTCTGTCAGGACCGGCGCGACGAGGTGATCAGTTACGTGCAAGAACGTTATGGCCGCGACCGCGTCGCGCAGATCATAACCTTCGGCACTTTGCAGGCGCGCGGCGTGTTGCGCGACGTCGGCCGCGTGCTGCAAATGCCCTACGGCCAGGTCGACAAGCTGTGCAAGCTCGTACCTCAGAACCCGGCGAATCCGGTGACGCTCAAGCGCGCAATCGACGACGAGCCACGGTTGCAGGCAGAGCGTGATCGCGATCCCGTCACGAGGCGAGCCTTCGACATCGCCCAACGAACTCGAAGGGCTGCACCGTCACGCCTCGACCCATGCCGCCGGTATCGTCATCGGCGAAAGGCCGTTGAATGAGCTGGTGCCGCTCTATCGCGATCCCAAGTCGAACATGCCGGTAACCCAGTTCAACATGAAATGGGTCGAGCCTGCCGGCCTGGTAAAGTTTGATTTTCTGGGCCTCAAGACGCTCACCGTATTGGACCGCGCCGTGCAGTTGGTCCGTCAGCGCTCCATCGAAATTAATTTACTGCGGATCCCCCTCGACGACGCTAAAACCTACGAAATGCTGGCGCGTGGTGAGACGGTCGGCGTGTTCCAGGTGGAAAGTCAGGGCATGCGGCGCGCGCTGATCGACATGCGCCCGAACCGGTTCGAAGACTTGATCGTGCTGGTCGCTCTCTATCGGCCGGGACCGATGGCGAATATTCCCACCTATTGCGCGCGAAAGCTCGGTCAGGAGCGCACCGACTATCTGCATCCGAAGCTGCAGCCGATCCTGGAAGCAACCTACGGCATCATCACCTATCAGGAGCAGGTCCAGCAGATCGCACGTGATCTTGCCGGCTTCAGTCTCGGCCGAGCCGATATTCTGCGCCGCGCCATGGGCAAGAAAGACCGCAAGGAGATGGCCTCGTTGCGCGACAGCTTCATCTCCGGCGCAGTCGAGCGAGGCGTTGCGAATAGCGATGCCGAAGCCATCTTCGAGGCGTGCGCAAAATTCGCCGAATACGGTTTCAATAAATCGCACTCGGCACCTTATGCCTTGTTGACCTATCAGACCGCCTACATGAAAGCGAGTTTTCCGGTCGAATTTCTCGCCGCGTCGATGACGCTCGAGACCGGCAACACCGACAAGCTCGCCGAATTCCGCGCCGAGGCCGAACGGCTCGGCCTAAAGGTCGAGCCGCCGTCGATCAATCGCTCGGACGTCGAATTCAAGGTCGAGGGCAACACCATCTATTACGCGCTGGCGGCATTGCGCGGCGTTGGCCGCCAGGCTGTCCAAAGCATCATCGAGGCGCGCGCGGAGCGTCCCTTCGCCGACCTCGCCGATTTTGCCCGCCGGATCAATCCGCGCAGCATCAACAAGCGCGTGCTGGAAAGCCTCGCCGCCTCGGGCGCATTCGACACGTTGGAGCCGAACCGCGCCCGCGCCTATGCCGCGGTCGATATCATGCTGGCGGCGGCGCAACGCGCACATGACAATGCCACCCTTGGCCAGGACGAATTGTTTGCCGGTGCCGCGACCAAGGAGCCGTTGATGCTGCCGGTCGTCGAGCCGTGGCTGCCAGCCGAACGCTTGCAGAAAGAATACGACGCGATCGGATTTTTCCTCACCGGCCATCCGCTCGACGACTACGCCGCGGCGCTTAAACGGCTTCGGGTGCAGTCGTGGACGGACTTCTCGCGCGCGGTGAAGGCGGGCACCGGCGGCGGCAGGGTCGCCGGCACCGTGATCTCGCGCACCGAGCGGCGCACCAAAAACGGCAGCAAGATGGGCATCATCGGTCTGTCCGATCCGAGCGGGCACTACGAGGCGGTGCTGTTCGCCGAGGGGCTCGCGCAATACCGCGACCTGCTCGAGCCCGGAACCGCGGTATTGATGTTTCTCACCGGCGAGGTGCAGGCCGAAGAAGTGCGCGCCCGTATCCAATCGGTCGAACCGCTCGATGACGCGGCCGCAAAGACCCAGAAGGGACTGCGGGTGTTTTTACGCGACGAAGCGCCGATCGACGGACTGATGCGCCGGCTGGAGCGCGGCGGCTCGGCGCGCAACGGTTCGGATCAGGCCGACGGCGAGGTCAGTATGGTCCTGCTGCTCGGCAATGGCAGCGAGGTCGAGGTCAAGCTGCCCGGCCGCTTCAAGGTCTCACCGCAAATCGCCGGCGCCATCAAGGCGGTGACCGGCGTCGTGACGGTCGAGGCGATTTAACTCAAGGCGCCATCGCGGTTAGACTGAACCGTATGTCGCAGCATCCTGCAAAGCGGCCACTTCGGATCGCGATCATCGGCGCCGGTATCGGTGGTTTGGCCGCCGCCTGCGCGTTGCGCCAGCGCGGCATGGAGGTCGAGCTTTACGAACGCTCGACCAAGCTCGAAGAGGTCGGCGCCGGGCTTCAAATCGGTCCTAACGGCGTCAAGGTGCTCCGCGCGCTGGGGCTCGAAGACGAACTGATGCGCAACGCCTTCGAGCCGCTCAGCATCATGTCGATCACCTGGGACGAAGGCCGGCTGCGCTTCCGTCAGCCGCTCAAGGCCGTGGCGCGTGAAAAATACGGCGCACCCTACATGACCGCGCACCGCGCCGATCTCCACGCCATGTTGCGTCGGGCGGTCGCCGATACGCCGCTGACGCTCGGCGCGATCTGCACTGGGGCCGAGACCGCAAACGGAAGCGCGGTCGCGCACTTTGCTGGCGGCGCGACCGCCGAGGCTGATGTCGTCGTCGCTGCCGACGGCATTCGTTCCGCGATCCGCGCGCAGCACTTTGGTGCCGATCAGCCGCGCTTCACCGAGATGACGGCGTGGCGCTGTATCGTCCCGATGGATTGCGTGCCGACGCGGGTCGGACCCGGCGGCAGCGTCGCGCTCGATCACGGCGAATATTTCGGCTGGATCGGACCGGACGGCCACGTCATCTGCTATCCGATCGGCGTCAAAGGCGACAAGCTCAACATCTTTGGCGGGCACGTGACGAACCAGTGGGTCGAGGAATCCTGGTCGGTGCCGTCGAGCCGCGACGAACTGATCGCGGCAAAGACGGGATGGAACGAGGCGTTGCTGGAAATGTTCCGGCACGTCGAACACGTCTACAAATGGGGCATTTACGACCGCGATCCGCTGCCGCAGTGGACGCGCGGGCGGATGACGCTCCTGGGCGACGCCGCGCATCCGACCATGCCGACGCTGGCGCAGGGCGCCAATATGGCCATTGAAGACGGCTATGTGCTGGCCCGCGCCCTGGTCAGGCACGGCGACGATATCGAGACGGCGCTGAAGGCCTATGTGGCCGAGCGCCTGCCGCGCACCAGCTGGGTGACGTTGAAATCGCGCGAGCAATTCGAGAACAATCGTAAACCGTCACCGCCGCCATTCGTCGACCGCAGCTGGCTGTTCGTCAACGACGTGACACGGGACGAGGCGGCGTTGCAATCGGCATAGTGTTATACTGGCTGCCGAACGGCCACGGAGAAGGCGTTATGGCATCGATCGAAAAATTCAACGAGCATTGCTGGAACGACGTTGTTCCGGAGAGCGATCTGAAGCTTTACGCTGGCTGGCGGCGCGAAACCTTTATTGGTCCACGTCCGGCGCTGCTCGCCATCGATCTCTATGATCTCGTCTATCGCGGCGGCCCGTTGCCACCTGCCGAGATCAACGATCGCTATCCAAACACCTGCGGCGTGTTCGCTCACCGAGCCATCGCGCCAACCAAAAAACTTATTGTGGCGGCGCGGCGCGCCGGTCTGCCGATTTTCTTCTGCTCCCAGGAAACACGCCCCAATAATCGGCCGGCTGGCGCCGTCTCGACCCGGCGCAAGCGCGAGGTGCCCGCTGACGGCTATGCGATCTATCAC
>CAVTFP010000052.1:0-10460 GCA_963733645.1 uncultured Alphaproteobacteria bacterium
GCTCAGCACGCCCACGATCGCGCCGAGAAGGCACGTCGTCAACGTGCCTGACACAATCGATTTCAAGCCAAGCGACACCACCTCGTCGCGCTTCTCCGGACACATTGTCGACAGCCCCGCGATCATGATGCCGAGCGAGCCGAAATTGGCGAAGCCGCACATGGCGTAGAGCATGATCAGCCGCGAGCGTGGATCGAGCGCGTCGGCGGGGAGGGCGGCGAGCTGCAAATAGGCAACGAGCTCGTTGAGGATGGTCTTGATCCCCATCAGGCCGCCCGCAGTTACGGCTTGCGACCATGGAATGCCCATCAGCCAGCACACCGGCGCCATGATCCAGCCGAGCGCGCGCTGCAAGGTCAGCGGTGCGCCGAACAGGTCCGGCAACAGGCCAAGGATGGAATTGGCGAGATAAACCAGTGCGACGAACACGATCAGCATAGCGACGATATTGAGGAGCAGCTCGAGGCCGGCGCCGGTGCCTTTGACGATGGCGTCCATGGTGCTGGAGGCCGGCTGCTCGACGTCGTCGAGCGAGCCGCCGGTGTGCTTGTTGTCGGGGTCCGGTACCATGAGCAGGCTGATGAAGATCGCCGCCGGCGCGCCGAGCACCGAGCAGACCACGATGTGGCCGGCGGCGTCAGGGATCGCGTTGGCGAGAATCGTCGCGTAGAGCACGAACACCGTGCCGGCGATGCCGGCCATGCCGCCGGTCATCACGATGAACATTTCGCTCCGCGTAAGCCTTGCGAGATAGGGTCGGATGAACAGTGGCGCCTCGACCTGGCCGACGAAGATATTGGCCGCCGTGGACAGGCCGGCGGCGCCGCCGACATCGAGCGTCTTTTCCAGCGCCACGGAAAACCAGCGCACGATCGGCGGCATGACGCGCCAATAGAACAAAAGCGACGACAGCACGCTCATCACCAGCACCACCGGCAGCGCCTGGAAGCCAAGGATGAATTCCGCGCCCGGCGTCTTCAATTCGAACGGCAGCGCGCCGCCGCCGACATAGCCGAATACGAACGACGTGCCGGCCCGCGTCGCCGAGGCGATGGCGTCGACCGCCTCATTGATCCATTGGAACGCGATCTTGACCTGCGGCAGCTTCAGCATGATGAGCGCCAGCACGAAGGTCACGGCCAGCCCGACAACGACCGGTCGCCACGGCACCGCACGCCGGTTCTCGCTGATCGCCCAGGCAAACGCGATGATGGCGATGACGCCAACCGCGGATTGGAGTTGAAGCATTACGGACGAAATCCCAATTCCCGAGCGTGACCGTTTATAGCCTCATCCGCCCGTTCCCGCGAAAGCGGGGACGTGGACGTGGACCCATAAAGGGGATGAGTAAGCCCGATGGCACAAATGGACCGCGATTTCCGCTTCCGAAACCATAAGAGACGTTGGTCGGTCGCCTTGTCGAACCGCTGTCAACAAGAATCATTTGCTTATTTGCAGACAAGCCATGCCGAATCAGCTGATGTTAACTTTGTATGGGGCGCAGCCGGCCTCCCTGGCGGCCGCCTCCGCAAACGGAGAGGACAACTCTATGGCTAAGAAAGCAAAGAAGGCGAAGAAGGCCAAGGCGAAGAAATAAGCCATTAGCTCGGGCGGCGATCCCGCCCGAGCTGTTCTCCCAGCGCATCCTTAGGAAACAAAGTCTCATGACAAAGCTAATGTCGAAGTCCGAGCTGATTCAAAAAGTTGCCGATGAACACTCGCTGTCAAAGAAAGACGTTAAGGGTGTCATCAAGTCACTGGCAGCCGTGGGTTACAAGGAATTGAAGAAAACTGGCGCATTCTTGTTGCCGGGCTTTGCAAAATTTGTCGTCATCAAAAAGCCTGCCACGAAAGAGCGCGCCGGCATCAACCCATTCACCAAAGAGCCGACCGTGTTTAAGGCTAGGCCAGCCCGAAAGATTGTCAGGGCGCGTCCGGTAAAAGCAGCAAAAGACGCGGTGTAAGCTGACTGCTTGCGCTTATCGATCAGGCGCTTCGTTTGGCGATCAGGTGAATGCCGCCTATTGGCGGCATGGAGCAGATTTGCGAATCCGACAGGGGTGCGGGTTCGACGAGTCACCAAATACCCTTCCCCCGAATATCAATCGCCTTTTCGATCTTGACCAGCGCGCCGATGCCGGTGTCGGCGCCGACATGGGTCTGCTCGCGCGGTAACAGCTTTGCAAAAATCGCATCGTGGACTGCTCCGCTCTCGTGCAACGCGACGCTGCCGTAGAATCGCAGGAAACCGCTTTCGAGTACGCCGTCGCGCTGCGCCTTGAAATTCGAGTACATCACGCAGACGCGCTTGTCGTGCGCCAGATTGTCCAGCGCCGTGCGTTTGGAGCGTTCCCAATAGGCGAGGTGGGTGTCGTCGAACACGATCATGCTGCCCTTGACCGAAATGTTGGGCCCTGCCGGTCCGTCAGTGGCGACGAGGCACGGATAGCCGTCGTCCCAGGCATTGCGGATGAGCGTCTTGATGGTGTCGGAGAGTGGCATGGCGATGTCCTGTGAATTTCCGGAAGCGACGAGCCTATCATCGTTCAATATCTTGCAAGAGCGTCATTGGCGGGCATAGCCGTTCGAAGAACGGCGTCGCTTCACTTTTTTATTGATATAGTCACTGCTTTGGATGGACGCGGACCCATGGGCCACCGGGTCAAGCCGAGCGGCAACGATGTGAAGGTAGGGCAGAAATAAAGGAAAGTCACTCATGCGCATTCGCTTCGACTTCGGTTCTTTGACACTCGATGCCGAGCTGCGCGACACGCCGACGGCGAAGGCGATTGCAGCGGCTCTACCAATCACGGGTTCGGCGATGACGTGGGGCGAGGAAGTTTATTTCGAGATTCCGGTGGAGGTATCGCGGGAGAAAGACGCGCGCGCCGTGGTGACGCCGGGCGAGATCGCTTACTGGCCCGACGGCCACGCCATCGCCATTGGCTTCGGCCGCACGCCGATTTCGAAAGGCGACGAGACGCGGCTCGCCAGTCCCTGCAATATCTGGGCGAAGGCGGTTGGCGACGTGAAGACGCTGGCAAGGATTCGCGCCGGTAACAAAATCAAGGTGACGGCGGTGACGGCGGCCGGTTGAGGTTTGCGGACCGGCGCGCCATCGACAGCATCAGGTCCCAGGCGTTGCGGATATTGACGACGAGCAACAACAGCGCCGCGCCTGCCAGCACCTCAAGGCCCGCTGCGGACTCTTTCAGGATAAGGGCTGACGAGACGAGACCCGCCATGTAGTAAACGGCGGGAACGGCGCCGTAGGCAAAATTGTCGACCATGTCGGCGCGCGAAATCGCGCAACACGCGCACCAGAATGACCAGCGAATAGGCGAGGCTGCTTGCGGCGGCAACGGCAAGCGTGAGGCCGAATAACTCCCAGGTCTGCGTCGGGATCAGCGCGACGAGACCGAGAAACAGGACGTTGGCGTAATGGAAAGCGACCGGACTCATAAAGGTGCGCGTGCCGCCGGCAGTTTCGGGTGTCATCGCGTTCACCCCGATCGAAGCGACGACAAACAGCAGCGAGAGCAGCGCGGCGGCAGCGGTTCCGAGCAGTTCGTAAAATTCATGCCAGTTGTCGAGCATGCGGGTCGATTAGCCCCGCCCGACGAACGGCATCATGTTCGCCATTACGGTCATGAACAGCACATTGGTATCGAGCGGCAGGCTCGCCATGTAGACCACGGCGCGGCCGACATCGTCTGCGGCCATGCGAGCTTCAATCTTCATGCTGCCGTCGGCCTGCGGCACGCCCGAGCCCTGCACCATGCGATCGGTCATCGGGGTCGCTGCATTGCCGATGTCGATCTGTCCGCAGCAGATATCGGAGCCGCGGCAGTCGAGCGCAGTCTGCTTGGTAAGCCCGGTGACGCCGTGCTTGGTCGTGGTGTAGGGCGCGGCTCCCGGCCGCGGCGTATGCGCCGAGATCGAACCGTTGTTGATGATGCGTCCGCCGCGCGGGGTTTGCGCCTTCATGATCTTGATCGCTTCCTGCGTACACACGAACATGCCGGTAAGATTGGTGGCGACCACGGCCAGCCATTTGTCGAGCGGGATCTGTTCGATCGGCATGGCGGGCGCGCCGATGCCGGCATTGTTGAACAATACGTCGAGCCGGCCATAGGTTGCCTTCACCTTGGCGAACAGCGCCTTGATCGAGTCAGGCTCCGCGACGTCGGTCGCTACGCACATGGCGGCGCCCGGCGTCTGTGCGCCCTCCTTGGCGACGGCTTCAAGCATCTCCTTGCGGCGGCCAGCGAGCACGACGGTATAACCCTCGCGCATCAGCGCCAGCGTTGCGGCGCGGCCGACCCCGGTGCCGGCCCCCGTCACAATTGCGATTTTTTCCGTCGACATCGGCGTCTCCCCGCATTCAATGCGTCATCGTCCGCGCAGGCGGATATCCAGTATTCTCAGCGGTCGAGATTGTATGTAAATGCCAGCGATTACTAGATGCCCGCCTTCGCGACGACAGTATGAGGCCGTCAGCTCGCCAGCGCGACTTCCTGGTCGGGGCTGCCGACGCGATAATCATCGGGCGAGGCAAGCCGAGCGTCGATCTCGGACGCGGGGCCCGGTTTGCCGAACCGGTAACCCTGCATCGAATGGACGCCGGCGGCGCGCAGGAACAGATGCTGCTCGGCGGTCTCGACGCCTTCGGCGGTCACCTTCATGCCAAGGCCGCGGCCGAGGCTGACCACGGCGTGAACGATAGCGGCGGCATCGGGCGCCTTCTCGATCGAGCGCACGAAACTGGAGTCGATCTTGAGCCGGTCGAACGGGAAGCGCCGCAAATAGAGCAGGCTCGAATAGCCGGTGCCGAAATCGTCGAGCGCAAAGCGCACGCCGATGGCCTTGAGCCGCAGCATCGACAGCTCCGCGGTCTCAAGATTGCCGAGAAGCGTGCTCTCGGTGAGCTCGAGCTCGAGCCGGTTGGCGGGAAAATCGGTCTCGGTGAGGACGCGCTCGACGACTTCGACGAAGTCGGAACGGCGGAATTGCAGCGGCGAGACGTTCACCGCGATGGTCAAGCCGGGCCACGCGCGGCCGTCGAGACAGGCGCGCCGCAGCATCCATTCGCCGAGATCAATGATCAGCCCGGAATGTTCGGCGATCGGGATGAATTGCGACGGCGGAATCTGCCCCAGCGTCGGATGGTTCCAGCGCGCCAGCGCTTCAACGCCGGCGATGGTGTCGCCGCTCGCGTTCATGATCGGCTGGTAGGCGGCGGCCAGGCCGTCATTCTTGATGGCGTAGAGCAAGTCGCCTTCCAGGAGCTTGCGGTTGGACAGGTCGGCATCCATTGCCGCGTCGTAGATACAGGCGCGGTTGCGGCCCTCGTTCTTGGCGCGATACAGCGCCATATCGGCGTAACGCAGGATATCGGCGGAATCTCGCGCGCGGCGGTCGATCGCGGCGATGCCGATCGAAGCGCCGATGACGATGTTATGGCCGCTGATCAGGTATGGCGCGCAGACCGCAGTGATGATGCGGCCGGCGATCGCTTGCAGCGAGTAGGAGTCGGACGCGCAGTTGGTGATGATGGCGAACTCGTCGCCGCCCAGGCGGGCGACCAGATCGTCGCCGCGCATGATGCGGCTCAAGCGCTGCGTGACATTGAGGATCAACTCGTCGCCGATGTGGTGGCCGAGCGTGTCGTTGACGTCTTTGAAGTGGTCGAGATCGATATAGAACACCGCGGCCGCGTCGCCGCCCTGGCGCACATCGTTGATCGCTTTTTCGAGCCGTTCGCCGAAATAGATGCGATTGGGCAGGCCGCACACGGGATCGTGTAGCGCCAGGTGCCGCAATTGCAATTCTCCAGCCCGAATCTCCTCGGCGCTGCGCCGCATGTAGCGCATCATCAAGCCGATGAGCAGCGCAAATCCGGCGAGCGCCACCGCGATGAAAGGCAGAATGCTGCCGGCAATCTGCCCGCCTGGCCGTGTCGGTTTCCAAACGAAGTCGGCGATGGTATTGCCGCGTGCATCGGCCAGGACAAACGCGTGTTCGTCGGCGGCCGGTGTGTGCGCCGGATCGGTATCGAGGTGCAGCTCGGTCAGTTGCCGGCGGTTCGCCAACTCCGACAGCATCGCGTTGTCGATGTACTTGACCGAAAAGAAGATCGGGGCATGGTCGTTGCCGGCTTCCAATTCACTGTCCGAACCTGTCGCGATCGCCGCGACGATAGCCGGCCGGCCGAGGAACCGCTAAATCAAGGCGGTGCTGCGGCCGGGATTGGCAAGATCCTGGCCGGCAACGACGGGAATGACGTTGTCGGGCAGAGCGCTCAAGCGGCCGCGCAGCAGCGCCAGCGTCGGCGTGAGATCGCCGTGCAGGTCGACCGATGCGTCATCGCCGGCCCTCAGCAGGGTGTATTTGATCTGGTCGAGAGCGTCGACGATCACCTCGACGTCGTGGCCGTCAAACGATTGCAGCCAATGCGCGCGCTTATCGACCCACTCCGGATCGTAACTGGCACGGATAAAAGCCGCCGCCCGAGGCGTACCCGCTGCGGCTTCAAGTTCACGCAAAACCCGCGTGCCGTGGCCGGTAATGGCGCCGTGGATGAGTCCCTGCTCCCGGGCGAGCGCAACCTCGTTGGCACGCTGTGCCGAGGCGAGCACCGCGATGACGACGCAGATGATCGCCACGGCGACGATCGCGCCCATGGGCAGAAGCAAGCTCAGCCGCGCCTTGTCCCAGCGCGACCGCTTGCGTTCCCCGGCGATATGCGGCTGCGCCGTAGGTAACACGCTTCCACCCTGAGTTATTGCGGCCTCGCGACGATAGGGGCGAAAGTTTGCAAATCGCTTGCGGAATGCCGCACAACGCCCATGCTTCGCGACTGCGACACAAATCCCGCCGGTTGCGTTAATTTTCGGTCAAGAACCAAAGGCCGGTTTTGCTGTGTGTCCGGTTCAAAAGCCGTTTGCGCGGCCGTGGCAATGCGCCGGTTGGGCCGGTCAGGCGCGGTTGCTATAGGGCGGGCGCGGGATGGCAATGTGGGCGGCGCGCAATGCCGCCGACCAGCGTTCGCGCAGGTCAGTGAAATACGGCTCGCCGGGCTCGATGCGGTAGATCAGTTCGGCCACACAGCTGTCGCGCCGAACCACCAGGAGATCGATCGGCAGGCCGACGCTGAGATTCGAGCGCATGGTCAAATCGATCGACACGAGGCCGACCTTGAGCGCGTCGTACAGGTCCATCTCGTAGGTGATGGCGCGGTCGAGCACCGGCTTGCCGTATTTGTGCTCGCCGATTTGCAGGTACGGCGTGTCGGTAGTGCATTCGATGAAATTGCCGGCGGAATAGATCATGAAAAGGCGCATGCGCTCGCCCATGATCTGGCCGCCGAACAGAAACGACACGTCGAAATTGACGTCGCTTGCTTCCAGCTCTTTGCCTTCCATCTGATGGATCATGCGGATGACGTGGCCGACGCGCTGCGCGGCCTGGAACATCGTCGGCGCGTTCATTATCGTTTCGCGTTCGCCGGTCTGCGGATTATCGAAGCCCTCGGTCAGGACGCTGACGACCGACTGGCTGATCGAAAGATTGCCGGCCGATGCGATCGCCATGATCCGCTTCTTCGGATCCTGGAAAATGTGCAATTTGCGGAAGGTCGCGATATTGTCGACGCCGGCATTCGTCCGCGTGTCCGCGAACATCACAAGGCCTTCGCGCACAAGAATTCCGCAGCAATAGGTCATTGATTCTCGATCCCCCAGCGGAGCGCTTATATCACTTGCTCTTGGGTGGAAGGGCGGGAAAAACAGCGCTTACTGGTCGACCTTGACGGCGATCGCGAGCGTCTCCCCGCCGGCGCCCAGGCGTGTCCCGCGCATCGGTGCCGCGCCGAGCGCGTCGAGCCCCACGGCAACGCGAATATGACCGTCCGTCGGGCAAAAGCCGTTCGCCGGATCGAACCCGATCCAGCCGAGATCGGGCGCCAGCGCTTCCGCCCAGGCGTGGCTGCGGTCGTGTGCCGTGCCGGCTTTGGCGCTGCGGGCGTAGCCGCTAACAAAGCGGGCGGGAATGCCGAGGGAATGTGCCGCGCCGATGAAGATATGCGTGAGGTCCCGCGCGGTGCCGTGCTTGAGCGAAAAGGCTTTCGCGGCATGCACCGCTGTCGGAGGTCGCTCGGTGTCGTCGCGCGCCGCTTCGTCGTGGCTCATGTCCTCGTATAGGCGGTCCAGCAGGCCATGAAGCTCGGCCAGAGTGTTGCTGCCACTGGCGGCGCGGACAGTTTCTGCAAAGTCGCGGATCGCGGCGTCCGCCTGGGTCAGCGCGGTGTCGCGCAGGTAGAGGCTCGGCGGGAAGAGTTCGACAGTGCCGCGCACGATGCCATCGGTGTTTTGGGTCTCGACCTGACCCTCGACCTCGACGCGCAATTCGTCCAGCGGGCCGTCGGCCGTGAAGACATGAGTGATATTGCCGAAGGCGTCGTCATGGGCGGCCAGCCGCACGTCCGGGGTGACCTCGATGCGCCAGCCGACAATGTACTGGCCCTCGCAATTGCGCGGCGTCAGCCGCAGCACCTGGATCACCCCAGTGGCGGGCGGATCGTAACGGAAGACCGAACTGTGGGCGACGCGCAGGTGCATGTAAGATGACGGAAGACCGACGGTGGAGGACCGATGATAGACGGCCCAATGCCCATCTGTCCTCTGTCTTCGGCGTCCCCACGTCTCCGACGTCCTCTCTAAAGCAGATATTGCAGCGCGACCGCGCTGCCAAGCTGGTTATTGTCCTCGATGAATTCGTCGATGAATTCATGCAGTCCGTTCTGGAAAATGCCTTCGATCTTGCTGTTCTCCAGACGCGCGCGGACGGTGCGGGCGTGGCGCTGCGATGGCCCCTGGCGGCCGTAGGCTTTGGCGATGCGGTCGAGGTTTTGCACAAAATTTCGTAGCAGCTCGCCAGCGAACGGGGCATCTCGTCCCGGAGCATGAGCAGGTCGGCGACCAGCCACGGCTTTATGTTCTCACGATAGACCCAGTGATAGGCCGTAAGCGCCGAAACCGAGCGCAGGATCGAAGTCCACTGGAAATAATCGAGCGGCCCGCCGACTTGCTCAATCGCCGGCAGCAACAGGTGATATTTCACGTCCAGTATTCGCGCGGTGTTGTCGGCGCGTTCGATATAGACGCCGAGCCGCGAGAACCAATAAGCGTCGTTGCGCAGCATGGTGCGGTAAGCGGAGCCGTCGAAGGTCAACGACGAGCCCATGACCCAGCGCAGGAAGCGCGCGAATTCATCGCGTGACGATGGTCCATTGCCCCACTTTTTCAGTTCGAGCCATGCGCTGTTGATCGCGTCCCACATCTCGACGGTGAGGGCTGTGCGCACCGCGCGCGCGTTAATTCGGGCGGTTTCGAAGCAGTTGCGGATCGACGATGGGTTCTCGGTCAAAATGCAAGGAATTCCGTGACCGTCTCTTCGTTTGCTTCGGAGTAGGTTTCGAAAAACGCGGTGGCGCAGCCGGCGGTTGCGACCGCGGACTCCCCTCATTCGATTCGCCCACATAGGCGAGCGGCAGCGCGGTGAGGCGCAATGTGGTGTCGAGAATGCGCGCGAGATATTCCGCGCGCTCGACGTAGCGGGCGAGCCAGTACAGGTTATCTGCAGTGCGTGAAAGCATCGATCAGGTTCGCCGCGATCTTTTCATCAGCCCAGCACCCAGGTGTCCTTGGTACCGCCGCCCCTGATTCGAGTTCACCACCAGCGAGCCCCGCTTCAGCGCGACGCGCGTCAAGCCGCCGGGTACGATGCGAATTCGATCACTGCCGGCGAGCACGAAAGGCCGCAGATCGACGTGCCGCGGGGCGATGCCCTCTTCGACGCAAGTTGGGCAGGTGGAGAGCGCGAGAGTCGGCTGAGCGATGAAATTTTTTGGGTTGGACTTCAGCTTGGCGCGGAACGTCGCGATCGCGGCTTTGTCCGCCTTCGGCCCGATCAACATGCCGTAGCCGCCCGAGCCGTGAACTTCTTTGACCACAAGATCCTCGATCTTATCGAGCACATAGGCGAGATGCTCGCTCTCACGGCAGCGCCAGGTCGGAACGTTTTTAAGGATCGGTTCTTCGCCGAGGTAGAATTTTACGATCTCGGGCATGTAGCTGTAGACCGCCTTGTCGTCGGCAATGCCGGTGCCGACAGCGTTGGCGAGAGTGACGTTGCCGGCCTGGTAAGCCGACATCAAGCCGGGCACGCCGAGCGCGCTGTCGGGCGAAACACCAGCGGATCGAGATAATCGTCGTCGATGCGGCGATAGATGACGTCGATGCGCTTTAAGCCTTCGGTTGTGCGCATCGACACAACGTCGTCCTTGACCACGAGGTCGCGGCCTTCGACGAGTTCGACGCCGAGCTTGTCGGCCAGGAACGAATGTTCGTAATAGGCGGAATTGTGGACGCCGGGGGTCAAGAGCGCGACGGTCGGTTCGG
>CAVTFP010000053.1:0-25306 GCA_963733645.1 uncultured Alphaproteobacteria bacterium
GCAAACGGCAAAAGCCTATTTCATGAGCGAAATCGTTGCGGCTCAACCGGGAGTTCGCCATGACATCGAGCAATGCGGCGCCTTTTATCGCTGCTCGCGACTTTTTGCTGCGCTACCGCGAGGATTATGCCACCGCGTATCGCGACTTCACCTGGCCGGAAACTCGGTGGTTTCGATGGGCGCTCGATATTCTCGACGAGATGGCGCGCGGCGACACGCGGCGGGCGCTGTGACTGGCTGAGGAGATTCGGCGACATGAGCAAGCTATCCTCTTGTTGAATTGAGCGAGCGATCGAACCGTGTTGCCAATATCTCCAGTCGGTGAATTGCGCCGTGGTGACCACATTCTGCTGATGCTTGGCGATGTGGTTGCGCTGTGGGAGTGCATGCTCGCGGCGATGAAGCTCGGTGCAGTGATCATACCGGCGACCACGCTGCTGAACAGGAACGATCTGCTCGACCGTTTCGCGCGTGGTCGCGTCCGCCATGTCATCGCCGGTGCCGATGCTGCGGCCAAGTTTGACGACTTGCCGGGGGATTATTCGCGGATCGTCGTCGGCAAACCGACCGCCGACTGGCTGCCTCTCGACGACGCCCGTGCAGAGTCCGTGGCATTCAGCCCGGACAGCGAGACGCAGGCCAACGACCCGATGTTGCTTTATTTCACCTCTGGGACCACGGCGACGCCTAAGCTCGTTCTGCACAGCCATCAGAGCTATCCTGTCGGGCATCTTTCGACGATGTACTGGCTCGGGGTCCGCCCCGGCGACGTCCACATGAATATTTCGTCTCCGGGCTGGGCCAAGCATGCCTGGAGCTGCTTCTTCGCGCCATGGAACGCGCAGGCCACGATCTTCATCGCCAACCAAAAGCGCTTCAATGCGCGTACTTTGCTCGACACAGTTGTCCGCTGCGGCGTCACCACGTTCTGCGCGCCGCCGACGGTGTGGCGCATGCTGATTTAGGAGAATCTTGGCGACTGGAAAATACGCATGCGGGAGCTAATCGGTGCCGGTGAGCCGCTCAATCCGGAAGTCATCGAGCGGGTGAAGTCGGCGTGGGGCCTTACCATCCGCGACGGCTATGGCCAGACCGAAACGACCGCGCTGGTAGGCAATTCACCCGGCCAGAAGGTCAAGCCCGGCTCGATGGGCAGGCCGCTGCCGGGCTATCGCGTTGTGCTGTTCGATGCCGATGACAAGCCGCAGCAGGAGGGCGAGATATGCCTGACGCTCGAGCCGCGGCCGATCGGCTTGATGCAAGGCTATCAGGCCGAAGATGGTGGCGTGCGCCCAATTGCGGACGCGGTCTATCGCACCGGCGACGTCGCTTCGATCGACAATGACGGTTACCTGACTTACGTCGGCCGCGCCGACGACGTGTTCAAATCCTCCGACTACCGGATTAGTCCCTTCGAGCTTGAAAGCGTGCTGATCGAGCATCCGGCGGTGGCCGAAGCCGCGGTAGTGCCGTCGCCCGATCCGATGCGGCTTGCGGTGCCGAAGGCGTTTCTGGCGCTCGCTCCTGGCCACGCCGCCGACCGCGCCACCGCACTGGCGATTTTCCAGCACTGCCGCGAGGCGTTGGCGCCGTTCAAGCGGGTGCGTCGACTTGAGTTCGCCGACCTGCCGAAGACGATCTCCGGTAAGATCAGGCGGGTGGAATTGCGGCGCGGGGAAGCGCTGAACCAGCGGGGCGGCAAACGCGCATCACTCGAATTCTGGGAAGACGATTTCTCGGAGAGTGAGATCGGCGCAAGAAGCTCTAGCAAGAGCTGAAAGATAATGATCAGTGGCTGCGTTCGGTAAACTGCTTCGCACAACAGCTTTCCGGCTGACGCTCGTCTATCTTCTGATTTTCGTTATGTTTGCGGCAACGCTGCTGGGCTACTTTGCGCTCAATACGCGCCGCCTGATCACCGAGCAGATCACGGCAACGGTCAATTCCGAGATCAGCGGCTTGAGCGAGCAATATACTCAAGGCGGCATCAGGCGGCTGGTCATCGTCGTTGACCTGCGCTCGCGACGACCGGGTTCGAGCCTCTATCTGGTCACGACGGCGACCGGGGAGGGCCTCGCCGGTAACGTCGGCTCGCTCGAGCCTGGCGTGCTCGATCATCCCGGTTGGCTCGAAACCAGCTATCGCCGGCTCGAAGCGCCGGAGGGCACCGAGCACCGCGCACTAGTACAGGTAGTGCAGCTCCCCGGCGGCTTCCGTCTCTTGGTCGGCCGCGATCTCGAGGAGCGCGAGCGGCTGTTCAGCATCATTGCCAATGCCGGTCAATGGTCGCTGGCGCTGGTCATCGTGCTCGGGCTCGCCGGCGGTTTCTTCGTCAGCCGGCGTGTCCTCAGCCGCATCGACGCCATGACTGAAAAGGCGCAGGTGATCATGGCGGGCGATCTTGCCGGCCGCCTGCCGATTGCCGGCACCGGCGATGAACTCGACCGGCTTGCCGATCACCTCAATGCCATGCTCGAGCGCATCGAAGCGCTGATGCGGGGTTTGAAGGAAGTCTCCGACAACATCGCGCACGATCTGAAGACGCCGCTGACGCGGCTGCGCAACCGCTGCGAAGAAGCTTTGCGCGGCGCCACGTCAGTTGCCGATTACCGGGCCGTACTCGAAGCGACCATCGCCGAATCCGACGATCTGATCCGCACATTCAACGCGCTTTTGATGATCGCGCGGGCCGAATCCGGCCAGGCGCGAGACAACATGACGGAATTCGATGCCGCCGAGATAGCCCGCGATGTCACGGAGCTGTACGAGCCGCTGGCTGAGGAGAAAGGGTTGGCGCTCACGGTCGAAGCGCCGGACGCCGCTCCGGTTCGCGGCAACCGCGAGCTGGTCGGACAGGCGCTGGCGAATCTGGTCGACAACGCCATCAAATATGCCGAGCCGAACGGCAAGGCCAATGGCGAGCCCGCGGAGATTATCGTGCGCGCCGGCAATGACGGCGAGCGCATCATGCTCAGCGTGGCCGATCGCGGGCCCGGGATACCCGAAGCCGACCGCGGCCGTGTCGTCGAACGCTTTGTGCGTCTCGAGCAAAGCCGTTCGAAGCCGGGCTCAGGTCTCGGCTTGAGCCTCGCTTCAGCGGTGGCGCGGTTGCACGGTGGTGAGTTGAAGCTCGAGGACAATCATCCCGGATTGCGCAGCACGATCGCGCTGCCGCGCGCTGGTCCGGCGGTTGCAGGATGACACGGCCTGCGGTCAGGAAGCGGGAGGACAAGCGACGCGATGAATTGGCACTGATCGCGCGGCTTGCTGGCACGCTTCCGGTATCTTCACCGCTGGCGCACGCCGCCGTCACCGGCTGGCTCGCGAGTTTCAAGAAAAGTGCCACTGGCAAATCGCTTGCCTCGCTTTGCGCCAAACATCCGGCGCTCGTCCGGGTGCTGGACGGCGCCGCCGGCACCGCACCGTATCTGTGGGACCTTATCCGCGCGGATCCGGCGCGTTTGATGCGCTTGCTGACTTGCGAGCCGGAAAACGAGTTTGCTTCGATACTGGCGACGGCGCGGCGCAGCGCCGGCGCGGCCCGGAGCCACGAAGCGGTGATGCGCGACTTGCGCCGCATGAAAGCGGACGCGGCGCTGCTCATAGCACTCGCCGATATTGGCGGTGTTTGGCCGGTACCGCGCGTCACCCGCGCTCTCACCGATGCGGCTGAAACGGCGCTGCACGCGGTAGTCCATTTTCTTCAGCGCGACGCCATGCGGCGTGGCCGCCTCAAGCCCGACGTCAAAAGCAAGCCTGAGCAAAATTCCGGCTACATCGTGCTGGCGATGGGCAAGATGGGTGGCGGTGAGCTCAACTACTCGAGCGATATCGATCTTATGGTGTTCTTCGATCCGGCCGCGTCGAAACTGGCCGAAGGGGTCGAGCCGCAAGAATTTTATGTGCGGCTGACGCGCGATCTGGTGAAGCTTCTCCAGCAACGCACGCCGGACGGCTACGTTTTTCGCGTCGATCTGCGGCTGCGGCCTGATCCGTCCTCGACCCAGATCGCGATTTCGGTTGAAGCGGCGCTCGACTACTACGAAAGCCGTGGCCAAAACTGGGAGCGCGCAGCGCTGATCAAGGCACGTCCGTGCGCCGGCGATCTTGCTGCGGGGGAAAAATTGCTACGCGATCTGTCACCATTTGTCTGGCGCAAATACCTCGATTACGCGACCGTGGCCGACGTCCACGCGATGAAGCAGCAGATTCAGGCCTATCGCGGCCATGGCGAGATCGCCGTCGAGGGCCATAATATAAAACTCGGCAGGGGCGGCATCCGCGAGATCGAGTTTTTTGCGCAAACTCAACAGCTCATAGCCGGCGGCCGTCATCCGGGATTGCGCGGACGCGAGACGGTCGAAACGCTTGCCGCGCTCGCCGCCGGCGGCTGGATCGATACCGAGGCGTGCGATACGCTGACCGCGGCATATTATTTCCTGCGCCGGGTCGAGCACCGGTTGCAGATGATGGCCGACGAGCAGACCCATACCCTGCCGGCCGATCCGCAGGCGCTGGACCTCTTCGCCAAATTTTTCGGCTGCAAGGATCGCGACGATTTCGCCAGGCAACTTTTGGTTCATCTGCACAAAGTCGAGCGGCATTACGTGAAGCTGTTCGAAAGCGCGCCGGCTCTATTGGCCCAGCAGCAGAACCTTTCATTCGAGACGCCCGCGAACGAGCGCGAGACGCTCGATCGTCTGGCCTTGATGGGGTTTCGGCAGCCGCTGGCGGTCGCGGAAGCGGTACGGCACTGGCGAGCCGGTGAATATCGGGCGCTACGCGGAGAGCAGGCGCGCGAGTTTCTTCTTGAGCTCATGCCCCTCATCATCGAGCAGTTTTCGCGCGCTGATAATCCGGACGCGGCATTTGCCGCCTTCGATAAATTCATTGCCGGATTGCGCGGCGGTGGGAGATTCCTGTCGTTGCTGCGGCAAAATCCGGAGCTCATTCGCTTCGTCGCCCTGGTGCTCGGTGTCGCGCCGAGGTTGGCCGACGTCCTTGCGCAGAATCCGCATTTGATCGATCCGCTGATCGATCCAAGCTTTTTCGGCAAGTTGCCGGATGAGGCAGAGCTTGAGGCCGATCTGGTCCGCGGCGCTCGGCGAGGCACATGGCTATGAGGATGTGCTCGATGCGATCCGGCTGTTCGGTCAAGGGCACATGTTCCTGATTGGGGCGCGGATTCTGTCAGGGTCGGTATCGGCCGAGGCTGCCGGCGAAGTTTTCGCGCGGCTTGCCGACGTCCTAATCCGCGCCGTGCATCGCCAGGTGGAGGAGGATTTTGCCGGGAGGCATGGCCGCTTGCGCGGACAGGTAACCGCGATCCTGGCGCTCGGCCGGCTCGGCGCTAGGGAGATGACGGCCAATTCCGATCTTGACCTGATCGTGATCTACGACTTCGACGGCAAGCACCCGAACTCCGACGGCAGGCAGCCGCTCTACGGCGCGCAATATTTCGCGCGGCTGACGCAGCGCTTGATCAGCGCGCTCACGGTGCAGACCAATTACGGCGTGCTGTATCAGGTCGACATGCGGCTTCGGCCGTCGGGCCGCTCGGGGCCGCTGGCGACGCAAATAGGCGGTTTCGAGAGCTATCAGGAGCGGGAAGCTTGGACCTGGGAGCACATGGCACTGACGCGGGCGCGGGTGGTCTCGGGCTCGGCAGCATTTTCCGTGCGCATCGCAGCGCTCATTCGCGCCGTGCTGTGCCGCAAGCGCGACGCCCGCGCTATCGCCGCGGATGTGGTCGAGATGCGTCGCGCGATTGCCAAAGAAAAGGGCGACGCCAATCTCTGGGATCTCAAATACGCCGCCGGCGGGCTCGTCGATATTGAGTTCATTGCGCAGTATCTGCAGCTTGCACATGCCGCGACGGCACCGGAAATCCTGGACACCACGACGGTCCGCGCGCTCGAGAAAGCTGCGCGCCTCGGTTTGCTGGCGCGGGAGGATGCCGACGTGATGCGCCCCGCCGTACGCCTGTTTCACGATCTCGCGCAAGTGCTGCGGCTGTGCCTGCCGGGCGCGTTCGATCCAAAAACTGCGAGCGCCGGCGTACTTGCGCTTCTCGCCCGAGCCGCCGACTTGCCCGATTTTCCGGCGCTCCAAGCGCACGTCGAGGAAACGCAGCGTCAGGTGCGAGGCTGTTTCGTGCGAATTTTGGGCAACGCGCCCTAGCTGGACTTAGGCTTGGCCTGATGCGCCTCTGTTGAGCCGTTGGCTTTACGCCAGGCGCCGAAGCCGCCCTTGATATGGGCGACCGGCCGCAGCCCCATGCGGTGCGCGGTCTGCCCGGCGAGCGCCGAGCGCCAGCCGCCGGCGCAGAAAAACACGAAGCGTTTGTCCTCGGCGAAAATAGGCTTGTGGTAGGGGCTTTCGGGATCGATCCAGAACTCAAGCATGCCGCGCGGACAGTGAATGGCGCCAGGCATACGGCCTTCGCGCTCGAGTTCGCGAATGTCGCGAAGATCGACAAAGACCGTATCGTCGCGGCCGTGAAGGGCGATGGCGTCTTCGGCCGTGAGCGTCTCGATCTCGCGCTCGGCGTCATCGACCAGCGCGCGAAATCCGGTGGTGATTTTTTGCGGCATGAAACTCCCCGATCTGCACTCGGGGTAATACTAGACCAGTATTGCGTTACCGTCGGCAAGGGCAGGGGAAGCCACGAAGCGCTCCTCACGCATCGCTCGCGTTGCCTCCATCGGCAGGCGAACCACGACTATTGTGCCTTCACCGAGCGTCGAGCGGATGCGCATGGCGCCGCCATGCATCTCGACAAGTGATTTGGCGATCGCGAGGCCCAGGCCCGAGCCCTGGTGCCGCTTGGTCAACTGACTCTCGACCTGTTCGAAGGGGCGGCCGAGCTTGTGCAGGGCGTCCTTTGGTATGCCGATGCCGTTATCCTCGATGGCGATGGTGACCATGCCGCCGCGTACGCGGCCTCGCACCGTCACGGCGCCACCGTCGGGCGTGAACTTCACGGCATTGGACAAAAGATTGAGCGCGATCTGCTTAAGCGCACGGCGGTCGGCGCGCAGATGAATTGCCGCGTCGATATGCGACGTCAGGTCAAGGTGCTTTTCGTTGGCGCGCTGCGACACCACACGCAAGCTGTCGGCCAGGACCGGATCGAGAGCGATCTCCTCCGGCGCGAGGCGTATAACGCCGGCCTCGATCTTCGACATGTCAAGAATATCATTGATGACTTCGAGCAGATATTGGCCACTCTCGCGGATATCGCGTGAATATTCGTTGTACTTCTCGGCACCGAGCGGGCCGAACATGGCCGCTTCCATGATTTCCGAGAAGCCGATGATGGCGTTGAGCGGGGTGCGCAGTTCGTGGCTCATGTTGGCAAGGAATTTCGACTTCGCCGCATTGGCATCCTCGGCGCGGGTCTTTTCCTCGGCATATTTTTCGGCGAGATCGGCAAGCTGTTCGGTGTGCAGTTTAAGCGCCTCTTCGGATTTGCGCAGGTCGGTGATGGTCGCCTTCTGTCGCTTTTCGCCGTCGATCAACTTTTGTTCATGCAGTTTTATTTTCGTGATGTCGGTACCGACCGAGACGTAGCCGCCGTCTTTGGTGCGGCGCTCGCTGATATGCATCCAGCGCCCGTCGTCGAGCTCGGCTTCAAAGGTGCGCGCGCCGGGGCGTTGGGCGTCGTCGTTGGCGACAGTGGTGCGCAGGATTGGCTTTTTACCGGCGGCGACGACGCTCTCGTATCGTGTTCCCGGCGCAACCGCCGCGTCGGGCAGGTGGTTCAGCTCCTGGAATTTCGAGTTGCACAGTACCAGGCGATTGTCGGCGTCCCACAGCACAAATGCTTCCGGTATGGTCTCGATGGCATCGCGCAATCGCACGTCGGCCGCGGTGGTGCGCTCGACCAGGGCCTTCTGCTCGGTGATGTCGACGGCGATGCCGATCAGATGCAGGCCGCCTTCGCCGTCCTGCCGCGCCAGTTCACAGCGCGCGCGCAGCCAGATCCAGCGGCCGTCGGCGTGGCGCATGCGGAACGCATGATCGATCGATTGTACCTTGGCGTCGGCGACCTGGGTGGCGAGCTCATAGAGATTGATATCATCACGGTGCACCAGAGCGTTGACCTCGCCAAAGCTGAGGAGATCGTCTTTCGGCGCGAGGCCCAGTATGTCAAACATCGAATGCGACCAGAATACGCGGCCGCGTGCGAGGTCCCAGTCCCATAGCCCGCAGCGGCCGCGATTGAGCGCGGTATCGATGCGGCAGCGTACGGTATCGTGGATCAGGTCGGCTTCACGCGCCCGCGACGCCTGCCAGTGGAAGGCAAAACCGAGGATGAGCACGACGAAACCGGTCGTGGCCGACAGCGTGACAGTCAGCGTGGTGGTCGAGCGCCAGTTGGCAAGCGCATCGCTGCGCGGCTGGACGACGGCGAGAAAGCCGATCGGGCTTCGCAATGCCCGCACGGTGGCGAAGGCGTCGTCGCCGTCCGGCATTACGTTTTCGATCGTATCGGTGGCGCCGGAAGCCGTTGTCGGCAATGGTTGCGATGGCCCGAGCACGTCGAGGATATGCCGCCCCTGGAGGAAGGGCTGGTTCGGTGCGCTGGCGATGATCGCGCCATCGGCATCGGCGATCAGAACCGAGCGGCCCGCGCCCGCGGCCCACGCCGGCAATGCGCGCGCCAGCGCTTCGGAGGTACGGGGCAGTGCGGGCTTGCCATCGCGCGACACGCGCTCCAGCGCGCCAGCGAGATGATCGGCCAGCGCCTCGCCGGTGCGTACGGAATCGAGAATGACCTGGCGTCGGTGTTCGAGCACCTGCACTGCGGCGCCGATGCAGATCGTCAACATGAAGGCGACGATGAGGACGGGGACGGCGCGGCGTAGCATTGGCTCTGCCGTGAGCAGACGCCGATACGCCGGGTTGGCGATCGATTGCGCCAGCCCCTTGATCGAATCCGAGCGTAAAGACGCACTCGCCGCTTCGGCGCGCGCCATGCCTGCCTCCGTTTCGGACGATCCCCTGGACCCTCATCCGGAAGAACGTTGCCGCGTCCTGTCCGAATCAACCCCATAAGAATCGATGCGAATCGATTTGTCGAGAGTCCGCGGAGTCTAGAGTCAATATTTTTTATTAACGACCCAAAGCTTTGTTGAAGCAGTTGGCGCGGCGCGTGAAACGGCGCACGGCGAAAAACTCTGTACGTAGAATTGCTTGTGTGCAGCCGCGACCCAAGCTGGGGGATCAGCTCTCCGCCAGCGTGCGCGCCACGATGTCGTGGACGTCGCGCGACAGCGACGCCGTATCGGCGACGCGGCGCAAGGTCGCTTGCGCGCGCTGGCGCCGTTGCGCTTCCAGCGCGCGCCAGGAGCGGAATGCGCCCATGATGCGGGCCGCAACCTGCGGGTTCTTGGGATCGAGTTGCAGCACGATGTCGGCGACGAAATCGTAGCCGGCGCCGTCGATGCGGTTGAACTGGGTGTGATTGGCTTGCGCAAACGCGCCGATGAGCGAACGGACGCGGTTGGGATTGGCCATCGAGAAGGCCGGATGTGCAGTCAACGCGCGCACGCGTTCGAGCGTCTCCGGCTCAGGGATAGCCGCTTGGAGCGCGAGCCACTTGTCGATGATCAAGGGATCGTCGGCATAACGCTTGTAGAAATCGTCGAGCACCGCGGCGCGGCCGGCGCGGTCGTGCATCGCCAGTGTTTCCAGCGCCGCCATGCGGTCGGTCATATTGTCGGCGCCGGCATATTGCGCGCGCGCCCGCGCGAGCGCGTGGCCGACCGCGGTCACCGCCATCAGATCGAGGCAGACGTTCTTGAACGCCCGGCGGCCGGTACTCTGTGCGTCTGGGCTGTACGGCCCGGCGATAATCATCTTTTCATAGCTGCGCGCCAGCGCCGCACCGTGCTTCTCGCCAATCGCGGCGCGTAAAGCGTGGCGCGCGGTGTAGACCGCGTTGGGATCGACGTCGCGCCCGAGCTCGCGCGCGATATCGGCTTCGCTCGGCGGCGCCATCGTCAGCGCGATGAAGGCGGGCTCGTGCTTGTCGTCGGCCAGGATCGTGCCCAGCGCCGCCATCAGGCCGTCATCGTTCTGCGCTGGGGCGCCCTTGCGCAGCGCCGCGACATTGGTGGTGAGCTGCGACATGGCGAGCGACTGCACTGCCTGCCAGCGGTTGAACGGATCGGAGTCGTGGGCAGCCAGGAAACGAAGATCGTTCGCTTCGATCGGCAGCGATAATTTGACCGGCGCGGAAAACCCGCGGTTGAGAGAAGGGATCGGCCGCTCATTAACTCCGGTAAAGACGAACGACTGGGTCGGCTGCGTCAATTCCAGCACGCCGCGACCGAGCGGGTGGTTGTCGAGCGTGAGCGGCAAGTCCGCGCCGCCCTTGCCGACGAGGCCGAATGCGAGCGGGATCACCATTGGCTGCTTGGCCGGCTGGTTCGGCGTCGGCGGCGTTGCCTGCGTGATGTCGAGCCGATAGGTCTTGCCGCGCGCGTCGTAATGCGGCGCGACTTTGAGCTCCGGCGTGCCGGCCTGCGAATACCAGTGCATGAATTGCGTCATGTCGCGGCCGCTCACGTCGGCGAAACACTGCACGAACTGCTCGACAGTGGCGGCCTCGCCGTCGTGGCGCGTGAAGTAAAGGTCCATGCCCTTGCGGAACAGGTCGGGGCCGAGCAGCGCCTTGATCATGCGCACTACCTCGGCGCCTTTGTCGTAGACCGTGCTTGTATAGAAGTTATTGATCTCGCGATAGATTTCAGGCCGGACCGGATGGGCGAGGGGTCCGGCATCCTCGACGAACTGGTGCGCCCGCAAGCCCCGCACGTCGCTGATGCGTTCGACCGCGCGCGAGCGCTGGTCGGCGGAGAACTCCTGGTCGCGGAAAACAGTGAGGCCTTCCTTCAGGCAAAGCTGAAACCAGTCGCGGCAGGTAATGCGGTCGCCGGTCCAGTTGTGGAAATATTCGTGGGCGATCACCGCTTCGATCTGGGCGTAATCGGTGTCGGTTGCGCTTGCCGATGAGGCCAGCACGTATTTGTCATTGAAAACGTTGAGGCCTTTGTTCTCCATTGCGCCCATGTTGAATGCCGAAACGGCGACGATCATGAAAATATCAAGATCGTATTCGCGGCCGAACGCCTCCTCGTCCCAGCGCATGGCACGCTTGAGGCTGTCCATGGCGTAGGCGCAGCGGTCCTCCTTGCCGGGCTCGACATAAATGTGCAGCGCGACTTTGCGTCCCGACATTGTGGTGAAGTTGTCGCTGACGCGCGCGAGTTGGCCGCCGACCAGTGCGAAGAGATAGGACGGTTTCGGGAATGGATCGTGCCACACCGCGAAATGCCGCACGGTGCCCGACACCTCACCCTGCGCGACAAGATTGCCGTTCGACAACAGCACCGGCGCCTCGCTTTTTTCGGCCTCGATGCGCGTGGTATAGACTGCCATCACGTCGGGCCGGTCGAGGAAATAGGTGATGCGGCGAAAGCCTTCCGCTTCGCACTGCGTGCAATAGGTGGCGCCGGCGCGGTAAAGCCCCATGAGCCGGGTGTTGTTGGTCGGATCGACGACCGTTTCGATCTCGAGCTCGAACGGTGCGTTCGGAGGCTGCTGAATGGTGAGCTTGTCGGGGGTCGCGACAAAATTCTCCGCCGGCAGCGGCTTGCCGTTCAGCATCAGCGAACGAAGCTTCAGCTCCTCGCCATCCAGCACCAGCGGCGCCGGCGTGCCATTGCAGTTGGGCTTGAGCTTGAGCCGGGCGCGGACCGTGGTCGCGAAAGGATCGAGCGACACGTCGAGGTGGACGGTTTCGATCAGCCAATCGGGCGGCCGGTAGTCCTGGAGGCGGATGGGGCGGTGTTCTTCGGTGCGCATGATTTTCTTGATGTAGAAGTTTTGCGGTGAAATTGAAAGCGGCGCTACTGCCTCGGCTCGGCGTGGCCGATGACGCGCTGGATAGTAGAAAATTTTCGCCGCAGCCGGCTTTCGAGTTCATCCACCGCGTCGTGCACGGCGCGGACCGAGAGCCCCGGATCGACACGGCAGTGAAAATTGACGATTTCGCCGCCGATGGTCTCGCGCACGCGCACATCGTGAATTTCGCCGAGCGCTGGAACGCCATAGGCCAGCGCCGCGAGGCCCTCGCTCACTTCGGCGAGGCGCGCAGAGCTGGCGTCGTGGCCAGCCAAAACATCGACGGGCAGCGGCTCGATGTGGGTCTCGACTTCGACGTCGGGCCCAAGCTCGTTGCGCACCGCCTCTTCGAGCCGGCTCGCCACCTCGTGCGCGGCGTTGAGCGTCATGGCGCCATCAACCTCAAGATCGGCGGACACCGAAAGCTGGCCCGATATCGATTGAACGGCGACGTGATGGATGGCAAGGCCGAGATCGCGCGCGATCACCATGACGCGCTCGCGCACGGTCTCGTCGTCGAGCGCGCGCGGCTCCGTGGTGATGGTGACCTCGGCGTGCGGCATGTCGGCGCGTACTTCGCGCGTCAGCCGATCCTTGATTGCCGAGACACGATCGAGCGGCAGCGTTCTGCTGACGGCGACGCCCATCTCGACGAACAACACCGCGCCCGCGGGCCGTGCCCGCACCCGTTCGACCGCGACAACGCCTGGCACCTGGCGCGCGATTGCCGCAACGCGTTCGCTGACGCCTTCCGGTGCGGTATCGGTGAGGGTGCCGATGGTGCGGCGGCCGAGCCGAAAGGCGGCGACGGCGATGAAAACCGCGACGACGATTGCCGCCGTGGCATCGGCCCATGAATAACCAAGCGCAATCCCGCCGAGACCGGCGAGCACTGCCACCGACGACCACATGTCGGAGCCAAAATGCAGCGCGTCAGCTTCGAGCGCCTCGCTCGATGTCTCTTTGGCGACGCGATGCAGCGTTCGCGCGCGAAAAAAGTCAACCACGATCGAACCAGCAATGATGGCGAACGCTGCCGCGGTCGCCTCGACGGCATGGGTTTGCGCGCCCATGAGCCTCTGCGCAGCTTCCCAGATCACGACGGCGGTGAGCAGGAACAAGAGCGCCGTTTCGGCCAACGCGGTAACGCTCTCGACCTTGCCGTGCCCGTATTGATGCTCCCGGTCGGCGGGTTTTCCGGAAAGCCGGACCGCGAAATAGGTCAGCACCGTTGCGGACAGGTCGATAAGCGAATGACCGGCCTCCGAGAGGATAGCGAGCGAACCCGTCAGCAGGCCGACGGCAGCCTTGGCCGCGGTTAGCCCAACCGACGCGGCTATTGATCCGAGAGCGACTTTCTCTTTTGCGTTCATGACGCTTCGTCGGACCGGCCGGAGTATGGCTCTTCGCGAATTGGCTGCCGCGGAGCCTGCTGCTCAAGCTGCCACTATTTTGATACTTTTAGTGTAATTCCCTTGGTGAGCGATTTAAGCGATGCCTCCAGCGCCGGCGTCATGATCGTCGGCGTACCGACAACTTCCATAACGATGTACCTGGCGTTCACCGTCAGGATCGTGAGCTTGAGGTCGACCTTCGTGCCGTCGCCATTCTGTGAGCTGGTGAAAAATGTCGTGCCGTCCACGCTCGAAATACTCCCGGGCACCTGTTTGTAGATCGCAGTGGCATTGCTCGGCGTGAGGACCGCCTGGGCAAATTGGGCGACCGACATCTGCGATACGGCGGTCGCATTATCGAGCACCATCAAGGATACGGACAACGCCTGCCCCGCTGGCGGCGACAATGTAAGAGTGCCCTTGCCATCGTCGCTGCTCGTCCAGCCGGCGGGCACCTGAACGGTAAATGAGACGGCGCTGTTTTTGGGAAATTGCACGGTCGCAGCCCAAGCACCTGCGCAAATCGCGGCGTAAGACGCAACAGCAAAAGCCGCTGCAAATAGAATCCTCTTCATCAATCCCTCCCAATCCGTCGCACTGCGGCAAGTATGTGCGTCTTTAAGGGTTTACCGCAAGCGAGCAATCCATTCCATCACACGCTTGCCGACGCGGCGCGCGACCCGACCAGGAAACCACACGGTGTGTGTAGCTGCCGGGATCGATGCCGCTACCGCACCGACGGTCACGAGTTCAAGATTTTCGGAGGCACGCCTAATTGACGGGGATGTGGGCGTCCTTCATCACTTTTCCCCAGACCGCGATATCTTGTCTGATCTGGCCGGCGAATGCCTCCGGCGTGGTGGCCGCGGCCTGGAAGCTCAGCTTGTCGAAGGTGGCTTTGACGTCGGGCAAGCGCACGATTTCGACGATTTGCTTTTGCAGAAGCGAGATGATCTCCGGTGGCGTGCCGGCCGGTGCCAGCATGCCATTGATCAAGTCCGCTTCCTGATCCGGTATGCCGGATTCCCTGAGCGTCGGGATATCCGGATAGGATGGCGTGCGTTCAGAGCTGGTCACAGCGATCGCGCGCAATTTTTCGGCACTCAAATACGGCGCGACCGGCGGCAGGCCGATGAAAATGATTTGCGTATCGCCCGCGAGGGTCGCATTGATCGCAGGCGCTGCGCCGTTGAACGGAACGCGGACAAGACCGTTCAATTTGAGGCTGAGATCGAACAGCCGCTCCGCGGTGAGTTGCCCGAAGCCGATGCCCATCGCCGCGTAGTTGTACTTTTCCGGCGCGGCTTTGATCAGCTCCATAAGCTCCTTGATATTTTTCGCCGGCACTGCCGGGTTGACGGCGACCACCTGGGGCGACGTCGAAATGATGGTGACCGGCGAAAAATCCTTGATCGGATCGTAGGGCAGGTTGGTGTTCGTCACGGAAGCGACGGCGAAGTCATTGGTGGTGACCAGGAGCGTGTAGCCGTCCGCGGCGGAATGCGCGACCTGGCCGGCGCCGACGGCGCCACTGGCGCCGGAAACGTTCTCAACGAAGAACGATTGTCCGAGGCGCTCGCCGAGCTTTTGCGAGATCAGCCGCGCGATCAGATCGGTCGGACCACCCGGAGGATAGGGAACGATGACGCGAACTTGACGGTTGGGATATACCGCTTGCTGCGCCTGCGAAACAACAGGCACCAGCAACAACGCGGCTAAAATGCCGATGACAATCCGACGCTTCATGATCCGCTCCTCCCGACCGGCTTGCCCTTTACGCAGGGCATTTGTTCGATAGTTTAGCCGCGGGCCGACCTCGCGGAAAGCGCCCAGCCATGCAATAACGGATGTTGCGCAGATCGCCCGCGCGGGCTTACGCCTCTGCGCCAAGCTGCCTTGAACGGCAGTGGGAGGCAACGTTCTGAATGTCTTTGACTTGTGGCGATCTGATCAAGCGCGGGCGCGCGCTGTACGGCCAGCAGACGGCACTGATATTTGAAGCTCGGCGCTTCACTTTTGCCGAGCAAGCAGCGCGCATGGCTCGGCTCGCCAATGCGCTGCTGGCGAAAGGATTGCGAAAGCAGGATCGCGTTGCCGTTCTGGCCCGCAATTGCAGCGAATACATAGAATGCTTCGGCGCCGGCGAACTCGCGGGCTTTGTCACCATCAATCTCAATAGCCGGCTTGCACAGGCCGAACTCGCAGCGATCTGTCAGGATTGCCAGCCGAGTGTGCTGATCTACTCAGAGGAGTTTGCCACGCGGGCCAATGACATCGCCGCGCAAGTGTCGAGCATTCGCATGCGCATTGGCTTTGGCGGTGAGGGGGCTGCCTATGAAAGCCTGATCGTCGCCGCCAGCGCTGAAATACCTGCGGTGCTGCCCGATGCCGGCGACACCGCCTACATCATGTACACCAGCGGTACGACCGGCGGTTCGAAGGGCGTCATGATCAGTCACGCGGCAATGACCGAAGCGACCCGGATGCTGTCGTGCGAGTCCGGCATTTTGCCAACCGACAAGGCGCTGATCGTAATGCCGCTCTTTCATCTTGGCGGCAAAATCGAGCAAATGAACTTCAGTTTGATGGGTGCCACTGTCGTTCTCAAAACCGTGTTCGAGCCCGACGACATACTTGCGACCATCGAAAGGGAAAAGATAACGGCTGGGCATTTTGCGCCGCTGATGGTGCAGCGGATGCTCGATGTTCTTGACACCAAACCCTACGACGTCACCACGCTGCGCTGCGTGCACTACGCGTCGGCGCCAATGCCCGTTCCGGTGCTGCGTCGTGCTATCGACAAGATGGGTCCGATCTTTGTGCAGGTCTACGGAATGACCGAGTGCCTCGTTTGCACGATCCTCAAGGCGCACCATCATCTGCTCGACGTCCCGGATGCCGAACGTCGCCGCCTTGCATCGGCAGGACAGCCAGTGCTTGGCAATGAGGTCAGGATCGTGCGTGACGACGGCAGTACATGCGAAACCGGTGAGATCGGCGAAATCCTCTTCCGGTCGCCGACCGCGATGACCGGCTATTGGAACAAGAGTACAATGTCCGCAGAAATGCTTCGCGACGGCTGGCTGCATACCCAAGACCTCGGCTTCGTCGATGAGGCCGGCTTCGTGTTCGTGGTTGATCGCAAGAAGGACATGATCATCTCCGGCGGCGAAAACATCTATTCGTGGGAAGTCGAAGAGGCGCTGCGCGCCCATCCCGATGTCGCAGAAGTCGCCGTGATCGCCGTTCCCGACAAGGCCTGGGGCGAGTCGGTCAAGGCCTGCGTGCAATTACGGCCTGGCAGCGTGGCCACAGCCGACGCCTTGATCGAACACACGCGGACGCTGATTGCCAGCTACAAAAAGCCCCGCAGCGTCGATTTTTTTGAAAGTCTGCCGCGGCTATTCAATGGCAAGATCGACAAAAAAGCCTTGCGGGCACCATATTGGCAGAACCAGGACCGTCAGGTTTCGTAGGAATTGTGAGCTTTTTGATCGAGCCTGCGCCGATCCTATGCTAAGTGAGCGCCGCTTGGGACACTAGGATTGGAATGCCGAAACTTCGAGAAAACCGAAAGGGGACGTCGATCGGCGCTTCTGCGTCGCCCCAATGATGGACTGATCCGGCGGCCGGGATAGCAATAGCAATACTGAAGACTTATGCGCTTTCGCGTTTGGCAATATAGTTCGGCCCGCCGTACTGAGATCTGCAGCAGGTCTTCGGCGTAATCCCGAAGCGATTATCTGGGACGGTTGTAATATTTTTGTGTTGCAAACTTGACTTCGAGTCTAAGTTTTTCTCAAGCTGCATTCGCATAACGACGCCTTACGGAATATCGCGCAATCCGCCCAGCGCGCGGGCCGATGTCCACTTTCCTCCCGATTGTGTTGCAAAAGTCGTTTTACACTGCTGCTCAAAAATTCTGAGGGCCACTGGCGAGGATTTGGTACAATATGTGAGGGGCCTCATCGTCGCGCGTTAAACTCACAGGAAACCTCGGTGGCGCGATTGAGGATGTACGAATCGGTGATTGCTTCCCTTTTCGGATTTTTCGCGAAAATTCGTGGCCTTGTAACTTTCGACTTTTGCAACATAATCCTCCCGATAACCGCCGTGACATCCGCTCGCCGTCGTGTCCGCTTTAACACAGCCCTCATATGCCGCGTCTCAACACAGATCACTGGCAAGCCCGCTTCCGCGAGCGCGCTGAACAGCCACTGCGACAGCGGTCCAGCTTCCAGTCCAATTCGCTTGAAGCGATAGGTCAAGTTCTTCAGCACCGACAGCAACGCTTCCGGCTCGCTCGCAATCTTCACTTCCCGAACGATCTTGCCCGCGTCATCCACAATGCAGACGCTGGTCTCCTTGACCGACACGTCCAGTCCAGCAAAATGGTCCATGCTGCGCTTCTCCTTCTGATGCTTGAGGCCGTACACACGGACCTCGTTTCACCATCAGCCTGAAGCGCAGCACCCAAAATTCTTCAGCTATCCACAAGAACGCCGGCCGATTACCCCATCTTAGGGGCCCGCAACCGGACTCTATGCGCTGCAATAAGTCCAAATGGAAAAACCGGCTCGCGGCGGTTCGCCAAAATCCCACTAGAGTGGGGTTCCACGTGACCGATCGTCGTTATTGACGTCCAGCGGCTCTTAGGCCGGTCGCCGGCACCGCTCGCCGTCGAGCCCCGAATGAGACTCTCTATGTCAAGCAGCGCCTGAATATGTTCGCCCGCGCAGGCTCCGCGACCGGGCTGAAGGCTGGGTCGCAGCCGACCGGAGGACGCTTCGGCGATGCGGAGGAGATGCGGGTCGACAACGCGGCGTTGGGCTGCTGATAAGTCAATGCGGCGGCCGGCGGTAACCGGTCTTGCTTGTGGATGCGATTAACCGAGACCAAACTTGGTGCGTCCCTTCGCGTGGTTGCGGGATTGGTCACCGCCCCAACACCGCCCGCGATGAAGCAGCTCAGAACGACCGCTCCGAGCACTTCCTTTAGGCCGAATACGAACGTCCAACGCATGGAGTTTTCTCGTTGATGGGTATGTGCCTAGCGTCGCAGCGGTTTTGCGGCAGAGCGATCGATCGCTATGACGCGAACGACGCGGAGGTTGCCATCGACTTGGCGGTCATCACGCAAGCAGGACTGCTCGTAATTGGGCCAGCTTTGCGTGCAGGCGGTCCTTCCGCCTGGGTAGACGCTGCGAGTATCCTGCTCCACGGTGCTGCGGATGCCGGCAGTCGTTCGCTCGGATACTTGAGCACGCAGATAAGCGGCGGCGGCGATCGACGCGCTCTGATCGACCGGTTGTGACGCGTGAGCCGCAACTTCGGAAGAAAATTCCGGTACAAAACTTACGATGACAGCAGCGCAGACTAGCGACGCAATTATTGCCGTGATTTTCCTGATCATATCAACCTCCCTCTTGCCGATCGTCGACTGCTGATGCGCCTTTCTCAGTAGAGGCTCGCCGCGTGGGTCAATCCTGATCTTGCTTGCATCGGAACCGGGTTAGCGGCTCGCGTTTGTGCAACGTGATGTTCCATCGGCAGGACAATGACCTTGGTGCCGACGCGAGTGCGGCCGTAGAGGTCGATCACGTCATCGTTCACCATTCGGATGCATCCGCTCGACACCTGCTTGCCGATTGTGTCCGGCGCGTTGGTGCCGTGAATGCGGTACACTGTGCCGCCGAGATACATGGCGCGTGCGCCAAGCGGATTGCCGGGACCGCCCGCCATAAAGCGTGGCAGATAGGGCTGCCGCTGCAGCATGTCGGAGGGCGGTGTCCAGTCCGGCCACTCCGACTTACGCTCGATCGTCTCGACACCTGACCACGTAAAGCCCTCACGGCCAATGCCGATCCCGTAGCGGATCGCCTTACCACCGCCGAGCACGAAATAGAGATAGGTATTCGGAGTATCGACGATCACCGTGCCGGGCGCCTCCGTAGTTGAGTAGTCGACCACCTGGCGGCGCAGACGGGCCGGTGCTTCAGTCGCGACCGCGGTCTCGTCCGGCGCATGGTCGCGAGAAATCGATCCGGAATTTTGATTCATCGACATCGCCAGCACCTGGGACTGCGCTGTCGTGGTCCACAGTGCGGCTCCTGCCAGCACCAGCGCTGTTCCGGCGCCTCGCACAACCTGCCTGATGTTTGACATGACGATACCCTTCCCCGTTTGGACGCTTTCGCGCCGGTTACTTACTGATAGGTCCGATCGATGCCCGACTGCTCCAGCAGTTTTGACATCCGTTTGCGCGCATTGAACACACGCGTCTTCACGGTGTTGCACGGCACGCCGACGATCTCGGCGACTTCGGTCACCGACATGTCGTGGTAGTAGACGAGGTCGATGATCTCGCGGTGATCGCGCGATAAATGGCTCATGCATTCGCGCAGGATGGCGACGCGATCCAGCTTCTGCAGGGCGATTTCCGGATCGTCCGCCGTATCCGGAATTACAGCAGCCGCAGCCTCATCAAGCGCGTCATCCTTGCGCCGGCGAAGCGCAGAGAGTGCCTTGAACCGCGCTATGGCCAGGATCCAAGTCGAAACTTGGCTTTTACCCTGAAATCGGCTGGCATCGCGCCAGACGTCGACGAACACTTCGTTGACCAGATCTTCGGCAAGAGCCTCATTGCCGACGAGGCGCAACACAAAGCGATAAACGCGCGTGTTGTGCCGCGCGAACAAGATTCGCATTGCTAATTTGTCGCCCTGGGCGATGCGGCCAAGTATTTCAGGATCGCTCTGCTGCACCGAAGCCGGCAGCTGGCTCCTGAGAGTCTTCGGAAGTACCAGTACGCTTTCCATCTTCGCCACCCCGTCCCCAAGATTTCGCGATGGGAACAGGGTTAAGAAGTTATTAACGATTGCTCTACTGTACGAAGGTAAGGGCGCCACATCGAAAGGGATCGGGACGGGATACAAAGGTTTAGAGCGGCCGCTATCTCCTCCATCTCAGGAAGCTAGCACGCGAAAAATGGCGACCGTCCCGGCCGCAAACGGGGTGTGGCGGGGGCCTTTTTGCGCCTCGCCAAAGACAGCGATTTTTGCAAATATATCCAGGCTTTCGCCGGGCATGTCGGGCAATGCAGGAGACCGGGTGGTTAGGACTTGAGTCCACGCCGGCGGCGAGCGGGTCGGTAGGAGGGGCATGAAAGATCAGCCCGGAATGCAGTCGATCGTTTACGTGGTCGACGATGAGGCGTCATTGCGCGACGCGATCAAGAGCTTGTTGCGTTCAGTCGGCCTGCGCGTTGAGGCGTTCGGATCGGGCGCCGAATTTCTCAAGGTCAAGCTTCCAGATGCGGCTGCCTGCCTCGTGCTTGACGTCCGGCTGCCCGGCGTGAGCGGGCTCGACTTCCAATCGGAACTTGCCAAGGCAGGTATCCACATTCCGATCATTTTCATCACCGGCCACGGCGACATTCCGATGACCGTGCGTGCCATGAAGGCTGGGGCCGTAGAGTTTCTCACCAAACCCTTCCGCGACCAAGACCTGCTCGACGCGGTGCAGATTGCGCTCGAACGCGACCTTACCCGACGCAAGCAGGACGATGTAGTCCGCGAGGTGCGAGCTCGCTTCGAAGCGCTGACCCCTCGCGAGCAGGAAGTGATCGGTTTCGTTACGGCCGGTCTAATGAACAAGCAAATTGCAGCTGAGCTCGGCGTCAGCGAAATCACCGTGAAGGTGCATCGCGGCAATGTCATGAAGAAGATGAGCGCACGGTCGTTAGCCGATCTCGTGAGAATGGCCGACGCGCTGGGAATTCGGCATACAAAGCCGTAGCCGATCTAAACCTTCGTATAGTCGGTCCTACCCCTTATCACCAATTAGTCGTCCCAACGTTCAGTATTGCGTCCGCTCCGGTGCGGCTTAAGTGGCCAGCAACGCCGGTGAGGATTGGAAAATCCTGAACATCGGCAGCTACAGAGACTGCCAGGACTTGGGAGACCGTCAATGAATCACTCGATCGCAACCGCCGACGGAACTACTCATTTCAAGATTGTTGCGTTGGCTCTTATAGCTGCGATGGCGGTTTTCATCGTCGGCATCAACGCTCGCGTCGACGACACCGGGCTAGCAACAGTCCGCATTGAGAGCACGGGACCGGTCATAAAGGCTGGAGCAGCCACGCAATTTACAACGCGCTCCGGGATCGAGATTCGTTGAACCTGAGCCTACGATGGAACTGTTCAATGGGCCGACAAATCACAGCCAAAGCTGTGAATTGACGACCACCTGAACTCTATAGGTCTAAACCTGAGCATGATTATGTTCCACACCTTGGTCTCCGGTCGATAAGTCTCATTCTTCGCTTGGCCTCAAGGCGTCGGCTGTCATATCTTATGCGGCCACAACTCCTCGGAATCCAAGAGCCACGCAATTGCAGCAGGTGCCGGTGATATCGATTGTCGACGATGATGAATCCGTCAGGGAAGCCACAAAGTCCCTTGTCCGGTCCCTCGGCTATAGAGCAATAACGTTCGGTTCAGCAGAGGAATTTCTTAATTCGGCGCATTTGACGACGACGGTGTGTCTCATCACCGACGTTCAGATGCCCGGTTTAAGCGGAGTGGAGTTGCAGGATCGCTTGATTGCCGATGGTCATCGCATGCCGGTGATATTTGTTACCGCTTTTCCGGACGAAAGGCTGCAAGGACATGTACTCAAAAGTGGCGCCATAGGATACTTGCCCAAGCCTTTCAATGAAGGCCGTTTGATCGAATGCATCGATGCGGCGTTGAAGGGTCTGAGCGGCAGAAGCGCCGATCACTAGAAGCCCGTTTCGAACGGCATCATCACACTCCTCACGCGGAACGTCGCGTGGCGCCCGCGGCACGGATGACCACTATCATCGGGGGGATTTCTGCGACTGGAATAGTGTGCCTTGGACCGATCAATTGCTGCGAGCAGCGCCAGTCGTCGCCGTCGGCAACTTGGCGCAGAAGATCGACCCATGGGGACTGCGCGACGAAACCCACAGTTGACCGCCGTGGGACTCGACGATCGATCGGCAAATCGACAACCCCATGCCCATGCCGTGCGCTTTCGTCGTGAAGAACGCTTCAAAGATACGGTCCTTATGGTTCGGATCAATTCCAGAACCAGTATCTTCCAGCGTTATCAGCACATTACCGGATCCGTCAGATTCGGATCGGACAGTCAGGACGCGCTCACGATCGGACACTGAATTCATCGCGTCGACGGCGTTCATGACCAGATTGAGAATCACCTGTCGCAGTTGCGTCTGCTCTGCGAGTACCAGTGGCAGCCCGTCGTCCAACTCAGCTTGCAGCGAGACCTGATGACTGTCCAATTCGCCGTGGACGACGGCGAGAACCTCGCTGATGAGCTCGTTCACGCTCAATGGGTTTCTTTCGTCGGCATCCTTCCGAAACATCGAGCGAATACCGGCAATCACCGCGCCGGCTCGGTGCCCATCATCGACAATTCGCTTCAAGAGCAAGCGCGCTTCGTCGATATCGGGTTCCGCCCTGGCAAGCCATCGCAATCCGGCATTGGCGTTCGTCACCACGGCGGCGAGTGGCTGATTGACCTCGTGCGCGATTGAGGCGGTCATCGCCCCCATCGTGACGTGCCGGCTTACTTCCGCGAGTTCCCGGCGCGAAGTCCGCAATTGATCTGCCGTATTCTTGAGATCTGTAATGTCCCGGACGACAGCGTATATGCGACCCTCCTCGGCTACGGCTTTCCATGACAACCAGCGATATGAACCATGCCGATCGCGCAGGCAATTCTCGAATTGTCGGGTATTTTCGCCCTCGGCAACGCGAAGCAATTGCGCCCGCGATTTCGGCCAATCGTCTGGATGGACGAGCCACTCGGACGTCTTATTGAGGAGATCTGCCTCGGACCACCCAAGCGTTGAATTCCAAGCAGGGTTGACCACGATGAATTTGCCTTCCACGTCGGCGACCACGAGCAGATCCTGCGACACGTTCCAGATGCGGGCCCGCTCTTGCGCCTCCGCTTCGACGCGCTGTTCCAATGTTTCGTTTAAATGGCGCAGCGCCTGCTCCGCCTCGATCTGTTCGGTTACATCAGTGAGCGTACCGAACCAGCGAACAAGTTTACCGCCCTCATTGTGAATAGGCAGCGCGCGGGACAGAAACCATCGGTACGCGCCGTCCCGGCGCCGAAGCGGAAACATATCTTCCCATGGCGAGCCGGTCTCAAAGCATTGACGAATGCCGTCGACGACGCGGTCGACATGGTCGGGATGGTGCACTTTTCGCCATCCCCAGCCTTGCATTTCTTCAAGCGTCGTTCCGGCGTAGTCGTGCCACCGCTTGTTGTACCAATATGTCGAACCCTGCGCGTCCGCCGTCCAGGCGAATTGGCTCATGTTGTCGGCAAGCTCGCGAAATCTGCCCTCGCTGGCGGCAAGCGCTGCTTCCGCTCTCTTACGCTCCGTGATTTCTTCGGCCACGACGTTGACGCCGAGGATCGCGCCATCGGCAGCCCTGAGGGGGTACCAGTTGGTGATCCACACCCGGTCAGCGTTTCCGCCGTCAGGCCGTTGTCCATTGACCTCGACGCCTGTGATTGGCTCGCCGGTTCGCAATATCGCCTGAACTACATTTTCGACCTGGTCGGCGACTTGCGGCACCGTATCCCGCACCGAGCGTCCAATATGGTCGGCGACTGAAATCCCGCAGATTTCTGTCAAATGCCGGTTGATCTGAAGATATCGGCAATCGGGGGTGAGAAACGCAAGACCGATCGGGGCGGTTTCGTAGAGAAGCTTCAATTCCGGGGTTCTCGCCTCGCTCGCCTTGAGCGCAGCCTCGTGCTGCCGGCGCTCGGAAAATAAAGCAGCAAGTACATACGAGCACAACGAAACAGCCAAAATACCGGCTTGGGCCACCAGAATTCGCTCCCCAATCGGGAAGCCTGCCTCACCGAAAATGCCAATTCCGAAAGTTGTTGTCCAAACGATCGTAAGAGCGATGATAAACGCGGCCGCCGCACAAAAAACCGGTTGGCAACGGGCCGCAAGCCACAACAGCATCGGAAATAGCAACGCGATCGGCACTACAGTCGCCCAAGGCTCGCGTGGCAGGAAAATGAGAAGTCCGCTCGCCGCACTCAGCGTTACGAGGCCCGCAATTCCATCGCCGATTTCACGACGCGGCGGTGGATCACGCAGCACCGAGCCAAGTCCAATCAGCAGCGGTGCGACTGTGAGGATTCCGAGTGCGTCGGACGTGAACCAATGATGCCAAATGGTCAAGATCGGCGCCGTCGAACTGTGGAAGAACACGTAGCCGGCCGTGCCGCCGATCCCTGATACCGCGGCCCCGACGATTGCTGCCGCAAGCAAACCTAGCACGTGGCGCAGTCTGCCAAGACTGAACGACGTGCCGAAGTAAAACTGGAGTATGCCTGCTGTGAGCACGGCTTCACCGGCATTGCAGAGGGCGAAGACGATGGCGCTCCAGATGGTCCGATCGCCCAAGAGATTCGCCGCGATCGTTGCCGCCATTGCGCCGGCTGCCACCGGCAATCGTGCGGCGCGCCCAAGAGCGATCAAAACGCCGGCTGAGACACCCGCAGCGGGCCAGAATACTGCCACGCCATCTGGTTTGGTCAGAAGGGCAAGGCCGAGTCGTGCCGCCAGGAAATAGGCAAAGCCTACCGCGACCGAGAGTCCGATCGAGGTAACCCGCCGCCTCGCTGGTTCGGGGACTGCAGACACCTAAAGTTTGACCTGCTTTTGCAGCTTTAATGCATTTTGCTTGAGCGTATCCACCAAGCCCATTTCTAACCGACAGTCGATCAGTGTGGCGGCGTAACCGCCGTTCGATGCAGGCGTCGACCATAAAATTTGCTTGTTGATGGCCCGAGTTTATGGTCGAGGCCGCGGTGTGTCTATCCAGGCAGCAACGGCCTTACGCAGCGCGTCAGTTGACAGTGGCGAATAGCCGCCATGGTTCACAATTCGCCGCGGTGCGGTCAAAGTGGAAT
>CAVTFP010000054.1:0-29780 GCA_963733645.1 uncultured Alphaproteobacteria bacterium
GATGCAGCTCCCGTCACATTCGCCTTTAGAGAGGACGGCGCCAAAAAACAGCGCCGCGCCGAGGTGATCGGCGCGGCGACAGATTGACGCGTTTTTGGCAGAAAAGCCATCGGCCTCGACGCTGCCTATGCTTGGCGCGGCTCCCGCACCAGGCTCAGGCCGTTAACGGCAGTGCACGTAACCGTGCCAGCCCCGCCAACAGTGACGATGCCAACCGCGATGCCAGCCATAACGCCAATACACCTGCGTGAGATTGCCTTGCTCGCTTGCCGCAGGCGCCGGAAGCGGTGCGATCGGTGCAGCCTGTGAAGTCCCAGAAACGGCCGCGAGTAACAAACCCGCAACCGCCATCGCAGAGAAAGTCCGTTTCATTTTCAGTTCTCCTTGAACGAACATTGTCCGCCGAAAGCATAACGCGCGAATAAAACGGCGGTTCCGCGCCGCCGAAATGAACGGACTGTCAGGATCAACGTTTAGCCGAGATCGAACAACTTGCGCGCGTTTGTCCGGCCAATTTTGATTCGATCGGCTTCGGCAATTTCTGCTGCATCGAACCATGTGCTGCCCTGCACATGATCCTCAAACGGATAGTCGACGGCGAACAGGACGCGATCTGCGCCGATCGTAAGAATCGCGTGAATCAGAGACTGGGTGCAAAAATGACCGCTCGTCGTGATGTGGAAATTATTGCGGAAATATTCGGTCATAGACCGCTTGGCGGGACGGTTGGGGACCTTGCTGAGACGGTGATCGAGCCGCCATAGGTCGAACGGGATGCGCTCGCCGAGATGCCCGATTACGATTTGCAGCGCGGGGAATTCATCGAACAAGCCGCAGCCCATGAGCCGCAACGCATGGAGCGCCGTCTCGTCGGCGAAACCCCACGGCGAGCCGATCAGCCAGGGATGGCCCTCGTAAGCCTGCCGCCGGCTCGGCAACTGGTCGCGCGGATGCAGATAGAACGGCACGCCAAGCCGTTCGACCTCGGCCCAGAACGGCCGGTACTGCAGCAGATCGTAATAGACCGCCGTGTCGACCGAGCCGAGTTGCGAGAAGCCGTTGACCAGCGCGCCTTTGAATTTCAAATCGCGCACGCAGCGGATGAGTTCGGCTGCGGCAGCTTGCGGATCCTGCATCGGAAGCGCTGCCAGTCCCGCGAAGCGATCCGGCCGTTTTGCGATTGCTTGCGCCAAGGCGTCGTTTGCCCGGCGCGCAACCTCGATTGCCTTCGCGGTATCGGGAATGCCCTGCACGGCGTTGGAATTGAGCGAAATGACCTCGATCTCAATGCCGGTCTTGTCCATCTCGGCAAGCCGCGCACCGTGGATGTCCAGAAGCTTTGCCGACAGTCCCGACCAATAGCTGCCGGGATAGCGGCTCTCGCTTCCGGTCGTCTCCTCGATACGGAAATGCTCTTCGACCGCGATCTTGTGATGCATCGGCGGCGTACTCCCTTAACTAGAACAGACTTCCCTGCCCCGGGCCGCTGCCGCGGCGCGGACGCGGCTTGCCCGGATCGGCCTCCGATTTGTCGCTCGGCACCGCACCGTCAGCGCGGGCACCGACGCGGCCATCGGAAAATTCGATCTCGAGCGGCATCCCGGCTGCGACGGCTGTCGCGGTACGCAGCGGCTGCCCTGCCCCGTCGCGCACCAGCGCAAAGCCGCGCGCAAGGACGCCGCGATAGGAAAACGCCGCCAGCAATTGGCCGTCGCGCTCGAACCGCGCCCGGCGCGCGGCGATGAAATTGACCATCGCGCGCTCGGCGCGCTTGGCGCAGGCGCCGATGCGCTCACGGCGGCGCTCAACGCCGCCGCGCAACAAATGCGGACTAAGCCGCCCACCGATCCGCGAATAACTGACGCGATGGATTTGCGCATTGGCGCGCAATGCCCGCGCCAGCGCCGCCGCAGCATGATCGAGGCGCTGCCGCGGCAGCGCCAGGACCTCGTCGGCGCCGGGCAATGCTCGGGCCGCCGAGCGCAATTCGCTGCGCCGCGCCTCCTGATTGCGCCGCCATGACGAGAATGCGCGCCGCGCCAGTGAATCTATATCGGCCAGCAATTCCGCGCGCACCGGTACCGCCATCTCGGCCGCCGCAGTCGGTGTCGGCGCGCGGCGATCGGCGGCGAAGTCGATCAGGGTGACGTCGGTCTCATGGCCGACCGCGGAGATGAGCGGGATCATGCTTGCCGCGACCGCTCTGACTACGATCTCCTCGTTGAACGACCACAGATCCTCCAGCGAGCCGCCGCCGCGGGCGACAATAAGGAGGTGCGGACGAGGCAGCGGTCCGCCCTCCGGCAGCAAATTGAAGCCTTCGATGGCGGCGGCGACTTCCGCAGCCGAGCCTTCGCCCTGTACCTTCACCGGCCACAACAGCACATGACGTGGGAAGCGGTCGGCGAGCCGATGCAATATGTCGCGGATGACAGCGCCCGTCGGCGAGGTGATGACGCCAATCACGTTCGGCAGATACGGCAGGAGCTGCTTGCGCGCCTCGTCGAACAGGCCTTCGGCGATGAATTTCCTGCGGCGCTCTTCAAGCAGCGCCATCAAGGCGCCGACGCCGGCGGGCTCGAGCGTGTCGACGATGATCTGATATTGCGAGCGGCCGGGATAGGTGGTGAGACGGCCGGTCGTCACCACTTCGAGGCCGGCTTCAAGCTTGATCTTGATGCGCGGCGCGGTCGAGCGCCAGATCACGCCCGAAATGCAGGAGCGGTCGTCCTTGAGATCGAAATAGACGTGGCCGTTGCCGTGGTAACTGACCTTGCCGAGTTCGCCGCGGACGCGGACGTAGCCATAAGCGTCCTCGATGGTCCGCTTGAGCTGCGTCGATAGTTCGGAGACCGTCAGCTCCGGCAAGTTCAGACGCGGCTCGTCCAAGGCTGTCGTTTCCTATGGTCCTGCGACGCTCTCCAGCGCCGGGCATTCGCGCTTGTCATACGGCTGATCGAATGGCGCGAAATTCGTCTTATCGATCACCACGGGCTTGAGCATCACTTCGCCCGGAATCGATTCCTTGCGGACACTTCGTACTGCCATTTCAACGCCAATGCAGCCCTGTATGAAGGTATCGTAGTCGCCGCTGCCGATGATGTCGCCGGCTTTGATCAAATCCATCACTTCGCGGCTGGCATTGATACCGACGACCGCGGACTTGCGTCCCGCGGCCTTGAGCGCGTCGACGGCACCGATCGCCATCGGATCGTTGGCGGCCAGAATGCCGTCCAATTGTGCGAAGCCGCGCAGGAACTCGCCCGTTACCTGCTTGCCCTGCGGGCGCGCGTAATTGGCGGACTTGGTGCCGAGAAGCTTCACATCAGGAAATTCCCTGATGATGTCGCGAAAGCCCTGAGCGCGGCCGTGCGCAGTGAGGTTGTTGTCGGGCCCATCGAGGATCGCGACATTGCCTTTACCGCCCATCGCTTTGATCAGGTAGCGGCCGGTCGCCCGCGCCAGCGCGGCGTCGTCGGTGCCGACATAGCCTGCGACGGCGCTTCCGCTGAGCCTCTCGTTGACGTTGATCAGCGGAATAGTCGCTGCGTTGATTTTCGCCACGGCAACACCGGCCTGGGTAAAATCGACCGGGACGAAGACGATGGCGTCGGGCTTGTCCTTGATGGCGTCGTCGACCAGCTTGTTCTGATCCGCCACACTATCGGCGGTGGACGGCACGTAATTGATCAACTCCACGCCAAAGTTCCTTGCCGCGATTGCAGCGCCCGCGCGCAGGGCGGCGAAGATCGGACTGTTCTGGTTCTTGGTGAATACGGCGATAGTTTCAGCTTTGGCGCAAGGCACGCCGGCCGCACTCAGCAGCAGCGCACAGGCCATGCCGGCGGCGATACGGACGGTGGACGGCACGAGTGATTCCATGGGCTTTTCCCGGCGACCCGATTAGTGTTGTCTGTCGCTGGCGTGGGTCAAGTCCCCAGTTCGCGCAATTGCGCCAAGGCTTTCCGGCACATGAATATATTGCTTCTTGGCTCCGGCGGCCGCGAGCACGCACTGGCGTGGAAAATAGCGGCAAGCCCACTGACCGACCGGCTTATCTGCGCGCCAGGCAATGCCGGCATCGCGCGCGAGGCCGAATGTGTAGCGCTCGATCTCGCCGACCACGCCGCGGTGATCGCGTTCTGCCGGTTGAACCGCATCGATCTGGTCGTGGTCGGCCCGGAAGCGCCGCTCTGCGCCGGCATCGTCGACGATCTGGAAGCAGCCGGCATCAAGGCGTTCGGTCCCAGCAAGATCGCGGCACAGCTTGAGGGCTCCAAGGGCTTCACCAAGGATCTGTGCCGGGCGAATCATATTCCGACCGCAGCTTATGAACGCTTTCGCGCCGCCGAACCGGCCAAAGCCTATATCGCCGCACACGGTGCGCCGATCGTGGTCAAAGCCGACGGCCTTGCCGCCGGCAAGGGCGTGGTCGTGGCGCAGAGCGTCGACGAAGCACAAGCTGCCGTCGACATGATATTCGGCGGTGGCATCCCGGTGAGTAATCCTGCTGAAGCCGGTGGCGAGGTGGTTATCGAGGAATTTCTCGACGGCGAGGAAGCATCCTTCTTCGCGCTGTGCGACGGCACGAACGCGATCCCGCTCACCACCGCGCAAGATCACAAGCGCGCCTTCGACGGCGATCAAGGACCAAACACCGGCGGCATGGGCGCCTATTCGCCGGCACCGAATATAGATGCCGCCTTGTCCGCGCGGGTGATGGCCGAAATCATCGAGCCCACATTGCGTGCCATGCGGGCGATGGGCGCACCGTACAGAGGCGTGCTCTATGCCGGACTGATGATCACGCGCGATGGCCCAAAGCTGATCGAATACAATGCGCGCTTCGGCGATCCGGAAACCCAGGTGCTGATGCTGCGCCTGATGTCGGACCTTGTGCCCGCACTGCTGGCGAGCCGCGACGGTCAGCTCAAATCCTTCGATCTGCGCTGGTATCCTGATCCGGCGCTGACTGTGGTGATGGCAGCCAAAGGCTATCCCGGCAACTACGCGCGCGGCTCGGTCATCGAAGGGCTCGAAGATGCGGCCAAGGTGGAAGGCGTGCAGATCTTCCACGCCGGCACCAAGGCGGACGGCACGAAAATCCTCGCCAATGGCGGTCGCGTGCTCAACGTGTCGGCCATCGGCAAAACGGTAAAGCAGGCTCAGGCGAGGGCCTACGAGGCTATCTCACGCATTCGCTGGCCCGAAGGCTTCTACCGTCACGACATCGGCTGGCGCGCAATTGAACGAGAATCGCACTAATGGCCGATCTCGCCGATCTCTATCCCGGCTATGCCTCGCGCTGGATCGAGACGTCGGCCGGCAAAATCTTTGCCCGCACCGGAGGCAGCGGACCGCCGCTCCTGCTGCTGCACAGCCATCCGCAATCGAACGTGATGTGGCATCGCGTGGCGCCGATGCTCGCACAGCATTTCACGCTGGTGATCGCCGACCTGCCCGGCTACGGCTGGTCCGCGGTACCGGACGCCGACACCGATCACGCGCCCTATACAAAGCGCGCCATTGGCGGCGGCCATGGCTGAAGTTATGGATACGCTCGGCTTCGCCCGTTTCCGCCTGGCGGGCCACGATCGCGGCAGACGGGTTGGTTACCGGCTGGCGCTCGATCATCCGGGCCGCCTCGAAAAGCTCGCCACGCTTGACATCATCACCACCTGGGACATGTGGCATCGCATCGATGTCAGACTTGCCTCGCGCGCCTGGCATTGGACATTTTTGGCGCTACCGGCCCCCTTTCCCGAAACGCTGATCGGCCACGATCCGAAATTCTTCTTCGATTCGCGCGCGAGGGCCGGCGCCAAGCCTCCACCCAACCCTTCGCCACAAGCGAGTGAGGATAAGGTGGGAGCGATCTTCGATCCGCGCGCGCTGGCGCATTATCACGCCGCCTATGAAGACCCGCTGCGCATTCATGCCATGTGCGAGGATTACCGCGCCGGCCGCACCACCGACCTCGTCCACGACGAAGCCGATCGCGCCGCGGGAAAGAAGATCTGCAGTCCGGTGCTGGCGCTGTGGGGCACCGGCGGCCTTCCGGGTAATGCCGGCATGGACGTGCTCGCCTGCTGGCGCGACTGGACGATCGACTTGCGCGGCTTTGCAATCGAGAGCGGACACTACCTGCCCGAGGAGAACCCTGACGCGACCGCGCGGGCGTTGCTGGAATTCTTCGGCCGGCGCTAATATTCGGCGTCATGACGACAATCGATCGCCAGAGCGCCTTTTCCGGCACGCGCGAAGTCGCTGAGCGGCTGCGGTTCGATGCAACGCGGCTTGAGCACTACTTGGGCGAGCACGTCCCCGGCTTCGCCGGCCCGATCTTGGTGAGCCAGTTCAAGGGCGGCCAATCCAATCCCACCTATCTCTTGGAAACACCGTTGCGGCGCTACGTGTTGCGGCGCAAGCCGCCCGGCAAGCTGCTGCCTTCCGCGCACGCAGTGGACCGCGAGTACCGGATTATCAGTGCGCTGCACGGACAGAATTTTCCCGTTCCCGAGCCGACGGTCTATTGCGCCGATGAAAGCGTCGTCGGCACGGCATTTTTCGTCATGGCTCATGTCGACGGCCGCGTGTTCTGGGAGCCGCAGATGCCGGCGTCAAATCCCGCCGAGCGGGCACAGGTCTACGACGCGATGAATGCGACCATTGCGCGACTGCATACATTCGAACCGGCAGCGATCGGGCTTGCCGATTATGGCCGCGGCGAAAATTACGTGGCGCGCCAGGTCGAGCGCTGGTCGAAGCAGTATCGCGCCTCGGAAACGCAAATAATCGAGGACATGAACCGGCTGATCGACTGGCTGCCGGCGCACTTGCCGCCGCCGCAGCCGCCCCGCGTCGTGCACGGCGATTACCGGCTCGACAATGTCATCCTGGCGCCGGATGAGCCGACGGTCGCAGCCGTGCTCGACTGGGAATTGTCGACGCTTGGCGATCCGCTGGCGGACTTCTCCTACCACCTGATGCAATGGCACATGCCGCCGTCCGATGCCGGCACCGGCTCGCTGATCGGCCTCGATCTTGCCGCGCTGGGCATCCCGGCACGCGATGCTTACGTCGACAGCTATGTGGCGCGCACCGGGCTCGACCCGCGGCCGCACCTGGCGGTTTATTTCGCCTATAATTTCTTTCGGATCGCCGCGATCTTGCAGGGCATCGCCGGACGCGTGCGCGATGGCACCGCGACCAGCGCTTTCGCTGCCGCAAAGGGCGCGCTGGTGCCCGCATTGGCCGCGAAGGCCTGGGACTTCGCGGTACAGGCAAATTCATGAGAGTTTTTTGGGCATGAAGACCTTTGCGCTCGCTCTCGGCGGCGGCGGCGCGCGGGGGCTAGCCCACATTCCGGTGCTCGAGGCGCTCGACGACATGGGGCTGACGCCCGCCGCCATCGCGGGCACTTCGATCGGCGCGCTGATCGGCGCGGCTTACGCAGCCGGCATGAGCGGCAAGGACATCCGCCGTCACGTCATAGCCGCTGCGCACAACAGGACGGATACGATGAGCCGCCTAATGGCGGCGCGCGCCGGCACGCTCGCCAGCGTGTTCTCCAAAGGCTGGAGCCAGGCGACGCAAATAGATGCCGAAAAGTTTTGCGGGCAATTCTTGCCGAAAGAAATCCCCTCGGATTTTTCCGCGTTGGAAATTCCGCTCACTGTCATAGCAACCGATCTGCATCGCCGACAGGAAGCAGCCCTGACATCGGGCCCGCTTCATCCGGCGCTGGCCGCTTCGATGGCTATTCCCGGCCTGTTTCGCCCGGTGGCGATCGGCGAAGCTATTCTGATGGACGGCGGCGCCACCAATCCCCTGCCGTTCGACCGGCTGCACGGCGCCGCCGACATTACTGTGGCGGTCGATGTCTTCGGCAGCCCGGATACGACGCGGAACGATTTGCCGGGTGCCTGGGACAGCATGTTCACGGCCCTGCTCATCATGGGTTCGACAATCGTCGCCGCCAAGCACAAGCACGCCGCACCCGACCTCGTGATCAGGCCCAACATCGCGATTTTCCGCATGCTCGACTTTTATCAGGCGAGCGCCATCCTGCGCACCGCCGACATGGTGAAGGACGATGTGAAAAAGAAGCTCGTCGCGCTGCTGGCCTGACGTTACCGGCGCTCGCGGAAGAACTCCTTGAGCAGCGCAGCGCCTTCCGCTTCCGCCATGCCGCCGTAGACTTCCGGCCGGTGATGACAGGTGGGAGAGGCAAAAAACCTCACGCCGTTGTCGACGGCGCCACCCTTGGGATCGGCGGCGCCGTAATAGAGCCTTCGAATACGGGCGAAGGCGACCGCACCAGCGCACATGGCGCAAGGCTCGAGGGTGACATAGAGGTCGCAGCCGTCGAGCCGCTCGGAGCGCAGCGAAGCCGCGGCCTGGCGGATCGCCAGTATTTCAGCATGGGCCGTAGGGTCGCGCTCGGCCATGGTTCGATTCCCGGCGCGCGCAATGACAGCACCGCCATGGACGATCACACAGCCGACCGGCACCTCGCCCCGCTCGCCGGCGGTGCCCGCCTCGGCGAGCGCCATATCCATGAAAGATGTCATCGCCTGCATCGTCAGGCCCGGCCTTGTGCCCGGCATCCACGTCTTTATACACGTCGGAGAAATGTCAGACAGCAACGAGCCCAACGCAAAAGGCGGCGAACGCATCGCCAAGGTCATCGCCCGCGCCGGGCTCGCCTCGCGCCGCGAGGCGGAGCTATGGATCGCGGCTGGACGTGTCGCCGTCAACGGCAAGGCGATCGCCTCGCCTGCCCTCAATGTTGGCGATCAGGATCGCGTCACTGTGGACGGTGAGCCGCTTCCCGAACGCGAGCGCACGCGGCTGTTCCTCTATCACAAGCCGCGTGGGCTATTGACCACGCGCGCCGATCCGCAAGGGCGCCCTACCATCTTCCACCGCCTACCGCTCAACCTGCCGCGCCTGATCAGCGTCGGCCGGCTCGACTTCAACACCGAGGGCCTGCTTCTCCTTACCAACGACGGCGCGCTCGCGCGCGTGCTGGAGCTGCCGGCGACCGGCTGGCTGCGGCGCTATCGCGTGCGCGCCCACGGCGCGGTCACGCCGGCACAGCTCGAAGCACTGCGCGAGGGCGTGACCATCTCAGGAATCCATTACGGCGCTATCGATGCCGCGATCGAGCGCACGCAGGGCTCGAACCTATGGTTGAGCTTCGCCATCCGCGAGGGCAAGAACCGCGAGGTGCGCAATGTGCTCGGCGATCTCGGCCTCGAAGTCACGCGGCTCATTCGCGTCTCGTTTGGCCCGTTCCAGCTCGCCGAACTCGCCGAGGGCGCCATCGAGGAGGTGCGAACGCGGGTATTGCGTGAGCAACTCGGGACCAAGCTCATCGGACTTTCGCGCGCCGACTTTTCCGCGCCGACCATCGCGCGCGCTGCTCCAAAACGCGACGCCCCAGCCGCAAAAGCCCCGCAAAAGCCCGTCAATCACGCGTGGCGCGCGCCCGAGGAACAGCATCAGGGCAAAAAGCTGCGGCGCAAATATCACGGTGCGCGCCGCGGCGGCAAACAGCCACCCGTGCCGGGATCAGCCGACAAGCGCAGCGATGCGGTCACCGATCGCAAGGGCCGCTTTATTGCCGTCGAGCGATTTGGTCAGGTGCCGGGCCGCGAAGCGCCGGCCGAGGAAACCAACAAGCGCGGCCGCTACGGCCGGCGGCGTGCGTCCGATCGCTCGTCCGGACCGCGGCCGCGCAGGCGGCGCTGATGCGTGTCGTCGGCGGCAGCTTGCGCGGACGCACGCTAGCCGCACCGAAGTCGCAAAGTATCCGTCCGACCGCCGACCGGTTACGCGAAGCGCTGTTCAATATCCTTGTCCACGCCCATGACGATCCGATCGGCGGCGCGCGGGTGCTCGACCTCTTCGCCGGCACCGGAGCGCTCGGCATCGAAGCGCTGTCACGGGGGGCGGCCTTCACGCTGTTCATCGACGATGGCGCCGAAGCACGCGCGCTATTGCGTGAAAACACCGCGTCGCTCGGGCTCGGTGGCACTTCGCGCATTTTCCGCCGCGATGCCACCAAACTCGGGCCGGCGCATCCAGTCGAGCCGTTCTCGCTCGCCTTCCTTGATCCGCCCTACGGCCAGAAGCTCGCCGAAAAATCCCTCTCATCGGCACGCGCCGGAGCGTGGCTTGTGCCCGATAGCCTTGTCATCGTCGAAGAGGCGACCAAGTCCGCCTTTGCCGCGCCCGAAGGTTTTGCCGAGCTGGATCGGCGGCGTTACGAAGATACGGAGTTCGTGTTTTTGCGTTTCGCTAGTCCGGCGTGATGCCGGCGGCTTTGATCGCCGCACCCCAGGTCTTGATCTCGCTTTCGACCAAGCTCTGCAAATATTGCGGCGTGCGATGCTCCGGCGGCGGCAGGCTGGCGCCGAGTTCGTGCAGCCGCTGCTGCACGGCTTGCGTACCCATGGCGGCAAGCAATGCCGCGTTGAGCTTGGCGATAATCGGTGTGGGCGTGCCCTTCGGCAAAAACACCGCATTCCAGCTGTTGGCGTCGAAGCCCTTCAGCCCCTGCTCCTGCGCAGTCGGGATATCGGGAAAGGCCGGCGAGCGCACGCTGCCGAGGACCGCCGGCGCCTGCACTTGATGAGCTTCGAGCTGCGCCATGGAGGTTGTGATGGTGGGGCACATGTAGTCGATGCGGCCCGCCAGCAAATCCTGCATCGCCGGCCCGAGCCCGCGATATGGCACATGCGTGACCTCAACGCCGATGGCCACGTTCAGCAACGCGCAGGCGAGATGCGATCCGGAACCGGTGCCCGGCGAGCCATATTGCATTTTGGCCTGGTTTGCCTTCGCGTAAGCGATGAAGTCCGGCAAATTGGCCGCCGCGATGCCGACGCGCGCCGTCAAGATGAGCGGCTGCTGCGCGACCAGCGCTACTGGCGCGAAATCGGTGGCGCCGTCATAGGGCGGAGTTTTGTGCAGAAGTTGCGCCTGCGCGCTCGGCGATTCGCCGCCGAACAGAAGCTGATAACCATCGGGATCGGCCCTGGCGATACGCGTACCGCCAGTCATGCCGCCGGCCCCGGGCACGTTCTCGACAATGACTTGCTGGCCCAGAATTTGGGACAGACTTGCGGCATAGACGCGCCCCAGTGTGTCGTACACGCCGCCGGGCGCGAACGGAACGACCATGGTCACCGGCCGCGTCGGCCAATCCTGTGCCCGCACCGGTATGCACGCGGCCAAGACCAATGCCATCGCCAGGAAAGTAATTCTTCGATCCATATATTTCCTCATCATCGAGACAATAACCGCTTTGCCGCGGCTGTTTTCGTGATCTGATTGCGACTTAGCGCCGCCCGAACAGCCGCTCGATATCGGTGAGCTTCAGCTCGACGTAGGTCGGTCGGCCGTGATTGCACTGTCCGGAATTTGGCGTTGTTTCCATTTCGCGCAACAGCGCGTTCATTTCCTCTGGCTTGAGGCGGCGGCCGGCACGCACCGAGCCGTGACACGCCATCGACGACGCCACCTGCATGAGCCGGCGCTCGAGCGGCAGGCTTTCGTCCCATTCACTCATGTGTTCGGCCAGATCGCGGACCAGGCCCGCGCCGTCGATCTCGCCCAGCAGCGACGGTGTCTCGCGCAACGCTACTGCGCCGGGCCCGAAAGCTTCAAGGACGAGGCCGAACTGCGCCAGTTCGTCGGCGTGCTCCGCAAGGCGCTCGACGTCAGCCTCGTCGAGCTCGACAACCTCCGGGATGAGCAGGATCTGGCGCGCAACGCCGGCTTTGTCGATCGCGGCCTTGAGCCTCTCATAGACGATGCGCTCATGGGCGGCGTGCTGATCGACGATCACCAGGCCGTCACGGGTCTGCGCGACGATATAGGTCTCGTGCACCTGCGCGCGCGCGGCGCCGAGCGGATGATCGACCGCTTCCGCCTCCGGTGCGGCGAACGCCGCCACCGCTTCGGCACGCAGATCGGCTGCAGGACCTCCAACGTCGAATGCGGCTTGTTCGGCTTCCGCCAGGCCGGCGCCGCGCGAAGTCGCATAGGGCCGCGCCGGCGAGGCCCGCCAATCCCAACCGCGCACGCCTGCCCCACTGGGGGCGGAGGGAAAGGGTCGCGGCGCGGGTCGGAACGCCGAAATCGTCGCCGATCCTCCAGTGGTCGATGCCCGGGTGCCCTCGCGCACCAGCGCATTCTTCAGTGCACTGACGATCAGCGCGCGCACCAGGCCGGCATTGCGAAAGCGCACCTCGGCCTTGGCTGGATGCACATTGACGTCGATTTCGCGCGTATCGAGCGTGAGGAACAGTGCGACCAGCGGGTGGCGGTCGCGCGGCAGATAATCGGCATAGGCACCACGCACCGCGCCGAGCAGGAGCTTGTCGCGCACCGGGCGGCCGTTGACGAAGAGATATTGGCCGAGCGCATTGGCGCGCGTCAGCGTCGGCAGTGCCGCAAAGCCCTCGATGGTCATGCCCTCGCGCTCGGCGGCGACTTCGACGGCGTTGGCGCGGAAATCTGCACCCAGAATATCGCCGAGCCGCGTCAGCCTGCCGGTGGCGCCCGGCAGCGCCGCGGCAAAGCTCACCGGCGCGCGCTCCTCGCCGGCAAGCGTGAAGGCGACGTCGGGCCGGCTCATGGCAAGACGACGCACCACCTCGCGCACGGCTTCGGCCTCGGTGCGATCGAGCTTGAGGAACTTCAGCCGTGCCGGAGTGGCATAAAACAGGTCGCGGACCTCGACGCGCGTGCCGGCGCCGAGCGCCGCCGGTTTGATGTCCGATTTCACGCCGGCATCGACGTCGATGCTCCAGGCGTGGGGCTCGGCGGCGTGCCGCGTCGCGATCGACAGCCGCGCCACGGCGCCGATCGACGGCAGCGCCTCGCCGCGGAACCCGAGGGTTCGGATCGAGACCAGATCATCGTCGGCAAGCTTCGAAGTGGCATGGCGCTCGACCGCAAGCACCAGGTCGGGGCGCGGCATGCCCTCGCCGTCATCGGTCACGCGGATGAGACGGCGGCCGCCGCCATCGGTGAGCACGTCGATGCGGCCCGCACCGGCGTCGAGCGCGTTCTCCACAAGCTCCTTCACGACGCTCGCCGGGCGCTCGACGACCTCGCCCGCGGCAATGCGGTTGACGGTGGCTTCGGAAAGCTGGCGGACGGGCATGAGCGACTCGATGAGTGATACGCCGGAGTCTAGCGATGCCCATGCCTTAACGGGAGGTCCGCGCCAATTCCGTACCCGCTATTCGCTAGTCGAACGACGGCTTGACGCGGCGCAAATGCTTGACGCCGCCGCGGCGTTTCTTGCCTTCGATGCGGCGCTCGCGCGAGGCTCTGGTCGGTTTGGTGGCGCGCCGCTTGATTGGCCGCACCGCCGCCTGACGGATCAGATCGACGAGGCGGTCGAGCGCGTCCTGGCGGTTGCGGCCCTGGGTACGGTGACTTTGCGCCATGATGACCAGAACGCCGTCACGCGTCAGCCGCGAGCCGGCGAGCCGCTCGAGCCGCCCGCGGACATCATGCGGCAACGATGGCGAGTGCCGCACGTCGAAGCGAAGCTGTACCGCGGTGGAGAGCTTGTTGACGTTCTGGCCGCCCGGCCCCGAGGCGCGCACGAAGCTTTCTTCGATCTCGCGCTCGTCGATGGCGATGTGGGCGGTGACATGGATCATGGCCGCGTCATTGTCATGCTCCGCGGACGCGGAGCATCCAGTAATTCCCGCCACAGGTTATACCTGAAATCTGTGAATATTGGGGTCATCCGCCGGAGCCTGTCATCGGGCCGACCACTTCGGGCCGGACCCGTTGGCGGATGACGACAGGAAGGCGCTTAGTTTGCCGTCGTGCCGGTCGAAGCCACCCCTTCCGGCTTGCCGACCACGGTGACCAGAAGCCCACCGTCGAACAGGCGCTTGGCGACGCGTTTGGCATCGTCGAGGGTCACCGCATCGAGCATCGTCTGCCGCCGCGAAATATAGTCCATGCCGAGATCGTCGCGCTGCAACTGCACGAGCAATGCGGCGACCTTGCTCGACGTGTCGAGATTGAGCGCGAACGAGCTGTTGAGGTACGACTTGGCCTTGGCGAGTTCGTCCGCGGTGGGACCATCGGTGGCGAGGCGATGGATTTCCTTTTGGACCAGATCCAATGTTTCGCCGGCACGGTCGTCGCGCGTCGCGGTCGAGCCGAGGAACAATGCGGTATGATCGAGCCACAGCAGGCTGTCGTAGACCGAATAAGCCAGTCCCCGTTTCTCGCGCACTTCCTGATAGAGCCGCGAGGAAAAAGAGCCGCCGCCGAGAATGTGGTTGACCACATAGGCAGCCATGAAATCCGGGTCCTTGCGCGCAATCCCGGCGCCGCCGAACTCGACCACCGCCTGCGGCACATCGAGATTAACGACGACGCGGCTGCCGAGACCATGCGGCGACACCGCCTCGATTGGAACGAGATCCGGCTTCGCTGGCAGGCCACCGAACACACGGTCGAGCATGGTCTTTGCCGTTTCTGCGTCGATATCGCCGACAATGGCAACCTTGAGATTGGCGCGCGCCAGTACCCGCTTCGTATAGGCCTTGAGATCGTCGATGGTGACGGCGGGCACCGTTTCCAGCGTGCCGGTCACCGGCCGCCCGTAAGGATGACCAGCGAACGCAATCTCCCACCACCGCCGATTCGCGATATCGCCTGGGCTCGTCGTTGCCCGGCGCAGTCCTGACAGGATTTGCGCGCGATTAAGCTCGACGTCGGCGGCATCGAAACGCGGTGCATTCAGCCCGAGCCGCAAATCCTCGAACGCTTCATCGCGATTTTCCGTGAGCGTGCGTAGCGAGCCGTGAATGCTCTCGCGGTCGGCGCTGAAATTTAATTCGATCGCCTTGCGTTCGAGTCGATCGTGAAACGTCTTGGAATCAAAATCGCCGACACCATCGTCGAGCAACGAGGCAACGAGCTCGGCGGTCCCGGACTTGCCGGCAGGGTCTTGCACCGCACCGCCTGAAAATGAAAAGTCAACGGCGATGAGCGGAATGGCCGGCTCACGCACCAGCCAGGCCTCGATGCCACCGGGCGACACGATACGTTCTATCGTTGTCGCCCGCGCCGGCGCTGCGGATGCGGCGAGCGCCAATAACGGCAGCGCAATCGCAACGACACTACGCCGCAGCAGAAGTCCGGCACCCGCGGGCGCATCAGAGCACAATGCAACCTTCACGAATGCTTCTCCTCGGACTGCAGACTGTTGACGAGATAACCGGTCACCGAATGGCGGCGGTCGAGCCATTGCTTGGCGGCATTCTGCACGGCGTCAGCGGTCACGGCGCGGATCTCATCGGGCCAGGCGCGCACCATTGCTACGGTCTGGCCGCAAGCGATGGCCGCGCCGTACCAGCGCGCCAAAGTGGCCTGATTGTCCTGGGCGTAGACCGCGTCCGCGATCAATCGCGTTTTGGCACGATCGAGCTCCTCGGCAGTGATACCGTGGGCGATCACGTCGGCAAGAACAGCGTCGATGCCGTCCTCGACCTGATGCAGTGAGACGCCGGGTTTCGGCGCGCCATAGACGCCGAACTTGCCGTAGTCGAGCGCGGTGCCCGAATAATACGCGCCGGCATTGAGCGCGATGCCCTTATCGACGACCAGTGTACGATACACGCGACTGTTCGGTCCGCTGCCAATAACATGGGCAAGCACGTCGAGCGCCTCGCCCTCGCCAGACTTCGCTGTGGTTTCCGAAGGCACCAGATAATCGCGCGTAACGGTCGGCTGTTCGACCCGCGAATCGGCGAGCGTGACGATACGCGGCGCCTCTTGCACCGGCTCCTTCGGCCGGTTGCGCTTGGCGACCTCGGCGCGCACGGCAACTTTGCCGTAAGTCGCCTCGGCATCGGTCTTGACCTCGTCGGCGGTGACATCGCCGGCAATGACCACGACTGCGTTGTTCGGCGTGTAGAAGCGTCGGTAGAATGCCAGCGCATCGTCGCGCGTGAGCTGTTCGATTTCATGGCGCCAGCCGATGACCGGCCGACCATAGGAGTGATTGAGATATAACGCGGCGTCCACCTGCTCGCCGAGCCGGGCCGCCGGATTGTTGGCGACCCGCATGTTCTGCTCCTCGAGCACGACATTGAGCTCGGGGCGAACGACGTCGTCGGTCAGCACGAGGCCGGTCATCCGGTCGGCCTCGAGCGCCATCATCTCCTTCAGGTGCTCGCGCGGCACCCGCTGATAGAAGCCGGTATAGTCACTGCCGGTGAAGGCATTCTCCTGGCCGCCGATTTCGGCGACATCTGCCGAGAAAGAGTCGCCGGGATTTTTCTCGGTACCTTTGAACATCAAGTGTTCGAGGAAATGCGCGATGCCAGACTTGCCGGCGGTCTCGTCGGCGCCGCCGACTTTGTACCAGATCATGTGGGTGACGACCGGTGCGCGATGATCAGGGATCACCACGACTTCAAGACCATTCGGCAGCGTGAAATCGGCGACGTCCGGCTCGGCGCATGCGGGCGCGGCGCAAGCCAGCGTGCCGGCCAGCGTGAGCGCGAGCATCAATTTTTTCGATACCGTCATTTTCGGCGAAGGCATTTCGGACGAAGGGATATGAGACAACGACTGGCCTCCGCGGATTCGACAAAGCGCCCCGCCAGGCGTTCCGCGTCGCAACGGAATGCCGGTTTCTCAAGCTTCAATCGGAATCCAGTTCGAGCGCGATTACCGCCCGATACTTGCGCCTACCGCGTCGGATCCATCCGATCGCCAACCGACTGGACTTTATATTTCGATTCCGCCGGCCCGACGCCGTACGGCTGATCGGGTGACGGCGTCAGATATCCGGGCGGCGGATCGGTCAGAACTTGACGCGACGGCTCGCCGGTGAACGTCGCGTACTGGTCTTTCTTATGGAACATCGTGCCCCAAATGCTTTTCTTGCCGCCTTGATCGCGCGGATCGGTCATTATCGAATTCGCCGTCGAATCGCCGTCGCCCGCAGCACTTGCGCTCGATCTGGCTACTCTATCAAGTTCGTCGGGCCGCAGCGGACGAGAGGACTCGACGACATAGTCCTTCTGATAGCGCGGCTTGTCGTCTTTCTTGGCCTGCTTCTTACGCTCGACGTCGGCATCTTTGGGCCAATTCGGGGCCGGCGGCGCGCTACTGCTCGCTGGCGGCGGTAAATCACGCGTCGGCGGCACAACCAAGGGAGAGCGCTCGTTGTAATCGATGCCGCCATAGGTATCGTTCGCGCTCTTGAAGCCGAGCGCATTCATGATGGAATTGATCACCGAAGGGCCGCCGTCTTGGGCTCGCGCGGCAGTGGTGGCGCACACTATGGTGGCGGCCAATGCAACACCCAGCGCGGTCCGAGCCAATAAGCTACGGTCCACCTTGCGGCTATAGCTGTCGTCCTGCGGCATACCCTCACCCCGAGGAACCGGAATGCGTTAGTCCGGCGGTAGCCCTAAAAGACCGACCTGATCCTCGTTGACCCTGTTTTTATACGAGATCAGGGCGCTTTTACGGCGTTATCGCCCCATAGCGATTCATACAGGAGTCCAAAAACCCCTGCAACTATGGCCACATCGGCGAGATTAAAGACGTACCAGCGAAAGCTCCAGGAGGCGGTTTCGATGTGGAACAGCACAAAATCGAGCACGCCGGGCCAGTGAAGGCGGTCGACCGCATTACCCACAGCGCCGCCAATGATCAGGCCCAGGGCTGTGGCGGTTAGCCGCGATGGGGCGCGCGCCAGCCAAGCCCAAAGGAAGATCACCGCGGCTATTTTGAAGGCTAGCAAGCACCATTGACCAAGCTGACCTTGCTGCGGGAACAGCCCATAGCTGATGCCGGTATTCCAGGTCAGCAAGAACTTGATAAACGGCGCCACTGTTACAGGCCCGCGGCTCGGCAGATCGAGCCCGTATAGCAGCCAAAATTTCGATCCCTGGTCGATCACGCAGGCGAGCGCGGCAATGGTCAGGCCCAACGCACTCAGCGGCCCCCAGACATAGGCGCGCGCCGTCCTGCTCTGGGCTGCATCCGCCATGTTCCTGCGCGACCCCTACCCCGCCGCCTTGCGCATCGCTTGCCATTCGCGCAGCGCCTGCGCGTCACGCGGCGTGACATCGGGATATTGCGGATCGGTTCCGACTGACGGCGAGATTTTCCACGAGCGTGCACATTTCTTGCCCTCGGCGCGGCGCGGCTCGACCGCAACGGAATGCACGTCGTCGAGCCGGAATGCCTCGGGGGGCCCCTCGCCTTCAACAAGCGTCGCCGCGGACGTGATGCAAAGCTCGGCGAGATCGCTATCGACCGCCGCCGCGAACAGATCGGCATCCGCGACATAGACGACAGGCGAAGCCTCGAGCGAGGAGCCGATGCGTTTGGCGGCGCGTTCGAGTTCAAGCGCGCCAGTAACGACGCGGCGGACAGCGCGCAGCTTGCGCCATTTCTCCGCCAGCGCGTCGTTGCGCCAGGATTGCGGCACGCTCGGAAACTGCTCGAGATGCACCGACAGCGCAGCCGGATCGCGCTCCAGCCACGCTTCCTCGGTGGTAAAGCACAGCATTGGCGCGAGCCAGGTCACGGTTGCGCGGAACAGATGGTCGAGCACCGTGAGGCAGGCCTTGCGGGTGACCGAAGAATACGGATCGCAATACAACGCGTCCTTGCGGATGTCGAAATAGAACGCCGAAAGGTCGACCGTCATGAAGGCGTTGAGCGCCGCGAAAATGCGCTTGTAGTCGAACTCCGCATAGGCGGCGCGAATTTGCGGATCGAGTTCGGCGAGCCGATGCAGCATCAGACTCTCGAGCTCCGGCATTTTTTCCGCCGCGACCCTGTCCGACGGCTGGAAATGGGCGAGGTTGCCGAGCATCCAGCGCAGCGTGTTGCGCAGCCGCCGATAGGTGTCCACCGTGGTCTTGAGGATTTCCGGACCGATGCGCAGATCGTCGGCATAATCCGACGCGCACACCCACATACGCAGGATGTCGGCGCCGGAATCCTTGATCACGTTTTGCGGCGCGGTGACGTTGCCCAGCGACTTCGACATTTTGTAGCCGCTCTCGTCGAGCACGAAACCGTGGGTCAGCACGGCGTCGAACGGCGCGCGTCCGCGCGTGCCACAGCTTTCCAGGAGCGAGGACTGGAACCAGCCACGATGCTGGTCGGAGCCTTCAAGATACATCACCGTCTCGAGCCCGCCATCGACTTTCGCCTGATGCCGGCGAGAGCCGGAAAGTGCTCCGGGTCATCGAGCACGAAAGCGTGCGTCGATCCGGAATCAAACCAGACGTCGAGAATATCGTCGACTTTCTGCCAAACGCCATCATCCACAAAATTCGTACCCAGAAAGCGCTCGCCAGCACCTTCAGCGAACCAAGCGTCGGCCCCTTCGGCTTCGAACGCAGCAATAATGCGGTCATTAACTTGATCGTCCTTTAGGATTTCGCCCGGTCGACATGTCTTATGAAGATGGTATCGGTACCCCCCAAGCGCGCTGCCGCGAGATTACCCAATCCGGCCGGCCCTCGATCATGCCGTTGATACGGTTCTCGCCCTGCGCTGGGACCCAACGCGTCGCCTTGATCGCGGCAAGCGCACGAAAACGAAGGGTGTCTCCTACTTTCCTATATTCGATGGTCTTCGTTCCATCCAAGTTATGAACAAGCACCGGCTCATTGAAAAACTCTTCGGTAATAGGCTCATCCATCGCGATGAACCATTGTGGCGTATTCCGAAAGATCACTGGCTTTTTTGAGCGCCATGAATGCGGGTACTGATGCTTGAGCCTTCCGCGCGCGATCAGCATGCCGGCGTCGATAAGCGCCTTAGTCACTGCCTCATTGGCATCGCCCTTCTCGCCTTTCTCGGTGATGACATGGTTGCCCCTCAAAGCCTGGCGCGTCTTTGGTAAAGCGCCCATCATCATCGACGGTATATGGAATCCTTTCGTCAATCTATACATCAATCCTGGCGAATCCTTTGGACCCACCATCCTCTGTATGCGATCGAAATTCGCAGTCCATACTTCGAAGTCTTCGCGGCCGTGGCCCGGTGCCGTATGTACAAAGCCGGTGCCGGCATCGTCGGTGACATGATCGCCCACGAGCAAGCGGCACTTTAAACTCGTAGTTCCCCGCAAGACCCCTCAGCGGATGCGCGCAGGTCAATAAGTTGCGCCCAGCCCTCGATCAAAGCTAAAGCTATTAAGCTGATTGAAGGCAGTAACTCGTGCCTGTCTGAAAACATCGATAGCTAATTCGTTGCGAGAACAAGCCGATCGCCTCGGTTTCGCCCAATTGCCGGCGGGCGCATCGACGACCCATAGAGTCCATATTCAACATCGGTCGGAGTAGCTGATCGCGCGATTGCCCGGGAATTGTCCACGGGGTGGTGGTCCAGATAACAACCGCACTTCGTCGGAGCTCTCGCGCAATCTTCTCTGCTGTATCGCGATGCTTCTCGGAAGCTTGCTCGTGAAAGCCAACTTCCACAGCAGCGACCGGAAACTTCACCCACACCGTGTCGCTGGTGTAATCCTCGTACTCAACCTCGGCCTCGGCGAGCGCGGTCTTTTCCACCACCGACCACATCACCGGCTTCGAACCGCGGTAAAGCGTGCCGTTCGCGGCGAATTTCATCAGCTCGCGTGCAATTTGCGCCTCGGCGAAGTTGTCCATCGTGGTGTAGGGGTGTGCCCAGTCGCCGACGACGCCGAGCCGCTCGAATTCGGCTTTCTGCACGTCGATCCAGTGCTGGGCGAATTGGCGGCATTCCTTGCGGAACGCGACGAGCGCCACCGGGTTCGACAAATCCGGCTTCGGCTTGCCCTTGGCGCGGTAATTGTCCTCCTCGATCTTCCATTCGATCGGCAGGCCGTGGCAATCCCAACCCGGCACGTAGTTCGAGTTGAAGCCGAGCATTTGCTGGCTTCTCGTCACCACGTCCTTGAGGATTTTATTGAGCGCATGCCCGATATGGATGTCGCCGTTGGCGTAAGGCGGCCCGTCGTGGAGGATGAAACGCGGCCGGCCTGCGGCGTCGGCGCGCAGCCGCTGGTATAGGCCGAGTTCGTGCCAACGCAGCAGGATGGCCGGCTCCTTCTGCGGCAGGCCGGCGCGCATCGGAAAATCGGTCTTGGGCAGGAATAGCGTTTCGCTGTAATCGCGCGCTTTCGCCGGCGTCTCGGTCATGCTGCGCCTTCTAACAAGCCGATTGCGGGGCGGAAAGAGCGCATGCGCGGGCTCCGGGGGAACCCCCACTCCCGCCCAGCGTTAGCGGCAGGTCACGCCTGGGCGAATACGGGGCGACGGAGGGTTTTGTGGAATATATCCGCGCCAAGCGCGAAGTGCGGCATGCGCTGGTCATCAGCGATCCGACGCCGGTGGACAATGTAACCGATGTCTGGGTTTCGGCCGGTCAGGCCGCGAACATCGGTATCTTCCTGCTGTTGTTCGGCGCCTTCCTCTACATCAGCCGAGCCATCCTGCTGCCGATTCTTGCTGCCGCCATCGTCGCCATGACGCTCGCCCCGCTGATCAAAGCGGCCAAGCGCCGCGGCGTCTCGCCGTGGCTCATGGCCCTCTTGATTGTCGCAGCGGGCCTCGGCGCGCTCGGCCTCGCGGCCACCGCGCTCGCCGGACCCGTGAGCGAATGGATCGGGCGTGCGCCGGAGATCGGCGCCACCATCAAAGGGAAACTCTCCGTGTTCGACCAGCCGCTTGCGTCGCTTCATCAGTTATCGACCGCGCTGCTTGGTAGCAATGAAGGCGCTTTGGACATCAACACTCCGACGTCGAGCATCGTCCTGCCAGTGGTCGCGTACGTAACGCCTGCGGCCGGAGGGTTGTTATTGTTTTTCGGCACGCTGCTGTTCTTTCTGGTCGGCCAGATTGAGCTGCGCGCCAACCTGGTCGCGATGTTCGGCAACCGCGACACCAAGCTCCGTTTCCTGAAGATCATGCGCGACATCGAACGCAATCTGGCCGGCTACCTGACCGTTGTGACGATCATCAACGCAGCACTTGGAGTTATTGTCGCGATCGGCGCTTACCTCATCGGCTATCCCAATCCAATGATATTCGGATTGCTGGCGGCGCTTTTGAACTACGTGCCATATGTCGGACCTGGCATCATGGTGGTTGTCCTGTTCGGCGTGGGCCTCGTGACCTTTCCTTCGATCGGCCACGCTTTGATCGCGCCCATAGGATTGATCGCGCTCACCACGACGGAGGGACATTTCATCACGCCGACCATCGTCGGACGGCGTCTTACTCTCAATCCGCTTCTCGTTTTTGTCGCGCTGGCGTTCTGGACCTGGATGTGGGGTCCGTTCGGTGCATTCCTCGCCGTGCCGCTGTCGATCGTCGGCCTGGTGGTTTTCAACCATCTGTTTCCGGCTGAAGACGTCCGGTTGCCGGATTGATGGAACTTTTTCCCCTGACGGCACTTGTCGGTAAAGCCCCCGCTGATCCAGTCACGGAGAAAGAGTAATGAATACCGCCTCCACGGCACCCAGTAATGCTCGCGACGCGGCCAAAGATGCCCGCGACGGATTGCGTGAGGTCAAGAAGGCAGCGAGCGAAGCTTCCGGCGACATCCAGAGCGATCTGCAAGCATTGCGCGACGATTTCGCGCGGCTTGCCGAACAGGTCAGCGATATTCTCACCGATAAAGGTAGCGCGGCGTGGAAGCGGGCTCGGTCGAGCGTAGACGACGTCGTAGCCGGCGCGCAGGACAAGGGCCGCGAGGCGGCCGGAGCGGTGCGCGACGTATCCGAAAATTTCGTCGAGGCCATCGACGAATTGATCGCGAGTTGGCCCTACACCACACTCGCCATCGTGGCAGCGCTGGGTTTCATGTTCGGCGCGACCTGGAGACGTTGAAAGCCTCCTGGACGTTGAAAATTGGCTGGCGCTAGGTCGAGAGCCCAATGCTCAAGAGCTTGATGCGAGATGTGGTTCTCTCGGTCCAAAGCAAGACCGGGATCACCACGGCATTTGTCGCCTGGCTTTCCATTGTCGCACTGGCCGCCATCACCGCATTCGCGTTTCTGTGTGTCGCCGGCTACGACTGGTTGGCGCTGCAGATGAGTGGTGTTTATGCCGGACTCATTATGGCCGGCATTTTTGTGCTGGTTGCCGTCATCGGCACCATCGTGTGTGCGGCAGCACGCCGCCGCGCCAGGGAGCGCGCAATTCTTGCGCGTGCCGCCCGAGCGCACGCGCCGTCGTGGCTCCTCGACCCAAAAGTGCTGGCCGCCGCTGTGCAGATCGGCCGGGAATTCGGCTGGCAGCGAATCGTGCCGGTGGCACTGCTCGGTTTCATGGCGGCGCAATGGGCGCGCGAACATCGCCAACATGGCCAAGAACCGGCCGAATAGCAGTCTAGATCGGCGGGAATGCGCCGCCCGAGCGAGCCAGTGCCTCGCGCGCGAGCCGGCTGTCTTCCTTCATCTGCGCAATGAGGGCGTCGGCGCCGTCGAACATCCGCTCTTCGCGGATCCAGTCGATGAAGGCGACATCGATAGTCTGTTCGTAGAGATCACCGGAAAAATCGAAAAGAAACACCTCCAGCAAAACCGCACCGGTGTCGTACATTGGCCGTCGGCCGAAATTGGCAACGCCGTCGTAGCGGCGGCCGCCGACGCTTGCGCGCACCGCGTAGATACCGTGATGAAGCGCACAACCTGCGTCGAGGCGGATATTGGCGGTCGGAAAACCGAGCTCACGGCCGCGCTTGTCGCCGTCGATCACCTTGCCGGTCACGAACCACGAATAGCCGAGAAATTCGTCGGCTTCGCGGACTCTTCCCGCGGCGAGCGCTTCCCGGATCGGTCCCGATGATACTGGCCGGCCATTGTCCTCAAAGCGCGGCACCACTTCGACGGCAAAGCCACGCTTGCGCCCTTCGGCAACCAGATAATCCGGCGAGCCCGCGCGGTTCATGCCGAAGTGGAAATTAAAGCCGATTACAGCGCCGCTGACGGCGAAGCGGTCGACCAGTATCCGCGTCACGAATTCGTCGGCAGTGAGCTTTGCCAGCGCCGCATCGAAGGTCAGCACGATGGCGCCGTCGAGGCCGGTCGAGGCGAGTAGCCGCAGCTTTCCGGCCTCGTCGGTCAGGCGGAACAGCGGCTCGGCGGGGTTGAAGAAAGCGCGCGGGTGGGGCTCGAAGGTCAATGCCGCCGCCGGCCGGCCGAGGGCCGAGGCATATTTGAGCGCCGCCGAGATCACGGCGCGATGGCCGCGGTGGACGCCGTCGAAATTACCGATGGCGACGACCGCGCCGCGTAAAGCGTCAGCAGGCGTGCCGTCACGCACGACGAGGAAGCTTTTCGCCGGCATCTGCCTTCAATGGTTAAGAAATCCTGTCTGGGTAGGTGCCGTGGCCGGACCGCCAAAGTCAAGCACGCCGACCATCAGGGGTTGCATGCGCGGAACGTCGCCGATCAGCGCGATTAACCCGTTATCAAACACAAAAGGGTAGCTTTTCCGCTCGTGGGGGACAGGGGGATAAGCCATCGGGCGGCCCTGGCTCGTTCATTCGCGCAGATAGCGCACCAGGAGCACAGCAGTGCCATGGCTCTCGATCCGTCAATGCCGGTGCTGGTGGTCGACGACTACAGCACCATGGTTCGCATCATCCGCAATCTGTTGAAGCAGCTTGGTTTCGTCGACGTCGATGACGCCAAGGATGGCGCCAGTGCACTCATAAAAATGCACATCAAACGGTACGGCCTCGTGATTTCGGACTGGAACATGGAGCCGATGAGCGGTTTCGACCTGTTACGGCAAGTTCGTGCCGATCCAGGCCTCGGCCAAATCCCCTTCATCATGGTCACAGCCGAGTCCAAGACCGAGAACGTGATTGCGGCGAAGAAAGCCGGCGTGAACAATTACATCGTCAAGCCGTTCAATGCGCAGACGCTCAAGGCCAAGATCGAGGCGGTGTTCGCCCAGAAGGTGGAGCTACAAACCGCCGAAGGCTGACGCGCCTCCCTTTCTTCACCACCTCAGCCCGCGCATCACCGCTTTCGGTATGACGCCCCCGGCGAGGAAGATCGCATTGAGCGCTTCGAGGTCCGGCGTGTCGCGGCCGCCATATTCCTCGGCGTGAATGCCGGACGTGACGAACAGGCTGTCGAGGCCGAAGGCAGCGGCGCCCTTGAGGTCGGTGCGAACGGAATCGCCGATCGCGAGCACGCGCTCGAATGGCACCGTGGCGCCGCCGTGCGCCGCCAGCGCAGTCGCCATTGCCGCCTGGTAGATCGGTGCGTGCGGCTTGCCGCAATAAAGCACCTCGCCGCCAAGCGCGGCATAGGCGTCGGCCAGCGCGCCAGCGCAATAGACCAGCGTGTCGCCGCGCTCGACCACAATGTCGGGATTGGCGCAGACCATGAACAGCGATCTCGCGCGCATCGCCGCCAGCATGTCGCGATAGCTGTCGGCCGTCTCAATGGTGTCGTCGAACAGACCAGAGCAGACCACGTAATCCGCGGATTCAAACGGCGTGAATTTCACGTCGAGGCCGGTAAAGATCGAATGGTCGCGTTCCGGGCCGAGATGAAAGACGTTGTCGCCGAGCCGGCGTTCGACAATGCCACGGGTGACGTCGCCGGAACTCGTGATCGCATCATAAGCATCGTGCGGCACGCCGAGTCGGTCGAGAATGCGCTGCACCGCAATGCCGGGCCGCGGCGCATTGGTGATGAGGATGACGGTGCCGCCGCGCGCGCGAAACCGCGTCAGCGCCTCGCAGGCCGGGCCATAGGCGGCAATGCCGTTATGGACGACGCCCCAGACGTCAGACAACAGCACGTCGTAGGCCTTCGCCAGCGGTTCGAAATGTTCGAGAAAATCGGGCAACGTGTTGACACCTCGGCGCGCCGGGCGCGCGCGAGGTGCTTAGATTATTCGCGCCGAACCATCAACCGGCAAGCTCCGCGGCGCGCGCGTGGGCGGCCAGCAAGGCCGGCAGCCGCGCCGGGTCGCCGCGCGCCATGCCGCACTCGGTGCCGATACCATCGACGCGAGTGTGCCGGCGTGCCGCGGCGAGGCGCAGTTTGTCGCCCTCGGCGTCGTTATGATGGATGAGGCCGAGATAAAGCGCGGTGCCGGGGCGAAGCTTCAACTTTTCCAGTGGCGCGAAAAACGCGTCATCGGTGCGGCCCTTCGGCACTGGCAAATGGAAGAACTGAATCTGGCGGCGTACCCGCGCCACCACGGCGTTGACCATCTCCACCATGAGGCCGGCATCTTTCGGCTGCACCATGTGCTCGTCGGCGGGGCTGCCGTAGCACAGGTGATACCCAAGATCGATCTTGCTCGGCACTGCGTCGCCGATCTGCGCCAGTACATTGATGCACTCGGTACGGAAATCAACCGGACCGGGCTCGTAATAACCCTCCCAGGCCAGAACTTCCTGGCAGACGTCCCACTGGATGGCGATGCGATCGTTTGGCAAGGCCGCGGCGATAGCGTGGACCTCGCCAACGAAATGCTGCGTGAGCGCCGGCAGCAAATTGGGCCGGTCGGCCGGCACCATGTTGTTGTAAGTCGGCGCGATCGGCGTCGGGATGCTGATCTGGAATTTCACGCCGTCGGGAATGATGCCGTCCTTTTGCATCCGATCGAACACGGCAAACGAAGCGATCGCCATGTCGGCATAACCGGTCTTGAATTCTTTGCGGTTGGGCGTCATGCCCTGCTTGATGCGAAGCCGCGGGATTTCGCGCACCACCTTGCCGTCCCATTGCACGAATTTGAACGGCGGCACATCGGTCGCGAGCTCGATTGCCGGATTTTCCGCCAGCACGTCTTGCAGAAACTTAATCCAGGACTTGCGAATTCCGGTCTCGCCGTCCGGCAGCCTGACAACGTGGCCGCCGACCGCGCCCGACAGAGTGCGGAACACGGTCTCGGAATCGGGCAGCGGAATGCTGCCGACGAAGTGCACGACTGGAGATTTGGTCTGCTCGGCATTCATAATGTCGGTCCCTCCCGGCAGCGCCGGATCTTTGGCAAAACCATAGACCGCTGCGGCGCTGATGTAACCCCCACGAGTTGATCGCAATTACCGGGGCATGTATGGGATTTAGCCCATCTGCAAACGATAGAGCCCATGCAATGCCGAAAAGTTTTCGCCAGATCATCGATAAGGCCGTCAAAAACAAGCAGTTTCTTGTCGTGCCCGGCGCTCACGACGCACTCAGCGCGCGGATCATTCAGAAACTCGGTTTCGAAACTTACTTCATCGGCGGCTTTCCAGCCGTCGGTGCGCGCTATGGCGTACCCGACGTCGGCTTGATGGGATTCGGTGAAATCTCCGCCTGCGTGCGCGACATTATGTCGGCCTGCGATCTGCCGGTGTTCGTCGACGGCGACGATGGCTATGGCGACGTCAAGAACGTGGTGCGCACGGTGCAAAGCTACGAACGCATGGGCGTCAGCGCCATCCTGATCGAAGACCAGCAATGGCCGAAACGCTGCGGCCACATGGTCGGCAAGAAGGTGGTGCCGATCGAACTCGCCGAAGCCAAGATCAAGGCGGCATGCGCCGAGCGGATCAATCCGGAAACCTGGATCCTCGGCCGTACCGACGCGCGCGCGGTCTACGACCTCGACGAGGCGATGCGCCGCGCCGAACGTTTTATCCGCGCCGGCGCCGATGGGATCTTCATCGAGGCGCCGCGCAGCGTGGATGAACTGGAGCAGATCGGCAAAGCTTTCGACGTGCCGCAGATCTGCAATCCGCTGATGGGCGGCCACACTCCTATCCTTTCAATGGAAGAACTGGGCCAGCTGGGCTTCAACTGCGCCGTGCTGGGGCTTGACACCGTCATGCATGCGGCGAAGGCGATCGAAGCGGTGCTCGTCGATATGAAGACGGGAAAATTCGCCCACCGCAACGACGGCATGGAATTCGAGGAGTACAAGAAGCTCGTCGGCTACGACAAATGGGAAAGCATCGACGAGCGCTTCGCGCCAAAGCAGTAGAAGTTGACCGTCATCCTGAGGTGCGAGCAAAGCGAGCCTCGAAGGATGCCGGCCGAGGCGCCGAGGCCGTCATCCTTCGAGGGCCGCCTCGCGGCCACCTCAGGATGACGGAACAATTACACCAGCGCCGCTTCGCGCTTCGAAGGCTGCGTCTGCGCCGGATCTTTCAGCCCGAGAATCCGCCGCGCGTTGTCATAGAACAGCTTCTGCTTGTCGGCCGCCGGCAGATTGATGTCGTCGATCAGCTTCAGACATGGCGCCGGATCCCAGCACGGGTAGTCGGTGCCGTACATGACGTGATCGATGCCGAAATAATCGATTGCGAATTTGATGCCGGCGGAGTGCGGCGACACCGTATCGGTGTACATCCGCCGCATATAGTCCTGTACGGGCCGCGGCAGCTTCGCTGCCTTGGAATTCTTGTCCATGCGGCCGGCCTGGTACGGCAGCGAGCCACCGGTATGCGACATGACGATCTTGAGCTTCGGATGCCGTTCCATCAATCCGGACAGGATGAGCCGCATCGCCGCGACGCTGACCTCGATGACGCGGCCGAGGCTCAAATGCAGCGCGCCGTCATAGCCGTCGAGCATGTCCTGGAAGATGACGTCGGTCGGATGCAGGAACAGCGGCAGGCCGAGCTTCTCGACATGAGCATAGAACGGCTCGAGCCGCTCCGCATCGATGCGCGCATCGGCGCCGACGCTGCCCGGAAGATTGACGCCCATCAAGCCAAGGCGGTTGACTGCGTCGTCGACCACTTCGATCGCGGCGCGGGTGTCTTGCAGCGGCACCGCCGCGCTCGCCCACAAACGCCCGGGATATTTCTTCTGCGCGCCGGCCATCTCCTCATTCCACATCAGCGCGAAATCGCGCCCTTCGGACAGCGGCATGTCGGAGAAAGACACGGAGAACGGGCCGATCGAGCAGACGACGTCGACCTGATGGCCGAGGCTGTCCATGTATTCGAACTGCTTGTCGAGATCGAACCACTCGGCCCAGCTGTTGAGATGCTGCCCGGCCTCGGAGCGGCGCATATAGTCGTAGCCGCCGCGCTTGTTGACGCGGGCCTTGGGAAACTCCTGACGCTTGCACAGCGTGTCGAAAATCGACCTGGGCCACCAATGGAAGTGCGAGTCGATGATGTGCATCGTCGGTCTCCCTAAACCGCCTGAGAATACGGTGATTTTAGTGATCCGGGCGTTCCCGGTCAACGCAACCGTACGCGAGATTCGCGCATGGCTGCGGTGTCCGCAGACGGCGCTTTGCACCTCACCTGCCTGTTACCGGTCCGTTTGAGGCAGTATGTTCTGCCGCCATATTCCAAAGCCCTCCCGCCCAAGCGAGAGCGGCGTAGTCCGATCCGGGAGCAGCATCATGGCTATCCAGAACGTAAAGCCGCCTGTCCTGTCGCTGGTCGAGCGCGATCGGCGCTGGGCCAATGTCCGGCGTTTGATGCGCGAGCGTGGCTTCGAAGGGCTTCTGGTCGCCGGTTTCCGCTCCCGTGAAATGTACGAGACCTATATCAGCGACGACTACAACGAAGGCTGCGTCATCTTTCCGCTCGAAGGCGACCCCGTCGTCATCACCTGGGCCTACCTGCGGGTGATGCGCGCGCGCTGGTCGCGCGAGCGCGGCACCGTGCTTTGGGTCGACGATTATCGCGTCGCCACCAGCGGCGTGGGTGTCGCCGACGTTCTGCGCGAGAAGGGTCTTGCGGAATCGAGCCTCGGCGTCGTTGGCCTGAACTCGCAGGCGCCGACC